>CAQTYU010000001.1 GCA_948890655.1 Christensenellaceae bacterium
CGACCTCCAGCGTGACAGGCTGGCGCTCTAACCAAACTGAGCTATAGGGCCAAATTATAAATTTATTAATTTGTAACGAAAACTTACGAAACGTTTATGGTGGGCCTTCACGGACTCGAACCGCGGACCAATCGGTTATGAGCCGACCGCTCTAACCAACTGAGCTAAAGGCCCTTAAAGGGAATTACGCCTAATGCATAATGCTAAAATATAATAATATACCCGAAAATTTTTGTCAAGTAATTTTAAAACTAATTTCAAGTATTTTCTTCAATAAAATTTTAAAGTTACCCTCCCCTTGCCTTACGCTTGAAATTTTAACGCGGCTACCGTATAATAGCGATAAAAAAGTTCTACTATGAAAATTTATAAAGTTACAGATAAAAAGAAATATATGCCCCTGTTGTTACTTGCGGACGAGCAGGAAAGCATGATTGACAAATATATTAACGACGGCTTTATGTACGTTTTAGACGACGGCGGAGTAAAAGCCGAAACCGTTGTGTTCAAAATATCCGAAGAGATTTTGGAAATAAAAAATTTAGCCGTGCTGCCCGAATATCAGGGCAGAGGTTACGGACGGAAACTTATGGATTTTGTTTGCAAAACGTACGGAAACGAGTTTAAAATTCTGCAAGTCGGGACGGGAGACAGTCCGCTCACCGTTCCGTTTTACGAAAAGTGCGGGTTCGTGCGGTCGCATTCGGTTAAAAACTTTTTTACGGAAAACTACGACCACCCGATAATAGAAAACGGCGTTCAGCTTGTTGATATGATATATTTACGGAAAAAGCTTAATGAATAGCCCCCTGCCATATTCAATCCGTTTACATGTGATAATTGTGTGAAGCCCTTGTAAAGCGGCTTTAGTTGTGGTACAATTATTAACAATACGGAAACGATATGAAAAACAAAAAATTTAAGCAAAAGCGCAAAGTATGGTTTCGCGCCCTAAAAGGCATACTGAAAATTTTCATAAAAAAGCCCACGTTCGTTTATAAAGGCGGAAAGCCGACGGCGGGTTCTATTATACTCAGCAACCACGAGGGAGCCTCATCTCCTCTTGCGCTTGAGCTTTATTCCGATTTTCCCATAAGAATGTGGGGAACTTACGAGATGAATTCGGGACTCAAAAGCGTGTATAAATATCTGTCAAACGTATATTTTCACGAAAAGCAACATAAAAATTTACACCTTGCGCGTTTCATAAGCATATTTGCATGCCCCTTCGTTAATTTGTTTTATAAGGGTTTAAATCTTATTCCCACGTACAGGGACGTAAGGTTATACAAAACTATGACGGAAAGCATTAAAACTATAAAAGACGGGCGGGACAATATTGTTATTTTCCCGGAAAATTCCGACAAGGGTTATTTTAAACATCTTAAAAGCTTTTACGCGGGGTTCGTGGTCCTTGCGCATAGGTTATTCAAAGCCGGAATAGACGTGTCTATTTACGTTGCCTACTATAAGACCGAAACGCGCGAGTACGTGTTTGACGCGCCTATTTATTTCAGCGAACTGAATTCCGCGTTTACAAGCAAGAACGAAATGGCTGGTTACCTTTTAGAGAAGTGTAACTCCATTGGCGGCAACGGTTTGCAGGAAAAAACGCCTGCTTAAACGTACTGATTTTCAAAATTTTTACTTATAATTCACTTGCAAATCGGCAATAAAAGTAATAAAATTAAGGTAACTTTACGGAGGTTATTTTTATGATAAACGAAAAGATTGCAAAACTTATTAATACACAGGTAAACAAAGAGCTTTATTCAGGCTATCTTTACCTCGATTTTGCCAACTACTACGCGGATGAGGGACTGGACGGCTTTGCGCACTGGTACGAAATTCAGGCGCAGGAGGAACGCGACCACGCTATGATGATGCGCCGTTATCTTATCGACAACGGAATTAAAGTTACATTCGATAAGATTGACAAGCCCGATAAGACTTTTAAAAATACTGTCGACCCGCTTAAAGCAGGCTACGAGCACGAGCAATACGTTACTTCCTTAATAAATAACATATATGCTGAAGCAGCTAAAATAAGCGATTACAAGACTATGCAGTTTTTGGACTGGTTCATTAAAGAACAGGGCGAAGAAGAAAAGAACGCTGACGATATGCTTAAAAAGTTCAATCTTTTCGGACACGACGCCAAGGGGCTTTACGCTTTGAATCAAGAGCTAATGGCAAGAGTTTACACTCCCTCCGCCACAGGCCCTGCAATGTAAATAAATATTTTCGGCGGGATACTCTCCCGCCGTTTTTTTATCGCTTGAAAAGTCCGTTTCGTTTTGTTATAATAGCTTTAAGGTACAGTAATGAAAAAGATAAATTGGACAATAAATCATACTTTTATATTGCTATACGTAATCGGCTTTCTCGGCGCGGGAATAATAGGCTGGTTCAGCAATTCGTTTTTCGCATACGAAGAATTCAATTCGCTATGGGCTACGGTTTTATATCTCGTCTTCCTCTCGCTTTTATTCGTAACGGCGTTTGTGCAGGAAATGATTTCCGACAAGCCGATTAAAGACAAAATAATCGGCGCATTCGTATTCGGCGGCGGACTTGCAATATTTTTGCTGCTTTATATCATTGGCGGTGTAGTAAATCTTTGCGCATTAATTTATTCTGCAATACTGTGCGTGGTAATGGCTTGCCGATGCGTATTGACTGCGCATAAAGGTGAAAAGGTTAAGGTGGAAGTCAAGCATTTTATTTGCATAGGTTTTCTGCTTTTGTGTTCAATGCTGCACTTAATGAAGGTCGAATTCGTAAACGATATATATATGCTGTGGTCGCTTATACCCGCGGCGGTTATTTCCTGTATTCTGATTCCGACAGGTGTCGTTTTACTGCGCAAAGTTTGGCGTGAATATTACCCGACCAAATCAAAAAGCATAGCAAACGCAGTTTTAATTATTATTTTCGTTATACTTATCTCGTTTTTCTATTCCTTCACTGCGGTTGGCACGATAAACTGCGTGTTTGACGGCGAGCCCGTAGCCGCAACGTACACCGTGCTTGAAAAGAAAGTACAGACGGGCGGACGGCAAATTACCAAATTTGAAGTTAAGGTGGAAATCGACGAAAACGAAAAATGGATAACCCTTCCCGTAACCGATTATCACGAGCTTACGGAGGGCGATACGGTTATTATCGATTATTACGACGGCGCGTTGGGTTTCGGTTTTTACGTATACAACGGTATCGGTTAACTGCGATATAAACCAAACATAATATATATTCGGAGGTGTATTTTGAGTTCATTTAAAGATTTACGCATTGTCGACAACTTCTATCAGACTTCTTCTTTCTTCCCTATGCCGACGGTTTTGGTCGGAACGGTTTCGGAAAACGGGCAGACGAACCTTGGGGCGTACTCCCTCTGCTTCCCCTACTACATTGCGGGAAAAGAACGGTACGCTATGCTTTTGGAGTGCAGGAACAGCTCTAACACGGCGCAGAATATTTTGCGCGGGAGTAAGGTTTCTTTAAACTTTATAACTGACGACAGGAAATATTTCCGCGAAGCCGTGCGTCTCGGTTTCCCCGGCGATACCACCGAAGAAAAGATGAAGGACTGCATTTTTACGCTTGAAAAGGGGCTTGCGGACGGCGAACGCCCGCTCGTAGCAAAAGAGGCTTATCAGGTCTTTGAATGTACCTGGGACGACGGTCTTGAGGACGCCTATAAAGATAAGGCGGGTTGTCTTGAAGGTTACGAGCCGCCGTACAGAAATTTTAACGGAATAACGAGTAAGTTCGGTGCGCACTTTATTCTTAAAATCGACAAGATTTTAATGAAGGAAAAATACTATAATTCGATTGTAAACGGCGTTAAAGCCAAAAACTTCCCGCCCGTACCCGTTGACTACGGTTACCGCGACAGTACGAATTTTTGGTGCTCTTCCTTTAAGAAGCCATTCCCCGAAAAGATACGCGTTAAAGAGGGCGACGTGAACTCTGTAAAATACGCGGCGAAGAGGATTGACCCCGAGGTTACGTTCACGGATGAGGCTTGCGCAAAGCTTACGAAAATACCGAGAATTTTCTTAAAAGCCGCGCTTACGCAAATGGTTGAAATTGCAAAAGAGGAAAACGTTTCCGTCATAGACGAGGCAGCGTTGCAGATTATAAACGACAAACGCCGTAAAGAGAAACGTTAAACGTGGACAGCTACGAAGTAATCATTATCGGAGCGGGTCCTGCGGGGCTTTCCGTCGCTTTAAACTTAATAAAACGCGGCGTTACGGATATTCTCGTAATTGAAAAGCACGAGTTCCCGCGGTACAAATGCTGTGCGGGTTACATCACCGCGAAGACGAAAAAGGCGTACGAGAGCTTGGGGCTTGACGTTAACAGCTGCCACTATTCCTTGATAAAAGATTTCAAAATCTTATATAAGTTCAAGTCACGGCTGAAAATAGAAAATAAATTTTTGTACACTAACCGTTACGTCGACCGCGTTGAACTTGACGACGCATTTTTCAGATTGGCGAAATCAAAGGGCATTACCGTGCGCGAAGACGTAAAAATTACCGCGCACGACGTGGAACAAAACCGCGTGACGCTTTCGGACGGCAACGAACTTGAATACGGTTATCTCGTTTTTGCGGACGGGACCTGCGGTTTCGGCAGCAGATATCAAAAAAATACGAAAAGAAATATCGCAATGCAGTTGACGTTTGCAAACGATACGCCCGAAGCGATCGATATACACTTCGGAATAACGAAGCGTGGCTATGCCTGGGTAAGTTCCTACGGCGGGATAACCAACGTAGGTATGACGGACGTATATAAATCGACGCAGGATTATAAAGCGGTTTTCGGCAAGTTTTTGCAGGATTTGAATTTACACGCGGATATTGAAAATCTGAAATCAGCCTTCACCCCTATCGGAGTAAGGAAGCCGGTCCTGTCCGGCAACGTTTTCTTTGTTGGTGACGCGGTCGGAGCATGCGACCCGCTCACTCTTTCGGGTTTACGATACGGGTTGAAGAGCGGAGAATACTGCGCCCGCGCGATTGCGGACGGGAAAATTAAAATATATAAACGGCATACAAGAAAGCTTAGAATAAAGTTTGGCTTTATGAAAGTCTTGCTTAAACTTTTCTACCTTAAATCAACTTTGTTTTTTGGCTTTAACCTCTTCTGCCGCTGTTTCGGCAAAACTGTCGCAAAGATATTTAACAACTTTTTCGTTAATAAGAAATAGAATAGCCCGCCCTGCGCAAAATGCGCAGGGCGGGCTATTAATAATATAAAACGGAGTCGGTTTAGATAAGTTTACTTTTTACCGTCTTCTTTAGGTTTGCAGTGAGGGCATGAGCCGCCGCAGGAAGAACAGCTTGAACAGTCGCAACAACCGCCCTTGCCCTTAACCTTACGATAGATAAGATATGCGGCAATGCCTACAACGGCTACGCCGACTATTACTATAACCGCTATATCAACCGGGTTCATTCGCTTTTACCGTCCTTTTTCTTTCTTTTTAATATCTTTATTATATCGTACTTGCCGATATTCCTTAAAACGATAAACATAGTGACGGTTGCAATTACGGCAAGCCAGATGAACAGCGTCCACCACCATTCGCCTACGGTATAAACCATTGCGCTTATTACGTAGCTTGCGGCAATCCAAAACAAAAGCGTCCACTTGAACTTGCCCTTGGGCAGTTCAGCCTTAGCCGTCGCGCAAGCCGCAAAGCAAGGTATAGTGGTCATATTGAACGCGATAAACGCGATTATGCCCGCGCCCGTTATGCCCGTTGCAGAAGCCATTGCGGTTGCTTCTTCTATGCCCTCTATTCCCGCTATTGCATCCGGGATAACGATTCCGCCGACGTTTGCGCCCATTGCGGTTATGCAAGCCGCAAGCGTTGCAAACGTTGCGATTACGTTTTCCTTAGCCACCAAACCCGTTATTGCCGCGACCGCGAACACCCAGCCGTATTCGCCGAGCTGTGAACCGAAGCCGACGGGTGTGAATACCGGTTGTATGAGCTTGCCTATCGAAGCCAAGACAGAAACGTTCATTTCTTCGTCTGTAACAAACCGCCAATCCCAAGCTATATGAGAGAACAGCCAGATTATAACCGTTGAAGCGAAAATAATCGTAAACGCCTTTTTAACGAAGTGCTTCGTCTTATCCCACAGGTGGAGCATAAGGTTTTTAAAGCCCGGCATACGGTATGCGGGAAGCTCCATTATAAACGGAGGCGTTTCGCCCTTTAAAGTCGTGTTGCGCATAAGCAGCACGCAAACTATCGCGGAAACTATGCCGAGAAGATACATACACATAGTTATAACGTCGACATTGGACATCCCGACCATTGCGCAGAGCGCGCCGCCGCAAGCCGTAAGGATGGGTAATTTTGCACCGCAAGAGAAGAAAGGTATTACGCGGATGGTCGCCGCTCTCTCCTTTTCGTCGGCAAGCGTCCTTGTGTTGATTGCTGCCGGAACGGAACAGCCGAAGCCCATTATCATAGGCATAAACGCCCTGCCCGAAAGCCCGAAGCGGCGGAAAATTCTATCAAGCACAAACGCGATACGCGCCATATAGCCAGAATCTTCCAGAACCGAGAAAAATAAGAATAATATCAAGATTTGGGGAAGGAAACCGAGAACAGCGAATATGCCGCCCAGAATACCGTCGCCGACAAGCCCCGTAGCCCATTCCTGCGCGCCGCCGTTTTCCATTAAGGTTACTATGCCGCCCGAAATATGGTCGAGGAACAGATTGAGGAAGTTAGTGAGTATTACGCCCGGTGAGTAAACCGCGCCGTCGTAGAAAATTGCAAGCAACTCAACACCGAAATTGTTATATTCGACCTCGCCCTCGACTTCGGCTGCAAGACCTAAATCTACGAGGGAAGGCATCCATGCCTGCTCTTTTGTAAAGCCGTTTAAGAAGAACAGATTTTCCGAAAAGGTCAGATGGAAAATAAAGAACAGAATTACTATAAAAATAGGAATTGCCCAAACTCGGTGCGTTAAAACTTTATCGATTTTATCGGACTTCGTTAAAACTTCTTTATTTGCCTTTACTTTTGCGGTTGAAAGATTCGAGGATATGTATTTATATCTTTCGTCGGCGATAACCGCCTCCAAATCTTTCCCGCCAAGTTTTTCAAGGGTTGCGGAAGCACCCTTTCTTTCAAGCTCGATTGCGTCCTTTTCAAGAAGCTTTATTGCGTGGAATAAAGGTGAAGCGACCTCTTCCGTTTCGTAGTAAGCGCAAGCTGTTTCTATTTGGGCTTCGAGCGCTTCATTTAAAACGGTTGTACCACTTCTTTCGGAAGGCATAGCTGCGGCCCTGTCCATAAGCTGTTTTACTCCCGTACCCTTCAACGCCGAAACGGGTACTACCGGCACACCGAGGGATTTTTCAAGCACGGATGCGTCTACTTTATCACCGTTTTTCTCTACTTCATCCATCATGTTCAACGCAATGATGACAGGAACGTCCATTTCGAGAAGTTGGGTAGTAAGGTAAAGGTTGCGTTCCAAGTTGGTTGCATCAACGATATTTATTATACCGTCGGGTTTTTCGTCTAAAATATAGTTACGCGAAATAATTTCTTCGGGGGTGTAAGGCGAAAGTGAATAAATACCGGGAAGATCAACTATGTTTATGTTTTTTGACCCGCCCTTATAAGTTCCCTCGCGCTTGTCAACGGTAACGCCGGGCCAGTTGCCCACGTGCGCAGTCGAGCCCGTAAGCACATTGAAAAGCGTGGTTTTACCGCAGTTGGGGTTGCCTGCTAACGCAAAAGTTTTCATTTTACTTCCACCTCCACGCAAGCAGCTTCGGTTTTACGCAAAGTAAGCTCGTAACCGCGGATTGTTATTTCGATGGGGTCGCCCAATGGCGCTTTCTTCTTCATTGTAAGCTCTGCGGCGGGAGTTACGCCCATATCAAAAAGTCTGCGGCGAATTTTACCTTCACCGTTGACCGATACTATTTTACCGCTTTCACCCACGGTAAATTCGCTGAGTAGTTTAGTCATTGATATTCTCCTTATTTATTTTATAAATTTATAAACCGAGGTTTATTTTTTAAAGATTTTTTTAGACCCATTAACGGGTCATAAGCTTATTATCAAAACGCAGGACGCCGCAACGTACGGTAAATTTGCGTTTTCTATGCTACGATAATTTTGGAGGCAAGAGTTCTGTCAAGACACAACCGTCCCTCTTTGACGATAACTATTACGTTGCCGCCCGAGGCAGATAACAGCCTAATCGGGCTCCCCTCCGTTATACCGAGTTCACGAAGGCGATGCTTAGTTATTTCTTCCGCGCTTATTTTCCTTACTGTGAACTCCTTGTTGGAGGGCGCTATTGCTATTGGCATAAAGTTTACCCCTATAAATTAACTTCGGTTAATATTATATGCGCCCAAAATCCGTTTGTCAACAAAAAAATAACCAAAGTTAAGATTTTTGTAAAAATTATTCCCGACGGTACGAAACCGTCGGGAATAATTTTATTTACCTGTCTTTTATATCTATTTCTGCGGGAACGCACGGGAAGTCAACCCAAAAAAGCGAACCTTCACCCAACTCGCTTTCAACGCCGAAATCAAACGAATGCCCCTCTAAAATTGCTTTGACAATGCTGAGCCCCAAGCCTGTTCCCTTTACGGGGCGGTTATGGTTTTCTTTTACTCGGTAGAACCTGTCCCAAATTTCGGGAATATCCTGCTTAGCAATGCCCTTGCCCGTATCTCTCACAGAAAACCGTACGCGTTTGCCGTCCAAGCTCGATTTTAAGCTTATATAGACGGTTTTATCCTCGCCCGTGTAGTTTGCGGCGTTGCCCAAAAGGTTGTAAACAACCTGATTAATTTTCTCCGCGTCCGCGCGGGTATAAAGGTTCTGCTCTATATCGAGCATAAAGCTGTAGCCCTGCGCTTCCTGCAAGTAACCGAATTTGTTTATGATTCCGTAAACAAGCTCTGTAAGGTTAAAAACCTTTAATTTAAGCTCCGCCATGTTCGCCTGCAGCTTTGAAACGCTTAAAACGTCGTTAACGAGTCCCGTCAGTCTGTCCGCTTCGTCGATTATTACCTGCAAATGCTTTTCACGCTTTTGGGGGTTATCGCCAGAAATTTCCTTAATCATGGACGCGTACGCCTTAATCATAGTGAGCGGCGTCTTTAAATCGTGCGTGACGTTTGCAAGAATTTCGCGTTGGAAGTCCTCGCTCTTCTTCACCTCGTCCCGTACGTAATTCAGGGTATCCGAAAGCTGTGCAAGCTCCTTATATTCTGCGTTATTGAACTGAATTTCATAGTTGCCTTTTGCAAGCAGAACCGCAGTATCCGACATGGTTTTTACGTCGGATGTAAGCTTTTTTGAAAAGCCGAACGATATTAAAACGGCAACGACGAACACCCCTGCCGCAATGATTGAAACATAAAGCTGAAGGCTTAAGACCGTATCCCGCACGATAGTAACCGAATAAGTTACCAAAAGCAAGTGCGGCTTGCCTGTATATTCAGTTTTCGAGGCGTATACGACGGAATCGCCCGAACGGTAAGTTACGCTGTAACCCACCTTTTCCTGACCGACGCGCGCCGTTACTTCGTTTAAAACCGAACCGTAATCTTCATAATCTTGGGGAGCAACCATTTCCCCCTCTTCCGTAAACAGAAAGATGTTAATTCCCTCTATGCGGTTACGGTTAATTCCGCTTTCAAGTACCTTTTTATCTGCGCCTGCCTGAAGGTCGGCTTCAAACTCCGAGCCGATAAGCGAAATTTTGTCGCGCGCCTGATTTTCAAGAGTTTCGGAAACGAGGATTACGAAACCGAGCTCCACAAAAAAAATCATAAGAAAAGCCAACGCGCAAAAATAGAAGATCATCGAACGGTTGATGCTTTTCAGTTTTTTGAGTTTTTTAGGCTTTAGTTCAGACTTCAAATTTGTACCCTAAGCCCCTGAGCGTTACGATAAATTTTCTGTACTGTTTAAGGTTTGAACGAAGCATTTTTATGTGCGTGTCAACCGTTCTGTCGTCGCCGTAGAAATCAAAGCCCCAAACATCCATTAAAAGCTTTTCACGCGTTAAGGCTATGCCCTTGTTTTTTACGAAGTAAAAAAGTATTTCGTATTCCTTGGGGGTAAGCTCCGCCTTTTCTCCGTCGACGATTACGTTGCGCCCCACCATATCCACGGTAAGCCCTTCAAAGGTAACTACGCCATTAGACGGCTCCGCACCGCGTTTCAACACGGCGTGTACGCGCGCCATAACCTCTTTGGGGGAGAACGGCTTCGTCACGTAATCGTCAACGCCTATTTCGAAGCCGAATAGCTTATCGTATTCTTCGCCCCTTGCGGAAAGCATTATGACGGGAATATTTTTAATTTTTTTAATCTCCTTAACGGCTGAAAAACCGTCAAGGCGGGGCATCATAACGTCCATTAAAATTATATCGAAGTCGTTTTCCTTGCAAAGCTTAACCGCCTGCATGCCGTCCGCCGCTTCGTAAGCGACGCCGCCCTCGAACTCGACGTACTCTTTTAATACGCCCCTTATCATTTCTTCGTCGTCGACTATCAGTACTTTCATAAAACTCCTCACAAATCTTATCTACCGTATAATTCGTTTATATTTTAATAATAAACCGCGGGAATATAAGTTAATTAATATAATAATGAAATATGCGTGAAATTTACAGCGTTTTTATAAAAAACATCTCCATAGGCTGTGACAACGGAGTGTCTTCAAGGATAAGACTGCCGCATTCCCTATAACCGATTTTGCGGTAAAAGAACTGCGCTTCTTCATCAACCCGCGTCGATAAAAGAATTGCTTTATTGCCCGCCCTTTTCATCTCCGATTCAAAGAGTCGCATAGCTTCTTTACCTATCCCCTTGCGCCTGAATCCGGGCAGAAGCTTTATAAGGCTTAAATAGGGCATACTCTTCCAAAAATCCTTGTATTCTATAAGCCCTGCCTCTATTCCGTCAAAAAATATTTTATAGCCGTTTTGCATTTTTATTAGCTCAACCATAAATTCAGTTTAACATAAAAAAATTTTTTCGTCAATACAAGAAAAAAACGTTGACAACAGCACGGACAGGTGGTAATATTAATACACAAACATTTGTTTGCTTTTTGTGAATTTGGGTAAATTATAGCAAAAAGCTGCTTGTTTTGAAGGAAAATCGTATGATTGACGCAGAAAGACTTGAAATTTTAACCGAAAGCGCTAAATATGACGTTTCCTGTTCGTCCTCCGGCTCTAAACGGGTAAATACAGCCGGCGGGCTCGGTAACGCTTCCGTCGGCGGGATATGCCACTCCTTTACCCCCGACGGAAGATGTATATCGCTACTTAAAATTTTAATGAGTAACGACTGCATTTACGACTGCGAATATTGCCCGAACCGCCGTAGCGCAGACGTGCGACGGGCGACTATTACGCCAAGAGAAATTTGCGAACTTGTAATCGGCTTTTATAAAAGAAACTACATTGAAGGGCTTTTTCTCTCCTCCGCCGTTTTCGGAACGCCCGATAAGACGATGGAGCTGCTTATTAATACGGTGGAAATGCTTAGGCGCGAGTACCGTTTTAACGGGTACATTCATTTAAAGGGCATACCCCACGCCGACGAATTGCTTATTATGAAAGCGGCTCGGCTTGCCGACAGAATGAGCTTTAACATAGAACTGCCGAGCGAAAACTCTTTAAAGCTGTTAGCTCCGCAAAAGACCAAACAAAGCCTTTTATTGCCGATGAAAAGCCTGCAAAACGCTATTACTTACGATAAGTTAAACAAGGTCAGGCGGCGGGACGCCGCTATCCCCGCTGGGCAGACCACGCAGATGATTATAGGCGCGTCGCCAGAAACGGACGGGCAGATTCTGAAACTTACAGAGGCTTTATACCGCAATATGGGGCTCAGACGGGTGTACTATTCCTCATATATTCCCGTTGTGAGGAGCAATCTTCTGCCCGCCGTCGGCGCGGGTCTTTTGCGCGAGCACAGGCTTTATCAGGCGGATTGGCTTATCCGCTTCTACGGCTTTGACGTAAACGAAATAGTTGGCGAGGGCGAAAACCTTTCGCAGGAATACGACCCGAAATGTGCGTGGGCGCTAAGGAATATGCATCTTTTCCCCGTTGAAATAAACACCGCCCCGCTTGCCACTCTTCTGCGCGTACCCGGCATCGGAGCAAAGAGCGCCTATAAAATTATCGAAGCGCGGAAATACGGCAAAATAGATTTTGAAAGCCTTGCAAAAATGCGCGTCGTGCTGAAAAGGGCAAAACATTTTATAACGTGCAAGGGCAAATTTTACGGTTGCGATAGGCTGAGCCAAGTGAAAAATTGTCTGCTTTTAGAGGGTAAAAGCGAATTGACGGAACAGCTCTCGATGTTTTCGGAAAAGTCGGTTGCAATTTCCGCGCTTACGGGTGAAGTATGATTTATTATTTTTGCGACGGTACGCCCGAAAGCTTTTTTACCGCGGTCTTCGACGCATATAATAAAGAGTGTTTTATTACTTCCGACAGTGAAATTCAGCTTTCTTTGGGCTGTGAAACCGTGCGGGTGCTTGCCGACGCCGAAAAGTGCCGACGGGTTCTGCAAGGGCTTAAACAGTACGACCGCAACGCCGAGGAAGATATTTTAACGGCTTTAAGAAATTGCAGTGCGCAAAAAGAACAGGTCTGTTTTTTATATATCAAATGCATTTTTGAACGCAAAACGTCGATAAAAAACGCGTACTCGTTACCCGCAGTCGTTGACTTCAACGATTTATTATATAAAATTACGGGCGAAACGCACCGCTTAAAAGGGCTTTTGCGGTTTAAAGAGACGGCAAACGGGACGTTTTACGCACCCTACTCCCCCGACAACAACATAACGGATTTGCTTATGCCGCACTTTGCGGCAAGATTTAAGGCTGAAAAGTTCGTTATACACGATATAGAGCGCGGGATTGCAGGGCTTTATAACGGTGAATATTGGATAACGGCGCACATAAGTAAAGCTGAAATTTGCCTTTCCGAAAACGAAAGCGCGTTTGAAAGCCTTTGGAAAGAGTATTATAAGTCCGTCAACGTAAAAGAACGCCCGCACGAAAAGCAGATGAAGCGTTCAATGCCCGTTCGGTATTGGAAGTTTTTGCCCGAAAAAATATGAATTAATTTATAAAAGCATTGCGTTCGCAAGGCTTTTTCCCCATTCGAAGAGTTCGTTCAAAGTTATATCGAATAAATACGCAAGGCGGCAAAGCGTGTAAATATCCGGCGTACTGTAACCCTTTTCATAGTTACATATAAGGCTTTTTTGCCGTATAGCATTTCGGCAATCACGGCTTGGGTTAAATGCATCTGTTTACGATAAAATTTGATATTTACCGCAATTTTAGTCTTCATTTACTTTACAAATATACAAGTAACTTTTTTTGTTAAAAGTACAAGCTATTTGTATTTTTAGTATGTGCAATGAGAGAAAAATACGGCAAAAAATTATAGTTATCAATATAAAAAAGTACACGGGATATTGTTTGACAAGCGGTTGTTTAAGCTTGAAAAACGGCGTTCGGCTGGAGGTATTGTAGCACGACGAAAGATTACACGGGTACAGATCAAGTTGAAACGCATATCCATTTAAATAGCGGAACGGGCTACTCGACAAGAACCCTGATCACCGAAAAACTTAAATTTTGTGAGAGTGCGCCCGTATACCAATAATTTTCTATTTCAGCTAACAGAATTTTCAAGCAACGTTGTTTCGTGCATAAGACGTTTTGCAATGGCGATTTTAATTCCCGTCGTTATAGCAATGTTCGTGTTTTTTATTTTAACGCTAACTGCTTGCAATGACCCGAGCGCCAAAGATTCTTTGGAGGAATCAGCAAAAATAACCGCAATAGTTTATTTAGGCGGACTTTTTGCTCCTTTGGGAATTCGGGTTTATATTCAGACTTGTTTTCGTGATTGACAAAAAATTGATGAACGACTTGGAAGCGAACGGCTATACCGACGATTAACAAAATTTAATATTTGCTTTAAAGAAAACAGCGCCGCGGCGAATTGCCGCGGCGCTGTTTAATTATTTTAATTTTACTTTTTTGAGAATTTTAGTCAAGAAGGCTGATAAAGGGTTATCCTCCACCTCTTCTATTTTACCGCTGTCGGCGGCAACCGTCAGGTCGCGGTCCACAGGCAGTTTTTCAACGTTGGGAATACCGAATTCCAAGGCGATTGCGTCGACCTTGCTTTCACCGAAAACGGAAATCTTTCTGCCGCAGTCGGGGCACTTTACATAGCTCATATTCTCGACTATGCCGAGGATTGGAATATTCATCATCTGCGCCATATTGACGGCTTTCTGCACTATCATGCCCACCAAGTCCTGCGGGGTAGTTACGACCACTATGCCGTCGATAGGAATACTTTGGAAAACCGTTAAAGGCACGTCGCCCGTGCCGGGGGGCATATCGATAAACATTATATCTACGCCCGTCCAGATTACGTCCGTCCAAAACTGCAACACGGTGCCCGAAATGAGCGAACCGCGCCAAACGACGGGCTCAGCCTCGTTTTCAAGAAGGACGTTCATTGACATTATCTGAACGCCGCCGTCCGTTACGACGGGTAAAATTCCGTTATCCGAACCCATAGCGCGCTTGTCCGCGCCGAACATACGGGGAATGGACGGTCCCGTTATATCTGCGTCCATAACGGCGGTTACTTTGCCGCTTTTTTGAGCGGCTGCCGCAAGCAGGGCGCACGTCATAGACTTGCCTACCCCGCCCTTGCCCGAAACGACCGCGATTACCTTTTTAATATCGCTCATTTCGTGGGGCTTCTTTTTAAGACTTTCTTTTTTGCGGGAAGCGCAACCGCTGTCACCGCAGGAAGAGCAGTCGTGAGTGCAATTTTCCGACATAATTTTCCACCTGAAAACTTTTTTTCTATTTTAAATTATTGGCAAAAATTTGTCAAGCCAATACCCGTTAAAGAAAATAAAACGGCGTTGAATTTAGTTGCAAAAAAATTAATTATCTGTTAAAATGTTTGCACTGTGCTAAGTGGGGAGTTTGCGGTGCCCTGTACCTGCAATCCGCAATAGCAGGACCGAACGTCTTTCTCGACGCAATAAGTGGAAAGCTGCGCTTTGTAAGGGGTGTTGATACCAAGGTCTTATGCAACCGACAACTGCGAACCGTGTCAGGATAGGGATATAGCAGCACTAAACAGTCCCGTCGGTGTGCCATAAGGTAGCTTTGGAGGAGCTACCTGCAAAGTTTACGTTTCGGCTTATTACGGCAAAAAAGACTGCACAGCTTATTTTAAAATCGGAAACCGCCGCGGCTTAATGCCGCGGCGGTTATCTTTTTGCCGTTTATTATTTTTTGAGCATTACGCTCTCTTTTTTGAACATATACCCTGTTAAAATTATTAAAAGCGCGGTTAAAACTAAATTAGATACTATTGCAAGCACTACGCCTAAGATGGATTCCGTCATCGCGAGAACCGCCGACATGGCTATTCCGCTGCCTATAAACGGTACTGCGTAGAGCCCGACGGACGGGTTGGGAAAGAACATACTTACCATACCTAAGAGAATTATAATTATCATAAACGGACCTATAAACGCCGTTGCCTCCTTGACGTTTTTGGCAAGCGTGGATAAAACCGAGAACGCCGAAATCATTACGAGGACTATTGAAATAATTATTCCGAAAAGCATAAAGTAAGTCCCCGCGCCGTAGGACACGGCTCCTAAATTAATCAGACCGCCCGAAAGCTTAGGCAACGACAGAATAACGCCCAAAAAGCTTATCAGCCCGCTAAGCATCGCGTAGCACGAAAGACTTACGATTTTGCCGAGGACTATTTCAATGCGCTTAACGGGGGTAATAAGCATAGTCGCCATAGTCCCCCTCTCCTTTTCGCCTGCGATCGCTTCGGGAGCAACCGCAATGCAGGCCGACGCCAAAAGGGAAAACATAAGCATAGGTATCATCATTGCGATAAGGTTTGTCGACTGCTTTTCCGAATTGACCAAATCAAAAACTTCCGCAGGCGATGAATTTACCGTAAACGCATTTAGACCGTTCAGTATCGCGGTTACTACCGCATAGCCTTGGAAGGACGTATCCACCGACGAATTATAATAAATTTTAACTTCGGGGCTTGCCCCGCTTTCCACATCCGCGGTAAAAGTTGAGGGAAATTCCACGATAATGTCAAGTTCGCCTTCGGCGACCCCCGACTTTGCTTCCTCAACGCTCAAATTCCGGACGTCGAGAACGCTATCCAAAGCCTTAAATTTTTCACCGTCGGGCATATTTACAACAACTGCCGTATATTCATATCCTTCGGGTATCGACGGCGTAACTTTTTCCATTACCGTACCTATCAATGTATAAAGGCAAAAAATCAATACGCCGGGCAGAAAAATCATCAAAATCATTCTCCTGTCCTTGAAAAAGCGGTTAAATTCCTTTTTAATTATCAAGATAACGTTCTTCATATAGTTGCCCCCGTAACTCGTTCGTACAGTTCAAAGAATTTATCTTCCAAATTCTTTTCTTTCGTGAGGTTTTCAAGCGCGTCCAACGCGGCAAGCTTGCCTTCGATTAAGATACCTACTCTGTCGCAAAGTTTTTCAACAAGACTGAAAATATGAGTGGACAGAATTATCGTCTTACCGTCTTTTTTAAGCTCCTGCAAAAAGTCTGTAACGACGCGGGCGGTGAGCACGTCAAGCCCGTTGGTAGGTTCGTCGAAGATAATAAATTCGGGGTCGTGAGCGATTGATACGACGAGGGCGACTTTCTGCTTCATCCCTGTGGACAAATTACCGTATTTTTGGGATTTGAAAGCGTCGATGCCGAATTTTTGGAAAAGGGCAAACTTTCTTGCCTGCGTTACGCCTTTATCGATCCCGTAGAGCCCGCTGAAAAAATCAAATAAGTACTCGGGCGTGAAAGCGTCCTCAAGCTTTAATTCACTGGTTAAAAAACCGATTTTGCGGCGCACGCCTGTTTCGTCTGAAATTATGCTTTTACCGCAGACTGTAGCGCTGCCGCTATCCGGTTTTATCAAGGTGGCAAGCATTCTGAGCGTAGTGGTTTTACCCGCGCCGTTGGGACCGAGCAGTCCGAAAATTTCACCCTTATACGCTGTAAAGGAAAGGTTGTCCACCGCAACCTTCGTTTCAGGTCCGTCCGTTTTTTTAAAAAGTTTTTTAGGCTGTTTGAAGGTTTTCGTAAGCCCTTCTACCTTTAAAATTTCTTCCATATTGCTCCTTAATTTGTTATGTAATTACAGTATACCGAACAAAACGTTCCAAGTCAACCATAATAGAACATTTTGTTCTAAAATAGTATTATGAACTTATTCGGCGAAAGGCTAAAAGAACTGAGAAGCGATAATAAATTATCGCGCAAAGAAGTATCTGAAAAATTAGGCGTTTCCGTAAGACTTATAAGTTACTGGGAAAACGGTGAACGGGAATGCGATTTTAAAACGCTTATCAGTATTGCGGATTTATTTTCAACGAGCGTTGATTACCTGCTCGGCAGAACGGATTACTGAAATTAAAAACAGGACGGCATTTATGCCGTCCTTTTATTATGCGTTAAATACGGTAAATTGCAAAACGAGACTCGTTATAGACATCAAAACAAGGTACAGACTGAACCATTTATAATTGGCTTTTTGAATAACTTTAAGCATAACCTTTATTGCAAAAAGACCCGCCACTGCCGATATTATAAAACCGAGCGCCACACTCCAACCCAACGTTGCGCCGTAATCGGTAAAGTTTTGCTGGATTTCACCCTTGTAAAGTCCCAAAGCAAGTTCAACGAAGAAACCGCCGAGAATTACGGGGATACTCATAAGAAACGAAAACTTGGCAACGTCCTCACGGTTACAGCCCGCCAGCGTACCCGCGCATATCGTTGATCCGCTACGGGAAATCCCCGGAAGAACGGCAACCGCCTGCGCAACGCCCATCGGAATAACGGTTTTAAGACAGAGAGGCAAAACGCTTTCGCGCCGCTTTGCGACAATCTCCGTTACGAAAAGAAGAACAGCCGTAACCAAAAATAACACGCAAAGCACTATGCCCACGCAGCTACGGGCCAGGAGAAAATCGTCAAGATGACAAAATTCTATAACCACGCCCACTACCGCTGCCGGAACCGTTGCAAGCACGAGAAACCCTAACGTTTTAAAGGGTCGTTTGAAAAGGGCGATTATATCCTTCCAAAATACTGCGCAAACAGCCACGAGAGTGCCGAGGTGAAGTATTACCGTAAAGAACATAACGTCCGTTTCGGTGTTAAATATTGCGTTGTAGAACGCTATGTGCCCCGACGAAGAGACGGGTAAGAATTCAGTCAATCCCTGCACTAAGCCGAGAATTACCGCTTGCCAAATTTCCATAAAACTGCCTTGATTAGCTTATTACGAGTTTGAATTAGCTTTGTCAAGTTCAAATAAATTTTTGTACGCAGACTCATGCTTTTCTACGGTAGTATCAAGCTTGAAGTCCGTGATTATCTGACTCTTCCTCTTCGTGCTTAAATCCGACAGGGTCTTACTCTTGAACCATTCGTAGAAGAGATTTTCAAAAGCGCCTTCCTTATCGATATTATTCGCCCAGTCAGGGTTTTCTCCGAACTGATTTCCAAGTTCATACGTATAAGTTACATAGATTAAGTGCCAACCGTAATCTCCCGCGCAAACGGCGTAAGAGCCTGCGCCGCTCTTTACCGCCTCGTGCGCGACGTGTTCAAACTCTTTAATATAGCTCGTGTCGCCCGCCTGAACGGAATAACCCACATATTGCGAAAGCACGCCCGTATCCGTGGTGTACGCGTATTGAAGCTCGTTTACCGCGCTCATTACTTTATATCGGTTACTTTCCTTGTTGAGGAAGTTCGCCATAGTATTATCAACGCCGTTATTATCGCCGAAATTAACCTTACCCGTCGTGTAGACGAAGTTGGAATAATCTACGACCTTTTTGCCGTTGACTTCCTTATAGAGATTATTTTTATCCGATACGATAGCATTTCCGTAATTTGAAGTATCGGTATGCGTTGCGGTGCATTTGTTATCGGTTACGAACGCGATATAATTTTCAAATTCCGAAAGCATATCATTAATATCAAGCTTGGCGGGGCTCAAGATATAGCCGTCGTTCTTCTCTACCACGGTACCGTTGTAGGGATAGAGCCCTGCGTATTTTTCAATAGATTCGTACTTATCGGGATTGGATACGTTGTTTTCAAAGAAAAGCCATTCTTTGCCCGCGTCCTTACCGTAATATCTTTCAACAGTATCCTTTGCGTTAAACGCATACTCCTTTTCGCCGTTAAACCAGGCAGCGCGTTGGTCGGTGGTTTCGATTAATCCAAGCAAGTCGTTCCTTGCAACGTAATATTCTGGTTTATAGCCTCCGTCGAGCTCCTCGTCCGCGTAAATCTTCTGGAAGGCTTTCAATGCGTCGTTCTGCGCGTCGCTGAAGGGAAGCAAGATGTTGTAAACGTAGCCGAACCTGCCGCCATCCGCCGTGTCGTCCGTTTCGGGAGCGTAAAGCACGAAGGACGTATCGGACATGCCATCCATTGCGGTTGTGAAGTTGCTTTCGGTTTCGTAGTTCTCCTTTTGGGAGTTGAGCAGGTTTACGTATGCCGATTGAATCTTGCTGTAATCGTTGGACGCATTTTCGTCGTCCGTCTGCTTTAAATGAGCCTCCTGCTTTTCCTCGTACACTTCGTAATATTTGTTTATGACGCACTGTTCGAGCTGGGAAACGTATTCGTCCTGAATATATTTAAGCTCACGGACTTTTCTGAGGTCTTCCTTTTTGGTATCAACGAGGTCGTAAGACGACGAAGCAAGGCTGGAAATAAAATCGTTATACGCCTTTATGCGGGTAGCATTGGTCGTATCTTCGAGGGCGTCGTCTTCGTACGCGCCGCTGTCTTTGAGCTGATAACCTTCATAACCCGTATAAATGTTATAGTTCAGGCTGTCGTCAGTGACGCTTACCTGCGGGTAATAATCTTCTTTTTGCGTATCGACTCCGTTAGGCGTTGAGCGCGTATCCGTTCCGGCAGAAGATGTTTCTTCGTCCAAATACTTCTTCTCCCTCGAATCGATAGCCGAGTTTATTGAATATCGAAGGTTGTATTCCGCTATTTTAACTTCCTTGCTGTCCTCCCCCAAAAGATATTCGTATTTGGATACGTCGCCCTTCTTGCTCGCTTCGATATACTTATCGAGCGCTCCCGCTTCGTAACCTTCGCTCTTATCGTTAGTCGCCTTTTCCTTTAAAAGGTACATCGTGGAATACTGAACGAGAACGGCGTTTTCAACGAGCTGATCCAAAAGGATATTAAACGTTTCTTTATAAGTTTTTCCGTAATTTTGAACGTAGGAATATCCGTAGTTTATAAAGTATGCGACAAGCTCTCTTTTTATGATATCGGTCTTGCCGACTGCAGCCTTGTAAGCTTCAAATTCCTTGTCAAGCGTGTCCGCCTTGGAAATATCAACGGTCGCGACGGTCTGACTCATATCAGCCGCCGTGTTCGTTGAAACGAGCGAACAACCGCCGAACGTTGCCGCAACCGCTATAGTCGATGCAAGAACTCCGCATATGATAGTTTTCTTTTTCATAAATTTTGCTCCGAAACTAAGTGCATTATTTCTGTATTACAAAAACGCAATAGTACAAGCAGAACAAGAAAAACAAGCGCCGCCCGCAGAGAGTTTACTTGACGTAAACGAACAAGGCGTGGCAAAGTTTGACAAAGTTATGCGCAGTGCAAATGCGTTTTTTAAAAAATCTATTTACTATTATATAGCAACAAAAATTATTTAGCAAACGATTTTAATTAAAACTGAGTGCAAATTTGAGAAATTTAGTCATATCCAACATAGTTTTTGCGGGAGATGAACGCGGCGCAAAGACGATAAGCGGGGCTTTAGCCATTGAAAGTTTGACGCTTTGCCTGTATTTTTCAAGCGCGACGGACAGCCTTGCGTCGTTTAGCGAATTGATTGACGGAAGCTCGAACGAACCCTCGGTGCTGTCTACGCATATCTTTTTGATGTTGAATTTTGCCGCAAATGACTTTAATACCGCAATAATAAGAAGGTTTAAAACTTCATCGGGCATAGGTCCGTAGTTGTCCTCGATCGAAATGCAAACGCGTTTGTAGTCCTCAACCGAACGGATTTCGGCAATTTGCTTATAACAGTCAAGTCTGCCCGCGCTGCTTTCGACGTATGCTTCGGGTATATACGCCGTGGCTTTGACGTCAAGCTCGGTTGAAAGCTGCTTGTCGCCCGTAAGCTCTTCCTTTAAAAGCTTGGAGTACAATTCGTAACCCACTTTATCCATATGTCCGTGCTGTTCCGCGCCGAGGACGTTGCCCGCGCCCCTGATTTCAAGGTCGCGCATTGCGATTTTGAAGCCAGAACCGAGTTCCGTAAATCGCATAATGGCTTTAAGGCGTTCCGCCGCATCGGTAGTTAGAACCTTTGAGGGCTTGAAAGTGAAGTAAGCCTGTGCAAGCCGCGCGCCCCTGCCCACTCTGCCGCGCAACTGATAGAGCTGTGAAATACCCAAACGGTCTGCGTCGATGACTATTATCGTATTTGCGTTTGGAAGGTCGATGCCGTTTTCTATTATCGTAGTGGTGACTAAAACGTTCTTTTCTCCGCGATAGAATGAGAACACTGCGTTTTCGAGAACGTCCCTGTCCATTCTGCCGTGGGCGTAGGTTACCTTTGCCTCGGGGATAATCTCCGCAACTCTGCCTGCGAAAGAAGAAATAGTTTCCACACGGTTATACAGAATAAACACCTGCCCCCCGCGGGAAATCTCACGGACGCATGCGTCGCGGATTAGCGTTTCGCTTTCCTCTACTACGTAGGTTTGCACGGGCAAACGTTTCAAGGGCGGCGTGTTAATTGTGGAAATATCCCGAATACCTGCAAGCGACATATGCAGGGTGCGGGGTATTGGCGTTGCCGTCATAGTCAGACAGTCGATATTCTTTTTTACGTTTTTGATTTTTTCCTTATGTTCTACGCCGAAGCGTTGCTCTTCGTCGAGGACGAGAAGCCCCAAATCGTAAAACTGCACGTCCTTTGACAAAAGTCTATGCGTACCGACAATAAGGTCTATATTGCCGTTTGCAAGCTCCGCTAAAATTTTGGCTTGCTGTGAGGGCGTTTTGAAGCGGTTCAACGCCTCGACGCGCACTCCGAAATCTTTAAAGCGTTCTACCGCCGTGTTGTAGTGCTGTTCGGAAAGCACAGTGCTGGGGCACATAATAGCCGCCTGCTTGCCGCCGAGCACGCATAGATAGACGGCGCGGAGGGCAACCTCCGTTTTGCCGTATCCCACATCGCCGCAAAGCAGTCTGTCCATTACCTTTTCAGAACACATATCCGCCTTTATCTCTTCGATTGAAGTGAGCTGGTCGGGCGTTTCCTCGTATGAAAAGGCGTCCTCGAACTCCTGCATCATTGCCGCATTTTCGGGGAAGCGGAAACCGTGCTTTGCCTGTCTTTCGGCGTAAAGTTCCTTCAAATCGAACGCAAGCTTTTTTATCGACTGCTTGACCCGCTCCTTCACCCTTTCAAAGTCGGCTCCGCCTATCTTGGAAAGCGCTGGATTGGAGTCGCCGACGTACTTAAAAAGTACGTCCATCTGCTCGACGGGAACGTAAAGAACGTCGCCGCCTTTGTATTCGATTGAAAGATATTCTTTTATTCCGTCGGTCGTTTCAATCTTCTCGGTGCCCGTTATTTTACCTACGCCGTGCTTTTCGTGAACGCAGAAGTCGCCTATTTCAGGAGCAACGAACATATCGCCCCTGCGCTTTTTAATACGCTTTGTTACAGACTTCGTGTAGATGTCGCCGCTACCGATTAAAACGAGTTTGCTTTCGTGCAGAATAAGACCGTGGGCAAGCTCTTCCGAGCTTACCGAAACGCCGTGCAGCGCCTGCAACCTGTCGGGAACGGGGTAAACGGGCAAGTATTCGTCGGAAAGAATCGACGAAAGCTTTTCATAGCGTTGCAGATTGCCAGTGAACGCAAGCACGCGGTAACCGTTTGATAGCCAATTCTTAACGTCGGTTACGAGCTGGGGCATTGCGTTGAGATAGGACGGCGCGGGGGTTGCGCGGAAGTCGTAAGTTTTTAACGGACGGAAGAACGCCGTAGTTGAGGTGAAGGTTTGCAACGCAAGGCCTGCGTATTTTTTAAAGCCTTCTTTCAACGTTTCGGGTGATATGAGTTGATTTTGGGAAAAGGCGAACGCTTCGCCCCCCCTTTTCAGATCCGAAACACGCTCTGTATGTTCCTTGTATATCCCGTCCATTCTGTCGTTTACCGACTTGCATTCGTCAAAAACTATTAAGGTGTTTTCATCCGTTAAATCGAATATATTACGGGTGCAACCGAGCAAAGGCATTAAAAAAGACGCGCCTGAAAACAACGTGTTTTGCTCAAGCTTTTCCGCAATATCTTCGGCAATTTTCTTTGCCCTTTCGTACGCCTTTACGTCGGGCGACTTCTTCACCTGCGCCGTCAGCTCGCTTAGAATTTTTTCCCTTTCTCCGGGCAATATCCGCACGTCGGTTGCGGAGACTATAAGAACCTCGTGAATTTCTTCCAATCTTTCGCCGCTCACCGAGTCGAACGGGCGGATTTTTTCAACGGTATCGCCGAAGAAATCAATGCGAACGGGGGTTTCCGAATTGATGGGAAAAACCTCTAAAATATCGCCGCGAACAGCGAAACAACCGCGCGTATCTGCGGCATATTCGCGTGTGTAACCCATTTTTACGAGCTTGTTGGGGAGTTGCAAATAGTCGTACTCCTCCCCTGTTTTAAAGCGTATCTCATCAATTTGCGAGGGGAAAAGCTGCATTATCGCTTCAATATCGCAAACGACGATTTCCGCGCCGCTAAGCATTGCGTGAATTGCGGAAATTCTACGGTAAAGCGCGTCCTTTGAAAGAGCGTCTTTATATAAAATAACCTCGTCCTTTGCCGTTAAAAGAGCACATTTTTTGCCGCTTAAAACCGAAATAGAGCTATACGCGTTCTGCGCCGCTATACAGTCGGCGGCAATATACAAAACCTTTTGTTCCGGCAATGAAGCAATCAAATATTTATGCGCGTCAAACAAGCCAAAAGCCGCCGTTGGCATGCCAAGGCGGATGTCGGTTGCAAGGGCGGCGTAGTCACCCTGTAAATTTTTAAAGCTGAAAAAATTTTTAATCAAGTGCGTTATCCTTGATAAAAAGTTCGTTATTTAAGGCATATGTGCGGGTCTTTCAGAATTTTAACCATTGTAATCGGTCATAACCTTTTCGACGGCTTCGCCCTTTGCAACGGCTATCGCCGCGTCTGCCGCCCTGCCGCAAGCAGATATAAACAGGTCGTAGTCCTCCCTTTTAACTTCCGACAATACGTAGTTGATAATAGGAATATTGACCTCGCTGTCGCGTATGCCTATCCTTATTCTGGTGAAGTTCTGCGTACCAGTTTCGGCAATGACGGAGCGCATTCCGTTGTGCGTACCCGCGCTGCCCGAAGGACGTATTCTTATACTGCCCTTGGGGATATCGTAATCGTCGTATAAAATTACAAGCCGG
This sequence comes from Christensenellaceae bacterium, assembly GCA_948890655.1. Taxonomy (GTDB): domain Bacteria; phylum Bacillota; class Clostridia; order Christensenellales; family Borkfalkiaceae; genus Coproplasma. The sequence continues at coordinate 24,684 of CAQTYU010000001.1, forward strand.
CTTTCATCGGTTTTGTATTTTGCAAGAAGCTGTTTGACAGCTCTGCCGCTGGCGTTCATATAAGTTACGGGACGGGCGAGAATAATCTTATCGCCTCCAACGTTTGCTTCGGCGGTGAACGCCTCGCACTCCTTTTTTTTGAATTTGACGCCGAGCTTTGCGGCGACTTCGCCCACGGCAATATAACCCATATTGTGAAAGGTTTTCAAATACTTTTCTTCGGGGTTGCCGAGTCCTACTATTATATACATACTTTCCTTTAAAAAAACCGCGCAGGCAACGCGGCTTTGATTTTTATTGCTGACTTAGAAACCGACAAAACACAGGGACACATTTAAGGTTAATCGTAAATCTTGGACATAGATTTATCCAAGTAAACGTTCTCTATTGCAGATGCAAACATTTGCGCCGTAGAAATTATCTTGAAGATAGGTAAAATCTTATCCTTCGGGATATCGATAGTATCCAAGATAGCAAGCTCGTCAATAGGCGAGTCCGCAAGTCTTTCTATCGCGGGACCCGATAGAACGCCGTGAGAGCAACAAGCGTAAATTGCTTTTGCCCCAGCTTCTTTAAGTGCGCGCGCGCCCTGCACTATCGTGCCTGCGGTATCTATCATATCGTCGACCATAAGGCAATTTTTGCCTTTGACGTCGCCTATAATGTTCATAACCTCCATTACGTTGGCTTTGGGACGGCGCTTATCTATTATCGCCATTTGCGCATCCATTCTTGCGGCGACTTTTCTTGCGCGGGCAACCGAGCCGATATCGGGGGAAACCACGACGAAGTTTTCGTCAACCTTGGGTTTAAAGTAGTTGTAAAGCGTGGGTCCGCCCACGAGGTTGTCCAAAGGAATATCGAAAAAGCCCTGAATTTGCGCGCAGTGCAAATCCATAGTAAGAACCCTGTCTGCGCCCGCGCTGGTGATAAGATTTGCAACGAGTTTTGCGGTTATAGGCTCGCGTGAGCGCGCCTTTCTATCCTGACGGGCGTAACCGAAATATGGAATAACCGCGGTAATTCTGCCCGCGCTTGCCCGCCTTGCCGCGTCTATCATAATGAGCAACTCCATAAGGTTTACGTTTACGGGATAGCTCGTGGACTGAATGAGAAACACGTCCGTTCCCCGAATGGTTTCGTTAAAGCGAACGTAAATTTCACCGTCGGAGAAGTGAGTTACTTCCATTTCGCCGAGAGTAGTGTTGAGTTTTGCCGCTATTTTCTCGGCAAGGGGTTTGTTTGAATTGCCCGAAAAGATTTTAATTTCATTTCCGTGGTTTATCATTTAAGTTCCTCCGACGTGATTATAAAAGGTTCGGCGAGAGAGTCGCTTAAAACCCAGTTTTTATTGTAATATTTACATTAAATAAAGTCAACTAAATTAAAGTCTTTTAGACTTCGGGGCTTTCTTTGATACGCCCGCGCATTTGCTTGAAAAAATTTGACAAGACCGAGGAGCATTCCTCTTCCATTACGCCGCCCTCGACCTCTATTACATGGTTGACGAGGTTGGCGTTTGCAAGCTTGTCCGTTAAGGACCTGCCCTTAGCCTCGTATGCGCCGAAGTAGACTTTTTTTATACGGGCGTTAAGCATTGCGCCCATACACATAGGACAGGGCTCTAAGGTGACGTAAATCTCGCATTCGGGAATACGCCAGCTTTTGAGTTTTTTGCAAGCCTTTTCGATAGCCTCGACTTCCGCATGTGCGGTTGCAATTTGCTTTTTCGTTCTTCTGTTGTGCCCGCGGGATATGATGTTACCGTCCAGCACGACTACCGCGCCGATGGGGACTTCGCCCTCTTCAAGACCTTTTTGCGCGCATTTAAGCGCGGCTTTCATAAATTTATCTGCCATAGTTTTCAGAAAAGATTTTTATTATTTTATAACATTTTTTTAATTTTTTCAATTCCGTTATGGGGTGCGTTAAGCCGTCGGAGCCGCACTCTACCGTGTAGGCGGGGATTTTCAACTTCTGTATGCACCAATCCTTGTAACCGCCCGCAGAGCCGTATATCCGCTTTATTTCGTAACCCGTTACGGCGTTTATGATATTTGCGCCACGAATATCCCCCCTGCCGTTGTATTCCCAGTAAATTTCTTCGCCCTTGGTATGAAAGCTGAGCGTGACGAACGGATGAATTTTTAAAGTAAAATCGCGGAGAGCTATCGTTTCGGGTTCGGAAAACGGGTAATCGCCGATACAGTTTTCACCGCCGCGAACACGAGTATTTAAACGCCCGCTGCCCCAATCGGCGTCGAAATTGCAATTTAAATCAACTCCCCGCCCGTTTGCCTTCCAGAGCGGGAACGTCGTTTCGGAAATGACCGCGCCGTCGGGGTTCAAAAGGGGAATTATCCAACCTCCGCCCGACTTTACGCCCTTTTTTATATGCTTTAAGGCAAGCCTTGCGGTTATCCATTCGCGGGCGTGAACAGCGTAGACGGCGATAAACTGCCTGCCCGTTTCAGCCCCGACATGAAAAGCAAAAATTTCCCTGCCTGCGCAGGTGTACCCTGCAACGCATTTTTTGAACTGATAGCTTTTGTAGAATTTTGAAACTTCGTCGTATATCACAACAATAAAGTATGATATTCGGCAAATTTTGATTACTTGTGATAGGTAGAGCCGCTGTTTATCATAAACGCGCGGTAGATTTGTTCAAGTAATATTACGCGCATCAGTTGGTGCGGGAAAGTCATATCCGAAAAAGAAAGCTTTAAATCGGCTTTATCCTTTACGGCGTTAGAAAGCCCGAAGGAAGAGCCTATTATAAACGTTATTTCGCTACCCTTGTCACAGAGAGTTTTAACGTGTGAAGCCATCTTTTCGCTTGAAAGTTTTACGCCCTCTACGCACAGCGCGATAACGTAGCCCTTTGCGGCGCGAAAGATACTCTGCGCTTCTTCCTCCAAGTCCTTGCCTTCGGCAAGCTCCTTTACTTCCACCTTTGCAAAGCGGGAAAGGCGTTTCAAATATTCGGCTGTTGCGTCCCTAAAAAACTCTTCTTTGATTTTACCCACGCAGACCACGTTGATTTTTTGCACGCCTTACCTCACGAAAAACGATAATATCCACATTACACCCATAATAGCTATTCCTATCGAAGCGAAGATAAAGAACGATTTTACCGCGCCTTTTCGGCATTTTATTACAGATTTTTTATCTAAAACGAGCCAAACCATTCCGCCGATGAAGCTGACTGCCGACGTTACTATTAAAGCGATTTCCCCGCCAGACGAGACTATAAGGTTGCCCGACGCGTCCAAAAGTCCGCAAGCGGCGAAGATAACGATTAGGGCGTTATTGATAAAGTGCATTATCACCGACGGCAATATTGAGCCCGAACGGATTGCGACGAACGCAAAGACGCAGCCTGCAAGAAACTGGTAAACCGTTTGCTCAGCCGAAGCGTGGAAAAGCGAAAAGGCGAAGCCGACTATAAACACGGTGCGTACGGTGCCGACCCCGTCCTTGCAAGAGTTCAGAATTACGCCGCGGAACAGCCCTTCTTCAAAAATTGCGGGCATCAGCGCAATGACTAAAAGCGCGGGGACGACGAGCCCGCCCGAAAGATTGGGAAGGTACGCGTCCCTGCCCTTAGGAACGTATCCTAAAAGCTTTAAAAACTCCGTGACCCCCGTATCAACCCAACTTACCGAAAAGATGAGCCCGAATATTAATAGCAAAGCTATTAAAAAATACTTGGGGTGACATTTTACGGGGAAAGCCCTTTTGACGGGGAATTTTTTGTATTTAAGAGTTACCGACATTGCAACCGTCATTGCAACGGGAGCGGCAAGGTAATTCAAGTAAAGGTACGCGTCCGACCCCTCTTCTATACCGGCGGCTAAAATTACGATACCTAATACAAAGCCCACGAATACGTAGAGCACCGCGGTAAGACTTAAAGCAAATCCGCCGATATGTGAATCATGTTGCAATAATGGATTAACGGGTTGCATACCCCTAGCGTTTTCGTCGTTCATATTACGATTATACATTAAAATAAAGTTTAAGTAAATTATTTATTTACTTTTAATGTAATTTGTTGTAAAATTCAGATATGCGCAAGATAAATACTTCTTCAATAGAAGAAAAAATTTATAATATGGCTTTGCACGCGGGCGTGAACGTAACCCGTTCCTGCAAAGAGGCGCTTGTATGCGCACGGGATAAAGAGAACGGCGAGGCGGCAAAATTTGCGCTTGATATACTTATTGAAAACGCGAGCGTTGCAAAGACCGAAAATATGCCCGTATGCCAGGACACGGGGATTGCCGTGGTTTTTCTCGAAATAGGGCAGGAAGTTTTTCTTGAAGGAAAATCTTTGAAGGAAGCCGTTAATTCGGGCGTACGCCGAGCATATGCGGACGGGTATTTCAGAAAGTCGGTATGCGATCCTATAACGCGCCAAAACACAGGCGACAACACCCCCGCCGTTATTCATACCGAAATCGTAGACGGCGATAAAATAAATATTGCGTTTATGCCTAAAGGGTTCGGTAGCGAGAATATGTCCCGCCTTTATATGCTTAAACCCGCGCATGGAATCGAGGCTGCTATCGACGCCGTTGTCGAAACGGTCAGACTTGCGGGGTCACGACCCTGCCCACCCGTTTTAGTAGGCGTGGGAATTGGCGGGACTTTCGACACCTGCGCTTTGCTTGCCAAAAAGGCGTTGACGCGCGACGTCGGCGTACCGAGTACTAACCCTGCGGTTGCGGAAATAGAAAAAATTGCGCTAAGCAGAATTAATAACTTAAATATCGGCTGCCAAGGCTTTCACGGCGACACTACGGCTTTGGGCGTTGCTTGCGAAACTGCGCCGACGCACATCGCGGGGCTGCCCGTTGCGGTGAATATCCAATGTCATTGCGTTCGGTGCGAAAAGAGGGTTTTATGAAAAAGCTGACTTTGCCTCTTACAAAGAACGATATAAAAAATCTGCGCGCGGGCGACAGCGTAATGCTGTCGGGCGTAGTACTCACAGCGCGGGACTGTGCGCATAAAAAGCTTTTCTCCCTTTTGGAAGATAACAATCCCTTACCATTCGACATTAAAGACGCGATTATTTATTACGCGGGTCCCTGCCCATCGCGACCGAACAAAGCTTCGGGGAGCTGCGGTCCGACTACTTCGGCAAGAATGGAAAGCTTTGCGCCTGCTCTTATCGATTTGGGGCTTGGCGCTATTATCGGCAAGGGCGAAATGAACGAAGAGACGCGCGAGGCATTGAAAAGGAACTGCGCCGTTTACTTTGCGTCAATAGGCGGCGCCGGCGCGCTGTACGGCAACACAATTAGAAAGAGCGAATGCATTGCATTTCCCGAACTGTTATCCGAAGCCGTTTACCGCCTTGAAGTTGAAAACTTCCCCGCGATAGTTGCGTACGACTGTTATGGCAACTCGATTTACTAAACGCATAAAATCGTTTGACTTTAAATTTTTATAAAGCTATAATAAGCGTAAATATAAAGGCGACGAACGGGACAGACGTTTTTAAAACCCTTTTCAGAGAGAGAAATCCGAAAACGGCTGAAAGATTTCTTATAGGGTTTAAGCGGTATTCACCCGCGAGCCGACGGGCGAAAAGCGCGAGCTTAGTAGTCCGCTCCGCTTACCTTGCGTAAAAGGTCAATTAAGGCGGCGTTTGCCGTGAATCGGGTGGTACCGCGAAAATTATTCGCCCCGTGCGTTTGCACGGGGTTTTTATATTTTTAAGGAGTGTTTATGCAGGACAAGATTAACGAGATTGAAAAAAGCATTGACGATGCGGTGAAAGACGTTGAATCGTCAAAGACTTTACAAGAGATTAAGATGCGCTTTTTAGGCAAGACGGGCGAGATTTCCGCGCTAATGAAGAATATGCGCGAGGTGCCGCCCGAACAGCGTCCTTCTATGGGCAAGCTTTTAAACGCTTTAAGGGAATGGACGGAAGAACGGTTCAACGCGATTGAAAAGAGAATTAAGGAATTCGAGCTGAAAAGGCGTTATTCCGAAGAAAAAATCGACGTAACTCTGCCCGCAAAGGTCACCGACGACGGGGCATACCACCCCAACACGCTTATAAGGCGGGAACTTATTTCCATATTTTCGGGAATGGGATTCGAAGTCTTCGAGGGACCCGAGATAGAAAACGATTATTATAATTTTACCGCGCTCAACACGCCTGCGGACCACCCTGCAAGGGATATGCAGGATACATTTTACATTTCAAGCGATTTACTTTTAAGAACGCAAACTTCCGCGGGGCAGATACGCGTTATGGAAAACAAGAAGCCGCCCATTAAAATACTTTCCCCCGGGAAGGTTTATAGAAGCGACGACGACGCGACGCACTCGCCTATGTTCTCGCAGATGGAAGGGCTCGTTGTTGACAAGAGCATAACGCTTTGCGATTTGAAAGGTATGCTGGACGAGTTCGCAAAAAAGATTTTCGGCGCGGGCGTAAAAACAAGACTCCGCCCTTCTTACTTCCCCTTTACCGAGCCTTCGGTTGAAGTTGACGTGAGTTGTTTCGAGTGCGGCGGAAGCGGTTGCAGGCTGTGCAAGGGCACGGGCTGGATTGAGGTTCTCGGCGCGGGAATGGTAAACAGGCACGTTTTAGAGGGCTGCGGCATAGACCCCGATATTTATTCGGGCTTTGCGTTCGGTATGGGAATTGAGAGAATTGCTATGCTTAAATACGGCATAAACAATATGAAGCTCCTGTTCGAGGGCGACACGAGATTTTCGAAACAGTTCAAGGGTTAAAAGCAAAATAGCCTAAATTTTTGTGAAAGGAGATTTTAATGAAAGCACCTTTAAGTTGGCTTAAAGCCTACGTAGATATAGACGTTACCGCCGAAGAATTGCAGGCAAAGCTTTTTTCCTGCGGGTTTGAAGTTGAAGAGTTAATTGAAGTCGGCAAAGCTATTTCGGGCGTCGTGGTCGGGGAAGTTATAGAATGCTCGCCTGTCGAGGGTACGCACTTGCACGTCTGCAAAGTTGATTGCGGCGACAAGGGAATATTTCAGATTTGTTGCGGCGCGGACAACGTTAAAAAGGGAATTAAAGCCCCCTGCGCGTTGGTTGGCGCGACCGTTTACACTACGGCGAAAGACCACGTAACGATTGAAGGCGTGGCGACCATTAAAAAGGGTAAGCTGCGCGGAATAGAATCGGACGGTATGCTTTGCTCCGGCGCGGAGCTTGGGCTTAACGGTGATATGTACGAGGGCGCGGAATACTGCGGACTTTTGCTTCTGCCGAAAGACAGCGTAAACGGTTCCGATATAAAGCCCATCGTCGGGCTTGACGATTATATCTTTGATATAAGCGTTACGGCAAACCGCCCAGACTGCCAAAGTATTTTGGGAATTGCGCGGGAGGTTGCCGCCGTTCTTAAAAAGAAATTGAAAGAGCCCGACTACTCCTATACCGCCGTTAAAGCGGATAAAAAAGATATAAAAATTTGCGACCTTGCGCCTGATTTGTGCCCCCGCTATATCGGGCATTATGTCAAAGACGTAAAGTGCGCACCCTCTCCCCTGTGGCTTAGACAACGGCTTGCAAAGTGCGGGCTGCGCTCCATTAGCAATATAGTTGACATTACTAACTATATACTTCTCGAATTGGGGCAGCCGATGCATGCATTCGATTTGAGAACGCTTGCGGGGCACGAGATTAATATAAGAAGAGCAGGCGACGGCGAGAAGATTACCACGTTGGATGAAAACGAGTTCACTCTTACGCATGATAACCTCGTTATATGCGATAAGGATAAGCCCGTTGCCATTGCGGGCGTTATGGGCGCACTTAACAGCGAGATTGAAAACGACACGACCGAGGTTATGTTAGAGGCGGCAAAGTTTGCGCGCGACAGCGTAAGAAAGACCGCGCGGGCATTGGGACAGCACACGGACAGCTCCGCACTGTTTGAAAAGGGCGTGAACGAATACACTACGGAACGCGCTATGGCAAGAGCGCTGCACCTTATAGAGGAATTGAAGTGCGGCACAGTTACCGACTTGCACGTGGACGTGAAAACCGAAAACTCGCACACCGAAGAAAAGAAAATGACCGTCAGCGTGAAAACGATTAACGCGCTTTTGGGCATCGAAGTGCCAGCAAAGCAAATGGTTGAAATTCTTGAAAACCTTAATTTTAAGGTTTCGGTTAAGGGCGACGAAATGCTGATAACCGTGCCCCGCTACCGCGAGGATATAGACGGATACCCCGACATCGCGGAAGAAATTATCCGCTTCTACGGATACGACAATATCGAAGGTACTTTCCTCCCCTCCGCGGCAATCACGAACGGCGGGTTCACCGAAGAGCAGAAAGCCGAAAACAGGCTTAAAGACATTTTGGTTGCAAAGGGACTGTACGAAATTTCAACCTACTCATTCTATTCTCAAAAAGATTTGGATATGCTCCACTTCGCGCCCGATGCAAAGGAGCGCAAAGCGATCAGAATTTTAAACCCTATTACCGAAGATTTATCCATTATGCGCACCACGCTTGCGCCCTCTATGGTGAACGTAATCGTGAGAAACCTGCGCCGCGGGAATACCGTGGGCAAGCTGTTTGAGCTAAGCAAGGTTTATCTTGCAGACGAGTTGCCCGTGAATGACTTCCCCGAAGAGAGAGATAAGCTTTCGATAGGCGTTTGGGGCAAATACGACTTCTTCGATTTAAAGGGAATCGTGGAAAGCGTTGCGGGCGCGTTGAACGTAAAGTTTGAATACAAGCCCTGTGAACTCCCCTTCCTGCACCCGGGCATAACGGCAAAGGTCGTTTGCGAAGGCGTTGACGTGGGTTATCTCGGTGTAATTTCACCAAAGGTCGCGGAAGAGCTTGCATTGGAGCGCACCGTGTACGTTGCGGAGCTCGATTACGAAGAATTAAAGAACCACCGTAAGCCTTTTAAATACGTTCCGCTTTCGAAGTACGCGGAGGTCACGCGCGACTTGGCGTTGACCTGCAGCGTCGCCACGACTTGCGCGAAGATTGAAAAAGAAATTTACGCGGCTTGCAAGTACGTTTCGAACGTTAAACTGTTTGACGTATATATCGGCGAACAGATTGAAACGGGCAAAAAGTCAATGGCGTTCACAGTTACTTTCACGCCGAAGGACGAACCCATTGAAAACAAGATTGACGGCTTCGTAAAAAAGATACTCGCCAATCTGAAATTTAAACTCGATATCACGTTAAGATAGTAAAAAGCCCGTTTAAACGCGGGCTTTTCTACAATTTGTGGAGCGTTTTCCACGGATTTGGCGTTGTACTCTATATCCAGAAACCGTAGAATATGAAGTAAGTCACTTACGGAGGTCAACTTTTGGGCAAACAGACTATGGGTAAATTTTTAGCCCTACTAAGAAAAACCAACGGTTTTACACAACAGGACGTTGCGGATAAACTTAATATTTCAAACAGAACCCTATCCTCTTGGGAAACGGACAGAACCACGCCCGATATTTTACTTCTCCCTTCTATCGCCGATTTATACGGCGTTACGGTTGACGAACTTTTAAGGTGCGAACGGCAACCGGAACAGATTGAAACAAACGAAGAACCGCCGAAGCGCGACATTGACGAAAGTTACGTTAAGTTTAACCGCACGCGCATAAAATTAACGGCTATTGGCATTTTATGCGCCTTGGTCGTTCTTGCGGGTTGTATAACTATGCTGTTTTCTCCTGCGCCACTTTGGGTTGACGTTTTGCTTATATGCGCAGGCGTTATAATGAATATAGTTTTTATAGTCCTTATTTTTAAGCAAGAAAATTTAGCTAAGCAAGACTATGACGGCGATAAAAAAGCTTATGCGCTTGCGCTAAGACACAAAACTTCGCTTTCTATAATTATAAATTCATTAATATACTTTGCGGAAATTGCAATAATTTTATTATGTTACTGCAATCCTTCCGTATACCCCGACGAGGACGTTTTAGGCAGAGTTTCGGAGTATTACGAAACGTATACCGCCATAGCGGTAAGCATATGCGCGGTTATGGGACTTGCACTATTTTTAACGGGTATTTTAAATAAAGCTTTGTACGTCAACTGTTTAGGCAATGCACAACAGAAAAACACGTCAACACGCAATATTAAGCTGTTGAAAAAGATAAGTCTTTTCGGGATAATCCCCGTTGCGCTCAGCTTAATCCCTTTTGCAGTTTTCACGCACGTTCATATTGCAGAACCCGAAGAGCCTTACTTTACCGCAAACGGCGTTGAAGAAGTTTATAAAAATTTTCAAACGCTTATAGTTTCTACTCCGTACGCAAACTACGACGCCGACAACGACGATTTAACGATAGTTCCCAAAGGCGAATATTATTTGAACTTTCAAAGCGAAACGTACGTTGAGGGGTATTGTTCCATAACTAACGTTATGCGTGATATCGTGCGTTATTACGATTTGGGCAGCGGTTTTTATGCGGATTACGGTTATAGCGACGGCAAAGTATGTTCGGCAAGCTTGTACTATCTGAAAAACGGAATCAAGGTTGACGACATCGACCCGCTTACTACAGATTTAAGCGATTGTTTTTTCTATTATGGGGATGTACACACAAAAATAATATGCTTTACGGCACCCGACGGCACTGAGCTGTTTGCCGGATGCGTCAAATATTACTACGAACGCGGCGACGTCTATTACGGTTACTTATATAATTTTTATGACGAGTTGAATTTAACGCGCGACGGCGACGTTTATACCTATCAATTAACTAATTATTACGATTATTCTCCCCTTCTCACATATATCTTTGCGGGGGCTACTGCGGCAACCGTTTTAGTTTGCGGCGGATTATTCTTAATAAAATGTAAAAAGATACGCTACACTTTTTAATAAATAAACTTTTAGCCCTGCGGCGTTAAAACGCCGCAGGGCTTAGTTTAATTTTTGGGTACGAGGACGCCGTCGGAGCCTATGAGAGAGGCTTGCAGGTAGGTATCGGGGATTTTGCCCGTTATTACGCTTTCGCAGATAAGCACTTCTATGGTTGAGGCAAGGTTCGTCGATTTGGACGGTAAAATAATGGAAATGTCCGAGACGATTTCAAGGTATAAAGAGTGTTTGGTCTGGTTTATGCCCGCGTCCGTGAACTTGGAAACGAAACGGCACTCAACGTTGGAAATGGGGATAATTTTGATATTTATTTTAGTACCGAAGCCCGCCAACGCCTCTATGCCCGTGAGCGCGCCTAACGGGACCTGTATGCCTTCCGCGCTCATCTTGGTCAGATTTTCCTGAGACAGATATGCCGTGTCCCTTGCTATTCTGTTGATTTTCAGACTGTCCGTGGTTATGGAAGTGACGTTGCCGTTCGCGTCGCGCTCGATTGCGATTAAGTCGTCGTAGCGGTTTACGTCGTTCAGAGTATAGTAAATGGCGTCGTTGACGGCGACGGTAGTTATGGAGCGGATGGTTGCCTCGCTTATGGAAATGAGGACGCGCGTAACGTTGCGTTGGAAGTACAAAAGCACCCCCACCACCAAAATACACAGTATTAAAAGGAGAATTTTAAATCGCCTGAATTTTTTGTTGGAACGAAGTTTGCGCGCCATACTTTATTGTATGGCGCGCTTTCGGCGTTTATTAATTGGGTTTTGTTCTTGATTTGAATATTATAGCCATTATGAATGCAAAGACGACGGCGGCGGTTACTCCCGCGCTGGCGGCGGCGAGCGAGCCTGTTATCGCGCCGAAAAAGCCCTTCTCCGCTCCCCTTATCGCACCGTTTGCAAGCAGATAGCCGAAACCCGAAATGGGAACGGTTGCGCCCGCGCCCGCAAATTCGACGAGAGGCTGGTACACTCCGACGGCGGTCAAAACCACGCCAGCAAGCATAAAGTAAACGAGAATCTTACCTGCGGTGAGGTCGGTGAAGTTTATTATAATCTGCGCTATAAGGCAGATGCCGCCGCCGACAGCAAACGCCTTTAAGAACTGTAAAAATATAGTTAGCATTTCGTTTCCGATATCCATATTACACCTCTAACTGCACGGCGTGGCTTATGCAGGGAATACTTTCGCCCTGTCCCGAAGATACGGTTGAAAGTAGCGCGCCCGTCGCCGCAAACAGTACGCGTTTATACAGCCCCGCGTTCATCTTCGTAAGAATATAGGAGTTTAAAACGCTTGCCGAACAGCCCGCGCCGCTTCCGCCCTGAAATTCTTTTTCGATAACCTTATAGACAATTTCGCCGCAATCGACGTGCCGTGAGGATATGTCGTAACCCTTTTCCCAACATAAATCCTTTACGATACGGCTGCCGAGCGCGCCCAAGTCGCCCGTTAAAATCATATCGTAGTCGGTCGGGTCGGTATCCGTGTCCTTTAAGTGCTGCATTATGGTGTCTGCCGCGGCGGGGGCGGTTGTCAATAAAACACCATAAGGTTTTTAAAAAATAAAACTCCCCCTCAGCTACTTTGTGACGGCTGTCTGAAAGAGATTCTTCAATGCGTTCGGAATGACAATAAGGTGCATAAAAATTATTACGCCGTTTCGGTAGACGACGATTTAGCTTTGTGGGTTTCGATATATTCGGACGCGGCAAGGAAGGCGTCCTTACACTTTAAGTGAATTTCTATCTCCCCGCCCTCGTGGACGTAAATATTTTCGACGAGCTCGGTTAAAATATCGCGGGTCAGCTCTTTAAGTCCGCCGTACTTTTTGAAGGTTGCGACGAATTCATTATTGCCGTCGACCCCGCTTGCAAAATTGCGCATTTCTTCCTTTATACGCGCAATTTCACGCTCGGCGCGTTTTGAAGAATTTTCATACTTCTCTTTTAAGGCGAAGTACTGCTCCCGCGTTATTATACCGCTTTTATAATCCGGATACAAATCAACAAGAATTTTTTGCGCCTTTGAGAGCTCGCTTTGACCGGCAACCAGCTCCGACGAAAGACGTTTCGACCTCGTGCCGCCCTTTTGAACCCTGTTAATTTTCTCTATAAGTCTGTCGAAGTCCACGGCAAGCGCGATATATTTATTTAAGGTTGTTAATACTGCGTCTTCGAGAACCTCCGCGCGGATTGCGTGCTTGGTGCAAAGCGTACTGTGCATTTTGCGGTAGGTCGAGCAAACATAGTATTCGTAAGTTTTATTCGGCTGCTTTACCGTGCGCTTTTGCATTGCCCTGCCGCAGTCGGCGCACTTTAAAAAGCCCGCAAAGGTTGAAAGCTTGCCCGTCTTTTCTTTAGGCGACGTGCGGGTATCGCGCTTTAGAAGAGATTGAACCTTTTCAAAATCTTCGTTTGAAATTATGGGCGCATGCGTACCCTTTACGGTGATTCTGTTTTGCTTTTCAACCTGCTTCGCGACGTGGATTTTGTAGCTTATAACTTCGTTTTTCTTCTGCACCAGGTTGCCTATATAGACCTCGTTGGTTAGTATACGCCTTACAGTTGAATCCGTCCAGGCGCCCACGTTATTACACGCAGTATTGCGACGGCAGTTGAGCCCTTTACCCGCTTTGTATTCGGAAGGGTTGGGCACGCCGCGCTCGTTCAGCGCTCGCGTAACGCCTATCACGCTGTACCCGGACAAAAATTTTTCGTAAATAAACCGAACCGTTTCGGCGGCATCACCGTCGACAACGAGCCTGTTATGGTCGTTTTCGTCCTTTTTATAGCCGTAGGCGGCGAAAGAACCTATAAACTTGCCCTGTCTGCGGCGGATATCGAGTGCGCTGCGAACCTTAACGGAGATGTCGCGGCAATACTCGTCGTTGATAATATTCTTGAACGGTACGATGACATTATTCATAGTGGACGGCTGGGCAAAGCTGTCTATGCCGTCGTTTACAGCGATAAAGCGCAACTTAAATGTGGGGAAAACTACCTCTAAATACTTGCCTGCTTCAACATAGTTTCTTCCAAAACGCGATAAGTCCTTGACTATCACACAGTTGATTTTTTTGCTTGCAGCATCCGCAAGCATACGCTGAAATGCGGGACGGTCGAAGTCCGTTCCGCTGTAGCCGTCGTCGATATAAAAGTCGGTTAAATTTATTTCGGGATTGCCTGAAATAAAGCGTTGTAAAATAGCCTTCTGGGAGGCTACGCTTTCGCTTTCGGGCTTGTCGCCGTCCTCCCTAGAAAGTCTTATATAGAGCCCTGCCTGCCATATATTAGCGACGGGCGCGACGGCTTGCACGCTTAAATACTTGCTTGTTCTTGACATATGTACACCTTGAAAAGCCGTTTTGAAAACGGCTTGAAGGCGATGCACTTTAACGCAATTTTATTTTATAAGAATTTTTTAATAACCGCAACAATTTCAGTTAAATCTGCGAATGGCAATATTTACCAACAAGTTCTCGATTGCGGGGGCGTCCGCTTTATCCGAAAATACGACCTTGACGGGTGTTGCCTTTACGCGGAAGCAATACGGATTTTTTACGGTTTTAATAAACTCGGAAACCCGTTCAGGTACGGCGGAGGCGGTTATTTCCAAAGCGGAAATATCGATAAGCTCTTTGTTTGACATATTTCTGTTTTTCCCGTTTGGGAATATTTTTAAACCGAACGATAAATGGCGGAGGGCAAAAGCCCGCCGCCACGATTGGAACGTATTTATTTTTATTAGCCGAAGAAACGCTCTTCAAGCATTAAACAAAGCGTATGATACACAGGCAAATGCAGCTCCTGTATCATATAGGTTTCGGTTGAAGGAACTTTGATAGCGACGTCGGATACGATTGCAAGCTCGCCGCCCTTTGCGCCCGTAAGGCCTATAACCTTTAAGCCCATAGCGCGCGCAACTACGGTTGCGTTCATAACGTTTTTGGAATTGCCCGAAGTGGATATGCCGAGAAGCACGTCTCCCGACTTGCCGTAGCCGTATACCTGCTGGGCGTAGGTGAGAAGCCCGCCGACGGCAACGTCGTTGATAAACGCGGTATTGAGCGCCTGATGTCCGTCAAGCGCGATTGCAGGCAAACCGCCCTGAAGGTTTTCGGCAAGCTCCGCCCCTCTTACTCCGTCGACTGCTTTCAGCTTTTCGGAGAACTGCGCGGAGCATTTGCGTTTTAGCTTGAAACCCTTCATAAGCTCGCCAACGATATGCTCGGCGTCGGCGCAGCTTCCGCCGTTGCCCGCGATGAGCAGCTTGTTGCCGTTTTTAAAACATTCTTCAAGAATTTTATACGCGTTTTCTATATCGCCCCTACATACGCCGAGCGAAGGATAGCGTTCAATAAGCAAATCAATATGCTTTCGTAATTCCATAATCAACTCCCGAGTATTTTATTTATTATATCGTATAGGCTTTTTCCACTTAAAGTTGCGGAATGGTTTTCGCCTATTATTGCCGTTTTGCAACCCGCATTTATGCCGCAGAGCACGTCGTTTTCGCCGTCGCCTATCATCCACGATTCGGACAAATCGATATTGAAATCTTTTGCCGCTTTAAATATCATACCAGCCTTGGGCTTGCGGCAGCCGCAGTCGAATTTGAGTTCGGGGATTTCGCCCGCGTAACCTTTGTGCGGGTGGTGAGGGCAGAAATAGATTGCGTCCAGATACGCACCTTCGCGCCCGAGCAAGGTTTCCAATTTATCATGGATTTCTTCAAGACCCGCAAACGTTACTTCTCCCCTTGCTATAACGGGCTGGTTAGTGATAACAATTGCAAGGTAACCGCTTGAATTTATCTTCTTAATCGCTTCGGATACGCCGTCTAAAAGTCTGAATGCGTCGGGGCTTTTTAAAAAGCCGACGTACTCGTTTATCGTTCCGTCCCTGTCAAGGAAGATTGCCTTTTGCTTATTAATAAGGTTTTTAGCCTTTACAGTGCCGAGGGCAAAGTCACGGCAAACGCTTTCGTATCTATCGGGCGTACCCATATCCTTGACGTACTCGGGGCTGTCGTAAACGAACATTTTGCCCGTGCCTGCCAAGGGCTTTAAAAGCTGCCTGTCCAAATCTATTTTGGGCGCGACGATTTCAGCATCTAAAATTTTCTTTGAAACGACGTGCAAGCCCGCGTTTACTCTGTTTTTGTAGTACGCTGGGCGTTCGTCCTCTTTGGCAAGCCATTTTAAAACCGCGCCGTTACCGTCCGAAACGATGAGCCCGCTGTCGTAAGGGTGACTGTTGGGGTGGGTAAAAAGAGTTACGAGCCCGCCCTTTTCTTTGTGATAATCTATAAATCTTATAAAATCTATATCGAATACCGCATCCGCGTTTAAAAGCAAAAAATCGTCCGAAAGCTTGTCCTTGATTTTAAAGAGTGCGCCCGCGTTGCCCAATGGCTGCTCTTCGAAATAGTACTCGATATTCACGCCGAAGGGCTTACCCGTTGCGGGTGAAATTTTGCTTCCGTCGCCAAAATAATCAATGATTATCTGCCCTAAGTGCGAGACGGTAATTATTATATCCGTCAAGCCCTGCGATTTGAGACATTCTATTTCCCTTTCGAGGACGGGAACGCCGTCGATTTTTATCATAGGCTTCGGAATATCGCGGGCAACCGATGATATGCGCGTGCCCTTGCCCCCCGCCATTATGACAGTTTTCATATTATTCCTCGATACTCGTTCGTTTATCGAAAGCTTCGGGCGTGTAATAAATTACGCGCGTGCCTGCGTTTTCAAACTTGAAGGGCACTTCCATTAAATCGGCAAAAGCTTCCCTTACGGCTTGCTGCTTTTCGGATTGAACGTAGAAAAGAAGGAAACCGCCGCCGCCTGCGCCCAAAAGTTTGCCGCCCAAGGCTCCTGCATTTATGCCTTTTTCGTACAGTTCATCAATGGAATCGGTCGAAATGGCGCTGCCAGTTTGCTTTTTGAGCCGCCATGACTTGTCCATTAAATATCCGAAATCGTCAAGATTTCTTGAAGTGTTTTCCAGGATATCCTGTGCTTCGTCGACTAAGGCAAGCATCTGCATAAGCTGCGCGTGCTTATCGGTCATAGACGCTGTCGTCGATTTTTGGATTTGCGACGAAAGGCGCGTAAAACCCGTAAAGAAAAGCATTAAATTATCGTTTAGTTTTATTTTCCTTTCGGGGGAAATTATAAGAGGGTTCACATGGTAGCCCCTTTCGTTGAAATCGATTCTGTTGAGTCCGCCGAAGGACGCGGCAATCTGGTCCTGCCAGCCTCCCGCCTCGTTGCAAAGAGTTCTTTCAAGATAAATTGCGTCGTTGGCAAGCTCCTTTTTGGAACGATACTGACCCTTTAAGCAATAGAAAGCGTTTAAGAGCCCGACCGCGAAAGTGCTTGAAGTGCCTAAGCCCGTCCTTGCGGGCAAGTCCGCGTCATAAGATATATGAAGCTCCTTCATATCCAGCATTTTCATAGCGTTCCTGACCATGGGATGCTCCATATCGTCAATACGTTTTATGCGCTCCGTCTTGGCGTAAATAAGTTCGGTAGTGTAATCGAAAAAACGGGGCAGATGCCTTACCGTTACATAGGCGTATTTGTCAAACGAAGTGGAAATTACGGCGCCGCCGTATTGGTTGAAAAATTGCGGCATATCCGTACCGCCGCCGAAAAAGCTCATTCTGAAAGGAGTTTTCGTTATAATCATTTTATCACCGTTCGATTATAATATCGTAAAAAAATATAAATTCGTTTACCGTTTAATTATTCTGTAATTAACGCGGCAACGTCAACGTTTTTATTTTATCATAAAAGCATTTATAAATCAAGTATTGTTTTTAATATTTTATACTTAATATATACATTCAACGTTATATTATCACCTTGACATTTTATTGCTTTGGGAGTATACTTTTCACAGTATGGAAACGTTATTCGGAAAGATAAAACGCAGTAAAGCGTTGGATATATTAAAAAACGTAATATCGTCGAAATTTTTTCCTTTTTCGACCGCGGCGGTTTTTCTTGCCTGCTATTATCTTGGTTGGGATATAGTAGCCATATATTATCTTGGAATAGTTACTATACTTATACTTTTACTTTTAGACGATATCAGCCCTTTGATTTCCCAGCTGTTATTCCTTAATTTGTTCGTATCGCTTAAAAACGTGGGCGCAGGATCGGCGGACGGCTACGACTATTATTCGCAGACGGCTATAATCGTGCAGATGGCGGTATTCGCCGTGCTTGCCATAGCCGCACTCGCTTATCGGCTTATCGTTTGCTGTGTGAAGAAAAAATTTCGCATAACGCCCGTTTTCGTCGGGATATGCGCGTTATCGGTTGCGTTTATATTAAACGGGTTCGGAAGCGAATACTCCACGCCCAATAACCTGCTTTTCGGATTCGTGATGTCCGCGCTGATTTTGGGGCTGTTCTCCGCAATAAAAGATAATATAGTAATAAATAAAAACTTCTTTGAGAGGATTGCTTACGGATTTATAGCCCTAAGCGTATTGCTTATAGTAGAGCTTGCCGTAGCGTACGCGACGTACGACGATTTGTTTGTAGACGGCGTTATTTGCAGGGGTGCGCTTTTCTTCGGGTGGGGAGGCTACAACACTTACGGGCTTTTGATAACCATGTGCCTACCCTCCGCCGTGTACCTTGCGGGCAGGAGCAAATACGGATATTCGTTTACCGTTTATTCCCTTCTCATTTTCGCAGCTTCATTGCTGTGTTGCAGCAGGCAGGCGATGGTAGTCGCAATGGCGGTTTATCCTGTTTGTCTTATTATACTGTTCGTTAAAGGCAAGTACCGTATCCCCAATTTATGTATAGCTGCGGGCGCTGCCGTTGCCGGGATAGCGCTTATTTGCGTTTTCAGAGTGGAATTCGTTGCGGCGGTGAAAGCAATTTTCGATAACATATTCGTAAACGGTGAGCTAAACGGAAGCGGACGGTGGAATATTTGGAAAGAAGCGTTAGGTTATTTTAAAGATTATCCGCTTTTCGGCGCGGGATTTTATATACCCTACAGCTACTCTATGAACGCAATATTCTTGCCGCAGACCTGCCACAACACCGTGCTTGAAATTATGGCGGCGTGCGGAATATTCGGGCTTGCCGCGTATATTTTACACAGGGTGCAGACCTTGATAAGCTTTTTCAAAAATATTACGGTGGAACGGACTTTAATAGCTTTGACTGTTGCAGTTTTACTTTTAATGTCCCTTCTCGATATGCATATTTTCAACGTATTCCCTACGATAATTTACGCGTGTCTTTTAGCCGCGCTTGTAAAGTCCGAAGAGAAAGCGCCGAAGCTTGGTTTACAAAAGGAAAAAGTTTAATAGATAAAAAAGGCTTCCGTAAAGCACAATTCCTATAGGGAATTAAATACTAAATTTTTAAGAGTTGTACTTTCAAACGAGAACAAAAACTCTCGGACATTTCGTTCGAGAGCTTTTTAAATACACATTATTTTCAAAGATAAATTGAAATTTAACTTACTTTCTTTTAGAATATTTTTCCTTTGCGTACTCATAAGCCTCTTGAATTAACGGCTTTAATCTTTCAAAGGTTATATCAGACGGATTGAGCGCACACACCCAACTCATCCAAGCGTAAACGGGGTGTGGCAATATTTTATCTGTTTGCGTAAAGTCATACGGCATATCCACAATTCCGCCTTTTGACGGACGTGCAGGAACAAAGCCGAACATATTTATAAAAGTATTTTTACGAACACCTATATTTACACGATAAATATTCTCTCTATTCAAATCCGAACCTTTATCGTTATCGCCGTCTTTTTCTTTGACGGTTAAAATATAAATTCCTCGTTTTAGCGTATTATTCGGATTATAGAAAATTCCGTTCTCGCCCCAACTGCTTACTAAAACCGTGTCGGGTAAATTATTAAGGCAGTATTTGAGTATATCGTTAGGTTGCATTTTATACTTTCCTAATGTAAATTACTGTTTATCGTACAATCATTATATCACGAAAAATGAAAGAGCGCAACTGATTGAATTTTGCGGGAAATATAAAACATATCAATATCTCACTAGGCTACGAGTAGCCTAGTTCGTCCACGAAAAAAAGTACAGAAAAGGCACAGCTTAATGCTATGCCTAAATCTTTTTATTTGCATTTTATTAAATTCCCTATGGGAATTACCGTAACGGCGGAAGCCTTTTTAGTTTATCGGTTCTGTGGTTTATAGGTCGTTACGAGACGGGCGACCAAATTCTTCATATCGGGTGTTTCGTCGTAAGCTGCTTTCTTGAGTTCGCCGAGGGTAGCCCATAACTTTTCTTCGTCAAGTTCAATGGGATTTGCTATATTGATAAGCCCGTTGGGAGTTTTTTGCATCCCCTCTTCGTCCATAAGCCGTTCTTCGTACAGTTTTTCGCCGGGACGTAAACCCGTACAAACTATTTCGATATCTACGCCCGGCTCCAATCCGGAAAGCTTGATAAGATTATACGCTAAGTCGTAAATCTTTACCGGTTCGCCCATATCGAGCACGAAAATTTGTCCGCCCTGAGCGTAAGCGCCTGCCTGCAACACGAGCGATACCGCTTCGGGTATAGTCATAAAGTATCTGATTATGTCCTTATGGGTCACGGTTACGGGACCGCCCTCCGCTATCTGCCGTTCAAACAGAGGTATTACCGAGCCGTTTGAACCGAGAACGTTACCGAAGCGTACCGCGACAAACTTAGTCTGCTTGCTGTGCTTGCCTATAGTCTGAACTATCATTTCGCAGATGCGCTTGGTTGCGCCCATTATATTGGTAGGGTTGACGGCTTTATCGGTTGAAATCTGTACGAAAACCTTTGAACCGAACTTATCCGCGCATCTTGCCATATTGAGCGTACCGAAAACATTATTTTTTACCGCTTCGTTGGGGCTGGTTTCCATAAGGGGAACGTGCTTGTGCGCCGCGGCGTTAAATACGATTTCCGGCGAATACTTTTTAAAAACGTCCTCCATTTTGCCAACGTCTCTTATGCTTGCAATCAGCGTAAGAAGGTTAAGTTCGGGGTGACTGCGTTTAAGTTCTTGCTCTATTTCGTAAGCGTTGTTTTCGTAAATATCCAAAATTATGAGTTGCTTCGGAGAGTGGGTTGCAATCTGGCGGCAAAGCTCGCTGCCTATAGACCCGCCGCCGCCCGTAACCAAAACTACGCGGTTTTCTATATAACCCATAATTTCATCAAGGTTGACCGTTATTTGGTCCCTGCCCAAAAGGTCGGATATCTGCACGTCGCGGAGCGCCGTAACGCTGGCGTCGCCGTTAACTATTTGATAAATGCCGGGGAGAGTTTTAACCTTACAGTTAGTTTGCTTGCATATCTCGTAAACGCGTTTTATATCGGCTTTGGGAGCTGACGGCATAGTAATTAAAATTTCGTGTATGCCGTATTTTTCAACCATTTGCGGAATTTGTTCGGTATCGCCGACGATTTTTACGTTGTAAATATTTTTGCCTATCTTATTGTGGTCGTCGTCCACTACGCATACAGGGTGATACGTTATTTTATCAGTGGTTAAAATTTCCCTTATAAGCATAGTTCCGGCGTTACCGCCGCCTACTATCATGACCCTGACTTGGTTTACGTTTTTAGTTGAAAAAGAATATTTAACCGCGACATAAAGACGCTTGGAAAATCTTACGATAAGCACGAAAACCGCTAAAATAGTTGCGTACGCGATGCAAACCCGCAGGTTAACCGTATCAAAAATAAACGAAAAACCTATATTTGCCGCAAGAATGCAAGCTGCCGCGCCTACGGTTTTTAAGGTGTCGACTATTCCTACCGAAGTAAACACAATAAAGTACAGCCTGAACAGCGCAATAAAGAGATACCCAACGACGAGATTCATAAGGTACCAGTACAGAAGATCCAAACGGAATTCCACCGCACCGTTGGCGACTAAAAGCGACAGGAGTACGGACACCGTTATGGCGGCGAAATCGCATGCGGCGAGTATGCCTATTTCTTTGATTTTCTTGTATTTATTTTTCATTTATTTTTTTCCGATTTGAGTGAATTTGATAATTAAGCGTCATTATTCGACGGTAACGCTCTTTGCAAGATTTCTTGGCTTGTCCACGTCGTTTCCGCGCAGTACGCTGAGATAGTACGCGAAAAACTGCAACGGTATTACTGCAAGGCTGGCGATAAAATGCTCGTCCGAGTCAGGTATGCGGAACACAAAATCAAGGCTGTTTTCGGAAAGTTTTACGCTTTCGGCGGCGATTGCCGCAATCAAAGCCCCGCGGCTTGCGGTTTCGATTAAGTTGCTCAACGTCTTTTCAACAAGATTTTTCTGCGTTAATATACCGAGAACAAGGGTTCCGTCCTCTATTAAGCTGATTGTTCCGTGTTTAAGCTCGCCTGCGGCGTACGCTTCGGAATGAACGTAACTGATTTCTTTAAGTTTTAAGCTGCCCTCTATACAGACGGCGTAGTCCGTGCCTCTGCCTATAAAAAAAACGTCATTCCTATCCATGGTTTTTGCGGCAAACTTCTGGATAAGTTCCTTGCGGGACAAGAGATATTCTATCTTTTCGGGAAGAGACAAAAGCTCTTTGAGAAGTTTAGCGTAATAATCTCCGTCAATTTGACCGTGCAGCTTTGCAAGTTTTATTGCAAAAGCGTAACAAGCGATAAGCTGTGCGCTGTACGCTTTAGTAGTGGCAACGGAGATTTCGGGACCTGCTTTCGTATAGAAAACGTAGTCCGCTTCACGGGCGATAGACGACCCAACGACATTTACGATAGCTAAAGTTTTAAGCCCCTTTTCTCTGGCTGCTCTGACAGCCGCAAGCGTATCCGCGGTTTCTCCGCTTTGGCTTATAGCGATAACGAGTTCGTCCGTCAATACGGGATTGCGGTAACGGAATTCGGAGGCAAGCTCGACCCTGACGGGAACGCGCGCCAAATCTTCCGTAACGTACTGCATAACAACGCCTGCGTGATAAGCGGAACCGCAACCCACTACGACTATTCCGTTTATTTTTTTAAAATCGCCGTCGGAAAGCCCCACTTCGGAAAAGTCGAGTCCACCGTTACGGTAAATATAATTTAAAGTATCCTTTACTACTTTGGGCTGTTCGTGGATTTCTTTGAGCATAAAATGCTCATATCCGCCCTTTTCAGCCGCTTCGGCGTCCCAGCTTATTTCAACTATCTCTTTGGAAACCTCTTCGCCGTCAAGGTTATAAAACGTTACGCCGCCCTTTTCGAGACGGGCAATCTGCATATTGTCGACGTAGTAGACGCTTTTCGTATACTTTAATATCGCGGGAACGTCGGAAGCCAAAAACGCGTCGCCGCCAGCAACGCCGACTATCATGGGGCTGTCCTTCCTGATAGCGAAAATAGAGTCCGGATAATCTTTGTTAATAACTGCAAGCGCGTACGAACCCCTGACCCTGAGCGCGAACTCCGATATTGCGCGAATGGGGTCGCCGTACTTTTTATAATAATAATCGACAAGTTTGGTAGCAACTTCCGTATCAGTCTGGGAATAAAAATTATAACCCTTTCTCGTTAACTTTTCTTTCAGCTCGGCATAATTTTCAATTATTCCGTTGTGGACCGCCGCAATGGTCTTTTCGTCGTTGCAATGAGGGTGAGCGTTATTTTCACTCGGCTCGCCGTGAGTTGCCCAACGCGTGTGTCCTATGCCGCAAACGCCGCTCAACGACTTGCCGCCTCGCGTCAGCTCTTCCAAAACTTTTAATCTGCCCTTTGCCTTAGCTATGTCTATTTCACCCTCAGGCGTCATAATTGCAAGACCGGCAGAATCGTAACCTCTGTACTCTAACTTCCTAAGTCCGTCCAAAAGAACGGGCGCAGCCTGTTTTTTACCTAAATATCCGACAATTCCGCACATTTAACTTTCCTCAATCCTGACAATATCCCTTTTTGCGCAGTACGGAAACGACTTCTTCCGCGCACGACGAACAGAATTCCTTGCTTTCTGCCTCCACCATTACCCTAATAAGAGGTTCCGTTCCGGAAGGTCTTACGAGAATTCTGCCGCTCGTTTTCAATTTTTTTTCTACTTTTTTTATTGCCGCAACTACGTCCTTGTCATTTTGTGCTTTCTCCTTATCGGCAATACGGACGTTTACAAGCTCCTGCGGGTAAAAACGGACGGGTTCGGCAAGTTTTGATAAGGGCTGTTTTTTTGCCATCATAACTTCCATAATTTTCAGGCTCGTCAGTATTCCGTCGCCAGTGGTAGCGTATTTTGAGAAAATTATATGCCCCGACTGTTCTCCGCCGAGCCTGTTGCCGTGAGCGGACATATATTCGTAAACGTATTTGTCGCCGACCGCCGTTTTTGCGTATTTAATCCCTGCTGCGTCCAAAGCCTTGAAAAAACCGAAATTGGACATAACGGTCGCAACGACGGTATTGCTTACGAGCTTGTTGCGTTCTTTCATATACAGACCGTAAATATACAGAATGTGGTCGCCCGTAACCGCGTTGCCGTTTTCGTCAACGCAAAGACATCTGTCCGCGTCTCCGTCGTAGGCAAAGCCTACGTCAAGATTTTTATCTTTTACGAGCTTTTGCAACCCCTCCAAATGGGTAGAGCCTGCGTTTTCGTTTATGTTCAAGCCGTCCGGATGGGCGTTAATGACATACGTCGTTGCGCCGAGAGCCTCGAAAACCGATTTAGCTATATTCCAAGCGCTGCCGTTGGCGCAATCAAGCCCGACCTTCATTCCGCGGAAAGAGTACATACCGAGAGAAATGAGGTAGCCGATATAGCGGTTTCTGCCCGACGCATAGTCAACGGTTTTTCCTATATTTTCTTTAGTGGCGTAAGGAAGTTCGTCCCACTTCTTGCCGAAAACTTCAAGCTTTCCGTCAAGAAAGCTTTCGATAAGAAGAACTGTTCCTTCGTCCATCTTCTCGCCGTTTGTATTTATAAGCTTTATGCCGTTATCAAAATAAGGGTTATGACTTGCCGAAATCATTATGCCGCAATCAAAACCGTCTATCCTTGAAATATAAGCGACGGACGGCGTCGTGGTAACGTGAAGCATATAAGCGTCCGCACCCGACGCGGTAAGCCCGGCAATCAGGGTGTATTCAAACATATAGCTTGACCTGCGCGTGTCCTTGCCTATTACTATTCTGGGAGCGGACGCGTCGCCTGTGCGCCTTTTAAGTTCTCCGTAATACCAACCGAGGAACCGTCCCACTTTATATGCATGATCGGCGGTCAGCGTAACGTTTGCTTCGCCGCGAAAACCGTCCGTTCCGAAATATTTACCCATAGTACTCCTGAAAATTATTTCTTACGTATTCTCTTTAAAAAGATTATATTCTCTTTTTTACTACTCTGCCGCCTGTCTTTAAAATGCTGTTTTCGGGAATTATTCCGCGAACGCAAGACAGCGGATAGACGGTAACGTTTCTTCCCGTTACGGTGCCGGGATTTAAAACGCTGTTACAGCCTATTTCCGTGAAGTCGCCCAAAAGTGCGCCGAGCTTCTTTAAACCCGTTTTTATTTCTATCCCCTCGCCCTTTACCGCAACCGGCGTTTTATCGGATTTGACGTTGGACGTTATCGAGCCTGCGCCCATGTGGGCTTTATATCCTAAAATACTGTCGCCGACGTAATTATAGTGCGGAACCTGAACGCCGTCGAACAAAATTACGTTTTTAAGTTCGGTAGAGTTGCCAACCACGCAGCCGCAACCGATAAGCGCGCCGCCGCGCACGAACGCGCAGTGCCTTACTTCCGAATTCGCGCCTACTATACAGGGGGCGCCGAGATGCGCCGTAGCGGCGACTTTTGCGCTTTTGTGAACCCAAACGTCAGTAGACACCTCCTCGTACGAGTTACTATCGAGAGTTTTGCCTAATTCGATAATAAAATCTTTAAGCCCTGCCAAAGCCGTCCACGGGAACTCAAAGCCTTTAAGGTATTCCGCCGCCAAAGTATGAGTTAAATCAAACAATTCGTTAGTTTTCAATTATTCGCTCCGCTTAAAAAACCGTTATGTGCTAATAGATTTTATCTATTATTTTACGCAAATAGCCAATAAATATTGTAACGCTTTTACCGAATAAAGTCAATAGATACGACGTTAAAATGCGCATTTTGTCGCTTATTTGCACATAAAACAAGCGCACGGCGTTAAATTAAAACTCCGTACGCTTGCTTTAAGGCAACTTGCATCGTCCTCCATTTAGTTTTATCGCGTTAAAGTTTTAAGCTGCCCATGGTCCTATTATAGCAACGGCGGGCGCCATAGCAGCCCCCATATTGTTTACGTCGGTTACACCGAAGTCGCAAACCTTACCCATAGTGCCGTTTACGATTTTTACTCCTTTCCTTTCGGAAGAGATTACGCAGCCTCCCGCAGCCGTCACCGTCCACTGCGCCTGTGGCGGGCGGGTGCAGCCTAGCTCCAAAGGATAGCGGTACTGCCTTTCCGCCGAAGCAAAGTGACTGCCGGTAGCGGCAACGACGCGGTTGACGTAGCCCGCGTTAACCAGCATTGCGCCGAGAAGCAGGCTTTCGCTCATGGTAGAGCAGGCCGAGTACAAGCCCAGAAACGGAAAATTAAAATCTCTTGCAGCAAAGCTTGCGGAAATAATCTGGTTCAACAAATCGCCTGAAAAAAGAACGTCTATATCCTTTTCAGAGTAACCGCCCTTTTCTATCGCAAGAGAGATAGCCGTCGAAAGCATTTTACACTCAGCCTTTTCAAAGGTGCTTTCTTCATACATATCGTCATCTAAAGTTATATCGGCAAAATCGCCTAAAACACCCTCCTTTTCCTTTGAACCGCAAACGGCGGCAAACGAAGTTATGCAAGGTGAGTTTTTAAAAAATACGGTGTTTCCTTTCTTCATATTTTACCACAAATAAATTTTCTGAAAATAGCGTTAGTTATGGCATATATCGGGGGCAATTAAAAAATTACAGGAAAAAATATATCAATCCTACGAATACGCCCGAGAACACGCCGAATACTATTATAGCCCCTGCAACGGTGAACATTTTGGCAGCCATACCGTAAATCCACCCCTCGGTTTTGAATTCAATCGCAGGAGAAGTAACGCTGTTTGCAAAGCCCGTTATAGGCACGATTGAGCCTGCGCCCGCATATCTTCCTATTCTGTCGTAAACGCCGAGCCCCGTTAAGAAGCAACCCAAAAATATAAGAACCATCGACGTTGCGCCTGCAAGTTCGTCACCTGAAAGCCCTGCAAATTCGAACATGTAGCGAATAAACTGACCTATGCAACATATAAGCCCGCCCACGCCGAATGCAGACGCACAGTTTTTAAAATGTTGGGTAGGCGGGTCCTGAGTTTTAACATAGTTAAGGTAATTTGCGTTATAGTTATCGCGTGTCTTGCCTGTCATTTCTCTCCCCTCTCGTTTTTGCGGTTTTTATTAGGCTTTCGCGCTCGTCACGGCGCGACAAATCAAATTCCTTTCTCATTGGTTGTACATCCTCTCATTTATTCTGAGCGTGACTTTTTCGGGCATTACGCGCGAAAACAAACGAAACATTTTATTCTTTGTGCCGCAAGTTTTAATTACGGGGGGATTGTCCGTAATAAGAAGGTTGTAAATAATTTCCGCAACCGACGAAGCCGACATACCCCCCTGCTCCATGTTGGCGAGCGCGGCAACCGCACGGTTAACCTTACCCGAATAGCTTTTATTTTCTTCCTCGGTATATACTTTTCTTTTAAAAGTAAACGCGGTTGCCGTTCCGCCGGGAAGAAGCCCTGTGACTTTTATACCGTAAGATTTAAGCTCGGAATAAGCCGAACGGCAGAACATTTCCAAAGCCGCTTTTGAAGACGAATAGAAGCTGTCGAAACTTACAGGCAGGTCGCCGCCCAAAGAGCCGACAAGAATTATTCTGCCGCCCTTCTTTTTAAATGCAGGTATAACCGCCTGCACGGCTTTAAGCGCGCCGAAATAGTTTACGTCGAAAAGATACTTGTAGTCGCTTTCCCTTGCGTATTCTATGGGCGCCGCCATTGAGAAACCCGCGCTGTATACGAGCGCGGAAACCGCGTATTTTTCACACGCAGATTTTATTGCGTCAACCAATTCGTCGCCCACGGAAACGTCTGCCGTAACGTTGACAACTTTTACGCTTTTACAGGGTGTACGGGAGATATTAACTACGTTCCATCCACGGTTAACGAGCCGCAAGCATGTTTCGCAACCTATGCCCGAGCTGCCGCCTACGACAACGGCGGTTTTTCTGTTACTACTTTTTTCCATACCGTTATGTTGCGGAAAAATTTAGTAATTATTCAAATTATTCGAAGCAAAAACGCAGCGCCTAAAAAGCGCTGCGAAAGATTTTATATATTAAAGTCTTGCATACAAAAACACGTTAGTTCAGGCATATATGGGCACCAATTAAAATTCAGCGCGTGTTTTAGCCAAACGCAAGGTCTAAAATCATCATTAAAGCAAAGCCAAAAATTACGCCCACTGTCGCCTTAACTTTACCCTGTGCGAAGCTTTCGGGGATAAGCTCCGAGCACACCACTGCAAGCATGGCTCCGGCAGAAAACGACAGCGCCCACGGAAGTATTCCGTTAACCGCGGTGACTGCAAGCGCGCCTATTACACCCGCCACTATTTCCACCGCGCCCGAAAGCTGCCCGATGAAAAAAGATTTCTTTCTTGAAAATCCGTTAGCGCGTAACGGGAAAGCGACG
This sequence comes from Christensenellaceae bacterium, assembly GCA_948890655.1. Lineage (GTDB taxonomy): Bacteria > Bacillota > Clostridia > Christensenellales > Borkfalkiaceae > Coproplasma. The sequence goes on from CAQTYU010000001.1 coordinate 53,267, forward strand.
CACATTCCTTCGGGAAAATTCTGTATGCCTATACCGACGGCAAGCATAACGGCGGCAACGCCCTCCACCGTTTGACCTGAAGCCAGTGCGCCAAAGGCAACGCCAACCGCCATCCCTTCGGGAATATTGTGCATAGTTACGGCAATACACATCACTGCGCATCCGCGCTTTTTCTGACTGTCGGAAAACATATGTAATTTGCCTATTACAATATCAGTTACGATAATTAGCGTGCCGCCCAGCACGAAGCCGCAGGTAAGAATTAAATAGGAAAACTCCTCCACCATATCCATTGCCGGCATTAAAAGTGAAAAGAACGTCGATGCGAGCATTATGCCCGCCGCACTGCTCATCATAAAAGAAAATGCTTTGTCGTTGACATTTTTGTATATAAATACGAACGAGGCGCCAAGCGCGGTTAAGAACCAAGTGAAGCCCGTACCCATAAGCGCAAGTTGCCAACCCGTAAAATTATTCAGCCATTCCATTAAACAAGTACTTCTCCGGTAGAAATTTAATCAATGTATTATATGAAAAAAAACCGACGGGGCGTGAAGTTTCACGCCCCGTCGGGCAATTGTTTAACAAGCAAGTTTATTTTATGCTTTACTCTTTTTTATTTGCTTCGGGTGACGGCGCGTTGCCGTCGGCTTCCCGCTCTTTTTCTTCCGAAATAGCGTTATTTGCAGCATATTCGGGGGGCAATTGATTTTGCGAGGGTTGAATTTCCGCTTGAACTTCACCCTTTTTACAGCGTGAAAATTTGGATATCAACCAACTTTCAAGCTTATCCTGATACTTAAAAGACAGCACAGCAAGAACAATACAAACGACAAAAATAGCTATCCAAACGTAAATTCCCCACCCGCTGAAAGGTATTACGCTTCCGCCGCTTAAAAAACAGTAAACGGAAATTATTGCCGGGCGCACGGTACACATCACCACGAGAAAATAAACGAAATTCATACTCGTCAAGCCCGCAATCATACATAAAATATCGTCGGGAAAAAAGGGCAGGATTTGCATGATTACGAAAATTCCCTTCCCGCGCTTACCGAAATACGCCGAATATTTTTCCGTCGTTTCTTTACCCGCAATCCAAATTACGGCTTTTTTGCCCCAGATTCTTCCGATAAAATAGGCGATTACCGAACCCATAATTACGCCTATCGAAGCCAACAGCGTCGCCATTGGCGCACCCCAAATGATTGCGCCGGGTACGTAGCACACGACTGCAGGCAGCGGTAAAATTACAACTTGCAGGATTTGTATGAGAACGTACACCGCCATTCCCCAAGCGCCCGTGTCGCTTATTATTTTTACTAAGCCGCTAATTTTTTCTTCGTCGCTATCATAATCGTTCAGGTGGCCCACCTCACTGATTACGATAAACGCCACAAGCGTAACAACTGCAACGATAAGCAAAATGAAAGCCGTCTTTAAAACGGCAATTTTGTTACAAAAAAACGCAACGACGCTTGCCGCTATTCCTACGCCCGCAATAGCGTAAAAAGCCGCTCTTACAAGAACGCCCCAACCGCTCATAAAAAAATACGTGAGAAGGGTTAAGCCGACGCACATAAGAATATTTACTATTAAAACAGTAAGTTTTCCTTTATTACTCATTTTCAGCGCATTTTGATATTCATATTCTTATAGGTAGTAAACCTGATAAAATAACCGTTGGTTTCAACGGGGTCGCTTTCGTAAACAAGTTTAAAATTAGAATTTTTATCCAAATTCTCAAAAAAAGCATCCGCATCGCCCTCTGCGTCGACTTTGGTTACGAGAATTTCTTCACAATACGGCAGAAGCGTTCTGTACATCATTTGTCCGCCGATTACATAAACCTTATCGGGGGGATACTTGTCAATCTCGGTAAAAAGCTCTTCAACGGAGCGCACGATTTTGCAGTCGTCCCGCTCCCCGCCGTCGGGATAGAGAACGATATTGATTCTGTCTTTAAGCGGCTTACCGCCGGGGAATGACTTTAAAGTATTGCTCCCCATAACCACTACGTTGCCGGTGGTGGTTTCCTTAAAGAATTTCATATCGGCGGGAATTTTGAACATAAGTCCGTTATTTTTCCCTATGCCCCAATTTTTATCTGCGTGAAGAATTGCTTTCATTTTGCGTATTTTCCTATTAATTTTTTCGATTGGTGCCCATATATGCCTTAATTAACGAAATTTTAGGCAATTATTCGGCTACTGGTATCGAGTACTTCTTTTCGTTAAATTTATAGTCCGCGAGCTTGAAGCTGTCAACGGTAAAATCGTAAAAATTCTTAATCGATTCGTCCACCTCAAGACGGGGTGCGGCAAGACGGGGCATCTTTATTATTTCTTCGACTATCGGCACGTGCCTGTCGTAAATATGCGCGTCGGCGATTACGTGAACGAGTTCCCCCGCTTTCAATCCTGACACCTGAGCAAACATTATAAGCAGAATCGCGTACTGCGCCACGTTCCAATTATTAGCCGTAAGCATATCGTTTGAACGCTGGTTCAAAATTCCGTTCAGCGTGTCGCCCGAAACGTTAAACGTCATCGAGTATGCGCAAGGGTATAAATTCATTTCATTAAGGTCTGCAAAGGTGTAGATATTGGTCATAATTCTGCGACTTGCAGGGTTGTTCTTCAAGTCGTATAAAACCCTGTCCACCTGATCGAACTCCCCTTCTTTATATTTATGTTTTACGCCGAGCTGGTAGCCGTAAGCTTTACCAATCGAGCCGTTAGCATCCGCCCATTGATCCCAGATATGGGAATTCAAAAATTTTATATTATTGCTCTTTTTCTGCCAAATCCATAACAATTCGTCCACACAGGATTTGAACGCCGTGCGGCGGATTGTGAGAATGGGAAATTCTTCCTGCAAATTATAGCGGTTGACAATGCCGAATTTTTTTATTGTATGCGCGGGGGTGCCGTCGCTCCATTTCGGGCGGACGGGTAGGTCGGTGTCCCACACCCCGTTCGTCAAAATTTCTTGTATATTCGATATAAAAGTTTCATCCGCCTTGCTCATTTTTCTCTCCGTAGAAGTTTTTACCCATTATAATATAAACAGCGTGACAAGTCAATTTTATTTTGCGTTGACGCAATTTTTGATTGACTGAAAAATAAATTAAATATATAATGAAAGTGTACTGAGGCGTAGCGCAGTTGGTAGCGCGTATGGTTCGGGACCATAAGGTCGTGGGTTCAAATCCCGTCGCCTCAACCAAAACAAGTCTAACTTGAAACAAACTTGGGTTAGACTTTTTTTGTATATAATCACATAATTTGAAGGCGTAATTTATGTTTTGCTTTTAATTGCGTTTGTTTAATTGATAGGTATGGACTTTTATTTTGCTTAGCCGTTACTGACAAACTTACACCCAAATGCCATTAAGTAGTGGGTTACTTATAGGATAGGCTTTAATAAATATTTTAAGGTGGCACTTATGAAACAAAAAAGCTATTTGCAAAGCGTTGATGAAATTTATATTATGGAAGCGGGTATTCTTAAAAACAATTTTGAATTCCGCGACGCAACTGACTATAAATTAACTTACAATTTTTTACACGAAAATTATGAAACGCTTAAAAACAAATACGATATAGAAAAGACGGCAGGCTGCGGCACAGAATTTGAAAGAGCTTTACGGCTTATGAACGAATATTCCCCCCCGTTTAACTCATAAAAGCGATTACGATAACCATATGCCTATAAATGCGCTTGATTTGCTGGAATACAGTCTGGACATTAAAAATCAAGGTATAAATTGCAAAAATAAAGCGCAGATACTAAATGAAATGTGTCTATCTATCGGAATTTATTCCCGTAAAGTTTGGATAATGCCCTATTCACAATATGACAGAGATTGCCACGTCGTAAACGAAATTTGGGATACTTCGCTCAATAAATGGGTTATGCTTGATATAACGAACAATACTTATTGGGTTGACAAAAATAAAACGCCGCTATCGGTTTTGGAAATACGTGAAAAAGCCGCTTTGCGTGAATTTTGCACCCCTATCGAAGTCGGCGACAACACAAAAGATTTGCAAAAATTGAAAAATAAAAATATAGACAATTTTCTTTATATAGTAAAAAATATGGTATATATGGAATATTGCACGGAATATACGGTAGGCGAAAGTAAAACCTATTATTTATTATTTCCACAAAATATGCCTACGGAATATGAACTTTTAATCAGCAAAAGGTCAATTGAAAGTCCGCCCGTATAACAATATTTGAGACTTGAGCGATATAATATTTCAGTTCAATTTATATTGCAATACTCACCGAAAGCATAGGAACAGCTATTGTCGTTTTTCGGATTATTGTTTTTAAATTTTAAAAAATTATACCCGATTTGGGGCGGAAGGCTCAAAATCGGGCTTTTTAGATATGATAGTTTAGTTTGACTAAAAGCTTACACTTAGACTTTATTTGCAGAAGGCTATCGACTCCTATTTATATATCAGTAACTTAGTTCTGCTGCAGTAAACCTGCCGCACGTAGCGATGCCAGCAACTGATTCAAGGTATTACCTACCTCTTCAGGCGTGGGCTCTTCAACATCCGGAACAGCCGCCGCAGGCGTAATAGCACCCTCAGGTCCCGTTGCGCCGGTCGCGCCGGTAGGACCGGTTGCACCCGTAACACCCGTGGGACCTGTAGGCCCGGTTATTCCTGTAGCGCCTGTAGGACCCGTGACGCCGGTTGCACCCGTAACACCCGCAGGACCTGTTGAGCCCGTGGCACCACGGGGAATTACAAAATCCAAAACGGCGTTTGTCTCAGTTCCGCTATTAGTTACGAGAGCCGCTGTTCCCGGTTCGCCCGTATCGGTCGTTCCTACGACGACGGAAGCCGCTAAGCCCGTAGGCCCCGTTACTCCTGTTAAACCGGTGAGTCCTGTGGCTCCCGTAGGTCCTGTAGGACCAGTAACGCCCGTGGGTCCGGTTATTCCGGTTGGACCTGTAGGACCGGTGACGCCGGTTGCGCCCGTAACACCTGTAGGGCCTGTAGGACCCGTGACGCCGGTTGCGCCAGTCGGTCCGGTTATTCCAGTAGCGCCCGTAACACCCGTGGGACCCGTAGGTCCTGCAGGCCCGGTGGCACCGGTTGCGCCAGTCGGTCCAGTAATGCCCGTTAAGCTGTTGACGTAAATTCTTTGTACGTTGCCGCCGCAAGGGTTACAGCCGCTGCTACAACCGCAGTTATCGTGACACGAAAAGAAAATGCTTAATCTTATCATTTATATAATACCTCTTGATTGAGTTTAAATTAAAACGGCTTAACGCCGTTTCTATCCATTTTATGATTTACAACGTATTACTTGTGATTTATATCAGAATGCCCCGCAGTTTTTTCTTACGGTTTACAAACAATCTTTGACTGAAAGTATTTTTTGTTGCTCAAGTAGCTTTTATCGTTCGGCTTTATTTCTCCTGCTTTTTCGTTGTAGAAATTTGCTTTTCCGGTTTCGCCCAAGCGGTCGTATAGGACGCAAAGCTGAATATATGGAATAAAGCCGCAAAAATCGATATTTACGAAAGCGCCGCTTCTCAGGTCGTTTTCACACTCCAACGCCGATTGGTACCAATATATGGCGCAACTAACGTCGTTTTGCTCTAAAAAATACGCGCCCAAAATACAGCAAGCTTCGCTTCTTGGCGGAGCGTATAAAAACGACCTGAGAAGCGCGTTTAACGCTGCTTTTTCGTCCCCGATAATGACGTATGCGCGGTAAAGATTGAGGCAAGCCTCTATTTTGTTTTCCACCCAGCCGTTACCGCACAAAAAATCCTCTAAAACGGCTATACTTTCACGGTACATTCTGTTGTAAAAAAGCTCCCGTCCGTAGTAGAATTTTTCGCGTTCGTTGAGGCATATCCCGCGGGCAATCTGTTTTTGGAGTATTCTCAAATTGCGCAGCGGCTCACTCTCCTTTACCTTGTTATGTAATATTGTTGCATCACTGTAAATCACTTTGCCTTGGGGAGAAACCGCCTCGTGAACCGCGCCGCTGAATCTGAAATTTTTATTGCGTTTAAAAATTCTTTCCCTATAATAAATAAAGTTGGGTGCGCCGTCTTCAGCGGTAGCGGCATACGGTAAAAAAGCCATATCGAAATCCGTTCCGTTTAAAAGTTTTTTTATTTTGCGGCAGTTTTCGTCAGTGATAACGTCGTCCGCGTCAAGCCACATAACATAGTCGCCGCAGGCTTTATCCAAAGAAAAATTACGGGCAGCCGAAAAGTCGTCTATCCATTTGAAAAAATATATATTGTCCGTAAATTTTTTCACCTCTTCCACCGTTCTGTCGGCAGAGCCGGTGTCCACCACTACTATTTCATCGGCAAATTTTTTAACGCAGGCAAGGCAACGGGCGATGACATTCTCCTCGTTTTTAACAATCAGACAAACGCTTAACGACATAAAAACACCTCTTTGCAATATAACATCTTATGCAAATTAAAACGCTTTTGTAATTTACGCCTTAAAAACGCTTGCAAAAAACAAAATTTTTGTTATAATAGTATTCGTTCAATTAAATTTGCTACTGTGGCTCAGCCGGTAGAGCAGCTGATTCGTAAGTATTTACTTAATCAGTCAATAACGGCTAAAACAGCACTAAAAAGGGCATTTTTAACACTTTTAAGCCCCATAACCAAAATACCTGTAAAAAAAGTGTAAAAACAATCGTAAAAAATAGCTCAATATGCTACTGTGGCTCAGCTGGTAGAGCAATTGATTCGTAATTATTTACTTAACCAGTAGAAATATGTTAAAACCGTACCCCAGAGCTTAAAAATAGCTACTTTGGACTACTTTTCAAAAACAAGTGTAAAAAACTTGTAAAAATCAATGTAAAAACTTAATAATTTATGCTACTGTGGCTCAGCTGGTAGAGCAGCTGATTCGTAATCAGCAGGTCGCCGGTTCGAATCCGGCCAGTAGCTCCAAAATGCCTATTTTATCTTTTGTGAGATTGGATAGGCATTTCATTTTAAGAAAAACAAAGGCAAAAATTCTATGAAAGAAGAACTTTACCACTACACTTCATTAAAAGCATTATTTTCAATTATATCAACACAAACATTATGGTTATCAAATTTGTCAAATTCAAATGACCCTAATGAGTTATACTTGTCTTGTGAAGAATATAATAAATATTTAAAAAATGAAATGTTAGACCCATATCACGGAGAATCTTATATTGATAAAAACAATAGAATAATTGGTGATATATATGGAATATCTTTTACTGTTTCAAAGGATAATTTAAGCCAATGGGAGCGATATGGTGATAATCGAGCAGGTGTAGCCATAAACATAGATGCCAATCTTATTCAAAAGTTATTAGAGCAAAAATACGATTTTAAGTTTGAGTTGTATAGAGTTAGATATTCAGAACAGCAAAAAATTAATTTTATTAAAGATTTAATCAAACGAAAGAAAAACTATGAATACAAATGTCCTATTCAAGAATTTGTAATTGATGGGCTATACTATATTTTTCATTATAGCACGGCACGAGTCATATTTAAAAAACCTAAATTTAATATAGAAAAAGAATATAGATTATATCACGACCCAACATACTGTGATTTTATGGAAGAGTTATTAAAAGACACTAAAAATTTATCTAACACAATGCAAAGATTAATTTTAAGGCATAGAAAAATTAAAGAAGAATTGAAGCTTTCAAATAACGATAAACAGTATTCAATAATGCGTAATGGAATAAATAGCTATTTGTCTTTTAATCTCAAATTATTAGGAGATGACTACACTAAAATAATTAAAGAAATAATTTTAGGACCGAAATGTCCACAAAATGAAAAGGAACTAAAAAATTTTTTAAATAGCTATGGCTTTGACCCTATTATAAAAAAGTCAGAGATAGATATAAGATAGAAAAAGGCAGGTCGTTTTGACCTGCCTTTTTACTTATTCAATAAAGTTAAAATTGCTGTTTTCTTTTCTTCGTCTTTGACTTTTTTCAGTAGTTCGATTATTTGGCTATCTTTTTTATACTCTTCTATATCATAATAAAAGAATTCTTCGGTTGTAGTATTACAGGCTTCAAGGATAGCTGTTAAAGTTTCAAATGTGGGAGCAAAGTTTTTATTTTGTTCTAACATATGGATATAGCCTGCGTTCTTGCCTATCATAAGGGATAATTTTCTTGCCGATAAATTAGCTCTTATCCTAATATAGCCTATTCGTTCAATTAACGTGTCTAATTCCATAAAGTTTACTCCATTTACGCTACTAATAAAAGTATAAAGTAGAATGTCTTAAACTTAATCTTTGCTATTAACCCATTTTTATTGAATAATGATAAAATATCATAATATACACGATATTATTGACTTTTATCGTAATGTATGTTATATTGGTGGCAATAAAATTGCCCAAGGAGGAAATTAAAATGGGTTTCTTTCAATCTCTTGCCAAAGCAATGGCGACAAAAATCGGAGTAGTAATCGGTGGTGATTATAAAGGTGTTTCTGTCGGTTTTGGGACTAAAAGCACAAAATCATCTGTTTCAATAGGTGCTGTGAGACAAGACGAAGCGTTAATATTTTTTACCAAACCTGAAGAATATAGATTTGATAACACGGACGTTGAATCCTATACGATTAAAAATAGTACAAATACTTCTACAACTTACGAAATCTTGTTCAAAGACGGAAAAAAATCTCTTGTAGAAATTAATAACCAATATAAACACAAGGTGGATTCTGCTTTATATAATTAATAATTATGAAAAATCTTCTACTTGAAATTGCAAATTGCTGTGAAGTTGAAAAAGCAAAATCAAACGACTGCCACTCTTGCCATAAAATTGTGTCAAGTCAGAATGGCGAATTTCAACTTCCCGAACCTTGGAATGGGCATTTAGATAATGCTGAAATACTTTTTATAAGTTCTAATCCGTCTATTGACCCAAATGAAAACTATCCTACCGCAAGTTGGAAGGGCGAGGATATTGTTTCTTTCTTTGAAAATAGATTTGAGAACACACCAAAAAATGAATGGTCAACTTATTGGCGAACCATTCTTAAATGGGCAGGTTGGATAATTAATAATATCGGGTTTGATAAAATTGCTATTACTGAAATTGTACATTGCAAATCTCAAAAAGAATTTGGTGTTTATGAGTGTATGAATTTCTGCGCTGAAAAATGGCTTAAAGAAGTTTTATCTGTTTACAATGGAAAATGCATAGTTCTTGTAGGAAAAGTTGCACAGATTTTTTATGACAAGGTAAAAGAAATTTGCCCTAACAAAATCATAATTAAAACCCCGCACTTTTCAAGACCTGTTAAAGGCTTGACAGACGAAAAGAGAAAGCAAGATTTTTTAGACCAATTACATTAAAAAAATTATGCCCGATATGTATATCGGGCATTGTACTTTTAGAGAAAACTTATTATAATTTATTTATAGGGCTTCACAGGTTAACCCAGAAAGCCCGAAAACAGTTTTGTAAAATAAATAATTATTATGAAATTGTTAGTCTTAGAATTCAAAAGAGGTACTTTAACTGTTTTAGTTTGTTTAGAATTTTTTGTTTCTAACATTGTGATAACTCCTTAAAAATTTATTTAGAAAAAAATCCCTTAAAACTAAATACGCATTTAGTTTCATTTTTTAAAAAATAAGGAGCGAAACCAAAAAAATTTCACAAAATTTTCACAAAATATAATCTACAAAGATGTAAAAAAGTCGGTAAAAAATATTACCGACTTTACAAAAGTTATTTAGTTGATTTTTTAAAATAAAATATTTATAAATTAAGCGCAATACCACCCAATTTACGAGGGAGACCAAAATCATTGGAATTTACAGTAAAAAACAATAATAAAAGTATTAAAAACGGAATTAAAATATATTCGTAATCAGCAGGTCGCCAGTTCGAATCTGGCCAGTAGCTCCAAAAAGATGACACCCGCAAGGGTGTTATTTTTTTGTCGGCTATATTTTTGATTGAATTGCAATATTTGAAACATTTTACGGCATATCTTATCGTATGAAGATTGCGTGGAGAAAAATTTCGCCTTTTATAATTTCCGTGGCGACGGTCGCGCTTGTAACAGTTATTATTATAATTGCCGCCTTCTCCTGCTCTGTCAATAAGCTGACGTTTAAAAGTACATTTTACTTCGTATGTTACCGTACCGAGGACAACGCAGTATCGGCAGGCTCGATTTCAGGCGCGGTTTCAAATTACGGCGGAGCGGGATATATTCTAGAATACGGCGACTCGTTTTTCGTGACGGTGGCGTGTTACTACGACGACAAAGACGCAAATAACGTGTGTGAAAACCTTAAAAAGCGGGATATGGAGTGTGAAGTAGTTGAAATTTCAACCGAAGAATATTACGTTGCGAACGCTTCAAGCGCAAACAACAAGCTTTATTTGGGCAATCTGAATACTTTGCAATCACTGACCACCCTTGCCTACAACTGTGCAAACTCTATCGACACCGGTGAGTACGGGCAAACGCAGGCAAAAAGCGTGATTACCGATATCCGAAACGCGTTAAAAGGGCTGTTGACCGCAAACGCGGACAACTGCTTTTCGGGAGAGATACGGCGGTTAATTGCCGAATGCGACAACGTAAACGAGGGCTACGTTTATTCCAAGGATTTACGGCGGTTACAAATTGCGATTGCCGATTCGATAATTAACGTAAAACTTTATTGATTTTAAGTTGTAAAATTTTGGCTTCTGCGCAAAATAATGGTATGAACAACAGAAATTTTACCGCTATTTGCGCTGCGCTTTTGATGTGCGCTTTCTTAATCGTTTTTTACGTCAGTCCGAAAATTGCAAAAAGCACGGTTACTTTTGCCGACGCCGCGACGCAAAAGGTTATTTATCTTACCTTTGACGACGGGCCGAGCGATAGAGTCACACCGCGAATACTTGACGTTTTGAAGGAAGAGAACGTGAAGGCGACTTTCTTTATAGTCGGGAAAAATGCCGAAACGCGCAAAAAAATTATAAAGCGTGAAATTGACGAGGGACATTCGGTCGGAGTGCATTCCTATTCCCACGTTTACAAAGACATATACGCGTCGACGGAAAGTCTTTTAAAGGACATTGACAAGTGTAACAAAATTATTAAAGAAATTGCAGGCAAGCCGACTAAGCTTTACCGCTTCCCCGGAGGAAGCCACGGAATTTCGGCTGAATTTATTGAAGCCGTGCAAAACCACGGAATGAAATACTACGACTGGAACTCATCAACGCGCGACGCCGAACTTTACAACGCCAGCCCAGAAGAGCTGTTCAAAACTGCCGTAAATACCGCGACGAGCGAAAAAAGCATAATCATACTTGCGCACGACACCACAAACAAGACGGCAACGGTTGATGCTTTGAAGCTGATAATCAAACATTATAAGCAACTTGGGTATGCGTTCTCCACCCTTTAATTTTTCAATATATAAGCCCCTGCGCAAAATTGCGCAAGGGCTTTATTTTTAATTACCCCCAATATATGGCTTAAATAACGGGGTTTTAGCGTATTTTGATTTTAATTAACGCCGTAGATTTTACGGTACTCTTTCATTTTATCAAGGTACTCTTTGCCGTCTATTATGCCGTCCTCAATTGCCGCAATAATGTCCGCCATGGTCACAATGGAATAGACTTTTACGCCGAAATCTTTATAAACCTCCTGCACGGCGGAAAACCTGCTTTGAAGCCCGCGCTCCATTCTGTCAACGGAAATTACCATACCTGCAATTTCAACGTTTGCCGCTGCTTTAAGCTTAGGCAATAGCTCTCGCAGGGCTTTGCCAGACGTCATTACGTCCTCTACGATTATAATCTTTTCGCCGTCCTGAAGTTGCTTGCCGACGAAAAGCCCACCCTCGCCGTGGTCCTTTACTTCCTTTCTGTCAAAGCAATAATTTATATCAATTCCGTGATTATTATAGAGCGAAACAGCCGTTGTAACCGCAAGCGGTATGCCCTTGTAAGCGGGTCCTACGAGTGTATCGGCTTCAATGCCGTTATCTGCGATACACTGTGCGTAATACTCGCCAAGCTTTGAAAGCTGAGAGCCAGACTTGTAGTTGCCGGTATTAATAAAGTAAGGCGCTTTTCTGCCGCTTTTCAAAGTAAACTCGCCGAATTTTAAAACGCCGTTTTCTACCATAAATTTAATAAATTGATGTTTATAAGTCATTTATTTTCTCCCTGATTTTCAGATTGACCCCCATATATGCTTGAAATAACGTGGATTTGTTTAATTCAAGTACGCTGTGCCTATAATCTCTTTTACGGAATTTATACCGTGGTTTTCGAGCCATAGATTTATTTCTTTTATAATTCGGGGCATAGCGTAAAGGTCCGCAAAGTTTGCCGTACCTACCTGCACAGCCGTAGCGCCAGCCATCATAAATTCTATAGCGTCTTCCCCAGTCATTATTCCGCCCATACCGATAACGGGTATTTTGACTGCGTGGGCGGCTTCGTAAACCATTCTTACGGCAATCGGCTTAATGCCTGCGCCCGACACACCACCCGTATTGTTGGCAATTACTGGTTTGCGTTTTTCAATATCTATAACCATACCCGTAAACGTGTTTACGAGGGAGATACAGTCGGCTCCGCCCTCTTCCGCAGCTTGGGCGTTTATTGCTATGCTTTCAACGTTAGGTGAAAGTTTTACGATGAGCGGAGTTTTCTTTAAAGAGTTTTTTGATACGGCGGTAACTTCTTTTATACTTTCGGGTCTTATGCCGAAAGCCATTCCGCCCGCCTTGACGTTGGGACAGGAAATATTGAGTTCCACCATATCCACGAGCCCGTCAAGTTTGGCGCAGATTACACCGTAATCTTCAAGCGTTTTACCCGCAACGTTGGCGATAATAACGACGCCTTTATCTCTTAAAAAAGGTAAATCGCACTTTATAAAGTGTTCGACGCCCGGGTTTTGCAAGCCCACAGCATTTAAAATAACGCTTGCGCCCTCCGCTATTCTGGGAACGGGATTGCCGAGACGTGGCTCTATAGTCATTCCCTTAGTACTTATTCCGCCCACTTCCGCGAGATCGTATAGTTCGTTGAATTCCCTACCGAACCCGACCGTACCGCTTGCGCCGATAACGGGGTTTTTGAATTTTACACCACAAATTTCAACTTCAAGGCTTGCCATAAATTAACCCTGCGTACTCTCTTCTTTAACTTCGGTGGGTTCCGCAGTATTTTTTTCTGCAATATGCTGTTGAATTTCTTCAACCGCCATAGTTTGCGCTTTGAGCGCGTTGACAACGGACACTACGTTATTTACGTCCTCTACAAATTGCAGTTTATACTCCGTGCGTCTGACGGAAATAAGGAGCTTGCCGTAATTTGCAATAGCGCCGTCCAAACCTGCGCTACGCGCCGTACAATAATCAACTTCCGACGGAGAACATTCCAATCCGTTCCAAAAATAAAATTTGCCTTCTTTAAAAGATATATATATTTTAGGTTTTTTCGCTAAATAAACCGTCCATCCGATACCTGTCCCTATCAAAAAGAGACCTACTACAGAAAGTAACGCGCCGATAAAAGGTTCGGCTATTATCAGCGACAAAATACCGAACGCACAAAATATTACTCCGCAGACGAGAATAATGACGTACGCTACTAACATAGTCTTTTTAGATTTTGCAATTATCGTTTCCATAAAAAAACTCCTTATAATTCTATCTTATTTATATTAAAAACGGGCCCGTCCTTGCAGACGCGGGCGTTACCTCCGTCTGCGGTTTTGCAGACGCACACAAGGCACGCGCCTATGCCGCAACCCATTCTTTCTTCCAATGAAACGAAACACGGCGTTTTAATTCCCCTTTCCGCAAGTTCGCGTTTTAACGCTTTGAGCATTACGGGCGGTCCGCAGGAAATTATTGCGTCTACTTTGGGGTTATCCTTTAAAAAAGCCTGTACTGCATTGCCCTTTTCGCCGTAGCTTCCGTCGTCCGTGGTTACTATGAGCTTTTTACACGCCTTGAACTCGTCGAGAAGGCACACGGCGGTTTCGTTACGAAAGCCTATATAAGAATAAAAATCCTTGTCGTGATTTTCGCGCAAGGCTGCGATTAAGGGAAATACACCCACGCCGCCGCCGACTATGGCAACCGACTTATAGGGAGATAAATCAAAGTAATTGCCTAGCGGGAGCAAAACTTTGAGCTCATCGCCCGACTTTGCTTCCGTCAATTTTTTGGTGCCTTTGCCCTTAACCTGATAGCAAAGCGACAACACGTCTCCTTCCAATTTGCAAACACCGAGAGGACGACGCAAAAGCATTGAGCTGTCGCCCGTCGCAAGATTGACGAACTGCCCGCCGTGAATTTCTTCCGTACGCCCGGGCAAGGTCAGAGTAATCATATATACGTTTTCCGCTATCGGACGGTTATCCTTAACGGTTGAAAGAAAATCCCTCATATAAACCTCGATTTTTTACGGTAGACCCCAATATATGCTTGAAATAACGCGTATTTTACAGTAACGCTTAAACCATATAGATGCAAGCAAGACAAGGCGCGCGAGCATTTATGAGGGGAGTTTACTTGAGGTAAACGACCTGAAATAAAGCGGAACGCAACGCAGTATTGCACAGTATATGTGCGGTTTATTTACCCATTTTACCGATAGTTTCCAACAAATCTTTCTGCATATCAACGCACGCCGCACGCGCTGCTGCGGCATAGTTTAAGTCTGCGTATTTTTCATTCTTATAGGCGCAGATTATTCCGCGGGAAGAGTTGACGACGCCGCCCAAACCGTGTTTATCAAAACAGACTTTAAGCATCTCCGCGCTGCCGCCCTGCGCGCCGTAACCGGGGATTAAGAAAAACGTATGCGGGAGCAGTTTTCTTAGTCTTTCAGCCTCTTTCGGGTGGGTTGCGCCCACGACTGCGCCGACGCGGGAATATCCGTATTTACCCACGCTGTCCTTGCCCCATTCTTTTACCAGTTCGCCCATTTGCTCGTAAATATATTTGCCGTTCTCAAGCTTTAAATTCTGCAATTCGCTGCTTGAAGGGTTGGAAGTTTTAACGAGCACGAAGATAGCTTTCTTGCTTGCCTTAGCGTCTTCAACGAAGGGCTTGATACCGTCAAAGCCGAGGTAGCCGTTTACGGTTAGCATATCGGCGGGGAAGGCTTTTAAGCTTTTGTCGCCTAATTCGGTTTTACCGAGATAAGCCGTTGAATAGCAGCTTGCGGTTGAACCTATATCGTTGCGCTTGCAGTCGGCAATGACTATGAGCCCCTTCTTGCGGGCGTAATCTATAGTATTTTTATATGCCTTTAAGCCGTCTACTCCGTACTTCTCGTAATAGGCAATCTGGACCTTTACGGACGGCACGATAACGTAAACGGCATCGATAATATTTTTGTTGAATTCATAAATTGCGCTTGCCGCTTTTTTAAAATTGGTCACGCCCTCCCGCATTTCGTCGGGCAAGTAATTGAAGTCGGTGTCAAGACCTACGCAGGTAGGGTTCTGAAGTTCTATTATTCTATTAATAAGCTTGTTAATCATTCGCTTTACCTCTTGAATTTTATTGCGCCGTCGACTATGGTATACTGCACTTCGCCGTATACCTCAAACCCGTTGAACGGAGTGTTCTTTCCTTTGGAAAGAAACTTTTTGCTGTCAATAACGTATTTCCTGTTTAAATCGACTATCGTAAGGTCGGCAACCGCGCCTTCTTTAATCTCGCCGCCTTCAAGCCCTAAAATTTGTGCTGGAGCTGCGCTCATTCGTTTTGATAGCTCCGCAAGGGTTAAAATTCCCGTTTTAACGAGGTAGGTATAGCTTAAAGCAAAACTCGTTTCGATGCCGCTGATGCCGAAAGCGGCAAGCTCGTATTCAACCTGTTTGTCCTTTAAAGAATGGGGCGCGTGGTCGGTAACTATGCAGTCCAACGTGCCGTCCTTCAAGCCTTTGATTATTGCTTTTACGTCCTTATCCTCGCGGACGGGAGGATTTACTTTTGTGTTAGTATCATACGACGTGATTATATCGTCCGTTAAAATAAAATAGTGCGGGCAGGTTTCGGCTGTAACCTGTACCCCTCTTGATTTTGCGCTTCTAATGATTTCCACGCCGCTGTACGTTGAGACGTGGCAGATATGGACTGGAATATTCAGGCTTTCGGACAGGGCGATTTCACGCGCAACCATAATATCTTCCGCAGCGCGCAGGCTGCCTTTTAAACCCGTAAGAGTAGAATTGTAGCCCTCGTTTACCATTCCGCCGTCAACTAAGTCTTTATCCTCGCAGTGGCACAGGCACTTTAAGCCGAAGTCGTTTGCGTATTCCATGGCAAGGCGCATAATCTGCGAATTTGCAACGGACTTTCCGTCGTCGCTCAAAGCAACCGCGCCCGCAGCCTTCATCTTGCCTATATCCGACAGGGTTTCGCCGTTTTCACCCTTTGTTATTGCGCCTATCGGGTGAATTTTACAGAGTCCGACTTCTTCGGCACGGTGCTTTATATATGTTGCAACCACCGCATTATCGCAGACAGGGTTGGTGTTGGGCATACAACAGACCTGCGTAACGCCGCCCGCAACCGCGGCTTTCGAGCCGCTTTCTATATCCTCTTTGCCCTCAAACCCCGGTTCGCGCAAATGAACGTGTATATCGATAATACCTGCAAGAATATGCTTGCCGCTTGCGTCGATAGTTTTACATTTTTCGTCTATGAAAGGCGAGATTTTTACTATTTTGTTGCCTTCAACGAGCAAATCTGCCTTAATTTCGCCCGAAGGCGTGACGACGGTACCGTTTTTTATAAGAAGTTTCATAACCCTATTTCCCTGTATTCGTTTAATAGTTTCAATAGCGCCATTCTTACGGCTACGCCGTTTGTGACCTGTTCCAAAATGACGCTTTTTTCGCCGTCGATAACTTGCGGGGTAAGTTCCACGCCCCTGTTCACGGGACCAGGATGAAGAACCAAAACGTCATTTTTTGCATATTTTAAAAGCCCGTCGTTTACGCCGTAGAAGCGGGAATATTCGGAAAGCGACGGGAACAGTCCGCCGTTCTGACGTTCAAGCTGAATTCTCAAACCCATAACGGCGTCAGCGCCCTCTATAGCTTCTTCACGGCTTACGCAAATGCGGGCGCCGAGCTTGTCTATATCTTTTGGTATCATCGTTGCAGGTGCGTATATACAGACCTCCGCGCCAAGCTTTCTGAGCCCGAAAAGGTTGCTCATTGCAACTCGGCTGTGCTTTATATCGCCTAAAATTGCAACCTTCAGCCCTTCGATTTTACCGAATTTCTCCCGCAGCGTGTATATATCCAACAGGGCTTGCGTGGGGTGTCCGTGCATTCCGTCACCGCCGTTTAAGACGCTTGCCCCGACGTTTTCGGCAAGAAGTTTTGGCGCGCCAGCCATTTGGTGGCGGATTACGATAAAATCGACCTTCATCGCTTCAAGGTTTTTGCCCGTGTCTATCAGCGTTTCGCCCTTCTGCACAGAACTGGTTGCAACCGACAGATTTACCACGGTTGCCCCCAAATATTTGGCGGCAAGCTCGAAAGAGGAACGGGTTCTCGTGCTGTTTTCGTAAAAAAGCGTGACGAGAGCCTTGCCTTTAAGCAAATCAGACTGCTTGTTATCGGACAAAATCAACTTTTTCATTTCGGCTGCGGTATCTAAAATTTCATAAATTTCTTCAACCGACAAGTCTTTTAAGCCCAAAAGGTCCTTATTTTTTAACATATTTTATCCCTTTGCGGTTTTTTTGGCAGAAAAAAAGCGGCAAAGACGCTATTTCAAAAAAATAGCCTCCAAACCGCCGAGCTTTAATATCGTCTTTTCCAAGGGAGAAAGTCCCACCCTTTTTGAAATAAAAATCATTTTTGATTTCTGCCTTTGCTTTCAATTAATTATAACACGGTTACCTTTTAAAAGTAAAGCGTTTTAAAGTATTCTCTGGAGCGTAAAATTAACCTTATCGCAGGAAGTCAGAACGTACTCTATTCCGTTTTTCACAGTACGGAAAGGAAAAAAAGTTTCGCCGTGGATATGACCGAACACCACTTTTTCAGTCTCGAACTCTTCGAAAAGCGATGTAAATTCGGTTGAGGGCACAGTCTTTGAAAATGGCGGATAATGTATCATTACTATCAGCCTGTCGCCCTCCTCCCGCACTTTTTCAACCTCTTTAAAGCAGAGCTTGAAGCGCTCGGCTTCGCGCTTGTAAAGTTTTTCGTCGGTGTCCGAATAGTCGTTGCTTCCGGGACACGTCCACCCGCGGGAGCCGCAGATTATAACGTTTTCAAACTTGACGCAATCATTTTGCAGGAAATAAAAATTGCCGTCGGGCGCGGCGCGGCGAAGCCTTGTTATGCCGTTCCACCAGAAGTCGTGATTGCCGCGGACAAAGACTTTTCTGCCCTTCAATTCCTTTAAAGCTTCCAGGTCGAAAAGCCCTTCTTCAAGAGTCGTACCCCAACTAACGTCGCCCGCAATAAGGACGATATCGTCGTCGGATAAAACCTTCTTCCGCCAGTCGGATTTGATTTTTTCAAAGTGATTTTCCCAGCCCTTTCCGAACACGTCCATAGGTTTATCCGAAAGGCCCGAAAGATGCAGATCGCTTATTGAGAATACGTTCATAATTTTATTATAGCATTTCTTTCGAAGAAATTCAAGCGGTTTGAATTGCTGCAAAAAAATAGCTATCTTATGGCAAAAAACACCAATTATGCGTGACATAGTACTACGAAAACCGCTAAAAACATAACTTCCCCCTCAAAAACAGAGGGGGAAGGAAGGAGAAATTAGTGATTTAATTATTTGGAGCAGGATTTGCCCTGAGGATACAAAGGCAATTCAAAGAACCCTGCGCATACCTCTTGCGAGTAGTCCTGTGCAGGCGGAATTGCGCAGTAGCCGTAGCTGGGAACAAGAATTTCCACATCGATTGCGACCTTTAAAATTACGGTAAGGCAAGCGTTAACGCTGAACGTGTTGGTATCGGGATTGAACCTCCCTTCGGCGCAGACGGCGGAAACCTCGCTGGTAACTTTATATGGCATAATCGAAGGCGCGGGAACGAACAAGAGTACGTCCTCTGTCACGCTTATAGTTGACTGCGCGACGCCCTCCATCCCGTTTGCGTCGGTGTAGAGAACTTCCACCGGAATACTTACCGTTGCCTGCACCCTTGCGCAGCCGGGCTTATCGTGAAGCCTTTCGACGTTGAGGTTCGTTATATTGCCCGTAGAAGACGTTGACCTTGCGCTTATAAAAGTCAAGGGATATGTAGGTTCTGCGGGAACGTTGTCGGTAAGCGTGAGCGAATAGTTTTCAATCTGAATCTGCTTTATGCAGGCGTCAAAAATCTTTTGTGCCTGTATGCACACTTTCTCACACATTCCGTTAAGAGGATTGCCGCTTATAGTACCGGGGCATTTATCCGATTGAAAGTTTGAAAAAAATGACATTTTAACCTCCGTTTTATTGTCGTTAATTTATTATATGCTCACGCGCTATTTTTTGCACGGCACAAACAGCTTGCACGAGGGATACACAGGTCTTGAAAAGTTTATTCTTTTAAGCTCCTCAACGGAAATACCGCATTTCGAGGAAATCGATTGATAGCTTTCCATGGGACGGCAGATATAAAGTTCTAACTCTTCCCCCGTTTCCGCTATTGCTCCGCAAAAGAAATTTTTTATAGGGGTACGCAGCACGGATTCCACCTCCGCCTTGGTCTGCCCGCGTTTGACCCTGAAATATTTGCTTCTGTCCGTAACGAGCGTAAACATTTGGTATATCATACGCAAATTAAAGATAAATTGTTCATAATCTCTGCAAGAAATTTGTAGAATAATGTTGATGAAGAACAATATTTACCGTTCCGCCGCACAAGTTACGGCGTTTTCCACAGTAGAAAAAGGACTGAGTTTCGTTTACAGAATAATTTTGACGCGGATAATCGGCGCGGAAGGTATAGGCATTTATCAAATTTGTCTTACAGTATTTTCGGTATTTTTAACAGTCGCGTCAAGCGGCGTTCCCGTAACGGTTTCGCGTCTTATGGCAAAATCCAACGCCAAAAACGATATTTCGGGCAAGCACGCGGCGGTTACGGCGGGCGTGATCTGCACTTTGGCAATAACCATACCCATTGCGCTTATTCTGTTTTTCGGCAGAAACGCTTTCGGATTTTTGTTTTCGGATGAGCGATGCGTTCAGATTTTCATAATTTTGTTGCCGGGGCTCGTATTGACGTCGATCTATGCGGTAATACGCGGGTCGTTTTGGGGAAATAAGCAATTTTTGCCCTATTCGGTAATTGAGCTGGTTGAAGACGCAATTATGGTTTTTGCGGGAATAGCCCTTATATGGGGCGTTGCCGACCCCGTTATCGGCGCGAGAAACGCCATTTACGCAGTACTTATTTCCTACTGCTTTTCCTTTGCTGCGTCGCTTTTCTGGTATTTTAAGAAGGGCGGGAAATTCGTTAATCCCAAAAAGCAACTTAAACCACTGCTTGCTTCCGCAACACCCATAACTGCTATGCGGACCGCCACTTCGCTTTTAAACTCTGCGGTATCAGTGCTTATGCCCGCGCTTTTGATAAGGGCGTGCGGATACAGCAGCTCGGAGGCAATGAGCATTTACGGCGTTGCTATGGGTATGGCGGTGCCCCTTCTGTTTGCGCCGAGCGCGCTTATAGGGTCTATCGCCGTGGTGGTTGCGCCCGAGCTTTCCGAAAATTATTACAGAAAGAGAGAAAAAG
Source organism: Christensenellaceae bacterium (assembly GCA_948890655.1). Lineage (GTDB taxonomy): Bacteria > Bacillota > Clostridia > Christensenellales > Borkfalkiaceae > Coproplasma. Next base: position 74,060 of record CAQTYU010000001.1, read on the forward strand.
CCGTGCGCTACGACGTTGAAAAGACCGTTAAAGCCGCAATTTTTATTGCAACGGTTTTGATACCCGTGCTTTTCGTTCTCGGCAACGCGCTGAGCGTACTGCTTTTCGACAACGAGTTCTGCGGGGAATTGGTGAGAAACTGTTCGTTCGTCGTTCTACCGCTCTGCATATCGCTGATTACCAACACTATTTTAAACAGTATGAACTGCGAAAAGCGCACACTTTTACACTTCTGCATAGGCGCGGTCGCCATGATTATCTGCGTATTGTTCCTGACGCGTTACATAGGAGTTTACGCGTACGGATTGGGGCTTGCGTTAAGCCAGCTTATTTGCGCGGCTTTGAACCTGAATCTTCTGAGAAAGAAATGCGACGGAATAGCGTATTTAAAGTACACCCTGCACAGCGTGCTGATAATAGTTGCATCTTGCCTTTTCGGATGGCTTTTAAACGGAATTGTTTCACATTATCTTGCGCCCGTTTGGCAGTTGGTTATATGCGCTCCATTGCTTTTAGGGTTTACCGTAGGCGCGCAGTACTGCCTTGAAATGGTTTCTTCCCGCCCCTTTAAAAAGCTGTTTGCAAGAAACAAAAAGAAAAAGGCGCAATAAGACGAAAAAAATTTACGCCCTCCTCAATCCGTTTGCCGATTGAGGAGGTTTTTTTTGCGCGTTGACGAAGATTATTTTGCTTTCAGCTTGACGGAAAACAAACCTTTAATAGCTAAAGCTATTAAAAATGCTCCGAAAAGCTTTCTTAAAATTACCGCGGGAAGTAGCGCGGCTATAAGCCCGCCCGCAACGGAAGTCAACACGGCGGGAATAATCACGCTCCACACGCCGTCGGTTTTCAACAGTCCGCGCTCCTTGTGGGCTTTTAACGAGAACGCCGCCATAGGCAGAAAAGCAATAAGGTTGGTCGCCTGCGCTATATGCTGTTCGACGCCGAGAATTACCGTAAGCGCGGGAATTAAAATCGTGCCGCCGCCCATTCCCATACCGCCAAGCATACCCGACAAAAAACCTGTGATAAGATACAGAATAAAACTCATAAGAGCATTCTTACCCCCGCAACGAGCATAACGGCGACAAACACGGCGTTAACGATAAATTCCGGCAATTTATTTAAAAGAAAAGCGCCTAAAAGGCCGCCCGCAACCGAGCCGATGGCGGCGGGAATTACCACGTCGGCAGCAAAGTAGCCGTTTACGATATAGGTTATAGCGCTTGCCGCGCACACTGGCGCAATGACGAGAATCGCCGTTGCATGGGCGTGTTTTTCTTCGTAACCGAGCATATTTTTCAAAAGCGGCACGACGACCATTCCCCCGCCGCCGCCGAAAAGTCCGTTCACCGCACCCGTCGTAAGCCCCGTAAATATTCCTTTTAACGATTTTTTTCCGATTTTCATTACTTGCTCCGCTTCGATATATTTGTAAACAGTTTCTGCAAATTTACCAAAATAATGAATTTTTTCTTGCAATTTGCGTGATAATTGCTTGCTTATAATCTCTGATTATATTAAAATGTAAAGGTACGATAATTTGAGAAGTTATAGGTTTTTGGAAATTTTAAAGAAAACCTCAGGAGTTTTATGGCTAAAAATTACTCAAACAAGAACAGAAAAAGAAAAGCTTTGATTGCCATGCTGTGCGCGCTGTCGGTAACCTGTACGGGACTTGCGGCAGCCTGCGCGCCCACCGATAAGGAGGACGAGCCTTCTACCGCGATAACGGCGAAAGAAGACAATCAAGTTTTAAAGAACGGGAACTTCGAGCATTACGACGTTCCTGACAAGGCGATTCACCTGATAAAGAACGTTAATAACTGGACGCTCGGCGGCGACACCTCCGTTAAGTCTGGCATAATCAACGTCGCGGACGGTTGGGATAAGTTAACCGACGAAGGCTTAAAGGAAACGCTTGACTATAACAACGACCTTTCTTCCGACAATGAGGACTACGTCAACTACAACTCTATGCGTTCGCGCGATATCCCTTACAAGGACGTTTACTCCGCTATGCTTGACGACGATAAGGTCGGGGATAGCTGGATAAACAAGCACGACGGCGGATACGAGGGCTATTTCGGCATTCAAGGCAACGAAACCGACGGTTATACCTGGAACGGAAAAGAAGCTTCAAAGATTGACGGGGAGTTCTATATTAAGGACGGCGACGGCAACTTTACCAAGCTTATAAGAAAGGAGCTTACCGCAAACCCCAAAACACACTGGGGCGAATTCGAAGCCAACGACGACGGGACTTATTCCTTCGGCGGCAAGGCGGCGTACAAGGACGGCGACGGTAGATATTACTTTAACGAGGATCTTGAAACCGACCCAGTTGGTAACGTATTAATGTTGCATAACGCGGGCACGGATACTTTAAACAACGGGCTTCACCAGTATTATACCTCCTCTACCGTTACTCTTGAAGCGCACACTGCCGCGGAAATTTCGCTTTGGGTTAAGACTTCGGAGCTGAGATTCAACAAGGGTTATCAAGCTACCGCCGACGAAGAGGATAAGGGCGCGTACATCGAGGTTATTCAATCTGTTGCGGGCAACTCAATCGATTCCTTCAGCATTAAAGCCATAAACACAGAAAACATTATTGCAAGCGCAAACGGCAAAGAAACCACCGCACAAAACGGTTGGGTGCAATACACCGTGTATATCAACGCTTGCGACTTTGCCAATACCACCGTCCAACTCAGATTGGGCTTAGGCGGCGCGGAAAACAACGAAAAGGTTACGGGTTACGCTTTCTTCGACGACGTGCAGGTAAAAAAATACCGCGAACTCGAAGGAACTGATACCGAATGCACCTATAAAGACCACAAAGCCGAAATAACGACTAACGGCACGAGCTGCACTCTCACATCGGAAGAGGATGACAGGATATTCTATACGGACGTCACAACTAAGGGAAACAAAGACTTGCACACCCATGACTTCCGCTATCTTATCGACCTTGCTTCGGATAAGGGTATCGGCAATAATTATTCGCCCGTAGTATTCGACATGAGCAACGTTGAAGTCGGTTTGACAGTAGAAGAAGATTCAAAGGGCGTTAAGTACGCCGCGGCCGAGGATTTCAGCGTCAACGGCGTTGGCAAAAAAACGCAGATCGGATTAAAATTACCCAAGGACTTAAAGGACAAACCCCGCCCGACAAGCGACGACGTTATAACGGTATTTGATAAAAACCACACCTTTAACGGCAAATACGCAAAACTGTTGAATAACCTTACGGGAGAAAACGGCGCGCCCGACGGCGACGGCAATACTTTCGTAACGTTCTCAGCGTGGGGCGCACCTTACACTGCGACTATTTCCGATACGGCGTTCACAGTCCCCAAGGCAAGCGCGGACGGTAAAAACGGTTACCTCCTCGTTTCGTTCTGGGTCAAGACGAGCGATATGGACGGAGGAACCGCTGCGACCGTGAAGATTTACGAATACGAGGACGCAGCTAAAAAGACGGTCAACGAGGACAGCGTTCAGACGCTTACCATAGATACGACCGACAAGACCACCGACTTCGAGAAAGATAAGGACATTTATAACGGCTGGGTACAGTGCTTTGCGTTCGTGAAGAACGACGTTAAGGACGATACGAATACCGACAGAACGTTCTATATAGATTTTTCGTTCGGAACGACGGAGATAACGACCGCCACTTCCTTTGAAAGCGGCTATGCTGCTATTGCGAATTTGCAGACGCTGGTTATAAACGAGGATATTTATAACCTTGCTTCCGCAGGCGACGACACCGCGGTGTTCTCCTTTGCAAAGGACGCGGCGAAGGACGAAGGCTCCAAATTCGACGAAGCAACCGGAACGGACGATATAAACAACGGAATTGCGCTTCCCAATAACTATAAGGGCTCGAACGGCGCAAACGTTTTAGGTAGCGCAACCGACAAAACGGTGAATGCGGGCCTTATAAACAAGGACGTGTTCGGCGACTCGTCCTCCGCTATGAGCCAACCCGAAAAGGAGAGAATTTTATCGAGCTTTACCGACGGCACTTTAAACTGGGAAAACGCTTTCGGCGAAAACTGCTATCAGCCCCTTATCATAATCAATAGTTTAAGGCAATACGCGGCTAAAGCGAACGCCAATAAGGACACGTTCAATAACGGCAAATATTACATCAAGAAAGCGGACGGTACTTTTGAACAAGTTAAGGAAAATGCGACGTTCGACGAAAACGAAACTTATTATACTTTAACCGACGTTGCCAACTACGGCTTTATAGGTAGCGACAAGACGGTTTCTTCAAACGGCAGAGAAGTGATAAGCGTACGCGTGAAGGTTACGGGCGACGCGGAAGCGTTCATCTACCTTGTTGACAGCGACGACACTGAAAACGTTTTAAGCTTTACAACCCCTGCCTATACTTTCCGATACGACGAAGAGGGCAATGTGCTTGACTGCGAACTTGACGAGGACTGGACCGCCGCTGAACACCGCGGTCACATCGTCTACACCTTGCGCGAGGACGGGCTATACGAGGATAAGGACGGGAAGCTTTACGCAAATCTTTACAACCTCGTTAAGTCGTATAAGGACAGCAAATACGAGCACAACGAGTTCTACACCCGCCACGAGAACAACGGCGTAGTTACTTTTGAGCAGATTTCTTACGATGATTTGAAAGACGGTGAAACCTATTACAGCAAAGACAAAAATAACAGTAATCAATATATAAATGCAGACCACTACCTTTGCACGACTGACGGCACGCACGTTTACGAATTTATCGACGGAAAGTATTATTACGTAGAGATAACTACGGAAGGCGACAAGACCACCGAGGTTACGGACAAGGAACGCGAAATCAACAACTTCGACCCTGCGCTCGTAAGGTATCCCGTAGCAGACCGCGTTGACGAAGAGCTTTGCGTGAAGGTCACGAAAGCGGACTGCGACAGACTTGGCGACAACGGTTGGGTAACCGTGAACTTCGTAGTTAAAACGGGCAGCGAAGACAAGCATTACCGCCTTGAGCTTTGGAGCGGCGACAGGAACGAAACGGGCGTTGACAGCAGCAACTACAAAAACGGCGCGGTTGCGTTCGACCTGTTCCAGGGTACCGTAAGCGAAACGCGTCTGGCTGCTTACGAAGCCGAAATCGTGAACGCTTACAACAGAGCGATTATTGAAGTTAACGACGAAATAAACGCAGGAAAGCCAGACGGTGAAAAGGTAGATTTGTTTAAAGACCTTGCTTCCGAAAAGGAAAACATCAGAGCGTACGAAAATCTTATTGCCGGACTTGATGAGGAATACCGCAATAAGATAGCAGACAAGATGACCGGATACGGCTATGGCGAAGGCGCTTACAAGGCAAGCTATTATACCTATACGCTTTACGATTCATCGTCCTACGTTCCCTTCAACGCAACCACGGCGGGCGACGGCGAGACGGGTTACAACTACGACCCCTCTTCCTTCTCCGAGCAGCTTGCGTACTTTGAGTTCGAGGATACTTCGAGCAACGCGAAGAACGTATTCGTAGATTACTCCGCGGTTGACCAAAGCATTGCCAAAAACACCGTAGACGATGACGACGACAAAGGCGACGAAGAAGAAACCACGAACGCTACGGAGTTGGGACTTTATATTTCATCTATCGTTTTAGTAGTAGTTCTGCTTATCACCCTCGTTTCGATTCTCGTAACGCAGCATATCAAAAATAAGAGGAAAGCAAGCGGCGCGAAGAATTCAAACAAGAACGTGTACCGCAAACGCGACAGATACGTCAAGAAGCTTCACCTCGTAAAGGACGAGCTTATTGAACCCGAAAGCGACGGAGCGGCAACCTCCCCCGCCGAGGACGTTACCCCGACGGACGAAACTACCGACGCGCCTGCGGAAGAATCCATTGAAACGGTTGAACCCGCGACCGACGCGGAAACGGGCGATGAATCCGACAGCGAAGACAAAGAATAATTCATTTTTTAAAAACCGAAATAAAAACCGTCTCTGCTAATAAACGATTAACAAGGCTCCCGAAAAAAATCGGGAGCCTTGTTTTTAATTAATATGAGAAAAAAATTTTAAACGTATCGTTATCTGATAAACTTGTTTTTACGACTTTTGAAAATTACCATTCTTACTAAACTTCACAACTCGGATTTTTGCTTTCCGCTTTCAATTCCCGCAAGATTTCCGTTTCAGTATTTTTGATTTCTTTTATTTTATTTGAACAAATAAGAATTAAATTGCAAACGGCTATTGGCAGAATAGCAGCGTATACGTTATAGAAGCCGTAAGGAAAAAATATCGCAAAGACCCAAACCGCTATAATGCCTACCGCTACCGTCGCGATAGAAATATAATTTGTTGTTTTTATGATTTTTTGTCCCAAATTCAGCAAGTATGCGTATTTTCCGTATAGCGGATGCCCTTTTAATTCTTCAGTCTGCTTGCATCTTAATATATTTAGTTTCAATTGAAACGGAAACGCTATCGAAGCCGTTAAAACAAACTCAACTGTTACAAATACCGCCATTGCATACCCCGTCATAAAAGTATCGGGATATTTTACGCCAAATACAATTATAACTACAATTGCAATTAAAGCTACCGACAATACTGTGGAAAGTATCAATATCGTTTGCAGCTTGTTCAGCCGTTTATAATAAGTTTTGATTTCTTCGTTTACAAAGAGTTCGGTATTGTAATACATAAATCAACTATATACTTTGACAAGCAACCGACGGGTTTATACTATATCCTCAAGCCCTTGGGGAAGTGATTTTTGGCAACGCCGTTAACTATTTTACACCAACCCAAAGGATAGCCTTTGTATGTTACTACGCGCCAACCGTTTGCGTCGGCGCAGTCGAAAGTCAAGCCGCGAAGATATTTTAATGCGGTTTCTTCGTTGACTTCGAGTCCGTTGGCTTCGTTCGGATTAAGACACGCGGCAAGCGAATGTGCAGGCTCGAAACGTCCGTTTTTAATTTCGCCGAGTTTTACGCCTGCTTTCAACTCCGCGGGGAAATTATCAACGAGAGAATAGACGGATTCGCCTAGCTTGACTATATTTTTAAATTCAGCGTTTATAACGCCTTGTTTAAACTCTTCAAACTCCTTTTTATCGTTTGGCTTAATATCTTTAAGGCTGAAATCAGCGGCGCGCTCCCCCGCCGCTTTTTCAAGCGCGGCGAAAAAGTGTCCCTCGCCCTTTACCCTATGTGGCAAAAGCTTTTTCATTTTTATAAGCGTATATTCGGAATGAAGCTTTAAAAAGTTTTCTATCTGCCGTTCGTCCTCTTCGGTTGCGAAGGTACAGGTTGAATAGACGAGCCGCCCGCCCCCGGCAAGCATCGTATTTGCGCTTTCTAAAATTTTTGCCTGACGCGCCGCGCAAGAGAGAACCGTTTTCAAACTCCATTCGCGAAGAGCGGCTTCTTCTTTTTTAAACATACCTTCGCCGGAGCATGGTGCATCGACGAGAATTTTATCGAAATAGTTTTTATAATATGCCGCAAGATTTTCAGGGCTTTGGCAGGTTACGGCGGCATTCCTTACCCCGCATCTTTCGATATTGCTCTTTAATACGCCGTAGCGTTTAAAATCGATTTCATTTGCGACGAGCATACCAGTGCCTTTCATATATTGTGCAATCTGTGTTGACTTTCCGCCCGGGGCTGCGCATAAATCGAGAACGCGCTCTCCGCGTTTTATTTCAAGCTCCGGCACGGCGCACATTGCGGAAGGCTCCTGTACGTAGTACAGACCCGCGGCGTGTAAAACTGTTTTACCCAAGCCATCGCCTTTGGCGTAAAAACCGCTTTCCTCCCAATCGGTTTTACCCACGAGCGCGACGGGCGCGATTTTTTCAAACTCTTCGGGCGTTATTTTAAGGGTGTTTGCGCGTACGCCTTTTACGGCGGGCGTTGCGTAGCTTTGCAAAAAATCTTCGTACTCCGCGCCGAGCTCGCCCTTCATTCTTTCAAGAAATTCTTCGGGCAGACTAATCATCGCTTATAAGCTCCTTGAACTGCTCAACCGTAATAATGCGTTTGCCTGCCGCCCCTGCTTTTTTGGTGCGGTCGGTTCCGTCGCCTTCGTCGGCAACGTAGATGTTGCACTCTTCTACGCGCTGTTTATAGCTGCCGCCGAGGTCGTAAATTTTGTCTACGAAAGCTATGGAAACGGCTATATCGTCCTCTATCCTGCGCGAAAAGTTGAACTTTTTGCCAAATAGCTTGCCTTGCTTTTTTACGCGTTTTTTAGTGATATTGTTGTTGAATTTCACGCGCTTTTTCGAGCGTTCTTCTTTCTGCTTATTCTTATCCTGCTTATATCTTTTTAAACCCGTACACTGAGGGGGCGTAACGACGTAGTTTGCTATTTTACCCGCCGTAAAGCCGAGCATTGCCGTAAGCGCTACAAAGTCGCATCCGTACTTTTTGCACATTGCTTCAACTATTTTCATAGTTGCGTAGGCGTCGTCGGCGGCGCGGTGAGGCGTAAATTCAACGCCCAAATCCTCAGCTATGTGTTCGAGCCCGAACTGGCGTGAAAAGTCGTTTTTTGCCGCCATAAAAAACATCTGACTGTCGGCAAACGAAAATTTAAACGACGGAAGCTTGTAGCGGCGGGTTTCGAGGTTGAGATATTTTACGTCGTTTAATACGGCGTGACCCACGGCTATGCTGTCTTTATCCTCTAAAAGAGCTTTAATTTCGGGATATACCGCGTTGAATTTAGGGTAGTTTTTAAATTCAGCGTAGTCGTACGGCAAAACTATACCCTTGTCGCCCTTGCGGTCGGTGAGTTCAAACCTGCCCTTGGGGTTAATAAGGATATCCCGTTTTTCGATTATATTGAATTTTTCGTCGCAGACGACATACCCGAACGCGCATATCTTGGCGTAAGTTTTGTGCACGCCGGCGCACTCTATATCGAAAAATACTAATTTCATAAGTTCACAAAAATCTCGGCTATTCTGCAAAATATGATTTGAGATTGCGCCGTATAATATTTACAAAAATTAATACCTAATCTATTATATCACAGCGTGCGTTGACTTTTCAAACTGTTTATAATATAATTTTATTACCTATGAAGAAACTTTTGAGTATAGTACTTTGCAATAATGCAGGCGAAGCTTTGAACGTTGAGGACGAAAGAGCAGAGCTTTTGCGCCCAGAAGAAAATTCCGACGGGCAAAACCCGAAGGCTTTATACGAGCTTATAAAGCAAACCAAGGGCAAATACGTTATTATTATAGACACCGACTGCACCGTGGCGGAGGAAGATTTTGCGCAGTTTTTAAATATTGCGGAGGAATGCACGGCGGATATTCTCGCGTTCGACGGCGGATACGCTTTGAAGTCCTCCACCCTTAAAAGCGTTGCGGCAAAGTTTTATACGGACAGATACGGCGCGGAAATTTATACGGCTTTCAATTCCAAAGAAGTAGTTTGGATTACTTTGCGCCCTTTCCTGTTCACGACGCAAAGGGCGTTGTATTCGGTTACTGACGAAGCGAAGCTCGAAGAGACGCTCGAAGAGTTCAAAAAAAACAAAGCTAAATTCAATAAAGCCGTCTATACCTTTATATTCGATATACTGTGCGATAGGCTTGTAACGTATTACATGAGCGCGATGCTTGCGATTTACCGAAAGGAAACTGCGGCTGACGGACTTATTGAGTTTGATAAAAGACTTAAAGACAACGTTGTTTTATACCTCGCGCTTGAAAAGCGTTTTTCCGTTGCCAACCTGAAAAAACTGAGGGAAAAGAGTTTTAAAATCAACCTTATACAATATAATAAATTCAAGAAGATAATTCGCAAATGATAAAAGCCCGCCGTAAGCTATTCGGCGGGCTTCGATATTAAACTTGAATTATTTTTTTGGAACGAGCTTTTCCTTTCCGCCCATATAGGGCCGGAGCACGGGCGGGATATACACGCTGCCGTCTGCCTGCAAGTGATTTTCAAGGAAGGCGATGAGCATTCTGGGAGGAGCGACGACGGTGTTGTTGAGAGTGTGAACGAACTCGTTTTTGCCGTTTGCAGCCTTGTAACGGATGCCAAGTCTCCTTGCCTGCGCGTCGGTGAGGTTGGAGCAACTGCCCACCTCGAAATACTTTTTCTGGCGGGGACTCCACGCTTCTATATCGCAACTCTTATACTTCAAATCCGCCAAATCACCAGAACAGCATATAAGCTGGCGGACGGGGATTTCCATCGATACGAAGAGTTCAACGGTATAGTTCCAAAGCTTTTCATACCAATAGTCGCTTTCTTCGGGCTTGCAGAGAACTATCATTTCCTGCTTTTCAAACTGGTGTATGCGGTAAATTCCGCGCTCCTCTATGCCGTGCGCGCCCTTCTCCTTTCTGAAACAGGGCGAATACGAGGTAAGGGTCTGGGGAAGAGCGGTTTCGGGAAGAAGCGCGCCCATAAATCTACCTATCATAGAGTGCTCGGAGGTGCCGATTAAATATAAATCCTCTCCCTCTATCTTGTACATCATTCCGTCCATTTCTTCAAAGGACATAACGCCCGAAACGACGTCGCGCCTTATCATATACGGCGGTATGCAATAGGTGAACCCTTTGTCAATCATAAAGTCTCGCGCGTAGGATAACACGGCGGAATGAAGGCGGGCGATATCGCCCGTTAAATAATAGAAGCCGTTGCCGCTTGTTCTTCTCGCGCTATCCAAATCTATGCCGTTCAAACTTTCCAAAATATCGAGGTGATAGGGAATATCGAAGGTTTTTTCTTCGTGTTTTAAGAAAACTCTGCCCTCTACGTTACAACTGTCGTCCTTGCCCAAAGGCACGTCGTCCGCAATAATATTGGGGATTGCCATCATATTCTTTTTCAGTTTTTCGTCGATTGCTGAGGTTTCCGCTTCGATTGCGGCGATTCTGTCGTTGTTGGCTTTGGAGGTTGCCTTTGCTTCCTCCGCTTCCGACTTCTTGCCCTCGCGCATGAGCGCGCCTATCTGCTTTGCAAGCGCGTTTCTCTGCGCGCGCAAGCCGTCGCCTTCCTGTTGAAGCTCGCGCTTTTTCTTGTCCAAGGCTATAACTTCGTCGACGAGGGGAAGCTTTTTGTTCTGAAATTTCTTTCTTATATTCTCTTTTACGATTTCGGGATTATCACGGATAAGGTTAATATCAATCATTTTTTTAAGTCCTTAAAAATAAGATTAACGATATTATACTTAATTTACCAGCTAAAAGCAAATAATTAGCTTTGAATTTCTTGAAAATAGATTATTTTTATGATAGAATAAAGATGTATGAGTAAAATAGTTTTTAAGGCAGGCGGCGTGGACCCGACGAAAGCAAAGCCCGCAAAAAAAACCGAAAAAAAGCAAGAGGTCGTTGAAAAGCCGTCCGATGAGGCGACGGAAGAGCTTTCCGCCGTTGCAAGTACGGACGAGGCAGTACAGATAGCTTTATTTCCCGGTGACGAGCATCCATTGCGCGACGACGCGGCGGAAACGACTGCCCAGCAGAAGGAAGCTTTTGATAAGCAGAAAATTATCAAATATTTCAAGGCGCACCCTAAAAAAGCCGTTTCAACCAAGGTTGAAAGGTTTTCGCCGAAGCTTAACAAGGGGCTTAAAGCCGAACAGGTAGAGACGCGGTTCAAGCAGTTCTTATTCAATGATACGAATAAGAAGTACTCCCGTTCGTATGCAAGTATCTTTATCGGGAATATCTGCACGTTCTTCAACCTCTTATGTCTTTTTGCGGCTATCGCGCTCCTTATTGCGAACACGCAGGGATTTTCCAACTATCTTGTAATAGTTATCACCACCGCGAACGTTGCAATCGGCATTATTCAGGAAATACGCTCGAAGCTGTCAATCGACAAGCTGTCTATTCTTGCCAAAAATACCGTCAAGGTAATACGCGACGGGGAAACGGTTGAGATACCCGTGCAGGAAATAGTTCTCGACGACGTAATTATCCTTGATTTGGGAAGTCAGGTACCCGCAGACTGTATACTTGCCGAGGGTTCGGTAGAAGTAAACGAAAGCCTTTTAACGGGTGAATCCATAGCCATAAAAAAGCAAATCGGCGATATACTTTACGCGGGCAGTTTCATTGCAAGCGGCAGCGGAAAATTCAGGGTTGAAAAAGTCGGTAAGGAAACCTATCTTGAAAAGTTGACTTCAAAGGCGAAAAAATATAAGCGCCCCAACTCCGAGCTGATGAACTCGACCAAGCTGATTATAAAGTGCGTGTCGCTGCTCATTATACCCATTGCAATCGGCACGTTCCTTACGACCTACGGCTTTATTAAAAACGTAGACCCGGATACCTATATTGCGCAGGATACGATTTACAAAAACGTAGTTGAAGCAGACGGCGGAATTAACGTGAACGTTAACTACGCGCTTCAACGGACATGTACCGTGGTTATAGGTATGATTCCTTCGGGAATGCTATTGCTTACGAGTATTGCGCTTGCCGTGGGTATTATGCGACTAACGAAGTCCAATACCCTCGTTCAGGATATGTATTCCCTTGAAATGCTGGCGCGCGTAAACGTTCTTTGCCTTGACAAGACGGGAACGATTACCGACGGCAGAATGAGAGTTAACGATACCATTATTTTAAACACCGTCAAAGATTATTCCTTAAACGATATTATGGGAAGCCTTTTAAGGGAGCTTGACAGCAACAACCAGACCTCTATCGCGCTTAACAACCACTTCGGTTACAACGACAAGTTTGCGGCAACGGCGAAGATACCCTTCTCATCCAAGAGAAAGCTTTCAGCCGTAACGTTTGACGAAGCCGGAACATTTGCGATGGGAGCACCGGAATTCGTACTTAAACCTTACCCCGCGAAGGTTGAAAAGATAGTTAAACAGTATGCGCAGATGGGCTTGCGCGTTATAGTGCTTGCGCACTCGCCTTCCCCCATCGTGGGCGACAAGCTACCTTCGATTTTGAAGCCAATTGCGATAATTTCGATTGCCGATAACGTTCGCGAGGACGCGATTGACACCATTAAGTGGTTCAAGGACAACGAAGTTAACGTAAAAGTTATTTCGGGCGATAACCCCGTAACTGTTTCGGAAGTTGCCAAGCGCGCGGGAATTGCGAATGCGGAAAAGTTCATTTCACTCGACGGGCTGAACGATACTGAGGTTGAAAACGTTGCAAACAAGTACACCGTGTTCGGACGAGTTTCACCCGAACAGAAGGCGATACTCGTCCGCTCTATTAAGTCGCAGGGCAACACCGTTGCGATGACTGGCGACGGCGTAAACGATATTCTTGCGCTTAAAGAAGCCGACTGCGCAATCTCGGTTGCTTCGGGCAGCGAGGCGGCAAGAAACGTATCTCACCTTGTGTTGATGGACAACAACTTCAACTCAATGCCAAAGATAGTTGCAGAGGGCAGGCGCGTTATAAATAATATTAAAAACTCGTCCTCGCTGTACCTGATGAAGACGCTGTTTACCGCCATACTCGCGTTTATCTGCATCTGTATGGGTAAACCCTATCTGTTTATGCCTCAGAATATGCTTCTTTTGGAAACGGCGATAATAGGCGCGCCCTCTTTCTTCCTTTCGTTGCAACCCAACAAGGACAGGGTACAGGGCAAGTTTATCACACACGTTATGAGCGGAGCCGTCACAGGCGCAGTGCTAATGATACTGAGCACTATGGCAATGTATCTTACGGACATATTCGACCACGAAGAGTTCGGAGCGCACTATCAGGCAATGTGTATGATAGCAATGACTTTCTCGGGCTTCGTAATGGTTTTCCGAACCTGTCAGCCGTTCAACGTTTACCGAGGAGTGCTATGTTTAGTCGTATTCGGAATACTCGTAGGCGCGTACTCAATAACGCCGCTTACAAACGCACTTTTATATACGGGCTGGGATAAATTAGTTTGGGACTACGCGAAAGTTCTGACGATTGTCGTGGTAATAGAAGCCTCGTTCCCTATATCGGGGTGGCTGCAAGAACTGTCGCATATGATATTCCCCTCGACGACTAAAAAGAAGGATAAAGAAGTCAAAGACAAAGAAAAGAGAAAGAAAATATAATATAAACCCCTCATCCGTCTTTTTCTCATACTTACGAAAAAGACACCTTCCCCACTACGGGGAAGGCTTAAATTCTGAATTAAAAGTCCCGCCCGCGAATAATCGCGGGCGGGTTAATTTTATTCAGGGTTGCGTAGAGCGCAAAGATTCCTGCTCTTCTGTACGGCGGCGACGTCGGTACAACGGAATGACATATTGGAGCATAGGAGTTTTATAACTGTATCTTTTAATTTTTTAAGCCTAACAAATAATCAGCACTTAAATTGCACTTTTCGCAAATCAAATAAATGCTTTCTGCATTTGGCTGAATTTTCCCAGTCGTCCAATCTGATACACTCATAGCGGATACCCCCACTTGCTCGGCAAATTTGCGCTTACTTAATCCATTTTCCGTTAAATACTCGTTCAATCTTAATGCTAATAAATTTTTCATAATAATATTGTAAGACATATTTTATTTGAAATCATTGACATAAGACATATCTTATGATAAAATGTGTACAATATATCTTACGGTACGGAGGTAAAAATATGAATAACTCACTAATTGTTGACCTTGCTTTTGACGGGGATAGTTACAGGGATAATATTAAACTGCTTGAGGACGAAGAATATAAAAAGAACGACAAGATATTTTGGGAAATTTGCGAAAAACTTTTAAAGGACTTACCCAAAGAAGAACGGAAAAAGATTGACTATGACTTATTCCTTGCGCTGGGCGGTATTGAAAGCGCAATCGAAGAGTTATTTTTTAAAGAGGGCTTTAAACTCGGGCTTAAAATCGGCGCGCAAAACTTTTTAGACTGAAAAGAACCACCCGCATTGCGGGTGGTCTTTCATTTTAAAACAATACCTCATCCGTCTTAACATCGCTTTGCTACGGTTAAGCCACCTTCCCATTAGGGGAAGGCTTATTCATTGTCGCTGTTGTCGACGCCTTCGGCTAAATCTTCGGGGGTAGCTTCTTCGGGAACCGCGGTTTCCGCTTCGTCGTCGCGTTCGGTTACCGCAACCGTAGCAACGAGTCCGTCTTTAAGGCGCATAAGCCTTACGCCGCGTGCAGCTCTGCCTATGGTCGAGATTGACGAGCAGTGCATTCTTATAATCGTTCCGCCGTCCGAGATTATCATAATATCGTCGTCGTCGGTTACTTGTTTAAGATTGATAAGACTACCCGTTACCTCGTTGAAGGTACCAGCCTTTATGCCCTTACCTGCTCTGCCCTGCAAGCGGTAATCTTCCACTCTGCTACGCTTGCCATAGCCGCCAGTGGTTACGGTTAAGATATCTTTGCTTTCGTCGATTACGAGCATATCAACAAGCGCGTCGTTTGCGCCTATCTTCATAGCCTTGACGCCTGCGGTGTCCCTGCCCATAGAGCGGACGCCCGACTCGTTGAAGCGGATACATTTCCCGCCCTTGGAGGCAATCATTAGTTCGTCGTCGCCCGTAGTGAACTGAACGGATATAAGGCTGTCGCCCTCGTTTAATTTTATTGCGATTTTGCCGTTTCTGTTGATGCGGGTAAACTCTTCGAGTTTGGTCTTTTTAATTAATCCGTTTCTGGTTGCAAAGGCGATAAAGCCCTGCGCGTCCGCCTGTACGGGAATAATCGTGGTTATCTTTTCGTTCTGCTCTATCTGGACGAGGTTTACGATAGCCCTGCCGCGCGCCGTACGCTGCGCTTCGGGAATTTCGTAAGCCTTGATGCGGTAAACCCTGCCGCGGTCCGAGAAAAGAAGCAAATAGTCGTGAGATGAGCATACGAACATTCTTTCGACGAAGTCCTCTTCCTTCGGGCGGTGCGCCGTTATTCCCTTGCCGCCGCGGTTCTGCGCGTGGTATTCTGAAACGGGAAGGCGTTTTACATAGCCCGTATGGGTCATCGAAATTACGACCTGTTCAACGGGGATTAAGTCCTCGTCCTCTATTGCTCCGCTGAAATCTACCGCGATTTCCGTCTTTCTGTCGGAAGGATACTTACGCTTGGTTTCGAGAAGGTCGGTCTTGATAATGTCAAGCACTCTGCTTTCGTTTGCAAGAATATCCTTGAAATCCGCGATAGCCGCTTCCAAACCTGCAAGCTCTTCGTTGAGCTTGTCTACTTCCAAATGGGAAATTCTGAAAAGCCTTAACTCGGCAACCGCCGTAGCCTGTCTTTCGTCCAGCGCGAACTTTGCGGTAAGCTGTTGAACGCAGTCGGTCTTGTCCTTTGCGTTTTTGCACACTTCTACTACTTCGTTTATGCTTGCCTGAGCGATAACGAGTCCGCGTAGAATGTGGGCGCGCTCTTCGGTCTTTGCTAAGTCGTATTTGGTACGGCGGACGATTACGTCCTTCTGATGCTCTAAGTAATAGTAAAGGCACTCTTTAAGGTTCAGAACTCTCGGCGTGCCGTCAACCAGCGCAAGCATTATAATACCGTCCGATACCTGCAGGTTAGTGTGCTTGTATAAAAGGTTTAAAACGACTTGCGCGTTTGCGTCCTTCTTTATCTCGATAACAATACGCATACCGTCGCGGTCGGACTCTTCGCGGATGTCGGAGATGCCTTCAATCTTCTTATTCTTTACGAGGTCGGCAATCTGCTCGACGAGCTTTGCCTTGTTGACCTGATAGGGAATTTCGGTGACTATTATTCTCGTTTTGGTCTGGTTGCCGCTCTGATACTCCTCGATTTCGCAACGGGAGCGTATGATTATACTGCCGCGCCCCGTTCTGTAAGCCTTCTTTATGCCGCTTCTGCCCATTATGAGGGCGCCCGTAGGGAAGTCGGGAGCGGTGATGTATTCCATAAGCTCGTCAACCTCGATGTCGGGGTTATCGATTAGGGCTACCACGCCGTCAATACACTCGCCGAGGTTGTGGGGCGGAATGTTAGTCGCCATACCTACGGCGATACCGTCCGAACCGTTTACGAGCATATTGGGGAAGCGCGCTGGCAAAACCGCGGGCTGCAAGCCCGTATCGTCGAACGTCGGGTAGAAGTCAACCGTTTCTTTATCCAAATCTCTGAGCATTTCGGAGGCAAGCTTGGTCATTCTCGCTTCCGTATACCTCATTGCGGCGGCGGGGTCGCCGTCGACCGAACCGAAGTTGCCGTGCCCGTCGACGAGTGGGAAGTTTATGGAAAAGTCCTGCGCAAGCCTGACGAGCGCATCGTAAACCGAGCTGTCGCCGTGGGGGTGATATTTACCTAAGCAATCACCGACGATACGCGCGCATTTTCTGAAGGGTTTATCGTAGGTCAACCCTAGCTCGTGCATAGAATATAAAATTCTGCGGTGGACGGGCTTTAAACCGTCCCTTACGTCGGGAATAGCGCGGGACACGTTGACTGCCATTGCGTAGGCGATGAATGATTTTTTTAATTCTTCGTCAACTTCTCTGTCCAAAAGCTTTGTCATTTCGAGCGTTCGTTTAAATTCTTCGGTAAGCTCGGGACTGGTTTCTTTTTTAGCCATACTCTTTCTCCTCCACTATTAAACGTCCAACTCTTCAACGAGTTTTGCGTTGTCTTCTATGAACTGTCTTCTCAGCTCGGGCTGTTCGCCCATTAAAAGCGAGAACAGTCTGTCGGCTTCTATTGCATCCTCTACCTTCATTCTTACGAGGGTACGCCTTGCCGGGTCCATAGTCGTCTCCCAAAGCTGTTCCTTGTCCATTTCGCCGAGACCCTTATAGCGTTGAAGCTCGAACTTGCCGTTATAGGTGTTTCTGAAGTCTTCCAAAGCCTTGTCGTCGTAAAGGTAGGTGTCGGGTATGCCTTTACCGGAAACTTTATAAAGTGGCGGCTGTGCGGCGTATACGTGCCCGTTTTCGACAAGGGGACGCATATAGCGGAAGAAAAACGTAAGAAGTAATATTCTGATGTGTGAGCCGTCTACGTCGGCGTCGGTCATTATGATTATGCGGTCGTAACGGAGCTTGCTTTCGTCGAAATTTTCCTGTATGCCGCAGCCGAACGCCGTTATCATCGCCTTGATTTCTTCGTTTTCGAGTACGCGGTTGATGCGAACCTTTTCAACGTTTAAAATTTTACCGCGGAGGGGCAGAATTGCCTGAAAGCGTCTGTCGCGACCCTGCTTTGCCGTACCGCCTGCGGAGTCGCCCTCAACGATGTAGATTTCGCAGAGTTCCGAACGCTTGTCCGAACAGTCCGCAAGCTTACCGGGGAGCTTCGTGCTCTCGAGGACGCCCTTTCTGTGGGTTTCTTCCCTTGCAAGCCTTGCCGCTTCCCGCGCGCGCTGCGCCGTAATACAGCGCATTATAAGTTCTTTGGTTTCGGCGGGGTGTTCTTCGAGGTAAGTGCCGAACTTATCGGTGACGGACTTCTGCACGAAGCCCCTTACATAGGTCGAGCAAAGCTTTGCTTTGGTCTGGCTTTCGTACTGTGCGTCGGCAATCTTCACGGAAACGACTGCGGTGATGCCCTCTCTTACGTCGTCGCCAGAAAGCTTTTCGCTGTCCTTTAAAATATTAAGTCTTTTACCTGCGTCGTTTATGACTTTTGTGAGCGCGGCTTTGAAGCCGTCGAGATGGGTGCCGCCGTCGGGTTGGCGGATATTGTTAGAGAATGGGAAAATCTGCTCCGAATAACCGTCGTTGTACTGAATTGCGATTTCAAGGAACTTATCGTCCCCCTCGCTGTCCTCAAAGTAAACGGGTTTTTCAAACAGAACGTTCTTACCCTTGTTTATATCCTCTATAAAGTGTACTACGCCGCCCTCGTAGCAGAAATCGTCGTGGCGTTCCTTTTCACCGCGCAGGTCTGTAAGCGTGAGCTTCAAACCCTTGTTGAGGTACGAAAGCTCCCTTAAAAGAGTTTTTAAAGTATCGTAGTTAAACTCAGTGGTTTCAAGAATGGTTGCGTCGGGGTGGAAGGTAATCGTCGTGCCTGTTTCCTCCGTATCGCCCACTATTTTAAGCGGTTCTTCGGGAATACCGCAGTGATAGACCTGACGGTATCTGTGACCGTTCTGGCAAACCTCCGCAGTGAGCGTATCGGAAAGCGCGTTTACACAGGAAACGCCCACACCGTGCAGACCTGAAGAAATTTTATAGCCGCCAGCCTTGTTGCCGCCGCCGAACTTGCCGCCCGCGTTGAGGTTGGTTAAAGCAAGCTCTACGCCGCTTATTCCCGTATCGGAGTTGATGCCGGTGGGAATACCCCTTCCGTTGTCCTTAATACTGCACGAACCGTCCTCGGTTATAATAACGTCAACGGTGTCGCAATAGCCAGCCAAGGCTTCGTCAATGGAGTTGTCTATAACTTCCCTTACGAGGCAGTGCAAGCCCTTTTCATCGGTGGGTCCGATATACATACCGGGATGCTCGCGGACGGGCTCCAGACCCTTTAACGCGCGCAGGGAATTGGCGTCGTAATTGTTCTCGATTTTATCAGGCATATTAACCCCCTGAAATTTATTTTTATATTAATCAAGGCGCAACCCAAAATCACATTTTTGGGTTAGCGCACTCAATTTGCGCATATCTACGGCTCACCGGAAGTGAATTGGCGCAACTATATAATTGTGTGTCCTTAAATGCTGCGACAAGAGAAACTTGGTTTCTAAAAAACACGAAATATTTTACGCGCAGAATAGCGCGAAATATTTGTAAGCCGATTTTTTTTATTATACCATATTATATAATCGAATGCAAGAATTTGAAGAAAAAAATACAGAAACAGCATAAAATTTTTGCCGACGGACATACTTTTTTTATGGAAAAATTTAACTGTAAAAATATGCCCGACACGGACTTCGTAAACGAAGTGTTCGAATGCGGAAATTGCGGCAATCACGTATGCAAAACGCAAGCAGAAATATGGGGCAGAATTTGCCCGCATTGCTTCGGTAAGCTGTATAGAATAAGCTGAGTTTCAGCTTAAAACCCTCACTATTGATTATCTGAAAAAGATTCTTCACTGCGTTTTGCGCCTTATTACGAGAAATTTTTATAATAAGGTGCGCAAAGTATCGCTATCGCTCACACAGAATGACAATACCGTGCGCAAAGTATAGCTAACGCTCACGCAGAATGACTATACAATAAAATCCGCCCGCGCAAAACTGCGCGGGCGGATTTTATATAAGTTATAAATATTCTTTTTTGAGTTCTTCAAAGCGGTTTTTCCACAGCTCCGCTTTTTCCTCTTCGCCTTTAGCTTTAAAGTACTCATATCTGAGTTCAGCAAAGGAAATGAACGCGGGATCGTCCTCACGGATTTGAGGAAGGTCGGATAAAAGGTTTTCGCTCGCTTCCTCTATGGACTTACCGTTTAAAACCCGAGCCTGAACAGTGAGCACGGCAAGCGTTACCTTTGCGGTATCGGTGTTGTTGAGCAAATCGTTACATACAAGCCCGTCGGTCTTACCCGAATTAAACCAGGCGGGAATAATATTTAAAATCAAAAGATAAACGTTGGACGGGACTAAAAACAAAATGCAAGCGGGCGCAGGCGTATAGCGTACTATAAAAGCAACCGCCACCGCTATCGTTAAATTTACTAAAACGCCGCCGAGAGCCGTAAAAAACAGCCTTGGTCTGAGCTTTTTATCCGTCTTGGGAATTAATTTACAACAGGACGACCCGAAAAGGTTGAATTTTGGTAAGGCTTTTATTTTGCATATTGCGCCGAAAAGCATATGCCCGCACTCGTGCAGAAGCGACGAAAGCGGCAGAGAAAGAATCATTGCAACGCATACGGCTATAACCCATAAGCCGTGGTCACGCCATGCGACGAAGCCGCATAAAGCAGCCGTCAAAAGCGCAAATATAGCGGATAATACCGACGCCAGATATTTCATAGCTTGCCCTCTCTTAAAAGAACAAAGCCCTCTAAATTATCCTTTTCGGAAACTATGATTTCTTTTACGCCGAATTTGCTCATTACCTCCGCTATCAAAAGGCAACCGCCGCCGACGATTTCCGCCGAACTGCCGCAAATGGTGGTTGCGCGTATCTCCTCAACGGACATAGACAGAAGTTTATCGGCTAAACTGCGCATCTCTTCAAGCGTTATTACGGTACCGTCGGTGATTTCGGGACGGTATTCTTTTAAACTGTGTTTAATGGAGCCTAAGCGCGAAGCCGTGCCGCCGATGGCGTAGGTTTTTAAGCTGAAAGCTTCTTCACTGCGTTCAGAATGACTTGAAAGAAGGGTGAAATTGCCATAGTCGGCAAGCTTTTCTTTTATGACTTTTAATAATTTCCCCTTGTCGCGACCTGCCAAATCGTAGAGCCGAACAGTACCTATATTTACGCTTTTGGAATATAGCAAGCGACCGCAAACCCTGTAAGTTACCTCGGTGCTTGCCCCGCCGACGTCAATTATCCCGCCGTCACCGTTACCGACCGCGCCTAAGATGCCGCACCGGGCTTCCTCTTCGCCGCTTAAAATTTCAACCTGTAAGCCGCAAAGTTCTTTTACGCGTTCGACGAAGACTTGTCCGTTAGACGATGAGCGAACCGCGGCGGTCGCAAAGACGTAGACCTTTTCACTACCGCCGTTTATCGCTTTACGATAAAACTCTGCGACGGCAAGCGCGCTGCGTTCAATAGCTTCACTCTTTAAACTGCCCGTAAGCGAAAGCCCCTCGCCCAAGCGGGTGGTTTTAATGGTTTTATATAAAGTTTTTCCGCCTGCGAAAGTTGCAAGGCGGACGGAATTAGAACCTACGTCTATTGCTGAAATTTTCATAACTCAATCTTTGGGAAAACTGTAACCGAGTTCAAAAGCTTTATCCAAAAGAAATTCTTCGGACTTTAAGTAATCCAAATCGTTC
The DNA here is from genome assembly GCA_948890655.1 of Christensenellaceae bacterium. Classification (GTDB taxonomy): domain Bacteria; phylum Bacillota; class Clostridia; order Christensenellales; family Borkfalkiaceae; genus Coproplasma. The sequence goes on from CAQTYU010000001.1 coordinate 95,911, forward strand.
TGCTTTTCTTCAAGCTTTTGCGTGTATTCGCTTATTTCTTTTTCCATTGCTTTTTTTCTGCCGTTGCCTACGCCGATTGCGATGAGCTGATAGATTATGACGGCGGTCAGAATTACTATCAACAATATCACGTTGACGGTTATCGCCGCTGCCATCCGAATACGCCTTTGTTCTTCCACCGTTTTTCTCCTTGAGTTCAGTAATTTTATTATAAACTTTTTTTAAGAAAAATGCAACAATTAAATGGAAACTTTTTAAATATATGAGCGCGCCAAAAAGACAACCTATAAGCATATAAAGGCGCAGCCCCTCGAAATCGAACATGACGGACGTGAAAATAAACCCCGCGGCAAACACGAGGCAATATAAAATATCCGCCGCAGCTATGAAAATTTTGTCTTTTACAGTGTAGGCGGACTTGTCTGCGCCGCACAAAACGACGCGCACTACGTACAAGACGTCATAGACGACCCCGCTTACGATGCCGCAGAGCATGCACGTCATAAAAATGAAAAATTGCAATATGAAAACCTCATCCGTCACTGCGTGACACCTTCCCCAGAGGGGAAGGCTTAATTGCGGTTACAAAAAACGCAATATTGCGCCATTATTTATTTAAATAATTTTTGGCGGAGACTGCCGCCCTTCTGCACATATCGTACGCCAGATATTTCGCCCGTAGCGGAGAACGCGCCGCTCGTTTTGGAGAAGTTAACTATCTTCATACCGCTGCCGTTCACGACTATTCTGCCGCCCTGATAGGTTAAAAGAATTTGTTTATCAGAAAACGCGTCAACGCTCTGAATTGCCGTCGCCGAAATTCTTTTGCACTGTTCAACCGTTAAATTGTGTCCCTCTTCCATTTTAACCTCACAAAAAAACCACCCTTTGCGGGTGGTATATTTTATGATTAATATTACAGTTTTATGATTAATAAATATCCGTTTTGCCAAGCAGGTAATCGGTTGAACACTCTAACGCTTCGGATAATTTTAAAATTGCGGTTGCGGTGGGTTCGCACTTACCACTCTCCCAAAGAACAATCATTGGTTGGCTACAACCCACTAATTGAGCAAGTTCAACTTGTGTTAATGACCTGTCTTTTCTCAATTCTTTTATTCTATGTGAAATATTCATATTAGAATTTTACAAAAATATAAGTAAACTTATTGACAATATAAGTATTCTTATATTATAATTGTAATTTGAGGAGATAAATATGAAAAAAAAATGTGAAAATTGCGGAAATTTCAGTGTTTTCCATACAAAAATATCCGGACAGTATTTTCCGACGACTTGCGGGCGGTGCTGGATTAACAAGACTATTACCGGCTGCCAAGAAACCTGTGAGAAGTGGGAAGAAAAACCTGTAATCAAGAACGAACAAGAAGAACTTTTAAAAGCGTTTGACACGGTAATTATAGGTTTAAACGTTATCAAAGAGAAATTGACCAAAAAATAAAACTTAATAAAAAGCCCGACGGCGCAATTGCGCCGTCGGGCTTATAAATATTTAACAAAATTTCAAAAACACAGAGAAACGAGTCAGGCAAGAAGCGGTGCGGCTTTGCGAAGGGAGTTTACTTTGCGTAAATGACCAAGCAAAACGCAAACCGCGACACAGCATAACGAAGTTTATATGCGTTTTTACGCAAGACCTTTCTTTAACTTGGCGTTCGCTTTTGCGCGAAGCTCGCTGTCCAGAATACGCTTTCTTATGCGGATTGATTTGGGGGTTACTTCCAAAAGCTCGTCGTCGCCGATAAATTCAAGGCACTCTTCAAGGCTCATTTTCTTGGGTGTGATGAGTCTTAACGCGTCGTCGCTTGCGCTCGAACGGGTGTTCGTGAGGTGCTTAGTCTTGCACACGTTCACATTTATATCTTCGCTTTTAGGGCTTTCGCCGATGACCATACCTTCGTACACGGGCGTACCCGCGCCGATAAACAGCGTGCCCCTGCCCTGCGCGTTGAAAAGCCCGTAGGTTACCGCTTCTCCCGTTTCAAAGGCGATAAGCGAACCCGTGTTTCTGCGGGACAGCTCGCCCTTATACGGCTGGTACTCAAAGAATACGCTGTTCATTACGCCCTCGCCCTTGGTTGAAGTGAGGAACTCAGACTTGTAACCGAAGAGCCCGCGGGCGGGAATAATAAATTCAAGGCGCGTACGGCTACCGATTGCCGACATATGCAGAAGCTCGCCCTTGCGGTTGCCCATACTTTGGAATACCGCGCCCGTGGCGTCGTCGGGAACGTCGACTATGAGCCTTTCCATAGGCTCGTGCTTGACGCCGTCGATTTCCTTATACATTACGCGGGGCGTGGATACCTGAAACTCGTAGCCTTCCCTTCTCATATTTTCAATGAGTATGGATAAATGCATTTCTCCCCTGCCGCATACGCGGTAGCTGTCGGCAGATCCCGTTTCTTCTACGCGCAAAGATACGTCCTTTAGAAGCTCCTTGAAAAGCCTGTCACGAAGATGGCGCGTCGTGACCATTTTGCCTTCTTTGCCCGCAAAAGGGCTGTCGTTGACGGAAAAAGTCATTTCGACGGTGGGTTCGGTGATTTTAACGAATTTGTGCGGTTCAACACAGTCGGTAGAACAAACCGTATCGCCTATGTTGATTTTTTCAAGCCCCGAAAAGCAGACTATGTCGCCTGCGCGGGCGCTTTCGCACTGCGCGCGCTGCAAGCCCTCGATCTGGTAGAGGTTGACTATCTTACCGGGGGTCTTCTGCTGGACGTTGTTGTAGTTACAAACCGTAACGGCTTGTCCCGCCTTTATTACGCCGCGCTCTATTCTGCCGATGCCGATGCGCCCGACGTAATCGTTGTAGTCGATTGACGACACCAAAACCTGCGTAGCGCCGTCGGCGGCGACTTCCATAGGCTGAATGTGGTTTACAATCGTTTCAAAAAGGGGCGTTAAGTCCTTGCCCGGTTGGTTAAGGTCGAGCGTTGCCGTGCCGTCCCTGCCCGAACACCACACTACGGGCGACATCAACTGGTCGTCTGACGCGTCAAGTTCCAACAAAAGCTCTAAAATTTCGTCCTGAACTTCATTGAGACGGGCGTCGGGGCGGTCGATTTTGTTGACGACTATAATGAGCCTGTGACCCATTTCAAGCGCTTTTTGCATAACGAAACGGGTCTGCGGCATGGGACCTTCAGCTGCGTCGACGAGGACGAGAACGCCGTTTACCATCATCATGACACGCTCGACTTCGCCTGAAAAGTCCGCATGTCCCGGCGTGTCGACGACGTTAATTTTTACGCCGTTATAGTGGATTGAAGTATTTTTTGCAAGTATGGTTATTCCTCTTTCGCGCTCCAAATCGCCCGAATCCATAACCCTTTCTTCCACCGACTGATTATCGCGGAAGGTATGGCTTTGCTTTAACATAGCGTCCACGAGCGTAGTTTTACCGTGGTCGACATGGGCGATTATTGCAACGTTTCTTAAATCTTCTCTTAACATAAATTCATCCTGAATTATAAAATTTTAACTCATAAAATTTTAATACGATTGCGCGAAAAACGCAACCGTATTTGAGTGGTTTATTAAAATTCGCTCTTCGTTTCCCTGTCGAAAAGCTTTAATATTATTTCCATACATGTTTTTGCGCCGTTGCCGCCCTCGAACGGGTGGGATAAAAAGCAGGCTTCGTAAACGGCGTTGGTTATGGGAAGCTCTATTCCGTACTTATCGCCCAGCTCCTTCATTGCCTTAGCCGTCATAACGCCTTCCGCCAACTTTTCAAACTTTGCGCCGTGCGCCATCATTTCGCCATAGCGGCGGTTGTGGGAATACTCGGAAAACAGCGTCGTTTCGTAGTCGCCCAAATGCGCAAGCCCGTACGCTGACGAAAACTTTCCGCCCATAGCGTTGATAAGTTTGCCCACTTCGTAAGCGCCCCTTGCCATTAATGGACCTTTCAAGCTGACGTAACCGCTACCGTCCAGAACGCCTGCGGCTATGCCCAAAACGTTTTTTGCAGCCGCGCCGATTTCGGAGCCTATTATATCACTGCCGTAGTAAAAACGGATTAAATTCGACTTGAAACTGTCGGCGATATATTTCTTTAAATCGTCGCTGTAAGAATCGATTATCATACAGTTGGGTATGCCCTGCGTAAACGCCTGAATATGCCCCGGTCCTACCCACACGGCAATTTTATGTTTTTCGACACCGCTCTCTATCAGGACTTCGGAAAGGCGTTTGCCTGTAGATTCCTCGATACCCTTCATACAGAGCACGAAGATTTTATCTTTTACCGGATACTGCGTAACCCTTTGCATAAATCCGCGCAAGCCTTGTGCAGAGATGGAAATAATTATTATATCGCTTTTCGTAACCGCTTTTCCCAAGTCGCACGTAAGAGTTATGGACTTATCCAGCGTGACGTATTCGTTTTTACCCGTCGTCTTTAAAACCTCGTACGAATAGTCGCCCTCGGGACCCCAGCTTAATACTTCATTTTTGAGAACAGTAGCCTGATACCAAGCGATAAACGAACCCCAGCGACCGCAGCCGAGAACTGAAATTTTCATAATTGACCCCCATATATGTTGAAGTTTCGCACAATTTTTAAAGTTTTTATATGCTTTTACGCTCCGATAAAGCGCGGGATAAAGTAACCTCGTCGGTATATTCAAGCTCGCCGCCGACGGGTATTCCGTGGGCAAGCCGCGTGACGTTGACCCCCAAAGGCTTTAACAGCTTTGCAATATACATTGCCGTAGCTTCGCCCTCCACGTCGGGATTGGTTGCCATTATTACCTCTTGCACGGTTCCGTCGATACGGGCTAAAAGCTCCTTTATGCGAATGTCGTTCGGCCCTATGCCGTCCATGGGACTAATGACGCCATGCAAAACGTGATACACGCCCTTAAACTCGTGAAGCTTTTCCATTGCGATGACGTCCTTTGGTTCCTTTACGACGCAAATCGTCGTACCCTGACGGCGTTTGCAGATTTCGCAAACCTCTTCCTCGGTGAAGTTGCCGCACACTTTGCAATAGCGCACCTTTCGTTTACAGTACGTCACGCTTTCGGCAAATTCTTTCGCTTCGGCTTCGCTCATATTTATAATTTTGTACGCATAGCGTTGCGCCGTTTTTTTACCGACGCCCGGAAGCTTTGAAAACTGATTGATTAGCCGACCTATCGGCTCGATAAAAACGTCCATATCATTCTCCGTAGAAAAACTTTGAGGTGCCCTAAAAATGCAAAGCAGCAAGCAAGACACGGCGCGCGAGGAAAACCCGAAGGAGTTTACTTTGCGTAAATAACTGAGGGTTGCCGCAACGCAATATTGCGTAGCTTATATGCGTTTTAAATAAGTCCTTTGCCGGCTTTGGCGTAAGGTCCCATCTTCTCCTCGTACACTGCGTCCGCCTTTTTGTAACCGTCGTTGATTGCCGCCATTATTAAGTCTTCAAGCATTTCGACGTCGTCAACGTCGGTTATATCGACAAGCGAAGAAAGCTTGCTACCGAATTCAATTCCGTTAATTATCTTTTTAGCGTTCATATACACTACTACCGTTTCGTCGCCCTCTTCACCGCCGCCCGAAAGACCTACGACCTCGTAATCTTCAAGCTCGGCGTCCGCTTTTTGCATTTGCTCTTGCATTTTTTGAGCTTCTCTCAGCATATTCTGCATATTGCCCATTCCGCCCATACCGCCTTTAAATCCTGCCATAATTCTGCTCCTTACAAGAAAATTTTTGAAATTGCCCCCAATATATGTTGGAGTTTCGATAAATTTATTTGCTAATATTAACCTCGGAGACGCGGTGCAATGCACAGAGTGCGCGGCTCTGTTTAATGGCGTACTTGAGCACGCAAGCAAAACAAAGCGCAAACACGACACAGCAGCGTGCTATATATTTGAGGTTTACTTAATTTCTATATCCGTGCCGTCAAAGTTGCTTTTTAGCTCCCTTAATGCTTTTTCGTAACCGCTTTCACCCCTCTGTCTGAAACGGATTTCAAAGTCGGCGACTCCAAGTTCAAGAAGAACTTCGGAAATAAATTTCATATTATCCGCACGGCTTAAAGACTTCAACACCGCTTCGCTTTCGGTTAACAGAATTAGTTTATCGCCTTCAAAGGTATGGTCCATATCCATACACAGAGTGAAAAGAACGGCGTTCTTATGCGTTGTGCGCAAGCTTTTTATAAATTTTGCAAAAATCTTGCCCTTGTCAGCGCTACCGAAGCTCTCTGCCGCAGGCTTCGCGGGCATACTGTCGAAAATTCGGGGTTGAACGGCAACCTCTTCCTTTTTTACAGGCGGTTCCGCCGCAAATGGGTCAAAGTCGTCTTCCATCAATACAATCTTTTTTGCGGGAGCCGTAGGCTGTGCAGGTTGCGCCGCGGGCTTTGCGGGTTCGGATTTCGTGTGTTGAACGACGGGCGTTTGAGTAACGGCTACCGTTACGCCTTCTGAAATTTTGCGTTCAAGCGCGTTAATCTTGCCGATTATCGCGTCGATATCGTAATCGATTTGAGGCATTGAAGCCTTTAAAACAGCAGTTTCCAAAGTAATTCTGCCGCTTAGCGAATAACGCATATCCGTTTCCGCTTTGGAAAGAATTTCGGTTACGCGCAAAAGCTTGTGCCCGTCGGCGTTCTGCGCCGTTTCTTCTATTATTTTATACGTTTCATCGGGCAAATTGACGATTTCACGCGCGGTTTTGCAGACTTTTATTATCGTGCAATCGTTCAAAAACGAAAGCATATCCTTTATAAGCACGCCCACGCCCTTGCCCGTTGCAAGAATTTCCTCTACAGCAGAAAGCGCGGCAGAAGAGTCCTCGTTTAAGATACACCCGCATATATGTGCCACTTTCGCCCATTCAGCGCTACCTAAAACAGCGTTCACGTCGGCATAAGTAAGCTTACCTTGAGAGTAGGACGCGCACATATCGGCGATAGACAAGCTGTCGCGCGCACTGCCGGCGCCCGCCCTTGTTATTGCGGCGACGGCGGCGTCCTCGTACTCCTTGCCCGTCTTTTCGAAAACCGATTTTATGAGACTTTCCAAGTCGTGCTGGGGAATTAATTTGAAGTCGAAGCGCATACAGCGCGAGAGTATAGTTGCGGGAATTTTCTGCGGCTCGGTGGTTGCAAGTATAAATACCGCGTGACGAGGAGGTTCTTCCAAAGTCTTTAAAACCGCGTTGAACGCCGACTGGGTGAGCATATGCACCTCGTCTATGATATAGACCTTGTATTTACCCGCAACGGGCGGATATTGCACCTTTTCCCTTAAATCGCGCATTTCGTCAACGCCGTTGTTTGACGCTGCGTCTATTTCCGAAATATCGAGGTTGGAGCCGTCCGCAAGCGCACGGCACGCGGCGCACTTGCCGCAAGGCGAAGCATTGACAGGATGTTCGCAGTTTATTGCGCGGGCAAAGATTTTAGCGAGGGTGGTTTTACCCGTTCCGCGCGGGCCGCAAAAAAGGTAGGCGTGCCCGACCTTGTCGCTTTCTATCTGGTTTTTAAGTATGCGGACTATATGCTCCTGACGAACGACTTCATCGAAGTTCGCGGGGCGAAAAGTCCTGTAAAACGCAAGATACATGGGGGTCAATCCTCCTTTCGGTATAATTTTACGAGTTTTGCTTTTGCGCGGGCTAAGGCGTTTGAAACGCTTTTTTGCGGCTTGCCGACGGCGGAAGAAATTTCCGCAACGGACATACCGTCAAGCTGCATAACTATTGCTTTGAATTCCGTCGACGATAAGCTTTTGGAAATTTTCTGCAAAAATTCACGTCTGTTTTCACGCCTTATAATCTCGTCCTCGGGGCTTACGGACGAAATTTCTTCGCCTATTTCCACTATCGGAACGAAGTCGTTCAAGGCGGCGTTCTTTGCGCCCAAGCTCTTTTTTATGGCGGACAGGACGGCGTTTCTTATACAGGCGTAGGCGTACGAAGAAAAGTTTGCGCCCCCCTCCTCAAAGCCGTTTACGGCGGAGTAAAGCCCTACCATTCCCTCCTGCACCAAATCCTCGTTTTCACCGCCGTGCAAAAAAAATCTTGCGGCGATGGCGTGAACGAGACCGATATATTTATTTAAAATTTCTTCCTGCGCGAGCCTGTCGCCGTTGCGGGATTTTAAAATGAGTTCTTCGTCCGTCATCTTCTTCTTATCACTTCGTAAACCGCGACGCCGAGCGCAACGGAGGCGTTCAACGAATTCACCTTACCGTGCAAGGGCAGCGACAGGCAAAAATCGCACTTTTCGCGCGTTAGCCTTCTGACTCCGCTATCCTCGCCACCGATAACAAGGGCAACGTTGCCCGATAAATCGGCTTTATAGATATCGTCGCCGTCCGCTTCCAAAGCATAAAGCCAGTAGCCCGCCTTTTTAAGCTCGTCTATGGCGTAGCTTAAAGAGTTGACTTTGGCAACGCGCATATGCTCCGCCGCGCCTGCCGAAATGCGGATTACAGCTTCGGTAACGCTTGCGGACTTGTTGGCGGGGATAATCACGCCATCGGCGCCCGCGCACTCCGCAACCCTTATAATCGAACCTAAATTATGCACGTCCTCGATACCGTCACAAAGAATAACCAGCCCGCCGTTATCCTTTTTTGCGAAGACAATATCCTGCAAAGAGGAATATTTGTATTCGGTTGAAAAGGCGATAACGCCCTGATGCCTGCCTTCCACGCTCTCCTTATCGAGAACTTTTTTGTCCACGAACTGAACGCGCACGTTAGACTTCCTCGCTTCGGCAAAGATTTTGTTCAGGCTGCCCTGCGGATTCTTTTCCAAAAGAATTTTATCTATGTTTTTATCGGTTTTTAAAAGTTCCAAAACCGCGTTTCTGCCTTCCGTTTTCATTTATCTTCACTCAATAATTCTTCGATTCTATGATAGTTGCCCGTAAGGTACAGATAGCCCAAAAGCGCCTCGAAGCCCGTTGAATTATTGTATTCGGCAACGGTGGCGTTTTTTGAACGGGTGGGTTTTTTTGCGTTTCTTCCGCGCTTAAATACTGCAAGCTCTTCTTCGTTCAAAATAGGTAGAATTCTTTCTAAAAGGATATTCTGACCGTGGGCGGACACCTCCGACGAGGAAAGCTTTTGAAGCGTGCCGGTTGAAAAGTCGTGCTCGGCAACCAATTTCTCGCGGACGTAAAGCGTATAAACGGCGTCGCCCACGAAAGCAAGAGTTACGGGGCTTATGCTTTTCGTTTTTTCTTCGGAAAGAGTTGTAAAAAATTTGAACATTAACCCATTCTCCTATTTTTCATTGTAACACCTTATCATAAAAATTGCAATAAATCCGTATGATATAGCGTGAAATTAATCTTTTTTAAAAAAAGTATAATTATTGCGGCTTGCCTTATCGTTACGGCGGGCGTTGTTATCGGGGTTTGCTGCGGGGTGGCGGCTTCAAGCGCCGCCGCAACGGTTGAAAAAGTGATAGTAATCGATGCGGGACACGGCGGAGTTGACGCGGGCGTTTACGGTGTGGAATCGGGCGTACGGGAAAGCGATATAAATCTTGCGATTGCAAAGCAGCTTAAAGGGTATTTTACGGACGCGGGATTTAAAGTGGTCTTGACAAGAAAGGACAACGGCGGGCTTTACGGGTTGCCCACTAAGGGCTTTAAAATGCGCGATATGAAAAAACGCAAGCAGATTATAGAGGACTGCAACGCCGATATGGTTATTTCCATTCACCAGAATTCCTGCCCCATCCCATCAAAACGGGGCGGCACGGCGTTCTTTGACAAATCGAGCGAGTCCGGAAAGGCGCTTGCCGAAGCGATACAAGCCGAGCTTAACGGACTTGAAGAGTGCGTTAAAAAGAACTCCGCGCTTGCGGGCGATTATTATATGCTTAAATGCACGGATAATCCTTCGGTTATAGTCGAGTGCGGTTTTTTAACCAACGCCGAAGATGACAAACTTTTAAATTCCGAGGAATACCGCGATAAGGTAGCGTACGCCGTTTTTAAGGGTGCGATAAGCTGCTTTGCGTAAGGGTGTGCACGGTTATTATTTGCAAAAATATTCTTCGCTTTGCTCAGAATGACAGGCGGTGCGCGGAATGACATTAGAGGGCGACATAACGAAAAAGGCGCGGACTTTTCGTCCGCGCCGTTTTCTTAATGCAAATTAACTTTTTTATAGAACCAAAATTTGCTTTAAAAACAAATTAAACCTGCGTGCGTTACTTAGCCGTATCCAAAGAAAAACTACCGCATTATTCCTAACCACTAATAAGCTTGCACGCAGGTTATTATGACACCTGATTTTAAGTCTGGAAAGCCACCTGAATTATAAGTCTTTGTCCGTCACGTCGGCGTAGAAGCCGTCGTTATCGACGGACGCACGGCGCGATTTTAAAGCCACGATAAGCGCAATAAGAGCGACGAAGACTAAAAGTCAAACGATTATCAATGCAATCCGCAAACCTACGAGCTCTGCACCGCTTGCGGCAGGCGTTTGCACGCCGTCTGCCGTTACTTCGACAAAACCGTGCGCGACGTTAAAGTTGACTACGTCGTCGGGCGTTAACGAAAAAAGCGGGCGCAAAATTGCGCCCGCTTTTTATTATTAAAGTTAAAAACCCGTATGAATGGTTCTTGAAATAACGTCGTTCTGTTGCTCGCGGGTGAGCTTGTTGAAGTTCACGGCGTAGCCCGATACTCTTATTGTGAGCTGGGGGTATTTTTCAGGGTGGGCTTGAGCGTCGAGAAGGGTTTCGCGGTTGAAAACGTTTACGTTCAGATGGTACCCGCCGTCCGACACGTAGCCGTCGAGAAGCCCGACTAAGTTTTCTATCTGCTGCTCCTTTTCTTTGCCGAGCGACTGCGGAGTTATCGAAAAGGTATTCGATATGCCGTCGCGCGAATATTCGTAAGGGAGCTTTGCTACCGATTCAAGCGAGGCAAGCGCACCGCAGCAGTCTCTGCCGTGCATAGGGTTAGCCCCGGGAGCAAGGGGCGCGCCCGCCCGTCTTCCGTCGGGAGTGTTGCCCGTGTTCTTGCCGTAGACCACGTTCGAGGTTATGGTCAAAATGGACATTGTGGGAATACTTTCACGGTAGGTGTAGTGACTTTTGATTTTGTTCATAAAGGTCTTTACAAGCCAAACCGCAAGACCGTCCGCGCGCTCGTCGTTGTTGCCGTACTTGGGGTAGTCGCCCTCTATCTTGAAGTCGGTTACTATCCCCTCTTCGTCCCTTACGGGGTAAACGTTTGCGTATTTGATTGCAGAAAGCGAATCCGCCGCGCACGACAGCCCAGCGACGCCCGTTGCAAAAAATCTTCTTACCGCGGTATCGTGCAGGGACATTTCCAAAGCTTCGTAGCTATACTTGTCGTGCATATAGTGGATAAGGTTCAGGGTGTTAACGTACAGTCCTGCAAGCCAGTCCATCATTTGCTCATATTTACATTTAACATCGTCGAAGTCAAGTTTATTATCGCCGTCTATTCCTTTGAAGCAAGGCGATACCTGCATTGCCTTGCCGTCCTTATCCTTGATAATTTCGTCCTTACCGCCGTTGATTGCGTAAAGAAGGCATTTTGCAAGGTTTGCGCGTGCGCCGAAGAACTGCATATCCTTGCCGACGCGCATACCGCTTACGCAACAGGCGATACAGTAATCGTCGCCAAGCTCGGGGCGCATCAAATCATCGCTTTCGTACTGGATTGCAGAGGTGGTTATCGACAGGTCGGCGCAGAATTTTTTGAAGCCTGCGGGAAGGCGTTTGCTCCAAAGCACGGTTAAGTTCGGCTCGGGGGCGGGTCCTAAGTTGGTGAGCGTGTGCAACATTCTGAACGAGGTGCGGGTGACTAACGTTCTGCCGTCGACGCCCATTCCGCCTATACTCTCGGTAACCCAGGTGGGGTCACCAGAAAAAAGCTCGTTATATTCCTTGGTGCGCATAAACTTCACTATTCTAAGCTTCATTACGAAGTGGTCGATAAGCTCCTGTGCGCCGCTTTCGTCCAAAACGCCGCGCTCTATGTCGCGGGTTATATAAATATCGATAAAGGTTGAGTTTCTGCCTATCGACATTGCCGCGCCGTTCTGGTCCTTGACGGCGGCAAGATAGCCGAAGTACAGGGCTTGTATTGCCTGCCTTGCCGTTTCCGCGGGTCCGGAAATATCAGCGCCGTAAATGCTTGCAAGGGCTTTTAAATTTTTAAGGGCTTTGATTTGCTCTGCCAGCTCTTCCCTGTCCCGAACCTTGTCAGGGGTCATATCTCCGTCCATATTCAGCTTGTCCTGCTCCTTTTGGGCGATTAGGAAGTCAACGCCGTACAGTGCGACGCGGCGGTAATCGCCGACTATTCTGCCCCTGCCGTAGGTGTCGGGCAAGCCCGTTAAAATATGGGCTTTGCGGGCGCGGCGCATTTCGGGCGTGTACGCGTCGTAAACGCCGTCGTTATGCGTCTTGCGGTATTTGGAAAATACGGTATTAATCTCGGGGTCGAGCTCGTAGCCGTACATATTCAACGCTTGCTCCGCCATTTTAATTCCGCCGAAGGGCTGCAAGGCGCGCTTAAAAGGCTCGTCGGTTTGAAGTCCGACGATTTTTTCAAGCTTTTTATCGATATAGCCCGCGCCGTGGGATAAAAGAGAAGAAACGGTTTTAGTGTCTGCGTTCAGCACGCCGCCCGCCTTTCTCTCCTTTTCGGACAGGGATAAAATTTCTTTCCACAGCCGTTTGGTCGCGGTCGTGGGGGGCGCAAGGAAGTTGCCGTCGCCCTCGTAAGGGGCGTAATTGTTCTGGATAAAATCCCTTACGTTTACTTCGTCGTTCCATTTGCCGCGGTTGAAGCCTTCCCAAGCCTTGTTTTCCATAATCATTACCTCTTTATAAGTATCGTCTAAATCGTTAAAATCTTTCGCGCGTTCTCTACGCGCTCTTTTGCGGGGGGCTTAACGCCCTTTAACGGGTAAGCTATACCCAATTTTTCGTACTTGCCTTCGCCCATAGTATGATATGGCAGCACCTCTACCTTTTGCACGGTTTTTAAGCTGCTGATAAAGTCCTTTAATTTATAAAGGCTGTCATCGTCGTCCGTAAGGTCCGGGACGAGAACGTGGCGTATCCACACGGGAACGCCCTTTTCCGAGAGAAAACGGGCGAAATCAAGCGTGTTTTTATTGCCGTAACCCGTGATCTGTCTGTGCTTTTCGGGGTCTATATGCTTTATGTCAAGAAGGACGAGGTCGGTATAGTCAAGCATTTTTCCGTGAAGCTTTACGCTGTTTTCGTCGCTTTGGTTGAAGGTTATACCCGAGGCGTCAAGCGCGGTATGGATACCTTCTTTTTTCAGCAATCTGAACAGCTCGGTTACGAAGCTTATCTGAATTAGCGGCTCTCCGCCCGAAACGGTCACGCCGCCGCTTTGTATATAATTTTTGTATTTTAAAGCTTCTTTTACGACTTCCGCGGGTTCGTACGCCTTGCCTGCGCCCGTCGCCCATGCGTCGGGGTTGTGGCAGTATTTGCAACGCATGGGACAGCCCTGCATAAAGACGACGAAGCGTATTCCCGGTCCGTCCACGGTGCCGAAGCTTTCAAAAGAATGTACATAACCCGTCATAAATTAAAATCCTCATTAAAACCCCGCAAAAAACGCAGAGAAGCAAGACAATGCGCAACTTATATGCGTTTTTTCAAAAAACAAAGGGCTATTTTATCAATAGCCCAGACGAACGACACTGTACCCGTCGCGGCTTCCTTGCGTTAATTCGCAAACAAATCGTCAGTCGCCGCGCGGCTTTAACGATTGGAATTCAATTATAACAACACCGTTTGCGTTTGTCAACGAATTGCACTAAATATCGTACGAATTTTTTCGCTAAAACACAAGATATAGAAAAGGCGGACGATAGATACGCCCGCCTCATAAATTTAAAGTTAATGCTTTTCCGATCGGAAGATAAGCTCGTCGTCCTTGACGTCGACCGTAACCGTTTCGCCGGGGAGAATGTGGTTGGCTAAGATTTCGTCCGAAAGTCTGTCCTCAATGCGCTTTTGCACGACCCTCTTTAACGGACGTGCGCCGTACATGTCGTTATAGCCCTCGTCCAAAAGCTTATCCATTGCCGCGTCCGAAATACTCAAGGTGATATTTCTGTCTTTAAGCCTTGCAGAAAGTCCGTCGATTATCTTGTAGCAGATTTTACCCGCTTCTTCCTTGGTGAGTTTGCGGAAGATTATGATATCGTCGAGCCTGTTCAAGAACTCGGGCTTGAACTGCTCTTTGAGCGCTTCGTTGATGTTGTCCTTCATATTGTCGTAGCCCGCGTCCGCCTCGTCGCCAGAAGTGAAGCCGAAGTTTGACATCTTCTTAATCTGGCTTGCGCCGACATTGGAAGTCATTATAATTATGGTGTTTTTGAAGTTTATAACCCTGCCCTTGCTGTCCGTAAGTCTGCCGTCGTCAAGGATTTGCAGAAGGATATTGAACACGTCGGGGTGGGCTTTTTCCACTTCGTCGAAAAGGACGACGGAGTAGGGCTTTCTTCTCACCCTTTCGGTGAGCTGACCGCCGTTGTTATCGTCGTAACCGATATATCCCGGGGGCGCGCCTATAAGTTTGGATACGGAGTGCTTTTCCATAAACTCGGACATATCCATTCTTATCATAAGCCGTTCGTCGCCGAACATTACCTCCGCAAGGGCTTTGGCAAGGTCGGTTTTACCTACGCCCGTAGGTCCTACGAAGATGAACGAACCTATGGGTTTATTCGGCTCGTTAAGTCCTGCGCGGGCGCGGCGGATAGCCTTCGATACGGCGGAAACCGCTTCGTCCTGACCGATTATTCGCTCGTGCAAATTCTCCTCCAAATGAAGAAGTTTTTCGCTTTCCTGCTCGGTGAGCTTGACGACGGGCACGCCCGTCCAACTGCTGACGATATCCGCAATTTCGTTGCTGCCGATATTGGGCGCGGTGGTCTGCTTTTCGCCGTTCCATTCGGAATTCAGCTTCTTTATTTGCTCCTGAATTTCATTCATTTCGTCGACAAGCTTTTGCGCCTGCGAATAGTTTTCTCCCTTTGCCGCTTTATCCTTTTGCAGGGTGAGGCGTTTCAGCTTTTCTTCAAGTTCCTTTACCTCGTCCGGGCTTTTAAGGCTGTTTAGACGGGCGCGTGAAGCCGCTTCGTCAATGAGGTCGATAGCCTTATCGGGCAGGAACCTATCGGTTATATATCTGTGCGAAAGGGTTGCGGCGGCTATTATGGCTTCGTCGGTTATAACTACCTTGTGGTGGGCTTCGTACTTGTCGCGGAGTCCCCTTAAAATAGAAACGGTATCATCTACCGTGGGCTCGTCAACCTGAACGGGAGTGAAACGGCGTTCGAGAGCGGCGTCCTTTTCAATGTACTTTCTGTATTCCTCCAAAGTGGTTGCGCCTATCGTCTGTAATTCGCCGCGGGCAAGCATGGGTTTTAATATGTTTGCCGCGTCCATATTGCCGTCGGATGTTGCGCCTGCGCCGACAATTTGGTGAATTTCGTCAATGAAGAGAATGACGTTGCCGCTGTTCTTTATGGAATTGATAGCGTTTTTAAGCCTTTCCTCAAAGTCTCCGCGATACTTCGCGCCGGCAACCATAGAAGATAAATCGAGCGAGAAAACTATTTTGTTCTTTAAAAGGTCGGGCACTTCGTTCTTCACGATTGCCTGCGCAAGCCCCTCGACTACGGCGGACTTGCCGACGCCCGGCTCGCCTATCAACACGGGATTATTTTTCGTACGGCGGGATAAAACCTGTATGATTTTATCAATTTCTTTTTTTCTGCCGATAACGGGGTCTATCTTGCCCTCGCGCGCCTTTTGGGTTAAATCCGAGCCGTACTGCAACGTCGATTTGTCCAGCGTGGGATAATTTTTACTTTCTTTTTTCTTTGAGGAATTGCCCGTCGGAGTTGAAAATAAACTCTCAAACGCTTTAAAAGGGTTTTCGTCCTCTTCCTGCTCCTCGGGAAGGCCGCCCGACAGGGCAAGCTCAATCTTGCTTGAAAGCTTGGCAAGGTTTACGCCTAACGCGCGCAAAATGCGCATTGCAAGGCACTCCGTTGAGGACATAACGGACAAAAGCATATGCTCGGTTCCAGCTAAAGAGTCCTCTCCGTTTATGTCGATTGACAGCTCCAACGCGCGCTCAATCATATGCTTTGTGCGCGGGGTATAGCCGTTTATATTCGAGTGTCTGTCGATTGAACGGGCAAAATACTCGCGGTAGGCAGGTTCTGACACGTCGCACTCGGTAAGGATTTTGTACGCCGTGCAGTCGGGGCAGTTGAGCATTGCAAAAACTATGTGTTCGCTACCGATATAGCTACTGCCGTAAAGCTTTGCCGCTTCTTCGGCAACCGAAATAACCTGTTGCAAGTTGTCTGTAAACTTATTTATATATTCCATAAAAATTTATACCTCTATTTTGAATAATCGGGATTCTTCACTTCGTTTTGCACCATAATTATAGAAAAAAGATTCTTTGTTTAACTAAGAATGACAGTACGGGCAATGTTTAAATTTAAGAAACAGTGTGTTTTTTTAGATATTTTGCGGTGAACTGCGCTCGGTAAACGTCGCGCTCTTCAGCGGTGAGCTCTCTGCCTGCGGCGGCGTTTATATTGGAAGGGCGCATTTTTACGCACAGTTCGTCGACGCTTGAAACGTCGTCGAGATTGATATAGCCGAGGCACGCGCCGAGCTTTACGCTAGAAGAATAGCGGATAAGCTCTTCCGTTGTAAGCTTTGCACAGTTGGTCAGCACGCCGTACGAGCGCAGACAGCCGTCCTGAACGTCAATCGCAGACGCGCCGTTTTTCAGGTTCTGGCGCTGCGCGTCCTCTAAGGCGCAAACCTTTTCAACCACCTCTTCTACCTGAGAAATTATATACTCTTCGGTGACGCCGAGCGTTACCTCGTTGCTTATCTGGTAGAGGTAACCTTCCGCCTGACTGCCTTCGCCGTAAATTCCGCGGACGGTAAGCCCCAAGCGCGATATGCTTTTTATTACCTTTGGCATAAGTCCGTTAATCGAGAGCGCGGGAAGAAAAAGCATTACAGACGCCCTAAGCCCCGTGCCGAGATTGGTGGGACACGCAGTTAAAAATCCGAGCTGCTCGTCGTAGGCAAACTTCATTGACTTTGCAATGCAGTTGTCGATTTCGGACATAGTGTCGTAGGCAAGCCGTAAATCGTAACCCTTGACGATGCACTGTTCGCGCAGGTGGTCCTCTTCGTTAATCATTACGGACACGTTTTCCTCGCGGTTGATGAGCGCGGCGGAATACTTTCTGGTTTTTATAAGGTTGGGGCTTATAAGGTGGTTTTCCTTTAACGACAACGCCTCGGCGTCCGATATACCGTCCATGTA
This sequence comes from Christensenellaceae bacterium, assembly GCA_948890655.1. Taxonomy (GTDB): domain Bacteria; phylum Bacillota; class Clostridia; order Christensenellales; family Borkfalkiaceae; genus Coproplasma. The sequence continues at coordinate 113,297 of CAQTYU010000001.1, forward strand.
ATAGAGCTTGAATTCGTCCAACCTTGACAGTGCGGAGGTTACGAGGCGGATTATCTCCTTTGCCTGTTTCTCGTCCTTCAAGTGATACGGGAAAGAATATCCTTCAAGATTGCGCGCAAGCCTTACGCGGGTTGAAACCACGATCTTGGATAAATCAGCCATCGTTTTCTCCCCCGAAAAGCGTTTTGTTTATCTCGTAAATGCGCTTATTCAATCTGCCTGCGTCAACGTAACGCTTTTCGCGAAGCGCCGCTTCAAGCTGTTCCTGCAACGCTTTCAGCCTGCGGTGGAGCCCTAACTCGTCGTTGTTAGTGCCGACCTTGCCGACGTGCTCGACTTTGCCGTGTATGGCGTTGATTGCGGGAAGAAGTTCTTCCTTGAAAACGTCGTAACAGCTTGCGCAGCCCAAAAGCCCGCTTCTTTCATAGTCGGCGTATGTAGTGCCGCACACGGGGCAGACTTTTTTAGGCGCGTTTGAGCCGAAAAGCCAAGCGCACACATCCTCGCTCATTTTAGAGTGAAGCTGACCGTACATCTCCTGACTGCACTTTGCGCAGAGGTGGCTTTCGTATTTTTCACCGTTTATAATTTCCACGTAGTTTTCGGTTGCTACGTTCTTTTTACAGCGTTGACAGAGCATTTTATTTTCCTTTCCCTTTTATTATAATAAAAAATTCGGCGTAGTAAACAAATTTATAAAAAATTGTAATTTTTTTACTCAATTAAATTGAATATTCGCATCCGCCGTGATATAATATCAATCGGTAAATCAATAAATACGGAGGTTTAGTTAAGTAATGCAATATTCAAAAGATATTGAAAATATGATTTGCGTTGCCAAAGGCGTTTCGGGCAAGTTCGAACACGGTCCCGCGCCTATCCCCGAAGAAGGACAGTGGATTCAGGCAAAGGAAATCAAGGACATCAAAGGTTTTACGCACGGAATAGGCTGGTGCGCACCCCAGCAGGGCGCCTGCAAGCTTTCACTGAACGTTAAAGACGGTATCATCGAAGAGGCTTTGGTTGAAACGATAGGCTGCTCGGGTATGACCCACTCCGCCGCTATGGCTGCGGAAATTCTCCCCGGCAAGACTATTTTGGAAGCGCTGAACACCGACCTCGTGTGCGACGCGATTAACACCGCTATGCGCGAATTGTTCTTGCAGATAGTTTACGGCAGAACGCAGTCGGCTTTCTCCGAGGACGGACTTCCCATAGGCGCAGGACTTGAGGACCTGGGTAAGGGGCTTCGTTCGCAGGTCGGCACTATGTACGGTACGAAATTAAAAGGCGTAAGATATCTTGAAATGGCGGAAGGCTACGTTCTCTCGCTTGCGCTTGACAAGAACAACGAAGTTTGCGGATACAAGTTCCTTTCCGTCGGCAAGATGACGGACTTCATCAAAAAAGGACTTTCTCCAATCGAAGCTTACGACAAGGCTATCGGCACTTACGGCAGATACTCGAAGGAGAGCGGCGCCGTTAAGCACATTGACCCCAGAACGGACAAGGAGGTTGAAGAATAATGGCTCTTTTTGAAAGTTACGAAAGACGCGAGAAGAAAATCCTCGGCGTGCTTAAAGAATACGGCATCAAAACCATAGAGGAATGCAAAGATATTACCTTGAAAGCGGGCATTGACGTGGACAAAATCGTCCGCGGCACGCAGCCTATCTGCTTTGAAAACGCAGTTTGGGCGTACACTGTAGGCGCGGCTATTGCTATCAAGTGCGGTTGCAAAAGGGCTGCCGATGCAGCGACCAAAATCGGTATCGGCTTGCAGAGCTTCTGCATCCCCGGCTCCGTTGCGGAAAACAGAAAAGTAGGTTTGGGACACGGCAACCTCGGTTCTATGCTCCTCTCCGAAGAAACGGACTGCTTCTGCTTCCTTGCAGGACACGAATCGTTTGCGGCGGCAGAAGGCGCGATTAAGATTGCGGAAAACGCAAACAAAGTGCGCACCAAACCTTTAAGAGTTATCCTGAACGGCTTGGGCAAAGACGCGGCGTATATCATTTCGAGAATTAACGGGTTCACTTATTGCAGGACTTCTTTCGACCCGTACACCGAAACGGTTAAAGTAGTTGACAGCGTTGCGTTTTCGGACGGTCCCAGAGCAAAAGTTAAATGCTACGGCGCGGATAACGTTCCAGAAGGCGTTGCCATTATGAAGATGGAAAACGTTTCCGTTTCCATTACGGGCAACTCCACCAACCCCACCCGTTTCCAGCATCCTGTTGCAGGCACTTACAAGAAGTGGTGCGTTGAGAACGGCGTGAAGTACTTCTCGGTTGCTTCGGGCGGCGGCACGGGCCGAACCCTCCATCCCGATAATATGGCTGCGGGTCCTTCCTCTTACGGTATGACCGACACGATGGGCAGAATGCACTCCGACGCACAGTTTGCAGGCTCTTCCTCCGTTCCCGCCCATGTGGAAATGATGGGCTTAATCGGCATGGGCAACAACCCTATGGTCGGTGCAACGGTTGCAGTTGCAGTTGCCGTTCAAGAAGCTATGACGAAGTAATGGAACACAATATATAGTGTTTAGATTTAATTAAATACAAAATATAGCGGTTTCTTCGGAAGCCGCTTTTTTATACCAATGGTAACCATAGGTATAAAACGACCTCAATGTACATCATAATGTTGACGCGGGGACAAAAATGTTGACGCGGATTTAAGAAATTTTGTATGATTTCTTGTCAAAAATGTTGACGCGGATTTAAATGTTGACACGAGAAATTGAAATGTTGACACGGACTTTATTTTTAATGTTGACACAAAACTCGATGTTGACACGATTTATGTTGACATGATGTTGACATAATGATGTACACGGTTTTTTAATACAAAAAAATAGGTGCTGTTTTATGCACCTATTTTATATTTTATATATTTGAAAACATAGTATTTAGCGCATTACGTCCACGAATTCTCATTACATCCGTTACACACTCATAGACATTTACTGTGATGTCTATATCTGAATGCCCTAATTCTTATCATAAAATAAATTTCAAAAGTCGAGCAAAAATTTACTCGACTTTAATACATATTATTCACTTAAAATGAATTTACTGCCTTCAAATACAAGTGTGTTTGCACCATCATATTGAAGTGCTACAGCATAGTATTCTGCTATAGTTAAAAATAAAAACTTATCTTCACTATTATAATGATAATCATTATCTTGAGCTAAATAATCGGTAACTTCATCGACATCAATATTTTCATCAAAAAAACTATTTAGACCCTCAATATATTCAGTTAGATCAACATCATGGAAAGATATTTTTCCATCTTCCTTTATTTCAATATAAGCAGATGTCGAATCCATAAGATAATATTGACCACACTTAACGGTTTCATCTTCTTTTCTATCGCAACCAAAAAGAAAAAGTGTCAAGCCAATAATTAAGCCTAGAATTAATACTATAATTAATCGTTCAGTTCTATTGTTTGTTATATTCCCAACCATAAAGTTTTATTTGTGTTTCCTTATCGTTAATCGTTCCCGATATGGGCTTAATGTGTCCTTCTCCATCATCACTCACTATAACAAAGAAGTAACCATTACTTTTTGAATACTTAAATGTAGTTTTGCCATATGTTTTTTTAACATCGAGAGGATCGTTCGTCTTGCCACCCTCTTTAAGGATGTACTCAACATCAACCGTAGTATCACCTACAGCTAATACACATTTACTATTCTTGGGAGATTTATATTTTACCACAGTTGAACAAGCAGCAAAAGATACACATAAAGCTAACAACGTCACCATAGAATATACCGTTCATCGCCAAGTCGCTAAACCAAATTACAATTCCCGAATGAGTTTTGTAAGCGAATACCGAGTATAGTTCTACCTTAACTATACCCAATCGGGAAAATAATTATGAAATTTGGTTTAGCTCTTTAATCTTAGCAAATTTCCGTAGCATTGTCAATCACTATTTATCTTCTCGCAACCCTTTCCAAACGGGTTGGCGCATACCGCCGTTTTCTGTTTCTTGCATAAAATGTGCTGTACCAACGAGTTGTGGTTTTAGCCATACCACGTTTTTATATTTATCAAACCACGGTCTTTTGACCGTGTTCTTTTTTGCAAATTGAGCTACAATCCTGCGTTCTTCTTTTGATATGCCGAGATAAACCTTACCTCTGCATTTAAGCTCACCTTTATCATTGTAATAGCCAAGAATCAAATCTTTAACGTTACCGTCATCGTCGGGTTGATACCCCAAAACAAGCAAATCTTCGTCTTGCATTACCTTGACCTTTACCCAATCGTGAGTTCGTTTACCAATATGGTATAAACCGTCTTTCTTTTTAGATACTATGCCTTCGAGATTTTCTTTCTTTGCAAGTTCGTAAAAAGCAACGCCAAAAGTCGATACATAGCGGGATATGCTTAAATTAAAGCCCTCTTTCACGTTTTCCGCAAGTATTTCCTTACGCTTTAAAAGCGGTAAATCGGTTAAGTCTTTACCGTTATAATAAAGAATATCGTAAGCAACGAATTGGACGGGGTTTTTCTTTGCCGCTAGCGATATTTTAAAGCTGTCCGTCATTAAACTGCGCCTTTGCAATGCATAAAAATCGGGCTTGCCGTCAGTCATAACGACAAGCTCCCCATCAAGTATTACACGCTTCTTAACGCACCCACAAATTGCCGAAAGTTCGGTATATATAGGGGTCAAATCCTTAAATCGCTTGTTTTGCAAGATTACCGATTTCGGCTCAATATAAGCCACGCAACGTATACCGTCCAACTTCAATTCGTGGATATAATCCTCGTCATCAAACGGCTCATTTACTTCGTGCAATAGCATAGGCGATATTTTTTTATCTTCAAACAAATCTGCCATTTATGCCTCTTTCTTTTTAGACGTTGTTTTCTTGGGCGCAGTCTTTTTAGTTTTAGGCTTTTGTGCAAGCTCGAGCGACTTCGTAAGTGCGTCCATAAGGTTTGAAACCGTTGCCGTTTTGCTGTCTTTCGGCGCGACAATTTGTTTGCCTGAAATCTTGCGTTCTATCGCTTCCTGTACCTTTTGGCGGTACTCGTCCTTATATTCGGACGGAACGAACTTACCGCTCATTCCCTCTATAATCGCCTTTGCCATTTTCAGCTCGGCGGCGTTCGGCTTTTCCGTTATTTCCTTTGCGGGATTCTTAGTAACCTCTTCTTCAAAAAAAAGCGTATTCAAAAGCATTTGCCCGTCTTTTGCTCTTATGAGTATAAGCGTTTCCTTTGTGCCGAGGACTGTCTTTGCTATTGCCGCCTTGCCCTCTTCTTCCATTGCTTTTAACAGCACGGCGAACGCCTTTTCTGCGCCGGTAGGAACAACATAATACGGTGTTTCAAAATACAACGGATCTACCTCAGCAAGCTCAACAAACTTTTCAATAGTAATATTCTTGTCCTTTTTGCTTTTTAACTTTTCAAAATCTTTATCATCGAATATAACGTACTTGCCGTCCTCATACTCAAAGCCTTTGACAATATCTTCTTGTCTTACCTCTCTTCCGCCGCACTCTACGCAAGTCTTTTTATACTGCACACGGCTGTTGGTCTTTTTGTCTATCATATTAAAACCTATGTCGTTGCTTTTTATGCTCTTATGAAGCGTTACGGGAATATAAACTAATCCGAAACTAATGCTGCCTTTATAACTGTATGCCATACCTATAGTATGCGCATAAAGCTAAAAAATAACGGTAGATATTAGCCTTTGTAATCTTTAATACCGCCTATGTCTGTAACCTTTGAATATCCCATTCGTTTTAATGCTTTTATCGCTCTTGCGCTTCTTGCTCCGCTATGACAGTAAACGTATAAAGGCGTTGTACGGTTTTCAACTTCAATGCTTATTTTATCGAGCGATTGTATGGGAATGTTTATACTCCCGTTAATGTGTTTTGCGTTATATTCATCTTGCGTTCTTACGTCCAAAAGTACGGCGTTTTTATCTTCCTTAAATGCTTTAACCCCGTCATTGATATTTATTGTTGTCATACAATAATAATTTGCAAAAAGCGCAAACTTAATGTATGTGCGGAAGATTTCATATAGGCATAAACGACAAGGGAATACATGATATTTTAAACAATCTTCCAGAAAGCGAGAAAAACGTTCAGATTAAGTTCGGCGATATTTACCCAACCTACTTCGTTCCAGTTTTAACGCAAGAAAAACACCCAATTATATGCAAATGGGGCTTCGGGCGATTTGACGGCAAGGGCGTTATTATAAATGCACGAGCTGAAACGGTAACGGATAAACAAACTTTCCGTAAGAGCTTTTTAGAACGGCGCTGTCTAATACCCGCAAGTGGCTTTTATGAGTGGAATAGGGAAAAGCATAAATATTACTTTAATCGTGTGGACGGAAAGATTTTATATTTAGGTGGATTTTACCGCAATGAGGACGGCGTTGACAAGTTTATAATTCTTACAAAAGAATCCACCCCACCCGTTGAAAAATACCATAACCGCATTCCCATTATCGTGGGTGACGAAATAAAAGATTACTATTTGAACGACGCCGACTTTGCCCGCCATTTCATATTAACAGACAACCAAATTAAACTTAAAGCGCACTCATAAGTGCGCTTTATTTATTGTTTTTAAAAAAGCTATAAGGGTGAATTGTATGTTCGCCCTTTATGTCCAAATCCTTTAATTTCGGGTCTTTGTAAACTATTGCTGACTGAATAATATTGTTGCCGTATTTTGCACGCAGTTTATCTATTGTATTATCTAACCGCTTTTGCTTCTCGTCCTTTTCCAAATTTCCGAACAAATCAAGTTGCTCATCACCGAATTTAAATTCCGAAACAGCTATGCCAATACTTCGCAAGGGGTTCTCCCATTTATAGACTTCCTTAAATAGTTGAAACGCTTTTCTCGCCACGTCTTGCATAGCGCCGGAGGGTCGAGGAAGTTTGCCCTGCTTTTGATAGCCGCTTAAATTGCTTGAACGTGCATAAACGTAAACGGTACGAGCTTTATTGAGTCCCGCTTCTCTCATTCTCGAACAAACGCTGTCTGCAAGCAACCAAATTACGGGTTCAACGTCCTCGTCGTCAACCAAATCACGGTAAACTGTAAGACTATTGCCTATCGATTTAATCGCTTCCTCTTCGCCTATTTTTGCTACGGGTGATTCGTCTTTACCATTAGCAAAGGTATGAAGATAACTCCCCCATTTACCGAGTAGACTTATTAAACGTTGTTCATCAGCTTGTGCAAGGTCTCCTATCGTCTTTATGCCTATTCTATTGAGTTTTTGTTGAGTGGCTCTGCCCACATACAACAAATCCTCCACGGGCAAGCTCCACACTTTTATCTTATAGTTATCAAGAGTTATTTCAGTTACTGCATCGGGTTTTTTCATATCAGAACCGAGCTTTGCAAATATCTTGTTCCAACTTACACCTATACTTACTGTAAGCCCGATTTCGGTCTTTATTCGTTCCCTAATCGTTTCGGCTATTTCTTTTCCACTACCAAACAACTTTAAACTTGAACTCACGTCAAGCCAACATTCGTCTATACCATAGGCTTCTATTCTGTCTGCATAATCCTCGTATATCTTCCGCACTTCCTTTGACACATTGATATATGTTGAAAAGTCTGCCTGAACTTCAACGAGCGTATCTCCACATTTCTGTTTTGCTTCCCAATAGACATCGCCTGTCTTTACACCCAACTTCTTGGCTATCATATTTTTAGCGAGAACTATACCGTGCCTATCTTCTTTACTGCCCACCACAACTACTGGCTTATTTCTTATTGCCGGATTGCGCAAGCACTCTACCGAAGCATAAAAGTTATTCAAATCACTATGAAGTATCGTCCTCATACCTAAAGTATGAGCAAAGCCGTCGTACTTAATCGTACAACGGCTTTTCCACGAACCATTTATTCGTTTGTTTATCTAAATAGATCACCCTTTCTTTCCCCTTAATTATAACTCTGTATTTTCTTGTAAGCACTCCGCCCGTATGCTCAGGTGGAGCATTTCGTTCGTCTATAATCTTATCTATCTCATACTTTGTACCATCTGTCCACTCAACAGCAACAGGCTTCATAACACCGTCATTATCAATGTGCAAGAGCATCGAAATATAGACTTTTCCATATCTTAACATACTTTAATTATAATCAAAACAACTTATTTTAATGTAGAGTTGCTATTTTATTTATTCACTTCTTTATAGCAATCTACTAAATTTTCTGCTTCATTTCGACTGTAATTTCTTATAGCATCCTTTGCTGTCATATAATTTTTAAACTGTTCTTCTCGAATAGGATTGATTAAATTGTATATCTTATTAATAGCCATTTCAAAATTTGAAATATCAGTATTGCATTTGAGTAATGAATTGTATATATCTATATTGCACCGCAATTCACCTAGTAATTTTGCTATATCTTGTGGAAGCTCACATCCACCTACTATTTTCGCTATATTATTTTCGATATATGGAAATTTTCCATTTTCTTTATAATTCTTTTTGGGATTCGCAATTATGTTAAGATAATAAAGTTCATTTAATAATTGTTTATAGACCTCCAATTCTTCTCGCCAACCATCACAAGCGTCATCACTATCTGGATTTGCAATTTTATTAAATTTTTCTTTTAGTTCCAACCTCAATTTCAATTTATCATTTTCTAATGTCTTTTTCATTATAATAAACTCAACTATTCCAGTTATTACAGATCCTACAACTGCGCCTACTAATCCTAATACTGCTGCCAACCATTCCATTAATTATTTCTCCTTTGTAAAATAATACATAAATTATATCATAAAGCAATATTTTTTCAATATATAAATTATATAGTTTATCTACCAACCATATGGTTTTATATATAGATGATGGTAACCATCGGGTTGTATTCCATATAAATGATGGTAACCATCGGTATGTACTTTCTTATATCGTAAATGGCTACCATAGGTATGTTTTTTCTTACCATAGGTTTGAAGCTCATTCTATGGCTACCATTGGTATAAAATAGACTCCGTGTACATCATTTTGTCAACATTTCAGTAAAAAACTGATAAAAACAGATAAAGACGGATTGATACATATTGGTTTCATTTGTTTACACTAACCGCATTTTGTGTAAGATAAATCGGCACAATTTAAGACAGATTGAGATGATTAAATTTTGTACTCGCGTTCGGGCAACAACCCGATGGTCGGCGCAACCGTTGCAGTTGCGGTTGCCGTTGAAGAAGCTATGAAAAAGTAATGAACTATAAAAATAGCGTTTTGATTTAAATTATATACAAAAAACGAAAGCCGCTGAACGCAAACGTACAGCGGCTTTCGTTTATGTAAATTTTTTTTAACCGTTATAACGGTCAAGGTTGGCGCGAATTGCTTCTATAAGCCTTTTTTCCGCTGCAGTCTTGGAATCTTTGGCGACCTTGGTGCATACGGACGTTCCGTAAAGTTTTGCAAGGTCTTCTACGAGATTTTTGAGGTGTACGGTGTCAAGAATATTAGTTGAACCGCAAATTTCTTCTGCCGTAAGTTGTTTCCCAACGGGTTCCGTTGTATCAAACGTTTCATCCATAAGATAAATTCTCCTTTTTTATATACTTTATGTCGACAGACACTTAAAATATTCAAAATCTGCGCAAAGTTTTAAAAAACGGCTTTCGGGAAGAAAGCCGTTTTTTATTTTCCACAGGCGTGGCAAAGGATATTGCGGATAAATAAATCCATAAGAACCACATTATTTCTTTACGTAGCCGCGAATTTGCACTTTGCCGCCCGCCTGCGAATATGGAAACCCGTTTTAGCGGGTGAGCCAACTTTGTATTACATCAAGTCCGCTTCGGTGACGTCGTCGTAGAAGCCGTCGTTATCGATGGGCGCACGGTGCGATTTTAGTGCAACAATTAGTGCAATAAGAGCAAGAACTGCAACCGCTATACTTACGACTATGAGCGCAATCTGCCAGCCGACAAGATTGCCGCCCGATAAATTTTCGGGTAAGGGCGCTTCCGCCATTACGTCAACGTAGCCGTGAACGACTTTGAAGTTAACCAGATCGTCAGGCGTAAACGTATAATAGCACCTATTCATTCCTTCTTTCAGCTTGTAATCCGCTTCGTCCCAGGCGAGCGTACCTGCCGTTGCGCCGTTGCCCGCCGAAAAAGTAAGGTTACCAAGCTGCGTGCCCGCCGCAAGGCTGCCGCCGACTGCCGGCGTAATTACGGGATCGATTTTATTTATCGTGAAGGTTGCCGTTATATCGTTGATTTCCTCGTGATTTTTATCGACGGTAAACTTTGCAGTGACCTTATAGGTACCGGCGTTCTTCACGTCGGAAGCTGCAATTTTATTTCCCGCTTCGTCCTCGTAAATATACGTTACTTTAAGCCAATCCGGAAGATTTTCTACGACCACTCCGTCCGTCAGAGGTTTGCCGAAATCATAGTTAACGTCGACAGGGTTAAAGGTGAGAACGGTTTCGTCAAAGGATTTTTTAGAAATACTGAGTCCGTCGATTTCCACAGTTTCGGTTATGCCGAATTCGGTGTAGCTAAGCGTTACTTTCGTATCGCCGTACTGCAAGCTGTCGCCGTTTTCGTAAGTCACGGTATAACCTTTACCGCCCGAAGGCAAAACCTTTTCACTGCCGTCGTTATATTTTGCCGTTACGGTTAAACTTGCCGTATCGAACTCGTCTAACGCAGTGTATTCCTTGGTTATCTCCCCGCCGTCAGCCGCAGAGCAAGTGAGTTCTTCAAGTACGACGTCGTCTATTTTTATATCGTAAATCGGTTTTGAATGCTTTCCGAATTTAACGGTTATGTAATAATTCTCGCCGCCCGTCGCAGGCATTGTAGCCGTGCTTTCCGCACCATGGGCGTCCCAACTGCCCACAAACGTAAACGAACCGATTATCTCGTTTTCCGTGCCGTTGTTGAAGATACCAGTCACTTTGAGATTTTTCAATATAACCGATACGGACGTCGAAGTGAAAAGCTTAGGCTGAACGCCGTCCTTCCATTCCACACGTATATCCGCGTACGTCGGTTCTTCTGCGGTCAAAGTTTTAGTACCAGTTACCATTGCGTAGTGGTCTATATCGTCGGGAGTAAAAGTCCAACCGTAAACATTTTCGCCAAACTTTAAGGCAGGAACTGCGCTGTCTGCGTTAGCGTCCCAAGACACGGTACCGGAAACGGTCACACCGCCGTAGGTTGCCGTAGCAGTGATTGCGGGCAGTGCGTCACCGACGAACAACGTATCTATTCCGTTATAGTCGGTATAGTTTACTTCCACCTGCAGGGTTGCCTTTACTATTTCAAACGCGCCTTCAATACTGCCCGTATAATAGCCCACCGCCATTATCGTATAGGTTACAGTGCCGATTTCCACGTTGTCCTCGCAAATTAATACATAGTCCGTATTTTGCACGAGCGTAACGCCGTTCAGCACTACCGTGGGCTCGGGCGTTATTTCCGCACCCGTCCACTCGTATTCGTCAGCTATGCCCGTAACTTCCGCGTCGGTTATATCCGCCCTGACAATATTGAACGTAACGGAATTAATGCCAGTATAGTTGCCCGTACCCGTCAGGTTTATAACTGCAACGCCCGTGACGGTATTGTTCACATAAGAAACCGAATAGTCTGCACCATTTTCAAGCACGACGCCGTTTAAGGTTACGACGGGCTCGGGGGTGATTGCGCTGCCCGTATAATCGTAGCTGTCGTTCACGCCGCTTAAGATTGCGTTGGCGATATTTGCTTTTACAATTTCAAAAGTTACCGTTGTTACGGAATTGAAGTTGCCGACGCCGGTTATAGTCACCGTTACCGTACCTAATTCCACGTTTTCTGAATACGCAACCGTGTAGTCTGTATCTTTAACGAGATTTATACCGTTATACGTAACCGTGGGTTCGGGAGCTATTGCGCTGCCTGTGTATTCGTAAGTAGAATCAATGCCCGTTACCTGTACGCCGTCCATATCCGCTTCTTCTATAACGAAGTTTTTGGTTGTTACGCCCGTATAGTTGCCGCAACCAGTTACGGTTACGGTTGCCGTACCTTTATTTACGTTGTTTTCATACGTAACGGTGAAATCGGTACCGAAAACGAGCGTTGCGCCGTTAAAAGTTACCGCAGGTTCGGGAGTGATTGCACTGCCCGTAAAGTTGTAGCTTTCGTTTACACCCGCGATTTCAGCCGTAGAAATATCCGCAGGCACGATTTCAAAGGTTTTGGTTACGGTACCCGAGAAGTTGCCGCAACCCGTTATAGTTAAGGTTGCCGTACCCAAAGCGATATTATCGGAATAAGAAACGGTATAATCGGTATCTTTTACAAGTACGACCCCGTTCCACATTACCGTGGGTTCGGGCGTAATTGCGCCGCCCGTGTATTCGTAGGTTGCATTTACCCCGTTTACGGTTGCATTGGAAATATCCGCGGTAATGACGGCAAAAGTATCGGTTAAAGTGCCCGTATAGTTTTTGCTACCCGTTACAGAGACGGTTGCGTTCCCTACGTTTATATTTTCGGCGTACGAAATGAGGTAATCCGTATTAAGGGTAAGCGTTAAGCCGTCAAAGGTTACGGTGATTTCGGGTTCGATTTCAACGCCCGTGTAAACATAAGTAAGATGTAAACCGTTTAACGTTGCGCCTGAAATATCTGCGGGATTTATTATGAAAGTAACTTCCTTAGTACCCACGTAATCACCCGCGCCCGTAACTATAACTTTTGCCGTGCCCGCATTCACGTTAGCGGAATAGCTTACCGTGAAGTCGGAGCCCGCTATTAAAGTTAAATCGCCTATTTGAACAAGCGTTACTCGCGGCTCTTTTGCACTGCCGTCGTATGTAAACGAGGTTTCGGAAATCGTTACGGTTGCATCGGCAAGCGTGGGCGGCTGAATAGAGAAGCTTATCTCCTTCGTGCCGGTATAGTTTCCCATACCCGTTAAAATCAAGGTTGCCGTACCTACGGCTACGTTATTCAAATACGCGACGGTAAAGTCCGTACCGATTACGAGCGTAATCGTCAGGTCGGTAATCTCGGGTAAAGGTTCTATCGCGCTGCCCGTGTACGATTGCGCAGGTATTGCCGCAACGGTTACACCCGATATACTGCGGGCGGTTATCGTGAACGTTACTTCCTTGGTACCCGAATAGTTACCAATGCCCGTAATAATTATTTTAGCCGTGCCGACATTAACGTTATCCGCATATTTTAACGTATAATCCGCGTCTTTAATCAGCGTTCGGGATAAATCGCTCAAAGCAGGCAACGGAGTTTTTGCGCTTGCCGTATAGCCTTGCGCAGCTATTTCCGAAGCCGTTGCGTTTGAAATATCGCGTGCGCTTATGGTAAACGTTTTACTGTTCGTCCCCGCATAGTTGCCCTTACCCGTTATAGTAAGGGTTGCTTCGCCGGCGTTAACGTTATTAGACCAACTAAAAGTAAAGTCCGTTTCGCTTGAAAGAGTAACGCCGTCCAACGTTACTGTTGCCGTGGGCTTCTTTTCCGTTCCGTCGTAGGTTTGGATTGTTATATCGCCAATAATTGCGTCGGACAGTAAACTCCCGCTTATGGTAAAGGTTGTGGATTTGGTTCCCTTGTAATTACCTTTACCGGTTATAGTAATAGTAGCCGTACCGGCAGACGTATTGTTTGAATAACTGAAAGTAAAATCCGTATTGTTTGTAAGCGTTTTATTTATATTGACGTCGGTGATAGTCGGCGTGGGCGTGATAGCCGCGCCTTTGTCATAATATTGCGTATCTATCGTGCCGAACGTCGCGTTGGATATATCGCGGGCATTTATTTTCAACGTCAGGGTCTTTGCCGCGGTATCCGTGCCGCCGTTGGTCGAACCCCAACAATACTTGTTGGAGTCTATACTCAGAGAAACGGTATACGTGCCGGCATTCGTTGCGTAAAAGTCCGTGCCGTTGCGGGTTGCGCCGCTAGTGGGCGTGCCGAACGTTATATTTGAGGTTGAGCTTATAGTGAAATGCTGCGCGCTGCCGTTATAGGTGGTCGTACCCGTCTGTCCGCTTACGCTTGCACCGCTATGTACTCCGCTACCCTTTGCAAGCGTGGGTACGGCTATTGCCTTGCGCTGTATAGTTACGGTTATTTCTTTACTGCCGGCATTATAGTTGGTAGTTGCAGTACTTGATACGGTTACCTTTACCGTACCTGCTTTTGTGGGTGTAAGCACACCGGTTGAAGCGTTAATCGTTGCTCCGCCTGTACCGGCCGCAACGGCATAACTTAGCGTTCCTCCACCGCTGTTGCCCGTTACCGTAGGAGCCGCGGAGTTACTGCCGTAAGTTACGGTAGAATACGATAAACCTAAATTGAGATTTCCTTTATTGACCGTTATCGTTCTGGTCGCGGTGCCGGAATTATAGTCACTATTACCCGCAGCTCTTAAAGTTATTGTTACGGTACCCACCTTTTTAGGAGTCAATACGCCCGAGGAATTTATCGTTGCAACAGAAGTATCCGACGAACTCCAAGAAAGCGTGCCCTTGCCACTGCCGGTTAGCGTCAACGTATTACCATATGCGACAGAGGAGCCACCGCTTATCGTAGGAGTTTGACTACCTTTAGATATTGTCATATTTATTGTTTCAGTATATAGCGTATCGTTTGAATGGCTGGATGACTTTAATTTAATTTGGAAATTACACTGACCGGCACGCGTCATCTTGAAATTCGCTACATAATTGTTACCAAAAGAAGATGATCTTGAAAAACCAGTTACAGAACCAGCGCCGGTATTGCTCGGATCCGTATTAAGTCCTAAATATTCAAAGTCACACGCGCAACCGGATGTTGTAGTTTCAATTATGATCGCCATACTTGAACCGACACTAGGGGTGCTCCCGTAAAAACTTACACTAAACTTAGTACTTATCCTACCTTTAACTAAAAAAGATTTCGTCACGGTCTTAGCACTACTCATTGTTGCCACAGCTTGCAAATGCCCGTTACCCGCATTATTAATAGTTACGTAATAATAAAACATCGTAGCCATAGACGTACTGCCGTGCGGTCCGTTATTGGCATAATACTCTACCACATAGTCGCTACTGTTAATCCCGATTATACTGAAGTCCGCGTCCTTTGAAATCTCAACTTGAAATTTTTGCCCAACGGTTACGGTATCGGGAAAATGAAAGTTAATCTCAGTTGACGGAGTAGATGTATTATAGCCAACGACGCGTACAATCTGGCTCTTTGATACACCGTCTTTTGTCCCGGTTACCGTAAACTGTTCTTGATAAGTACTTGTTATTTTAAAATATGCATACTGTATTGTAGCGCCCGTAGACGAGCCGTGCATACCGTCATAACCGCCGCCCGTTATTTCATAGTCGGACGAAGATATACCGCTGATTACAAACGTAGTATCTATACCACGATAATAATAATACGAAGTACCGACATTAACCGAAGTAGGAAAACTAAACCTAGGTTCTCCTGTCGCCGTTGATTTAGCGCTCAATTCCGGAGCTTCGATTTTTGCGCCGCTTTCTACATTAGGCACATTATCGTTATTAGCAACAAATAAATATGTAACCATAGCTAAAACGGCACATATCAGGGCGGCAATCAGCATTGCCAGAGTTATAGGTTTAAAAATTGTTTTATTTTTATAATTCTTCATACTTTTACTCCTTGAATTGCAGTAAACTGTTAGAAAATTACATTTGATTTGCAAAAAGTGCGGTATCCGCCACATATCAGGGGGTATAACGCACTTTTATGCGTTCCGAAAAATACATCTAATAGTATAATAGGTGTACTTTTTTTTGCAGAAAAGAAAACAGTTTGACAAAAATTCACAAACATTGTCAAACTTTGTTATAAAAGCGCAAATTATGGGGTATAAAATTGGTAAATTATGAAAAATAGCAATTTTTTGTTGACATTTACATATGGTAGTGATATGATATGCGTGTAAAAAGTACACCTATTATACTAATAGGTGTACTTTTTTTGCGCCCGCTTGCGGGCGTTTTTTTATGCGATTTTTCGGTTAAAAGACACATATATGCATATTAACCGCTTTTTAACCGCTTTTTGGGAACAGAATATGGCGAGGAATCGGAGTGACAATAAAATAAAAGAAGCAAGGCTTAAAAAGCCTTGCTTCTTTGTTTGGGATTAAGTTTATACTAATTCAACGCGGACTTTAAGGTTTTCAACCGATTGAATTTCTTGCTGCTCGTCTTCGGGATATACACCGAATACGATAGTGATTGACGCACCCGCGCTTTCGGTGATACTCAGAGGAATTTCGTTATTGCCCTCTTTAAGGGTTACAACCTTCGTGCCTATCTGAATTCTGCCGGCGTTGGGAACGTTATCGATATGGAGCTTAACGCTGTAGGTATCGCCCGTCTTTTTTCCGGGGACTTTATAGAACAACTGCGTATCCGTCCAGTTACCCTTGTTATTGCTAAAGGATATCGTCGCCGAATCGTCGACTATTGAGCCTTTACCTTCAAAGATAACCCAACTTGAAACATAGTAAGTCCAAGTGCCGGGTTCTTTTACTGCGCCGTTGCCGCTACTCGGGTTCATCGTATACATGTAGTTTGCGTTCGTACCCGTAATAGTTGCGTTAGCGGAAGTTATTTCAGGCGTATCGATATAGTGCGCGTTTGCCGCGTAAGCTATAAGTTTACCGGTGAACGTTCCCATAGGAATGGTTGCAGGGTCGATTTTACCGGCTTTGACGGGGATACCCAAAATGAACTTGCCGTCGGGTCTGTAAAGGTTAAGCGTGTAGCTGCCGACGCCTTCCGTATTCGGATCGTTAATAGTCAGCGTGTTATCCGTAATATCAAACGTAGGAGATTTGAGTTGGACTTTCTCGGAGGTTTCCCACTTGATGTTGGAAAGCTTCATCGTGATTTCCTGATTTTCCTCTTCGTCGTTTACGAAGTCGCTGCCCTGACCGTCTACGCCCCAATACAGCGTGAACGCCGTATCTAAGTGGTCGTAATATACCGTGTAGGTGTGCTTGCCCTTTTCAAGGTTGAGCACGTAGCCGTTTACTGTGACTTTGCCCGCCATGGTGGAGTCTAAGTCAAAGGTAGTTTTGTAATGCTGACCCGCCGTTAAAGCGTTGCCCGCCTCGTCCTTGTCGGCTTCGTTCGCGGTGTAGAGCATATGAATATTGTACCAGTTTGCACCCTCTTTAAGGTTGATTGCGGTGAGGCTTACCTCGCCCTCAACGTAGGTTGCTTCGGTTATATTGCTGAATTCGTTCCAATACATCCATACGCCCGGATGCTCGCCCGAAACGGAGTTCGTCAAGTAGGTGTTTTCAAGCTCGTAGGAAGCGTCCTTACCGTCGCCGACTACTACTTTAACGCTTGCGACCACGTCCGAGTGCTGGGCGCATTTTGCAAGAATATTCGCGCTGCCGTTCGTTGCGACAGCCGTTACCAAGCCGTTTTCGGATACGGTAGCGATAAGGGGCTTATCGCTTTCCCAAGCGACGTCGTGACCCCTTGAAGAGCTTGCCGCAAGCTGAACGGTTGCGTCCTTACCGCTTAGCGTAAGGTTTGACGAAACCGCAGTGCCGTCTTTGGTGATAGTGATTTTTTCGGCTTCAACTACCGTGACGGTGCAGGTTGCGGACTTGTCGCCCGAAGTTGCGGTTACGGTTGCTTCACCCACGGCAAGCGCGGTAACGAGACCCGCTCTTTTGCCGTTGCCGCTGCCTTCTACCGACACTTTGCTACTGTCCGAAGAAGTCCAAACGACGTCCTCGGTAACAGTTGAAGTGACGAGTATAGGAGAGTTCTTCGTGCCGACGTCAAGCGTCAAAGCGGTTAAGTTAAGGCTTAAACCGCCTGTGTTGTCCGTATCGTCGCCACTATTGCAGGCTGCCACAGAGAAAACCATTACGAACGAGAGCAGAGCGCAGACGAACGCGAATAATTTTCCCACTTTAGATTTCTTCATCTTTATTTTCCTCCTCACAAATATCTCTATTTGCTTTTGATTTTAATATTTTATCGCCGAAAAACGGTAAAACCGTGAATATTACGCACGCAACGATACCGAGAGCAAGTATAATATTTGCAACTATCCACAATGCGTCGAGGAGCGACGAGTGAGGCGCGGGGTTGACCTTCACATCTCCTGCGGTCTGGTTGGTATCTATATAGGTGTACAACACGTTTTTAACCGACTGACGCGCCGCGTACGCAACGTGCTTGTCGTCAAGGTTGATATTTGCCGCGCCGCCCGAAGTGCCGCTTAGCCACAGGTCGTTACCCGCAAGCACGCCCGCTTCATAATCCTTCATATAGCTTTCACCGGGCATAAACCAGTCGGTTATAACGCTGCCCTTGAAGCCCCATTCGGTGCGGAGCACGCCGTTAAGCAGTGCGTAGTTATAACCCGAAAGCACGCCGCCGACGTTATTGAACGCGCTCATTATAGCGTTCGCCTTACCTTCTTTTACAGCAATTTCAAACGGGCGGAGATAAGTTTCCCTTAAAGTCTGCTCCGTAAGCCATGTGTGGAGGTTCTTGGGATTAATGCCCGCTTCACTTACCGCAAAGTGTTTAAGGTAGCAATACATATTGTTGTCGTAAGCTGCCGCTATGGTGTTTGCGGCAAGCTTGCCCGAAAGCACTGCGTCTTCGCTGTAGTATTCGTAGTTACGGGAATTGTATACCGAACGGTGAAGGTTGACGCCCGGACCGTACCAGCCTTTGAAACCTACAGAGCCGGCTAATTTCGCCTGCGCTTCGCCAATAGAATAAGCAATTTCTTTGCTGAAGCTGCAACCCGTTAACGATTCACTGCAGAAAAGCGTGTATTGGTCGCTCTTTGCTTCCAACGCGTCGTCAACGCTGTTGTTGAAGCCAGCGGGACCGTCCTTATCTATGCAGAAGGTCTTGCCCACGCTGTACATTGCGACGGTATGGAAGCCCGCGTTGCCGATAAGTTCCTTCGTTTCTTCGCGGGTTACCTGATTCAAAAGGGAATCCCATAAAACGGAATTATAATCATCCATAAGGAATTCGAGGATAAAGCTGTTGAACGCAAGGGTTACGGAAGAATCGCCGCCTTGCAACACTTTAAGCGAAACCCTGTCGATATTGTCGCCGTTCTTTGCGCCAACGAGATACATATTCGCGTTTTGTCCGTACTGGACGCCCGCGTTGACCTTTGCCTGATCGTACTTCGCTTTGCTTGCCGCCTTGATCTGTTCCACATTGGGGGTACTGCCCGAACGGACCGCCGCCGTTTTGGGGAAGTTTTCAAAGTCGTTTTTACGGGAGAGATAAGTTACGGGATTACCCTCGCCGTCCTTTAAGGCAGAGCCGTCGATGGGGCAATTTGCAAACGCGTTGTTGCCCGTGAACAGATTGTCAACAACGTTGCCCGTTACGGGGTCGTTAGCGTATTCTATAGTTTTGCCGAGGTTTACTTCCTTATAGTCGCCCTTATCGCCCTGTACGGGTACGGAGTTCATATACTCGTGAGCGTTCTTCATTACGGAAATTCTGTAATTTCCGTTTTCAAGCTTGAAGCCGCCGCTGCCGTTAACGTCGTAAGAAGCCAAGTCGTACGCTTTAAAAGAAAGGGTGACCGGTGCGGACTTGCCCGGTTCGATGAGCGGAGTTTTGGCAAAGTCGAGAAGCACCCTCTCCGCCTTTTCAATGCCGCCTTCCGAGTAGGGTGCGCGACCGTAGAGCTGAACTACGTCCTTGCCCGCAACCGTACCCGTGTTGGTGACTTTGACCGTAACGGTATACTCTCCGTTTTCGGTAATATTCAACACTTTGGAAAAATCGGGTTCCCATTCAAAGGTCGTGTAGGAAAGACCGTAACCGAACGGGAATTGAACTACGCCGTCGTAGCCCTTGCCGTATTTATTGTCTACTGCGTCGAAGTAATTCTCGGCGTCAGCAGTTTCGTACCACTTATAGCCGAAGTATATGCCCTCCTGATAAACGAGGTTGCCGTTAACCTTTGCGGTATTCGCGTAAGTGGGATTGTAAGTCTGATAATCGTAAGGAAGGGTGTCGCTCGTTCTGCCCGAGGGATTAACCGTGCCCTTGATAATTTCGGGGATAGCGATAGCGCCCGACTGACCGGGGATACCCGCGAAAATGCAGGCTTTGATACAGCTGTAATCTTCAAGAAAACCGAGCTCGATATTGTTGCAGACGTTGAGGACGACGGTTACGTCAAACCCGTGTTGTTCAAGCGCGGTGAACATCGCCTTTTCTTCTTCCGTCAATTCAAGGAAAGTACCGTCTGCATAGCTGCGGACCGATTTTAATTCCTGCGCGGTGCTTGAATCTACGTTCTCCGCGCCCCAACGGCTTATAACAGCAACGGCAGTCTTTGAATAGTTCTTTGCCTGATTCATTCTGTCCGCGGTGTAAAAGCTTGCGCCGGGGTTTTTAAGGCTTTCGTCAACGTAAGCGTTGGTCGTGCCCGTTTTGCGGTAATCGGCGTCAAAGTTGCCGTCTTGGGTATTTTCAACGTAAGCCTGTGTAAGTTCGGTATTGTATTCGATACCTGCTTCGGTGAAGGCGTCGGTTAAGTCTATTTTGATACGGTCGTTGCCGTTCCTGTCCTTGTCGAGCACTGTCGCGCCGCCGCTGCCGCCGCCCGTTAAAAGGAAACCGTTATCGGTTGCGCCCCAACCGAAGAGGTTGACTTTTGCAAGGTCCTTTTGCGGAAGATATTTATCTTCGTTATACAAAAGAACCATACTTTCTTCCGCAGTGTTGCGAACGACTTTGTCCGCTTCTTCAAGTACGCCCGCAGAACCTGATACGTCTACGCCGTCGCCCGCAAATACTCTGTGAAGAATAGTGGCAAACATATTAAGCACAACGTTGACGACCACGATAAGCGCGACGCAAATCACCGCAACGACAGGTAAAGCAATCAGTTTAGCTTTGCTTTTCTTGAAAATTCGGTCAATATGTTTATTAGACATATATACTTCGTCTCCTTATTCTAAAAATAGAAACAATAAAAAATAAAAGTAAACGGGGCGGCGACAGACCGCCGCCCCGTTTTATCTATTCGGAAATTTTAGCTTAGTCAGCGTAAGTGAATTCGATATTGCTCAAAGTGATATTTCCGCTTAAAGCTGCAAGGGGACTGCCCGACCATTTGCTTACGTTATTCGCAAAGCAAATTACAAACGTTCCTGAAATATTCAAACCGGTAAGATCGATTTCAACGTCGGTATCAGCAGCAACTTCAACTTCTTTCACGCTACCCGACTTAGGACCAAACGCAATACAACCTGCGCCCTCAGAATGAACCGTCATTTTAATACCCGTCACGGATTTATCCAAATTAAGCTTAAGTTGGAAGCTGTAAGGATTGGGCTGTGAACCGAGGTTTTCAACGTGGATAACGCCAGCGGAATCCTTATATACGTTGCCTACCGTACATTCCTTCCAATAATACCAACCGTCGGTCGTGGTAGCATCAATTATGGTTTTATCGGTCACAACCGTAATGCTTTGCGTTGCCGTAGACCAAGCCGAACCGCGAACCGTTGCGGAGTTGCTAACCGCTCTGATTCTTAAGGTGTAAGTGCCACCCGCAACGCTTGCAACGTCAATTGCATTACCGTTAGTTACGGCTACGATTTTAACAGGAGCGGTAGCATTTGCGTCAGCAAAGAAGCCGAGTTCGTATTTTTCTACGTTCGCCGCGTCGTTGGTTTCGTCGGTTATGGTGATAACGTTAGTATCGGTAGCAACCGAAAACTCAGGAGCAACGAGCTCAACCGTAACGTTGGACTTGAACTTGATGTCCTTTAATATGAAGGTAAGGTTTTCACCTATAATCATGGTCTCATCAGCTTTTGAACCGAACTGAACGTATAAGCCCTGATCTACAAAGCCTTCAACGGTTATTTTATTTTCGCCGGCTACGACTTCAACGTCCTCACCGTTAACATGCATTTTGCCTGCAACGGGAGCAACGACGGTAAGAGTAACGTCGTGCGAGGTACCCGTGTATTCCGTGCTGTTATAGCAAAGCTGAACGGTATAAGGAATAGTTGCGCTGTGTTCGGTTGCAGTATAAGTTATACTTGCAGCATTAGCCGCATAGCTAACCGCTTTAGTTACGTCGCCGTCACCGTTGGGATAGCCGTACTTGATGCCTTCCCAGAATGACCAGCCTTCAACAGGATTGTCGTTAAACTGTATTTCTGTTCCTTCCAACACCTTAACCTTGACGGTGGCTTTTACGCTGTCGCTTACCTTTGCGGTGATGGTTGCGTCGCCGGCAGCTACGGCGGATACTTTACCGTTTGCTACGGTTGCTTTTGCGGGGTCGCTGCTTTCCCAAGTGATAGCGCTGCCCTTTGAAGCCGTTGCAGTGAAAGTAAGCGCGTCACCTTCGCCGTATAAATTGTAAGCGTCGGTGCCGACTGCTTCGCCGCCGAGTTTAATCGTTACGGTTTCGTCTCCCTGTGAGGTACCCCCCACGGTAACCGCGCAGGTCGCCGTTTGGTCGCCTGCCTTAGCGGTAACCGTTGCGGTACCTTCCGCAACGCCCGTTACGGTGCAGAGCTTGTTGCCAGCGCCGCTGCCTTTAACGGTTGCGACGGAGGTTTTATCTATAGTCCACTCTATATTTTCGGTCGTGGAAGAGGTTACGGATAACTGCTCCGTTCCGCCCACTGCTACGGACAGAGTGTCTTTATTGAGTTTGAGCGAATTTGTTTCGCCGCCGTCATCGTTACACGCTGCCAAAGAGAAAATCATTACGCCCGCCATAAGCGAACAGATAAGCGCAAGGAATTTCCCAAATTTGCCTTTTTTTATCATTTCAAATTCCTCCTTGTTTTATATGAATCTACTTTAAGTAGTAATCACCTTGAATAATTTTACGCGCGTTTTACACGTGCCTGTAAACCCTTACGTAGTCGACGTACATAGATTTTGACGTGAACGACGCGTCGGGTCCGACGCCATTGTCGTATTTGCCGCCGACGGCAAGATTTAAAAGAATATAGAAGGGCTGGTCGAAGGGCGCCGACGCATTGCCTGCCGCAGCCGGCGAACGTGAATACCACGTTTCGTTCGTAACGGTTTGCACGGGCGCGCCGTCGACATACCAAACGATTTTATCAGCCGTCCAATCCACTGCATAGGTATGCCATTGGTCGGTGTTTGAGGAAAGCGTAGTTTCCCTGGAAACGAATTGACTGTCCCACACGCCATCCGCGTAAGGTCCGAAGTGAAGGGTCGTATCAACCTTGTTGTAACGGCTACCCTTCGCCTCCATTATGTCGATTTCGCCGTTATACGGCCAACCGCCGTATTTATTGGTTATATTTGAGTAATTGCTGGGTTGGGGAAGCATCCAGAACGCGGGCCACATACCGTTGCCGGTAGGCGTTTTCATTCTTGCTTCAAAATAGCCGAAAGTCCATTTTGCCTTGTCGCGCGTTAAAATTCTGCCCGACTTATACTCTTTAGTATCCGTGCTTTGTTTGGTAGCAGTTATTACGAGGTTGCCGCCTGATACTTTGACGGAATCCTCGGTATAATATTGAAGCTCCTGATTGCCCCAATCCCAGTTTTGGGTATCGAACGAATGATATATATCGCGCGTACCGGTCTGGTAACTCCACTTAGTAGTGTCGAGGGAAGTTCCCTTGAACTCGTCATACCAGATAAGTTCGTATCCGTCTTTGTACGAATTTTCGGGAAGACCTTCCGTAACTATTATTTCGCAGCTTGCAATCGCGGTACCCGTAGTTACTGTAATTGTGGTTTTGCCCACCGTTTTAGCGGTAACCTTACCTTCCGAAACGGTTGCAACCGTTTTGTTGGTGGAATCCCAGATAATCTGTGCACCTTCGATTGAGGAGGTTGCGATAAGCGTTACGGAGTTGCCTACCTCTAAGTTCAGTCTTGCAAGTGACAACACTAACGTTTCAGGGTCGGCAGTACTACCGTTAGGCGCGTCATTTACTTTAATATTACATACAGCCATAACCGAAGCGGTTGAAGCCATAATTATCACGTCGCCCTTACCTACGCCCGTAACCAAGCCGTCAACGACGGTTGCAACGGCGGAGTTGCTCGATTCCCAAGTAACCTCGCTACCGTCCGTAGAGGTTGCGGAAAGTTGAACGATATCGCCAACCGCAAGCGAAATATCGGATTGGGAAATATATACGGCAGGCTCTGCGGAGCTACCGCCACCGCCTATGCCGAAAATTTCACAGCCACTCAATGAGAAAGTAAGAATTAAAGTAGTTAAAATTCCAACGATTATTTTTCTGATATAATTTGCTTTCATCTTATATAATATAACACAGTCCTTTTTAAATTTCAAGAGATTTAATGCGGTATTTGTAATAATTAAATAAAAATTGTGATTTTTTATCATTAGTTATTTGAATACTTATTCAAAACGGAGACCGTATTTTCGTTCGTTGCCGCAGCGCCTACGCCGTTTATAACCGAGTTTACGGAACTCGCGGATTTGCCGCTGAGCCAGACGGTAACCATATGATTGAATTCCACGCCCGCCGTTTGAGGGCAGAGAATTGCACTGTCGAGCGTGACCGCCGCGTCGCGCAGGTACGAGTAAACGCCGAGCGCATACGCCTTGTGGGCGGTTACGGTATCCGCAACGTAATAGCTTGCGTAGCCGTTTACATTGCCGTCGGGAGACCAACTCGCTTGGTCAGGAACGTCGTAGGGAAGCTCAGACTGATAGAAGTACGTCGTTCCGCCTTCGCCGTTCCACACCGTCTGGTATTTTTGAAAGTGCTCGACGAAAAGCCCGTAGAAGGCTGCGTTATCGCCGTTTACGATAATTCCCGTATCGCAGACGTTCTTATTCCAGCCTACGCCGTCCCAATGGTCGGCGCGCCAAATCCAGAAGTTGTCGCCCACGACGTTATTGCCGTTGATTACAACGCAGACGTCAACCGAAGTAGCCGCGTCCTTTGCGCCGCCTACGCGGAAAAATAAATCCGAAAGAGTTGCGGGGTTTGCGGAGCGGGAATTATTCGCGCCGACCTCCCCTACTTCCAGAAGGGTTTCCGTATGTTTGCCCGCGTCGAAGAGTATACCGCCGATACAGATATTATCAGTATCCGCAATCTTCATAAGACTATCCGCGTTGCCGTCCGCAGGGCGGAGCGTGGCAAGCCCCAAGCCGAGAACGACGGTGTTTTTATCCTCTATTTTCAAGGGGGCTTCAAGCTCGTATACGCCCGCCGTGAGAATAAGGTTTTTGCCCGCTTTAAGCGCGGCATTGATAGTTGCGGCGTTATCCCTGTCGCTGCGGGCGACGTAGAACCCGCTAAGCGGTAAATACTTGCCCGCGCCGTTCCAGCCCGTGCCGCGCGTCGCGTTTGCAGTATCGAGAACGAATACGCGGTAGCCCTCCGCCTCGTCGTAAGTGAGATAGGGCTTTTCGCGGATGACCCCGCCGTTTTCTATATTGGTGTAATTATTGCCGACGCCCGCCCACGAGTTTTGGGGAAGAGTGCCCTCGACGCCGACGAATGCGGTATTCCACACGCAGCCCTGCCAGCCGCCGAACGACGAATGCCTTGAAAGCCATTGCTGTTGCGAGCCCGAGTTGACCTTGCCGTCCACCTTTGTATCGGCGATAAATCCGCCCGAAGTCGTTCTGTCGCCTATTTCGCTTGAAAGATTAAGGTTGCCTTTTATATGCATACGGCGAAGGCTGGTTGCCTGCGAAACAGCCCAACGCATATTGCCGTTAACCGTCAAATTTTCCGCAGTGCGCCAGAAGTTGCAAAGCGATATATGCGCATCTGCGCTGACGTTGGCAATAGTTACGTCGTCAGGCGAAACCCCAAGCCCCGAAAGCGCAGTGTAGTAGCCCATATTTATATTGAGGTTGTAATTACCCGGTTTAAAGAAAGCGGCGAGGCGTTCTTCGGTGAACTCCCCGCGGGCGCGCCCCTGCTCTCCTTCCTTAGTACCATCGGTCTTGGCGTAAAACGCGTCCAACTCTTCCTGAATCTTTGCAGGGTCGTCCGAGGGTGAATAAATATATGTGTTTTCGCCGAAAAGCTCGGTTTCCAAACTGTACTTGCCTATTTCCACGCTACCCGTAGAAGTGAGCGCGGTTATCCTGTAATAGGAATTTACGTCGTCCGTTACGTACTCGGTTGCGGCGTCCGCGCTTACGAAATCGATATATTCGTAGTTGCCGTGACGGGAAGAAGCCTTTTCGACGGAGTAGCCCGTTGCGCCATCGTACTTATCCCAACGGACGGTGAGGATCGCGGGCGTATCGTCGCCCTTGTCGTCGTCCGTATCGTTGCCGCCCGTGCAGGCGGTTATACCCGTAAGCATAAGCGCGGCGAAAGCCACCGATAACGTTTTTTTGAATTTCACGGTTTATCCCTCCGTCCTTAATTTATTTTATTATCCGTTCCGCAAGCAACAAGGCGTTTTCGATAACCTTATCCATATCGTAATATCTGTAATCCGCAAGCCTGCCGCCGAGGATATAACCCGCGCGTTCCGCCATCTCGCGGTACTTTGAGGCAAGGGCGTTATTTTTTTCATCGTTGACGGGATAATACGGCTCGTCGCCTTCCTCCCACGGTTTGGAATACTCGCGCGTGATAACGGTTTTGGGCTGCCCGCCGAACTCGAAATGCTTATGCTCTATTATCCGCGTATACGGCGCTTCGTGCGAGGTGTAGTTTACAACGGCGTTACCCTGAAAATTGTCGACGTCCAGAACCTCGGTTTCAAATCTGAGCGTTCTGTATTCCAGCTTGCCCGACCCGTAACCGAAAAGCGCGTCGATTGCGCCCGTATAGACGGTTTTTACCGCAAGCTTTTCAAGCTCCGCTCTGTTTTCCAAAAAATCGCAGTTTAACTTTATATCGCAGCCGTAGAGCAGCTTTCCGATAATCTTAGTATAGCCGCCCGCGGGAATACCCTGATAGGGGTCGCTGAAATAGTTGTTGTCGTAGGTGAACCTTACCGGCAACCGTTTTATTATGAACGCGGGCAAGTCCTTGCAGTCCCTGCCCCACTGCTTTTCGGTATATTCTTTTACAAGCTTCAAATATACCTCTTCACCTACCATACTTATCGCCTGCTGTTCGAGGTTGGCGGGGTTTACTATACCGGCTTTTTTTATCTGTTCTTCTATTTTCGCCCTTGCTTCCGCAGGAGTTACAACGCCCCACATCTTTGAGAACGTGTTCATATTGAAGGGTAGATTGTAAACCTCGCCGCGGTATACGGCGACGGGGGAATTTATAAAATTGTTGAACTTTGCGAAGCGGGAGATATAATCCCAAACGCGCTTATTGGCGGTGTGGAAAATATGTGCGCCGTAGCAGTGGACGTTAATCCCCTCTATCTCCTCGGTATAAACGTTGCCGCCTATATGCCCGCGTTTATCGATAACGAGACACTTTTTGCCGCGCGCCGTCGCTTCGCAAGCGAATACGGCGCCGAAAAGCCCTGCGCCGACTATAAGATAATCGTATTTCATGCGTTGAAATTAACCTAATTTGACTTTGCGGCAAAGGATATCGTAGCCTTTTGACATAACGAAGCCGCGAAGCCGCCAGCTAAGATAGTTTACCGCCGTGGCGTAGGAACCGTGACGGAGCTTTTTATAGAGCTTTTTATCCCGTTCCTTTATATGCCGCCAAAGCGCTTTTAAATTTTCCTTTCTTTCCTTGGAATATTCGGCGCAGGTGAAAAACAGAGTGGTCATCATTATAACTTCAAGCGAATGCCACATATAATTTTTCAGACCCTTGGGCATCTTTTTTATTTCGTCCCAAGAATAGGCGTCCGTCATTTCTCGCATAACGAGAAGCTGCTGCTCGTACCTTGCGATTATGTTTTTTCTGTTTACCGACTGGTCCGCCCTGCCGATAAAGTAATGGTATAAATCGACGTTGAGATAATACACCGTCTGCATAAACGGCAAGGGCTTATACGCGAAGATATTATCGACGTAGAAGGTGTGTTCGGGAAGACGCGTGCCGCTTTTGAGAAGATTTTCGCGCTTATATAAGAGCGCATGCATAAGCATCATATGGGAAAACCTGAATTTCTTCACGCCGTCCCAACCGAAGATTTTACCCTGCGGCATTTTCTTTTCATAGCTTGATACGTGTTTCGTACCGTCGTATACGCGGTCGTAAATAAAATTAGTAACGTATAAATCGGGCAGCCGACCTTCGGAAAGGTGGAGTCTTATTACGCCGAGCAATTCATTTAATGCGTCAGTATCGAGCCAATCGTCGCTGTCTACGACCTTGAAATACAAGCCCTCAGCCGCCTTTAAGCCTGCGTTTACGCCAGAACCGTGTCCGCCGTTTTCCTTGTCGATGACCTTCACGGTATCGGGGTAATTTTCCTTGTATTCGTTTGCTAACTTGAGCGTACCGTCCTTCGAGCCGTCGTTGACGATTATTATTTCAACGTCTCTACCGCCTGTAAGCAGGCTGTCGATACACTTTTTCATATATACCTGCGAATTGTAACAGGGAACCGTAAAACTTATTAATTTCATATTCCCGCCGTATTTGGTTAAGCGGTTGCTTTTACCGCGTTGAAGGCTTCTTCCTTTTCTTCTTTTATTTTTATTGCTTCAACCGCTTCTTCGAATTTCTTTTCAATCTTCAAAGCGTATTCCGCTTTTTGCTCTTCGGTAAGCTTGGGGTCTTCGGACGCCTTTACCGTAGCGAAGTAACTCATAGCCTTCGAATTTACTTGCGACTTTGCCTTTACGTATTCTTTTTCCGCGTTGGATTTTAACGCTTTGTCTTCCCAAAGCTTCATTTTTGCTTCAGCCTTGGAGACCTTTTCAGCGGGCGCGTTTGCGGCAACGAGCTTATCGTACTCCTTCCTTGCGCTTTTTGCCATTTTGTCGTTATCGGGGAAGATAACCAAAAAGATAAAGAAGAAGATTACCATTGATACGCCACCCGTAAGCACGGTCTTTAAAAGTCCGTTTACGACGTCGGGGCTGCCCCAATGGAGAAGAAATGCGTTGCACACGCCCCAAAGAGCGTTGGTTGCGACAGATACGAGCACCCAGCCTATGAAATACCACATAGCCTGAAACCAAGGGTTGCCGTGGGAGCGGTACGTGATATTTCTTTGCAAAGGAAAGTTTATGCACTGTGCGGTGAATACGGCGATTTCAAACGCTATAAAATAGCCCCAGCCCTGCTCGTCGCCGAAAATTATGAAGTTCTTGCCGCCTGCAGCTTCCAAAGGAATCATGGGCCAGCCCACCGCGCCGTTATTCAGACTTGCAAAAGCGTAAGGCAGGAAGGTCATAACAATAAACTGCCAGATTGTTACGCTCATAGAGAAAACCACGAAGAAAAACACCTTGTAGACGAGTGCGGAAAGCTTGGGTTTTTTATCGCAAAAACCGTACCATACACCCAGCCACCAACGCCAAATTTTTTGGAAAAACCTTACGAACGCGTTTTCGGATAGCGGCTTTATTTGCCTTTTGATATCTTCGACAGTCAATTCTTTTACTTCATCGCTCATTCTATTTATCCCCCTTTTTTACCTTTTCCTTAGTTAAAAACCTGCCAGCACCTTTGAAGAAATGCCCGTTGAACATTAAAAGCAACGCTTCCATCTGTCTGCGGCTCATTCCGCCGAATTTGGCAAGCCCTCTTACGGGCTGATGCCATACGCCCATAACGAGCGTGTTCGCCGTGGTTCTTTTACCTATCTTTTTCAAAAACGAAATAGCAAAACGGAAAATGCCGGAGAAAGCTCTACCAACCCAGCGTTTTGAATACCTCAAATCGGCAACAGTGCTGTTCTCGTGGATAACCGTACGGTTTCTCTTGTAGAAATCGTAGCCCGATTTTGGGATTTCTCTTCCAAGCAAAGCTTTGAATTCTTCGTCGCCGACGCGTGCGACTTTGCCGCCGTAATACGAGGGCAAAGTTTCTTTATCGTAGGGAAAAACTTCGGTAGTGCCCTCTACTTCCAAACCGGCTTCGAGTCTTATATCGTCTATGCTTGCGCCTATGTAAATTCGGTATGCTCCGCCTTCAACTTCCCATTTATTCGTGCGAACGTTGAAATAACGGAAAGTTTTATCGTCGAACGGTATCGTAACAGTTACGCTTTCGCCCTTCTTTATAGATACCTTTTTAAAGCCTTTAAGCTCCTTTGCGGGACGGAATACTTTCGCGTCCTTTTTGCCGATATATAGCTGTGCAATCTCCGCGCCGTCATAGTTGCCCGTGTTCGTAATTTTAAAGGTAACGCCCTTATCGGTTACGGATATGTCGGAATATTCGTACTTAGTGTAGGAAAGCCCGTAGCCGAAGGGGTAAGCGACCTTTACCTTTGCGGTATCGTAGTATCTGTAACCCACGAACAAGCCCTCGCGGTACTCCACCGACATCTGCTTGCCCGGGAAGCGCGAAGCCGAAGAACAGTCTTCGTATTTTACGGGGAAGGTTTCGGCAAGCTTACCGCTGGGGTTGACCCTGCCTGTTATAACGTCCATAACCGACGACGCGCCCGCCTGACCAGTCAGACAGCCGTAGACTATTGCGTTCGAGCTTCTGCACCAATTCGTTTCAACCGCGCTGCCGCATGACAGTACAAGAACGACTTGTTTACCGAAAACGCGTACTTGTCTGAAAAGCTCTATCTGGTTTTGGGGTATCCTGATATTTTCTCTGTCCAAGCCCTCGGCTTCGGTTACTTCGTCCAAACCGAGACACAGAACAACGACGTCCGCCTTCTTAGCGAGCTTTACCGCTTTTCTAATAAGCCCCGGCTTATCCTTGCCGTAGCGGTCGAAGCCCTTTTCATACCCTATGAAATTTAAGTTATCTTTCACGTCCAAAAGCGAAGTTAGCTTAGTAGGATTGACTACGGACGAACCTGCGCCCTGATATCTGGGTTTGTTTGCAAAATCGCCGATTATTGCAACCTTTAATTCGTTATTTAAGGGAAGTATTCCGTCGTTTTTTAAAAGAACTACGCTTTCATCCGCGCATTTTTTTGCGATTAGGTCGTGTTCTTCGACGTCGAAGGGCTTACCCTTTTCCCCTTCCGTCGTCCTCTCTATAAGCGTTAAAATGCGTTCGACGCTTTCGTTGACGTACTTTATATCGAGTTCGCCGCTCTCTACGGCTTTAACTATATCGTCCGCGCCGTAGCGACATGAAGGCATTTCCAAATCGCTGCCCGATGCGGTGGATTTAACTTTGTTGTTCGTGCCCGCCCAATCCGAAATCACTACGCCGTCGAAACCCCATTCGCCGCGGAGAATTTCGCGGATTAAATGCGCGCTTTCGTCTGCGTACGAGCCGTTGACCTTGTTGTACGAGGACATAATAGCCTTTGTTTTTCCCTCTTTTACGGCAATCTCGAAGGCGGTTAAATAAATTTCCCTTAACGTTCTTTCGTCAACGACGCTGTCCGAAGCCATTCTGCGCTCTTCCTGATTGTTACCCGCAAAATGTTTTACGCACGCGGCGGTTCCGTTTGACTGTATGCCCCTTATATACGCAGCCGCCATTTTGCCGGCAAGATACGGGTCTTCGGAGAAATACTCGAAGTTTCTGCCGCAACGGGGATTGCGTTTCATACACGTTCCGGGTCCCAATAAAACGTTTACGTTCAGTGACGCCGCCTCTTCCCCGAGAGCCTTGCCCATCTCTTCGCCGAGTTCCTCGTTCCAACTGTTTGCCATTGCCGCAGCCGTGGGAAAACACGTTGCGGGGATACTTGCGTTCAAGCCGAGATGGTCCGCCTTTGCCGCCTGACGGCGCAAGCCGTGAGGTCCGTCGGACAGGAATATCGACGGCACGCCGAGTTCTTCATAGTCCTTGGTTTCCCAGAAATTCTTACCCGTCAAAAGGTCTGCCTTCTGACGCAACGTCAAGCTTTCGATTATCTTTCCCTTATCCATCTTAAATTACCCGCCAAAAAAGAATTTTTGAAATAATTTACCAAAACCTGCAATATTATAACATATGCATTTAAGGTTGTCAATAATTAAAATATAAAATATAAAAAGGCGGTTACAGGTTTGCAACCGCCTTTTTTTTACGGGTTTTCAATTAATATTTGCTTTTTAAAAGCGAAAGGGGAAATTCCGACTTAGCTCCCGCGCCCAACTCCGCGTTCCCAAGGTAGTCTTTCAGCCCCGAAAGCTCCGTAACCGAAGGCGTAAACGGCTGTTCGCCGTTTTCAGTATGCCACGAGAACAAGTCCGGCTTTAAGACGCCGGGAGTGCTGTTGGGAAATTTTAACGCCGCGTTGGAGTCCGACGAAGACCCCGTATAGACCGCCGAGGTTTCGCTTAACTGATAGCTGCAATTTACTATTTGGTAACCGCCGTTCACTTTATTTTCAGCAGAATTGCTGTCGTTGTTTTTCAGAAAGCTCTCTATGCCCCTGAATACGCAGTTCTCCGCTTTTACGCTGCCGCCGTTGCCGCAGACGATTCCCTGCGAGACAAGTGCGCACTTCCAACCGCTATTTGCTCCCGACACTAACCCTGCGGCGTTTTTCATTTTCAGTTTAGAGCGGTAAGAATAATACTGCGAATTGTCAACCGTGCAGTTGTACATATATGCGTTGCCGCCGCGGAGCTTGGGAATTCTGTCCTCTAAGTTCTTAAACGTGCAGTTTGCAAACGAGATTTGCAATTTTAAATTGTATTCGTAATTATCTCCGCTGTCGCCGCATAAAAAGCCCTTCTTCTGAGGAATTGCAAGACCGTATAAAATTTCTTCAAACGTTACGCCGCCGTCGCGAAGCGCGTTGTAATAAAGGCAATCCGTGCCGCCGCTTTGATAGTTTTCCTCTATCTTTTGCATCATTTTATACAGATAGCCGTTCTTATCATCGCTGCCCGCGTTGAAATTGCACCAGCTTATATGCACGGCGGACGAGCCGTCGGCGCCGTAGGGCGCGCGGAAAGCAACTCCTGCGTTAGCCGTGTATTCGGGATTGGATACGTCTATCTGTCCGTCGTAGGATTTACCGAAGGTGCAGTGGTCTATCCAAATATAGCCGCAGAAAGCGATTTTAAAGTACGCCCAGCCGTGGAAATCGTAATCGCCTACCGCCGAAGCGGTTTTAAGCGGCGTGTCCTCCCACTGCCAGATTTCGTCCATTTCCAAATTTCTGAAAACGACGTTGTTATCGCTGGTAAGTTTAAAGCCGCAGTGCGTAAGCTTTACGCCTGTTTTTGAATAAATTAAAAGATTTGAAACGTTTTCGACCTTTATCTGGGAAATACCGTTTTCGATAACCGTCGCGGAATTGAAGTCGTTTACATGATTTGACATCGTTTTTCTTGAAAAGTCTTCCACGACTCCGCTGTTTTTAGCTTCGTCCGAAAGAACTTTATAACCGAGATTCAAATCGTTTGCAATTTCGATTACGCGAACAGTTCCTTCAAAATTATCCTCCGTATAGCCGTCCGCCGGCACTTGCGCGTAAGTTCCCGTGCCCTCGTCCCACACGTTTTTATAGTGACACTTTGCGTCGGCGATTGCCTGAAAAAGTTCCTCCGCGGTGGTTACTTTACGGTACGCGGAAGTATTTTCGTAGACGGAAAAGTCGGCGATTTCGTCACGGACGTAACCGTCCGCCGAAAGGTTGGTTTTAAGGTGCGCGGAAAGTTTATCTTCGGGCTTCGGTTCGGGTTGAGTTATTCCCGAATTCCCACCGTTGCCGTCGTCGTTGCCGTTTTCGGGAACGACGCAGGCGCAGAAAACGGTTACTGTCATAGATAGCGCAAGTATCGCCGCGATAAATTTTTTCATAAAATCACCGTATTTTTATTTTTGAATATAAAAATTTTAACACGTATTTTGCAACGTGTCAAGGCTATTAAAAAGCGCCGCCCGCGCAACCTTTGCGCGGGCGGCGTTTAAATTGTAATTAAATTATCCGTAGCCCGAAATTAATCTGCGAAATCCAAAACTAAATAAGAACCACATTATTTCATTTCACACGCCGCAAATATTCGGGCTACGGTATGACGCCCGTTTATACGGGATTGTCATTGAGGGGTATTCTGAGAACTTTGAGATTTTTCGTGTCACTTTGCGCCTTATTACAAGAACTTTTTACAATAATGTGCGCAAAGCAGCGGGCTGCGCCCTCGCACATAATGACAGACGCAGGCGTTACCACTTCAAATCGTCTTCGGTGACGTCGTCGTAGAAACCGTCGTCGTCCTGCATGGCTTTTTTCTTTTTGCTTGCCACGATAAGCGCGATTATAGCGAAGAATATCGAGATAACGGTGATAACGAGAAGAAGTATCCACCACCAGCTTTGAATGCTGTTGCCGTCGGGAGATACAGGCGGTATACCTATCGAGAAGTTAAAGCTTTGCGCCGTTACTTCCACGTTGCCGTCGTTGCCGAGGGCAAGCACCACTTCCGCAGTATAGTCGCCCGCTTCGGTGGGTGCGCCGCCAAGCACCGCGCCGCCTTTTTTGTAAACTACTTTGTAAGCCGAGCCGTCCTTTTCAAAGAAACTTCCGCCCGTAGCTTGCGCGCTGTCGCCCGTAACGGACGCAACCGTACCGTCGTCGTTCCAGGCAACCGTCGTTGCTACCGCTTCGATTTCCCACGAGTAGCTTTCGGTTACGTTTACGGCAGTGTAGTTCTTATTCTTGGAAACTACCGTTACCGTCGTGTTTACCGCGCCCACGTTCTTGACGCTGCCGTCGGTGTAGAACGCTTCAAACTTATCCGCAAGGTCGCCGAGGGCGAGCGTCGCATTGTAAATCTGTCCGTTATAAGTTACTTTCCCGCTTGCTACTTCAACGCCGTTTATTACCCACTTCACGCCCGAAAAATCAACTTCTTTGGGGAGAATTTTAAAGGTTCGCGTCGTTGCGGTTATGTTCGTAGTAAGCTCACGCGTGGAACAGCTTACCGTAACAAGGTACGTGCCCGCGTCAAGCCCTGCCGTCGAGGTAATGGGACTTGCAAGCAAAACGCCGTCCTTATAGAATTTTATTTCTACGTCGTTGTCGCCCGTGACGGAAATAATCTTTCCGTTCGTTTCATCGTAAATAATTTCGATATTGTCGTTGCCCCAGGCGCTGCCGTCGTAGAGGAACGTTGCCTGCGCCGTGCCGTCGACGGGGATAACGTTGAAGGTCTGCACGCTTGCGCCCGAAATCTGATAGTTTGCATCGGTTACGGTCGCCGTTATGATGCCGTCGCCCGTCATTCCCGTAATATTGAAGCTGTACGAAAGCCCGTGGTTCGAGCTCGAGGGCTTCATCGTGTCCGCGCCGAACTTGCCGAACTTGACTTCCACCGCGTTAGCGACGCTCGCTCTTACGGTTACCGTAGGCGCTACGGCGTCCACTTTCCAGCTCCAGCTTCCGCCGGTTATCTCAAAGGTTACGTTTACGAGCTGAGGATTGATTACGAAGCCCGTTGCTACTAAGCTCTTTACGGTGTAGTTTGCATTCGAGCCGAGCACGCCAGCCTGTACCTGTACCACATAAGTGCCTGCGTCCGAGAACGCGGTTACCGTGTTACCCAATCCGTCCAAAACGGTTGCGTTGGTTATAATAATTCTTTCGTTGTTAGCGCCGATTGCGTATACCTCGATTGCAGGCGTGTTACCGTCGTAGGTAAATACGTTCTTTGTGAGATAAACCTCGGAAATTTCAAACTTGGAAACCGTGAAGGTATTGACAGTTTCAGCTACAAACCAGTTGCCGGTGCCCTGGGCAATTGCTTCTACCGTCACACGGTAGCTACCTGCGTTAAGCGCGTAAGCAACCTCGTTCCACGCGTCGTTTGCCGCGTCGTATTTTTCAAGCTTGCTTTCAAGGTAGACCTTTTCGCCGCCTACCTCGAAGTAAGCCTTAGGAGCCTGGTCCTGCTTGTTGAAGGTCACGCTTCCGCCCGTCTGAACGCCTTCCCACTTAACGTCGGTCACTTCAAGCTCGTTGACGATGAGCTCGACTTCGCCGTTGTATGCGTAGTTGTCGTTGGATACACCGAGCACTTTAACCTGATAGCTACCCGCGTCTACAGCGTAGACGAACTCGAATATCAGGTACGCGCCGCCCGCCTGGTCCGCAAGCGTAAGCGAGTTTATTTTTACCTTGCCTTCGGGGATTTTTACGTTGCCGTCGTAAGTGAAATCAAGCTTCCACTCCACGTCGTTTATCGTAAGGACTTTTTTGCCTATCGTCTGAACGGCGGTTGCGTTGGATATCGAATAGTTGTTCGTTGCTATCCAGCCGCTCTGTCCGTCCTCTACCTGCGGCACGACGCTGACTACGTGCGTGCCCGCTACGTGTCCGCTGCCCGATACCGCAAAGTTAAGCTTGCCTGCGTCGAACTCCGCCTTTGCTACGGGGTCGGTAGTGGTTGCCGTTACGTTTTCGGTTGCGCCGTGGGTCAAGCCCGTAAGGTTCTTATAGTCTACCGAGATAACGCGGGGGTCTATTCTGAGCTCTACCTTATCGTTGGATAACTGATAATTCGTACGGGTTGCAGTGAAGCGGTAGGCGCCCGCGTTCATCGCCGCAGTTGCGGCAACCCACGCCGAACCGTCCCATTTTTCTACGGATACCGTTACGTCAAGCTTTTCGCCGTCCACGATTACGTACGCATTCGGCTTTTGGTCTGCCCCGTTATAGTTCACGACGGAATTAAAACCTTCCCATATTACGGTGTAGGTGCCCGCCGCGCTTTCCGTGATTTTAAACGTTCTGGATATTGTGCCGTCCAGTACGAAGTTATCGAACTCCGCGCCGCTGCCAAGGGCTACGGTCGCCGTGTATACGCCCGTTTTCCACTGGCTGCCGTCGCCGCCCGTTGCAACCGCGTTGCCGCTTTCGTCCGTATAGCTTATTCCCAGCACGAACGCCGTATTGTTATAGCGGAATAACGCGTACATTGCGGGGTCGGTCTCAGGAGGAAATTTAAAGCCTTCCGTAAAACTCCACTCCACGTCGCTCGAGGTTATCTTCGCTTTATTGATTTTAAAGCTTACGGTAGCCGCGTTGCCCGTGGGCATCGACGTATCCAAATCAACCAAGTTGAAGTTGTTCTGGAATACGCCCGCCGCTACGTTTGCCGTGTACGCGGTTGCGCTTGCGTTGTACGCTTCCGATAAATCGGTTGTAAGCGCGTACGTTACGCCGTTATAAACGAACGACGCTTCGGGCGCGCGGTTAGAGCCGTCGTAGGTGAATTCCTGATTGTCGGTTATATTCCACTTAATATCGCTTGCCGTGATATCGCGGGGCTTTACGGTGAAGCTTGCGCTTACGGTGCCGTCCAGCGAATAGTTGGGGTTTGCCACCCCTATCACCGTTGCGGTATGCGTACCCGCGTCTATTCCGCCGCCGGACACGAAAGCTTTTACAGTGTCGCCCGTGACGACGTTGCCGCCCGTAAGATTAATTTCGGGGGTCAGAATTGAACCGTTGTATGTATACGTTCCCTGCACGCTTGCCGTAACGCCCGCAAGAATGAGCGGCGCGATTTTGTAGGTATGCGTTTTTACCGAGGGAAGTTTATAGTTTGACGAAGTTCCAGAAATTGCGGCTTCCATTACGAAACCTGCGTCGGTTACGTTCTTTTTATCGCCGCTTTTATACGTTGCGGTAAGGGTCAACGTATCGCCGCCGAGAAGCCCTGACGCTACGCCCAAATTTACGGAAGTATCGAGATTGCCCCCCGTATATGTGAAGGTTTCCGTACCCCAGTCAATCTGTACCTCGCGCGGGTTGACGGTGAAATTTACCGTGCTTGCCGCCGCAAGAGTGAAGTTGGTTGCGTACGTTCCCGCGGCTACCGTTGCGGTGTAAGAGCCTGCGTCAACGGCGCCATTTACGCTTGCGCCGCCCTTTTGAAGGGTTACGGGAAGGTTATAAATCTGTCCGTTTGCAGCCGTAAAAGAAGCCGTGGGAGCATGGTTTTGGGTATCGTACTCGAAGCCGGAATTA
This sequence comes from Christensenellaceae bacterium, assembly GCA_948890655.1. Lineage (GTDB taxonomy): Bacteria > Bacillota > Clostridia > Christensenellales > Borkfalkiaceae > Coproplasma. Next base: position 151,329 of record CAQTYU010000001.1, read on the forward strand.
TTTGCTACGCTCCAATTGACGGCGGTTATAGCCTGCTTAGTTATGGTTATGGTTTTGGTCGCAGAAAGGCTTGACGCAAACACATAGTTGGGGTTGACGTTTACCGCCGTGACGGTGAACGTGCCTGCGTTTACGTTATCGCCCGTGACGACTACGGGCAAAGCGCCTACTCCCGTTGCGCTAGCGTTAAGTACTATCGGCGAACCCGTGTACGCAAACGAAGTTGCGCCGTCAGACCAAGTGATTGCCGATATCGTCGCGGGGGTGATAGTCATAGAATAGCTTTTGACGGTAGTTCCGTCCGAGAAGGCATAGCCTTTGTTGGCGGAAGCCGTTATAGTATAGTTGCCGACAGCCGCTTTTGCGGGAATGGTTACGGTTGCCGCGCTCAACGACCAGCCGTTCGGAAGGGTTAAGGTTACGCCCGTGAGCGCGGCCGTGCCGACCGTGAAGGTCTGCGTTGAGGTTGAGAAGCCCGTACTCGTTTTAGAAAGCGTGGGCGTAGTCGACGTAAGCGAGGTTACGGCGATGGGCAGAACCTTTGAGCCCGTGCCGCCGCCCGCCCAAACGTAGCCTGCCAAGGGCGTTACCACTACCTCGTAATTGCCGGGCAGAGCCCCTGCGGGAATAGTTATCGTGCCGTTGCTCCTACTCCAACCGTTCGGAAGGGCGATAGTCATACCCGCGTAAGACGATATCGTGAAGGTCTGCGCGCTTGCGGAATACGCCGTACTCGTTTTGCTGAGCGTAGGCGCGGCTATCGTAGTGCCCGTAACCGCTATAGGAAGGCTGAGCGCGCCGACCGAGCCGTCCGCCCAGGCATAGCCGGCGGACGGGGTTATTATTATATTATATCCGCCTACGGGCGCGTTTGCGGGGATGGTTACCGTGCCGCTACTCCTCGTCCAGCCCGTGGGGAGCGTAATCGCAAGGTTGGTTACGGACGATATTGTGAAGGTTTGCGCGCTTGCGGAGTACGCCGTCGTTGTCTTTGACAGCGTGGGTTTATCCACAAACAGCCCCGCCGCTGACGCGGCAGATCTCAGATTGAGATGAAGCGCGGGCCGAACAGCGCACGTACTGTCGACACTGCCACCGCTGCCGCCGCCCGAAGCAGCGAGAACGTGCGCATAGCTAGCACGACTGCCGCCGCCGGAACGCAGCCAAGATACCGTGGAATTGGAACAAACTGTTCTATTTACGCCCCACAAACCGTTAGTGCCGCTTGTGCCCGTTTCCGTTATACTCGGAAGCCACAGCTTATCGGATTTCCACGCATCGTATGTGGGTTTAGTTATATAGTTGTAATTATATTTTGGATTTGACGAATAATCGTACCACTTTTCAGGGTTGGGAACGCCGTAAGCGTCGTTAGGGCAACAAGTCCAGCCCGACAGATAATTCATAACACTTTCAGTTTCCTGATAAGCAATTTCCGACGGGGTTGCTATGAGTTTATCGTACTGCTTAGCAAAAGTATTCCAGGTTGCGTTTTGCGCTCCCGCAGTCAACGCGGTATCCGTCTTTGCGTTTATGTAAGCAGAGCCCGTCAGATAGCTACGAATCAAGCTCGTAGAGTACATATTAGAGGGGTAAGTCAACGTTCCGTCGTTTTCATACCACTTATTCCACTGCGAGGTTGCGGAGCTTGAAGCGAGCCAAAGGGTTGCAACGACGTCGCCGCCGCGGGTCTGGGAAGCGTAAACCACGTTCCAGGTTTGCCCGCCGAGAGAGACCTGCGCGCCGATTTCACTACCCTTGCGCGCGTGGTCGCTGTCCTTATCCATATAAGCCTTTAACTCGTTATAGGATTTTGCAGCCGAGCTGCCCATAATTTTGCCCATAAGGCTTGCAAGGGACGAGCCGGTTATACTGCCGCCCGTGCCCAAGCTGTAAGAGGTGCCGCTGGCGTTTGCGCTTGCGGTCTGAACGCTGCCCAAGCCGCCGAATGCGCCGACAAATGCCGCTATGCCGGCGCATATCAAAGCGGCTATCAGCGCAACGAAAGTTGCCAGCCTGCCTTTTAAAAACTTTTTGATTTTCATATAAGATTCCTCCGTATAAAGAGATATATTAATGACGAGTTCACAAACGTTTCGCGCTATTCTGCGCGCAAAACATTTAGTGATTTTGGGATGTCCCTCATCCGTCCACCCTCACCCCTGCCCCTCCCCCTCAGGTATAAGGGGGAGGGCTAAATTATGGTGAAGAGTTTTTACCGATTTATAGGCTTCCCCTTTGGTTTAAGGGGGAAGCTCCCGCGGAGCTTGCGTAAGCGGGTGATGAGGGTTATTAGAGTTTTTGAAACCCCTCATCCGTCCCGTTCTCGCTATCGCTACGGACGGGACACCTTCTCCACCGCGGAGAAGGCTTAGGGGTGTGAAAGTATAAAAAACGCGTTTGGTGGCGCAATATACCGCGAAAAAACGGGTTTTTTGACGATACAAAAAATACACCTATTAGTATAATTGATGTACTTTTTACGCCTGTATAGTATCACTTGAAAAATGGAAAGTCAAGCATATATAGGGGTTTTTTAATATTTTTTATTTTTAATATATGTAAGAAATGGCTAAAATTGCCAAAAAAATACCAAAAAAATACACCTAATATACTAATAGGTGTACTTTTTGAGCGCTCATTTTGGGGCGTTTTTTTATGCCTTTTTTACAAGAAAACGGCACATATATACATATTAACCGTATTTTTCGGGCAGAATATGGCGGGGAATTGGGGGTTTTTGAGATTTTTCACTTCGTTTTGCGCCTTATTACAAGAAGTTTTTACAATAAGGTGCGTAAAGCCGCGGGCGATTTTCGCCCGCGGCTTTTATTTTAAAAGGTACTCAACCGCTTTACGGAAAAGCTAATGTAACTGAAAGAGACTGCATTTAATCAGCGCCGTCAGCACAAGGTTGAGTATGTTTCGCATTCGCCGAGCTTGCGACGCATGCAGGACGGTAGCCCCCTTCATCTCCAAATCGATTCTGTCCGAAGATACTTATATCGTACGGATACGGGAAATAACTTACTTTATCTTTAGTAAGCGAGTGAAGCGCGGGCCGAACAGCGTACGTATTGTTGACATTGTTATTGTTGTTGCTGCCCGAAGTATTGAGATAGTTAGCATTGTTAGCATTACTGTTGTTGCCGGAACGCAGCCAAGATTCCGATGCGAACTACCGCCCTAAAAAGCACGGTGCAGTTAAACGCGAGGGTTTAACGCCGACTTTTCCTATAGAGAATTATTTTCTTTTGGTGCTTTTTATCCAGCCGTTCAGAAGCTTGCCCGTTTCAGAAACGTACTGCGCGAGCACGCCCATTTGGTGAACGGTTATCGCTTGCTTTTTGCGTGCGGTTTCGGCGTAAAAGTCCAAAAGCTTTAAGCTGACAGCGGCGCGTTTCTGATATGTTAGCCTTACTGCCGTTTCCCTTTCAAAATTGGCGTGATAGAGGTTTTCGATAACCTCGACAGAGACGTTCTGCAAGCGCGAAACGATGCTCCAACGGAATTTTTTCGGGGATTTTTCGGTTATTACGAATACGTACTCGCTGAGTTTTTTTGCGTGCGTGAACACCGCCATTTCCCTATCGGACGGGGTATCGAAATCGTTTACCCTGAAGGGTTTACGGGCGGCGTTCTTCTCCGCGGCGGATGCTTCGACGTCCTCAGGCGGGGCGGTAAAGCCGTAGTATTCGGGGGAGTTCAGCTCGTACAAAATTTCTTTTTCGAGAATTTCAAGCTGAGTATCGCTCTTCTTTTCTTCGTCTTTGGCGTTATCAGTCATACGGTTTCCTCTTTTGGTACGTTGCGTGGTCAGGAATAGGATTTGAGTTTCAGGAAAAGTTCTTTTTCAAGTTTGTAAGCTTTTGCGTGCTTTAAGTGCCCGTGGAAGGCGGCAAGAGATTGGCGGACGCGTTCGGGCGTAATTATCCCGTCAAGCGAAGCTTTTTTTAAGAGACGGGCACGCCAACGAAGGCGTTTTTTGGTTTGCTTTTTCACGGTTTTGACAAGCTTGCCTTGCGGGGTTACGAAGTAACGGAAGCCGAGATACGTTACGCCGTTTTTTAACGGGCATATCTGCGTTTTGGAGTTGAACTTCAAGCCGAGCGCGGTTACTTTTTCCGTAATTTCCGACAGTGCGTACCGTAAAAATTCCTTATCGCAATGCACCAAAACGAAGTCGTCCATATACCTTGAATAGACTTTTACGCGGAGCCGTTCTTTGACGAGACGGTCGACAGGGTTTAGGTAAAACATACCGAAAACCTGACTCGTCTGGTTGCCTATCGGTATCCCTCTGCCGCTGCGGGCGGGGTCGGGCGTTAAACAGTCGTAGCCGTAATTTTCAAGATATTTAATATCGGTATGATAGCTGTCGATGACTTGCGAAAGCAAGTTTTTTAAGCGCGTATCGGCGAACTCAGAGCAGAAGATTTTCATTAAACGGTCGTGCGGAATACTCGGAAAATATTTTAAAATATCGCACCTTAAAAAATAGCCCGTTACGCCGTTTTTCTTTACGTGTCCGCGTAGCATATTTTCAAAGCGTTCAAGCGCAAAATGGGTACCCTTACCGACCTGACAAACCGCGTTATCGAGAATTGCGCGCTTGGAAAAATAGGGTTGCAAGACGTCGTCGCAAATGACGTGCTGGACAACCCTGTCACAATAGCGCAAGGTTTGAATTTCACGCTTTTTCGGCTCGTAAACGATAAAATGGTTGTAATTGCTGATTTTAAAAGTACCGTCTTTGAGGGAACGGTAAATTTTATATATATTCTCTAAAAGAGAGGATTCAAAACGGACAAGCGGAAGCTTATCACGCTTTGCCAGCCTGCCGCGAAGGTGCGCCCTGTAAAGCGTTTCAAAGGTGAACACTTCGTCAAAAGTTTGCTTTATCATATGCAAACGCTTTCCTGTATGAAATGTAATAATGTGGTTGTAATTATTTTAACAACCGACGGAATTACTGTCAACAAGTTAGGGCGCGTTTAAGAAGAAAATCGGTGACACGGCGGGTCGGGCTACGGTCATACGCTTTACGGCAACATTCTGCCGAGCTTGTTCATCATCTCCTTTTTGTGCTCCATAAACGAGTGAACGTATTTGTTGAGCGTTACGGTGGCATTCTTGTGACCTAAAATTTCAGATAACGTTTTTACGTCCATTCCGCACTCTATCGCGCGGGTTGCGAAGGTGTGCCTTAGCGCATGGAAGCCCTTGTGCGGAATACCGAGGTTTTTAAGGCATATCTCGAAGCTACACTGGTACGCGCGCACGAAAACGCCCGTGCCTTTGGTAGACGACACGACGAATCTTGAAAGAGAGCTGCTTTTTATATCCTTTAAATAAGGCAAAAGCTGTTTGGGGAAGGGTATAACCCGTTTTGAGGTTTCGGTCTTGGGCGCGTCGATGATGCGAGCGTTTCTGCCGTACTCATCCTGACCGTCGTGCATGCTTTTGCTTACGGTGACGGTGCATTTTTGGAAGTCGACGTCGCACCACTCCAAAGCTAAAAGCTCGCCTATTCTTAAACCCGTATAAAGGCTGAGAACCACGCCGAACATTCTGGGTTTTTGCTGGGAGAGAATAGAATTCTCAATTTTCCGCTGTTCGGCGACGGTGAAGCTGATTATCTGCTTTTGCGCAGAACGCGGACGTTTGATTTTATCCGCGAAGTATTCAGGCAGTTGCCCGACGCTGTATGCGGAACGCAGGGAGTTCTGGATAACGGTGACTATGCAGTTAACGGTGTTTACGGCAAGCCCGCCGCCCGTCTTCAAATTGCCGCTGTTTAAAAGACGCATCGTGTAGTGCTGGAGCACGAGCGGGGTTAATTTCGTCAGCTCGTAATTGCCGAGCTGGACGGTGATGTGCTGTTTGATAATTTCGTTGTACCTTAAATAAGTCTTATGCTTGGATACGGGTTTGACGTAATTTTCAAGCCATTCGGTTAACCATTGTTTGTATTTCATAAAGTGCCTCCATATAAGTTATTGAAATAAAGTAAATACAAAAACCGCAAAATTTTAAATTTTTTGCAGAATTTATTGAAATGATTGAAAACGCGGCGGCGCGGCGATATTAATCGCCGCGCCGCCTTATTTATACGTTAGAGCACTTATTTTTTTAAAATTGCCCCCCATATATGCCGCAAATAACGGGTTGGGGGCTTGTGTGGAAGCGTTCTTTCAACTTAAAGTTTAACGAACGGACGTATTATATTTTAACATTTTTTTCAACGTTTAGTCAATACGTGCTTTTTAAAAAAATAATGCCGTAGGCGCATAAATACAGCGCGTGCGGCATTATAAAAATTATTAACAAATTATCCGTAACCCGAAATTTTTTGCGAAATCAAAAACAAATAAGTACCACATTATTTCGTTTACACGCCGCAAATATGCGGGTTACGGTATGACGCCCGTTTGCACGGGATTGTCATCGGGGGAAGTATCTCACGTTATCACTTCAAATCGTCTTCGGAGGCGTTTTCATAGAAGCCGCCATCGTCGGCAGGGACTGCGTTGTTCCTTGACTTTACCGCAATGATGAGCGCGAACAGGGAGATTAAAAACGCTACTGCTATCGCTATCGAAATTGCGGCTATAAGACCCGCGGAAACATTGCCGCCTTGACTACCTTCTTCGGCGACCGCGCCGACGTTCAAATCGATATAGTCCTTTACCGTTTCAAAGTTGACGTTATCGTCGGGAGTGAACACGTAATAGCATCTGTTGATGCCCGCTTTAAGCTCCTGCTCGTCGTTTACCCATTTAAACGTTCCCGCTACGGCTCCGTCGTCGGTGATGAAGGTCAACTGATATAAGCGCGTGCCCTGCGACAGGCTTCCGCCTACGGTGGGATTGATTGCGGGGGAAAGTTTATTTATAGTAAACTCTGCGGTGACGGGCGCTATGGAATAATGGTTTCCGTCGACCACGAAACTAACCGTTACAGTATAGCTGCCTGCGTTGACGACTTCTTCCGCCGTCAGAATTTGCCCTTCGGAATTTTTGTATTCGTAAACACATTCCACGCCGTCGGGAACGTTTTTAAGCGTTATCTTAGACGCAACGGAATTGCCGAAGTCGTAGTCGACGCTGTCCGAACCGAGCGTGATATTTTCTACGCCCGAGTAATCGACTTTGTTGACGGTCAGGGTTATTTGCCTCGTCGCCACGTCGTAGTAGTTTGCAATATTCTCTTCTCCCTCCAACGTGAACTTTACGGTAACGCGGTACGTACCTGCGTTTATTACCGCCGCGGAGGAAACGGTTTGCCATTCGCCGTCGGAATTGAGCACGGCGTACGTATAAGTAACCGTACCGACGGTGAACTCACCTTTTATTGCGTAGGATTTAACGCTACCGTCGTAATCGGTCGTATAATCCTCGACCGTTATCGAGGAGGTATCGTAGTCCTTCATTCTGACGGTAAGACCGTCGATTACGCGTTGCATATCCTCGCTGAGAGAGCCGTTGTTGTAAGAAATTATTACCTGCGTATCACCCGCCCACAGCTTGTCGCGGTCGTCTTGGTAAACGATTTTATAGTCCTGAACGTCCTCTACTTCCGTGCCGTCGTTGTAGACTACGGTTACCTTGATACTGCTTCTGTCGAAGCTGTCCAATCCGTCGTAAACCTTCTTTATGCCGTCGGGCGAAGAAGCTTCGACCTTCAAGTCAACGATTAAAATTGCGTTGTAGACGACGTTTAACAGAGTTGCGCGTTTACCGTTGAACGCTACGGTGTAGAAATACGTTCCAGCTTTATCGATCGCGGGGCTTTGCTCGTTACCCCAGCTACCCTTTATCTGGTAACCGACTATGTCTACCGTGCCTTGGTTTCCCGCAAGCTCGCCGGTTACCTTTAAGTACTGCCTGATTTCGGACAGTTTGGTTGTGGTGTAGATTTCGGGGATTTCGATATCGTCGCGCCAAGCAACCGAAAGACTTATAACCGTTGCCTGTTCCGCAGTGATATTTATAGTACCCGTTTTAACGTTAAAGTTGTCATCGTCGTCGGGAGTAAATATCCATACATAGTCGTTTGCACCCAAGTCCAGCGCGGGGGGCTCGTCGCCCGCCTGTTGCCAAACCACCGCGCCCGTTACCGTAAGACTGCCCGCCGAAGCGACGCCCTTTATTTCAATTTCGGGCAAGCCGCCGCCCGCGTACAGCGTTCCGCTTACGGGCGTTTTGAAATCAACACTGACGGTTACGTCCGCCTTCTTTATACTAAACTGCTTGGATAAAACGTTGTCCGCAGAATATTCGTAATTATCGAAAAGGCTCGCGTCGAGTTCAGCAGTTACGGTATAAAGACCCGCGTTGGTAGGCTTCAAGACGTTTTCTTCGTAAGAGGTTGAACCCCTGCCGACGTATTTGACTGTAGGCACGCCCAAAGCCGCGTCCTTAGCCGCCAAGCCCTTAACGCTTGCGACGGATACGCCCTGCCGCATACCGTTATAAGTATAGCCGCTTGCGCTCTCGCTCCACTCTATTTCAAGCTCGGCTTTGGTTATTTCAAATTCCTTTTCTATAACGCCGGAATAATTGCCGTCGAACTCAACCGTTACCGTCACGTTAGTGCCCGCTACATAGTCCTCGGTGGAATAACTTACCGTATACAGACTGTCTTCAAGGGTAACTTCGCCGTCCGCAAGCGTTACCTTTACTTCAGGCTCGGGCTTCCACGCTTCGCCCTTGTAGGCGTATTCGCTTTCAACGTTGCCCACTTCCCCAGCTTGCACGGCGTAAGGATTAATGGTGAGCGTTGCGCTCATATCCGTCGGGTCGTAGTAGTTGCCGGAAGTGCACTCGAAGTGCACCGTTACTTTATAGCCCGCAACATCCGCGCCGTCGTACTTAACGTTGGTTTCGCCCGTGAATTCGTCAGTAGTGCCGTAGTAATAATAAGTTACGGTTATATCGTCCGCAAGGCTGCCCTCTACCGTAAGAGTATGGGTTTTGCCGTTATAGGTGACGGTTTTATCGGTAAAGGTTACGCTGTTTTCAACCGTCGCCTTGTCAACGGTTATTTGAACCTCTTTTTCGTCGGCAAGGTAGTTGTCGCTTTCTTCAACCGAAATTTTAACTGTGAGTCCGTTGCCTTCCGCTACAGTGGTGAAGGTGTTGTCGGCGTAGATTATCGTCTGCTCGTCGTTGTCGACGGTTGCGCCGCTGTCAATCGTTTGCTCTTCGCCCGTATAAACGTAGTCGGTTTTAACGCCGGAAACGTCCAAAACGGGGGTTGCTTTTGCAACGGTTATCGTGACGGTTACGCTTGCGGCAAGATAGTTGTCGCTTTCCGCAACGGAAATATTTACGGTGAGTCCGTTGCCTTCCGCTACGGTAGTGAACGTATTGTCGGCGTAGATTATCGTCTGCTCGTCGTTGTCGACGGTTGCGCCGCTGTCAACGGTTTGCTGACTGCCGTTATAAACGTAGTCCGTCTTAACGCCGGAAACATCAAGCGTTGCCGTTGCTTTGTTTATTGTCAGGGTTGCCGAAAGAGAAGGTATTTTGTAATTGTCGGGGTCGGCAATAGCTATTACCGCAACAACCTCGTACGTTCCCGCGTTAGTCGCGCCCGTACCCGCTACGCCGTTATAAGTGTAGCCCGTTACAGTTACGCCGTCGGGCAGAGTTCCCTCTACCGTTATGGAATGCGAGTCTTTATCGTAGGTTACGGTCAAATCGTCCATACTTACGCCCGACATATCGTACTCGTTGGCGTTAACGGTTATAGTAATTTGCGCCGTCGCCGTCTTGCCGTTTTCGGTATAGGTTATAGTCACGCTTTTGCCGTCGTCCGAAATTATGAAGTGCGTTGCGCCTTCGGTAGGGTAAGCAACCGTATAGCCCGTGACTGCGGTATCGGCTTTGCCCGCCGCGTAGCTTGCGGTGACAACCATGCCCGTAGCATCGAAGCTTTCGTAAGCCTTATATGAAGTTTTAGCGCCCGTTACGGTTATGCCGGTAAGTTTGTAGTATGCCGTAACTTGCACTGTACCCGTGGCGTTAGTGTAGTTGTCCGTGTCAGCGGGAACAAACGTCCAGCCGTAGCTGTCTGATAAACCCGTTATAGTTCCGTTTGCGTTAGTCCAACTTACAGAGCCGCCGACGCTGCTTTCACCTACGGAAATAACTACGCCCGAAAGTCCGTCGCCGACGTAATAATATCCGCTTATTACGTTTGCGGTTGCCGTCGGCGTTGCCTTTTTGATTACAAGCGTTGCACTAAGCTCGGGTACGTTGTAGTTTGCCGCGTCGTCTATCGTGAACTGCGCGGCTACCGCGTAAGTTCCCGCTTTGGTGACTTCGGTCACCGCTTCGCCGTTATACGTATATTTGGAGAAATGCACACCCGAGGGCAGTTCGCCAGAATAGGTTATGGAATGCGCGTTGCCGTCATAGGTTACGGTATCGTCCGCCATGGTTACGCCCGACATATCGTAATCCGCTTTTTCTACCGTGATTACGAGCTTTGCGGTCGCGGTCTTGCCGCCCTCCGAATAGGTTATAACCACCTCGCAGCCGCTGTCCGATACGAGAAAATAGCTTCTGCCGTCCGCTGCATACGGTATATCCAAGGTATAGCCCGTTACGGGTCTCGAAGTGCTGCCCGCTACCGCGTTTACAACCATTCCCGTCTGCGTAAACGATTCGTAAGCCTTATATTTGACCTTTGCGCCCGTTACCGTTATGTAGTCCATACCCACCGCGGCAACAGTTGCGTTGCCCGTTACGTTGTTATAGTTGTGAGTATCCGCAGGCTCGAACGTCCACTCGTATTTTGCCGAACCCAAAGAAAGTATAGTTGACGGGTCCGTCCAATAGAACGTACCCGACACGCTGCCCGTGCCTGATATTCCTACCGACGACAGCGGATTGCCCGCAACGTAAGTGCCTGCCGCCACGGTAGGATTTGCCGTAGGCGTGGCTTTGATTATCGCAAAAGCTATATTTTTTGCAGTAGTAGAATTACCCGACCAGCAGTGATTGCTATCCGGCGTTACGCTTAAATTGTAAGAACCGACTTGCGTTGAAGCGGGTACCGTAACGGTCGTGCCGCTCCTTGACCAACTGCTATTAGGCAAGCCTACGCTTGCTATGTAAGTCATAGTCGATAGCGTAAAAGTCTGAGAACTTGTTGAAAAAGCTAGACTTGTATTACTTAGCGTAGGCACGCTTATTGCCGCACGCGTTATTGAAATTGAAAGATTTTGTGAAAAAATGCTTCCGCCCGACCAACAGTGATTGTCGTCGGGGACAACGCCTATATTATAAGTGCCTACGGCTTTGCTTGCGGGTATGGTAATAGTTGAACCGCTTCTCGTCCAACCCGAAGGCAACACCACATTAGAAACGTAAGTTAATGTAGAAAGCGAAACCGTTTGCGAATTTGACGACCAGGTTTTACTGCTTGCCGATAAGGCAGGCATGCTTATTGCCGCCCTTTCAATTGTAAACATATACGTATTTGGGTTACTGCCGTTATAAATGTTATGGTTTGAATCAGCGGTAAAAGTTATAGCGTAGTTACCGGCTGACGTATTTGCCGGTATTGTTACCGTTGTTCCGCTTCTCGTCCAACCGGCAGGCAAACCTACCGACACATACGTTAAATCGCCCCCAAGCTTAAAAGTTTGAGCACTTGTTGACCAAGTAGCTTTGCTTGTTTCAAGCCACGGCGTTGCAACTCCGGCTTTTGTTATAGAAAATTTAAGTTTAACCGTTGCCGTGCCATCATCCCATTTATATCCTTGATCTATATCCGGTTCCACCAATATACTATAAGAACCGACTGCCGTCTTTGCCGGAATGGTTATAACACCAGTAGTACTACTGATGTTCCAGCCAGTAGGCAATGAAGAAACGATTATGCCCGTTCTAGATGACAACGAAAGTGTTTGTGAATGTGACGACCAAACACGACTTGTGCTCTGTAAAGTCGGCACAGGAATACGAGTTTCAAATTTTATGTACAACCACGCGGGAGATGTACCAGCCCCTGAGGACCAATTGTAATCATAAGTTCGCTTAATCGTAAAAGTAATAGTAGCATTAGGCATACTAAAATTTGCAGGAATTGTTACGGTATCACCGCTAACAGAAATACCACCGCTCGCCGATACAGTTACATTATACTGTAGTGCATTCCAACCGCCAATAGTAAGCGTTCTAGCAGATGACGATTTAGGTATTACAATCGTATCTTTGGAGAACGCATTGGTAGTAATAGTTCCTAAACTTGAATTACTTGAATCCCAATAAGGTCTTGTTAAACTAGATACTGCGCTTGCAGTATCTACGTTTTTGCTTTTAGAATCAAACAGATTTGCAAACGCCAAACCCGCGAAAACGGCACATATCAGGGCACCAATCAATAAAATAAGCGTTAAAGTTCTTGAATTTACTTTCCTTTTCATAGTTTCATTTTCTCCTTATAAACCGTGATTTTTAAGGCTAAAAATTTTATTGAAAAAATACACCTATTAATATATTAGGTGTATTTTTTTTGGCGTTTTTGGCAGTTTTTGGCTATATATGCATATATTAGTGTAAATAAAATATTTAAAACACCCAGCAATATGCTTGACTTAACCGAAAATTAGTGATAGTATACGGGTAGAAAAAGTACATCAATTATATTAATAGGTGTACTTTTTTTTGCCCGATTTGCGGGCTTTTTTTATGCCTTTTTTTAGGGGGGTATGGGGGATATGGAATAGGGAACGGAAAAACAGGCAAACTAATAGGCTTACGGTTTTATTGACCTTATCCACCGTTCACCCTCACCCCTGCCCCCCCTCACGTATAAGGGGGAGGGCTTTATTGTTGTGAAGAAAAGCCGCCCGCGCGGTTTAGCGCGGGCGGCTTTTGCTTATTACAGGGTTATTTATTATTGTATACGCTGACGAGAATATTCACGCACGAATCGATACCGAGCTTGCCGCTGTCCAACGCCAAGTGGTAATTGTAAGCCACGCCCCACTCCGTTTCGGTATAATCCTTATAATACGCCGCCCTTCTTCTGTCCTTATCTCTTAATCTTTTTTCGGGCTTATCGGGCTTTTCGCCGTATAAACTTACGATGCGTTCGGCGCGGAATTTATCGTCGGCGTGGATAAAAACGTTTAAAACGTCGTCCCTATCTCTCAAAATATAGTTAGCGCAACGCCCGACTATCACGCATGGCTCTTCCGCAATTTTTAGAATAATCTTGCGCTGTTCTATCCAGATTTTGTCCTGATTACTTAGACTATCAAAACGGTTAGCGCTTTTGAATATGCGACCGAGCAAATTGCCGCTGTCGGAGTATTCGCCGTGGGCTTCGATATATTCTTTCGCAAAGCCGCAGCTTTTTGCTACTTCTTCGATAAATTCGTGGTCGTAGCAGGGAATGCCCAGCCGTTCTGCCGTGAGTTTGCCGATGGTTCTTCCGCCGCTGCCGAACTGTCGGGATACAGTGATAATTTTGTTCATACTTTTATTTTACACTCTTATTTGGAAATGTCAATACGGGTTTTACAAAATATGGTATGCGGCTTTTTGAATATCGGGCGCAGTCTTGCGCAAGATATTTGTACACGGAGGAAAGTTATGCAATTTGACAAAACCAAGACTTACAATAATTTAGCAAGAAGTTTTGCAGGCGAATCGCAAGCGGGAATGAGATACCAGCTTATCGCACAGGCTGCGACGGCGCAGGGATACTACACGCTTGCGGACACTATCAAGGTTCTTGCACACAACGAAACGGAACACGCAAGAAGATTCTTTGAAGAACTTAATAAACGCGGCGAATACCTTGAAAACATCGAACTGAATGCAGGTTATCCCTTTCACAGCGGCGACATTGCCGAGAGTTTGATGCTTGCGGCAGACGACGAAAGAAAAGAACATCAGGTTATTTATCCTGCGTTCCAGAAAGATGCGGAAGAAGAAGGTTTTAAGGATATTGCTAACCTTTTCAAGCTTGTTGCACAAGTAGAAGTCAGGCATGAAATGGTTTTCCGTTACTTGCACGAAGCCTTCAAAAAAGGCGTACTGTTCAGTAACGAGACCCCTATTCTCTACGTTTGTAGCGAGTGCGGGTATATGCATACCTCTACCAAAGCGTGGAACGTGTGTCCGCTTTGCCAGTCAAGTCAAGGCTACGTTGAGTTGCATATTCCGTTTGAAAAGGAGAAAATATGAGAAAGACCAACGAAAACAACAAGACTAACACCAAATCTTGCGGTAAGCAGAGCGAAAGCAAGAGCGTAAAGAACTGCGGCGGTAAGGGTTGTGGCAAAAACAGCACGAAAACGAGTAAATAACTTTAAGGATTGTTACGACCCCAACGGCAGCTATACGGGAACGCCTATTGACGGCGGCAAGCCCGTGCAGGACGTTGACGATTTATAATCGGGGCGCTTAAAGTTAATAAGTTCTTTAAAAAGGCAGCGCGGCGATAAATTATCGCCGCGCTGCTTATTTGCTTGTTTTTAAGGTAGACCCCCAAATATGGCTTAAATAACGGGGCACGAAATGACACGGGGAAAACTATCGGTCATATTGAGCGACAGAGAAATATCCCTAAGATTCTTCGTTTCGCTCAGAATGACAATGAGAAGCGGATTATAATATTGCGTCGATAAAGTCTTCAGGATTAAAAAGCTCCAAATCGTCTATCTTTTCGCCGACGCCCGCGAAAACGACGGGAATTTGAAGTTCGCTGCAAAGAGAAATGACGAAGCCGCCCTTTGCCGAGCTGTCGAGCTTTGTTAAGACTATTCCGTCCAAATCAACCGCTTCGTTAAAAATCTCAGCCTGCGAAATTGCGTTGTTGCCCGTGGTTGCGTCAAGAATCAAAAGCTTGTAGAAGTTTGCGGTCGGGCATTCCCGCGCGACCACGCGCGACATCTTTTTAAGCTCTTCCATAAGGTGCGCTTTGACGTGAAGTCTGCCCGCCGTATCTATTATAACGACGTCCGTCCCCTTAGCCTTTGCCGAAGTCAGCGCGTCGAAAACCACGGCGGAAGGGTCGCTGCCTTCTTCGTGCTTTACTATTCTCACCTTGGCGCGCTCCGCCCAAACGGTGAGTTGGTCGGCGGCAGCCGCACGGAAGGTATCCGCCGCTGCAACCGTGACCGTTTTGCCCTTGGACAGGAAGTAATTTGCAAGCTTGCCGACGGTCGTCGTCTTGCCCACTCCGTTAACCCCCACGAGCATTATGACTGCGGGATACTTGATTTCGGGCACGTCCGCTTCTGTAAGCTTCTCTTCCAGAACGTCCTTTAAAAGGTCGGTTACAAACTCTTTATCCTTTATTTTATCGTGCTTGGCTTCCGCGCGGATTTCGTCTACGATTTCCTCCGCCGTCGTCACGGATATGTCCGCGCCAATTAAAATTTCTTCAAGCCCGTCGTAAAAGTCGTTGCCGATTTTATTCCTTGAAAACAGACCCGAAAGGGCGTTTGAAAGCCCCTCCCTCGTCTTTTTAAGCGCGTTTTTGAATTTTGAAAATATGCCCATAAATTACCTTGATTTTTTAAATAATTAACGGCGCGACCCAATATCACATTTTGGGATTAGCACACTCGATTTGTGCATACCTGCACCTAACTGCGCTCGCGCACGAAATGTTTTGCGCACAGAATAGCGCAAAACATTTGTGAACGTCTTACATTATCGTGTCGCCGCCGAGCTTCTCCGCAACCTCGGAAAGTTTGACGGATACGACTTTTGATACGCCCTTTTCCTCCATAGTTACGCCGAAAAGTATATCCGCGCTTTCCATTGTGGGCTTACGGTGAGTGATGACGATAAACTGCGTATCGGACGCGAACTTCTTCAAATACTTTGCGTATCTTGCAACGTTCGCTTCGTCGAGCGCGGCTTCGATTTCGTCGAGAACGCAGAACGGCATGGGGCGCATTCCTATAATCGCAAACAGAATTGCTATTGCTGTAAGCGCGCGCTCGCCGCCTGATAAAAGGGAGATTTTGGAGAGCTTCTTTCCGGGGGGACAAGCAACGATTTCAACGCCTGCGTTCAAGGGGTCGTCACAGTCGGTATAGTCGAGCTGAAGCTCCGCCTTGCCGCCTCCGAACAGTTCTTTGAAGGTACGTTTGAAGTTTTCGTTGATTATGTTGAAGCCCTCGTCGAATATCTTGAGCATTTCCGCGCGAATGTCGTCGAGAGCGGTGTTCAAATCGGCAATCGCCTTCTCCAAATCGTCCTTGTCCGTCACCATTTTATCGTAGTGGGTTGACAACTCTTCGTATTCTTCAACCGCGTTATGGTTGATTGCGCCGAGCATAGTGAGTTGGCGCTTACAGTTGGAAATCTGGGAGTTTGCGGTGGAAACGTCGTAATCCTCTTCCTTGTACTTCAAGCAACCCTCGTAATCCTCGCCGTATTCTTCTTCGATACGCTGGCGGAGATACTCCAAATCGCTGTCAATCTTAGTCAACGCCATATCGAGGTTATGCGACTTTTCAACGAGTTTTTCACGCTCTTCTATACTTTCAAGCCTGTCGATGTCGCCCTTTTTGATACGCTCGTTCAAGGCGTTCTTTGACTCGGTAACTTCCTGAATCTGTCTGCGCAGGTCGTTGACGACCCTTTGCTCTTCCTCGGTCAAAGCGGTCTTTTCAGCCTGTGCGTTCAACGCTTCGATCTCCTTTTTGATTTCGGGGATAGCCGCGTTAGTCTTTTCAATCTTCTGATACAGTCCCTGCTTTTCGCTTTCAAGGCGGGCGATTGTTTCAGCCGAGGATTTGACGGCGCTTTCAAGAGAGGCGATTTCGACGCGTAGTCCGTTAAGCTTGTCCAGCTTTTCCATACGCTCTTCGCGCATTTTATTGAACTCTTCGCTCATATTGTCCATCGCCGAGGAAGCTTGGTTTGTCTGTTGCGAAAGGTTGCTTTCGCCCTGCGTTACGTCGGTGTATTCGGTATCGAGACCCGAAAGCCTGAGCTTTAATTCTTCGACCGACTGGTTGTAAGCCGAATATTCGCTTTCCGCCGCCGTTACGGACTGCATTAAAAGCGTTTGTTTTTCGGTTACGGTAGCAAGTTCAAGCCTTGCGTCCTGCAATTTATTTCTTAAAAGCGTAAGTTCGTCCGCGGCGGTGTTCCTTGAATTTTCGTATTCCGTTCTCTTGCCCTCGGCGCGGAGAAGGAAGCCTTTCTTGGCTTCAACGCCCTCTTCAAGCTCTTTTACGCGCCTTTCGTTTGCAAGAAGGTTGCCTGCCACCTCTCTTTTGGAACCGCCCGTCATCGAACCCGATACGGCAATCTGGTCGCCGTCGAGGGTGACTATTTTGAACGCGCGGGGGTAACGCCTTGAAATCTGCGTTGCGTTCTGGATGTTGTCGACGATTAAGGTATTGCCCAAAAGATTATGTATTACGCTTTCAAACTGTTTATCGAATTTGACGAGGTCGATGGCGAAGCCTATCGCACCCCTGTCGTGGGCGGCGGCTTTTATCTGTTCGTTTTCGTATCTGGGGCGCATCGCGTCGATGGGCAGGAAAGTAACCTGACCCGCGCGAGTGCGCTTTAAGTATTCGATAAGCTCTCTCGCGTCGTCGCGCGTGCCCGTAACGACGTTCTGCATAGCTCCGCCGAAAGCCGTTTCAATTGCGACCTCGTAGTCCTTATCGCAGCTTACGATATCGGCTATAAGTCCTTTGATTTTTCCTGAAAGCAAGCTATCGTTTTTCGCATCGTTCATCAGCTTTTTGACCGAATAAATATAGCCGTCGAACCTGTCGCGGAGGGCGCGGACGGTGGTCAGACTGTCGTTTAAGCTTCTTATCTGCGCTTCGGTGTCGTAAATCTGTTTTACGAGCAGTTGAATTTTTTCCTCGCTTGCGGCAAGTTTAGCCTCCGCTTCGGACAAAAGCGCGTCCTCGTTGCCGAGGAGCTGGGCTATTGCGTTACCGCGCTCAATGCTATGTTCGTACTCTGCGCGCGCCTTGTCGCGGCGGTCGCGCACGCGGGTCATACGCATCTCAATCGCGCCCATACGCTCGTTAATTAAGTCCTTTTGCGCTTCAAGCGAACCCATATTCTTGCGCAGGTTAGACAAATCCTTGAACGTGTCGAGAACCTTTTTGCGGTGCTGACCCGTCATATATTCGTAGTCGGAAATCTTCTTTGACAGCTCGTCCGACAGCTTTTGCAGCTCTTCGGACTCAGCTTTCATAGTACCGATTCTTTCGGTATTTTTGCCGCTTAAAGCTTCGGTCCTTCTCACGTCGCGGTCGATTTCCTCTATTCTCTTCATCGAATAGGTTATATCCTCTTGCGCGGCTGCAAGTTTTGCTTTTACGGATTTAGCGCGTTCTGTGTACAGCTTTGCTTCCCCGCTCTTGTGCTCGATGCCGACTTCGTAGCGGCGGATTCTGTCGTTCAGATCCTGCAAGGTTACGTCGGCTTCGTCAAGGTTCTTTCTGCATTCACGGTACTCGGCAAGCAGCTCTTCCATATGCTTTGCAAGGTATTCGACTCTGTCGTCGATAGACTTTTTCTTGTCGTTTATCTTTTGCTTTTCGCCCTCGGCGCCGTCGTGACGGACTATGTACAAATTGGTTTCGTGCTTTCTCAGCTCCGAATAAATTTCACGATATTTTATGGCGTTTTCCGCCGCCTTCTTCAAGGGGTTCAACTGCCTTTCGACTTCCTGCATACGCTGAGCGTGTACGAAAAGGTTGTCCTTTGCGGCGTTTAATTTACGCTCGGCATCGGCTTTTCTGTCCTTGAAAACGACGATGCCCGTCGCTTCCTCGAAAATGGAACGCCTGTCCTCGGGCTTGGCGTTCATAATTTGTTCGATACGACCCTGTCCGATAATGGAATAACCTTCCTTAGCCGCGCCCGCGCCGTGCAAAAGCCCCGTAAGGACTTTCATTCTCGAAGGCTGTTTGTTTAAAAGATATTCGCTTTCGCCGTCGCGGTACAGCCGTCTTGTCATCTCTACTTCGTCGCAGTCGATATCGAAAATGCGCTTAGTGTTGTCGAATGTAAGCGTAACTTCGCACATGGACATTTTGCGCCTTGCTTCCGTTCCGCTGAAAATAACGTCAAGCATCTGGGAGCCGCGCATCATCTTTGCCGACTGTTCACCGAGAACCCAGCGGATAGCGTCGGCAACGTTCGATTTGCCGCAGCCGTTAGGTCCGACTATACAGGTCACGCCTTCGCCGAGATTGACGGTAGTCTTGTCCGCGAAGGACTTGAAACCCACTAATTGAATTTGTTTAAAAGTAATCATAACATCTCCCCTCACAAAAACTTTATTCTATTCTGCGAATAAAGTTTTTCGTGAATTTTAGGGGCTTCTCGCCCCTCGTGCCGCAATCTTTAAGGGCACACAGATATAAAATTGCGGCACTTCACCCTCGCCGAGGCGCAAGTGTGCGCAAATTGGGTGCGCAGGTAAAAAGCGTGGTTTTTTCCTGCGCCGTTTATTATTTTTCTGTTTTTATAAAAGTCAAAGCCTTTTTCGCAGCTTCCTGCTCGGCGTCCTTAAGCTTTTCGGCTTCACCCTCGAATACCTGCCCGAACAGCCTTAAACGCGCTATATGGCGGGGGCTTTGTGCGCTTCCGCCCAATACGCGTTCGTAATCGGGGTAACTTTCGCCGCGCTTTTGTAAAAACTCCTGCAATAAACCTTTATAATTTTTCTGCGCGACGACGGCAAAGTCAAGCGTTTCGCTTACCACCCTTTTCGCTGCGTCGAGTCCGCCGTCAATGTATATCGCGGCAATCACCGCTTCGTAGGCGGAAGGTATCGCCTTTTTGTTCCTTATATCGCCCTCTCCGCGGATGAGCGCGCCGTCAAGCCCTAACTTTTTCGAAACGGGCGCAAGCGCCTTGTCTGATACAAGAGCTTTGCGCTTTTCTGTAAGCTGCCCTTCGCTTTTGCCCTCGGAAAAAATTCTTTCCGAAACAATGAATTCAAGTATGGCGTCGCCGAAAAATTCAAGCGTCTGGTTGTTGTCGGCGTTGGTTGCCGAAGCAAGCGTCAAGGCGCGCCGCAAAAGCCCCTTGTCCTTAAAGGTATAATTCAAATTCTTTTCTATCTGCGAAAAGTCCAATTAGCTCTCCTCCGGAACGAGCGCGGAAAAATCAACCGCTTCAAGCTTCTTTTCCACGGCGGGCACGAGCCCGTTTCTGTAAATAGAAGCCGCGTTTGCAATAGAAGCGGCTATCGTTGAAGGCTTTGAAGAGCCGTGGGATTTGACCACTACCTTTTTAAGCCCCAGAAGGAGCGCGCCGCCGAACTTTTCAAAATCAAGTTGCGAGCGCATACGCTTAATCGCTTTACGGATAAAAAGATATCCTATTTTGGAAGAAACGGTAGCGGAAAGCTCTTTCTTTAAAACTCCGAGAACGAGCTTGCCGCAACCTTCTATAGATTTAAGCGCAATATTGCCCGAAAAACCGTCCGCGACTACCACGTCGCACCCGGACAGCATAATATCCCTGCCCTCCACGTTGCCGACGAAGTTTATACCGTTCATCTTAGAAAGACACGTATAAGTTTCTTGATGCAAGGGATCGCCCTTGTGTTCTTCCGTTCCGTTAGATAAAAGCCCGACCTTGGGCGTATTTGCGCCGAAACCGACCTCTGCATAAGCCGAAGCAAGCACGGCAAATTGACAAAGCATTAGGGGCTTGCACTCCGCGTTTGCGCCACAATCGCAAAGAAGGGTAACGCCGCCGCGCGAATTGGGGATTGCCGGACAGAGCGCGGGGCGCTTTATCCCTTTTATTCTTCCCAAAATCAGTTGTCCGCCGACGATTGCCGCGCCCGTAGAGCCCGCCGTTACGAACGCGCCAATATCGTCCTCTTTTTTGAGCATCCAATACGCAGACATCAAGGAAGACTCCTTGCGCTTTACCGCTTCGGTGGGGCTGTCGTTCATCCCGATTACGTCGGGACAGTCGACTATTTCAAGACGGGATTTATCGTATTTATACTTTGCAAGTTCGTTTTCTATTTCCGCCTTTTTCCCCGTTAGGATAAGATAAAGTTCCTTATCGTTTGCAAGCGCTAAAACCGCGCCTTGACAGGTTGTCGCAGGGGCGTCGTCGCCACCCATGGCGTCCAGTAAAATTTTTATCATTTATCCCTCCGTGAAAATACAAACCGAATTCACTATTTATTGTAACACAATAAATTGAAAAACACAAATAAATTGACTTATTTAATTTTCGTCCGTATTTTCAACCGTTTCGTCCCCGTTTTCGCCCTCTTCATGCGTAGGGTCGGAATAGACTACGCGCTTTACGGGAGCGTACTTATCCTTTCTTAAAAGTACTGTTTTCACATAGCTGCCGCGCGTCACGGTGAGGTAGCTTTCGCTTGTCAATCCGTCCTTGCCCGCCCTTGCTTCTTCCGGACTTGCGCAACTCTCTTCCGGCGCGGGGATTGCGCCCGTGACTTCGGACGAGAGCGAATACGCCGTTCCGTCATCGTATCCGTAAATACTGAAAGCGACGCTGCCGCCAGTAACACTTGCGCGGATATACACGGGCGTAGGATAAGGGTTTGAAATTTTCAAATCGAAATAAGTTCCGCTTACCATAGCGTCGCGCGAGGGCGGAACGTAGGACACTGCAAGTGAATGCGGGTGATACTCTTCGATTTCAAGTCCCGAAAGTAATGCCGCGTTGTAAAGGGTTGTGCTGACCTGACAAACCCCGCCGCCGACGCCCTCCACAAACTCGCCCTTTTCAATTATTTTTGCGGGCAGAAAACCCCTCTCCTTTACTCTTGCCCCCACAATATTGTTGAATGAAAGGGTTTTACCGCTTTCCAAAACGGTACCGTTCAGCTTGTTTGCGGCGAGGCGGATATTGCTTGTTCTGTTGATATTGGAGCTGTCGAAATTGGTGGTAAACTTATTTAAAAGGCGGGTATTTTTTTTGATTTCCGCAAGAGTTTTTTGCCGTTTTGCCGTATTGAAGCTAACCGTTACGGGTTCAAAGCCGCCGTTTAAGGATTTTTTAATATCGTCTATCAGTTTCTTCTCGTCCGCAATCCTTCCGTCGTTGCCCTCGAAGTAAGTAAACGGGGTTGAAAAAGATGAAAATCGCGCGTAAGGCTCTACCTTTAAAACGCTTTCATTGCGGCATATATTGGGGGCAATCGAATTTAAGCCGCATAAATAGTAGCTTATTTGCGCCGTAAGCTTATCCCCTTTTTTAGCGTTTTTCAATAGGGCGTACACGTTATCCTTATAGTAGATTTCGGGATAAGCAAATGTGTAAAGTCTGTCCCCCGCGCGCACTTTGAGCGTCTTTTCCTTCAATTCGTTTTCTATATCAAGGCGGATAAGCGAAGCAGCTTGACTCCTTGCCATTCCGCCCACGGCAATTCCGTTCACCTCCACCCCTTTCGGTACGGAAAGAGTGAACCCGCACGAGAAAAAAATTATGCCCGCTAATACGGCGAGCATAAATATTGCAAAATTAAATTTTAAAGTTCTTTCAGTCAAGATGAAGCCTCTCGATAAGTTCCGCACCCGGCTCGAATACGGGCTGACCGATAACGCGGCTGCCGCCCTGCGTGTGCGTATCCGAACCGCCCGTAGCCAACAACCCGAGCGTTTCGGCAAGATTTTTATAGTATGCCGTCTGCTCTTTAGTATGAGTAGCGTAATAAACTTCTATACCGCCGAGCCCGCAACTGACAAGGTCATTTATCCTGTTTTTCAACGTTCGGGCATCCATCTGAATTCTTGCAGGGTGGGCAACCGCCGCAAGACCGCCTGCGGCGCAAATTGCTTCAACCGCCTCTTCGGGCGAAGGACGGCGTATGCAGGAAAACGCCGGCTTACCGTATGCAAGATACTTTTTAAAAAACTTGTCGCAGCTCGAAACGTAGCCCTTCTTAACCATAACCCGCGCAATATGCATTCCGTGAACGGGCGCAGCGAATGAATTTCTTTCCGCAAACACCTCTTCGAGCGTTATATCGAAGCCGCAGGCTTTAAGCTTTGAAATTATGTCCTCCGCGCGGATGAGCGAGCTTTCGAAAAGTCTGCGCTGAAATGGCGCGAACTTCTCTTCGTCAACGTCGTAGCCCAACGTGTGGAATTTGATAAGGTTGTCGTATGCCGAAACTTCAATCCCGGTTACCGTCTTTATCCCCCTCCCTTCGGCAAGGCGGGCGACGTCGGCACAGGCGCTTACCGTGTCGTGGTCGGTGACGGCGATGAGCCCGAGCCCCGCTTTTTCGGCAAGGTTCACTACGTCCTCGGGGATTAGCGTACCGTCCGAACAGATGGTGTGAATATGCATATCGGCAGTTAATTTTTTCGTCATAGCAGATTTACTGTCGGCACAAAACCCGAAGACGCAAGCAAGACGAGGCGCACGCGGATTTGCTGTGGGGCGTATACTTTGCGTACACAACTAAAACAAGACGCAAGTGCAACACGATATTGCGAAGTATATGCGGGCTTTATTTTTTTATCTTACCGTCCTCGATTTTTATTCTGTTCGCTTCCTTTCCGTACAAAACGCGCTCGGCGTGGGTGCAGGTTAAAACGGTTTGCAAGCCCGCCGTTCTTTCGACCAACTTTTTGCGGCGGGGAAGGTCGAGTTCGCTCATTACGTCGTCGAGAATGAGTATAGGGTATTCGCCCGAAAGCTCTTTGAAAATTTCGACCTCGGCAAGCTTGATGGACAGCGCAGCCGTCCTCGTCTGACCTTGGGAGGCAAAGTTCTTCGCGTCGATACCGTTTATATCTATATCGATGTCGTCGCGGTGGGGACCAGACGCAGTGTAGCCCAAGCGAATATCCCTGTCGTAGTTGTTTGAAAGCTCGTCGAAAAGCCGCTTTTCAAGCTCGGCTTCGCTACCCTTGTATTTCTTTTCGGGGGAAATTTTCAACTCCTCCGCGCCGTCTGTAAGGAAGGCGTGCGCCGCAGCAGCGAGAGGCGCAAGCATTTCGATATAGTCCGCGCGCTTGCGGGCGACGACCGCTGCATACTTGCACAGTTGTTCGTCCCATACGGGCAAGCTGTCGTAAACGGCGTCCAAGTCGCGCAATTTTAAGAGGTTGTTTCTCTGCTCTAAAACATTGTTGTAGCGGCAAAGAGCCACATAGTACGGTCGTGAAAGCTGGGATATGGAGACGTTTAAAAAGCGTCTTCTTTCATCGGGTCCGTCCTGAATTAGTCGCAGTTCGTGCGGGGAAAAGAAAACCGAAAAGAGGTTACCCAAAATATCCGCGCTTTTGGTTATCTTATTGCCGTTTAAATAGAACTCTCTTCCGCTCTCGGTTATAACCGCGTTTATTTCGATATTGCCGTATCTGCCTTCGGCGGTTGCGGAAAGCTCCGCCCGCTGTTCGCCCTGGCGGATAAGCTGCTTATCGCGTTTGGTTCTGGGAGAAACGCCCGTACAAAGGTAAAAAACCGCCTCCGCACAGTTGGTTTTGCCCTGCGCGTTCCTGCCGAAAAGAACGTTGAGCCCGTCCTTAAACCCAACGCTTTCTTCGGCGTAATTTCTGAAATTTTTCAAATTCAAATTTTTTATGCGCATTTTCGGTCAAAACACTTTGATTTTATTCTATCTTTGTAGTATAATGTTTTTCAACACATATTATAGCAAAGCTAACGTAAAATTCAAAGGAAAATCGGTAAGGTTATGGCAGAAAAAGCAAACTTTGACTTTATTTATAACCCTATAAAAGAAAAAATGCATGAGATAATCTCCTACATCAACTACACTACTTACATCGAAAAGTTAGTGCCCGTTGATATTGACGGGAGATTTATAGTGCTTGAAACTCCTACCGAAAGCTTTGCTAAATACATTTCCGGCACTCTTGCGGAGAAGATGCGCGAGGCGATTATAAAAGCCGACGTCGGTATTTCCGACTTCCGACTTAAAGTCGAGGGCAGCGACGGCTTTGCGTTTAACGCTCCCACGGAAGAAAATTTTGCGCCCCCCGCCAATCTTAACAAAAAGTTTACCTTTGACAGCTTTGTAGTCGGCAAGAATAACGAGTTTGTTTACGCGGCGGCGCGTTCGGTTGCGGACGACCCTGCAGGCACGTATAACCCGCTGTTCATTTACGGCGGCACGGGCTTGGGCAAGACCCACCTTATTCAGGCTATCGCAAACAAGATAGTTGAAGAAAAGCCCGAGCTTAAAGTGGTTTACGTGACGAGCGAACAGTTCGTAAACGAAATTATCGACACAATGTTTACGGGGCGCGGTCCCGACGCACGCGAAAAGAGCAATAAGCTGAGGCAGTACTACCGCAACGCGGACGTGCTGATTATAGACGATATTCAGATAATAGAAAACAAGAAAGCCGTTCAGGAAGAGTTCTTCCATACCTTTAACGAGCTGGTATCGAAGGGTAAACAGATCGTTATCACCTCCGACCAGCCGCCGCAGAAGCTTGACGCTTTGGAAGAAAGGCTTAGAACGAGGTTTGCGGGCGGGCTTTTATTCGATATACTCCCCCCCAACTTCGAGACTAAGATTGCAATTTTAAAGCGCAAAGCGTTGGAAAAGCGGTGCATAGTTCCCGAGGACGTGCTGACATTCCTTGCACAGGATTCGGGAGACGACGTAAGAACGCTGGAAGGCAGGCTTACGAAAGTTATTTTTGCTTCTAAGCTGCACGAAGAGCCCATAAGCATTGCGCTTGCAAGAAGCGCGCTTTCAGAAGCGATTTCAGAAGGCGGTAAAGAAGAGATTACCCCCGCAAGCATAATTTCGGGCGTGACGGGGTATTATCATATTACGAAGCAAGACATTTTGGGCAAAAGCAAGAAAAAGGAAATAGTTATTCCCAGACAAATTTGTTGCTTTTTGATGTGCGAGCTATTGTCGCTCCCGCTCGTTTCCATAGGCAAAGAGCTTGGCGGGCGCGACCACACCACCGTTTTGTATTCCCGCGACAAGGTTGAAGAAATGTGCCGCGTAAACGACAAAATAGCCAAAGACATTGACGATATTAAAAATATTATCTTAAAGAAATAAGAGTCAGCTTAATTCAATACGAAATAAAACCTATATTGCCCGAACTTTTTCGGGCAATAGTTCTATTAAGAACTATCAATTCTTGGTTGCAGGATGCCGTTCATTTAAAGGCAAATTGCATCTGTGCCGCAACATACAATGATTGCGCCAATATTCTACCTACTGAAATTATAAGAATTAAAGTTAACTTTAAATATAACGGTAAACACTATTCGCGGTTAAGTGAAAACGACGAAAGTATACATAGAGGATACGGCTCGTTTTGGAAGAAGTTTGCCGGCAAATCAATTGATATTTTATATTCCCCCAAATACGACCAGGTATTGATTTTAAAAGACGACAGCGTTTTATGAAAACTTTTGAAGAAGGACAATTTGATATAGTCGTAGTCGGAGCGGGACACGCGGGCTGTGAAGCCGCGCTTGCCGCGGCGCGGCTGGGATTGAATACGGCTATGCTGACGCTTAACCTTGACAGCATAGCTTTTATGGCATGTAACCCTTCCATAGGCGGAACCGCAAAGGGGCACCTCGTCCGCGAGATAGACGCTTTGGGCGGGGAAATGGGCGTTAACGCGGACAAGACAGCCTTACAGATAAGAATGTTGAACGAGGGCAAGGGCGAAGCCGTTCAATCGTTGAGGTGCCAGTGCGACAAGAACGCCTATCACCGCGAGATGAAGCGCACGCTTGAAAACACGCCTAACCTGCATATAATGCAGGGCGAATGCGCCAAAGTGCTTGTTGAAAACGGCAAGGTAAACGGAATAGAAACGACGTACGGCGGGATATTTAAGGCAAAAGCCGTTATTCTTGCAACGGGCGTATATCTGAATGCCGAAACGGTTACGGGCGAACACCGACAAAAGAGCGGGCCAAACGGCTTTGCCCCCGCCACCGAACTGACCGAAAGCCTTATAAATTTGGGGTTTAACGTAAGAAGATTTAAGACCGGCACTCCCGCCCGTCTTGACGGAAGGACGGTGAAATTTGACGCCTGCATACGACAAAACGGCGAGGATAACGTTCCGCCCTTTTCCTTTTTGCACGACGCGCCGCCCTCAAACGCGCTGGAATGCTTTATAACCTATACGAACGGGCGGACGCACGGGATTATTCTTGATAACCTTGACCGCTCCCCTCTTTATAACGGCGACATAACTTCGGCGGGACCGCGCTACTGCCCTTCGATAGAAACGAAGGTCGTGCGGTTTGCCGACAAGGAGCGGCATCAGATTTTTCTTGAACCCGAGGGCGCGGATACGAACGAGGTTTACGTTCAAGGTATGTCCTCCTCTATGCCGCACGACGTGCAAAAGGAGATGTACCGCTCGGTTAAAGGGCTTGAAAACTGCGAATTTATGCGTTACGCCTACGCAATCGAATACGACTGCATAGATACCCTCGATATTTACCCAACGTTGGAATTTAAGAAAGTCGAAGGACTTTACACTGCGGGGCAGATAAACGGAACTTCGGGCTACGAGGAAGCTGCGGCGCAGGGGCTTATCGCGGGAATTAACGCGGCGTTTAAGATTACGGGCAAGCCGCCATTTATTCTCGGCAGGGATGAGGCGTATATAGGCGTTCTTATCGACGATTTATGCACGAAGGGCACGGAAGAGCCGTACAGAATGATGACGTCCCGCGCGGAATACGCGCTGAATTTGCGGCAGGACACGGCGGACTTCCGCCTTACGCCGAAGATAGAAAACACGCCGCTTTTAACTAAAGAGCGGGCTGAGCGGTTTGAAAAAAGAAAGGCTGATTACGCGGAAGTTCTGAACGTTTTGAACGGACGGGCGGACTTTGAAAGCGCGGCGGTGTTTGGGGAAAAGTATTCGCTTACGGGCAATATGCACGGCGCGACGTATGCAGACCTTATCCGCCGCGGCGCGAAGATCAAGGATATTTGCGCGCACTTCGGAATTTTGCGGGATAAGGACAAGTCGGTCGTTAAGACGGCTGAAACCACAGTAAAATACGAGGGGTACATTTCAAAAAACAGGGCGCAGATTGAAAGGTCGAAGAAGCTTGAAGAAAAGAAGCTGCCGCCCGACATTGACTATTTGAAAATACAGGGCTTGCGGCTGGAAGCGCGGGAAAAGCTTGAACGCGTACGCCCCCTCACTCTTGGGCAGGCGGGAAGAATTTCGGGCGTGAACCCTGCGGATATAACCGTTTTAATGGTATACCTTGCAATGATGAAAAAATAGAATAAAAAGAAAGCCCTCGCGCTTCAATGCGCGGAGGCTTTTTACATTGTTAATGATTATATTACAGGAGATTCTTCGCTACGTTTTGCGCCGTGATTATCTGAAATAGATTCTTCACCGTTGGCTCGGAATGACTATGAGATGCGCAAAGATTACTACTCTTTGGGCGAAATGACATGGTGGCGCGGAATGACCGGAGGCGATAATTAAATTTTGCCTTCCCAGACTTCGCCGTCCGAACAGGTTACGGTAACGTCAGTAGTCGCGCCCGCGTTTAATTCCACCGCAAGCCATTCTTCAAGCGTACCCGCGTAGGTAATCTTAGCGTTGCCGTCGCCGAGCGAGCCGCTGCCCAACTGCTTTAAGGTTTCGGGAAGACTTATTGAATTAAGCGCGGGACAATTTATAAACGCCCCATACTCTATATTTTCGACGACGACTAAAGTCACACTTTCAAGTTTGTTACAATTTGCAAACGCACAAACGCCTATATTTACAAGCCCTTCGCAACCCGAAACTATTTTAAGCTTAAAACAATTTGCAAACGCTCTGTCGCTTATATCCGTTACGCAAGCAGGGATATTTACGGATAGAATATTGTCATTACCCGAAAATATTTCTCTTCTTATACCGTAGTTTTCGCCGCTCTCCAAAACGGGCAGATTGAGCGCACCGCCGTCGCCCGTATATTTAAACAGAGTGACGCCTGCGTCGCTTACGGCGAATTTATAGTCGCCGACGGTTAAAATTGAACCGCCTTCACCTTCCGCCGTATGGACTACGCCCGCGTATTGCGCTACCCCGCCGTGGGTCGTCGAACCCGCGAGGACGTTGAGCTTTGAAAGGTTATAGACCTCGACGAGATTATAACAACCGTCGAACGCCCGATTTTCAATCACTTCGACAGAAGAGGGAATAGCGAAACTTTCCAAACTATAACAGCCGGCAAAAGTGCACTCCGTTATTTCCGTTATTCTAACGGTATTCCACTCCACCTCTTTAAGGGCTGAACACCACGCAAAAATACTGTCGTCCGCCAAAACCAAATTTTCGCCCGTAAAGGTTACTGCCTCTAACTGATTACATCCGAAAAACGCAGCTTGCAATATAGTCAAATCCTTGCAAGGGAAAGTGATTGATTTAATATTACTGCCTTCGAAAGCGTTCTCTCCGATTTCCGTAATATTTTCGTGCAGAGTTACGCTGTCAAACCAGTTGTAATAAGCAAAGGCGTTTTCGTTTATTTTAGTTACATCTTCGGGGATAACCAAATCGGTCAAAAGCTCACCGTCAATATATAATTTCGTTCCGTCATAAAAAGGCTTACTACGAAATTCCATATCACACCAGTCCCCTATCGTGCCTTCGTAAATCAGCTTATCGCAGGTTGCAACTTCAGTGTGATAATTGTGGTCTATTCCGCCCCCAAACACGCCTATATCGATAATTTTGACAGTTTCAGGCAAGGTAAGACTAGAAAGGTGCATACCGAAGTAATAACCGCCTCCGCAGCTGCCCGTTTGTCTGTAATGCTCAAACGCGCGATGTTTTATCCCCATTACCGGATAACCTTCGTATGCTTCGGGAATTTTCACATCGGTTTCTTTATAACCCACTTCGGAAACCCAATAAAATTCACCGCTGTCGTCAAGAGTATAATAAATTCCGTACTCGTGCCCGCTTACGTAAATTTCCGATGAATTGCAGGATTCCTGACAGCTTTTTTTACAGGATACCAAGCCTATCGTGGTGAAGCACGAAGAAAACGCGAAGGCGCTCGATATTATCGCGACTATCAGTAAAAATTTTAATACAAGTTTCTTTTTGCTCATATTCTTCCTCAAATCAATTATAACATTAAAGTTTAATTTTGCAAATTCTGAAACTATAACGAAACGGATTTTTATTTTGTCCCGCAAAAAGGCAAATTAAATTATTATAAGACAAATTTTTTATAATTCTTTATTATAGAATAAAGTCATGCCGTTAAAAATAAACTTCAAAAGCATACTTTTATACGCCGTTTTTTTGGCGGCTTTTATATTCTCTAACGGCGCGGTGCGGGGCGTGCCGTTCTCCCTCGGCATACTGTTTGCGGCGCTTCTTTGCGGGACTAACGTTATAGTTACGCCCCTGCTTTTTGCGCTTTCTTCAATAGTGAGCCTGAATTTAACGGTGAGCTTAACGAGCCTTTTTTCTGGGCTTTTTCTCGGCGTTATAACTTTTTTATATAGGAGAACGGGTAGGAAAATACGCATCGAGGGAATAGCTTATCTTTTAATCGCACTGGCACCCTATGTCGCCTTTGCGCCATGGCTGGGCGGAGAGTTCATAATTTCAAACGGCTACGCGCTGCGCGGGATTGCCGCAGGCGTAATAATAATTTTTGCGTACTTTTCGTTAAAGAGCGTTTATGCAATACTTTTCAGATTGCAGCGGTGCCGCCTCAGAGAGGACGAACTCGTGTGCCTTGCCGTGGTCTACGCCGTGTGCGGGGTCGGAATGCACTCGCTTTTGGGGCAAGCCTTTTACATATGCTTCTGCGCGTTTGTAACGGTGTTTTCCGTCCGTCTTGCACGCTCGCCCGCGGCGATTATAGTCGGGCTTTGCATCGCCGTTCCCGCCGCGGTGGCTAACCTTACTTTACTCCCCCTTACCGTTATGCTTATAATAACCACCGTCGCCCTGCTTTTCAGCGGGACGGGAAGGTTTGCCGTAGGGGCGATAACTGCCGCTGTAACGGCGTATTATATGTATGCGGCGGGATGTTTCAACTGCCCTGTTCCGCTTATCGTAGTGTACGCGCTGTTGCTGTTTTTAGCCTGCTTTATCCCCTCGCTTTTCAAGGACGAAAAGCTTGCCGCCCTAAAGCGCAGGCTGTTAGTTAAGGAGGTTTTGCCCGAAACCGCAGTAACGAGGAGCCGCAGGCGGACGGGCGAAAAGCTTTACAGAATATCCGAGGTGTTCCGCGAAATAGAGTGCGCGTTTATTGCTTTGGACGAAAACACGAACGACAGCGCCGCAAGGGAGAGAATGTTTGCGGAGCTGAAAGAAAGGTGTTGCAAAAACTGTGAAAGGCGGACGCGGTGCGAGAAGTCGGGCGTTTATACGGGCTTTAAAAGGCTTATAGACGCAGGCTGTATCAAAGGCAAAGTAAATCTAATTGACCTGCCCTCCGAAATGACGTTGAACTGCTCCCGCCCTGCCGAAGTTTTAAACGGGCTGAACGCAATACTTTCAGAGTACAGAAGATTTATGACCGAAACGGAAAACGCGCGTTCGGGGCGCAAAATGCTTGCGGAGCAGGCGCGTGGCGTTGCCGAGGTTATGAAAAGCTGTGCAGTGGATTTGAGCAAGTCGCAACAATTCACAGGGGCGGCGGAAAGCGTGAAAAAGGCGCTTTCTTCCCACGGAATTTCATCTCCCGAGGTTTACGTTGACGGCGAGGACGCAACCGAACTGTGCGCGGTTATACTCGGCAGGACGGACATAAAGGCAATGACCGATATTATTTCCGACAACCTGAAACGCAGGTATGTTTTAAAGGACAAAATAGCTTACGACGAAGAAAAAAGCTGCCTTATATTCACCGCCCCGCCGAGGCTTGACGCGGCGTTCGGCGTTGCTTGCGCCGTGAAAAGCGACGAGAAGGTTTCGGGCGACACGCACTCGGTTATACGCATAAACGAACACTCCTTTTTAATGGCGTTATCCGACGGTATGGGCAGCGGAGAATATGCGCGGAAGGTATCCGAGTCGGCTATTTCCTTAATAGAAGCGTTTTACCGCGCGGAGATGCCCGCGGATACCGTGTTAAAGACTATAAACAAGCTGCTATCATTTAACCGCGACGAGCGGTTTACCTGCATAGATATTGCCGCCGTAAACCTTGATACGGGCAGGGCGGACTTCGTAAAGATAGGCTCGCCCGCGGGGATAATTCTGCGCGAGGGAGAAATTAAGATTTTGGAGAGCAACTCACTTCCCCTCGGCATTTTGGACAGTCTGCACCCCGCCGTGAGCACCGAGCTGTTGCGGGACGGCGACACGGTGATTTTTATGAGCGACGGGATAACTTCCGCTTTCCCCTCCGCCACCGATTTGTATGAATTTTTGCAGGGATTCAAGCCGTTGAACCCGCAGAATCTGGCCGATAAAATTCTTGCGGGCGCGCTTGAAAAAACCAACCGCGCGGTAACCGACGATATGACCGTGCTGTGCACGAGAATTTTCGACAACACGTAAGGGCGCGGCGTGTCGGGCTTTTAATAAAGAGATTATTCGCCGTTGGCTCAGAATGACAGGAATGGCGTAACGAAAGGCGGGGGCGCGTAACGCGACCCCGCCTTTCGTCTATTTATCGTACTTTTTAATTTATCTGTTAAATTCCTTTACCATTTTACGGAGTATAGCCGTATCGTAACGGGAAGGAGCTTGAGTCAAGCGGAACTTCCAGTTACCAGTTGCGGTCGATGGCGTGTTCATACGCGCCTCGTCGCCAAGTCCCAATATATCCTGCACGGGCAGAATTGCAAGATTGGCGTTAGACGCAAGCACGCATACGCACAGCGCACGCGCCGCCTCCCTTCTGGTTTTGAACGGAACTGCGACGCCCTCGTCCCTGAGCGCGGCGCGAAGCCGCGTTTTGAATACGGTAAACTGGGAATCCGTCATTCTCTTTAAAAGCCCCAAAGCGGTTGCGTTGTCGTGTGTGCCGGAGTAAACGACTGCGTTTTCCTGAATGTTTTTGGGAAGATACGGGTTGCTCGGCTTGCCGTCGAAGGCAAAGAGCATAATTTTCATACCGGGGTAGCCCGTTCTTTGACGCAACTTTTCCACGCCGTAGTCGACGACGCCCAAATCTTCCGCAATCACGGGAACGTTGCCGAGCTTCTTTTTTAATTGCAGGAAAAACTTCAATCCCGGTCCCTGCTTCCACTCGCCGACTTCCGCGGTTTCCGCACCTGCGGGGATAGAGTAATATCTGTCAAAGCCTCTGAAATGGTCTATACGGATAACGTCCACCGTTTCGCGCATTTTTCTTATGCGGTTAATCCACCACTCGTATTTTTCGCTTTCAAGCAAGTCCCAGTTATAGACGGGGTTGCCCCAAAGCTGACCCGTGGGGGAAAAGTAATCGGGCGGAACGCCTGCGACTTCAGTGGGATTCAAATCCTCGTCAAGGCAGAAAAGCTCGGGACGCGCCCAAACGTCGGCAGAATCGTACGCGACGTACAATGGCAGGTCGCCTATAATCTTTATGCCGAGGGCGTTTACGTAGGCTTTGAGCTTTGCCCACTGCTTTTTGAATACGAACTGTAAGAATATCCAAAAGCAATAGTCGCTTTTGTAGTTCGTTTCCCTGAATTCCTTTATGGCTAAGTTTTCAGCGTATTTGTAGCTGTCGGGAAACTCGTTAAAGGAGCCAGAATATCTTGCCTTTAAGGACATAAACACGGCGTAATCGTCAAACTCTCCGCTTTCGACGAAGCTGACAAATTCTTCATTCGTTATATCAAAGCGGGCGTATGCAAGCCTTAAAATATCGAACCGCGTATTAAAGAGCGCGCCGTAGTCGATGTCGCCAGCAGGCATCACGCAGCTTGCAAGCTCCTCTTCGTCCAGAAGCCCTTCGTCTTTCAGCGCTTCGAGGTCGATAAAATACGGATTGCCCGAATTACAGCAAACCGACGAATACGGGCTGTCGCCGTAGCCCGTCTGCGCAAGGGGCAAAATTTGCCAATACTTGACGTGCGCCCGCCTTAAAAAGTCGGCGAACTCGTAAGCTTCCTTTCCTATCGTGCCTATACCGTACTTGCCGTGCAGCGACGAGATATGGCAAAGCACGCCTGCTCCGCGTTCAATAAGATTTTCCATTTTATCACCGTTTGTAAAATATTATCTATACGTTTTTATAAAACGCGCAGATGCGTCGTAATTCAAGGCGAGCGAGGCTTTTCGACAGGAGTGTACTTGGGCGTACACGACTTAGAAAAACGTAGCGCTACGCAGAAGGACGGCGTATATCCGCGTTTTTATTTTAATAGTTTTTTAATGCGGGCAACGGCTTCCTCAGTCCCCTCCATGCTGCCGAACGCCGTCAGACGGAAGTAACCCTCGCCGCACTTGCCGAAGCCTGCGCCGGGCGTACCCACCACCTGCGCGTTGTTCAAAAGATAGTCGAAGAACTCCCAACTGCCCATATTGCGGGGGCATTTCAGCCAGATATAGGGGGAATTTTTGCCGCCCGTATACCAAATGCCGAGGTCGTCCATACAATCCGCAATTAACTTTGCGTTGTCCATATAGTACGCGAGATTTTGCTTTATCTCCCGCATACCTTGCTTAGTGAACACCGCCGCCGCGCCCTTCTGTACGATATAGGGAACGCCGTTGAACTTGGTAGACTGACGGCGGAGCCATGCTTTATTGGCGTTGAAGCCGTCCTTTTCAAGCTCTTCGGGAACTACGGTATAGCCGCAACGCGTACCCGTGAAACCCGCGATTTTGGAGAACGAGCAGAACTCGATTGCGCAGGTTCTTGCGCCCTCTATCTGAAATATAGAACGGGCAAGGTTTCCGTCGGATACAAAGCATTCGTAAGCGGCGTCGTATAAAATTACCGCGTGCTTTGCATTGGCGAAATCGACCCATTCTTTGAGCTGAGCCTTTGTATACGCCGCGCCCGTGGGATTGTTGGGCGAGCAGATATAAATTAAATCTACGTCCAAGGAATAGTCGGGCATAGGAAGAAAGCCGTTTTCTTCGGTTGCGTCGGCGAAAAGAATTTTTCTTCCCGCCATTAAGTTCGTATCGACGTAGACGGGATATACGGGGTCGGGAACAAGGACGGTATTGTCCGCAGAGAAAATATCGAGGATATTGCCCAAATCCGACTTTGCGCCGTCGGACACGAAGATTTCGCTTAAACCTAAATTGACTCCGCTTTCTTTATAATAGCTTTGTATACTCTCACGCAAAAAGGCGTAGCCCTCGTAAGGACCGTAGCCTTTAAAGGTTTCCTGTTTTGACATATCCTCAACGCCCGCGTGCATAGCCTTTATAACTTCGGGAACGAGGGGCAAGGTTACGTCGCCAATGCCGAGCTTTATTATTTTTTTGTCGGTGTGGGTTCGGGAAAACGCGGCTACCCTTGAAGCGACTTCCGCAAACAGGTAGCTATCCGCAACGTCGTTGAAATTTTTATTAAAATTCATAATTTACCTTTTTTTTGTTGGTTAAACGCTTAAATTAAAGAGATTCTTCGCCTATGTCCCGAATGACATGGGGGCGCGGAGTGAAAGGAGTTATTTTTTGTTGCTGTAGATGACGGCGTGTTTGATAAATTCCCTGAACACGGGGTGTGCGCTTTGGGGGCGTGACTTGAATTCGGGATGGTACTGCACGCCGAGATAGAAGTCATTGGCGGGAATTTCAACCGCTTCGACGAGACTTCCGTCCGGCGATAAGCCCGCAATTACCATACCCGCCTTTTCAAGCTCTTCACGGAAGTCGTTGTTGAACTCGTATCTGTGGCGGTGACGTTCGGAGATTTCGTCCGCGCCGTAGGCTTCCTTCATAAGCTTGCCCGTAACCTTGCAGGGGTACGCGCCAAGGCGCATGGTTCCGCCCATTTTTACGCCGTGCTGGTCGGGCATTAAGTCTATAACGCAGTGCTCAGACCGAGGATTGAACTCCGAGGAGTTGGCGTCCTTAAAGCCTAAAACATTCCTTGCAAACTCAATGACCGCAGTCTGCATACCAAGACATATGCCGAGATAAGGAATATTATTCTCACGCGCGTACTTTGCGGCAAGAATTTTGCCCTCTACTCCTCGTCCGCCGAAGCCGCCGGGGACTAAAATGCCGTCCACGCCGCCGAATATCTTTTTGAGGTTGCCTTTTTCGATAACCTCGGTATCTATCCACTGAATATCAATCTTTGCGGCGTTTTCATATCCTGCGTGCGCCAAAGCTTCGGCAACGGACAAATATGCGTCGTGAAGCTGAACGTACTTGCCGCAAAGCGCGATTTTTACCTTTTTATCGCGGGCGGCTATGCGTTGAAGCATCTTGTTCCACTCGGTTAAATCTATAACGCGGGGGTCAAGCTTCAAGCGTTTGCAAACGATTTCCGAAAAGCGGCTTTCTTCAAGCATTATAGGGCACTCGTAGAGGACGGGCAGCGTCATATTCTCTATGCAACACTCGGGTTCGACGTTGCAGAACATGGCAATTTTTGCTTTTACATCCTCGGGCATAGGGCTGTCCACGCGGGTGATGATTATATCGGGGTTGATGCCCATACCCTGCAATTCCTTTACGGAGTGCTGAGTGGGCTTCGATTTGAACTCTTCCGAGCCTGAAATATAGGGAACTAAGGTTACGTGGATAAAACAGCAGTTATCCCTGCCCACTTCGCGCGCAACCTGACGGATAGCTTCGATAAACGGCTGACTTTCGATGTCACCTATCGTACCGCCGATTTCGGTTATCACAACTTCCGCCGAACTGGTTTTGCCAACGTTGTAGATAAAGGTTTTAATCTCGTTGGTTATATGTGGAATTACCTGCACGGTCTGCCCTAAGTATTCGCCGTTGCGCTCTTTATTTAAAACATTCCAATAGACCTTGCCCGTGGTAAGGTTGGAGTACTTATTTAAATTTTCGTCAATGAACCTTTCGTAGTGTCCGAGGTCGAGGTCGGTTTCAGCGCCGTCGTCGGTTACGAATACTTCGCCGTGCTGATAAGGGCTCATCGTGCCGGGGTCGATATTGATGTAGGGGTCGAGCTTTTGCGAAGCCACCTTATACCCTCTGCACTTCAAAAGTCTGCCGAGCGACGCGGCGGTAATGCCTTTGCCTAAACCCGAAACAACTCCCCCCGTAACGAATATGTACTTGGTCATAAATAGCCTCCTCACAAATCCGTCGCGCTATTCTGCGAATAAAGTTTTTCGTGACGTGCCGTTAATTATTTTAAAAATGATTGAGATTCTTCGGCTGCGCCTTTGCGCCTTATTACGAGAAGTTTTTACAATAAGAGGCGCAAAGCAGCGGGCTACGCTCTCGCGCAGAATGACAAGAGGAGCTAAGTTATTTGAAACCCCTCATCCGTCAACTTTGTTGACACCTTCCCCTCCACGGGGAAGGCTTAGTTTAGGTGAAAAATTTTTTGAAACCCCTCATCCGTCAACTTTGTTGACACCTTCCCCCCCCTTCAAAAGAGGGGAAGGCTTAATTATGATGTTTAATATTGATATTGTAACATAAAGGCGGTATAATTGCAAGATTATACCGCCAAAAAATTAGTTATTTTAATACAAGAAAAGGGTTACGGATATATACGAGCTCAATCCGCACCTACCGCTTGCAGTGGATAAGGGTTAAAGCCACCTAAAATTCATCTGAAATGGATTCAAGTAGCAAAGCAAGTCCCGTTTTAAAACCCGCTTTGTAAGTGGCTTTCCCCGCTTCGTACTCCTGTTGGTTATAAAGAAGACATATCGATTGCAATTCCTTTTTTTGCTCTTCCGTCAGGACTTCATTTAATTTGGTAACCCGACCTGCTATGTCCTCTTTAACCTCCTTATACTTCTCCCCCATATCTATCCAATTTTCATAAAGACCTTCAAATTCGTAAAATTTATCTAATTTAGATTCCATAATATTCTCCTTAGCTTAATAATTTTTTTTGCTAACGTTAACAATAATAATTATATCCTCGTTTCATTTCACAGTCAAACAAACTGTAAAACAAAACGAGGATAATTATTAAAAAAGAATGTCTTTGTTGGGGGTATTATGTCGGAATTTGTCGAAAGGCTAAAAGAGTACATTAAAGAGTATAATTTGTCAGTAACTTCGCTTGCTAAAAATATAGGCGTAACCCGAGAAACTGCATCACACATAGTAAATGAAGCGCATATGCCTTCAACCAAAGCTTTTATTGCTTTAGTTGAGTACTTTAATTGTTCCGCCGATTATCTTCTTGGAAGAATTGATATTCCGCAAAGTTATAGCTTTGATACAGTAAAACCCATTGGTAAAATTTTGAGAAAGTGTTTAAAAGATAACACTAAAAAAGAAACCGACTTGCAAAATGATTTAAATATATCAAGTTCTTTAACATACAAGTGGCTACACGATAAATCAATCCCTACCATAATTAATTATATAAAACTTGCAGATTATTTCGACTGTTCAATTGACTATTTACTTGGCAGAGAACAATGAAACTAAGCGGCGCGGGCTATCTTAGCCCGCGCCGCTTATTGGTTATCCTTAAATTTTATAAATTGATTTCGCCCGTAAAGACTAAGGTTGCGCCGCCCGTCATATACACCGTTTCGTCGGTGTAAAGGATTTTAAGTTCGCCGCCGAGAAGATGAACCGTTATTTCTTCGCCTTTATCGCAAAAGCCGTTCAGGACCGCGGCGACAGCCGAGGCACACGCGCCCGTGCCGCAGGCGAGCGTTTCACCGCTACCCCTCTCCCAGACGCGCATTTTCAGCTCGTTACGCTTTATAACTTTTACAAATT
Organism: Christensenellaceae bacterium; assembly: GCA_948890655.1. Taxonomy (GTDB): domain Bacteria; phylum Bacillota; class Clostridia; order Christensenellales; family Borkfalkiaceae; genus Coproplasma. The sequence continues at coordinate 190,105 of CAQTYU010000001.1, forward strand.
CCGTGTTTATCCTTTCGGGGAAGGCGGGATTGTTTTCAAACTTTTTGCCGAGCTCTTCAAGGTTCAGATTGTCAGGGTCTCTGAAAACCACGCAGTGCGGGTTGCCCATTGAAACGAGGGTGACTTTGTATTCTTCACCGTCCACGGTCAAAGGCGCGTTTACGACTTTTGAGCCTTTAAAGGTTGAGGGGATTTTTTCGCCGTCGAGGATAGCCGCGCCCATATCGACTTTTGCGCTTGCGACCTTGCCCGCGCCGTCAAGGGTGAATTCAAGCGTTTTTATACCCGAAAGGGTTTCGATAAGGCAGGTATTGCCGTTTACGTAGCCCAAATCATGCGCGAGCTTACCCACGCAACGCACCCCGTTGCCGCACATCTTGCCCTCGGAGCCGTCCGCATTGAACATACGCATTTTGCAGTCCGCTATCTTCGAGGGGCAAAGAAGAATTATTCCGTCGCCGCCTATGCCGAAGTGTCTGTCGGAAAGGCGTATTGCCACCGCTTCGGGGTCGGGGAGCTCTTCCTTCATACAGTCGAAATAGATATAGTCGTTGCCTATACCGTGCATTTTGTAAAATTTCATAAATAACCTCTCTCACAAAAATTTCACGCTGTTCTGCGCGTAAAATTTTCCGTGACTTTTGGAGGCGCCGCCTCCCTGCCCGCGATTTCTCGGAGCACACACATATATAATCGCGGGCATTCCCCCGCTGCGCGAGCGATGGCGACGCTTTGCACACCTAAATATAAAAATTCAAATAATTTTGCGCAAAGGCGGCGCAGCCACAAATTGAGCTTGCTAAGCAAAAAGCGTGGCGTTTGCTTGCGCCGTTTATTATATTATACAATACATGCGGGGTTAGCGCAAGAAAAAATAAAATTTATATTGACAAAACGCGAGTTTAGCCGCAAAATAAAAGAAAAACGGAGGCAGACGGCATGCCCGACAGAGAAAGCGAACAACTTAATAAGCTTTTATCGGGCGTTGCCGGAGGCGAAGCCGAATATCTTGACGGGATTTATTTGTTTGCGGGCAAGAGAATGTTTGCCGTTGCGATAAGCCTTGTCGGGCGGGACTATGCCGAGGACGTGGTTCACGACAGCCTTATAAAAATTGCGCGCTTTGCCTATAAATACAGGCAGGACGAAAACCCGTACGGCTGGATATTGAAGATAGTGAGGAACACCGCGCTTGACCTTATACGAAAGAAGAAGGCGCACCCCACCGCTTCCGCGGAGGAGTTCTTCTCTCTCGCCTCCGCCGACTATGCTCCCGACAAGCGCGATGACGCAATTATGCTTGAACAGGCGATAAAAAAGCTTGCGCCCGACGAACGGCGCGCGACGTACCTGAAATATTACGTGGATATGACCGTGCGCGAGATCGCTGCGGAGATGAAGATAAGCAAGTCTGCGGCGGACAGGCTTATAAAAAGAGCCGAGGATAATTTAAAAATTAATTTGTCTGCGGGACGAAACAACGTATAAATTCGTTATAATTTTGAGAAGGTAAATGAAAGACAAACGGTTAGAAGAACAATTTAAGGGATATTTTGAGGGCGTAACCACCCCCGAGCTCCCGAATGATATAGTTGCCGACGCTAAAAAGTCGGTTAAACGGCGCGATACGCGGTTGCCGAGGTTTGCAAAGATTGCCTCGATAGCGGCTTCGTTCGTGCTGGTCTTTGCCGTTGCCGCCGTGCTTATTGCGCGGGCGGACTTCTCGGTAAACGCCCCCGACGGGTCTGCGGACGGGTCTTTGGGCGGCTCTGCCGCTTTGCCGACTTACGGGGTTTCCGAACTCCGATACGACGAGGAGAACGCCTACGCACTCTCCTCCGTCGACGGCAATTTGAAGTTTATTGAAAAGCTTGCGTATTTAAATAACGCGGACGTACAGAGGGTGTATACCTCACACTTTGCCGACGAGGACACGGCGCACGTGTACGCGGAAGCGACTTACGTTGCAAGCACAAGATACGATTTGCAAATATTCGTCGAGTTCTCGGATAAGACGTTCGAGCCGCTTAAAACTTATGCGGACGGCGCGGCGGGAACGTACCGCGGAATTTCTTACTATCTCACGAAAGAGATTGCCGAAAACGGCGAACCCGTGAACAAGCTTTTAGCCGTGAAGGGCGGAGTGAAATATTACTTCAACGTGCAGTCGTCCGACGAAAACGCGTATATAAAATGCCTTGAACTGCTGCTCAGAAATTAATTTTTGAAAAAGCGGGACAAAAGGGCGGGAAACTTCGTTGTAATTGCAGAAAGACCGAAACGAGGTGAAAAATGAAAAAGAAACACTTATTTATTGCAATAGCTTTGATAGGCGCGGCTTGCGTGGGGTTAGGCGCGTGCAGTGCGGACGGCGGCTGGAGCGGCGGGGGTGACTGGAATTATAATCCCCAGCCCGATCATTACATCACGGGGAATTACGACTATAACTCGATAATAGAAAACGGATTTAAAAACACGGCGGACGAAGCCTCCTCTTACTTTTCGCTCGATAGGAACACGGCGACTTATTCGCTTGTAAGGCGGCAGTTGAACGACGGGCATAGCATTGCGCCGGACAGCGTGAGAGTTGAGGAAATGATAAACTATTTTGACTACGACTTTACCGCGCCTACCGATAAAGCGGTTGCGGTATCATCTTATCTTGCGCCCTGCCCTTGGAACGACGAAAATTATCTTATGCTTGCGGGAATTAAAACCTCGGAATACAAGCTTGAAACGGACGTGTGCAACTACGTTTTCTTAATAGACAGGTCGGGCTCGATGTCGGGCGATGACAGGCTTGGGCTTGCAAAAAAGGGAATATGCAAGCTAGTGGATAATCTTAGCGATAACTCCGTAGTGTCTTTGGTGACTTACGCAAGCGGCGTAGACACGCATCTGGACGGCGTGGAGTGCACGGCAAGCGGCAAGACAACGATAAAAAACAAGATAAACGGACTGACCGCGCGCGGTGCGACGAACGGTGGCGACGGACTGGAAAGGGCTTACGCTTTGGCGAAGGAGCACTTCGTTACGGGCGGCAACAACCGCGTTATACTCATTTCCGACGGCGACTTTAACGTTGGAATGACCTCGCAGAACGAACTGAAAGAGTTCATACAGAATAAGGCGGACGGCGGCGTGTACCTCTCCGTTTTGGGCGTGGGCTTGGGCAACACGCGGGACAGTATTTTGGAAACGCTTGCGACCTGCGGCAACGGAAACTACGCATACCTCGATAACGAGTTAGAGGCCGAAAAGGTTCTAGTAAAAGAGCTTAACGGCACTTTAAAAACAGTTGCGAAGGACGCGAAGGCGGGCGTTACATTCTCTACCGATACGGTTGAAAAGTACAGGCTTATAGGTTACGATACTAAGATTCTTTCGGCGGACGACTTTAACGATGAAAAGACGGACGCGGGCGAGATAGGAAGCAACCTGTGCGTTGCCGCGCTGTACGAAATTAAACTTAAAGAATTCAATATGCCCGCGGTTGAAGGCGCGGACGCCAAACTCGCGGATATAGAGGTGCGTTATAAGGACGTACGTTCCTCTAAGGAAGTTTCGGACAGCGTGACAAGCGAAGCTTATCTTAACGCCTCCTCTACCCCCAACGACGATTTTAAATTTATATCTTGCGTTGCGGAGTTCGGGCTTATCCTGCGCAAATCGGAGTACAAGGGCAACGCGTCGCTCGACGGCGTGCTGACGAGGCTTGAAGGTATGTCCGAATATATCAACGCAGACCCGTTGAAGAAGGAGTTTGTGTCGCTCGTCGGCAAGGCGTCGGAAAAAGACTATTACGCCGCTAAGTAAAAAGAAAGAAACGAAACGCCGCTTGCGGAATTGAATTCCGCAAGCGGCGTGTTTTTTGTTGATACGAGTTTTATAAAATAAGATTCTTCGGCTACGCTCAGAATGACAGGGGCGGGCGAGAAGGCTTAATTGCTGTGAACAGTCTAATACATTTCTATGCAGGCTTCGCGTTCCGCGCCGACGGAAACGTATTTTATTTTGCACCCGCAAAGTTTTTCCAACAGGCGGATATAATCGAGCGCCGCTTGTGGCAGGTCCTCTTTCCTCCTGCACTTCGTTATATCGCAGTGCCAGCCCTTTACCTTTTCAAACACGGGCATGCAATCGTCCAGAACGTCGGTGAACGGGAACTCGTCAATGACTTTTCCGTTCAACAGATAGTGCGTACAGATTTCAATCTCTTCGTATCCGTCAAGAACGTCGAGCTTGGTGAGGGCGATTTCGTCCGCGCCCTGACAGCGTATGCCGTAGCGGGAAGCGACAACGTCGAAGGGTCCTACTCTTCTCGGTCTGCCCGTCGCCGCGCCGTACTCGCCGCCGAGTTCGCGGAGCTTTTCAGCCTGTTCGCCGAAGTATTCGCAGGTGAATGGACCCGCGCCGACGCAACTTGAATAAGCTTTCATAATGCCTATGGAATTATCGAGTTTAAGGTTGGGCACGCCCGCGCCGATGGGTGCGTAAGCCGCAATCGTCGACGACGACGAGGTGTAAGGAACTATGCCGAAGTCGATGTCGCGGAGTGCGCCGAGCTGGGCTTCGAACATAATATTCCTGCCGTTTTTGTTCGCTTCGTTAAGGTAGGAGCCCGTGTCGCAAACGAACTTTGCAAGGGGCTTGCCGTAGATTTCAAAGTATTCTATCATTTCGTCCACGGTTACAGGGTCGAAGCCGTAAGCCTTTATCGTCATATTTTTCCAGGCGACGACGTCGGGAATACGCTTATACAAAAGAGCGGTATTCAAAAGCTCGCCCATTCTGAACGCCTTTTTCATGTATTTGTCGGCGTAAACGGGCGCGATGCCGCGACGGGTCGAGCCGTAGGGCTTGCCCGTTGCTTTTGTGAGTCTGTCCTCTTCCATTATATCCTGCAAAACGTTGTAGGGCATAGTGATGACGGCTTTGTCGCTTATTTTAAGATTTTCGGGGGTGATTTTTATTCCGCCCTCTCTCAGCCTTTCGATTTCGCCGCAGAGGTGCTTAATATCTATTACCATTCCGCAACCGAGAACGTTTACCACGTCGTCACGGAGAATACCCGACGGAAGTAGATTCAGTATGAATTTTCCCTTTTCGTTGATGACGGTATGCCCTGCATTGTTGCCGCCCTGATAGCGGCAGACGATATCGAACTTTTCGGAAAGAAGGTCCACCATTCTTCCCTTGCCTTCGTCGCCCCAATTAATTCCGCAGATACTCGTTAACATATTATTCCACCTTGGTTTTTATTACGGTATACATTATAAAACACGGAGCGCGTTTAGTCAATAAAAACCGCCTGATTAGTCAGGCGGTTTACTTTTTCTTTTTACCTTTTACTTGCGGTGTGTGTTTATTTTTGTTTGCGGGTCGGCGCTTTACGGACTTTGCGGTTTTCGCATCCTCTTGTTTTGCGCTTGCATTGGTTGCTGCAAGCTGCTTTTGCGCCTTTAAAAGCTTTTTCTTCTTTTCAAGCTTTTTCAAGGTTTCCATAGCGCAACGATACCCATTAAGAAGAAGAAATATATGTAGAAAATTCTGCTAAGAAGGTATTTGTTGGTCGCCGCGTTGATACGGCAGACGTACAGATAGCTGTAATCGTCTATCATGTCGCTCGGTACGGAGATTTTATACTTTTCCTCCACCTCTTGCGCGGTTGGCAAGCCCTTGCGGATTGCAAGCTCGTTCAGCTCGTTAGTTATCTCCCTGTCGTACTCTATTTTGGAGAACGGAGAGCCCGTAACGCCCGTTTCAAACAGTTGTTGCGAATGTATTGCCGCGTCCTTATGCTTGGTAAGGAACGAAGTTACGCACTCCGATACTATGGACAGAGCGAACGAAACTATCGAGCATATAAGGCTGTGTTCGGTTTTGACCTGCGGTATAAGCGAAAGGACGACCGGAACGATTGCAAGCACGTAGAGCACGACTTTTATTATTTTGAGTTCGGTGAAAATACGCTTTGACGCGTAGTGAAACTTCGCGTGTTTGTTCTGTCCGCACCGCTCGTCGACTCTGTTCGCCGTCCGACCTCCCGTTATTATTTAAGTTGCGTAATTTATTTTAAAGTATAAAGGGCGGGTTTGTCAACTTTTTAGGCGTTGACCCCGATATATGGCAAAAATAACCGCTATAAATCCTGTTTGCCGACGATTGAATACATATATTCCGAAAGCTCTTTTTCGTCGTCCGTTTCGCACTCGAAAATAATGACTTCGCCCGCGCGAAGAACGGTTTCGCCGTCGGCGACGGTTGCGCTGCCGTCCTCTTTGATAATGCCGACAACGAGCCCGTTAGTGGGCCAAACTATCTTTCTTACCGCCGAGCCGTCCGCCTTGGAGTTTGCCATAATTTTGAGTTCCAAACGCACTTTTTTAACCTTTTCATAAAGCTTTTCGTCTGCAATATACTGCTCCAAATTCTTTTCGTAAATCGCTTCGGTTTTAAAAAGCATACCTACGATATAGCCTATGGCTATACCCAGCATTGCGGGCAGGAAGTTCTGGAACTGACCAGTGAGTTCAAAGACCATTACTATGCCTGTTATGGGAGCTTTGACTATGCAGGTGAAGAACGCCGCCATGCAGATAATTATAAGATAGTCGGAATACTTTGCGTCCATTCCTCCCATTTGGAAAAGAAGGGACATAACCGCGCCCAAACCCGCGCCGATTGCGAGCATAGGAATAAACACGCCACAGGGAACGCCGCACCCCATAGTCATAACCGCCGTTATGAAGCGGACGACTACTATTACTATTAGACTTGCGATAAGACCGATACCGAAAACTTCGGTAAGTTCCATTGCGTGTGCGCCGCCGCCCGTTGAGAGCGCGTCGATAAAAGAGTGACCGCCGCCCGTGGAATAAAGAGTTATGAGCCCGAACGCGCCCGCAAGCACGAAGGGAATCATATACTTGCCCGCGCCCTTAAAGAATTTGATTTTCTTGAACAGCTTTTTAGAGGCGAACACAAGGTAATAGAACCCCACGCCCGCAAGCGAAACGATAACCGCGGCAAGCGCGACCCATAGGAAAAATACGAGGTCCGAACCGCCGAAGCCGATTTCGGGATATACGAAGCCCGCAAAAGCAAAGCCGACGCTGCCTTCGCCGAGAATAGGTAAACGGATTGCGTTGCGGGTAACGACTGCCGTTACCACGCTTATAGCCGCGCATATGAACACCTGCGGCGAAAACGAGCGGAAGGCCTCTTCCAATGCAAAGACTATGCCCGTAATGGGTGCGTTGAAAGCTACGGCAAGACCCGCGCTTGCGCCGCTTGCAATTTGCAATCTTTTAACCATTTGGTTGCGCTTTAAAAGCGTGCCCGTTGCCGAGCCGCAGCACCCGCCGATTTCAAGAGAGGGTCCTTCCGCTCCTGCGGGATAACCCATAAACACGCAGGCAAGGGAAGCCGCGAACATCGAAATGAGAGTTATATACCACTTAAAGCGGACTACGCCGCGCGCCGCCCCCTCTATCTGGGGAATGCCGCTTCCGCGTATCATGGGGACAAACCTTACGAGCGTGCCGATAACCAGCGCGCCCGCCGCAAGCCCGACGAATAAAAGCGGAATAAAGGCGGGGTTGTCCAGCAAAAGAATATATAAGTCGGCCGCCTTGCCTTCGCCTATCGACATTAAAATATTATAGAACGTTACGACGACGCCCGCGAAAAGCCCCGTCAACACGGACATTATCACCATATTGAGGGCGTTATCCCATACGAGTCTCGAATACTTTTTCATCACGCTGCAATTATAACACGCCGAGTATAAATTTGTCATTAAAAAAAGCCCTCTTAAAAGAGAGCTTTTGATTTTATACTTAAAAATTTTACAAACCCAATTGCTCAATAAGATTGACGAGCATAAATCTGATGTCGTTTAACACGCTTATTTCTTCCCCGTTTTCACATAAGTTATAGCAAATTTCTATGGTATTATACACATATACTAAATATGCGTCTTTATGTTCGTTTGCAGCAATTTTTTCTATTATCTTCTTTATACAATCGTCTGCCGAATAAAACTGCGTATTCCCCATATTATTTGTTTCCCTTAAATTATTGACATTTAGTGAATGTCATATTTTGAAACTACCATACTATACTTAGATTGTCAAGCACTGAATGCCAAAATCGGGGAAATATGTTTAAAAATAAAGCAAAAGACGGGAAAAATAACATATGTGGCAAAAAAATTTCCGAGCTAAGGAATAATTCTAAGCCTAAAATGTCGCAAAGAATGCTTGCCGAGTCGTTGCAGATTAACGGCGTGGACGTTGATAAAAACGCCATACAAAGAATGGAAAGCGGGCAAAGATTTATAACGGATATAGAGTTAATTGCACTGTGTAAAATTTTCAACGTTACGCCCAACGAATTATTAAAATAAACGTAAGCGGCACGGGTCAAAAGACCCGCGCCGTAGTTTTTTGTTTTGGGAAATAAATGCCCTCATCAGTCTTGACTTCACTTCGTTACAATCAAGACATTGAAGTAAATGAGCAAGGCGGCACGGAGCGCAACGCCGCAGAGTGCGTTATATACGCCGCCCTTGTTATTTTACTGAATAGAGAATATCAAAGTACGTAGGATACGGCCAATAATCGGACGAGGTCAAAGTTTCCATTTCGTCAACCAACGCCCGCACCTCTTCCATATCGGGGATAATTACGTGCGCCATTGCCTGCGACGACTCTATAACCTTAGTTTTGTCGACAGCGTTGAGGTCGCCTTCAAGCTTTAAGACCGCGGCGCTGGTTTTATCGTTGAGGACGGCAAGGCGACCGATTATGCTCTTTTCCGTTTCAAAAGGAATTTTATCGCATACGGCTTGCTTTGCCGCGACGTTTTGGCAGAGCTCCGCTATAAAGTCAGACACGGCGGGAATAATATCGCGCCTTGCCATTTCAACCATAGTCAAAGCCTCGATATTGATTATCTTCGTGTAATTTTCAAGACGAATGTCCGCCCTTGCTTTTGCCTCCGCTTCGGTATAAACGCCCTGATTTACGAAAACCTCTATATTTTTGTCTTCGTATAAAACGGCGGTTGCGTCGGCGGTGTTCTTGCTGTTTAACAGCCCGCGCTTTGCCGCCTCCTTCTCCCATTCGGGACCGTAGCCGTCGTGATTGAAAATTATGCGGTAATGGGCTTTAAGCTCGCGCTTTATTATGGCGTTTGCCGCCTTTTCAACGTCCTTTTTACCTTCAAGCTCGGTTGCAAACTTATCGAACGCGTCGGCTACTATGGTGTTTAAACCGATATTTGCGTCGGCGACGTTTGCCTGAGAGCCGAGCATACGGAACTCGAATTTATTGCCCGTGAACGCGAAAGGCGATGTTCTGTTTCTGTCCGTTGCGTCCTTGGGGAAAATGGGGCTTTCGGGCACGCCGATAGAGCCTTCCGACTTCTTGCTCGCAACGTAGTTTTCGCCCTTCACTATACTGTCAACTATCGCGCCGAGCTGGTCGCCGAGGTATACTGAGATGATTGCGGGGGGAGCTTCGTCCGCGCCGAGCCTGTGGTCGTTGCCTGCCGACGCAACCGATGCGCGAAGTAAGCCCTGATAGTCGTCAACCGCCTTTATTACGGCGGTTAAAACGAGCATAAAAAGCGTGTTGCTTTCGGGGGTTTCGCCCGGCTTTAAAAGGTTCATACCCGTATCGGTTGAAATCGACCAGTTGTTGTGCTTGCCGCTGCCGTTGATACCCTTAAAGGGCTTTTCGTGAAGAAGGCACACGAGCCCGTGCTTGCGGGCGACCTTCTTCATAATCTCCATAGTGAGCATATTGGTATCTACGGCAACGTTGGTTTTGGTGTAGACGGGCGCCATTTCGTGCTGAGCGGGCGCAACCTCGTTGTGCTTGGTTTTGGACAGTACGCCGTAGCTCCACAGCTCTTCGTCCAAGTCGCGCATATATTCGGCGATTCGGGTCTTTAATACGCCGAAGTAATGGTCCTCAAGCTCCTGCCCGCGCGTTACGGGCGCGCCGAAAAGGGTTCTGCCCGTAAGCTGCAAGTCCTTTCTTTTAAAGTACTCCTCTTCGGAAATCAAAAAATATTCCTGCTCGGGTCCCGTTTCGCAGCTTACCTTTTTGCAGTCTATATTAAAGCATTTTAAAAGTCTTTTGCCCTGCTTATCTATCGCAGTCATTGAGCGGAGCAAGGGGGATTTTTTATCGAGAGTTTCACCCGTGTAGGACACGAAAACGGTCGGAATGTAAAGAGTGCCTTCCTTTACGAACGCGGGCGAAGTCGGGTCCCACGCGGTATAACCGCGCGCCATATAGGTTGCGCGGGAGCCGCCCGACGGGAAGCTGGACGCGTCCGACTCGCCTATTATAAGGCTTTTGCCCGTAAGGCGCATTATTACCTTGTCGCCCTCGGGTTCCAAAAAGGCGTCGTGCTTTTCGGCGGTTAAACCCGTAAGGGGCTGAAACCAATGCGTGTAATGAGTAGCGCCCTTGGACACCGCCCACTTTTTCATAGCTGACGCAACCGCGCCGGCGATGGATACGTCAAGCTGTTTGCCCGCCTCAATAGTTTCCCTTAAAGCCTTGTAGACCTCACTGGGAAGAGTCTCTTTCTGCACGGAATCGTTGAAGACGTTTTCGCCGAACATTTCGGGAAGCCGCATATAATAACCTCCTCGCAAAAACTTTATTCTATTCTGCGAATAAAGTTTTTCGTGATTTGAGGGCTTCTCGCCCTCTTTTGCGCGATTTTATGCGCACGCCGTTATTTAATCGCGCAAATTCACCTAGGTCAGCCCGCTTCGCGACAAATTGGGTGCGTTAACCCAAAAGTGTGATTTTTGGGTTGCGCAGTTTTTTACTTATTTTTTATTTTAATTAAATTATATTATTATTTCACGTTTGATGTCAAGTAAAGCTTGCGGGTTACTCTTCTCCCCTGTCCTCGAAGTTGGCGGGTTTTATCAAGTGGGTATTCTTTACATCGTTTTTCATTTCTTCGGGTTCCTCCGCGATAATTCCGCGCTGGACCTTGTCGTAACCGTGTTTCTTTCTTATTTCGTCCACGCAGCGTTCTACGGCTTCAAGCTTTTTGTAGTTGCCCGAGCTTTCGTCAACGGTCATCTGGGAAATGCCGTTATCGAAGCCCGACACGGTTACGCCGAGCGAACGGACTTTGAACGGCGGCAGAACGTTAGCCTTGAAAAGCGCGAAAGCGTGCTTTGCTATTTCGCTGCAAAGGACGGTGTGCCGCACCTTCTTCTGAACGGCGAAATCGGATAAATCGCCGTATCTGACCCAAAGATGAACGGTGTCCGCCGCGCCCTGTCCAGCTTCGCGGAGGCGGGCGGCTACGCTTTCCGCAAGGACGTAGATGCAACGCTCTATGCGTTTTAAGTCGGTTATATCCTCGCGGTAGGTACAGGAGTTGCCTATGGACTTGTATTCGCGCTTATCGTCCATATGCTTTACTTCATCCTCATCCTCGCCGCGGGCGTATTTTAAAAGGGTTTCTCCGAACTTGCCGAAAATACGCTTTATCGTATCGTCGTCCGCAGTAGCCAACCTGCCTATCGTGGTAAGCCCCATACCGCGGAGCTTTTCCTTGGTTGCCTTTCCGACAAGAAGCAAATCTTCAACGGGTAACGGATTTATAACGGACTTATAATTCAACTTGGAAATGACGGACGTGCCGTCGGGCTTCTTTAAGTCCGAGCCGAGCTTTGCAAAGACTTTGTTGAAGGACACGCCGCAGGATACCGTTAAGCCTAATTCCTTCTTGACTGCGGCGCGTACGGTATCGCCCAAAAAGCGAAGGTATCCGTCCGTAAAGTATTCTTCGCCGTCAACCGTTACTTTCATATCGGCGAACGGCGGAAACACGCGTGTTGAGCGTGTCAAATCCAACCAGCACTCGTCTATGCCGTAACTTTCGATGAGGTCGGTATAGCGCGCGTAGATTGCCTTGACTTTGCGGGAATACTTCATATACTCGTCGAAGTGCGGGGGCACGATTACAATACCCGGGCACTTCCTTTCGGCTTGCCAGACGGTATCGCCCGTTTTTACGCCGTAGCGCTTTGCTATTTCGCACTTGGCAAGCACTATCCCGTGCCTCTCTTCCTTGCTGCCGCAAACCGCGACGGGCTTACCCGAAAGCTCGGGATGAAGCGTTCTTTCCACCGACGCGTAAAAATTATTCAAATCGGAGTGAATGATTATTCTTTCCATTATGTATTACGGTTATTCGGTGAGGGATGAGATTGCGGAGGTCAGGACATCGAAGTAGTTTTTGAAGGTCTTGGAGCAGACCTCGGCGTTTTCTATCTCTATGCCGTCGGCGCGGAGTCCCGTCAAGGCAAAAGCCATTGCAACGCGGTGGTCGCCGAAGGTTTTAATCAACGCCGGCTTGGGTTGGGAGGGGTAGATTTTAACTCCGTCCTCCCGCTCATCGCACTTTACTCCCATTGCGGTAAGGTTATAAACCATAGCCGATATTCTGTCGCACTCCTGCCGTCTTATATGCGCAACGTTGCACATCTCGGTAGGTTCTTTAAGATAGGGCGCGATTGCGGCAAGCGTCAAGGCTTGGTCGGAAAATTCATGCATATCGACTTTGCCGCCGTCGAAGCTTTCCAACAGCTTTATAAACTTTATATCGCCCTGCATACTGTGGGGCAGAACGCCGTTTACCGTAATGTTCGTGCCCAAAATTTTGTTAGCCGCGTAGAAGTAGCAAGCGGCGGAAATATCGGGCTCTATATCGTATTTTTTTGCGTTATATTTGCCGTTTATGGTATAGCCGTCGTCTTCTTCTACCGTAATCCCGAACGACCACATCATATCCAAAGTCATATTTACGTAGTCGAGCCCGTGACTGCCGCAGGGTCTGATTTTGAGGGGATTGCCCGAGCACGCCGCTGAAATTAAAAGCGCGGATAAAAACTGACTGCTCTTGGTTATATCAACCGTGACTTCGGAGGCTGGGGTTGAAGTCCCCTCTATCGTGAAGGGATAGCAATTTTCTTCGCCGTGGAACGTAAACTTTGCGCCTAAACTTTTAAGCGCTGAGATGAGCGGGGCGACGGGGCGCGTCTTCATCTGAGCGGAACAGTCAAGATAATATTTGCCGCTTTGAAACGCCAGAAATGCGGGCAGAAATCTTGCCGCCGTGCCCGCGCTGCCCACGTTTATTCTGCCCTCTTTTTTCCCAAGCTTGCCTCCGCAGCCAGTAATTTTTACGGTCGTTCCGTGAACCTCGGCGGGGATACCCAAATCCTTTAAGCAGTTTAAAAAGGTTTGACAATCGTCCGAAAACTGCGCGTTGAAAAGGGTACTCGTTCCCTCGGCGACAGCCGCAAGCAGCAAAGCCCGCGCCGTTATGCTTTTTGACCCGGGCACGCTGACCGCGATTTTGTTTTGATTGGTCTTGCCGTAAACGGTTTTAACTTTGTAGTTCATAACTTTCCGACCTTGATAATACATCCTCATCGGCCCCGCTATGCGGGACAGCTTCCCCCTCGTTTATCAATGGGAAGTCTATAATAAGGTTTATTTTCTTCTTCTTAAAACGTCGCCGCTTTGAAGCGCGAACGGACAGCTTATGGCGTAAATTTTCTGAACGAGCTTGCAGTCGGTAACCTCTTCCCCGTCCGCGAAAGCCTTTTCCACCTTGAACGACTTACCGAAATTATCAGTAGGGCTCAAAATTTCAAGCTCGTCGCCTACCTTGAACCTGCCGCGCATTTCAACCTGCGCAAAGCCGTCATTGAAGCCCGCGACGTTTGCGATATAGTCGCAGTCGCCCTTGGTCTGGCTGTCGGCATAGTTCACGGTATTTTTGTTTTCGCCCAAAGCGTAAGCCACGGTATAGTCGCGGTGGGCGGCGGTTAAAAGCTCGCGTTCTACCGCCTCGGAATAGCCCCCGTCCATACAGCGGCGGTAGGCGTTTATAACGGTTGCAAGATAGTACTCGGACTTCATTCTGCCCTCTATCTTAAACGAGCGCACGCCCGCCTTTTCAAGCTCTTTGAGGTGAGCGGACATATTCAAATCTTTACTGTTTAAAATATACGTGCCACGACCGTCCTCTTGGGTATCGAGCCAACCGCTGTCCGACTTATCGTCCGATTTGCGGATTTGGTAGTTCCAGCGACACGCCTGAACGCATTCACCGCGGTTGCTTTCCCGCCCCGCAAGATAGTTGGATAAAAGGCACCTGCCCGAATATGATATGCACATTGCGCCGTGAACGAAAGCTTCAAGCTCCATTTCGGGAACGAAGGCGTGAATTTCCGCGATTTCTTCGAGGGATAGCTCGCGGGCAAGCACGGCGCGGATTGCGCCCTGTTCGCGCCAGAATTTGACGGCGTACTTGTTGGTGAGGTTCGCCTGCGTGGATATATGTATAGGGAGCTTGGGGGCGGACTTTTTTGCCGCATAGAAAACGCCGCTATCCGAGATTATAGCCGCGTCGACGCCGACGCCATCTAAAAAGGCGAAATAGTCTTTCATTTGCGCCATATCCGCGTTCTTTGCAAAGATATTTGCAGTTACATAAATTTTTTTGCCTAAGGAATGGGCAAGGCGCACCGCTTCCGATATTTCTTCACGCGAGAAATTATCGGCAAAGGAACGGAGTGAAAAGTCCTTGCCGCCGATATACGCCGCGTCCGCGCCGAAGTAGAGCGCGGTTTTTAGTTTTGAGAAGTTGCCCGCAGGGGCTAAAAGTTCTACGTTCATAAGTTTACTTGGTAAAAGCGGTTTAAATCTGCGCAAAGCGCAAAGATTCTTTCGCTACGCTTTGCGCCGTGATTATTATAAGATTCTTCGCTACGCTCAGAATGACAATAAGGTACAAAATGACGGCGAGCGCGGATATTCCTTGTTTAGAAACGAGCAAGACAAGGCGCGGGAGGAAAACCCGGAAGAGCTTTCGTACCGAAGGCTGAAAGCCTTACTTAGGCGTAAGTACCTGATGGTTGCCGCAGCGCAACAAAGTATTGCGAAGTTTAAAAGCCAAGCCTTATTTTTTTGTGGACAGCGCTAAGCCGTTGCCTATATCGAGAACGATCGTGTATAAAGCTTCGTCGCAGGTTACGGAGAAAAGATACTCTTTGATATGTTCAACGAGCATTTTACGCTTTTTGGGGACTTCCTCTTCGCCCGTAATATAGCCGAACAACAGCACGTCGTCCGCAAGGAGTACGCCGCCCTTTTTTAACAGCTTTTTTAAGCGGGGCAAGTACTTTATATACTGCACCTTGGCGCAATCGAGAAATATAAAATCGAATTGATTTTCGTCAAGCTTTTCAATCTCATCGCCCGCGTCGCCCAAAATCGCGGTTACCCTGTCGGAAAGATTTAATTTATTGAAATTTTCTGTTGCGGAATTATAAAAGTTTTCGTCGCGCTCAACCGTGGTCAGATGCGCAAGAGTGCAAGTTTTAAGCATAATCGCGCCGCTTACTCCCACTGCCGTGCCTAGCTCTAATATATTTTGCGGGTTCAACGCGGACAACAATGTTTGCAAAAAGCAAAGCGTTTCGTCGTCGGACACGGGTATTTCTTTTTTAAACGCATTCAGCCGCAGAGCCTGAACTTCTTCTTGTATCTGCGGCTTGTTGAAGGGCGCGGTTTTGGTTGCCCGCTCCCCTTCCTGCGTATTTTTATGTGCGTAATTGAAATCGGTCATAATTCCACAACTACGGGCACCACCATAGGCGATTGTTTCGTTTTCTTTAAAAGGTAGTTTCTGAGCGAACGCTTGATGGTTTTTTTCAGTTCTTCGACGCCGCTTCGGGAAATGTTTACGCTTTCTATGGCGCGGGCTATAACTTCACGGATTTCCCTGTCGTAATCGCGGTGAAAATCAAACACAAAGCCGCGGGAATTTACGGCTGGCTCGCCGACGACTTCGCCGCCGCTAACTGCAACCGAAACGACAAACAAGCCCTCTTCCGACAGTTGGCGCCTGTCCTCTATTACAAGACTCTGTTTTTCGTCCTCTATACCCTCGCCGTCAATAAGCCGCGAACCGGCGGGCACTCTTCCCGATCTTCTCAATCCCTTGGGGGTAACCTCTATACAATCGCCTATATCGGGTATGAAAACTCTGCTTTCGGGTAAGCCCAATTCCTCGGCAAGTTGGGCGTGCTTTTTCAAGTGCCTGTACTCGCCGTGAACGGGAATAAAGTATTTGGGCTTTAAAAGGCTGTGCATTATTTTATGCTCTTCGCGGCACGCGTGCCCCGAAACGTGGACGTTTTCAAGACTTTCGTAGACGACGTTTGCGCCGAGCTTATAAAGGTTGTTTATTACGCGGTATACGAGCTTTTCGTTGCCGGGAATGGGCGAAGCTGAAATTATGACTGTGTCGTTTTCGCCTACGGTCACGAACTGGTTGTCGCCGTTTGCCATACGCGTTAACGCGCTCATCGGTTCGCCTTGGCTGCCGGTGGACACTACGACGATTTCGGTATCGCGCATATTCCTGATTTTTGATACGTCAACCAAAACGTCGTTCGGTATCGTGATTTCGCCTATCTTTTCAGCCGCATCCACGACGTTGAGCATACTTCTCCCTGACAGCGCGACCTTTCTGCCGTGCTTCACGGCAATGTCTATAATCTGTTGAAGCCTGTGAACGTTTGAAGCGAACGTTGCGACGATAATTCTTCTTTTGGAGTTTTCCGAAAACAGCCTGTCCAACGTAGAGCCGACGACCGTCTCGCTCATAGTATAGCCAGAACGTTCTATGTTCGTGCTTTCGCCCATATATAAAAGCACGCCCGAAGCGCCTATCTCGCTGATGGTTTTAAGGTCGATAGGCTCGCCCGCAACGGGGGTCAGGTCGATTTTATAGTCGCCGCTGTGAAAGACAACGCCCTGCGGGGTAGAGATTGCAAAAGCAAGAGAGCCCGCTATCGAGTGGTTTACGTTAATGGCGCGGACCTTGAAACAGCCGAGCTGGACGGTCTGCCCGGGCGTTACCGTGATTTCCTTTATGTCGTTCAAGCGGTGTTCGCGGAGCTTGTTGTCAACCAGCGCAAGCGTAAGCTTTGTGCCGATTACGGGTACTTTAAGTTCCTTTAAAAGGTACGGAACACCGCCTATATGGTCCTCGTGTCCGTGGGTCAATATAAGTCCGCGTATCTTTTTCGAATTTTCCAAAAGATAAGTAATGTCAGGAACGATAAGGTCGAAACCGGGGGTTTCATCCGTAGGAAAAATTGCGCCCGCGTCGATTATGATTATATCGTCGCCGCACTCCAACGCGGTCATATTTTTTCCTATTTCGCCTACGCCGCCGAGGAATATGATTTTGACGGGTTTGCCGCCGCGCTTGCCTTTAAACTCAGCGTTGTTTTGAACGGGTTTTTTAGACTGCTTGGATTTGATCTGCTTGTTGTCTGCGTTTTTTGTCCGTTCGTTCTTTTTAGCCTGTTTTGCGCCCGCAGGCTTGCCCGCGTTCCGTCTTTCGTTTGACTTGTTTTGGGCGGGCTTTGCCGCCGTGCCGCCCGCTTTGTTCCTGTCGGGGCGGCGTCTTGTTAACCTTGTGGAAGGTTTTGCTTTTTCGTTTTCCAATATATTACTCCGATATTTTAATTTAGTTCTATTCACAAATTTTATTTGCTATTCTGCGCTTTCGCGGTTTTGGGTTGCGCATTTAATTCATTTAATTATTTACTTTTTTTGTGAGTTATAACCCATCATACGTCACTGCGCGACACCTTCCCCTGTCGGGAAGGCTAAATTGCGATTAAAAGCTGCGCGGCACGCAAAGAGATTCTTCGGGCTATCTCCTCAGAATGACAGAAGGGCACAATGAGGACAATAAAAGGTTAAAACTAAAAGACGGGGTTAATGTGTATACCCCCGTCTTTAAATACTTTATTAATCCTTGTTTACGTCCTTGACAAGCCCGTCTTCAATGAGTTCTTCCATAGTTTCGTAAGGATACATTGCAGCGTAATCACGCTCGGGAACGGGTCTCTTGATACCGTCGCGCTTTTCAAGCATAAGGTCTACGAGCCTGACCGCCTTTTTTACGCCGCGGGGGCTCTTTATCTTAATCATAGTAGGCGTACCGTGCAACGATTTGTTGTTTGACACGTCCTTTTGATGATATACGGAATACTCGATTTCTTTGGGATCTATCGCCATATAGAGGACGAGCGTCTTGCCGCGGATTTTGAAGCGGGCAATGGTTTCCCTTCCCTTATGGAAACGCTCTGCTCCCCAAGCGATGTTGGAGTTGACTTTACGGTAGCTCAACAGCGCGTTTCTGACTTTGCCGTAATAATTTTTAGTTTCGTTAGAGCTTTGAATAATTCTTGCAATGAAGCTACGGTTATAGCGCATCATGTTGAGGAAGTCAACGCCGTTTTCGTCCTCTTCGCCGTCGTCGTCATCGTCGTCATCGTCCGATTTCGCCGCAACGACTACTACGGGTGCGGGTTGAACGGGTTCTTCTACAACCTCTTCTACAACCTCTTCGTATACGGGCTCTTCTTCAGCTTCTTCAATAACGTCGGTAACCGTAACGAGCTCTTCTTCAACGGGCTCCTCTGCGGGTTCTTCAACTACTTCTTCGACTGGTTCTTCGCGTTCAATCACGACGTTTTGAACGATTTGGAGGTTTTGAAGAATTTCCTTGATTTCGGCTATTTCGTTGTCGATTGCGGTGAAGCGTTCGTCGTTGGTTCTGTAAACCTTTTCGCTTACGCTGTCGGACATTCTGTCAACGCCGTCCTCGTCGATTACAATCTCGTAATCGCTATCCTGCTGCGCGTTGATAAGCTGCTCTGCAACCTTGTCAGCTATTTCGTCGGTATCGAGTTCGGGTATATAGTTGGAGAGGGCGGCAGCCGCTTTATCTGCGATGGCGTCCTCGTTGATGCCCGCAACAGTAATCTTCTCGCTGATACGGGCAGCCATTTCTTCGTAGTCGGGCTCTTCCTCCTCTTCCAAGGCGTTCGCTTCGCTGAGCTTCTCCGCTACGGCGGTAGCTATTGCGTCGTAGTCGAGTCTGTCGATAATCTCTCTGGAAATGGATTCGCAACCTTCGTCGTCAACGATAATTTCAAAGTCTTCGGGTTTAAGGGAACCGACTTTGAGCGCGATAGCGTCCGCAAGTTCGTCCTCGTTGATTTCATAATGAGCCGGAGCGTCAGCGTAAGTTGCCGCAGTATAGTTCTGTACCTCGGGAATTTCAATCTGTTGCGCAACCTTTGCGGCAAGATAATCGTAATCGATTTCGCCTGCAGGCGCGGTACCGAGCCTATCCGCAACAAGCTCGGCTATTGCGTCGCTGTCAACCTCAGCCGTAACTTCGGGAACATTGATTTGCTCGGCAACCTTTGCCGCGATATAGTCGGCGGACAATTCCTCCGCCGAAGGAACGACGATTTGCTCGGCAACCTTCGACGCTATATAATCGGGAGAAACGTATTCCTGAACGGGCAAACGGGAAACTATCTTGTCTGCGAGGTACTCGTAATCGATAGCGCGATCCGCAACCGAAACATTGACGGGCAATGCGGTAGTAGCGGCAAGCTCCTGCGCAGGCATACGCTGTGCGAGTTTGTCGGCAAGAAGGTCGTAGTCGATAGCCTGAGGCACGACGTCCTGAACGGGCAGGCGGGCGATAAGCTTATCGACGAGCAAGTCGTAATCAACGTCCTGCGTAGCGGCGTAAACGGGCGTACCGTTCGAGGCGACGGGAGTTGCCCTCTCCGCCAAAATATCGTTGAGCTCCCTCACCTTATCCGAAAGCGCGGTGAAAATGCTTTCGCTTTGCATCGCTATCATTCTGAACTCTTGCTTTAAAGCTTCGTAGTCGGTTTGGATAGTAGCCTGAAGCTGACGTCCCTGATTGATAACGAAGTTAACTTCGTCCCTTGCGCCGGCAATCTGCTCTAAAGCAGTGTTGAGCCTGCCGTTGGAAATTCTGGTCTGGTTAAGAGCCTCTTCCTGCTTAGCGGATAATTCACGTTGCCTTTGCAGTATCAGGTCTGCTTTCTTCGGCGTCTGAACGTTTTTGTTATCTGCCATATTCACACCTCGTTTGAGTAAAATTTCTTTATTTTGTTACCTTTAAAGGGTAAGCCTATATTTAGTTTACACCCTTTTTTGCAAAAAGTAAAATTTTTAACACTATTTTTTTTATATATTTTCATTTTTTTTTGCGTTAATTAAAGCATATATGGGGGCTAAACTGGTTTAGCAGCTTCTCGGTCTCCACTTGCAAGAAGACCGCGACGAGCCCGTTTTTGTTAAGTTTTAACACATTTGAAGCGTTTTTAAGCTCATTTTACCCTTAAAAACAATGAAAATACACAAAATTTTGAAAAATTTCGGTTTTGGGTAATATTTCCATTTGACAAATCGGCAAAATAACAGCTAAACTTGTATATTATACGGATTTAGCTGTTAAACGGTTACGAAGGAGAACGGAATGGGAATTGAAAACTTCCCCGAGATATTGAAAGAGCTTGTGGTTGAGAATCTTGCAAACCTTACCGACGTGAGCGAGGAATTGGAATGCGGGGAATCAACGCTTAGCCGCTACGCGACGGGCAGGGCGTTGCCCACGCTTGAAATGACGGTAAGGCTTGCGGATTACTTCGGCGTTACCTGCGACTATCTTCTGGGACTTGACGCGGAAAATGCTTACGACAGCTTTAGCCCTTGCCCCCCTTTCGGGAAGCGGTTTAAAGAGGTTCTTACATATTATAAGGTTTCGCGGTACAGATTGGTACGGACGACGGGTATAGCGGAGTCCGTTATGCGATATTGGACGCAGGGCAAGACGACGCCTTCTATTGCAAACGTCGTAAAAATTGCCGAAGCTTTGGGCTGTACCGTGGACTTTTTGATAGGCAGGTGTTCACAAAAAATTGAATGATATTCTCCACTGCGTTCAGAATGACATAGGGAGCTTAGAATTAATTAGTCCGTATAAACACCGACACGTTTACCTATAATAAATAATAGAAAAAGGCGGAGGCTATTTTATGGGTAAAAAGAAAAATAAGATTGCAAGACTGACCGAAGAACAGTACTACGCATACATTGCGGGGTTGAAAAACGACGCGGCATTGTTCGACGCGAACGGGGACATGATAGTCCCTGCCCCTTTTAATTCCAAAGAAAAATAAAAGGATTTAATAAGAATAATCGTTGACGGCGGAGCATAATGTGCTCCGCCGTCATATTTTCCGCAAATCCGTCAGCCGCACCCTTAAAGCGCCGCCGACGTTTGTTGCTACTATAATATACGGTATAAGTTAAAAATAAGTGAAAGAGGATAAGAAATAAGGTGAAACTTGGTTGAGATTATTCGCTGTTGGCTCAGAATGCCACTGAGGGGCGGATGACATATGGGATAAAAACGAGCAAGACAAGAAGTTGTGATTTTAAAAATAATTAACGGCGGCGGTAAAAACCACGCTTTTTACCGCCGCACTCAATTTGCGCATACTTGCGGCTCACCGAGGGTGAAGCGCCGCAATTATATATTTGTGTGCCCTTAATTATTGCGGCACGAGGGGCGAGGACGAAATTCTCAACACAGCACGGTGCGCTGTTTTGTCGTCCGAGGTGAGCGCTGCGCATTATACGCGCAGTCGCGGTGACCGAAAACGGTGTTTACCTTACGCCGTTTTAGAGAGAAGCCCCTAAACTCACGAAATATTTTACGCGCAGAATAGCGTGAAATATTTGTGAACTATAATATTATGCAGATTACGCCGCCCTTCCCCTCGTTAACTATACGGGTTATCGCCTTGCGCATTTTATTCTTGGTATTGTCCTGCATGGAGCCGACCTTGCCCGCAAGCCCTTCCTTGACCATACCGCGGAGCGACTTACCGAACACGTTGGTATCCCACATGGTATCGGGATTTGTTTCAAAGCCGTTCATCATTCCCTGAACTATGCTTTCGCTTTGGGCGGCGCTGCCCATAATGGGACTTACCTCTCCCGTTACGTCGATTTTGACTATGTGATAGCTGGGCGCGGTTGCGCGGAGCTTTATGCCCACGCTTCCGCCCTGACGGACGAGCTTGGGAGCTTCGAGGCTCATATCGTCGTCGTCGGGATGAACTATGCCGTAGCCGTTGATTTTTGCGCAGTCAAGCGCGTCCTTGATTTTGTCGTAGCCGCGCTTGGCTTCCGAGGTGCCGCGTATATAGCGCATAAGCGTAAACTCGTCAGATATTTCGTCGCCCGCGATTTCGGACAGCATTTCAAAGAATATTCCGTCCTGAACGTACGCAGTAACGCTTGCCTTGCCGTCCGCCAGGTTAAGCGCAACCGAAGGCTCGCCCTTCCAGAAACGGCAGTCTTTGAGCATTCCGTCGAACGCCGTGCAGTCCTTCATTTTGTTCACGGTTGACGCAACCGATTTTATTCTGTCCAAAAGCTCGCATAAAGCAGAGCTTTCCTGAGGAAGGAAGCGCATCCAGTCGGGAATGTCTATATCGAAGCCCGTGACGGGGAACTCGAACAAAACGGCCTTTAAGACGTTTAAGAGCCCTGCCGCGTCCAGCTTTTCGCAGTTGGCGGCGATTACCGCAACGCCGTACTTGTTTTCAAGCTCGTCGCGGAGTCTGCGCGCAGACGCCTTTTCGGGGTCGACGCAGTTTAAAACTATTACGAAAGGTTTGCCCAGCTCCTGCAAGCGCGCTACCGTGCGCTCCTCTGCGTTGACGTAGCCCGAACGAGGAATATCCGCGATAGAGCCGTCCGTAGTTACCAGCACGCCTATGGTTGAATGCTCGGATATAACCTTATCCGTGCCGAGCTCCGCCGCCTGCGCAAAGGGCAGGGGTTTATCCGACCACGGAGTATTGACGAGACGGGGCTTGCCGTCCTCTTCAAAGCCGTTGGCGCCCTTAGTGATAAAGCCCACGCAATCGGCAAACCGTACGTTTGCGACCGCGTTTTCGATTTTGACCTTTACCGCCTTTGCCGGTACGAACTTAGGCTCGGTAGTCATTATCGATTTGCCCGAAGCGGACTGCGGCAATTCGTCCACCATAACGGCTTTATCGTTGCCGTTTTCCACATTGGGAATGACAAGTTCAGTCATAAATTTCTTTATAAGCGTGGACTTACCCGTTCTGACGGGTCCCACCACTCCTATATAAATATCTCCGCCGTTCCGTGCGGCGATGTCCTCGTAAACGTTATAATCCAGCATATCCGCCTCCGCAAAATCTATGTGTATAATAACTTATTTTTCTACTTTGGGTTTTAGAACGGATTTTTAAGAATTTTTGGCGGGGTCGCGGTTTGCGCAGTGGGGAAAAGATTTTTCGGAAAGTCTCAAAATGACAGGTAAGGTCGCGCGGAATGGCACGGACGGGCGGTTCTATGGTGCGGGAATAAAAGTCGCCCGCGCGTATCGTACGCGCGGGCGACTTTATTTGTTAAATCTCTTTCGTTACTTCGTCGAAGAAGTCCGTCATTTCTTTTTTTGTTTTGAAGTTGGCGATAAAGCTCAGATTGCCCATACAACCCGAAAGCGCGTCCGGCACATGCCAGATTTGCTTTATATACGGCTTATACCTGTCCACGATATTCTGCTCGGAATACAGGAAAGGTTTGCCGTTTCTTCTGCCGGCGTAGGCGCAGTAAAACTTTTCCTGCGGTTTAACGTTCGTCTTGCCGTAAGCTATTGTATCAGCCCAGATTTTGTACACGTCGGTACTGTTGGCGTAGTTCATCATATCGGGCGAACAGCCGCCTGCAGGTCGCATATTCACCTCTAACGCGACCACCTCTCCCTTCCTGCCGATATGCTGGTCCTTTAATAGACGGAAAAACTCGAAGTGAACGAACCTGTTTTTAACGCCGAAAGCTTTCAGCGTTCTTCTGCCCGCGTCGCGCACGTCGTCCAACGGCTCGTTGAGATAATAGTAGCAACTGTTGTCGTTGGAGTTGACTATATCCATAAGGTCGCCCATTTCGACGAGCCCCGTTTCAAATACGGGGTTGCCCTCGAAGTCCACTATCGCATCGTAGGAGTTGACGACAGCGTTGAGGTATTCTTCCATTATGTAGCCCTGAGGCTTTTTTGCTAAGAAGTCGATAAGGTCGGTTTCGTTTTTGAGCTTATAAGTTGCCTCCGCGCCAACGCCGTTGTCAGGTTTGACGATTACGGGGTAGCCAACCTCTTTAATGAACTTTTTGCAACCTGCAAGAGTTTTGACGAGATAGTGTCTTGCAACCTTTATCCCCGCCTTTTTGTAGAACTTTTTCATTTCGGACTTGTACTTGACGCGTTTCATATCCTTAATATGAAAGCCCGTAGTTATATTGAACTCGGTGCGAAGGCGGGCGTCGCGTTCGAGCCAATACTCGTTGTTGCTTTCAAGGAAGTCTATCTTGCCGTACTTGAACGTGAAGAAAGCGACGGCGCGGAAAACCGCACCGTAATCTTCAAGGCTTGAAACCTTGTAATACTCGTTTAGGGAATTTTTGAGTTCTAATGAAAGATTATCGTAAGGGCAGTCGCCTATGCCCAAAACGTTGAAGCCGTCGTTTTTAAGTTCGCGGCAAAACTTCCAGTAGTTCGCGGGGAAATTGGGGGAAATAAAGATAAAGTTTTTCAAAAAAGACCTCCTTATAAAAGGTTTTGGATTCTTCGCTAACGCTCAGAATGAAAAGGTTGGCGCGCGGAATGACAAGTGGGCAAAAACTCAATTTTGAGGTTCAAAACCTAAAACATTCATAAAATATGGAACGGATTTTTCCCAAGAGGCTTCGCAGTGCGTGCCGCCCTTGACGACGCGGGCGGCGACGTTCACGCCGCGCTCGATAAGGTACGCGCACGTTTGGGCGAAAACCTTACGCTGTGCGGGGTGGTTGGAAAATTCCTCGCTGCCGTAGTCGGTATATAAAAGCGTATCCTTGCCGAGCTTGCCGTCTTTTAAAAACGCGGGCATTTCACCGCCCGAAACCCAGAGGCTAGGCGAAAGCGCCGCCCCGCGTGAAAAGTATTTGCCGTACTTTGACAGAGCGAAAAGGGTCATAAGCCCGCCCATAGAGCTGCCGGCTATCGCGGTGTTCGCCCTGTCGGGCAGGGTGGCGAAGTTTTCGTCGATAAACGGCTTGAACTTTTTCACGAGCCAATCCATATACTTCTTGCCGCGCGACTTTATATAGCCGAATTCGTCGTCCTTAAAGCTTATAGGGGTATATTCTTCAAGCCTGCCGTTGCCCGCGCCGTTGCACTCCACCGCCGCTATTATTATTTGCGTGCGGGTGTAGTCGAGATAGTCGGCAAGCCGCCAGCTTCTGCCGAACGTCGCCTCGCTATCGTCGAATAGGTTATGTCCGTCGAACATATACATTACGGGGTAGCCGCCGTTTTCGTCGTAGTCGACGGGGAGATATACGTAAGCTTTGCGCTCCTTCCTTTTAGTGAGCGAAGGTATGGTTATATTCCAGCTTTCAACCATTTAATTCGTCCGTAATAAATTCAAGAATATCGTTTTGGAGCTGCTCTTTACAGACGTCGTTTAAAATTTCGTGACGACACCCGTCGTATAACGTTATGGAAACGTTCTTTACGCCCGCCTTATGGAACTTATTGCAAGCTTTTATAACGCCGCCGCCGTAGTCGCCGACGGGGTCGAGCTCGCCCGCGACGAAATATACGGGTAAGTCCTTGGGAACGGCGGAAATAATCTTTTTGGAGCAAGCCGCCTTTATAACGGAAAACAGGATATAGTAGCCGTTGTTCGTGAAGTCGAAGCCGCAAAGAGGGTCCTTTTCGTAAGCGTCGACGTTTGAGGGATCTTTTGAGAGCCAATCGTTTGCAGTTCTGTTGGGTTTGAATTTTTTGTTATACGAGCCGAAGGCGAGCTTTTTTATCGTCTTGCTTCTGTTGCGCCAGCCGCAGAAAGCGGCGTTCAATTTTACGGCGAAGAGCGCGGTGTTTAATGTTGCCTTGGACTTGAAGCCGCTACCCATAATTATCGCGCCTTTAAATTCGTTGCCGTAAACCGCTATATAGTTGCGGCAGAAGAACGAGCCCATACTGTGCCCCAATACGAACCAAGGGAGCTCGCCCGTTTCCTTTTGAACCGTGAGCTTTAATTCGTGAATATCCTCTATTACGATTTTATAATCCCTTTGGTCGTTGAAATAACCTAAATCCTCCGCAGACTTGACGGACTTGCCGTGTCCCAAATGGTCGTCTGCGCAGACAATAAAGCCGTTTTCGTTTAAAAATTTCGCAAAGGGCGCGTAACGCTCGGCATACTCGCACATTCCGTGGATAATCTGCACCACGCCGCGAGCTTCGCCCTCGGGCTTCCACAGGCACGCGTGAACAGTATTCTTGCCGTCCTTGGAGGGGTAAAAAATATCCTGCATAAAATTCTCCTTATTTATCTCTTTTCAATTCATATTATATCACGAATTAATTATACTTACAAATCTTTTACGCATTTCAAAGCGTATTCAACGAGGTTACGGCGAACGTCGTCGGCGTGGGCGAAGTTGCGGGTGTCGTAGTCCGTGCCGCTTAAATCGTCGCCGCAATATAATATCTGCCCGAATTTCGCGTTTAAAAACCGCGATACGGCAATCATAGCCGCGCATTCCATTTCTACGGTGAGGCAGCCCTGCGAGCGGCGGAGAGCAATTTTGTCTTCGGTTTCGCGGTAAAAGGCGTCCGTAGTCCAGGTCTTGCCCGCAACGTGCGGCAAACCGAGCTTTGTCAAAACGTTGCCAATATGCTCCACTACCCACGCGTCCGCTTTGATTTCGTAAGAAGGGGGCGCGTAATGGTAGCTTGCGCCCTCGTCCCGCACCGCACAATCGGGGATGACGAGCGCGCCGAGAGGCTTGGGCGTGAGCGTGCCCGCTGAGCCGCAGGCTATAATCTTCTTTACGCCGGCAGAGCAAAGCTCGTGAATTTGCCCCGCTACGCCCGCAGAGCCGAGAAAGCCCGTTATAAGCGCGATTTTGACACCGTCCGTATCGACTTCGTAAATTGGTAGGTTTACGGTACAGGAGGACATTTCCGCAATGACGGGCGCGCCGTGCTTTTCCGCGATTGCCGCAACGGACGATTTTGAAAAGGCGATAACGCACCGTTCGGGTAAATTCTTGGGCGTGCTGACGTAATGGTCGGGGCGGACCTTGCCCTCTTTTCCGTCAAATTCAAATAACGGAAGTTCTTTCCTGTCCATACCTATCTCCTTGGCGTTTTTATTTATCTTATCATAAACGCAATAAAAATGCAATAGAATGCAAAAGCGCGGACTTTAAAAGTCCGCGCCCCCTCATTTATTAAATTAATTTGCGTTGGTCGTTTCAATAACTTCCTTTCTTTCTTCCCTTTCCTTCTTATCCCTCATTGCAAGACGGAGTCCGTGCCCAGAGACGATAGGGGAAATGATAAGCCAGATTGCCGCAAGAGTTATTATTACGTAGACGATTATGGAACCAACCGAACGCGGTCCCTGGAATATCCAGCCGACGAGGTTGAAATCGAACATTCCGTAAAGTCCCCAATTTACCGCGCCCAGCAAAACGAGCACGTAAGAAATAATATTTGCGATTACCATTTTACTCTCCTTGAAAAAAAGTATGTGCGATAATCGTCCGAATATTCCGTATTTTATTTGCGGTTTTTAAGTTCCGCGCGCATCTCCTCGTTTTTGAGCGCTTCCTCTGCGTTTCTTTTTGCGTTGGCTAAATCGGTTTCGGTAATAGTTCCGCGTTTTAACAGCGTTTCGCCATATGAAAGCTCTGCCGTTTCGCCGAGGTAGCTTTTGCCGTCGCCGCGGATTGAAGCGATAAGTCTTTTAATTACTATGAAAATATCGGTGAACAGCTCTCTCTTTTTGCAGTAACGCGCGTCGAGAGCGAAGGCTTCCTCGCAGGTCATACCCTCGTGCCCGCGCAATACGAGGTGGTTTATAAGCCCTGCGCGGGTTGCAAACCTGTCCATTTGGCTATCTTCCAAAAGCGCACCGTCGGAAAGGAGCAGGGGAGCGACGCCCACGAAGCTGAGCCTGCCGCCAAGAATATCCAAAAGCTTAGGCAGGTTCTTTATGCCGCGGCTTACGCCCGCAAAAGATTTAAGGTAAATTATTTTGCCCTTTGCGCCCAAGTACGGAGTTTCCTCAAAAACGAAACCGACGCGTTTTTTGGAAATTGCCGCGCCGACTATAAGAACGGGCGAAGTGACGATAACGGCGATTAGCGCAAACACAAAATCAAGCACGTACTTGAAAAACAGCCTGTAATTCAGTTCTATAATCACTATTGCCGCAACAGTGATAACCACGCCGAATACGGCGTGACCCGCGGGGGTCTTTAAAAAATCGTCAAGCATCTTTTTCTCCGTGCAGTAAAACTTTTTCTATAACTTCGAGTACCTGTTCAAGCCCCTGACGCGTCTGGGCGGAGGTAGCTATAACGTTATCTTTGCCGCACTTGTAGACTGCGGCGATTTTGGTTACGCCGTTTGCCTGCTGCGCCTTTGAAAGCTTGTCCGCCTTGGTTGCGATTACCGTGAACGGCACGAGGTGATAATATAGGTAGTCCACCATTTGCCTGTCGTCGGCGGTGGGATCGTGGCGGATATCCGCGAGAGCAAAGACGTGGGCAATACTCTCCTTTTCGGAAAAGAAATCGTCTAAAAGGCGCGCCCATTTCTGCTTTTCAGCTTTGGAAACCCTTGCAAAACCGTACCCGGGGAGGTCGGCTAAGATAAATTCGCCGTAGTCGAAATAGTTTACAAGCCGCGTTCTGCCGGGGTCTTTTGATACTTTGGCAAGTTTTTTGCGGTTGGCAAGCATATTTATAAAGCTCGATTTGCCGACGTTGGATTTGCCGCAGACGGCGATTACGGGCTTATCGGTTTTTATAAACTGTTCTTTGCTTGCCGCGCTCGTGATAAATTCCGCATTAGTAATTTTAAGCATATTACAGTCCTATAATGGCGGTCTTGAATACGTCCGACACTTCCGTTACGGGAATGAAATTCAGCTTTTCACGGATATTTTCGGGTATCTCTTCCAAGTCCTTTTGGTTATCGGCGGGAATTATAATATCTTTTACGCCTATTCTGTACGCGGCAAGCGCCTTTTCCTTTAAGCCGCCTATGGGCAGAACTTTGCCGCGAAGCGTGATTTCGCCAGTCATTGCAACCGACTTTTTAACGGGCTTTTTGGTGAACGCCGAAAGTATGGCGGTCGCCATGGTTATGCCCGCGCTGGGTCCGTCCTTGGGGGTTGCGCCCTCGGGAACGTGAACGTGTACGTCGGTGGTTTCAAAAATACCGTTGTCCAGACCGTAGCTTGCGCTGTTGGAGCGTATATAGCTTATCGCCGCTCTTGCGCTCTCCTTCATAACGTCGCCGAGCTTGCCGGTAAGCAAAATGTCGCCCTTACCTTGCATTGCGGAGACTTCTATCGTGAGAGTAGTGCCACCTACCGCTGTCCAGGCAAGCCCCGTCGCCGCGCCTATCTCGTCGCTGCCTAAGCTTTTATCCTCTTCAAAGCGCCTTGCGCCGAGATAATTTTGAAGGTTGGATTTTGTAACTTTAAAAATATCTTCGCTGCCCTCGGCGTATCTTACGGCGGCTTTACGGCAAACGGCGTCAATCTTGCGCTCTAAATTTCTTACGCCCGCCTCCATAGTGTAGCCTGAAATTATATCGTCCAAAGCGTCGTCGTCAAAGGAAATTTGCCCCTCTTTAAGTCCGTTCGCCGCGCTTTTTTTAGGGATTAAATAGCGCTTTGCAATCTCGCGCTTTTCTTCCTGCGTGTAGCCCGAAAGCTCGATTAATTCCATTCTGTCAAGGAGGGGACGGGGTATGCCGTCAAGACCGTTAGCCGTGGTTATGAAAAGCACCTTGCTTAAATCGTAGGGAACTTCCAGATACCTGTCTCGGAAGGTGGCGTTTTGGGCTGGGTCCAAAACCTCCAAAAGCGCGCTTGCGGGGTCGCCGCGCATATCCGAAGAGAGCTTGTCAATCTCGTCCAAAAGGAAAACGGGGTTTGTTGATTCCGCCTGCTTTACGCCGTTAATAATTCTTCCCGGCATAGCGCCTATATACGTCTTTCTGTGTCCGCGGATTTCCGATTCATCCTTTACGCCGCCCAGACTCATTCTTACGAACTTTCTGCCGAGGGCGCGCGCAACCGACGTCGCAATAGAGGTTTTTCCCACCCCAGGAGGACCTACGAGGCACAAAATGGGCGCGTTGAGCCCGTCAGTGAGTTTAAGTACCGCGAGATACTCGGTTATCCTTTCCTTGATTTTTTCAAGACCGTAGTGGTCTTCGTTCAGAATTTTAACGGCGTCCTGTAAGTTTTCGGTATCGGCGGTCTTTTCCTTCCACGGGAGGTCTAAAAGCCAATCCAAATACGTCCTTAAAACGTTGTAGTCAGGCGAAGAGGTCTGCATTTTGTCCATTCTCGAAAGCTCCTTTAAAGCCTTCTTCTCCACCTCTTCGGGCATACCCTTTTCCTTTATGCGCCGTTCAAGCTCTTCCTTTTCTTCCTCGTCGTCGCCGAGCTCGGTATGGATAGCCCTGAGCTGTTCCCTCAGGTAATACTCCCTTTGGTTCTTCTCGATATTCTGGCGGACCATTGAGTTTATCTTGCGCTCCAAACGGGAAATTTCAAGCTCGTCGTTTAAAATTTTGTCTATCGTGCGGAGTCTGTCCGTCACACGCTCGCACTCCAGAATCTGCTGCTTGGTTTCAAGCTTTATATTGAGGTTGTGCGCCGCGATATTTACGAATTCATCCGTATCGCCGCACTTATCGAGCGCGGATATAACGTCCTTTGAAATGCGCGAATCCGTCATCGATATGTCGCGCATAACGTTTTTAGCCGTGCGGAAATACGCCTCTTCCAAGGCTTCTTCGCCGTGAACGGGCTTTATCTCGTCCACCTCTGCGGAGAACGCTCCGTCTTTAAGGTCGATGACGCGGACAGCCGCGCGGTACAAGCCCTGCACGGTTATTCTTATATTGTTTGCGGGAAGTCGCGTGACCTGCTTGAGCTGGGCGACCGTTCCCACCGTATACATATCGTCGAAAGATACTTCGGTAAGTTCCGCGTTTTTCTGCGCGCAAAGAAACATACGGGAGTCGCCTTCCGTCGCCTTTTTCACCGCCGTGAGAGAAACTATTCTGCCCACGTCGAAGCTTACGGTCGTATCGGGAAACACCACTCTGCCCCGTAAAGGCACTACGGGCAGGATTTCTGTTTTACTTCTTGACATAACTTTCCTCCTCATAAAAACTTTATTCTATTTTGAGAATAAAGTTTTTCGTGATTTTTAGCGGCTCTGCCGCTCTTTACGCGATTTTTAAGGACACACAGGCGTATAATCGCGTAAATTCACACCGCTGAGGCGCTTACGCACAAATTGAGTGCGCTAACCAAAAAGCGCGGTTTTTGGTTGCGCCGTTTATTATTTAAAATTACGGCTAATAAATCTTAATATTCAGTGCGCGGGCAAAATTAAATTTTGCCCGCGCCGTTAGTATCTTTAATTACCATATTTACGCCGAATAGACGATTTTCGGTTCGGCTTTGTCCGTTACGCATTCCCTCGTGACGATAACTTCCTTTATATTCTTTTCCGAAGGAAGCTTATACATAACCGAAGTCATAAAGCTTTCTATTATGGTGCGCAAGCCGCGCGCGCCCGTCTTTAAACGGATTGCCGTGTTCGCAATCTCGCGCACTGCGCCGTCCTCTACCGTTAGCTTTACCCCGTCCATTGCAATAAGCTTTTGGTACTGCTTTATAATTGCGTTTTTAGGCTGGGTTAAAATGTTTACGAGCGCATCCTCGTTCAAGGGGTGCAAGCTTACCACGATGGGAATTCTGCCGACAAACTCGGGAATGAGACCGAACTTGGTTAAATCCTGCGGCTTAACGTCCGAAAGCATATCGTAAACGTTGTCGTCGGTGGTCTTTACTGTGCCGCCGAAGCCCAAAGAGGTGTTGTCCTTGCGCTTTTGCACTATCTTGTCAAGCCCGACGAACGCGCCGCCGCAGATAAACAGAATATTGGTGGTGTCTATTCTGAGACACTCCTGCTGGGGATGCTTTCTTCCGCCCTGCGGAGGAACGCTTGCAACCGTACTCTCTATTATTTTCAATAACGCCTGCTGAACGCCCTCGCCCGAAACGTCGCGGGTGATGGATACGTTTTCTCCCTTTCTTGCGATTTTATCGATTTCATCGATATAGATGATTCCGCGCTGCGCCTTCTGAATGTCGTAATCGGCGTTCTGGATAAGTTTTAACAGGATGTTTTCAACGTCCTCGCCTACGTAGCCCGCCTCGGTCAACGTGGTGGCGTCCGAAGACGCGAAAGGCACGTTTAAAATCTTTGCAAGCGTTCTTGCAAGCAAAGTTTTGCCGCAGCCCGTAGGGCCTAAAAGAAGAATGTTCGATTTCTCGATTTCCACGTCCTTGTCGCCCACGTCCTTTAAAAGGTTGTTTATACGCTTATAGTGGTTGTACACCGCAACGGAAAGAACTTTCTTCGCCTCGTGCTGACCGACGATGTATTTATCAAGCTCTTCTTTTATCTCGGCAGGAGTCTTTAAGGGAACCTGAACGTCCGCTTCTTCGTCCGATTCCTTTATCATATCTCCGCAAATGAGAATACATTCGTCGCAGATATGCGCGCCGTCGTTGCCGCGTATGAGCCTTTTAACCAAATCTTCAGTTTTTCCGCAAAATGAACAATGCTTTTGCTCTTTCAAAATTCCTCCTTCACGAAAACTTCATTCTATTCTGCGAATAAAGTTCTTCGTGATTTTTAGCGGCTCTGCCGCTCTTTGCACGATTTTTAAGGACACACAGGCGTATAATCGCACAAATTCACACCGCTGAGGCGCTTACGCACAAATTGAGTGCGCTAACCAAAAAGTGTGATTTTTGCTTGCGCCGTTTATTATTTAAAATTGCGGGAGCTACCCGTCTAAAACGCAGAGATATGGTGCAATACAAGGCGCGCGAGGGAAACCCGAAGGAGTTCACTATACCGTAAATAACTGAGGGTTGCCACAGCGCAACGCCGTAGAAAGCCATATATATGCGTTTTAACGCTTGTAGAAGACTTTGTCGATAAGCCCATACTCCTGCGCTTCCTGCGCAGACAGATAATTGTCCCTGTCGGTATCCTTTTCAATCTGTTCGAGGGGTCTGCCGGAGTTTCGGGACAATATCGTGTTTAACTTGTGCCTCGTTTTTAATATGTGCTCCGCGGCGATTTTTATATCGCTTGCCTGACCCTGCGCGCCGCCGAGGGGCTGATGAATCATAATCTCGCTGTTGGGTAGCGCATAGCGTTTACCCTTCTGACCGCTTGACAGGAGAAACGCGCCCATAGACGCCGCCATACCTATACAGATAGTGGAAACGTCGCACTTGACATAGTTCATCGTATCGTAAATCGCAAGCCCTGCGGAAACCGAGCCGCCGGGACTGTTGATGTACAGAGAAATGTCCTTGGAAGGGTCCTTGGCTTCGAGATAGATGAGCTGCGCGACAACGGTGTTAGCAACCGCGTCGTCAATCTCTCCGCTTAAAAATATTATTCTGTCCTCTAAAAGACGACTGTAAATGTCGTAAGAACGCTCCCCGCGGGAGGTCTGTTCAACGATATAAGGAACTAACGCGTTTTTTTCTTTAAGCATTTAAATTGCTCCTTTTTTTATTAATCTTTCTTTGCCGCGGGCTTCTTTGCGGTTGCCGATTTAGCCGAAGACGACTTTGCCGCAGTTTTTGCAGCAGGCTTTTCATCCGCGGATTTAGCCGCAGGTTTAGCCGCAGGCTTCTTTGCGGCGGGCTTCTTTGCGGCGGATTTCTTTTCGTCCGAGTACAACTCGTTGTTTGCCGAAAGGAAGTCAAACAGTTTGGTTATTACCAAATCGTTCTTAATATAATCAAGCTGACGGGGGTCAATCGTCTTTTTGTATTCTTCCGCCGTCTTTTCAACCGATTTAGCCTGTTCGGCAATCTTTGCGTCGACCTCTTTATCGGAAACCGTTATGTTCTCGCTTTTTATAATCTTTTCGATAACGAGCTGTTGGAGAACGCGGGGCTGTGCCTGCGACGTGAACTGCGCGCGGAACTCCTGCATAGTCTGACCGAGGTATTTGATGTAATCTTCAAGCTTGATGCCCTGATACATAAGGCGGTAAGAAAAGTCCTGAACCATTCTGTCGATTTCGCTTTCGATCATCGCCTGGGGAATTTCCGCCTTGGCGTGCTTTGAAATTTCGTCGACGATGCTGTTCTCGGTTTCGTCGCGGGAACGGTTTTCCGCCTGCTTTAAAAGCTTTTCGCGGGTCTTGTTCTTATAGCCTTCAACGTTCTCCGCGCCTGCGTGAGTCTTGACGTACTCGTCGGTAAGCTCGGGAAGCTGCTTGCCGGTAATCTTATTGAGCTTAATTGCAAACACGGCTTCCTTTCCCTTTAAATTGTCAGCCTGATAATTTTCGGGGAACGTTACGGTGATTTCTTTGTTATCGCCGACTTTCATACCGACGACCTGCTCTTCAAAGCCAGGAATGAAGCTGCCGCTGCCGAGAACCAAATCGTAGTCCTCTGCGGTGCCGCCCGCGAACTTCTCGCCGTCAACAGAACCCGAAAAGTCGATGTTTACGGTATCGCCGTTCCGGCAAGCGCGGTCTTTAACGTCGATATCGGTTGCATTGCGCTCCAAAAGCTTTTTGACTTCGGCGTCAACGTCCGCGTCGGTTACATTATACTCATACTTTTTGATTTTTAAACCCGTATAAGCGTCGATAGTTACGTCGGGCTTGACGGGAACGATTGCCGCGAGGGTTACGCCCTTGCCGTCCGTCATATCCTCAACCGACAGGTCGGGCTCGCCGACGGCGGTGAAGTTTGACTTCTCCTTTTCGAGAATCGCGGGATAGTGCCGGGAATATAAGAGGTTGAACGCCTCTTCGTAGAACAGTCCCTTGCCGTAATAGTTTTCAAGAACGGGTTGGGGAGCTTTGCCCTTTCTGAACCCGGGAACGGTATATTTACCGCGCGTTTTCAAGTACGCTTTGGAAATTGCTTCCTTCCATTCCTCTTCCGTGAAAGAGATGGTAAGTTTGACCGTGCTTTTTTCTCCGACTGACTGTGTGTATTTCATTTTTTACTCCTAAAATATGTAATTTTTTAAATTAGTGCAAACCATATTTTAACACAATTTTATAATTTTGAAAAGCGATTTAATGGGCAAATTCAATAAATTTGCGACGGTCCGACGACCTTAATTGACACCCTGCATTTTTTGGGTTATAATGTTTTACGATCTTCGCCAAGGAGGTTTTCTTTATGCCGCAGGATGCGTTCACCATGAAATTTATAGCAAAAGAATTGGAAATCCTGCTTACGGGCGGAAAAATTTCCAGAATAACCCAGCAAAGCAAAGATTTGCTTACTTTTATTATATACACCCGAAAGGGCACGGTTAAACTTGAAATTTGCCTTTCCGCCAATGGTTGCAGAATAAACCTTACCGAAGCGGACGCACCCGCGCCCAAGGTTGCGCCCGGCTTTTGCATGCTTTTAAGAAAGCATTTGCAGAACGCAGAGATAACGCGAGTCGGGCAAATCGAGGACGAGAGGATAGTTTATTTCGACTTTGACTGCACGTCCGAATTCGAGCTCACGAAAATGACGCTATACGCCGAACTTATGGGCAAATACTCCAACGCCGTATTGGTGCGGGACGGTGTTATCGTAGGCGCGTTGAAAACGACGGCGATCGGCGAAAACACGAAACGCCTGCTGTTTACAGGCGCAAAATATACCCCTCCCGAACCGCAAGATAAATATTCCCCCCGTAATATGGCGCAAATAACGCATATTTTTGACAACGCGGACGGGGACAGGGCAAAGATAATTTCGGATAAAGTAAAGGGCGTTTCCTTCGCCACTGCGATTGAAATCGTAGAAAAATACGGGGAAAATCTTATGGGAAAGGACGTTTACGGCTATTTGAACGACGAAAATACCGCCCCTTGCGTGACCTACGCGGACGGAAAGCCGAGCGACTTTAAGGTGCGCTCTTCCTACCCCGCGCAACGGGCGTACTGTACGGTTTTGGAGGCGCAGACCGCCTACTATGCCGCAGTTAACGAAAAAAAGGGCTTTGACGACAAGGTTAGAAAATTGACTTCCGCCCTCTCATCCGCAATCAAAAAACAGGAAAAGCGGCTTGCCGTTGCGGAACAAAAACTGCTTGATTGCCGCGATATGGAAACGGTGAAGCTGAAGGGCGAGCTAATTACCGCTAATCTGTACGCGCTAAAACGCGGAACGGACGGATTCGAGGCGGTGAATTATTACGACGAGAACGGCGGAAAGATTAAAATTACGCTGGACAGGTCGCTTTCTCCCGCCGATAACGCGCAAAAATACTACAGACGGTACGCAAAATTGAAGCGTACCGCCGTAAGCGTTACTGAACAGAAACGGGAAACCGAAGAACGGTTGGAATATTTAAACAGCATTCAATCCCACGTGCGGTTTGCGGAAAACTTGTGTGACCTTGCGGAAACCGAGGAAGAGCTTAAAGGTTTGGGGCTTTTGCCTGCGGAGAAAGCAAGCAAGAAAAAAACGGAGCAAAACTTGCCTTATCGGGCATATATATCGGGGGGAATGAAGATTTTGGCGGGAAGAAACAACGTGCAGAACGACCGCCTTTTAAAAAGTATTTCCCGCGATGACATCTGGCTGCACACGCAGGGCTACCACTCCTCCCACGTTGCAATTTTATGCGCGGGAAAGCCCGTACCCGACGAAGCGCTGAAAGCTGCTGCGGAAATTTGCGCGTACTATTCGGACGGGCGCGGGGGCGTTAAAGTCCCCGTAGATTATACCAAGAGGGCGTTCGTTAAAAAACCGCCGAAGTCAAATACCGGCTTTGTGATTTATACGGATTTTAAGACTGTTTTGGTCACGCCCAACGCGCACGATGAATTGAGGCAGGAATTATGAAAGAGAAAAAAGAAGCTGCTGAAGCAGAAGTTAAAAGCACCTCGAAAACCTATTTTTATATTGCGATCGCGCTATGCGTACTTTCCGCGGTTGCGTTCGGTCTGAGCTTCAGTTTTATGGGGATTTACGCGCTTATTGCAAGCCTTATTTTAGAGCTTTGCGCCCTCTCCTTTTGCGTTACGCAGAAAAAAAAGAACAACTTCCCCGCGCTTAAAATCGCGTTTATTGCGGCATACGTTCTGCTTGCATTAAGCGGTCTGCTGTTTATAGGCGGGCTGATTTACTCCGCTGCGGTATAAAAAACAAGAAATTTTGCCATTATTAATTGTGATGGACAGAATTTGCTTTGCAGTACTTGAAAAAATATGTTCGCTTGCGGCGGTCGGCAGGTTCGTCGTGTTTTCGGAGGAAGAACTTTTCGACGCGTTCCCCGACGGAGAAAAGAGAAACGAAGCCGTTTTACATGGCGCACTGAAAACTCTGAAGGAATATGGATTTATAGACCTTAAGTATTCAAGCGGAAACTTGTACTGCATAGCACCCTTAAAAAAGTACGAGCCCGCGCCAACGCCTGAAAAAGAAGAGATAATTATCGAAGAAAAAACGCCGAAACCGCAACATATATCGGGGGCAATCTTCTTTCCGGCATTCTTGGGCGGAGCGTTGGGAAGCCTTATAGTTTCCCTTATATTCGCGTTCGTTTAGATGCTTTCACGCTATGAAAACGAGGTTATGTCCGCCGTGTACAGCCTTTGCGACGGCACGGACGGTTGCCTGGTTTCCCCTATCGACATACTGTCCATTCTACCCGCGAAACGGAAAATAAGCTTAGACAAGCTGGACGATATTTTAACCGCTTTGAAGTGCGACGGGTACTTCGATTTGATACCTTCCGAAAGAAAGGGCGAAAAAATGTACGTTATAAATTTAAAGGAAAGCGGGTTTGCCTTTAAACGAACAGCAAAACAAAAACAGCGCGATATAACCTTTAAAATTTTTCTTGCGTTCGTCGGCGCGTTTGCTACGTTTATATTCGGTCTTATTTTAAAGGCAATATTTTAAAAATTCACACGTATGCTTTGCTATTTGAGTGCAGAGGCAAAAAAGCTAAGTTTTTTGCCTCTGCCGTTTATTATTTTAAAAGCCGCAGAGCGTCGCTCTGCGGCTTTTATTTATTAAGTTAAATTAAGCCTCGTCCTTATCTTCGGCATCCTTAGCGGCGGGTGCGGCGGCAGGAACGTTTGCGGAAATAATATCGGGCTTGTCTGGGTCTACCCTGAGTCCCCAGCAACGACGGCGTTTTGCAAGCTCGGGATTGTATCTCTTCCACAAATTGTTTATGTGCTTGTTGTTTTCGAGCATAGGTCCCGTTTCGAGATATTTTACGCCAAGCTTATTGAGTCCGACGAGGCAATGGTGCAAAATCATTGCGACCGCGCCCTTATTGTTGTGCTCCTGCGTGACGCCTATACTCATCATATCGGCAACTTCAACGTTTGTCATCGCCTTGATATAGGGGATAATTCCGCGAGGGAACACGCTGCCCTTGCCCTTACGCAACACTTCGTTTATAGACGGCATCATAAAGCCGTAAGCTATAACCTTGTCGTCCTTTAAGATAACGGCGGCAAGCTCGGGTATAAGAATCTGATAGATAGTCGCCATTTCACGGCGCTTCTGTTTTTCGTTTATGGGCGAAACGCCGTACAAAGGCGCGTAGGCTTCGTCAAGAACGTCAAGGCACTGCATTATATAGTCGGAAAGCTTTTTCTTATTATGCTTTCTCCAATATCTTACGTCCAGAACCTTGTAACCGTTCTTTTCCTGAACGGCTTTCGCAAGCCTTTCAAGCTGCTTGTCCCCTTCGGGGGGAACGGCTATTCTCAAACAGTTCCAGTCGACGACCTTGTACGCGCCGAGCTTTTGCATATGTTCGACGTAATACGGGTGATTGTAAATTTCAATATAAGTACTGTCGCGGTCGAACCCGTCGATGAGCATACCCTCCTCGTTGAGGTCGGAAAAGCTCATAGGTCCGATAATTTCTTCCATACCCAGCTCCTGCGCCCACTTGTACAGTTCGGCAAACAGAGCTTTTGTAACTTCAAAATCGTCTATTACGTCAAAGCGGGTGAAGCGGAGCTGCTTGTAACCGAACTTTTCGTTCGCGCCCCTGTGCCAGATACCGGCAATTCTTCCCGCTATCTTGCCGTCCTTATACGCCAAAAACATTTTACAGTCTGCAAAGCGGAACGCGTCGTTCTTGGCGGGGTCGAATTCGGCAAATTCGTCAGTATATAAATTAGGGCATATATAAGGGTTTCCCTCATATAAATCGATTAAAAACTTGAAAAACTTTTTCTTGTCTTTCTTCGAGTCAAGGGATATTTCTTTAACTTCAATCATTTAATTTCTCCAAGGAAACGGGGGTTAAGCATTCCGTAAATAGCGTATCGGTAAGCCTGTAACTCTTCCCGTAGACTTTGCAAAGCGTACAGTCCAAGCAATATTTTATCACTATAAGCCGAAAATGTCAATCATTGTCGCCATTAAATTAGCGCGCCTTACCGACTTTGCGCCGCTTGGCGGGGCGTTTTAACGGGAAATTGACAAAAGTCAATGAAGATATTTGCTTTTTCCGTCAATTATTGTTAAAATGAGGTAAACTAATATTTAAAGGCGCAATAACTATTGCGTTTAAAAAAAGGTTTTACGATGAAGCACAAAAAATTATTCATAACCTTTACGGTAATATTCTCGGTACTGGTTGCGCTTACCATATTTTTTATGATTTGGTTCTGGGGCGACAGGTACGACGATTTTAAGGATTTCCGTTCCGAATCGGCTATTCCAGGTTTAAACGACGGGGCTTGCCCGCAGGGCATAACCAACTACAGAGTTACGAACACCATTACGAAAACCGACTCTGACGGAAATAAGACGGAAATTAAAAAACAGGATTACTTTTTTATATCCGCTTATTTTAAAAACGGACCTTCCCGCATATACGTTATAGGAAGCGAAAGCGGTGAAATAGGTTACGTAACTTTATTAAATACCGACGGAAGCGACCACATAGGACACGTGGGCGGGATTGCGACGAACGGGCGTTACCTTTGGGTGGGCTCCGACGACACCGTGTACGTTGCAAGATACGGAAAAACCAACTCCGACAACGTTGCGCTTGATATTATCGAAAAAGCGGAAAAGCACGGCTCGGTTAAGTTTACGAATTCGTTCAAAGCAAACTGCGGCGCGGCGTTTTTATACTACTACGACGCAGACCAAAACGGCGCGGCGGGTACGCCTTCGGCAAGCGATTACCTGTACGTGGGCGAATTCTATCGCGCGGGCAATTACGATACCAACGAAAAACATCATCTTACGACCAAAAACGGAGAAACCAACAGGGCGTTTGCGTACGAATACAGGGTATCGAACAGCACTTCCGACGACTCGGTCGAAGCTTACGGACTTTACCCTTCCGAAGGAATTGGCGCGGAAAGCAAGCTTGCAGTGCCCGAGATTAAGAGAATCTTCTCCCTGCCCGACGAAATTCAGGGCTTTGCAAGAACGGCAAACGGTATAGTTTTATCGAGAAGCTACGGACTGAAAAACTCGCATATTTATTATTACTCGTTCGATTGGAACACCCGCACGGAGAACAGCTACGAAATCTATAATAAGATTGATAAGTTGGGCTTTAAGTACGACGGCGCGACCACCAAAACCAGCACGGCGCCCTATTACGACAGAAGTTCTTCCCTCTACGTGTATTATTTGGACCGTTCGTCGATGCTGAACGACTACTCTATCCCCTCGATGTCCGAAGGACTTTGCACGCTTGAAGGCAGGGTTTACGTGTTGTTTGAATCGGGCGCGAAGAAGTACAGCCCTTTCGTAAGGCAGGTATTGAAGAACGTGTACAGCTTTATCCCGAGAAAGAGCGAAAAGTTTTAAAAATATTCTCAAAAAAAAGCGGCGCGGTTCGTTTGAACCGCGCCGCTTATATGCGTTTTTACTTACAGAAAGCGAGGCAGGCTTGATACAACGCGTATATATCCGCCTTGGAAATCAGCTCGTAAGGAGCGTGCATCGAGAGCACGGGAACGCCTACGTCCACCGTGTCTATGCCGAGGTTTGATATAAACTGCGCGACCGTGCCGCCGCCGCCCATATCGACCGCGCCGAGCTCGCCCGTCTGCCAGTAAACGCCGTTATCCTCGAAAATATCGCGTATCCAACCCATAAATTCCGCCGAAGCGTCGTTAGTTGACGACTTGCCGCGCGCGCCCGTATACTTGGAAACCGCCGCGCCGCAGTTTATAA
This sequence comes from Christensenellaceae bacterium, assembly GCA_948890655.1. Taxonomy (GTDB): domain Bacteria; phylum Bacillota; class Clostridia; order Christensenellales; family Borkfalkiaceae; genus Coproplasma. The sequence goes on from CAQTYU010000001.1 coordinate 231,452, forward strand.
ACGTGGTGTTGCGCTTTTCAAAGACGGAAGCGTAAGCGGGGTCGTATGCTGCGGTTACGTCTGCGGAAATGCACTTCGAGTTATATCTTACTTCGATGGGGTTAGCCTTGAACGAGTTAGCGATAGTATCGATAACGTCGCAGATGACCTTAGACTGCATACCCGTATTGCCAACGCTGCCTATCTCCTCCTTGTCGGCGAATACCGCAAGAACCGTATGGGGAGAATCGCAGTCGAAAATAGCCTTCATTTCCGGATACGCGCAAACCTTGTCGTCGTGACCGTACGCCGAGATGAGCGCACCGTCAAAGCCCACGTCGCGCGCCTTACCTGCGGGAACGAAGCAAAGCTCGGAGCATTGTAAGTCAACTTCGGTCAAGCCGTACTTTCTGTTTAAAAGGTTCAAAACCGCCGTTTTGACGGGGTCTTTTTTATCCTCTTCGTCCTCGCTGACAACGGGAAGCCCGCCGATAACCGCGTTCAGGCTTTCGCCGTCAATCGCTTTGCCGAGGGTTTTTGCCGCCTGCTCCGCGCCGAGATGTGGAAGAATATCGGTTATATAGAATACGGGGTCGCCATCGTCCTCGCCGACGCAAATTTCAACGCGCTTGCCGCCGCGTAAAACCGCGACGCCGTGCAACGCAAGGGGAATTGCCGTCCACTGGTATTTTTTTATGCCGCCGTAGTAGTGCGTTTTGAAGTAGCACAACCCAGAATCTTCATACATGGGATTGGGTTTTAAATCGAGACGGGGCGAATCCACGTGCGCAACCATTATTCTTACGCCGTCCTTTGCCACGTCCTCCGTGCCGACCTTGATTAAAAACACGTTTTTGTGTCTGTTAATAAAATAACGCTTGTCTCCCGCCTTTAACTTTTCGGAAAACGAAAAGGGCTTGAAGCCGTTCTCTTCCGCAAGCTTTTGCGCGGTAACGGAAGCGTCGCGCTCGGTCTTGGAATTATCCAAAAAGGCTTTGTAGCCCTCTGCGAAATTATAAATTTCTTCGAGCTTGTTGCCGTCCGCTTCTTCGTAAACGTTTTTACGTTTATATTTCAAATCCATAATATTTACTCCTTTTTGTTTTTCGAATTATATTATAACTTTGCAAACAAGGTTTGTCAATCCGTTGTCAATCTTCAAGCCCCAAAAGATAGTCCGCCGATACGTTAAAATATTTTGCAAGCGTTATGATGGCCAGCGCGCTCGGCACCCTCTCGCCCGTTTCCCAAAAGCCTATTGCACTTTTGCTGATACCCGTTTCTTTTGCAAGCTGTATCTGCGATAAACCCTTTTCTTGTCTTAATTCTTTTAATCGTGCCGTAAACTTATCCATATAAATATTTAACCACAAAAGTGGGTAAAATGCTTGACTTCCCACAAGCGTGGGAATATAATTATACGAAAGGAGTGAATTATGAAATCTGCGATAAAAAAGATATATTACGGAGAAAGCTGCTACCAACTATTCGGGCAAACGGAAAAATGGGAAAAATTGAGGGAAAAAAGTAAGGAGATATTTGAAAAGTTTGAGGAAAGCCTTACGGAAGAACAGAAACGGTTGTACGAAGAATTATTTGAATACGAGTGCGGGCAAAGCTCCGAAGAGCTGTTGCAAAGTTACAAGGAAGGGTTCAAGTTGGGGCTGACGCTTGCCTTAGAAGCTTTATCTGATTAAGGACCGATTAAAAGCGCCCTGCGGGTTTTGCCGCAGGGCGGTTCGTTTTACAAAAAAATTTAAAAAAATAAAAATAAATATGCTTTTATCTATTTACTAATTATATAATTTGGTGTATAATGAACTCATTATGAGCGCAGGCAAGAATGCCGCCAAAAAGATTGCGGTTCTTGCAATACTTACGGCGTTGAGTTTAATAACGTTTTTGATAGAAAACCTGTTCCCGCCCCTGATTATTCCCGGAGCTAAGATGGGGCTTGCAAACGTGTTTTCCTTTGCCGCGCTTATTATGTATTCCCCCATCGAGGCTTTTTCGGTCGTCGCTATAAGAACGGTCCTCGGCGCGGTGTTTGCGGGGAACTTCTCCGCCGTTTTATATAGCTTTACCGGCGGTATAGTGTCAATGGCGGTTTCCTCTCTGCTTATTTATCTTGCACACCCGCGCGTGTCGGTTATGGCGGCGTCGGTTGCGGCGGCAGTGGCGCACAATATTACGCAGAACGTCGTGTTCGTGTTTCTGTCGGGTTCGGCGTTGATGTTCGGATATATGCCCTATCTGATACTTTTGGGAGTTTTGTCGGGCGCGATAGTGGGCGGCGCGATTATGCTTATATTCCGCGGCGTACCCGAAACCGCGTTTGAAAAGGTTATTTCAGAGCGGAAGAAAAAGGCTAAGGAAGAGACGGTTGCGGAAGAATGAGATTCTTCACTGCGTTCAGAATGACAATAAGGGGCGCAAAGTATCGCTAACGCTAACGCAGAATGACAATGCGGGCGCGGAATGACGATGACAATTAAGTTAAAGCATTTTAAAAATTAATAAAAAAACAAAAAACTCTAAACAAAAATCAATATAAAACGCGGAGAAACGAGTTAGGCAAGGAAAGCGGCAAGACGACCGCAAGGAGTGTACTTTGCGTACACGACTAAGACGGATTGACGGTTGACACCGCATAACGAAGTTTATACGCATTTTTCACGGAGGTTTAATTTGAAGGCAGTAAAAGGAAAATACCTCTTCGGCGGAGTCCACCCGAAGGGCAAAAAAGAGCTTACGGCGTCTTTCCCCGCCGAGGTTATGCCGACGCCCGAAAGAGTTGCGATTTCCACTTCCCAGTCGCTTGGTAAGCCTGCGACCGTTGCGGTTGCCGTAGGGCAGAAGGTCAAGGAAGGCGAAGTTATAGCAAAGGCGGACGGAGCGGTTTCGTCCGACGTGTTTGCAAGCGTTGCGGGAACGGTTACCGAAATCAAGGAAGCAGTTGGCGCAAGCGGCGTTAGAGAGACGTTTATCGTCATTAAAGCCGAAGGGTCAGATACGTTCCGCTTCCCTCCCCTTTCTTCCCCTTCGGCGGAAGAAATTAAGGCGAGAATAAGGGACTGCGGTATAGTCGGGCTTGGCGGAGCGGGCTTCCCCACCGCAGTTAAGGTTGCGCCCGAAACGCCCGTTGACATACTTATAGTGAACGGCGCGGAGTGCGAGCCTTATTTAACCTGCGACCACCGACTTATGGTTGAAAAGACGGACGAAATCGTGCGCGGCGCGCGCTTTATCGCAAAGGCGTTAGGCGTTTCAAATATCGCTATCGGCATAGAGGCGAATAAGCCCGACGCGATAGCCGCGTTCGAGCCGTACGAGGATATAAAGGTTGTTAAGCTTGGGAAGAAGTACCCGCTCGGCGGAGAGAGACAGCTTGCATACGCCGTTACGGGAAGAAGAATTCCACAAGGCAAAATACCTGCTGAATACGGCGCGGTAGTGCATAACGTCGGGACCTGCTTTGCGGTGTGCGAGGCGGTTGAACAGGGCAAGCCCCTATACGAAAAGGTTATAACCGTTTCGGGCAACGCCGTAAAAGAGCCGAAGAATTTATGGGTTAAGGTCGGAACTTCCGTAAGCGATATAGTTGACTTTTGCGGCGGGGAAGCGTCAAACCCCAAAAAAGCAGTACTTGGCGGACCGATGACGGGCGTTGCGCTTGCAAGCTACGATAACTACACGCATAAGACTACTTCCGGAATATTGCTTCTTTCCGGGAAAGAGGCTGCGGCGGAAGAGCCTACCCCCTGCCTTAACTGCGGAAAGTGCGCGGACGTTTGCCCAATGCATCTTATGCCGATGAACACGGCGTTCTATTCGGCGGCGGGCGACTTCGAAACGGCGCAAAAGTACGGGTACGTTTTATCCTGTATAGAGTGCGGGGCTTGCGAATATATCTGCCCCGCTAAGCGACCTTTGATTCAGGCTATAAGAAAGACGAAGGCTGAGCTTCGTAAAAAGAATTAAGGAGAATGAAAAATGGATAACAGTATCGTAATTTCTACTCCTCCCCACGTAAAATCGAGAAGGACGACACGCGGCATTATGCTTGACGTGTGCATAGCGCTCCTGCCAAGCGCGATTGCGGGCATAGTGTTTTTCGGCTGGCTTGCGCTTATGATTGAGCTGGTTGCGGTGGTTTCCTGCGTGGCGACGGAATTCGTTTACTACTTCATTGCCAACAAGGGCTTTTCCAATAAGTGCAAGGACGCGGGCAAGGTATGCGTAAGGTGGTGGAAGCAGTTTGACTTCACTTCCGTGGTCACCGGACTGATACTTGCGCTTATAGTTCCGGCAACAACGCCCTGGTACGCGGCGCTTATCGGCGGGATATTCTCGATAGCGATAGTAAAGATGCTTTTCGGCGGCACAGGCAAGAACTTAGTAAACCCTGCGGCGGCGGGGCGCGTGTTTATGGCGATAAGCTTTGCAGCCGTTTCTACCTACACCGCAGCCAATATCCCCGCGCTTAATTTTGAAAGCGGAATATTTACGGATTCAACCAACCTTTCATGGCTGCTTTCGGCTTATCCCGAAACGAAGGTTACGGTTTTGGACCTTTTCCTCGGCACGGGCGTTGCGGGATGCATAGGCGAAACCTGCAAGCTTGCAATTTTGGTAGGTTATATTTACCTTTGCGTAAGAAACGTAATCAAATGGTGGCAACCCCTTCTGTTCATAGTCGTGTTCGGGTTTGCGGCAGTGTTTATGAGCGGGTTCGGGTTCATTGCTTCGGGCGGTTACATCTTCGATATTAAACTGTTCCTCCCCCACCTCTTTTCGGGTGGCGTGCTGTTCGGAGCGGTGTTTATGTTCCCCGATTACGTAACCTCGCCCAAAGGCGTGTACGGTCAAATTCTTTACTACGTTTTAGCCGCCGTATTGGTTGCGGTTTTGAGATATTTCACGCATATGGAGGTTACCTCGTTCGTAATTATGCTTATGAACTTGTTCGTGCCCCTCATCGACAAATATCTTATCAGGCGACCCTTCGGATACGTTAAGGTTAAGAAAGAAAAGAAAGCAAAGACCCCCGACGAAAGAGTTGCGGATGCGGTAGACGCGCTTAAAGTAGACGAGAACGCCGCGGCTGAAATAAGCCACGGGAAAGATAATGAAAACACGGAAAAGAGCCCTGCGGCAAGCGTGCAAAGCGTGAACGCGGACAACGTTAAATCCGCAAAGGAGGAAGCGTAAAATGACCGTTAAAGGATTTTTCAAAAGCAACGTATTCAAATGCCTTGCAACTCTTCTGTGCGTATTGTTGATAAGCGGAATATTCCTTACAATTATGAACGCGCTTTTGGCGGTAACGCCCGAAGAAAAGTTCCAAAGGGCGATAAGCAAAATTTACGGCAAGAACGTGGCGACTACGGCGGTTGCGGTTGCGGACTATAACAGCAACGCGACTATCGAAGAAGCTTACAGGGTTGAGGACGGAAACTACCTCGTTAAATCCACGGGCAAGGGCGGTTACGAAAACGGAACGGTTACCTGCTGGGTGGTTATCGAATTTAACAACGGCGCCGTATGCGGCATAGGCAAAGTCGTAATAGACAGCAACAAAAACCAAAGCTATATAGACAGAGTTACCGATAAAGCGTTGAATCAGTTCGGCGAGCTGTACAACAGCGAGATAAACGAGAAAGGCTTCACCGAAAATATGATAACCAACGCGACCGTAAAGGGAACTAAGACCGCTATCTGCAACGCGGTAAACGGAGCGCTTGACTTCGTTAACAACTCCTTCGGTAAGGTTAGGGCGTTGGGCGAAAGGTTCCTTGAAGAAATTCAGAAGGCTTACGGAGAAAACGTTATATCGGTTTACGGTACGGACGACAAGGGCGTTGAAAAACTGATAACAAAAGAGGACGAAACCGTGACAGGCTTCAAGGTTGAGGCGCAGCACGGAAATGCAACCGTAAACGAGTACTACAAAGTCAAGTATACGGTGGACGAAAGCGAAATATTGCATTATCTTATAACTTCCACCGGTAACGGCGGATATCAGGACGGTACTGTTACCTGCCGCGTGGCAATAGCTATAACGAACGGCAAGCCTACCACTATTTACAACGCAACGATAATCGGAAACGTAGGGCAGTCCTATATCAACGACATAAAGCATATGGGCAACTACTCCGGTAAGGACATTACGGGCGACGGATTTGCGTTCGAGCCTTCGGGTGATTTCTTATCTTCGGGCGCAACCAAATCGTCGACGGCGATTGCAAACGCGGTGAACGGCGCGATAACTTACGTTAAGACCTTAACGTTCGAAGCGCCCGAAACAAATCCCGACGGCGACGGCGGGGATAACGGCGAAGGAGGCAACTCATAATGAATAAGTACAAAAAGATTACATTAGACGGACTTATTTATCAGAATCCCACCTTTATGCTGGTTCTCGGCACCTGCCCCACCCTCGGACTTATCTCCTCCGCCTTTTCGGCAATGGGTATGGGTCTTACGGTTGTTGTTATTCTCACTTTAAGCAATATTCTTATTTCTGCTTTGAGAAAGGTTATACCCAACTCCGTGCGTATACCCTGCTATATCGTAATTATAGCAACCCTTGTAACCTTTGCGAGAATGTTCCTTGAAAAGTTTGTTCCCGACTTATACGACAGCTTGGGCGGCTTCCTTGCGCTGATAGTCGTTAACTGCATTATCCTTGGTCGCGCGGAAGCGTTTGCAAACAAGCACACCGTGCCCGAAGCGGCGGTTGACGGAGTAATGCAGGGCTTGGGCTTCACCCTTGCGCTTACCCTTATGGGTATTATCTGCGAGTTCTTCGGCAAGGGTTCGCTGTTCGGCTACGAGATTATGAGCTTCTCAATCGGTATGCTTTCAAAGCCTGCGGGCGCGTTCCTTGTCTACGGGTTAAGCATTGCGGTCTTTACCTACGTTATCGATTGCATCGAGCGTGCTAAACGCGTTAAAGCCAACAAGCTTGCGCGAGAAAACCTTTTAAGGGAGGTGGCGTAAACTATGGGTACTTTTATTGCTATAGTTCTTGCGGCGGTTCTTACCAACAACTTTATTACGGTTAAAACTTACGGTATCTGCCCCTTCCTCGGCGTTTCCAAAAAGACGTCCTCTGCGGCGGGTATGGGAATTGCGGTTACCCTCGTTATGGTGCTTGCAACCCTTGTAACCTATCCCATTTACACCTACGTTATGGTGCCGCTCGGTATCGAGTTCTTGGAGATAATTTTCTTCATCTTTATAATAGCTTCTCTCGTGCAGATGCTTGAAAAGATTATTCAGAAAATTTCCCCTTCGCTTTACGGGGCTATGGGTATTTACCTTCCGCTTATTACGACGAACTGCGCCGTGCTCGGCGTGACCGAGCTCGTCATAGGCGATATGTCCGCGTACATCGGCGATGCGTCTATGAATATCGGCTGGGCGGCTTTATACGCGTTGTTTGCGGGGCTCGGCTTCACACTCGTTATGATAATAATGAGCGGTATGCGCGAAAAGCTGAATTACTACAAGACGGCTAAGGCGCTTGCAGGCTTCCCCATCGCTATGGTAACGGCTTGCTTTATCTGTATGGCGTTCACCGTGTTCAGCTATATCAGTTTGGGTTAAGGAGGGCGCGATAATGAATTTACTTGAAATTACCAATCAAACCTGGATTACCGTCGGCATAGTTGCCGGTATATTTGCGGGAACAGCGCTTCTTATCGGAATACTGATACTCGTAGTAGGCAAGGTTTTCAAAGTCAACGTTGACGAAAAGATTACGAAGATTTTAGACAATCTTGCGGGTGCGAACTGCGGCGGTTGCGGCTGTTCGGGTTGTAGCGGATTTGCTTCCAAGCTTGCGGACGGCAGCGGAAACCTTGCAGATTGCCACGTTACTTCACCCGAAAAGAAAGCGGAAATAGCAAAGCTTTTGGGCATAGAGCTCACCGAAGAAGAACCCACGGTTGCTGTAGTTCACTGCGACGGCGGAATAGAGAATTGCGCAGACAAGTATGAATACAAGGGTAACCCCACCTGCGCGGCGAACGCTTCGCTTTTGGGCGGAAATAAGGCTTGCTCCTACGCGTGCCTGGGCTGCGGGGACTGTAAGGCGGTTTGCCCCGAAAACGCCATTGAGGTTACTGGCAGGCTTGCAAAAGTCGACCCCGACAGGTGTATATCTTGCGGTGCGTGTATGACGGCTTGCCCTAAGGGAATTATTGACCGTATACCTTCCTCCGCTCCCGTATACGTTGCCTGCTCTTCAAAGTGCCGCGGCAAGGAAGTGACAAGCGTTTGCAAAGTTGGCTGTATAGCTTGCGGCATTTGCGCTAAATCTTGCCCGCACGGCGCGATAACTATGAAGGACAATTTGCCCGAGATAGATTATTCAAAGTGCACCGGGTGCTTAACCTGCGTTGCAAAGTGCCCGAGACACATTATTATAAGCCGTAAGGTTGTTGCGGAAGAAACTCCCGCACAGGAAGAAAAAGCGGCTGAATAAAATTAATGAGATAACCGCGTATTTATTGCAATTATTATAACGATAAAGCCCGCCCCTGCGCCAAACGGCGCAGGGGCGGGCTTTACTTTGTTATCACGTTTAGCGGAACGCTATTACATAATTAAATTCGGGTCGTCGTAATTTCTTGAAAGGGGTTCTATTCTCAGCCTGTGAGTGTTGCAGTAAATTATCTTGTTGTTGTCGTCTATCGCGGGGAAATAAACGCACTGTTTGCCGTTGCAGTCCGCTTCGGTAACCTTTACCGTCTTTGCGGATTTATTTATATAAATTACGTTAACGCCGTCCGCAACGTTTACGGTGACGGTTAAACCGTTATCGTCCTCTTTTACGTTTTCCGCCGTTACCGTATCTGAATATACCGCTCCGCCGTCGAACCCGTATTCGAACACCGCCTGCCCTTCAACGAATACCCTTACGCCCGTGAGAGGGCTTTCGTCCTTGGTTGCGAAAATTACGATAAACAGCACGGCGACTGTTACCGCAATTACGCCATAGATAATTAAATCCCATATTTTAAAGCCCTTATCGGCTTTGACTTGTTCTACTTTTTTTAGTGACATATGTTTATTCGACGGTGAAGATTACTCTTCTGTCGTTCAGCTTTTCTTTTACGAACGAAATTGCCTTTTCCTTGCCCATTGCCATTATCGCCGTAGTGAGAGCGTCGTCCTCGGCTGCGCTGCCGCCTATTACGGTTACCGACATTATGCCCGTTTGCACGGGTTTGCCCGTCGTGGGGTCGATAACGTGGCAATAGCGGACACCTTCGATGGTGTAAAACTGCTCGTTATCGCCGCTTGTGGAAAGCTTTTCGTTTAAAATTTCGGTTTCGACGTACGGCTTTCTTGACGAGGAACGCGGGTTGGACAAGCCCAATTTATACGCGCCGCCTAAGTGCCTTTTTACGAGCATACTGCTTGAACCGAAACTGAAATATCCGAATTCGTAACCGTAGTCGTTAAATAATTTTTCCACTTTATCCACGGCGTAGCCCTTGCCTATGCCGCTCAAATCGATATGCAGGGTCAGCGTTTCGCCAGCCGCTTCAACGGTGTATTCGGGTTTTACGGCGTAGTGCGTTTCGCCATCGCGGATTAACTGCAATTCGCCAAAGTGCGACGAAAGGTCGGTATATTTTGCAACGAGCTCGTCCGCGGGCAAATCTTCCTTAGTCATTACGCGGTGATTGTCGCCGAAGCCGTAGGCAAGCACGTTGTAATACAGCGCAGGGTTGTAGTAGCCTTCGGTCACTTCGTAAATGCGCTTGGCTTCGCTTATTACCTCGTACGCGGTTTTGGAAATTTGTACCTTTTCGCCCGCGGCGGCGGCGTTGAAGCGCGATACGTCGGAGTTTACGACCGAGGTTGAAAGCGACTTGTCGATATCGTCGATAGTGGTTTTAAATTCGGCGAGGAACGAATTGAACCTGTCCTGTGCGCCCTCCGCTTCAAAGTTTGCGGATATGGCGACGGTGGCGTCGGTATACATTGAAAAGTACGTTCTGCCATGCGTGGTGTAGCCCGCACAGTCGGGGGCTTCCCCTCCACGCTCCGTCGGGGTATAGCCTTCTATAAGTTCGGTTTTAAAGCTACCGTCCACGACCTTAAATCCGTCCTGCATATTTGTGTATAAACCGTAAGTTTTATTATTACAGCCCGCCGCGCAGACTGCGGCGCATACGACCGCAAGAAAAAGCACGGTTTTTTTAAGTAAATTCATAGCTTAATTATAACATTAATTTCTTTTAAATGGCAAGAAAAAACCCGCCTTAAAAAGGCGGGTTAAAGATTTTAAGTTGTTTATTTTTTAAGCGCGTTTTGTACGGCAATCAAAACTCTGCCGCTACCCTGCGTTGAGTTTGTAATGAGCAAACCGCTTGAAACTAATGCAGAGTTATCGTCCTTTGAATAAGGTTCGCCAACTTCGTTATAGTAAACCTTTATATCCAAAATGTCGGCAACAGCTTTGCCTTCATACTGTTGAAGAAGCCAAGTTTCCTTTTTAAGCCAATTTAATCTGGCATCCTCAGTCCAATCGCCCTGAGCGTCACTGACGACGTGCCAATCTTTATTATAAGTAGTTACCTCTTCATCTGTATGTTTCCAAGCGCCGTGTTCGTCACGCTGAGGACCGCCCGCAGCCCAATCCACTACAAATTTGTTATACGTGCAGGAAAAAGCTTCGCCGTCGCCGTAGGAATGGGTTATATCCTCAACTTTGGTAATTATATTGTTTTCAACGGAAACCTTTACGACCATACCGTAAACAGCGTTGTATTGGTTAGCATAGCAATAATGACCGATATATTCGCCGTTGTAGCCGCCGGAGCAAGCCGAAGCGGTAGCGATACCTGCGCAAAGTGCGGTTGAAGCAACTAAAACCGATAATCCTTTAAAAACCTTTTTCATAAAAAACTCCTATGAAACTTATTACCTTTTAAGTTTAACACTTTTGGTAAAAAGTGTCAACCGTTTATTGATAATTTATTACTTAAAATTATAAAAACAGGCGCACCGCAGGCACGCCTGTTTTAGTTTGGGTTTACTCGGTACGGAGAGCGACGACGGGGTCTTTCTTGGCGGCTGCCGAGGCGGGGATTAAACCCGATACGAGAGTTAACCCGACGCTTATCAAAACCATTATAAACGCCTGCCAAATAGGCAGCGAAGCTATTGTATAAATACCGAACAGAACGCCTAAAACAAGATTTAATAATAGTGAAATCAAATATGTTACCACTATTCCCACCAAGCCCGCGGCAAGACCTATCATAAAAGTTTCGGCGTTGAAAAGCCGCTTTATATCCTTCTTTCTTGCACCCACGGCGCGCAGGATACCTATCTCTTTTATTCGTTCAACCACGGACACGTATGTGATGATGCCTATCATAACCGTCGACACGACGAGGGATAGCGCAGTGAACGCGATAAGCGCGATGGTTATTATGTCAATCATAGTATTTACCATCGTAATAATAAGCCCGACCGCGTCCGTATAAGTAATTTTGTGTTCTTCTTTAAGCTGTATAGAACGCTCTTCAACAGTACCGTCCGCATTCGTAACCGTCCAAACATAGGTTTCTCCCCTCTCGCACATGTCGTTCCACTTATCGAGGTAGTCGGTAACTAAGTCCTTACTTTCAAAATCGAGGGGATAAAACTCGAAAGCAACGGGCAAGTCGCCGCCGCCCACCGTCGAGGGCGTGACCTTTAAAGAATCGTACTGACTGCCGCCTGACGAGCCGCCCATCATTGAGGACATCATTGAGGACATCATTGACGAGCCTGCGCTGTCGATTACGTACGCGGGGCGCGCGGGGTCCTGACGAACGCCGTTATATGTATAGTGGTACTTGTAGGGCAAGCCGTCGAGAGAACCGCCGTGTTCGTTCATATACTTGACGATTTCGCTCTCTCTGCCCGTTTCCAAAGCGTGACGGGAAAGCGCGTTAGTGTAGTAAAGACCGGAACTAAGGCAGCCGTAAGACACGCCCTTTTTCTTTTGAAGAATAACTTTGACCTTTAAATCTATATCGTCCGATTTATCCCTGTCCGCGGCGAAACCGTCTTTATACGCATTATATTTAAATTCAGCAGCCTTTATGGGAGGGTCGTTCGGGTTTTCCACTTCGACGGGAATGTACACGCCGTCCGCAGGGGTTGCGGGGGAATAAACCGTATCGTTGGGATACCACTTGAACTTGGTTTCGCTTCCGTCGTTATCTAAGAAATAGTCGTACTCCTTGCCGTTCAGATATTCCGAAAGGAGCTCTCCGTACTTTTCGTTTGCCTCTTCTTCGGTTATTTCGTCGCCGACGAGTTCCTTGGCGCGTTCGGCGTAGGCTAAAAATTCTTCCTGCGTGAAGTAGCCCATCTGCCCCATAGTGAGGTCGGTGGTCGCCTGTTTGTTGATGACCATAATCAGGCTGTCTTTTTTACAGAAAATATCCTTTAGCTCTTCCTCGGTGAGGTCTGCCGATTTGCCGTTGTAGGTTGCGACAATATCGTACTGCGACAGAACGTAATTATAGTTGTCGGGCAGCTCCTCGAACGTAGTCACGGTAGGTATCATGCCCGAAAATATTTTATACTGCTGTTTTTCCGCGTCCGATTCGCTGTTTTCCGCAACAGCGCCCAAAACCGCGGAATAGGTCTGACGAATGCCCGTAACGGACATTTCTTCGCCGCCGTCGCTTTTATCGAGTTTATAATTAGTGTAAATATTATTTGCCGGTTCCAAGCCGTAATCGTAATATACGGCATTGTAGTACGCGGAGGGCATCTTGCTTACGTAGTCCGCGTAGGCATCGGTTATGTTGTTGGTTACACCCATACTACCCATACCCATAAGCGTTTCGATAAGGGAGTCAACGTAGACCTTATCGCCAAGCTTTTCAACCTTGACCTTGGTGCCCGAACCCATATCCATAAGAGCGTTGAAGTCCATCGCAGTGCGGGTGATTTCCAAGGGGTTGCCCGAAAGCATATCATCCTGCATACCGTCGATAAAGCCGTTTACTCCCGAAGAGATTGCAAGAACCATTGAAACGCCTATTATGCCTATACTGCCCGCAACCGAAACGAGCGCCGTGCGCTTGAATTTGGATAAGAGGTTTTTGAGGGATAAAGACATTGCCATTCCCACAGACATAGAGGCTTTTTTCTTTTTGCCCTTGTTGGTCTTGGCGGGTTGGTCGGTGACGGGAAGGGATTCTTCGCTGTTGGGAAGGGATTCTTCGACTTCGCTGACGCTACGCTTTGCGCCGTTATTATCTGAATTATTATAATTGGGGGCGCAAACCGTCGCTTGCGATCGGGCAGAATGACAAAGGGGTTCAGAGTGACAAGCGGGGGCGGGGATTTCACCGTCGTAAGGGTCGGAGTCGTCCACCACTTCGCCGTCCAAAAGGCGGATTATGCGGGTGGAATACTTTTCGGCAAGCTCGGGGTTGTGCGTTACCATAATCACGAGACGGTCCTTTGAAATTTCCTTCAAAAGCTCCATTATCTGAACGCTGGTCTTGGAATCGAGCGCGCCCGTTGGTTCGTCCGCAAGTACGATTTCGGGGTCGTTTATGAGGGCGCGCGCGATTGCGACGCGCTGTGCCTGCCCGCCCGAAAGCTGGTTGGGACGGTTCTTTAATTTATCGCCCAAGCCAACGCGCTCGAGCGCGGCTATCGCCCTTTGACGGCGTTCTTCCTTGCTCACGCCCGCGATTAAGAGGGATAATTCCACGTTTTGCAAAATGGTCTGGTGTGGAATTAAATGATAGCTTTGGAATATGAAACCTATGGAGTGGTTGCGGTAGGTATCCCAGTCGCCGTCCTTGTACTCTTTCGTGGACTTGCCCTCGATGATAAGGTCGCCCGAAGTATACTTATCGAGCCCGCCTACGATATTTAAAAGCGTAGTCTTGCCGCAGCCCGACGCGCCGAGAATAGAGACGAGCTCGTTTCTGCGGAATTTTATGCTTACGCCCTTTAATGCGCTTACCACGCCGCCCGCAACAGGGTAATCTTTTTTAATGTCAACTAATTCTAACATAACGCCTCGCTTGCAAATATAAATTTATACTTATATCCTATATTCAACGAATATATTATATTTTCCCTTTTAATAATCTTGCTACTGTCCGCGACTTTCCGAGAATTCGCATTATTGTGCATAAGTCCGGAGAGTTGGGGCTGCCCGTTATGGCAATTCTTAAAATTTCCGCAACGTCGGATACGCTGCCCTTGAAATTTTCGGGGTGCGACTTATATTCGCTCATTTCGCTTGCAAAGCCAACTTCGGGCGCGATTGCCTTCACCTTTGCAAACCACTCGGAATTGTCGTCGCCCGTATCGTAGACTGCCGCGAATTTATCCAAAACCATGTTGACGGTAGCTTTATCGAACCTGTAAGAATAGTCGGGGTCGAAGGTATCGTCGAAGAAATAGTCGAAAAGGCGTACGCCCTGCTCGGCGCGCTCTATGTCCTTTCTCCTCTTCTTGCCGCCTATGCCAATTATCAAAGTGAGAATTTTCAGTAAATAGCCGTCTTCCTTAAAATGGGATTTGTCGACTTCGCTTCCGAACTCGTCGACCCAGCCTTTAAGGAAGGCGTAGCACTCCTCTGCGGAAAGCTTTGAGATTTCGGTTTTCGACACGTCGTTGAGCTTTTCCAAATCGAACAGCGCACCGCTTTTGCCCATTTTGTCTATTTTGAACTTAAAGTCCTTATAATCGCCGTCGGGATTTTTTAAGGTCCATTCCTCGAAGTTGGAATTCAGAACGGTCATAAGATATTTAACGACCGCCTGCGGATAGTAGCCAGCCTGCCTGTAATAGTCCAGCGAAAGCTCGGGGTCCTTCCTTTTTGAAAGCTTGCGCTTCGTGTCACCGTCCATTTTCATAAGCGACGAGGTGTGCGCGTACTTAGGGGGATTGAAGCCTAAAACCTTGTGAAGCTCCAAATGAATGGGCAGGCTGGAAAGCCATTCCTCACCGCGGATAACGAGCGTGGTGCGCATAAAATGGTCGTCTATTGCGTGGGCAAAGTGATACGTGGGAATGCCGTCAGACTTTAAAATAACCACGTCCTGATCGTTTTCTGTCACGGTAATATCGCCCTTTATTGCGTCGCGGAAGGTAATTTTATTATCTATACTACCCTGCGATTTGAGACGGATAACGTATGGCTTGCCCGCCTTGATATTGTCGTAAATTTCTTCCTCGGTCAGATTTCTGCACTTTGCGTACTTGCCGTAATAGCCCGTGGTTTCCTTGCTTTTGGTCTGGCTTGCGCGGACTGCGTCCAACTCTTCCGCGGTGCAAAAACACGGGTAAGCCAAGCCCTCTTCCAAAAGCTTTTTGACGAAGCTTTTATAAATTTTTTCGCGTTGGCGCTGATAGTAAGGACCGTAATTATTCAACGAGCTGTTTATCTCCGCGCCCTCGTCGAACCTGATTCCGAAGTATTTCAAAGAACGGATAACGCTTTCGACCGCGCCGTCAACTTTGCGCTTTTCGTCAGTGTCCTCTATCCTCAGATAGAACACGCCGCCCGTAGTGTGCGCGACCCTTTCGTCCGCAAGCGCGGAATAGAGGTTGCCCAAATGTATAAAGCCCGTGGGCGAAGGCGCAAGACGGGTTACCTCAACGCCCTTAGGGAGATTGCGGGGAGGATAAATTTCTTCGTACTCTTCGGGGGAGAGCAAGTCCCCGTCGGGAATTAACGCGTTTGCAAGTTTTTTCATATTCATTCTATTCACCTCTTTTACGATGAAAATTTTTAAAGAGCTTGCCGTGCTTCGATACGTACCAGCGGTATACGAACCACAGGATAAGCAAAACCTCGAACACGGCGGCCACTATATAGATAAAGTAAATTTTTATGAATTCGGGGGCGAACACATCCACAAAAACGTGGAAAATGACCGCGCACGACCATACGACGAGAGAGCTTGCCACAGCGTTCGTTAAGCGGTTGCCCCAAATTGCGGAGAACACTAAAAGCACTATTGCCGTAGGCAGAGGCGCCACCACGAATACGAGATATGAATATTCTTCGGTGGGGTCGATGCAGTAGAAAATCATAAATATACCCGTTGCGATAAACCACACCAAAAGGGCGGAAAGCGCGGTTATGAAAGCGTGCTTGCCCGTCAAGTGTTTTTTGGGCTGAACGGGCGTGGCGATTGATTCTTCCCTGACGATATCGTCCACGGTTACTCCGTAAATTCCGGCTATTTTAACGAGAACCCGAATGTCGGGGATTGCCTCTCCCCTTTCCCACTTGGAAACGGCTTTATCGGAATAGTTGAGCATTTCCGCAAGCTGAAGCTGGGTAAGCTTCGCTTCCGTGCGCAGCTCAACCAAGTTCTTTGCGATTACGTCCTTTAAATCTTCCATACCCGTATTTTAGCACTAAGCGGCAAAAAACACAACAAAAAACGCAACTCTACTGTGAGTAGAGCGTGAAATTTTGGTAGTAGAATGAGAAAATCATTCGGTATAGCCCGAAAATAAAGCGTGGAGTAATTCGGCGGGCAAATAGGTTGTATTTTTCGGCAAAAGTGCAATAATGTTATTATAAATAAAATTTTGCCGTAAGGCTTGCCCGCTGCGCGCGTACGCGGGACGGAGAAATTTGAAATGAATAAATTCGATATATTTACGGATTCGGGTTGCAACGTTCCAGACGAAATTTCAGAAAAATACGGGATATGTATTATTCCTTATATTTATACGGTGAACGGCGTTGAAAAGCCGTGCTACGAAAAGGGCACGCCATTTAAAGATTTGGCAAAGGAGTTTTACGCACGGCTACGCGCAGGGACTGAAACGAAAACCTCGCTTATTAGCGAAGCGAGATTCGAGGAATATCTTATCCCCTCTTTACAGGCGGGCAGGGACGTTATTCTTTTCACCATTTCCGCAGGAGTGAGCGGAACTAACGCGCAGGCGCTTGCAGCAAAAGCCGAGCTTGAAAAGAAGTTCCCCGCAAGCAAGGTTTACGTCTTCGATACCGCAAACGCTTCGATGGGCTCGTGCCTGATTGCTTTGAAGGTTGCGGAGCTCAGAGATATGGGACTGACGGTCGAGGAGTGCGCATCCTGGGTCAAAGAGAACACATACAAGGTAAACAGCTATGTATACGTGGACGATTTGAAGTATTTAAGGAAGGGAGGCAGAGTTTCCGCCGTTGCCGCGATTGCGGGCACCCTTTTAAACATAAAGCCTGTGCTTTGGGCGAACGACGACACGCCGGCAAAGCTTGCCGTATTTTCAAAGGAGCGAGGCAAGAAAAAGGCGCTTGCGACAATACTCGACGCCTTTGACAGGAACGTGGAAAACAAGGAAACGCAGACCGTTGCGATCGCGCACGCGGACTGCGCCGAGGACGCGGAATATTTAAAACAGCAGCTTGAGACGCGCGGCGTTAAAAATATAATTACAGACTATTACGATTTGTGCACGGGCGCGCACGCAGGTCCCGGCACGGTTGCCCTATTCTTTATGGGTAAAGACAGACGGGCGAAGGTTGCCGAGCCGAAGAAGCTTTTATTTAAAAGCCGAAAACCCGAAAGCGCGAATTGACGCTTCGTTTTGCGCCGCGGTTATTTGAAAGAGATTCCTCGGCTACGCTCGGAATGACAGAAAAGTACACAGAATGACAGACAGACGGATTGACAATAAAAATGAAAACGCCCCGAGCAGTAAGCTCGGGGCGTTTTGTTTTACTTTAACGGTTTTACGAAAGCGACTGGATAAGCTGCGCCGCATTCCTTATATCTTCGTCGGAAGCCGTATAGTACTCCGTTATGCCGCCGCCCGTCAAATCGGTTACGGGTTCGGTACCGAATACAACGCCGTATTTTGCGCCCTCGGAAGAAAGAACTTCGCAGATTTTATAGCGCAACGCATCGGAAACGCACAGCACGTCAATCTTGTCGGACAGGGTAATTATCGTACCGACATCGAACGCGGGGACCTCGAACGAAGCTTCGCCGCCACCTATTGCGAGTAACGCGGCGGCAAGGGCTTCAAGCTGTTCCGCGTTTATAACGTAGGTTTCGCCTACGCTGTGCGACGCCCTGACGTCGAGGACCGCGTCCGCCTTGCCTTCGCCTACGGCAAGCACGCCGCCCTTTGACCTGTTAAGCGTTATAAGCTGGTAGGTTATCCTTGCGCGCATAATCTCGCTTTGGAAAATTTCGCCGCGCACAGACGTATCCTCCGGAACGTCTATCTGCATATCCTCCGCCTTTATGCCGTTTATATCTTCTATTGCGGAGCCGTCGCTGTTTTTAATGTAGGGCTTCATTGCGTTGAACGCGTCGACCAAGCGGCTTAATTCAAGCGGGGTAACGTACTTTTTGCCCGCTACCGTTTCCACGACGCCGTCGGGGATAATCAACCCGGGGTGGTCTATAAGCTGTTCGGATAAGGACGCGACGAGAAGATATGATTTTACTTCTCCGCTCTCGCCGTCGTAGATTAGTCCGCTGACCTGCTGCAAATCGATTTTTTCCACGTCGCCCAATTCAAGGTCGTTGTAAAGGGTTAAAACGGCGTGGATTTCGCTTTCCCTGTAAACCGCGCGAAGCTCGGTTCTACGGGCGAGCGGGTGGTCGACGAGCGTCTTGTTGTCGGGTCCTTCGATTATATCGGTTACCGCTTTGCTGATTATGCCCTGAGCTATTACCGACTTGTAGACTTCGCCGAGGATGTCGACGGTGAGATTTGCCTTGTAGTCGTCAAACGACGTTAGATCGTTGAAATCGGTTACGCCGAGTACGTTGACGGCGTTTGAAAGGGCTTGAAGCTCGGACACCTTATAATAGCCGTCAAGCTGCTTTACGTAGGATAATACGGTTGGATCTACGACGTTTTTGTCCTTAAAGGTTTCGTCTATCTCCGCGGTTATTTTGCTGCGGAATATTTCAGACGAGTACATAACCTGCAGCTTGGTCTGCGACGCGTTGACGGAAGATATATCGTTCAGACTCGTTAAAAGCGCGGATATTTTTTCGCTTACGTCCACGCCGTCGAACGTAAAGTCCGTTTCGGGGTCGCTTATTCCGAGGACTTCGTCCAAAGCGTCTATAAGCGCGGGCAGCTCAGCCTTCCAGGGGTTGGTTGAATCGTACTGTTCAAGCTGTTCGGTTGCGCCCATATGATACTTATCGAACAACTCTGGAATAACCAGCGTTCGGGTTGCGAGCTCTTCGTCGTTGACGAGAGTTGCGACTATCGACGCGGGAATGATACTGCTTCTTTCGAGAATGGATTTATCCTCGGCGATCCGCGCAAGTATTTTTTCTATTACGGTGTGCCCGCCGTTATTCTCCGCGGGGGGCTCGGCAGAGGTTTCTCCGCCATCTCCCGTATTGCCGCCTGCGTTATCTCCGCCGTCGGGATTTTCTTCGGGAGGCTCTGCGGGGGACTCTTCCTCTTCGTACAAGCCGAGCGCAGAAATTTCGGTGAACAGAGCGACAAGCTCTCTTTTCTTTATAAGGCTTTCTATCGAATCGAACTCCAGATACTCGCGGGAGTTTTTGGGAATTACGAGAATGAAGCCGTCGCCGACTGAAGCTCCGTCGTCAAGTATATAGTGGGAAACGGTGTAGTGCAGCACCCTCGACGCAAAGAAAGTGTCAAGTTCTCCTTCGTTCATATTGCAAATTTTCTTTATTATACTCGTCGATTCGACGGCGTCAAGAAGGACGTCCGAAATCTTGAACTGCGTGTAGCGCAGCGCGTCGAGAAGATACAAAAGTTCGCCTTGCTTGCCGTCTACCGTTATCCAACCGTCGATATTGTCAAAGCCGTCGAGATCGATAGGAACGGTTATTATGCTGGTGCCGTATTCCTTTATCTTTTCGGTAAACATACGGGCGACCGTGCCTTCGAAAATTCTGTTGTCCTGCACCAATGCGTAGAAGTCGTTGTTGTTTATTAAGAAATTATCTATTTCCGTCTTCCATGCTTCGGGGTTTTCCTCGTCCATAAAAGGCATAACGAAATCAACGAGCTTAGTCATATTTTCCAAAAGACCGCTAAGCTCCCTCTTGGTTATGAGGTTAACGCGGGTATTATCCACCTCTTCAAGCGCGGCTTTGGGCACGTACAGCGTGTTGCCGCCCACCTCTAAAAGCTCAATAGAGATGACCGAACGGAGGATTACCGAATCGGTAAGATGCTTTACGAGGGGGTTGGTATTGCCGTTTTCGTCGGGCTCTACCGCCTGCGCGAGGACGTTTAAAATTTCCTCTATGGGGGTGTCGCCGTCGACGTTTAAAAGTGTATCGATTATTTTTGCGTTGTCGCCGCCGAAGAGAAGCTTTACGCCGTACAGAAGTTGATAGGTTTCGCCGTAAGAGACGACGTTGCCGTGTTTATCGTAGGCGTTGCTGAAATTAATCTTATCGGGAATATAGACGTTTTCAGAGAGACCGGTTAACCCATCGTAAATAGTTTTGTAGACGAAGTGCGTGGAGAGCGCCCTGCCCATAACGCGGCTTTCGGTTAAAAGACGGCAAATTCCGTCGTACGCGCGCATATTCTCTTGATAGTTTGCATTCTCTTCATTGAAGAGTATTTTGACTATATCGAGCGCTTCGCCCTCGATTGAGCTTAAATTGTCGTAGAGGAGCGTAACATCGTCGACAACATCCAAAAGTCCGTTTATTTCGCCTATCCAGTCTATTCCGTCCGCATTGATTTCCGAATAAGTTACGCCGTCCTCTCCGTCTGCGGTGAGGTACAGGTTTTCAAACAGGCAGTACATTCTGCCGAGTACGGGGTTGAACTCCGCCTTTCTTTCCGAACTCAATATGGACAGCTTTTCAATTTCGGGAACTATGCGTTTTACAAGCTGAAGCGTGTCGCCCGTCTCGTTTCCCGCAAGCACGGAAAGCACCACGTTCAAGACGACTTTGACGTCGTTTTTCGTGATTATATGCTTTACCGTGAGGTAGGGGCGTATATTGTTTCCTTCCGCTTCGGTTTTGCCCGTTTCTTCTATGAGGTCGCGCTCGTCGGGGATATTCTCGGTTAAAAATCCCTTTTTGAATATCAGCTTTATAAGCTCTCTTTCACCCTCGCCTATATTGTCCTTGGTGAAAGACAACTCGTCGATGCGGTTGACTATCGCGCTGACGAATGACATGGATAAGTTTATTACGTAGGACTGCTCGTCAAAGTCGTCTATGAGCAAATCGAACTCTTCTTTAAAGCCCGTTTTCGTCATTACCCGAACCACGGTGTCGAAGGCGTTATCCGTGACATCACCGCCGACCACGGCGTTGAGCTCGTCGGAGCCGTACTTCATCAAAAGCCCCAAGGTTTCGCGCGCAAAGCCCGTGAATAAAGCCAATTCTTCCCTGAACTTGACGTTACCGTGAACGTCGAATTCCTCGTCGTTCAACTCGCCCGAAAATATCAGGTCTGCGGCGAAAAGATAATACGGGGTGTCGGTTGCGTCAGACATAGCGTTCAATATCTTGAATATGCCCTGCGAGCCGTAGCCTTCAATCGAACGGTAAATTTCGTAGAAGAAGTTTATATCGTCGTTGCCAAAGTCGTAGTCTTCGAGCTTTCCTTCGCCCTTGCCGCCCGCAACCACATAGAACGCGCTGCCGAGGAACGACAGGGACAAAAGCCCGACAGCCACGCCGCGCACGAGCCCGACAAGCCCGCCGCCAAGAGTATGCTTTTTGTAATTTTTATCGGTTTTGCCGTTCTTGAATTCCAAGATTCTGTTCTTTTTGTACTTGCGCTGCGAATAGCACAGGACGTACACGATATACAGAACGAAGTCGACTGTAAAGAAAATAAGGAGCGATATGACGGCAAAGATTATGCGGTACGCCATATCCACGAGGGTATAAACGTAAGGGGTAATTCCGTCTATGCCAGCCGTAACGCAGATATACTCCGCAAGCACGCCCTTTAAGGTTGCGCATTCCTCTGACACTCCGAGCGCACGTTGCAGTGAGCCCTCTCCGCCCATCAGCAGATTGACGAAGTTTAAAGAACCGGCGTCTACGTCCTCCACTCCTATCATAATGAAGAAGAACGCCACGCACAGCGCACCCGCGCACGTTGCGTGCAGGGCAAGAATAATGCTCTTCCTCAGTCCCCTTCTCAAGCCCCTAAGCGTCGCTATCAAGACGATAAGCACGAATAAAACCGTGGGCAACCAAGCTATTGCGAAGGCGATTTGCTCGGTGACGTTCTCCCACAGGATTACCTGCACTGCGAGATAGACGAGGTAAGAAGTCGGAATTAAGCCTACGAGCACGTAGACGAGGACGCGGAAGAATTTCCGTTTTACGCCCTTTAAGGCGATTATTATCGCGATAAGGAGGATGATTGCGCCGAAAACGCCCAGCATTATCCAAGGCGGCATAAAGTTAACCGTGCCGCATAACGCCGCAATTACGTTATTCATATCAATAACCTCCTTTTAAGATTTTTTTGATTTTCAAATAAGTTACGCTATATTGCCCGTATAGCCGTCTCTGAAATAGTCGGGCTCTTCCTTTATATCCAAAACCGTTAACGAAGGGTATACGGGATATTCGTACGCATCTCCGTTGATAAAGACGTCTAAAGATATCTCCGCGGTTTCGGCGCGGATTTCAAAGGTTGAAGGCGCGTAACCGTTCGCGTTTGCCAAAAAGCCATAATAGCTTACAACGCTAGTGTAAACGATAAGCGTATTAGTATATGTGAACGACTGATTGAATTCGGCGTAAGACACGCCTATATTGTCGAAATAAACGATAACCGTCGATAGCTGCGTACATTCGCCGCCTATTACTTGTGCGCCGTACTCTATCCCTTGGGGGAGAGTTATATACGCGGTATAGTAATTATCGTGAAGAATATTTACGCCGCAACCCGTGAAGCCGTCCGCAACGACGATATTACGGGCGTTTATACTGTAAAACGCTTCGTCGGGGACAGTCGTGCAGTCTGCCGAAGGTTTAAGCGTTAAAACTTCCAGACTGTCGGGCAATGCGTATTGGTTAACGAGCATATCGTTCCTGTAACAAGGCAGTGTAAGCCGTTGCAGGGCGGGGAAAGCCTTTAAATACAGACCGCTTACAGAGTTGCCGATTTCAAGCTCTTCCAACTGTGTAAACGCATTGGCGTCGTCAAACGTTATAACAGTTTCCCCCGTCACAGTCATCGATATAATATTTGCCAACGAAGGATATACTTTGGCGCTGAAGGATTTTACGTCGCTTTCAAGGCTGATATTGTCAACCTCGGGATTTACGGTTATAACCGCGCCGTCGACCGTTTCACAGTCCTTATACTGCCTGTAACCCTTAACGCCCTTGCCCTCAAGCTCTCCGTAGACGTACGTCTTTTCGGGGTCATACGTAAAGCCGTCACCGTCTTCGTTACCGCCGCCCTCGCCGGGCTTATTGCCGCCGATAATAATAACGGGGTCGGACGCGGGCAATTTGCCGCCGAAAAGCGCTTCGACGTTGCCTGCGTCGGTCCTTGCAAATTCAAGGTACGCGACTTTCGTACAGCCCGTAAGGCTGCCCGTTAAAAGAACAGCGTTAGGAAGAGTTACGGTTGCAAGATTTACGCAGCCCTTGAAAGCGTTAGTTTTGACCGTAATTTCAGCGGAGGACGCTACGGTTTTGAGCTTGGCGCAGCCCTCGAAGGCGAAGCTGTCGATATAGAGCGAAGACGAATTTATCTTGACGCTTTCGATTTCGGAATTTTTAAAGGCGTTTTCGGCTATGCCCGCGACGGTGTAATCGCCGAGAGTTGCGGGGATTACGACGCTTTTAGCCTCGCCCGTGTAGCCAGTGATTTCCACCGTTTTGCCGCTTACGATTTTAACGCCGTAATCGCCGACGGTGAAACCCGTGGACTTAGAGGTGAAGAAGTACGCCGCAAGCCCTATTGCAACCAGCATAACGAGAAGTACTAAAAAGTTGAACACTGCCGGGAACTTTGCGATATTTTTGCGCGTGGTATCCTTTACGTTAAAGGGAATTTTGTACTTGCACTTTTTTGGCGCGGTAGGCGCGGGTTGGGCTTTAACCGCTGCGGATTTTACCTGCACGCCGCGCTTTGCCGCTTCCGTATCCTCGTCGGCGGCGTAATGCTCGAACTTGTAGCTGTTGTCGAGGAACTGCCCCTCCTTCCATATAAACCTGTCGAAGGCGGCTTGGATAAGCCTTACGGACAGGGTTTTGCAGGCGTAATTTACTTTAAGTTTTGCCTTGGGCACGAATTGCTCGTCCGGCTTTGCAAGAAATTTGGGGTAGACCACCTGCGATTTTTCAACGAGGCTGCCGTCGATATCGTACTGACTTACCTCGAACTCCATTCCGAGAAGCTGCTGGCTTACGTTGTTTGCGAATTTGAAAACGACGTATTTTTCTTCCGCGCGCTCGTCCTCGAAAACTATGTATTCGCGCAATGTCACTACGCAGTCCTCAGAGGCGTACTTGATTTTTTCGATATTATTATAAGAACTCATATTCAAGCGCACCTCCGTTTCTTACTTTGGCGTTTCTTCTTCTGAAACAGAGTACGGCGATAAGGTAGCCGAAAAGCGCGAGGACAAAGCTTGCGGCGATTATTCCGTAATTATAAAAACTTGAAAGAAACTGCAAGGCATAGTCCGCGCCGAGCTTATCGACTACTGCGGGGAAGCCGAGAATTTCCACCGCGGTATGGCGAGCCGCAAACAGGAAAGTAAACAGCGCAAAGCTTTTTAAGGCGGAATGAATTCTGACCTTGCACATGGGGAGCGGTCTTATAACGTTGGAGTTTACGCATATGCCGTCCGCCGTGCCGATAACCACGTTGACGTAGGCGCAAGCCCTTTTGAGCGCGATGACTTTGGAGCTGTCGCCCGTGTCGCGGTGGGTTACGTCTATTACGCCGATTACTCTTTTAAAGCGCGAATACTGCACCACGAAGTATGAAATGTTTTCAAAGCTCCGCGCGTAGTTGCACACCAAATATTTATCGTACAGCGTTTTGCAGATAACGTATTTTTTGATGAAATTTTTCGTTTCACCCGAGGTGAAGTAGATAGAATTTTTTGAGTTTGCCGCTTTTTTGGTCTTTAACAGCTCGTCTTCGGTGTATTCGTGGTAATAGCCGTTTTTAAGAAGCCTTAACGCAAGCACGAGTACTATACACAGAATACACACGACCAAAGAGACGGCGCCCAAAATTCTCCATATTAACATTGTCATAGCAGTCCTCTATCGTAGCAGGATAAATTATTTGTCTCCGTCGGCCGGAGTCGCCGTTTTTTTGGCGGTCGCCTGTTTGGATTTTACCGTCGGGGTCGTCTTGGTTGACGAAGATTTTTCCGCAGTCTTTGCTTTTACGGTAGCCGTTGCAGTGGTTTTTGTCGCGGGTTTAACCGTTGCGGTTTTCGTTACAGCCGTCTTGGTTGCAGTAGTTTTAGTCGCCGCAGCCGTCTTTGTTACGGTCTTTACAGTTGCCTTAGTTTTAGCGGCGGGCTTTTCTTCCGCGGTTTTAGTTGCCGAGGCTTTGGCCGTAGCCGTCTTTGTAGCCGCCGTTTTGGTTGCGGGTTTCTTTACGGGCGCAGGCTCTGCTGGTTCTGCCGCGGGCTTGACTTCTTCCTTTTCGGGCTCTGCCGCAGGCGTTTCCGCAGGGGCTTCCGTGACAGCGGAGTCCGGGTTCTTCGCTTCGTTCAGAATGACGTCGGGAGCGTCCTTTTCGGGCTCTGCCGCAGGCGTTTCCGCAGGAGCTTCCGTGACTGTGGAGTCGGGATTCTTCGCTTCGTTCAGAATGACGTCGGGAGCGGGTGTTTCCGCCGTTTCGGTTTTAACTTCGTCCTGCTCTACGTCGCGTATGAGGTTGCTGACGGTCAAAAGCTCGCCGTCCTCCTCTTCGCCCGACGAGGGCGCGGGAGTGTAAGCGGGCGTTGCCGCAACGGATTTAGCGTAATCTGCGCTTGCCGCCCTTGCCGCGTTTCTTTCGTCAAGCTTTTTCTTTCTGAGCGCGGCGGGGTTCTCGGGGACGGGAACTCTGTCCGAATAGGTTTCGTCGAAAAGTAAAGCAAGCTCGTTTTCGTATTCTGCAGGGTCAAATTTGACGCCCTTGCATCTTCTGATATTTATGCCGTCGGTACGCTTGGAAGCGTTTACGGGGTCTAGAACTATATCCTCGAAAAGGCTCTTTTGGGAAATCTTTCTTGCAAGCGAGAACATAGGCGCAACGAGCATAAAGCCCACGGCAAAGATTAGTCCCGCTAAAATTCCGAGTACGACGGCAAGACGGATATCGTTTACGAAGAGCGCGATTACAACTTCCGCCGCCGCGCCCAAGCCGAGGATTGCACCCTCGATTAAAAGGGTTACGAAATTCGTAAGAAAATACGTGCCCTTGCCGCGGCTTTTCATCGTGTTAAAGCAGATTGAAATCGCGTCCGCTGCGCCTATATCGGGGTTGGTTTCTATTATGTAAGCCGTGGGCGCGAGCAGTATGGGCATTATAACCGAATACACCGCAAGCATAAGCCCGCCGGGGATACAGAAAATCGCAATGATAAGCGCGGGCTCGACGTCGGATATGAAAAGGCATATAGCGTAGCCTATCGCGCCCAACATAAGGGTTGCAAGCCCTATTAAAAGCACGCCCGCTATAAAGATGAGCGCTTCCAAAACCGTTGCCAAAAGCATAGTCCAGAAGGGTTTTGCGCGGCACGCAACCTTAAAGGATTGCGGCACGTCTATCGTATTCTCCCTTTCGGCAATCTTCGCCTGACGGACGTTCGCAAGCGAAAACATCGCGCCGAGCACGAGGGTGAACGGAGCCAAAAGCTCCATTATTACCCACGCCAAGTATTTAAGGAGATTGCCCTTGTGCCAAAGCGTCTTACACGACGACTTCATTGCGTGACCGAAATAAAATCCGAAACCGCGGTTCATATTGTATATCCTCCGATGACGGTTGAAAATTCAACCCGTTAATTTGTTGTAGGCGCGCGTAACTGTCCTATGTAGCTGAGCGTTATAGTAAGCCCTGCGGCGGGGTTCAAAGAATAAGTCATACAGCTTTCAACGCGTCCGTTTGCAGTTTGGGTAAAAATTATTACCTTTGCTTCGAGCGCGCCGTTCACTTCCCTTACGAGAACTTCGCATTCGTGCCCGACTTTAAGACCCGTGGAGCCGTAAGCGCCGCTATCCAAAACGTAGTAGCCGTTGCCGTACTGAGATTCGCTAAGCAGACTGCCTGCGCCGTCCTTATTTTCCCAAGCGGTTTTTATTTCCGCATCGGTGAGTCCCGTAATGCCGAAGTCGTCGCCGTGAACGACTATTTTTGAAGCTTCTGCGTTTAGAAGAGTCAGGTCGTAGAGCGACGTTACGTTGTTTCCGTTGCCGTCGAATACGAGAATCTGAATCCATTTTTCGTACTCGCGGACTGCGTTTACGGTTGCAAGAACGTATTGAAGCCTGTAACTACCCACGAAGTCCTGAGGGTTCCGGACGGTAACGTAATTTTGCAAGTTATTTTTATCTACGCCCAAGTCGTGCGGTCTGCCCGTATACTCGAAGTATCTGTGAGCGTCGTCGAGCACCGCCTGCTCGTAGTAAATTTTTACGGGGTTAAATTGGAGCATAGCCCTGAAGTTTTCTTCCGCTACGGGACTTCCTTCCTCGTACCTGCAATGCACTGCGTAACAGCCCGTTACGTCGCGACCGCTCTGCATAATTGTAACCTTTTTAATGGTAACCGGCAACATACGGGTGGTTTTAAGCACGCCGCTGCCCGTTACCGAGAGGGTATCGTCGCCGTACAGTACGCCGTATTCTTCCCAAATTTTAAATCTCGTGAGCGACAGCGTCTGCCCCTCGTAAGTATAGTCCTCTCTCTCTCCGATTGGCGTTACGTAGATATCCGACTTTTTAACGGTGAAGGTAACTTCGTCGATACTTGTTACGGTATAGTTGTAATCGGTATTGCCTGCGGCGGTGACCACGCGCGCGTTTACCGTGTAGTCGCCTGCGTAGTTGTATCTTACCTCGCCGTAATCTGCGTTATCGTAGTACCACTCTACCGTGGAAGCTTCGCCCGCGATTATATCCGCTGTGGAAGCGGTAACCAAATCTTCGGGCAATTCCGAGTAGTTATAGGTAAGCAAACCGTCGAGCTTACTTTTATCGTAGCCGCTCAAAGTAACGCTTACGGGTTTGGGCAGAATATTGAACGAAACGGTCTCCTCATTATAAACCATGTACCTGCTTTCGTCAATTCCTTCAAACACGAATTTAACCGTATACTTGCCTGCGTTTACGGGCGCGTCGTAAGAGGGTACGCCTTTTTCGGGCGTGAACTGTAATTTGTAAGAGGGTTCGTCGCCCTCGGCAAAGCCCGCCTCGGGCTCGTAGCCCTTATGGAAGTGCTCGTAGGTGAAGCCGTCGGTCGGGATAGGCTGACCGTTATATACGACGTCCGCGTATGCGCACGGAGCTATTACGACCTTTCTTGCCGTAACTTCCAGATAAGCTTCAACTCTTTCGGTGATATCGTAATTACCGAGAACGCCGTTTTCCGCGAAGCTAACTTCAATCTTGTATTCGCCTATATTCTTATTTACGGTTTCGGCGGATACTTCGGTATAGCTGCCGCCGTCCTTTATATAGTAAGTGTAAACGGGCGTGATACTTGCCAAATCCTCATTAACGAAGCCGAACGCGCCCAAGCTTGCGCTTTCAAACCCGATTTCTGGAAGTTCGTCGCCAAGCTCTATGGAGTCCGCGCCGAGCGTTACGGAAACGCTTACGTCCCTCTTTACGATATCGAGCCTGCATTTCAAGCCGTCGGCATCCGTCAAGAGGTTGTAGTTTTCCGCCCTGCCGTTGCCGCCTTCTACCGTAAACGCGTCGTAGCCGACGTAATAGGTATTTACGGTTTTTGGCGTTGCGGGAACGCCGAGAGCTTCGTCCGCGTAGTAGCTGACGGAAGGAACTATCGTTTCACCCGTAACAACGCCCGAAACCTTGAAGTTATGATTTGCCGTAGGGTAATCGTAGACCGTGCCGTCGTACGTGTGGCTTTCCGCACCCATGGATACCGTAATATTCTTGGGGGAGATAGTGAAGAAAATATCTTCGGGCCCTTCCAAAAGATAGTTTTTATCGGGAGCGTAGCCGTCAATCGTGCTGTTCAACGCGTCGTACTTGACGACGTAGTCGCCTGCGTTTTCGGGCAAGCCCGTCATAAGCGTTTGGGCGCCGTCTGTTAAGGAGTAGTAATTAACCGCAAGATTGAAAGTCTCGCCGTATGCGAACTTGCCGTCCTTGCCGCCTTCAACTATATTTACCGCGCCCTCGTATTCGTGCGCGTCGCCGTTGTAAACTGCGGTAGCCCACTCGTCCAGTGCGATTTTGACGTATAATTTTTCAATCTCGGCGGATTTTTCGTCGTTACTCGTGACGATATAGTTATCCGCGCCCGCGCCGCCTATGCTGCCCGTTAAAACGCTGTTTTTCAAATCGGGCTCGTAGGTGTAGACGCCGACGGCTTTAGCTTCTACGTATTCGCCGTCTGCGTTTTTGAACTTAACTTTAAGTATCAGGCTTTCTCCCTCTACGAGTTTGTATTCTGTATCCTCGGCATAGCCGAAGTTTGCGCCCGTGCTGCCGTCGGGATAGGTGAGCGGCGTGCCGTAGGTCTGATTTTCTATATCGCTCAGTACGACATTGACGGGGCGTTTGTTTACGGTAAGCTTGCCGTAGAAATATCCGTCAACCGCAAGCTCGTAATTTGACGATAAAAGCGAGTACTCGACCTTGTTGTCTATCGTTTCCGCGTTGATTATTTTCTTTACTGAAGAAGAAACGAATTGAAGTACGTCTTCGACATTATCCCACGCGACTATGCCGTCGGGAACGCCGCCTAATGAATTTTTGTAATATACCTTAACCTTGTATCCTTCCGTCGCTTCGGGACTGTAAAGATACTTGCCGTCGTAAACCTTTTCCGCGCTGCCCGTAGCTATCGTTACGGGACGGGGGGCGACGGTGACAGTACCGTTTATGAAGGTTATTTTGTAGTTGCCCGCGTCGATAAAGTCCGCGGTATCGCCAATGCCGTAGCTTACGCCGTTAACCGAAACGTAGTCGACAGTGATTGCAAAGCTGCCTACGGTCGTATATTCGTCTATATCGCCGTCGGGATAACTTACCGCAACCTGCAAGGTATCGTCGTAAGCGAGCGCGTCGTCGGTTTCGTAGTTGCCGACGTTTGCGGGATAGCCTTCAAACTCTTCGCCGTAGACCTTGTTGAGATTCAAAAGATTGACGGTAATTTGTTTGGGAAGTACGGTCACTTCCGCCTCCGCGGTATCGGCGTTATCCACTACGTAGTTGCCGAAGCCGTTCTCCGTGCCGTAAGAGGTCTGAACGAAGCAGCCGTCAACGTTTAAAACTACGCCGTACGCGCCCGCGTTCCGTATCGTATTCAGGAGCGTTTTCTCCTCGTCCGCTTTGTCGTAGAACTTAACGGCAACTTTCAGTTCGTCGTCGCCCGCAAGCGCGGTTGAGTTCGACAGGTCGTAGTTGTTCAACTCGTCGGGGTAGACCGTTTCGCCGTAGATTAAACCGTAATAGCTGTTGAGGGCGAGCGTTATATGAGCGGGGTTGACTTTAAGCGTGCCGTTTATAGGGGTGATTTTGTAGTTACCCGTTACGTCCCTGTTGCCGTCGTTGGTATCATTAATTTTATAGGTAAGAACGTTGTCGACTGCGCCCTGCATAACGGTGCGGACCTTGGTGTAGTCCGTGACGGAAATTCGGTGTCCTGCGACGAGCGAGTACGCGCCTTCTTCCATAAGTTGCTCGTAATTTGCGTTGAAGTGTTCTTCACCGTCGTAAATAAAGCTGTCGTCTGAAGCCGACTGCAAGGTTATCGGACGGGGCTTTACGGCGATAGTGCCGTAATCGTATTCGATAGCGTAGTTATCGAATACGGAGTACCCATCTTCGTCGAGGATATCGTTTATTACGATTACGTTATCCGTTACGATTACGTCCTTAGCGGTAGTGAATTTTAAGCTATAAGCATGCCCTTCGATTTTGTTGATTATTTCATAGTCATCGGGCGTATGCGAATTACCGTCGTAAACCGTCTCAAATTCGGGGGTTATCAGCGTTATAGTGCGCTCGGTTACGGTAAGCAAGCCGTATTCGTAGCCCGTAATCGAGTAGTTGGTTGCCGAGAAGTCATACTCAACTACGTTTTCAACGCTTTGGCACACGTCCTTAACCTTCGTATAGGTGCCGACGACGACCAAAGCCGCCTCCTCTTCGGGAAGGATAAATTGCTCTAATTTGTTGCCGTCCTCGTCCAGATACCAAAGCGTGTAGCCCGTATCGTACTGATAAGCGCCGCTATAAATCCAATCGGTATGGGTGTTTGTTTCAAGCAGAAGCTTTACGGGTAAAACGGTTACCGTGCCGAGGGAGGTTAAGTCGTCGGGCAGCGCGGGGTAAGAGACGATATAGTTTTTGTCTATATCGATTTTACCGCCGTTTGCGCTGTGAATTTCAACGCTTGCGGGAAGGATATAATACATACCCGCTTCAAGAGGCGCGCCCTCCAAAAGGTTGCCGTCCTTATCGTAGTATACGACGGAGGTTATGGTAAGATACTCGTCCGCGGGAAGCCCCTTGCCGCCTATATCGCCATGATTGCCGACTTCAACGGGGTAAGTTACCTCAAATCCGTAAATTACGTTAGGCAGACTTTGGGCGGTTACGGTGATTTCCCTTTGCGTAATTATAAGCTTGCCGCCCTTGTCTTCTACCATTACGTAGTTATCCGCATCCGAAACCGTGCCGTCTGAGTTTATCGCGCGGTACTTTAAATAGCGCATTAAGTACTCGCCCGCGTCCTTGGGGGTAACAACTTCGGGGTTTTCCGAAGAAGTGGTGTATTCAAACGCGATTTCCAGCTTTTCGTTATAGGGAAGCGCACCGCCCGCAAATTCCGCGGGATAGAACTCGCCCGCTTTATCTTCGAGCTCGTCGCCGTAACAGCTCTCGTTATCCTCGCCTAAGTTCACGCTGAAACCGAATTTGTTTATAACCAGACTCAACTCGTCGCAGGTAAACGAATAGTTGTTTACGCCGCCCTCTTTAAGGTTGCCGTCTTCGCCGTAGATTTTGCTGTTCAGCCCGTCTAAGCCGTAGGAATATACGCCTGCGTTCTTGGGCGCGGCAATGCTTTCGCCGTTCCAAAGCCATGATATAGCTACTTCGAGCTGCTGACCGTAGGCAAGGTCGGGCGTACCCTCAAAGTTTCCTATACCCGTAGCGTAGACTAAGCTTTCACCGTCGCCGTAGTAGTAGCCGCCTTCCTTTTCAAAGGGGATAACGGAAAGCTCTACTTCCCTCTTTTCTATGACGAGCGTGCCGTTGACGGTGAGGGAATAGTTGTCGATACCGTAAATATTTTCCGCGCCGTCCTCATCGTAGACGGTGAAGCCGTTTTTGTCGTAATTGTAGTATGGGTCTATTCGGTAGCTGCCGACGTCGAGACGGTAGTCAAAGTCAAGCCCGTAGGGATAATCCTGCCAGCCGACCAAAGCGAAGTCGGTGATTTTAATACTTTCGCCGAAAGGAATTTCGCCGCCTATAATTCTGACCGTGTAGTCCGAAAGCGCGTTGTCCTTGTCGCCGTAGGTTACCTTTATTTCGCCGAGCTCGGCTACTACCGCTTTTTTGGTTATTTCAAGGGTTGCGCGAGCGGGAGCGTCCCATTCGTAGTTTCTACTTGCGCCAAAATATTCGCCGTCTCCGTAGTCTAAACTCCAACTTGATAGCTCAACGTCATACGTTCCTACGTTTTTACAGTGGACGTAAGTATATGTGCCGGTTTCGTAAACGAACAGGGGTAAATATTGAACTCTCTCACCTTGGACTAAGCCGTCTATTTCAATAAGGTCGTTTATATCCATATCACAGACGGCACCCTGCGAGATGTGCTCATCAGTATCCCAAAACAAGAAGTCGTCGTTATTCTGCCCGTATACTCTTGAAAAGTCTTTTAAGGTTACGGTTATTTTGCGTTTTTTGATTTCGAGGTCGGCGGGGGAGATTTCGCCCACTATCTCGTAGTTTTGCGTGGTTGCGGGCGCGCCGTTGGCGTAGGTAAATTCATAGCTGTCGAGATAGATTTTGTAGTTGCCTGCGTCGTAATGTTCGGGAACAGTATCGTCCGCCGCTTTTTTGTAAACGTAGGTCGGCTTGATTTCGTCGCCGTTGACAAGTCCGTCTACTAAGTCGCCGTAGCCTGCCGTGGTATATTCGGGAACGGGCAGTTCGTCGCCGTAGGTGATATTTGCTACGGGGCTAAGGCTGACGGTGATTTTACGCGCGTTTATAGTCAGCGTACCGTTTATAAACTTCACGTCGTAGTTTGCGGTTACGTCCTCTTTAACGCCGTCAGTTTCGGAAAAGATAGTTATAAAGCCTTCGTCCGCCGTGACTGAGTATTCTCCGACGTTGGGATAAATTGCGCCGTTTTTGCCCGTAAAGGAGATTTTTGCGGGGTCGATTTCAAATTTATGTACTTCTAAAAGATTTTCCGCGTTTTCCGAGCCGTCGCTTATATATTCGATTTCGTCTCCGTAAATTGCGTCGGGTATGTCGTTCAGTGTGACGGTGACGGGGCGTTTATTTATCGTAAGAGAGCCGCTGAAAGTTATATTATAGTTTTGATAGCCGTTTTCAATTGCGTTGCCCGATTCGTCGGTAATAACCGCGTCGGACGGGTTGGCGTTGAGCGTATAGTTGCCGACTGCAAGATATTTATCTTCAACGGGTACTCCGTCCTTTTCGGCAAAGACTTTGGAAATTGAAAGAGTTTCTTTAAAGGCAAGCCCGTCAGTCGTTTCGTACGAATAGTCCTTGAACGGGTCGTCGCCGTAGGTTGCGGTTAAATCTCCGAGGTTTACGGTTAAGTCTTTGGGGGTAATAGTAAGGGTTGCGCGAGCGGGAGCGTCCCATTCGTAGTTTCTACTTGCGCCAAAATATTCGCCGTCTACATAATCAAACAACAACCTTCTTAATTCAATTTCATAATAGCCTACGTTTTTGCAACTGACTCTCTCCCCATTTTTATAAACGAACATACATAAAAAACGAACGCTCTCACCCTCTACCAGTCCGTCTATTTCAACGAGGTCGCTTATTTCCATATCGCATAATGAGTAAGCTGCCTCCACGTCGGCGCTAGCATGCCAAATCAATACGAATTTTCTATTCTGTCCGTATTCTCTTGAAAAGTCTTTTAAGGTTATAGTTATTTTACGCTTGGTTATATCAAAGTCAACGGGGGAGATTTCGCCGATTACTTCATAATTTTGGATGGTTGCGGGCGCGCCGTTGGCGTAGACGAATTCGTAACCGTCAAGGTAAATTTTGTAGTTGCCTGCGTCGTAATGTTCGGGAACAGTATCGTCCGCCGCTTTTTTGTAAACGTAGGTCGGCTTGATTTCGTCGCCGTTGACGAGCCCTTCGGTCAAGTCGCCGTAGCCTGCCGTGGTATATACAGGCACGGGTAAGTCGTCGCCGTAAGTGATATTTGCTACGGGGCTAAGGCTGACGGTAATTTTACGCGCGTTTATAGTCAGCGTGCCGTTTATAATTTGGGTTACCTTGTAGTTAGACGTAACTTCTGTTTCGCCCGAGAAAATTTTTATAAATTCCTTGCTGCCCTTTACGGCGTATTCGCCGACGTTGGGGTAAATGGAGCCGTTCTCAGACTCAAACGATACGCCGTCGGGGTCGACCGTAAGAGTTTGACCTTCGACGATGTTTGTAGCAGTTTCGCCGCCCGCCGTGTAGACGATAGTATCGCCGTACACTGCGTCGGGTATATCGTTCAGGGTTACTTTTATTTCGCGCGGGGTGATTTCAAGCTTATCCTGTAATTGCGACTCGTCGTTATTAAAATAAACGTGATAACCGCCTATTTCAAAATCGCCGTTAATATGCGCGACGTCCGTATAAGAACCGTCGGGATAATGAAGCCTTACGCCCGTGCAAATTGCGTTATATAAACCGACTGCGGGCATTGACTGACCGCTCAAATCGTAGCCGACGAAAAGCTCTATTTCTTCGCCGTAAGCGGGCAAACAATAATACATGTCTTCGTGGCGCATATCGCAGTTGGATTTGCCCGACTGATACTCAAATTCCGTAGCGCCGTAAACTTCCGTCTTGGAATACGGATCGGGGTGAAGCAATCTGCGTTCTATCTGTAAAACGGGCGTGCCCTCGGGCACTATGACGTAGTTATCGGTTTCGCCGTTTAAGATAATTGCGTTATACTCCCCGACCGCCTTGGGGGTAACGGCGTTGCCGTCCGCGTCCGTAAAGCTGAAAGAAAGGGTAAGCGCGTGGTTGTAAGGCAGCTCGACCGCGCCTATTTCGGTCGAGTACAGCTCGGAATAGCTTTGTTTGCGATAGTCGTCCTCGCCATAATACATAGATACGGCTTCAAACTGAACCGTTATAGTTTTTTTGGTTACGGTCAGTTCGCCCTTTTCGAGCTTAACCGAATAGTTAGCGTCCGAACCGTTTATTCCGTCCGCCTTCAAAATTTTGAGCGATGCGGGAGTCGATATTGCGTAAGAGCCTACAGTGGGGTATGAACCCGTAAAGTCATAGGATACCGTGGTTACTTCAAGCGTTTCGCCCTCGGCTAAGTCGGGCGTGTTTGCGTAGTTACCCGCGCCCTTAGGATAAGAGTAATCCTCGCCGTACTCACGCGAATACGACAGAAGCGTTACGGTGATTTCACGCTTGGTAATTTCCAGATTGCCCGCGGTTACGGTTACGGAGTAGTTGCCCGTCACGTCAGTGTCCTCGGTCGATACGCTTATAAAGCCGCCGTCGCAGGAGAATGTATACTTGCCCGCGTCGGGATAAGTTGCGGCGGGGCTGAACGTCATATCGTCCGCGACCGCGTTTACGGTTACCGTGTGACCCGACAATACGTTTGTTGCCGACTTGCAGCCGCCCGCATAGGTTACCGTTTCGCCGTAGGCAGTATCGGCAATATCGTTCAAGGTTACGGTTATTGCGCGTCTGGTTACGGTGAGCGCGCCGTCCACGGCGGTTACGGTGTAGTTGTTATTGTTGCCCGTACCGTCGGTTTTTAAAATTTTATATGTTTCAAGATATACGCCGTAAGCCGTATCCCTGACGTCGGGATAGTCGACTGTTCCGAACTCGTAGGAAACGGCGGTAATTTCAAGCGTTTCGCCCGAAGCTAAGTCGGGAACGTTCGCGTAATTGCCCGCGCCCGTCTTGTAGGCGTAGCTGTCGCCGTAGGTTGCGCTGTAAGTTAAAAGCTCGACCGTGATTGCACGTTTTTCGATAGTGACGGAACCGACAACGCCATTTACAGTGTAGTTTGCTTTGCTGTCCGAGCCGTCGGCTTTTAAAATTTTATAGTCGACAGGGGAAACCAAATAAGGCGTTTCGCTTGCGTCGGGGCGGGTAACACTGCCGAATTCATAGGAAACGGCGGTGATTTCAAGCGTTTCGCCCGAGGCTAAATCGGGAACGTTCGCGTAATTGCCCGCGCCCGTCTTGTAGGCGTAGCTGTCGCCGTAGGTTGCGCTGTAAGTTAAAAGCTCGACCGTGATTTCACGCTTGTTGACTTTAAGTTCCCCGTATACGTGGGTTATATCGTAGTTGCCGGTAACGGGTTTGCCCGACTGGTCCTTAATAGCGTAAACGTTATTATTTGGAACCGCCTCCCCGACGTCGGTTACGAGCCTCCATGCGGTTACATCGACGGAGTGCTCGGGAAGAACGCCGTAGTAACCGGCGACGTCAAGTAAAATTTCAAAGCCCTTGTCGTACTGCGCCGTGCCGTCGTATATAAAACCGAGGTTTGTGGCGGATTGAATTTTTACGGGACGTTTGACTATTTCGAGCCTGCCGTTTTCGGAGGTGATTTTGTAGTTGCCGCGGCTTGAATTTCCGTCCTCTTTTACTATCGTTATTCTGTTGACGTCGGGCGTTAACGTGTATTCGCCTACGGCGGGCGTTACTCCGTCATAAAAGTTTTTGATTACGTTTTCTATCGTCAGCTTTTCGCCCGAAACGAGGTCGGGAGTATTGGCGTAGTTGCCCTCTGCTACTTCGTACTCTATTTTCTCGCCGTAGATTATTCCCGTCATATCATTGGCTTTGACGGTAATTTCACGCTGGGTTACGGTAAGCGTTGCGGACACAACGGTAATAACGTAGTTTTGGGTTACGTCGGCGCCGTTTTCCGAAACGGAAATCGCCGAGGTCGGGCAGGCGATAACGTCGTAATAAACGTCCGCGTCGGGCATAGTCGAAGAAATACCGAAGGTTACTTTATCCGCGGAGACGGTAAGAGTTTGACCCGAAACAAGCCCGTCGGCGGACTTATAGTCGCCTGCATACTTGATTTCGTTGCCGTAGGTAACCTCGGTATCGTTAAGCGTTACGGTTACCGTGCGGCTTCCGACGGTGAGCGTAGCCGTCGGGGAGTTGATTATTTCATAGTTGGCTTCCGTTACAGTCTCTGAATTGCCGTAACCGAACGCGCAGTTGGCTTTATCGAGCGTAATACCGTGCGTACCGATATTTAAGCGCGTTGACTGTGCGCCGTCGTAGAGGAACGCGGGCGTGAACGTATCGCCACCGAAAAGCCCCGCGCCGTATTTGCCGCTTACCTGTAAGGTATACGCGGGTGCGGGCAGTTTATCGCCGTAGTCGCAAGAGACGTCGGAAAGCGTTACCGTGATTTCGGCGGGGGTTATTTCCAAAACGCCGTTTTGGGTCTTTGTTTCGTCCAGATAATAGTTGCCGTTGGGAACGGCGAAGCCGATGGCGTTTTCTTTTTTGCCGACGTTAATGATTTTAGGAAGGCTGCCGACGATTGAAAGATCTTCGCCGTCATTTATAAACGCGTTCGTCTGCCCGACCTTGTCGCCCGCGTAGGTTACGGTGAAGCTTTTGCAAGATAAATATTCGCCGTTGTAGGCGCGCGTATCGCTGCCCGTATCTACCTTTAAAGGTCTTGCGGTAATCTTTATATCGCCGTAGGACGAGGTTATATTATAGTTGCTTAAATTTACTTCTTCGCCGCTTTGACCCCATACTATGCCGTAACTAAGCGTATTTTTGCCGCTGTCGGAAACGTTGATTGCGGTTTCGGAATAGAAAGACAATCCCGTTAAGGTCTGACCCGAAACAAGTCCTTCCGCCGTGTAAGAAGTTACGGGGTGAGCCGCGCCGTCGTACTCCCATTCGTCGCCTGCGGTGGTTATAAAAAGCGGGCAGGCTTTGACTTTAAGCGTACCGTAATTTTTAGTGAGCGCGTAGTTATCGGTTACGGGCGTACCGTTCCCGTATATTTCATAGGAAAGCGCGTTGTACTGTGTGCCGTCCGAAACGTCGGTTACGGAGACAGTGGAGGTTGCAATAATGCTTTGACCGTCGGCAAGACTGCCCGAGGTTATTTTATATTTGTCGTTTGAATGCGTAAGCCCGTCGTAAATCCATTCCTCCGTTTCGGATAAAAGGGTTACGGGTCGTCTGTTCACGGTAAACGTGCCGTTTACGGGCGACGATACGTCGTAGCGGTAGGTTACGTCCTTGCCGCTTCCGTCGACGACCTTTATTGCGCCGTCGGGCTCGATACGGTAGCTACCCGCGTTTACGGGAGCTACCGCAGCGCCGCTTCCGTCGGTTATTTTCGTATTCATAACGAATTTATCGCCGTTTACGAGCAGGTTTTGGGTGTAAGAATCGGGCTTGCCGCTTATAGCGAAGGCTTTGCCGTCGTAGGTTTCCGAAGCGTCCGCAAGCTTGAACGAAACGGATTTTGCCGCAAACTTATACTTAGTGGACGGCGTTTTGTAAACGTAACATTCCGAACGGTCCTCGTCACCCGCCCTTATATCAAGTTTTTTTAATGTAACGCCAACGTCCTCGCCGACGGCTTCGGGATAGTCGTAGTCGAATACCACGCCCCTTACGCTGTCGCCGTAAGCCGGAACGAGACCCGAATAGCTATAATCGGATTTCGAGGGGTCGGAGCCGTACGTAAGCGAGGCTTCTACGTTATTGTTGAAGGTAAATGTTATCTCGGCAGGGAGAATTTCAAAATTTAAAGTTTTGCCGTAGCCGTTGCCGATGACCTTGTCGGTTACAGCCCTTACGCTGTATTTGCCGACCTTGACGGGCTTTTTATCCGTCCACTCGTCCGAGCCCTGCAAGGAATACTCGTATTCGACGCCGCTTAAAAACGCGGAAGCCGCCGTGGGCGCGTAGGACTGACCGTACGTAAATGTATCCGCCAGAACGATGTCTTCGGTTATCATTCCCTTCGTTGCCATTAGAGCGGAAACGCCGCCTATTATAACTGCAAGCACGCCCATAATCAAGAACTTGTATTTCACTACGAAGTTCTTGAACTTGGCTAATTTTTCTATTCGGTTTTTATAACTGTCATACGAAACGAACGCCATATTAAAACCTTTTTATTTGCAGTTTTTTACTTTGATATTTTCGATTGGTGCCTATATATGCCTTAATTATAGATAATAGTCACTTTGCCGACGGGCTTACCCGCGTCGGTGTAATAATGAGTTACGTCCTTGCCCGAAGAATTTAGAATCTTATAGGATTCGAGCGTATAGCTCGTCGCCTGGTCGGTAGAAAAGTCGGCCTCGGTAACTACCAGCCTGTCGCCCGCGGCAAGCCCCGAAGCTATGACGCAAGCGGGCAGATCGGCAATTTCCACATAGTACATATTGCTGTACGGTGCAAGCTGTATATTCAATTCGCATTTGTTTACCTTAACGGGTATATTTACGCCCGTGAAGTTTACGTTGAGATTTGAGGTTATATCGTCGCCGCCGTCGTTGCGGACGGTGACGCCCGTTACCGTGATTGATTCAAGGGTCTTGTTGAACGAAGCCGCCGTAACGGTGCCCGTTCCTACGCTTAACGCGGCGATAAGCTTGGCGTCGTCCGAATAGAAGACGTTAGCGCCGCTGTATGTCATAGAAATATCCGCGGTCGGGTCGAACGTCAAGTTTACAGTCAATTTATCTATCGTAACCGTGCCCGTATTTATATTGAAGCTGTAATTTTTAGACGCGCCGACATATTTTGCTGTATAGTCGTACGCATTGGCATTTTTGATTTCCGTAAAGGTTATTATTTCAAAGTCGTTTGCGTCCACACCGTCGGGAAGCGTTACGCCCGCAAAGGCTGCGGCGGTTGTTACCGTATAGACGTTTCCGTCGTAAACCGACCTTAACGCCGTGCTGAGAGCTACGTCTACCGTCTTGGGCGTTACTTCGAGCATACCGGGGATAAAGCTTACTTCGTAGTTCTCCGATACGTCGTTGCCTGCGGCGTCTACTACCGTGAAATTAAACGTGTTGGATACGCCACTCGTAACGTCCTTTACTTTGGTTGCGGTAGTCTCGTCAATATTTAATTTATGCGTGCCCACCAAACCTTCGGTAGAGTAGTCGTCGGTTTTGCTGTATTCAACGTTGTCGTATTCAAACGCCTCTGAAGCCGACTCGACCTTTAACGACTGTTTCAAAACGGTAAGCGTGCCGTAGCTGACTTTGATATCGTAATTGGTTTTAACGGAAGTTCCGTCAGACAATATATCGTACTGAACTAAGTTCAGACCGCTGTCCGATACGCCCGTAACCTTTTTGCAGTCTGTAAGGCTGAAATCATGACCCGCTATAAGACCATCGACTTTATACTCGCTTTCGTCGTCCACGGAATGCTCAGCGCCGTCGTATACGAAGGTTGCCGAAGGAGTTTGCACGGTTGCGCTCCTGGTGGTTATAGAATACTTGCCCGCGACTACTTTTATATTGAAGTTGTCCGTGCAGACGGTATCCTCTTTTTCGTCAATGAGAGTAATTTCGATATTTTTGAGTTTGTATGAGGTTTCTTTTACGGCGTCGATCTGTGATTTTACCGCGTCGTCGTATTCGTAAGATACCGAAAATTTACTTGCAAGGTCGACCTTTAATTCGTAGTTGGTTTCATCGGCGTCGATAATATCGCCGAGCGGGTTACCATCGTAGACCTTGGTATAGGACTTGGTGTAAAGCGTGAGGTCGTAAGGCTTTACGGACAGTCTGCCCGTAACAAACGTGATTGCATAGTTGTCGCTTACGTCCTTGCCGTTGAAGGTTATTTCGCAGGTAAGCACGTTTTCAACGTCCTCTTCCGTCACGTTGCAGACTGAGGTATAAGCTTTTACTGCTATCTTCTGGTTATCTGCAAGCGAACCCGCGAATATTCTTACGGAGTCGTTGAAACGGTCGCTGCCGTTATAAGTGAAAGTTTCGGTTGCGGTTGCAAGCGTGAGCGGGCGCTTAGTTACTTTTATCAAGCCCGTTTCAAGTATGGAGGAGTGCCCGCCTGCTTCTACGTAGTTGTTTAAGTCCACTTCGTTACGGTCTTCGTCGTAAATTTTAAACCCGTCGAAGGCGACGCGCACGCCGTATTCGTCGGTGCAGTTCAAAAAGGTTGCAACCTCGTTATCCATTGTAACCACGGTATATTCCGCGGTTTGACCGGGGGCAAACGAGCCGCCTAAAATTTCGTATTCGGTTGCGGTGAATTCCGTTCCGTCATATACCCTTGTAACGTTTTTGGGCTTTAAAGTCAACGGGCGGGGGGTTATTTTTATGTCGCCCAATTCAAAACCCGATATTTCGTAATTTGCCGACACGTCGTTATCGAAAGAGTCGTATATTGCGGGGGCAACGTCGTCGGGAACACTGTCGCCCACGTTTAAAAGGGTTGTGTTTAAGCCTGCTAATTTATGCCCACGCGCAAGCTTGCCCTCGGTTATTTCGTAATCGTTGAAGTAAATCTTTTTACCGCTGTAGGGAATTTGGGAATCGGGAACGACCACAGATATTTTTTGCTTTTCTACGGTAAGGGTTCCCGCGTTGACCTTTATTGCGTATTCGTCGGTTACGTCAAAACCTTTCTTATCGAAAATTTTAACCTCTAAGGTGCTTTCGCCCGTGCCCGCGTCGGTTTGCGAGCCTATCGCCTTTACCTGCGCCGTATGACCTTCGAGAACGTTTCCGCTGTCAAGGGTATATGCGCCGTCGGATAACGCGAGCGGGGTTCCGTCGTAAACTTTTTCGTCGCTGCCCGCAGTATAAACGAGTTCGATAGGGTCGGTAACGATAGTTCCCGTTGCATACAAAACCAACACCGTTAAAAGCGCCGCCGCTACGGTGATAAGCAATAGACCGATTATTAAAATTAGATTTCTGAATTTTGACATACGTCAACTCCTAATTAAGGGAGATATGTTTTGCACTGTTATTATCGTTGAGATTCTTCGCTCACGCTCAGAATGACAATGGGGTGTAAACGCAGAGAAGCAAGTTAGGCAAGGAGTGTGAGTACCGTCGCACCGAAGGCGGAGCCTTGCCGCCGCGAGTTTACTTACCGTCAATGAGCAAGGCGGCACGGAGCACGACACAGCATAACGCCGCCTACATGCGTTTTTATTATACGTTTTGTTCAATCAATCTTATTGTTTCTTTACAAAGGGGAAGTTTATCCTCGCCGAACAGCTCGTCTAAGTACGCGCATACGCCGTCCGCCATTTGCTTCACGTGTACGGGGTTCTTGCTTTCAAGCTTGCGGAATACCTTTCTTGCAAGTATATCGTCCAACGCTTCTAGCTCCGTTCCGCCGCAGGCAACCAGCACGGGCACGTAACAGCGTATCTGCTTCATTATTCTGTTGCCGAACGTGATATGGAACGTCTTTATCATATACTCGTCAAGCTTCTTTATCCGCCTGAGGTTTCTGTCGCTTAAATCATACTCCCGCTGCGCTTTTGCCATAAGCTCTTCCAAGTGCGTCGATGATATTTTCTTAGGATTACCTACCGCCTCGAACGGCGTTGCCTTCTTGTCAAGATTTAAAACCATTGCTCGGTCATAGACCTTATCCGAAATTGAAAACGTACTGTCGTCGTTGTTCGCCGTGCCCACAAACCACATATTCGTGGGGAGTCTTAATTTACCGTTGTGCTGTAACAGCTTTGGGTCGTCAGACCATCTGTCCGCTACTACGTCTAAGTTCCTGCCGTCCGGGTTAGGTATTTCCAATAGCGATAAAAACTCAGCAAAGTAATACTCTACCCTTGCTATGTTCATTTCGTCCAACACCGTTATATATATATCTTCGTTGTTGTTCGCTTCGTACATCTTGTACAATAGCGTCGTTTCGTTAAACCTTTTCGTAAACTCGTTATAGTAGCCCACTAAGTCCGTCCGCTCCTTCCACATGGGCTGTATCGGCACAACTACCGTCTTGTTTTCCAAAAACTCGCCGAACGCGTACGCAAGCGAAGTTTTACCCGTTCCCGACATACCTTGCAGAATTATGAGCTTCGTTACCGCTAATGCGCCGATA
The DNA here is from genome assembly GCA_948890655.1 of Christensenellaceae bacterium. GTDB lineage: Bacteria > Bacillota > Clostridia > Christensenellales > Borkfalkiaceae > Coproplasma. The sequence goes on from CAQTYU010000001.1 coordinate 274,933, forward strand.
AATCTTCTTATATCCTCTATATCGTAATATAGCTTTAACTTGCTCGCGGAGAAGTTCCTGAACTGCTCGCACAGCTCTTTCAGGCTTATTTCATCGTCGTAGTCCGGCCTTTTGTAGTTCTCATACTCCTTGTCTATCTCCGTGAGCATATAGAACCTTGACCCGCCTTCGTTGACCTCCGCGTCTTCTCCGCTATCCCCTTGCGCGGAGACGGGTGTTATCGGCGCGTAATTATAATTAGGATAATCCGCGTTGGCAAGCTTTGGTACGTCGCGGCTTTCTACGGCGTGTTTTTCGCTTTCAAGCTTTTTAAAATCGATGCCGAAGTATTTGGGCGTTACCATATCCGTATTGCCGCGCTTTGAAAACGTTACGCGGATAAGCAGTATCAAAAGCAGTGGCAAAAGTGCAATCAGGGCAATATAGAGGTATCTTATAGCCGACGAAATTTGCGGGAACTTGCCGCTGTAAATCTGGTACTGCCGTATTAGCGCGAAAACGAACAGGGCGAATATACCGGTTATAAGAATAACCAGCGCAACTATTTTTGCTATTTTGTTGTTGCCTTTGCCCTTTTTCATAATTTGCCTTTTTTAATAATTTACGGCGCAGAATAACGTAAAAGATTTGTGAACTCTATTTCTTTTTGTCTTTCTTTTCCTGTTTGGTCCAAAGAATGGTCTTTCTGATTTCCTTTTTAGTGAACTCCCACTGAGACTTGAAAAATCTGTGATAAGCCATATACTCTTCTTCAAGCTCGATGAATCTGTCGCGGGAGGTGTAGTCCGCGCTTGGCGTAAGCTTGCCCTGCCCGGCGCGGATGCCGTCAAGCTCTCCGCGGATTAACGCATTTTCGTCGCGCAGCTTTTTCAGTTCTATACGCTGCGTCTTTTCAAGCTTTTCAACATCCTTTTTAAAGCCCTCTTCAACCGCATTTATTTTCGTCTGACACTCGTCTGCTACGCGCTGTTTGTCGGCGTCAAGCTCACTCAAACGTCTGTCAAGCTCCGCGTTCTTCCCCTCGAAGTCCGCGACGGTCTGCTGAAGGGTCGCGTTTAAACCGTCAATCTGGTCGGTTAACTCGGCAACGCGCGTTTCGTGCTCCTCTATGGTTTGGGCAAGTTCGTCCGCAAAGCCCGCTTTAAGCTCCTCTATTTCGCCGTCGTGCGTTTCGTTCAGCTCAGTTATTTCCCGGATATGTTCGTCCTTTATAGCCGACATATCCTCTATGTATTTTTGGTTGAGCTCTGCTATCTCCCGCTCCTTTTCTTCCACGGTTTCAGAAAGTTGCTCAACCTGTCTGTTCAATTCCTCTTTTTCGCGGTTTATGCCGTCAATCTGCTCGTTGAGGACGGTAACCTCCTGACGGAGGGCGACGAGCTCTTCACCGTCCTTTTCAAGCTGACGGTTGCGCTCCTCCAACAAAAGCATATATTCTTCCATGGTTTTGCCGGATTCCAAAGCGCGCTTTTTCAGCCGCTTCAAGCGGTGAAGAAGCTTCTTTTCTTCCTCGTCTTTAAGCCGGCGTTCCTCCGCCTCGTACTCCATTTCGAGAATGCTTTCAATGTCGTTGCCGACCTTGTAGGCAAGGAATGAAGTGAGGTTTGCCGCCTCCGCGATTTCGTCCGCAACCTTCTCGGAAAAAGGCGCGAAGTTGAAGACCACTTCTTCATAGTCGAAGCCCTGACCCTTGTACGACGCGATATAGTCGTAAAGCGCTAAAGCGTGTTTAAAGTTGTTGTTCATCTTTAAAACGTTGGTCTTGACGATAGGCGGCTTAATCATCGGAGATTTAGCTACTTGCAACATCAAATCCGTATTTAAAAGCGCGTTTATAATGCTTTGGCAGTCCTTAATTTTTTGAACTAATTTCGCCGTGTTTTCGTCGGGTATGGGGAAGGGGTTATCCGTCCTTTCCTCGTACACCGCCGCCTGTATCTTCAAAGTGCGCTTTTTCGTAACGATTTCCTTGGATATAGACATATCGCCGACGTACTTTCTTCTAAGATTTTCTATCTTTTCAAGGCGATACTCTATAAACGCTTTTATATAGCAAAGCATCATATAGAGGAAACGGTTTTCGTAAACGGCGTAGTCGGACAGTTTTTCGACCATGTACAGCTTGTCGGGTATAAGCAAATCGTCCTCTTCTTCGGGAACGTGCGTTATCATATCGCTGTGCTTGGCAAGGTGCTCTACCGAGTCTTTGGAAATCTTTCTTACCTTTTCGATGGGCACTACTTCGCCGTTGGTTCTTATGAACTGCCGCTCTTCCGCGACGGCTTTTTCTACGAAAACGAGCCCTTCTTCAATAGCCTTTATCCAGTCCTCTTCGATTTTGCACAGATATTTAGTTGATTGCAGCCTATCCTCTTCAACATTGGCTTCCGTAATGGCGCGTCTGTCTTTTTCACAGCCCGTGTTGTCCGCGGTCTGCTTGCGGTAGCCTTTGAATGCGCGATAGTAAATATCAAGTAAAGTCATAGTTATACGTTTTGTTCAATCAATCTTATTGTTTCTTTACAAAGGGGAAGTTTATCCTCGCCGAACAGCTCGTCTAAGTACGCGCATACGCCGTCCGCCATTTGCTTCACGTGTACGGGGTTCTTGCTTTCAAGCTTGCGGAATACCTTTCTTGCAAGTATATCGTCCAACGCTTCTAGCTCCGTTCCGCCGCAGGCAACCAGCACGGGCACGTAACAGCGTATCTGCTTCATTATTCTGTTGCCGAACGTGATATGGAACGTCTTTATCATATACTCGTCAAGCTTCTTTATCCGCCTGAGGTTTCTGTCGCTTAAATCATACTCCCGCTGCGCTTTTGCCATAAGCTCTTCCAAGTGCGTCGATGATATTTTCTTAGGATTACCTACCGCCTCGAACGGCGTTGCCTTCTTGTCAAGATTTAAAACCATTGCTCGGTCATAGACCTTATCCGAAATTGAAAACGTACTGTCGTCGTTGTTCGCCGTGCCCACAAACCACATATTCGTGGGGAGTCTTAATTTACCGTTGTGCTGTAACAGCTTTGGGTCGTCAGACCATCTGTCCGCTACTACGTCTAAGTTCCTGCCGTCCGGGTTAGGTATTTCCAATAGCGATAAAAACTCAGCAAAGTAATACTCTACCCTTGCTATGTTCATTTCGTCCAACACCGTTATATATATATCTTCGTTGTTGTTCGCTTCGTACATCTTGTACAATAGCGTCGTTTCGTTAAACCTTTTCGTAAACTCGTTATAGTAGCCCACTAAGTCCGTCCGCTCCTTCCACATGGGCTGTATCGGCACAACTACCGTCTTGTTTTCCAAAAACTCGCCGAACGCGTACGCAAGCGAAGTTTTACCCGTTCCCGACATACCTTGCAGAATTATGAGCTTCGTTACCGCTAATGCGCCGATAAATCTTCTTATATCCTCTATATCGTAATATAGCTTTAACTTGCTCGCGGAGAAGTTCCTGAACTGCTCGCACAGCTCTTTCAGGCTTATTTCATCGTCGTAGTCCGGCCTTTTGTAGTTCTCATACTCCTTGTCTATCTCCGTGAGCATATAGAACCTTGACCCGCCTTCGTTGACCTCCGCGTCTTCTCCGCTATCCCCTTGCGCAGGCGCGCCCTTTGAAAGCGCGGCGGGCGCGACGCTTAAAGGACCGTAGGATACGCTTCTTTTTACCGCCGCTACGTCAAGGCTGATTTTATTCATTTTTTTGTCGAGCTCGGCGCGGACCGTTTCAAGCTGTTCGTTCTCGTGAACCTCCTGCCGCCTTGCGTCGTTCTCCTGAATTTCTTCGACCCGCCTGTGCTCGTTTACGATTACGCGGATGACCAGAAAGAGTATTAAAACGAGTATTATTGCGGCGTAAACGATAAGCGCGGTTTTGCTCGTCAAAGCGTCCCACACTTCGCCCATAAACTCCGCAAAGGAGAACGCCGATATTAAGTTCGCCATATGTTTTCTCCTTTATGCGTTGACCGTTTTGAAAAGCGCCCTTTGGATTTTAGTAAGCTCTTCCTCGTTGAACAGCTTTTCTATTATGCCGAAAAGCGTCCTGTCACCGCCGTCCTGCGCGTAGGACTTGGTCAGCTTTAAGAGGGGAACTATCTTTGCAAGGAATATATCCGTTATACACTCGGCCTCGTCGCCGCCGCACTCCAAAAGCACGGAAGTGAACTTTTCAAGCTGTAAGGTATTCTTGTTGCCGAGGCGGATTTTATCGGTTGCGCGGACCGTTTCAAACAGTTCGTCAAGCTTCTTCCAGATTTTTTCGGAAAGGAAGTAATCTTCCCTCGCTTCCTTGACGAGGTCGGAAAGCGCGGATTTGGATATCGCGTTTACTTCGGTCTCGTCGCCGACCGCCTCCGTCTTGCTTAATATCAAGTCGAGCTGAAGCGCTGCGTCCGCAACGTCGCGGGGGAATTTATCAGCGCCGCCCTCAGCGGGGGCGAGCACGTAGCAGATATTGTCTGGAAGAATTACCGAAAGCTCTTCGTTTAAGTTAAGTTTATATTCCTCCGTGGGGTGGTTTGCGTATGTGACGAAAGGCGCAAACCAGCTTAAAAGCGTTTCCGCATTGACGCCGCCTACGACCGCGGCGTAAAGCCTGTCGGGTGATTTTGCTGCGGAATATACCGTGTTTGCGAAGTCCGAAAGCACGAACTTGTCGCCTTGCGGCTTCCACACGAGATCGGATAACGAGTTCCAACCGCTTTCCGCAAACGTCGCCTCGCGGCTTGTGAAATATCCGTTCAACGCCGACAGAAAGTCGGGCATAACGTCGGTATTCTTAGTGGTTACAATGACGATTTTGCTTGCGCAGATTGCGGCGAAAAGCGCCCTTACCGAAGTCACGTCCACCGTTATACCGCGGCTTTGCGCGAACGATTGGAAGTTAGAGCATATCTCGTTGAACGTAATCTTTTCGGAGAGGTCGACCTCCTCGTCCCCGTAGATTGAAAGGTCGTAGGATTTTTCCTTTTGCGCTTCTTCAGCCGCCATTACGGGGAAGTCGTCATCTTCGGGTTCTTCCTTCAACGGCTCTATATATGTAACTTTTGAAATTTCATCGAATTCTTTTACGTTTGCAATCAAGTCCGTAAGCACGTCGTTGACGGGTACGTAACGCTGTTTTTTGCGCTTGGTTGCGATTACGGCAACGTACGCGATGAACAGAGCCAAACACACTGCCGCAAGCGCGCCGATGACGGCGTAAAAGACGATATCCTTTTCGGAAACGATATCCGTGAAGGCAAACACCGCCATAACGCCCTCGTAATAGAGGGTAAACAGAATAGCGACGAAAAGCTTCAAGCCGAATGATAACTGTTTTTTTGCTTTTATTACCTCTGGCGGTTCCTGGTTTACGTCGAACTTGACGGCGCTGCCGTCGGCGTTTTGAACGCTTTCCACAACCTCGCCCTTGAAGTCGTCCTTATAGACGTGTTCGGAAAGAGTGATAGAGCCGACGAGCTTATCGTCGTAAAAATTCTCGGAAATCTTGACGGTGTAATCTCCGCCCTCTATGCGGTAGAGCCCCGTAGCCTTATCGTACGTTCTGAAGGTGTTGGCATCGAACGGAATTTCAACTCGGACGGAATCGTTGCGCCGTATATATACCTTTGCAAAGCCACGCAAAAGCTTATCTTTAAAGACGCTTTTCGAGCTGAATTTCTGCACGTAGAACTGGGGCACGGCAAAGCCGTCGCAACTGCCGACGTTCTTTACGGTACAGCTTATTCCGCGCTCGCTGATTTTTAGGTTAGAATACTCGAACTGAGTATAGGAAAGCCCGTAACCGAAGGGATAGCGTACCTCGTTACGGGGAAGCTTAAGATAATTTTCAACGTTATTTATATCTACGGGGACCGTTTGCGCAAGTCTGCCAGAAGGAGTTGCAAGCCCCTTTACGATATCGAGAACTGCGCGGGTTACGCCCTGCCCGCCGCGATAAGTTAATAAAACTGCGGCGCACTTATCCGCAAACGCGAGGTCTACAGCCCCGTCGGACGCGACGACTGCGACAATCTTCACGCCCCTTGAAGATAATTCTTCGATAAGTTCAAGCTGTCCGTCCGGTAAGGTCTTTGCGCCCTTTTCAGCGCTCAGATACAAAAGCGATATGTCAGCGTCCGCGGCAAGGTCGGCGGCGACGTCGATTAAATCGCGCCTTACGACGCCATCCTTGGAATAGCCGCTTGCAAAGCCTACGGCGTTAATCTGATAGTTGTTGACCGCGTAGAAGGGCACACGCTCAGCTGTGGCTTTGCCGCTGCAAAACTCAGCCTGATAGCCGTACTCCTTCGCGCTGTCGCCTAAAATAGCAACCTTTGCGGTATTTAAAAGGGGCAAAACCCCGCTGTTTTTAAGTAAGACGACGGACTGCCTTGCCGCCGTGGTTGCGAGAGCGTCGTCCGCCACCTCGTCGAATACGGGCGCGTGGTTTGCGTTGATACCAGTGGGAGCGGGAACCGGTTCCATGCTGCGCTTTCTCATCTCCAAAAGGGCGGAAATTACTCTGTCGCAAGCCGCGTCAAGAATTTCTTCGTTGAAAACTTCAAGCGATTGGCAACGTCTGTCGAGCTCGGTCACGCTTATTTCTTCAGCACGGTAGTCCGAGTACGCGGCGCGGTAGCCGACCGTAAGCGTTTTCAAAAGCGCGCAAAGCTCTTCGGTTAAGTCCGCTTTTAAAAACACTATCGAGCAACCGTTGAGGAAATACCTTAAAGCTTCGTTAACGCTTCCCGCAACGCCGTAGAAAAGAGCGCCCGCGTTCCTTTGCGCCTTGTAATTTTCAATGCTTTCGGGCGTTTTGAGATAGACCGAGCGAGGCGACGAACCCGATAAAATAACGTCCTGCAAACTTTTGACGGCTTGCTCTTCTCCGCTTTCGGGCGCGAACTCTTCAAAATTGACGAACTGCCTTGCGGCGCAAAGTCCTTTGACCTTGCTTGACAGAGTGGACGCCGTCAAATAATAATCGTCCGAAACGTCTTCTTTCACCAATGAATCGGAAACGTTGAAATAAGCGTATTTTTTTACGGCGGAAACCTCTTCGCCGTGCTTTGAATATACTTCTTTTACGAGTGGCATATTCCACGTTGAGGCAAGCGCCCTGTCCGAAGGGAAACCGGTAGCGAAAACGCCCGCTTCGTCCTCCAAGGGATTGCGGGTGAGTCTGAATACGGGAATTTCGTAATTCTCGTTTGCGGAATTCTCGTACAGATTTAAACTTGTTATCAGCTTGACTTTCTGCTCTAACGACATTTTGAATATGAGCCTTTCGTTAGTCAACATCCGTGCCTCCATTTAAGCCGCGAAGGGCTACTCCGCTGCCTGCGCCGTCGCCCGTGCGTAGGCGTGTACTATAATAAATGCGCTTTACAATTATAATAGTTATAGCTACGCGTGTCAAGAAAAAGCATATTAGGTAACGATAAAAAACTTTGTAAATATATGTAAAATTCCGTAACGAAAATAACTTGAAACTTATAAAAAACCCGCCCGCGATTATAAAAAACGCAGGCGGTCTTATCCCGTTTTTTTAATTTTTCAGTGTCTTAAATCGTAATCTATCGCGTCTTTTTTATCCTTCAAAACGTATTCTAAAAAGCAATTGACCCCGTCATATATGTCAGCGAACGCCTTTTCGAAGTCGCCCGTATACCACGGATCCGCTACGTCGCGCGGGTTTGCGGTAAAAGATAACAGCTTAAAAATTTTGCTGCCGAACTCGCCGCCCGTGAGCCTTAAAACGTCCAAAAGATTGCCTGACGACATAACCAAAACGTAGTCGCTGTTAATTACGTCTTTAAGCGACAACTGTCTTGCGGTATGCTCCCCCACTATACCGTGCGCCCTTAACGTGCGCTTTGCGGGCGGATAGATTGGGTTGCCCTCCTCCTCGTCCGAGGTGCCGAAGGACTTTATATCGAAGCTGTGCTCCAACCCGCGCCCTTTAACAAGACTTTTTAAAATAAGTTCCGCCATAGGCGAACGGCAGATGTTGCCGAGACATACGAAAGAAACCGTAATCATATCGGTTAATATTGTAAAATATTTTGCGACGATTGTCAATAAGCGTAACGAAACGCGGTATTTAAAGCATATATTGGGGTGTATGAAAATTTTAAATTATGACAGAGAGGCCGCCGTCGCCTACGCGAAAAGGTGGGCCTTTTCAAGAAACCCCGCGTTTTACGACTTTTCAAGGATTGGCGGCGACTGCACGAACTTTGCCTCGCAATGTATTTACGCAGGCGCGAAAGTTATGAATTTTACCCCGACTTTCGGGTGGTATTACCGTTCGGTTAACGACAGAACTCCTTCCTGGACGGGAGTTGAATACCTTTACAATTTTTTGGTGGGGAACGATGGCGCGGGGCCGTTTGCCGAGGAAGTCGCGCTTGACAAACTGGAAGCCGGCGATATAGTTCAACTCGGAACGGGGACGGGGGACTTCTACCATTCGCCCGTCGTAGTGGGCTTTGCCCGCGGACGGATACTGGTTGCGGCGCACAGCTACGACGCGTACGACAAGCCCCTTTCCTCTTATAACTTTGCTATGGCGCGGGGTATACATATTTTGGGAGTAAAGTCTGATTAAAACGCAAAAATGACGTTATTTCAAGCATATACGTGGGTGTATCAATATTTTCTATTGCCGTAAAAATTCAAAAAAAGCCGTTAAAATAAGTTCATTTTTATTTTATGAAGTGATAAGATTTATACGTAAACTTAATTGGGCAGTTCGTAACCATCCTGCCTTGCTAAGCAAAATCAAAACTAGGAGATTAAGGGCGAAAGAAGTTTCGCCCAGGGCGTTTTTGACTTTTGCGGAAGTTGAAAACGCTTTCGTTTTTATGGAAAGATATTCGGAAATCAAAGACAAATTAAAACGCGAAATAGTCCTCTTGCGCGGGCGCGGCTGCGTTTACAAAAAGGGTATATCTGTCAAGGACCCCGCCGTTATAGCCGAAAACTTTGACGAGGCGAATTTTTTGTTCGGGCTTGAAGGGCAAAGCCTTTCTTCGATGAAGCGGGATATAGAGCTGGGGCTTGAATATTTTGAACGGATATGCGTAAACATTATGTGCGGCAACTCCACCCCCGTTAAGCCCGACAGTGGCGTTATAGATGAATTTATGCGAAATTTATATCCTTTATATAAGGACGATACGCGCGTGGATATACTTGTGAACAATACGGACTTCGGGGTGGGCGCATGAACGAATTAATACTTATTTTATCGGTTATAGTCATTTACGGGTTCGCACTGTTGGGGTATTTTCTGTTCGGCAGAAGCGGGCTTTACGCGCTGTCGGGAATAGCAACGATATTTGCGAATATCGAAGTTGTCATTATGATAAAAGCGTTCGGACTGGAACAGACCCTCGGCAACGTGCTGTTTGCGGTTACGTTTTTAATAACGGATATCCTTTCGGAATGCGAAGGCAAAAAGTCGGCGAACAAGGCGGTAATTATCGGTATTTTCTGCTCCGTATTCTTCCTTATTTTAAGCCAGAGCTGGTTTTTATACGTGCCGAGCGAAAGCGACTGGGCAATGCCCTCCATACGGGCGGTGTTCGAGAATACGCCGAGAATGATTATGGCTTCGCTTGTGGTGTACGCCGCAAGCCAACTTTTCGACGTGTGGCTTTACCATAAATGGTGGGCGTTCACAGAGAAGAAATTCGGCGACAAGCGCAGGTTTTTGTGGCTGAGAAACAACGGGTCTACGCTTATAAGCCAACTTATAAATTCGTTACTTTTCACCGTGCTTGCGTTCGCGGGGACGTACGATATTTTGACCCTTCTTTCCATATTCGGTTCGGGGTATATAATATTTATATTCACCACCCTTTTGGACACGCCCGCGGTGTACCTTGCAAGGCTTATAAGCGACAAAAAGAAAGGCAAGGCTTTACCGCTTGCAGGTAAAGAATAATTAAATTGACCCCTATATATGGCGCACTTTACGTCGTTTTTGACACGGAGGTTGCGGGAATTGAAAAGATTCTTCGGGAAGCCTCAGAATGACGGGAATGGGCGCGGAATTGAGATTCTTCACTGCGTTCAGAATGATAAAAAGCGGGACGGATTTATCCGTCCCGCTTTTGATTGGGTTTTTGTTTGTCCGATTAAACGGACTTTGCTAAGTTAAACGGTTTAATCAGCCGTCCAACTGAAGGTTGCAAGAATATTATTGCTTGCGTCGCACAGGTCGATTTTATACGTCGTGCCGCTTACGGGCGCGGAATTGAACTTAACCGTTACGATATAAGTTTTAGCGCCGCCGCCCTGGAAAAACTCCTTATGGGCGGTAAGCTCTCCGTCGACGTTGGTATGGTCGTAGCTTGCCTTTATGTCGGGGTAAATATCTACGTTTTTATCGGTTTCCTCAAAACGGAATTGAATGTAGTTTTCTCCGTAAGGTCCGTTGAACTTGGAGAAATCCGTAATGGTGGTAACGGGGGCTTCTTCTCCGTCCTCCAAAACGTTTACTTTGCAGGTCTTGGTTAAACCGGCTACCATCGCGGTTATGGTAGCGGAGCCCTTTGCAACGGCGGTTACGGTTACAGTGCCGTCGCCGTTATCCGTAATAGTAGCGATATTTTCGTCGTCGATAGACCACTGAATTTCGCCTTCCACTTTATTGGTCGTAGCCGTCAAAGTGTCGGTAACGGTTTCGCCGTCTTTAAGCGTCAGATTAACGGTAGTTTTATCGAGCTCCAACGACTTGGGCGCAACCCTGCTGTAATTGCCGTAAGCGACCTCGTCGCCCTTGGCGTTTTTGAAGCTGAACCTGAATTCGTAGTCGTGCGACCAATCTCCTTCAACCGTAGCCTGAATCCACAAATTGTACAAGCTTGCGCCCTGCCATTCTTTACGGGGCAATTCGGAAGTACTTTCTTCACCGTCCATAGTTACGGTAACCGTGGTTTTGGAGGGGTCTATTTGCTGAACGAGCTCGGAATACTTGGCGTCCTGTAAATTGAAATAGAGCTGTACCGCCTCTTTACCGGCAAATTGGAAATCGTTATTGAACGTAGCTTTCTCGGAAACGTCGACGACGGTTATTACGACCTCGCCCTCGACAACGGTGATTGCACAGGTCTTAGTGAACGCGTCCGCGCCCTCGCCTACGGTACAGGTAAGGGTTGCTTTGCCCTCCGCAAGCGCGGTTACGACGACCGACGCGCTATGCGAATCCTCGGGTATGGACGCTACGCCCTCTCCCTCGGTATCTGCGATAGACCAAGTAATTTCCTTATCCGTTAAATCGGTACTGCCGTTTATGGAAATTACGTTTATGGTAACCGTATCACCGACGGAAACGCTTTCCGCAACGCTGTCAAGCGCTATCTCTTTATCGCCTGCGCGGGTGTAGGTACCGACGGCAATGGTTTCGCCGTCCTTTTTGAAGTTAATCGTGAACTCCGCCGTCTGGTATCTGTTAGCCTTGATGCGGATATGCAGGTGATAGGTGTGCGCGGTAATATCGGCCTGCGACATAGCGTTGCATTGAACGACTTCACCGTCCTTGCCGTCTACTTTGACGGTCGCTTCGTATTCGTCGAAGTCGTAAGCCTTGGCAGCCGTATCGTCCAAATAGATATGGTGGTAGATAAAATCGGCTTCGTTCTCGTGAACCTCACCGTAGACAGCGTCGCCGACCGAAGCCCATTCGGTGATTTTAGGAAGGTCTACGGGACCGGGGTCGGGGGTTTCACCGCCTCCGACGGCGGGCAATTCCACGACGGTGGTGCCATAAGCGCTATAATCTATCAAAATATGAGCTTCTTTGCCGAAGTCTATATCCGCGTGAATGAGCTTGCCGTGGTCGAATTTGAATACGATATTATAAACGTTGCCGTCGCCTATTTCGACGCCCGCCCCGACGTAGGCGTTTTTATCGGAATCGTATGTAAACGACGCAAAGCAGTCCTTGAAAAAAAGCGTATTCAAGTGCCACCGTTCAGAAAAATTATTTTCGTAATCGGTTTGGGTCGTTTCGGTCTTTGCATAATCCTCGTCGGTTGTGCTCTTTTCGTACTTATAGTACGTTTCACCGTCTTTCGAGAAATAATAATGCGAATTGCCGTCGTTATAGTAATACTTGCCGCCGGTTAAATCGGCTTTAAGGTCTATGCTCTCGCCCTCCTGCGAGTCCGACATAGAAAGCGTAGCCGTGAAATTGACAAACGCCGTATCGCTTAACGCGGCTTGCCATTCCTCTTCGGTAACCTCCGGCAGGGGCGCGGGAGCGTTTACTTTAACGCTGCATTCCGCCTTTTTACCGTCCGCCGTTGCGGTTACTACCGCGTCGCCCGCGGCAAGCGCCTTGACTTTGCCGTCCGTTACCGTGACTATCCCTGCAGGCGCCACCGACCAGCTTACCGTTTTATTCGTCGCCGTGGCGGGCGTTACGGTTGCCGTTAAAGTTTCCTCCCCGCCGATTTCCAAGGTAAGGCTTGATTTGTTCAGCTCGACTTTTTCAACGGCTACATTCAAATCCTCGTTGTCGCCGCCGGGCTTTGTCATATCCGTTTGACAGATATCGCACTTACCGTCCTTGTTTTCGTCAACGTGGGTATGCTCGTCGTCGCATGCGGTTATCCCGACTATTGCCGTTGCCGTCACCATGCTCATCCCGAAAACCAATAAGGCTTTCATTAATTTTGATTTCTTCATTTTTTTCCCCCAATAATAAATTTAGCCGTGGAATTAACCACAAAACTATATATGAATATTGATATTATAATACCTATATATTTATTTGTCAATGCCGATTGTGAAAATTTTGCTTATTTTGAAAGATTTTTTCAAACTTGCATATGTGTTTATTTGCGCATATCTATTGATTTTGGTGCGGCGATAAAGTATTATTAAACCGTCAAAAAAATTTTACGGAGACGACTACTGTGAAAAGAAAAAAATTGTTGGTATTGTTATTTGCAGCTTTTATGGCGGTAAATTCCTTTGCTGGCTTGTGCGCCTGCACGACTACGGACAACGGGGAAGGTAAAGGCGACGGCGGCGTAACCGGAGATACGGGAAGCACGGGCGGCGCCGACAAAGACGGCGACACCGGCGACACCGGAAACACGGATACCGAACCCGACAAGACGTTTGCCAAATATACGGATATTTCAAAGTGGAACTTTGCCGTTACGTACCGTGAGGTTGAAGAGGGCTTCGTCGGCTACGAGGATTATTACGAATATTGCGGGAAAAATATTCTTTATAAGTACGGCAGATACGACGACAACGAAAAGTATCTCGGCGAGGCGACCGATTACCTCGGATACGATGAAGCGCAGAGCGCTTACTATCTGTATTACGATAATCTTAGCGGCGGCTATATAAAGTATAAGCAGGGTTCGACGGAGTTTTATAACTACTACTATTTATACGATTTGGACCTTACCGTGTTGGGCGATTACGCGTTTAACGGAGCGAACGGCGTATACGAGGCGGCAAAGCCCAACGACGTAGGTAACGCCGTAGTAGGTGAATTTACGGGCTACACCTAGATAAAATTTGCGGTTACGGTTGCGGAAGGAAATATTACGCAGATAGACGGCACTCAAAACGACGGATTCGTAATGCGCTTTACGTTCAACAAGCACGGAGAAGTTGACTTCGACCTTCCCGCGGTCGGCGGCGGCGATACCCCTACAGAGCCGACGGGAACGATGGAAAAGCAGACTTACGATGCCGCAACCTTCGACGATACGAGATTGCAGCAAAAACTGACGACGACGGGTGACCAACCCGACCCCGCTACGGGTTTACCCTCGACGGGGACTTACGACGCGCTGGTTATTCCAGTTAAGTTCAGCGACACTTCTATATCGGCAACGCAGCTTAATAACCTCAATATTGCGTTCAACGGCACTTCCGCCGAAACGGGCTGGGAGAGCGTTAAGACTTATTACAATAAGGCTTCGTACGGGAAACTCAATCTGTCGTTCGATATAGCGGGCGCGAATCTCGACGGGGTTAGCTATTATACCTCTTCAAAGGCTTCTTCCTACTACGAGGGACTGAAAGCCACCGACGAGGAGAGCGGCGAGCAATACAACAACGGCGACAACGTGCTTTTGCACGAGGTTTTAGCGTACTACGAAAGCAGGCTTGACCTTACGAAATACGATACGAACGGAGACGGCGCGATTGACGCGGTTTACCTCATCTATTCGGCTCCCGTGGATTACAGCGACGACTCGTTCTACTGGGCGTACGTAACATGGAACTACGAGGAAACGAAATACGACGGTAAGGATACCTTCTATTACCTGTTTGCGGGACTCGATTTTATGAAGGAAAGCGTTCAGGGCGGATATACCAACGAATATTATCCCGTAATAGAAGGACTGAAAGTAAACGCTTCTACATACATACACGAAACGGGGCACCTTTTGGGGCTTGACGATTACTACGACTATTACCCCGACGAAGGTTGCAACGAGGGACTTGGAGGCGCGGATATGATGGACGCGACCGTTGGCGACCAAAACGTTTATTCAAAAACTATGCTCGGCTGGCTTAACCCCGAGATAGTTACCGCAACTAAGACCGTCACCCTTTCAAGCTCGCAAGCGGAAGGCGACGCAATACTTATCCCTTTGAATTTCAACAACTCGTATTTCTGCGAATATCTTTTAATAGACCTGTACTCGGCGCAGGGACTCAACGCATTGCACTCGTCCTCGCTGTACGACGGCGCGGATTACGGCGTGAGGATTTACCACGTTACGGCGACGGTAAGCGACCCGTTCAATAACGATTTCGGCTCATTTACGGACTGCAACAACTCGACGTCGGATAAATCGCTTATAAAGCTTATCGAAGCGGACGGCGACAACAAGTTCGCAAGCTCGGACGGGTACGCAGCCGAAAGCGATTTGTGGCAGGCGGGCGATACGCTGGGCAATGTTTTCCCGAAATACGTTACCAACGCTGGAAAGCTGCTTATCTTCGATATTTCTATCGTAAGCGTTTCAGCAACGCAAGCGACTATAACGATCACCTATAACGCGTAAAAAGGTTAAAAGAGCGGCGCAATTTAGCGCCGCTCTTTTTCTCTAAAATAAATTTATTTCAGACTCATAAAATACGGACCAAAGCCCATATCCGTTTCGTGTGTTACAATATACGTCCATTTAAAATCTTTTCCTACAACGTAAAATTCGTCGTAATCCCCGTCCGGAGTTTCTATTTTCCGCAAGGTCGAATTCTTCCGATAACGGTACGGAGAATTCATCGCGCTATAATTGAAAACAAATAGCGTCTTCTTTGTCGGCGCCGTTATAGGCTTTTCTTGCTTCATCGCCTTCAAAATACGTTCCCTTAGGGATAATTTTCCAACTGAAGGCGTGCCAAATATATTGATTGCGAATCCGTTTATTATACTGGCTCTTGGTTATGTCGGGCGCAAAAAAACGAATCCATTTGCCTAAAAATTCGTTACCGTTCATCATCGAATTTCTCCTTATATTCGTGAACTTATAATAAACGACTGATAAAACTGTTCTTACCAGTCATCATTTGGTGGAACCGAATAAAAGAAATACGCACACCTATGAACGGTGTGCGTATACGTCTCGCGTGGTGGACGAGGCGGGACTCGCACCCGCGTCTTGCGAATTTCGTTTGAGCTTTCTACATACTTATTCCGCCTTTAAACTTAACCTTATATTCCCGACGGACGGGAAACATAAGGCGCATACCGCTTAAATACGTTTATCCGCGCGCGGCAGAACGCGATAAAACTTTACCGTTTAATTGACGCCGAAAGCTTTCCAACGGTGAAAAAGCCACGACGGACAGCCTAAGTTAGGCTGCGCAAGCTACGCCTGCCGCTCTGAACGAGGGGAAAGCAATAACTTTGGAATCTTTCGATTCAGCGTTTAAATTTAATTTTCCGTTTTTACAAAGCCGAGCCTTTGGTATGCTTTTCTCATTCTCTACCCGCAATCGAATCTGAAACTCGCCCGATTGGGCGCGCTAATCCAAAATGCGATTTTGGGTTGCGCCGTAATTCTTTGCGATTAAAACAAGTACAATTATTATACGAGGGCACAGACAAAAAATCAAGCGATTAATTTTGTTTTTTATTGACAAATTAAGTAAAAAGAATTAAAGTTTTACTGTATGATTTATACGGTGACGTTTAATCCCTCCTTGGATTACTACGTACAAGTGAATAATATGAAGAGCGGATTAGTTAACCGCACCGCGGGGGAAAGGCTTGCCGTCGGCGGCAAAGGGCTTAACGTTTCGCTTGCTTTGAAAGAACTGGGCGAAGAAACTTTTGCGCTCGGCTTCGTAGCGGGTTTTACGGGCAAATATATCCGCGATAAGGTTACGGAGCTTGGACTTGATTATCACTTTATCGAGGTTGAAGGACAAAGCCGCATAAACGTAAAAATTAAAAGCAATACGGAAACGGATATAAACGGAACGGGCGCGAAGGTTTCCGCTACCGACGTGAACAAGCTTGTGAGAAAGCTAAAGTCCCTTTTGAAGGAAGGCGATTGGTTGGTAGTCTGCGGCAGCGTTCCTTCCACGCTGGATTTTACCGTATACGCCGATTTATTTAAAAAATTGAAAACCGTCAATGGTGTGAATATCGTAGTCGACGCGTGCGGACGGCTGCTTACGGACACCTTGAAGTACCACCCTTTTCTTATCAAGCCCAACGTTTACGAAATGTGCGAAATTTTCGGGCTTAGCGCCGTGCCGGACGTCGAAGGAATTTATGCGTGCGCGCGCAAATTGCAGGAGATGGGCGCAAGAAACGTGATAGTTTCAATGGGTTCCGCAGGGGCGGCAATGGTTACGGAAACCGCGCAGTCGCTGTACGTAAGGGCGGCGCGCGGGCAACTCGTCAATTCTGTGGGCGCGGGAGACAGTATGGTCGCTGGCTTTATCCACGAATATATAAAGACGGGGAATTACTTTTCCGCGCTTAATTTTGCAACGGCGGCCGGTAGCGCATGCGCGTTTACGAACGACCTTGCAACAAAAGAACAAATTGAATATATCGAATCTTTAATGCTGTAAAATGTTCACAAAAACTTTATTCTATTCTGCGAATAAAATTTTTAGTGATTTAAGGGGCTTCTCGCCCCTCGTGCCGCAATACTTAGGGCACACAGATATATAATTGCGGCACTTCACCCTCGCCGAGGCGCAGGTATGCGCAAATTGAGTGCAAAAACAAAAAGTATGATTTTTGTTTTTGCCGTTAATTATCTAAAAAACGAATTATGGAAGAGTTGTATTTTTGCGAAGAACGCGATATAGAAGAAACGCTTAAAAATGCGTTATCCCCCTATATATGCGGCAAATACACGATTATACGCGGCGACTTCGGGAAACCTTACGTGGACGGTAATCCCGTATTTTTTTCAATTGCGCACAGCGGCGGCGAGGGCGTTGTTTTAATTTCCGACAGGCAGTGCGGCGTAGATTTTGAGGTTATAAAAAAACGTAAAACGAGCGCAGTTTTTAAAAGGCTTTCCGCACGTGAAAAAGAAGAAATACAGGGCGATTATATTAAATTTTTACAAAACTGGGTTGCAAAAGAAGCATATATTAAATATTTAGGCGGAACGATAAGTTGGATTAAACGATTGGAATACGCGGGCGGCGCGCTCTACTTTGACGGCAAAAAAGCCGACTGCGTTATTAAGGTTAAAACCTATCTTGACCGCGCCGTTTACGCAGTTTGCACAAAGGAGATAAAATGATTTGCTTTATTATTGCTATGGACAAGGAAGCCAAGCCTGTAATTTCCGCAATGCAGCGCGTGAAAGAACGAAAAGTCGGCGGAAAGCGCGTGCTTACCGGAAAGCTTTTCGGGCGGAAAATTGCCTTAATAGTTTGCGGCGTGGGCAAAGTGAATGCGGCTTGCGGCGCACAGATTGCCATAGACAAGTTCAAAGCCGAAAAGGTTGTGAACGTGGGCGTTGCCGGCGGACTTAATAAAGGCGTTGCCGTCGGAGAAATATACGAAGTTTCCCACGCAGTGCAGTACGATTTCGACTTGGTTCAGATAAACGGCACGCCCATAGGAACGCTCGACGGGTGCGAAGAAAATTACTTACCCCTCAATATATGCGGCAAATACCCGCAAAAAAGGCTTGCGACGGGTGACCGTTTCAACGACAGCAGGGACGACTTTAAATTGCTGACAAAGACCCTTGACGCCGACCTTAGGGATATGGAGGGCGGAGCGATTGCGCAGGCATGCTTAAACGCGGACGTTAAGTGCTATTCTTTTAAAATAGTATCAGATTTGGCTGGCAGCGGCAGCACTTACGAGCAGTACAGGCGAAACCTTTCCCTCTGCTTTGAAACGCTTAGCCGCGAACTTAAAAACATCGTGGAGATTACTTATGCCTAAAATACCTTCCTTTTCAAAAAATCACGACGAACTGAAAACAGGCTTGCATTTTTGCAACGAGCTGCACGGCGTAGCTACCTGGGACTTACGTTTCAAAACGCCCAACGGCGGAGATTATCTTGCGCCCGCGGCTACGCACTCTATTGAACACCTGCTTGCCACCGTTTTAAGAAATTCCTCGAATAAGGACGATATTATTTATTTTGGACCTATGGGCTGCAGAACTGGGTTCTACCTGTTAACGGTGAACTTAAACCGCGAGAGACTTTTGCCCCTTTTAAAGAGAAGCTTTGCCCAAGCGCTTGAATTTAGCGAAGTGCCGGGCAACAAGCGCGAGGAGTGCGGGAATTATTTGGAGCACGATTTGGAAGGCGCAAAGCGCGAATGTAAAAAATATCTGGAGATTTTGGAGAACTTATGAAACCCTTCGGCGGGGGCTGGGACGAAGCGCTTGCCCCCTTGTTTACAGACGAAAGATACCTGAAAATACGCGAATTTTTGAAATCGGAATACTCCTCGCACGTGGTTTATCCCGATATGTACGACCTGTACAACTGTTTCCGCTATACTCCGTTGAATTCAATAAAAGCGGTGATTTTGGGGCAAGACCCATACCACGAGCCGAATCAGGCGCACGGGCTGTGCTTTTCCGTTAAGAAGGGCGTAAAGTTGCCGCCGTCCCTGCAAAATATTTTTAAGGAAATCGAGTCCGATTTGGAAATAAAAGAACCTGATTGCGGCGATTTGACCAAATGGGCGGAAAGCGGGGTTTTGCTTTTGAACACCACCTTGACGGTGCGGGAGCATCAGGCAAACTCCCACGCGAATTGCGGCTGGGCGTGGTTTACCGACAGCGTTATAAGGCTGATTTCGGACAAGACGGAAAACGTGGCGTTTATACTTTGGGGCGGCAACGCGCGCAGTAAGGCGCCGCTTATAGACGCTAAAAAGCATTTGATTTTGCAGTGCGCGCACCCCTCTCCCCTGTCTGCTTACAACGGGTTTTTCGGATGCAGGCATTTTTCAAAAACTAACGAATATTTGCAGTCCCACGGAAAGGAACCCGTAAAATGGGACTTGAATTGACCCCCATATATGGTGCAAATAATGCAAATTTTTTAAAATGCACATTGAATTAAACACAGAGATGCACGCAAGAAAAGGCGCGCAAGGAAAACCCTAAGGAGTTTACTTAGTCGTGAATAACTGAGGGTTGCCGCAACGCCGTATTGCACAGTTCATATGCGTTTAAAGGAATTAAAATGAAGTATGCAGTAATTTTAGGCGACGGCATGGCTGATTGGAAAATGCCCGAGCTGAACGGTAACACCTGCCTTGAAAGCGCTAAAACGCCTACCTTGGACGGATTGGTTAAAAGCGCGGAGGTCGGGCTTTGCAAGACGGTACCGGACGGGTTCAAGCCCGGTTCGGACGTGGCTAATATGTCAGTTTTGGGATTTAACCCGAAAGACTTCTATACGGGGCGTTCTCCCTTGGAAGCCGTATCTATGGGTATAAACCTTAAAGATACGGACGTAACGCTTAGGTGCAACCTCGTTACCCTGTCCGGCGGTGAGCCGTACGCAAAAAAGACTATGCTCGACTATTCCGCGGGTGAAATTTCCACTGAAGATGCGGCTGAGCTTATCGGCGCTTTAAAGGAAAAGCTCGATTGCGACGACTTTACGTTTTATGCGGGGATACAGTACAGGCACTGCCTTATTATGAATCATGGTGCGGTCGGTGCAGAGCTTACGCCGCCGCACGACATAAGCGACAGAGTAATAGAAAATTACCTTCCAAATGGCGTTAATTCAAGCATATATAGGGGTCTAATGGAAAAAAGCTATGAGATTCTGTCCTCTCACCCCGTCAACGTAAAGCGGATAAAAGACGGTAAAAGACCCGCAAACAGCATTTGGCTGTGGGGCGAGGGCACAAAGCCCGCGCTTGCTGATTTTGAGAAATTGCGGGGGCTTAAGGGCGGGATAATTTCCGCAGTCGACCTTGTGAAAGGCATAGGAATGCTTGCGGAAATGAAGGTCATAGAAGTTGCAGGCGCAACGGGAAATTACAAAACGGATTTTCAGGGCAAGGCCAACGCAGCCGCCGACGGACTTTTGAACGGGCTTGATTTCGTTTACGTTCATATGGAAGCTGCCGACGAGTGCGGACACCACGGCGATTATAAAAACAAGATTTATTCCATCGAGCAAATCGACGGCGTTGTTAAAACCGTTATCGCGCGGTTGAACGCCGCAGGCGAGGACTTTGCCATTCTCGTCTGTCCCGACCACCCAACCCCATGCGCGATAAAGACGCACACCTCTGACCCGATACCCTATCTTTTGTATTCAAACGCAAAAAATCTTTATAACGGAGCGGCACGGTATACCGAAGCCGAGGCGGAAAAGACGGGCAAGTACGTCAAGCAAGGATACTTGCTTATAGATAAACTTTTTGCAATAAAATAAAAACGTTATAAAAAATTTCCCCGCCGCGCTTCAAGCGCGGCGGGGAAATTTATTTTATAGCAAATTAGAACTCAAAAAACTTCCACGGGGTTTCTTCCTTTGGGGGCTCAATCATAAATTTCATACTCTCGCCCGTGGTCGGATGCTTGAACCTTAGGCTGTAAGCCCAAAGCGCAAGCCTGCCCTTGACGGCTTTATCGCCGCCGTAGCGCATATCGCCGTAAACGGGGCAGTTGATTGCCGCCGTCTGGACGCGTATCTGGTGAGTTCTGCCCGTATGCAGGGTAATTTCCGCAAGCGACAGCCCCGCCTTTTCCTGCTTTATCTCGTACTCCAACGAGGCGAACTTCGCCCCTTCCTCGGTCTGCGTACAGACGTAGACAGTGTTGTTGATGCTGTTCTTCCTAAGATAGTTTTCAAGCACGGCTTTCTTTTTTGACGGCGTACCGCAAAGCACGGCGTAATATTTCTTCTCAAAGCCGCCGTTTTTCATCTGCTCGGAAAGCCTTGCCGCCGCTTTCGACGTCTTGGCAAAGACCATAACGCCGCCCGTAGGGCGGTCAAGCCTGTGGACAAGACCCAAAAACGCATTACCTTGCTTGTTGTAGGCTTCTTTAAGATAGTCCTTTACGCAGTCGAAAAGGTTATAATCCCCGCTTTCGTCGGGGCAGCACGCAACCATTTGCGGCTTTAAAACGACTATAACGTGGTTATCCTCGTACAAAATTATAAGTTCACTTTTGTCCATAGCCTTCTCCCGTAAACAACCCGCTTGCGCCGCAAGGAAGAGGTATACCCTCTTCGGTGGCGATTCCCACCTCGTAGGCTTCGGTCGAGCCCCGGAAATCCTTTAAAGCAAGCGTAAGAATATTTTTAAGAACCGCAGGCTGCAAGCCCGTGGTGTAACTGTTGATTAAAAAGAACAGCGGATTATCCGAAAGAATTTGCGCGCACGACTTCACGAAGCCGAACAGGTCGCGCTCAATCTTCCACATTTCGCCGCCCGGACCTCTGCCGTAACTGGGCGGGTCCATTATTATTCCGTCGTACTTGTTGCCGCGGCGGATTTCCCTTGAAACGAACTTCATACAGTCGTCCACGATATAACGGATACCGCTTTCAACACCCGAAAGACGCGCGTTCTCACCCGCCCTTTCAACCATACCCTTCGCCGCGTCGACGTGAGTAACTTTCGCCCCCGCCTTAGCGCATGCAACGGACGCCGCGCCCGTGTATGCGAACAAGTTCAAAACTTTGATATCTCTGTCGGAATTTTGCGATTGGGCGGCACATATGAGCCGTTTAAGCTCGTTCCAGTTAACTGCCTGCTCGGGGAAAAGACCGGTATGTTTGAAGCCCATAGGCTTGATTTTAAAGGTTAAATCCTTGTAAGATACCGTCCATTCCGCGGGGAAACCTTTACGCTTTTCCCACGCGCCGCCGCCCTTTTCGCTGCGGTGGTATACGGCGTTTATATCCGCGTAAGAATGCAAGTCCTGCCCGCCCCAGATAACCTGCGGGTCTGGACGTAGAAGAATTACGCCCTTCCAATTTTCAAGCTTCATTCCGTCGGAAGTGGCAATTATTTTGTAATCTTTCCAGTCGTCGGCAATTCTCATAGAATTATTATAACAAGCCGAGTTAAAAATGTAAAGTAAATTTAAAAGGGCGCGCACGGCCAAGCCGTGCGCGCCCCGCGTGTAAATAGCCTTTGACGCGGCAATTCACACGCTGTAGCTGTACAAAACGTTAAAGAGCGTTCTGTAATAG
Organism: Christensenellaceae bacterium; assembly: GCA_948890655.1. Taxonomy (GTDB): domain Bacteria; phylum Bacillota; class Clostridia; order Christensenellales; family Borkfalkiaceae; genus Coproplasma. The sequence continues at coordinate 297,588 of CAQTYU010000001.1, forward strand.
CTGGATAAGTAGTCTTTTGCAACCTCGTCGTTGGAATACAGATTCATTCTTTCGGCAGGGTCGGCTATAGAAAGATAATATTCCCGAACTATATTGTACCGTTCGGTATACGGCAAGGTGTAGTCCACTATGTATCCGACCTTGGACGCGTCGGGATTTTCGGGAATGATCGGCTCGCTGAGCTCCATACCGTAAGTATACTGCTCTACGATTATCGCCAACTGATAGTCGAACTCAGCCTGAAGTTCAGCCTTTTTTTGCTCTAAAAGCGAGCTTTCCTTCATATCGTCGGTGTAGAATAGCTTTTTAAAGAGTGCTAGCTCCTTTTCCATTTTGTGCACCAGCTCGTTCTTGCTTTTTTGCGCCGTCCTTAAAAGCTGCATCTGCACGGCGGTAAAATTCTTAAGCTCTTCGTCCGTAACTTTTACAACGTCAAACTTCATCCATAACCTCCGCGACGGCTGAAACACCTTCAATTTTTCCGCTACCGCAAACTTTTATTTTAAAGCTTTTCCCCCGCATATTAGGACGAAATTTTCCTCGTACACCCCTTACTATGCGCGAAATAACGCCGTTTGATACTTCAAGCACGACGTATCCTTCGCCCCCGATAATCACCTCTTTTAACACCTTGTAACCGTTGGACGCAAAGTCTATTTCACCGCTCGTAAACTCATACTCTCCGCCTTCTTCAAGACGGTATTCGTAAGTATCCGTGTAGGCGTAAATCTTATTTCCGACGCTGACGGCGTTGGCGTCCAAATCAATGAGATACGCGGCGTTTTGCACCTCGTCAAAAACTAAAACGGCTTTTCTTTTAAGCGTCTTGCTGACGCCGCAAAGAAAGTATTTGCCGTCCGCGCAGCACGCGAACGAGGGAGATTGCAATTCTTCCGAAAGGTTAATTTTAAGCTTTTCCACCCCGTTGCCGTCGTAAAAGTACAGCCCGTCCTCAGTGTAGAATAGCAGTCTGCCGTCGCCCACCGCAACGGTGTTTTTAAAGATTTTGGGCAGTTTACATTCAAGATAGCTTATCTTGAAATTTTCAGGCGTGCCGTGAGCCGAAAGGAACGCAAGCCCGCACTCCCTTACCGCAACTATTTTATCCTTGTAGACGATAAGATTTATAATCTTGCCGTAGCCGTGATGAACGAACGCCCAGCCCGCGCCTGAAATTCCTTCCGTCCAGTCGTCCGCGCCGCCCTCTCCCGACCATTTTATTTTATAGGGTTGGGTGGGGTCGGTACCAAAAATTCTTCCGTTTTTCAGTACGCAGTTTACTACGTTGCCTTTAAAGGTGCTGGAATAGTTTAATCCGCTGAACCTGAAATACGTAGTATCGCCGAAAACGTAGGCTATAGGCATTTTGTTTAAAAACGTTTCCACCATCGAAGGGGAAGCCGCCGCAAAATTTACGGCTATGGGCGAAATTAACGCGTCTGGCGCAGAATAAAGACGGTTTTGGGTGTAGACTATATTTCTGCCCATAAGTCTCGAATACCATGAGGCGGACGCCTTTTCGCTGAGCGCCGCAAGCCTCGTAGCCGAATTGATTGCGGGAAGTATTTTGCCGTCCTTTACAATGCAGCCGACTTTTAACGCGCCCTCCGCAGCAAGCACGTCCGCTTTTTTAAGCTTTGTTTTTGGGAATACTTTTCCTGAGCTCACACCCACCTCCTCGGCGGCAGACGCAGTGCGCTGAGACGCGTACGCTGCAATGTTTCGATCTCGTTACGATAAATGCTTTCCCACGTTTCCGCAAGCTTGGCTTCGCCGTCTATAAGGCAGTACTCCGAAGCGATACCCGCGGCAACAAGTCTTTCGTTAGCCAACACGGAGGAAAACGCGCTTTCGCCGTCTATTCCCTTTTTTAGCGGGGCGTAGCCGTATCTGACCGTAATTTCCGCACTGTCGGCGATAAGGCTGAGCGGCGTAATGGAATATTCGACTTTCTTGTCAGCTGCCGATACCGAAATTATTTTTACGGGGCGCAGGCTGAAATCCGAGTAGTTATAAACGCCGCTTTCGGACGATAAATTCTCCTTGGTTTCAAGGGGAATATAGCATCTTGCAAGCTCGTCCTCAACCGAGTTGAAGCAGTACAGCATGGTTTCTATAACCTCGCCCTCTTCGTCCGTGAGATCCGCGTCGCACGCATCGTCGACGGGCGATATTTTTCGCGAGATTTCCTCCCTGCCGACGAATCTTAACGCCGTAGCTATTATATCTTTTACCTTCATTTTGCCTCCTTTTTATTATTTATAATAATAAAGCGCGCCGCGCTTGAACGCGCGGCGCGCCTGCGCATAGAGCTTAAACGGCGAAAATTACGCCGTCGGGCTTAAATTGTACAGCATTGCCTGACCGCAGGTATTCGCCCTGTCTTTTGTCTACTCTTTATACTCTGCAATTCGCCCTGTCCTTT
>CAQTYU010000002.1 GCA_948890655.1 Christensenellaceae bacterium
ACCCGAACGTAAGTGCATCCCCGGTATTAAAATGAAATAATGTGGTTCTTATAAATTTTAAGCCGCCTTCTATCGGGTTACGGTTAAAAGCCCGCGCACATTTGTGCGCGGGCTTAATTTTAAAAATTAAAAGGGGTTGCATTGCGCAACCCCTTTTTTTGTGCTTAGTTACAACCGCAGCCGCAACCGCTGTTGCAACCGCCGCCGCAAAGCAAGCTGGAAAGCGTGCCGTTCTTCCACATACTGTATAAAAGAGCGATAAGAATAGGGGTGCAGCTACCCGAAAGAACGCCCTCAAGCCCGTTACCGCTGCAGCTCGCCGCAAGCAATAAAAGTATCAGTATCCAAAGGCAGCTATTGTTGCCGCAGTTAGAAAATAAGTTCATAAGTGACCTCCTTAACTTCCTGCGTGGCGGTATGTAGAGTATTGATTTTTCCACGCAGGCTTCGTCTGCAAAGGTTTTATAGACCTTTTGCAGTTTCCGTATAGTAAATAATATTTTATTTTCCTTAAAAATGTTACTGACCTTTTCATTTGCTTGAAAATTTGTTTCGGCTGTGCTAAAATTTATTTGGCTTGCAGCCGCTACTTTTCAGGGCGGACTGCGTATAAGCACTATTATTTTTGCTGCCGATATTCGTTTTCGAAATCGGACGGAGGTTTTTTATGAAGAAGGACAGGGCTCATTTTGTTGCTTTTGTCGGCGTGATGTTCGCGCTAATTTTCGTGTTGTTTTTGTTGGAAGGCGCAGTCCTTTCCGGGCTTGGTATGACGGCGTGCATTTTGTCGCTTCCCGTGGCAATCGCGCTAAGTATCTATGACGATTGGAAAAAGTCTTTCGTCGGCGGAACGCTTCTCGGGCTTGCGAGCTGTTTGTTTTGTCTGATTTTTGCTTCGCTGTTCATTTTTTACGCAAACCCGCTTATATGTGTTCTACCGCGCTTTTTTATAGGTGTAACGGCTTATTGGACGTATTTCGGGCTTTCTAAGCTGTTTAAAAAGGCTAAAAGCGTATTTGTAAGGGAAAGTATCCCCGCCGCGATTGCGGGCGTTGTAGGATCGCTTACGAATACCGTATTGTATCTTTTGGCGGTTAATATCTGGGCGGGTGATATTATGGGCTCGCTTACGGCAATAATGAACGTTGCCGTGTCTATATTCTTCCCTATAGAACTTGTCGCGTGTCTTGTTCTTGTGCCGATTTACGTTGCGGTACTTAAAAAAATCAACCACACGCTTATAAACAAACCGAAACCTGTTTTGGAAAGTTCGGAGAAAGTTACTGAAAATGATAATTTGTCTTGACGTTGGTAACACCAATATAAAATTCGCCGTGTACGACGGGGATACCTTGAAACTCAGCTTCCGCGTGGCGACCGAGCACAAAAAGACTTCCGACGAGTACGGCGGTCAGCTTTTGAGTATTCTCGGTAACAACGGCATATCGCCGAAAGATATTACGGGCGGGATAATCTCGTCAGTCGTTCCCCAGCTCGACTACACACTGGACAGAACGTGCTCGACTTACCTCAAAATTAAGCCCTTGATGCTTGCGCCCGGGCTGAAAACGGGTATGAACCTTAAAGTTGACAACGCAAAGGAAGTGGGCGCGGACAGGGTCGTTAACAATGTCGCGGCAGTGAGAAAGTATGGTTTTCCGCTAATTATTATCGATTTCGGCACGGCGACTACGTTCAACGTTATAAGCGATAAGGGCGATTTTATCGGCGGAGTAATCGCGCCGGGGATAAAAGGTTCTTTGGACAGTTTGGTGAACGGTACGGCGAAGCTTCCTCGCGTTGAGATAGAGCGCCCCTCGACCGTAATCGGTAAAAATACCGTTACTAATATGCAGTCGGGCATATTTTACGGCTTTGCAGGGCTTGTGGAGTTTTTGGTTAAAAAAATTAAGCGGGAAATGAAGTGCGAAAACTTAACCGTCGTTGCAACGGGCGGGTTTTCGGAAGTTATAGCAAAAGAAATTTCTTGTATTGATAAGGTTGACAAACTGTTGACCCTTGACGGCTTGAAATATCTTTACGACCTGAATACGGAGGCATAAAAATGAAAAAAATTGGCGTAGCAATTCTCGGGCTCGGCGTTGTCGGCGGCGGTACTTATAAAATACTGACCGAACACAGAGATTTCTATAAGAAAAACCACGGAATAGATATTGCGGTCGAGGGCGTTCTCGAACGCAACAAAGAGCGCGCGCTTTCGCTTGGTATTGAGGAGAGTAAAATCGCTTCCAACATTGCCGAAATCTGTTCAAATTCCGAAATCGACATCGTTGTCGAGGTTATAGGCGGAATCGAACCCGCCAAGACCTTCGTGCTTGCCGCGCTGAATTCAGGCAAGTCGGTTGTGACGTCCAATAAGGAGCTGTACTGTAAATACAGTCACGAGCTTGAAAAAGTCGCTAAAAGGAACGGTTGCGGGCTCTATTTCGAAGCAAGTTGCGTAGGCGGCGTGCCCGTTATCCGCGCTTTGCTTGACAATTTACAGGGCAATAAAATTACCTCTTTAACCGGTATAATCAACGGCACGACGAATTATATTCTGACGAAAATGTCAGACGGCGGGGATTCTTACGAGGAAGTTCTGAAAGAAGCGCAAAAGCTCGGCTACGCAGAAGCGGACCCCACGTCCGACGTCGAGGGCTTTGACGCGGCGTATAAGCTTTCTATACTTTCCAGCCTGTCTTTCCATACCAAGGTTCCCTATACCGAAATTTACCGCGAGGGAATAACCGGGGTAGACGCAACCGATATACGTTGTGGAAAGATGCTTGGCTACGTTTTGAAACTGCTTGCCATCGGGAAGTGCGGCGAGAACGGGATAGAAGTCCGTGTTCACCCCGCGTTTATAAAGGCTTCTCATCCGCTTGCGAGTGTTAGCGACAGCTACAACGCAGTGTTCATTAAGGGTGACTCCGTCGACGACGTTATGCTTTACGGCAGAGGCGCTGGCGCATTGCCTACGGGCAGTGCTATCGTCGGAGATATTATTTACTGTGCTACCCATCAGGGCAACAATTATTCTACGTTCAAAAATACGGAAAAAGCCGACCCTGCTACGAAATTCATTCGAAATTTCGAAAGCGAGTACTATTTACGTTTATTCGTTGAGGATAGAGCGGGCGTACTTTCGAAAATAACTTCGATTTTTTCTAAGCACGGCATAAGCGTCGCGCAGGTTAATCAGGAAGAAGCGGGAAACGGTTTGGTGCCGCTGATTATCATTACCCATACAACGCTTGAAAACAGCGTAAAAAAAGCCGTAAACGACATCAACGCACTTTCGGGCGGTTCTAAAGTTTTATCGGTTATAAGAGTAGTTTCCTAAACATTATTTAAAAAGAAGTCCGCGCCTATAAAAGGCGCGGACTTCTTTTTATTCTTCAATTTTCTTATACCCTTTTTTAGGCTTGTGTTTTATAAACAGCTTGTATCTGAATGCGTACAGCACGGCGGCAACGGCTACAAGAGCGACCACGCCGCAGATAATACCAACTGTCACAGGCGAAATATCGAGTAGGTCCAAGCACCGCACGTTTATCCACATCTGGTTTATTTCAGCCAGCTTGTCGCCGAAATCGAGCATTACCACGCTTCTGTTCTTAACGTTTTCAGGCGGGTACTGCGCAAACAGTTGCCTTCCGCGGTTGATAACCTGTCCGTCACCGTCCTCGATTTCAAAGCAACTTCTGTCGGCGCTGATTATATATTTCTCGTCGTCGCCAAAAAAGTATCTTAAGTCATAGTCGATTGTTTCCACGTCGTCCTCCGCGCCGTAGTTCCAATCGAGATACTCGAAAACGGTATCGCCCGCAATGGCGGAGGTGTAACCTATATAGTACATATTCCTTACGGCGTTGTCGGGGCGGGAGAGGAAGTTGACGAACGCCTCGGCGGCTTCTTTCCTTTGCGCGTTGCCGTCAATTCCGTTTTTCAGCATTACCCAACCGTCGAACCACAGGTTCGCGCATTCGTCGGGAACGGAATACCACAGCTCGGTTCCGTTTGTTTCGTCGGTTTCGGCTTCGTCCATAATAGTTATAGCGTCGCCCGACCATTGATAGTTGGCAATGACTTTCCCCGTAACCATATCCGCTTTTCCCGCGTCGGTTTCGAATGAGTAAACGTTTTCTTTTATTCTCTTTAAAACGTCCTCGGCTTGCGCAATAGTTTCGCTGTCGGTATCGTTTAAAAGCGAGCTCAGTTGTACCGAGGACAGTTCGGACGAAGTCAGCGTTTCGCTGTTGATTATGCCAAGAGTGGCGAAGTATGCATCGCGTACGTTGTCTTTTATCGTAACCTGCTTTTTATAGTTCTCATTTAAAAGAATATTCCAGGTCGCAACGTCGGCTTCATCAGCGATTTTGTCAGGGTTATAGACAATTCCGGTCGTTCCCCACATATAGCAAGCGGCGTAATTCTTCCATTCGTATTGCGTAAATACGCTGTCGATATAGGGTGATACGTTGTTTGCGTAATAGTTTTCTTCCCCGCCGAACGATAAAAATTCCTCGGAATACTCTTCGATTTTATCCTCCGCCAAAAGCTTCATTATCATATAGTCGGAGGGGCACACAAGGTCGTACTCGTCGCCTAGACTAAGGCGGTTGTATAAGTCCTCGTTTGTACCGAAAGTGGAGTACTCGACCTTGACCTTGAAGCCGTGGTCGCCATTGTTGAACCATTCGGTGAAATCGTCGTAAACGGCGTTCTCTCCGAAAATTGTTCCGCTCTCAAGTTCGATAGCTTCTTCTTCGTCCCAGCGACCTAAGTCGATATATTCTTCCCAGCTACACACGCGCAGGGTAACGACGTCTTCGGCGTCGGCACAGCCCGTAAAAGCAAGCGCAGACGCACCGACAAGACAGGCGGCTGCAACCAAAACGATATTTTTAAATCTTTTCACGCTTAGCCTCCTTTTTTTTGCTTGACGTCACGTTCATAACTACGACAACTACGATTACAATTAAGAAAATGAGGGTAGACAGTGCCCAAAGCGCTGTTTTAACTTCGGTTTGACTGCCTTTGGTGGCGTTCACGACGTAAGTGCTTATGGTGTCGAACGTCGAGGGCTTCGTATAGGTTGTGATGAAATAATCGTCCAAAGAGAGGGTCACTGCAAGCATAAAGCCCGAAAGTATCCCCGGTATCAACTGGGGCAGAACCACCTTAAAAAGCGCCTGCGCGGGAGTCGCGCCGAGGTCGAGCGCCGCCTCGTATAGGCTGTTATCCATTTGTTTCAGTTTGGGCAATATCGAGAGGTAAACGAAGGGCGTCGTAAGTACGATATGCCCTATCCCGAGCGGAATATAGGTATCCTTGCTGACGCGGAGCATAACAATCATAAGTATGCACAGCGAAAAGCCCGTTACAATATCCGCGTTGACGACGGGTATTTGGTTTGCGGTATTTATCAGTGTTTTTGTCAGCTTTCTAGAATAATATGTACCTATCGCGCCAAAAGCCGCAAGCACGGTAGAGATGCACGCGCAAACGAGGGCGAGAAGAATAGTTCCGAAAATCATATTTCTGAGTTCTTCGTTTTTGAAAAGGTTTATATAGTTTTCGAACGAGAACCCGCCCATAGCCCCGCCCACGACCGTGGCTTCGGTTAAGGAGTAAACAGCAAGCACCAGAATGGGTATATAGATAAACAGAAGCACAACGGCAAGCCATATCACTTTTAAATATTTTTTCATAATATAGCCACCCTCTTGTCTTTTTCGTTATCGCTGAAACGGTTCGTTACCAGCGTTACTATAAATACGATAATGAGAAGCACCAACGAGATAAGCGAACCGTTGTTCCAATCGTATGCGCTGAAATAACTGAATATTAAACTGCCCGGTATGAAAGTGCTGTTATACAGCATATCCAAAACGACGTAGTTCGTCATCGAGGGCAGAAGCACCATTGTTACGCCCGAAACTATTCCGGGTACCGAAAGGGGTAAAGTCACGCGTAAAAATACGGTAAATTTATTTGCACCCAAGTCGGAGGCGGCTTCCAGAAGACTGTTGTCAAGCTTTAAAAGCGAGGTGTAAAGCGGTAAAATCATAAACGGCAAAAAGTCGTAAGTCATACCTATCACCGAATTTAAAAAGGGATAGGCGGAGATATTTCCCTCTAAAACCGACAGAATTTCTTTCAGCGCGGTAATTCTCAGTGTGAAGTTTATCCACATCGGTAAAATGAATAAAAGAAGTAACACGTACTTTTTCTTGAATTTGCTTCTTGCAAGAATATAGGCGGTGGGGTAAGCGATTATAAGACATACCAAAGTCGTAACGATAGCCACCGCAAAGCCGTATAAAAGCGTACCGATTGTGTTGGTGTTTGTAAAGAAGTTCACGAAGTTATCAAACGTGAAGTTGCCTTGTCCGTTCGTAAAAGCGTAATAAAAGATAACGATTAAAGGTGCAATAACGAACAGAATCAAAAACGCTGCATAGGGTATGCACAGGTGCTTTCTGTTAAAACACAGACCTTTCATCATTTATCCTCTCCTACAGGCTTTAAAACAAGCTTAATCTTATCTTTGGGGATTATGATGCTTACAAGGTCGCCCGTGTTCCAGGTGTCGGGGCAGGAAAGAACGTAATCTTCCTCGTTTTCTTCCGTCCTGACAATGTAACGGTAGTGGTCGCCCTTGTAAATCATAGAAATTATATTGCCCTGCGCGCCGCCTGCGTCCTTATCGTCGCTCATCTGAATGTCGTGCGTGTCAACTTCGACGTCAACTTCGACGCCCGTCATGTCAATTTTTTCGCCGCTTGCGGTAATGAGATAACCCTCTTCGTCCAGACGGGAGGCGGGGTAAAGCTGGGTTACGTCGCACTCGAATTCGCCGTCGCCGAATTTTACTGTGTTGTTTTTGGTAATTTCGCCGTCGTACTTGTTGACGGTATAGACCTTTTCCATAAGGTGAATGCCGTCGGGCTCGATTCTCATACCTATAGTACTTCCGACGGGTGCGGTAGAGGTGCTTTGTATTATAATTTCGAACTTGCCTATAGCTACGGTTATTTCGTAATGCACGCCCTTAAATACGGAAGATATTACCTTGCCTTTCAAGTGCCCCTCGGCAGGACTGCAAATTTTAATATCCTCGGGGCGAACGACTACGTCCACAAGCTGATTTATCTCGTAATCGTCAAGACAGTCAAACGTCGCGCCGCAGAACTTGACTTTAAGGTTGCCCACTACGGTGCCGTTGAATATGTTACTTTCGCCTATAAAGTCGGCAACGAAGGTGTTTACAGGCTCGTTATAAATCTCGGTGGGGGTGCCAATCTGCTGGATATCGCCGTCGTTTATGACGACGATTTTGTCAGACATAGTAAGCGCTTCTTCCTGGTCGTGCGTGACGTAAATAAAGGTTATGCCGAGTTTTTTGTGCATATTTTTCAGCTCTATCTGCATCTCTTTGCGCATTTTAAGGTCAAGCGCGCCCAAAGGCTCGTCCAAAAGAAGAATTTCGGGCTCGTTGACGATTGCGCGCGCAATGGCGATACGCTGTTGCTGTCCGCCTGAAAGCGTGGCAACGCTGCGCTTTTCAAACCCCTCCAGGTCGACGATTTCAAGCGCTTTTTTGACTTTTTTATCGATTTCGGCTTTCGTAAGCCGTTCCTTTTTCGTATACCTGTCGCCTTTGTCGTTCGCGTAAGTGTTTTCAATCTTTTTAAGCCGTAAACCGAACGCAATGTTTTCGTATACGTTGAGGTGAGGGAAGAGGGCGTACTTCTGGAATACGGTGTTTACGGGTCTTTTATTCGGCGGAAGGCGGCTTATATCCTCGCCGTTAAGTAAAATTTTACCCGAAGTAGGTAGTTCGAAGCCCGCAATCATTCTCAAAGTCGTGGTCTTTCCGCAACCAGAGGGTCCCAAAAAGGTGACGAATTCACCCTTTTTCACTTCAAGATTAAAGTTATCGACGGCGATAGTGTCGTCATCGAATACCTTTTTGACATCGATTAGTTCAATAATGTTTTCGCTTTTGCTCATATCCGCACTCCGTTACATAAAAAATAAAGGCGGCCCAGAAAGCCGTCTTTTACCGTAAATGCACGTGCGTGCATATATGTTTCGTGTTTTTGGACTTTTTTTAGAGTCTATATAGCAAATACTTTTACTACTCTTATTGACCGTTTCACAAGTGACGCCCTTTCAAGGCTTTGATTATAAAGTAATCAACTTATAAAATTTGAGCTCTTAACTCAATCAATAATGCGGCGAAAGCCGCGCGGGTATTTGCGTGAACTCTTGTAAGTCCGATACCAGTAAGTTGAGTATAAAATAAAATATTACGATTGTCAAATAATTTTTATTATATATTTTCATTTTTTAAATTTAAGAATAGAGGGGTCAAATAAGTTGATTTTTTGTTTAAAATCATTTAGAATTATTAAGCAATGCGGAGATGGCTGAGCGGTTTAAGGCGCACGATTGGAAATCGTGTGACGGCTAATACCCGTCCGGAGGTTCAAATCCTCTTCTCCGCGCCAGAATCGGGCGCCCTTTAAGGGCGCTTTTTAATTATCAAACGGGGGCCAGAAAATGAAAATTATAGACGCGCACGCGCACGTGGCACAGTATATAGCGGGGTTCACCTCCCGCGGTGAATTAAGGGCTGCGGGCGGCGGAAAGGCGCAGTATTCTTCGGGCGAGATATTCCAGATGTTTCCGCCCGAATTGGGCGATACCGAAGTCACTCCCGAAGCACTTTTAAAGATTATGGACGAAAACGACGTTGAAAAGGCTGTGCTTTTGCAGGGCAATTGGTTGGGGTTTCAGAACGAATACACCTATGCCGCCGTTCAAAAGTATCCCGACCGCTTTGTCGGTGCGGCAACCTACGACCCATTTTGCTTAAAGGTGGAGGAGATAAAAAAGCGCCTTTTCGACGAGTTGAATTTTAAAATCGTCAAGTTCGAATTGTCAGACGGGTCCGGGCTTATGGCTAACCGCCCGCCCGTCGATTTGGACGGGGAAGTGATGAACGGCTGTTACGCCCACGCCCGAGAAAAGGGTTTGACGGTCGTCCTCGATATAGGCAGACCGGGCGGCGCATGCTGGCAGGTTGACGCGGTGGCTTCGGTTGTCGGAAAATACCCCGAAGTACAGTTCGTAATTTGCCATCTTTTAGCTCCGCAAAGAGGAGATAAAAAGCTATTTGAAAAATCGCTAAAAAAACTGATTGCCCCCAACATATGCTTTGATTACGCGGCTTTGGCGCTCAATCAGAAGCCCGAAATTTACCCCTATCCGACTGCGGTAGAGTATCTTAAAATAGCAAGAGATATTTTCGGCGCCGACAGGCTTATGTTCGGTAGCGATATGCCCTCTACGCTCGCCCGCGACAGTTATCGTAATTTAAAAAATTTCGTAATCGAAAGCGGCGCGTTTACCAAGCGGGAACTTGAAGATATGTTCTACAACACCGCACAAAAAGTTTATATAAAACAGGAGCGCAATTATGAGTAAGACTAGGGTAACCGAGCAGACGATAAATACTATTTTAAAATTTATAGGTAGCGGGATAAGGAGAAAAGATTTAATAAGAGAGTGTACTAAAAGCGAGCTTTCTCCGTCCGAACTGAAACGCAAACAACCAGGCGGACCGTATGCCAAGTGTACGGGTAAATACGGTTACGCTATAAATTCTTTAATTGAAACGGGAGTAATTGCCCAAGACTCTGAAAAGTTTATAACTCTATTAAAACAGCGCGAAGAAGCAATAGAGGTTGTGCGTAGGGACGACAAAATACGTACGATAATTCAAAGCCTTATAAAAAACAAATCTTATAGTAAAAAAGATTTGTTGCTTAAAGTGGTTGAAGAATTCTTTAAACAAAACCGGGATACCGAAGCAACCAAGCAGAGCGTAAAAAGCGACGCCGGAAGAATTTATTCCGATTTGGTGAAGTCGGGAGAGATAAGCGCGGATGACGACGCCGTTGAACTTATAAAACCGAATAACGGCGCACCGCAAATAATCACTAAAGATACTCTTTACGGAATGAGTGACGAAGATTTCGTCAACCGTTCGATTGAACTGTTGATTAAGTACTGCGAATCTTGCGGTTTAAGCGATATCGAAGGCGCGAATATCGACGGTAGCGATGACGGCGGTATCGACGGCGTTATAACTGCAAACGACGCGCTCGGCTACAAAGAAAATATTATAATGCAGGTTAAGCACGTAAACGTAAAAAACAAGAAGCACATAAAGATTTGCGAAATTATGGAGTTTTGCGGCGTGTTGGCGGCAAAGGACGGGGCGACGAGGGGTATTTTTATCACGAACGTTTCCTTTAACGAGAATACGAAAAAATTTGCAAAAAGCTTCAAAACGAAATATTTTGTATTAATCGACGGCGATAAGTGGGTACAGCTTGCCGAAAAGTTGAATTACAGGATTGTTAACGACAATTAGCGTATTCGTTTTAATTATATCTCGGTTAATAAATAATAATAGTTGTAACGGTTGTTGTAATTTGCTAAAAATTACTGCAACTGTTATAATATCTCAGAACAACATTTTAGGAGCTGACAATGAATTACGTAGAAAGAGTTTTAGAGAATTTGAAAGCACAGAACCCGAACGAGCCCGAGTTTCATCAGGCGGCGACGGAAATTTTAACTACGCTTGCGCCCGTGGTCGAAAAGCACCCCGAGTACGAAGCGGCGGGGCTTTTAGAAAGATTCGTCGAACCCGAAAGAGTTATAATGTTTCGCGTGCCCTGGATTGACGATAGCGGTAAAGTGCAGGTAAACAAAGGCTACCGCGTTCAGTTCAACAGCGCGATAGGCCCTTATAAGGGCGGCTTGCGTTTCGACCCCTCGGTCAATCTTTCCATTATAAAATTCTTGGGATTGGAGCAGATTTTAAAGAACAGTCTTACGGGCTTGCCCATCGGCGGCGGCAAAGGTGGCTCTAACTTCGACCCTAAAGGAAAATCCGACAGGGAAATTATGTCTTTCTGTCAAAGTTTTATGACGGAGCTTTACCGCCACATCGGCGCCGATACGGACGTTCCTGCGGGCGATATCGGCGTGGGCGGAAGGGAAATAGGCTTCCTTTTCGGTCAGTACAAGAGAATTCGCGACGAGCACGTCGGCGTTCTTACGGGTAGGGGGCTTTCTTACGGCGGCAGTCTTGTCAGGACGGAAGCAACCGGTTACGGACTTGTGTATATCACAGACGAAGCAATGCGTGTGCGAGGCGACAGCTTTAAGGGCAAAACAGTCGTAATTTCAGGCTCAGGCAACGTTGCTATTTACGCATGTGAAAAGGCGCAGAGCCTTGGCGCGAAAGTTGTTGCTATGTACGACAGGGGCGGCTACGTTTACGACCCCGCCGGCATAAAATTAGACGTTATTAAGCAAATCAAAGAAGTGGAAAGGGGCAAGCTTAAAGATTACGCACAAAGGGTTTCGGGCGCGACCTATACAGAGGGGTGCCGCGGTATCTGGACAATTCCCTGCGACGTCGCACTACCTTGCGCAACGCAGAACGAAATTGACGAGAATTCGGCGAAAATTCTTGTTAAAAACGGTGTAAAATACGTTGCAGAGGGTGCGAATATGCCGTCTACTCTTGAAGCAATTTCAGTGTTCCAGAAAGGCGGAGTGGTATTCCTGCCCGCAAAAGCTGCGAATGCGGGAGGCGTAGCGACTTCCGCCCTTGAAATGGCTCAATCCTCAGGCAGAATGTTCTGGACTTTCGGGGAAGTAGACAAAAAGCTCAAAGACATTATGGTTAATATTTACCACAATATCGACGGCGCCGCAAAAGAATACGGCTATGCAGGTAACTACGTTATGGGCGCAAACATTGCGGGATTTATAAAAGTGGCTACGGCAATGATGTCCCACGGTATAGTATAAATTAATGCTTGACGTACTTTTAACATCCGTAAACGCGGTTGTGCCGATAATTTTACTGATTCTTTTAGGCTATCTTTTAAAACGGTTCAAATTTCTCAACGAAAATTTTATAAAGATTGGCAACAAACTCGTTTTCAGAGTGTGCCTGCCGTGTATGCTGTTCATAAACATTTACGACAGTATGAACAGTTTTGCGGACATTCGTTGGGACGTCGTTCTGTATTCGGTGACGGCTGTCTGCGTAATTTTCGGGCTCGGGCTTTTGATTGCCGTTCTGACCACAAAAAAGAAGAACAGGCGGGGCGTTATCCTGCAATGTTCGTTCAGAAGCAACTTCGCTATAATCGGGTTAACGCTTGTCGAACGGCTCGGAGGCGACCAAGGGCTTGCGGGAATAATTTCCGCCTTTTCGATACCCGTATTCAACGTTCTTGCCGTAATAGCATTGTCGGTCTTTGCGGAAAACCCTGCACCGCAACCAATCGTGGAAGCGGAAGCGCCGGCATTGCCGGTAATCCCCGCATCGAAGCCAAAACACGGGATAAAAAACATACTTCTTAACATAGTTAAGAACCCCTTGATTATCGGCGTTGCAATCGGGCTGGTCTTTGTTGGGACCAGAGAAATCGAAAGGGCTTGTTGCGGCGGTGAAGTCGTTTTCAGTTTCAAAGAACATCTCAAATTCATTTATACAGGCGTGTACGATTTAAAAATTATCGCTTCGCCGCTTGCCCTAATAATTCTCGGCGGTCAGTTCGAGTTTTCTGCCGTCAAAGGAATGACCAAAGAAATAATCGTCGGCACTGCGTGCCGCATAGTTCTGGCGCCGCTGATTGGTATAGGCTGTGCGTATCTTTTGAGCGCCTTTACTGGGCTTTTCGAGTTCGGAACGGACGTTTACCCTACGCTGATTGCGCTTTTTGCGACTCCTGTTGCTGTGTCAAGCGCGATAATGGCGGGAGAGATGGGCGGCGACGAACAGCTTGCAACTCAGCTAGTCGTATGGACGAGCCTTTGCTCGGTTGTTACGATTTTTGTTATAGTATTTGCTCTTATGTCCTTAGGACTTTTGGCGGTTTGATTTTTCGCTTAAAAAGCGGCGCAATCTGCGCCGCTTTTTTGTTGACAAAATGAAATCTATGTATTATAATCTAAAATAAGTGTTGCAAAACAACAGTTTTAAATTAAGGAGATTGAAATGCCACCGAAAGCTAAATTCAAGAAAGAGGAGATAATCGCCGCCGCAATGGAGATAGCGAAACGCGACGGGTTCGACGCGTTGACTGCGCGTGCGCTTGCCGCCGAGCTTGGAAGTTCGCCCAGACCTATTTTTACTGTTTTCGAGAGTATGGAGGAGGTGCAGGCGGAAGTCAAAGCCGCCGCAACAAAACTGTACGAGAGGTACGAGGACGAGGAAATGAGCGGCGCGCAAGCGTTTAAAGGTTCGGGGGTGGGGTACATTCGCTTCGCCGCTGAACAGCCGAAACTGTTTCAGCTTCTGTTTATGCGTGAGCGGAACAGAGTTCCCGATTTGGGTCAGGTTTTATCGGTTATCGATAACTATTATGAGAAGATATTGCAGTCAGTGCAAGCGGAGTACGGGTTCAGCCGCGAAACGGCTAAAAGAATATATGAACATTTGTGGTTGTATTCGCACGGGATAGCGTCGCTGATTGCGACGAATGTTTGCGCCTTTTCCGAACAGCAGATTTCCGAAATGCTGGAAGATGTCGGCGCGGGGATAATCAGAAAATACAAAGCGGAGGGAAGAATATGATTAAAGCCGAAAACGTAGTAAAATTATATAACGGAGGCGCGGTTCAGGTGTTGAACGGAGTGTCTCTGGAAATAGAAGAGGGTGAAAACGTAGTAATACTCGGCGCGTCGGGTTCGGGTAAATCGACGCTTTTAAGCGTTTTGTCGGGGCTTGAACGGGCTGATGGCGGTAAGGTTAGTTTTGGTGAAAACGACCTTTCGGCGATGACCGATAAAGAACTTACACTTTTCAGAAGAAACAAGGTCGGGTTTATCTTTCAGCAGTATTTTCTGTTACCGCACCTAAGTGTCGAAAGCAACGTAAAAATGGGTGCAGACCTAGCCGGGAACAAGGACTTTAAGGAGATTATCAAAGCCGTCGGGCTGGAAAACAAACTAAAAAACAAACCCGCAGAGCTTTCGGGCGGGGAGCAACAGCGCGTCTGTATTGCCCGCGCGCTTGTCAAGAACCCGCAGGTTCTTTTCCTTGACGAGCCCACGGGCGCGTTAGACGAAAAGACGGGCAGGGAAATTCTGGACTATATTATAAGATTAAAAAAAGAGCGCGGGTTTACCATGATTATGGTAACGCACAACCAGAATGTTGCGGAAACTGCGGACACGGTTATCAAAATGAACAGCGGCATCATAACCGAGATTTACAAGAACGCGGCGCCCAAGTCTGCGTTCGAGATAGGGTGGTAAGCTATGGTTATAAGCTTTAAGGACGGTTTAAAACTATTCGGAATAATAATCGTTGTTTTCTGTGCTGTATTTGTATGCACGTTCTTTCTGAATTTTTATCTGGATGCCGTCGCAATCGAGGATACCGTATTGCCCGAACAACGCGCCTTGTACGACGCGCAGATTGCTACCGCAAAAGTAGTGTGCGGTATAAGCGGCGGATTTCTTGCCCTGATTGCCGTGGTGATGGTCGTCTTTTACGTAAAACTTTACGTTGACGGGCATATGCGTCAACTTGGTATAATGAAAGCGATGGGTTGGACGGACGCAGAAATTGCGCTTCGGTTCTGGGTTTTCGGGCTTAGCGTTTTTATAGGCGCGGCGCTTGGCTTTGGCGCAGGGCATATAGCAATGCCGTTTATCTACGACGGGCTCACCCTCGATACGCTGACAATACAAATCCATTTTCACGCGATATTGCTTGTCTTGCTTGTCATAGTACCCGCCGCAGTCTATTCGTTGCTCGCTTGCGGTTACGCATATCTTGCGCTTCGCCGCCCCGTAAACGATATGTTGAAAGGCAGGGTCGAATCGAAAATCAAAAAACGCAGAAACGGGAAAGAGGGCAAAGAGAGAGATTTTCTTCTCGAAATGTCCTTAAAGACCTTGGGGGGCAGGAAGTCGCTTGCGTTCTTCGTTGCGTTTGCTTGCTTCTGTTTTTCGGCAATGGTGCAAATGGGCGCTTCGATGGAAGATTTAGCAAGCGTGACTATGGGTATAATTATACTTGTTATCGGCGTAGTGCTTGCGGTAACGACTATGTTTATGGCGGTAACGTCGCTTGTAAGAAGCAACCTTAAAAACGTGTCGATGATGAAAGTTTTCGGGTATTCTATGAAAGAGTGCGCATTGTCTGTGTTCGGCGGATACGTGCCTTTTGCGTTTCTTGGTTTTGCTGTCGGCACGGGGTATCAGTTCGTGCTATTGAGCATAATGGTTAATCTCGTCTATAAAGACGTGGGCACCGTGCCCGAATATAACTTCAACGTACCTGTTTTCTTCATAACTCTGGCTTGCTTTATAGTCTTGTACGGCGCCGTTATGGCTGTATATACTTTCAGATTAAGCAAGGTTTCCGTAAAAGAAGTAATGCTTGAAAGCTGAATTAAAACCTGCGCGGCAATTTATTGCCGCGCAGGTTTTCTTTTATAAGTAATTTACGTTATGAAAACTAAACGTCATTCTCCCGTCGAAAGTTGAAACTCCGATTATATTGCGTGAATAAGAAACGGCGGGTGGAACAAAAATTACGTTGTTTATTTTGTAGCTTCCGTAAACGGCAGGTATGTCGATTTTCGTTAAATTCGTTACGCCTATATCTCTTGTTTTTTCGCGGTATTCCATAATTTTTGCGGTCTTTTGTGCCAATCTGTCAAAATAACAATCGTGAGTATTCAACAAAACCGCGTCTATCAAAGTTGCGGGGAGTTCGGTAATAAACTTTAATACGAATAAACGATATTTCATTAACTTCTTTTTTATTTTTCTATGAACAATCAAAGCGTTTTCCGCAAACGTCTTTTTGGTATTGAACTTATACTTTATACTGACGCCGGAAGTCAGGTTTGACATCGCTTCGTTTCCGCTTTTACGTATGCTAACGGGGATTCCGACTTCACATCGCTTTTCATACTTTTGTAAAAACCAAGTTACGATATAGCTGTTTACAGAGCAACCGATTTGTTTTGCTTTTTTGATAATTTCCTTCGTTTTGGTTTGTGTCAGCGTTTCATATCGGATGTTGGAAGAAACCGTATTCCAGTACTTATTGTGTAAGCGGTAATAGTCTTGCCAATCGAAATATCGGTTATTCCATTTGCGTTTGCAATAGCGGGTATATAACTTTGCGGGTACAGACAACCTTGTTTCCGAAAGATGATTTTTTGTAAGCAGGGTTAGCGGTTTATACGTAAGCGAGGTTTTGGATAAGGCAGACATCATATCTTTAATAAAA
Source organism: Christensenellaceae bacterium (assembly GCA_948890655.1). Taxonomy (GTDB): domain Bacteria; phylum Bacillota; class Clostridia; order Christensenellales; family Borkfalkiaceae; genus Coproplasma. The sequence goes on from CAQTYU010000002.1 coordinate 16,361, forward strand.
TAAATTAACGACTTGCCGTCGCCAACCAAGTGATGCGCCATTATCATAATCAGGGTATTTGTTTCCGTCAGAATAATAAATGTTCTGACCAATTCGCCTTTATCTATTGCAAACGGAATTTTTTCATATTCTTTAATAAGCGTTAACAGGTTTTTATCGGTAATCGAAACTTTGCAGCCTGTAACGGGTAACCTGTCGTAATAGGCTTTGTCTTTTTCCAGTACTACTTTTGACATAGTTGCTTCGTTTACGTAGTAAGCTTCGTATACGGCGGCGGTCAGTTTGTGCGGGTCTATGCGTCCGCACAGTTCAACGCACATCGTAATATATACATTCGGCTCGAACAAATTCGGCCGTTCGGTTATAATTTCTTTCATAAATACTTCTTGATACTATGCAGCCATATTTTCATAGTTAGCTTTTGCGGCAACAGTTTTACGTTTAAATGCTGGCACTTAACGTAGAAAGAGCAGATAGAAGTATCTCTGTTTCGTTTTGCGTCTTTTATAGCTTTCTTTACGACCTTTTTGGGCGCGACAATTCCGGGGAAGCGTACCTTTTTCCCGCCGACGTCCTTTATAAGCATATCGGTATCAACCCAACCCGGGCAAACCGCCGTCACTGTAATTTCACGAGGTTTCAACTCTGCATTCAGTGCGCGCGAATAACTGCGCTCGAAGGCTTTCGACGCGGCGTATAAATTTATGTACGGTACAGGCTGAAACGAAGAGGCGGAGGACACGTTCAGTATTTTCGACCCCGCACTCATAAAAGGCGCACAAAGATTTATAAGAACGGTGGGGGCTTTGCAATTCAAATCTATAGTTTGCTCTATTTCGGCAAATGAAAATTCTGTTGACGGCGCCATTTTTGCAATTCCCGCATTGTTTACTAACCATAATACCCGCGGGGTTTGTCCTTTAAGTATACCGGTAAATGACAACAGGTCTGCCTCGTTTGTCAAATCTTTGCAAAAAGTTCTGATGTTTTCGCCGAACTCGTCTTTCAGTTTTAAAAGCCGCTGTTCGCTTCTTCCGACCACCCATATTTCGTCAAGCGCTTCTTTCGTCAGTTCCCGAACGAATTCTCGTCCTAAACCGCCGGTCGCACCGGTTACAATCGCAATTTTTTTCATATAAATACCTTTTATTCGTCCTTTAACAGTACCCGCTCTAAGTCGGCGGAAGTTATCGCTTCATACTGCGTGGTAAATTGCTTTTTCAACGCATAGAGGTAGACGACGCTCCAATAAAAGTCAGCAAGTTTAATGGGCGAACCTGCAACAACGCTGTTTTCTTTTTGACCTTGCTCGATTATCTTTGCCGTGTACTGATATATTTCCGATTGGTAAGTCGTGCTTTCGGACGTAAAATCGTTTTTTTCAAGAAGCACCTGCGTTGTTAAAGTCACTTTTGCGGCGTAGTTTTCGTCTTGTTCAAGCTTTTCAATAACCGTCTTTGAAAGTTTGCGGATTTTACTTTTCGCGGATAGGGGTAGGCGCGACAGCGTTTTTAAATCTTTTATTTCCTTATTGTTGTTGCAAACGGCGAAAATTTCCTTGAATAAATCTTCTTTCGATTTAAAATAGATGTATAAAGTGCCTTGACCGATACCAATATAATCGGCAAGGTCGCTGATTTTCGTGCCCGCAAAGCCGTTTCTTGCAAAGTACAGCATAGCGTCGTGCAAAATCTTTTTACGGGTTTCCTCGCGTATTTCCTGACATCTTTCAGGCGTTTTCGGCATAATATTCCTGCTCCTCCTATTTATGAATGAATTTTCGTTCATTCGTAATTTTATACTAAGAAATTAAAAAAGTCAACAAAATTTCGATATAAGAAGGCGGAAGTTATGCTTTAATAATCTCCTGCAAGCGTTTTAAGAAAATTTCGGCGCATTTAGGAAACACCTGATACTTTTTCCACGCTATATCAAGGTGCGATTCCAGCTTCGGATAAAGCGGCTTGAAACAAAGCTTGCTGTCGCCGTCGGTTCGTATAATTTTATCAAGACAAACGGCGTAACCGACGCCTTCTTCAACGAGAAGGGACATATTATAAAGCAGGTTTCCCGTTGCAACTATATCAAAATCTTCCGAGCTCTTTTTGAACCATTCACTTACGATATTTTTGCCTATTGACTGCCTTGAACTGATAAGCGGTTTATCCCATAAATCTTCGGGCGCTATAAATTCCTTTTCGGCAAGCGGACTGTCTTTTCTCATAAGCACACCCCAAGTATCGGTGAGGGGTAAGCGCAGATAGTTGTATTTGCTCACGTCGAACGGCTCGATGAATATCCCGAAATCTATAAGTCCCTTGTCAAGCCTTTCGGAAATAGTTGCGCTGTCGCCGCTGAAAAGGTGGTACTTCACTTTGGGATATTCCCTTTGAACGTCGTGCGCCGCTTTCGCTATAAGCCCCATAACATAACTTTCGCCGCCGCCTATATAGATATCGCCGCCGATATCGGTTATAGGCGTTTTCAGCTCGGCTTCCGTCTGATTGTACAGCTCTAAAATTTCTTCCGCGCGCCTTCTGAGCAATTGCCCTGCTTCGGTAAGCATAATTTTTCTTGTGCCGCGAATGAATAGCTTTTGCCCGATTTCTTTTTCAAGATTTTGCATTTGTCGGGATAAGTTCGGTTGAGTTACGTACAGCGCTTCAGCCGCTTTGGAAATACTTTCTTCCCGTGCAACCGCTAAAAAATATTTTAATTCTCTTAATTCCATAATACACCTTTTATAAATTTTAACACTTTAATGTATGCTCGTCAATTATGGGTTGACTATAAAATATAAGTATTTGACATATAGCTTTGCAAAAAATAAAATATGAGTATAGCGGGAAGGAGGCAATTATGAATACGGAAGAATTCAAAGCCGAAATGAAGAAGCGGACGTATATCGTCGCGGATTCCGAAATGCACTCGCATATGCACGAAATGGCAAAGCGTGCAAGGGAAATAACCGTTCAAATGAACAATTCGTTTCGCTCGCCCAAAGAACTACGGAAGCTGTTTTCGGAACTTATCGGCAAAGAAGTCGACAAAAGTTTCGGGCTGTTTCCGCCTTTCAGCGCCGATTACGGACAAAATATTACGGTAGGCAAAAACGTTTTTATAAACTCGGGTTGCTGTTTTCAGGACCAGGGTGGTATAGAAATCGGGGATAACGTGCTTATCGGTCAACAGGTTGTAATAGCCACCATAAACCACGACCTTCGCCCTGATAAGCTCAAAAATATGCTTCCCGCCTCTGTAAAAATAGGAAACGACGTATGGATAGGTGCGCACGCAACGATACTTCCGGGCGTAACGATAGGTAGGGGTGCAGTGATAGCCGCAGGCGCAGTCATAACAAAAGACGTACCAGAAAACGCAGTCGTTGGCGGGGTTCCCGCAAAAGTGATAAAACAAATAGAGGTGTAAAATTGAAAGTATTGCTTTTTAACGGTAGTCCGAGGGAAAACGGCTGTACTTTTACCGCTCTTTCGGAGATTGCAAGCGCACTCAATAAGCGCGGAAAGAACTTCGCGCATAAGCCCGTTGCCGTTATTGCGTCCGCAAGGCGCGCAGGCACGACGGCAACGCTGGATACCGTTTCCAAATACCTTGGTATAGTGCAAATGCCCGTTATATCTTCTACTTATTGGAATATGGTTCATGGCAACACTCCCGAAGAAACAAAGCAAGATTTAGAGGGTATGCAGATTATGAAAAATATCGCGCTGAATATGGCTTGGATTTTAAGATGTATAGAAGTAGGTAGGCAGTCGGGAATTACCGCCCCGAATGCGGAAAAAACAGTTTGGACTAATTTTATCAGATAAAAGAGGAGTTAATCATAGAAGAAAAATTGAATTTAACAAATGAATGGGATAAGGTTTTCCCGAAAAGTGAAAAGGTCAATCACGAAAAAATTACTTTTCATAACCGCTATGGAATTACGCTTGCGGCGGACTTGTATATCCCCAAATGTGCAAACGGCAAACTTTCCGCCATTGCGGTTTGTGGTCCGTTCGGTGCAGTTAAAGAACAGGCTGCGGGGTTATACGCCCAGACAATGGCAGAGCGCGGTTTTTTGACAATTGCTTTCGACCCGTCGTTTACAGGTGAAAGCGGCGGTCAGCCCAGATACGTTGCTTCACCCGATATAAATACCGAAGATTTTTGCGCGGCGGTAGATTATCTTTCCTGCCGTGCCGACGTTGACCCTGAAAAAATAGGAATTATAGGTATCTGCGGTTGGGGCGGTATGGCAATCAACGCGGCGGCGGTCGATACGCGAATTAAAGCTACGGTTGCTTCGACTATGTACGATATGACCAGGGTAAACGCAAAAGGTTATTTTGACGAATCGGACAGTGAGCAAGCCCGCTACGAAACGAAAAAAGCGCTGAACAATCAACGTATTACGGATTATAAAAACGGCAACTACGAGTTGGGCGGCGGAGTAGTGGACCCGCTTCCTGCCGACGCGTCGTTCTTTGTTAAGGACTATTACGATTATTATAAGACTGCCCGCGGCTATCATAAGCGTTCGCTGAACTCCAACGGCGGCTGGAATAAGACTTCCGCACTTTCGTTTATTAATATGCCGATACTGGCTTACAGCCACGAGATACGTAGCGCCGTGCTATTAATTCACGGTGAAAAGGCACACTCCTGCTATTTCAGTAAAGACGCGTTTAAGAATTTAAAGGGAGAAAATAAAGAGTTGTTTTTAATTCCCGACGCTGTTCATACCGATTTGTACGACAAAACGGATATAATTCCTTTCGATAATATAGAGGAATTTTTTAATAAAGCGTTATAAAGAAAAACCGAAGCCGAACACTTATAGTGTTCGGCTTCGGTTTTTAATGGTACTCCCGCTGGGAATCGAACCCGGAACGGCCCCTTAGGAGGGGGCTGTTATATCCATTTAACTACGGAAGCGTATTGCTTTCGCCATGTAAGTGGCTAAGCAATTAAAAATAAAAGCGAGCGTCTGGTGCGCTCGCTTAAAATTCTTTTTACGCCATTGCGTTGAGTTTTTTCGCAAGACCTGACTTTTTGTTGGCTGCCGTGTTCTTTTTAAGAATGCCCTTCGATACCGCGCTGTCGATTACAGAGCAGGTGTGGGGGAACTGAGCCGCCGCCGCTTTCTTGTCGCCGCCGTCAACCAAAGCAAGGAACTTTTTAATCTCGGTCTTAACTTCGGATTTTACCGATTTGTTTCTTGCGGTCTTTTTCGCGGTTACGAGAACGCGCTTTTTAGCAGATTTTATGTTAGGCATTTCATATCTCCTTTGGATACTTTTAACGTTAATACCCCGTAATTTTATCATAAAAAAATACTGTTGTAAACTATTTTTTATTGGCTTTTTGCAATTTTTTTAATATATTTTGCGTTTGCAAAATATTTATATATACTGATGGAAGTATCTTCGGATTCACCGCAAAAAGTGTGCTTTTTTGACAGCGGAATCGGCGGCTTGACGTTGCTTTACGAGTGTGCTAAACGGCTCCCTCAAACAAAACTTTACTATTTTGCGGACAATAAAAACGTGCCCTATGGAAATTTACCGCAAGACGAATTAAAAAAGAAAGTCGAACGAATTTTTTCGGGAATTTCCGCTTTAAAGCCCGCCGCCGCGGTCGTTGCCTGCAACACCGTTACGGCACGCTGTATTAAGTCTTTGCGTGCAGATTATTCTTTCCCGATTGTCGGTATTCAGCCCGCCGTAAAAGAGGCAGTGAAAACGGGCGGAAAGTGCGTTGTTTTCGCAACCCCGGCAACAGCGACAAGCTCAAGCTTAAAAAAGCTGATTGACGCGTATGGCAACGCGCAGACCGAAGTGGTCGCCTGTCCCAAATTTGCGGCATTCGTCGAGCGGAATATCTTCAATCTCGACGAAGAAGAGCTCATTAATCTCCTCCCTGACGTAACGGCAGACGCAGTAGTTCTGGGTTGCACTCACTATATATATGTAAAAAAAACCGTCGAAAAAAAATACTCGTGCCCCGTCTTTACCGGACTGGAGGGCACTGCAAACCGACTTGTGCGCATTTTAGGCGCTACGGCAGGGGGGGTGCAATCGCCTAACACACAAAACGTGACTTTTGTTGGCGGTGACGAAGAAAAAAACAGACGAGTATTTTTTGAAGTTCTGTGCGGTCTGAAATAGGCCTTGCGGAAATATTTCCCACTTTTTCCCAAAAAATTCCTAAAAAAGGGTTGACAATGGACGAGTTGGGTGATATAGTGTTTACATAAACCTACAAAAGGGCAATTCTATGTTTTACTTGACCGGTGAATACGCTCACCAAATGGACACGAAAAACAGAATACGCATCCCCAACAAACTCAAGGGGGACGAAAAGGGTTTGTACTTCTCGAAAGGTACGAACAATTGCCTTTTTGTGTACTACGAAGAGGGCTTCAAAGAGCTTATCGCTCAGGTAGAAGAGAAGAGCAAGATGGGCGACGAAGCCGGTCAGAAAGCTTTAAGGGTTTTCGCGAAGTCGTTCAATTATGTTGAGGGCGACGCGCAGGGGAGAATGATACTTCCCCAAAAGCTTAAAGATTTCGCCAAAATTGATAAGGACGTGATAATCTGCGGTGCGGGTTCGCGTATCGAAATTTGGGCGAAAGAAGTTTACGACAAGTACTTCGAGAACGAGGACGAGAATTTCGACGACTTGTTCAAAAAGTTGGATATATAAATGAAAGAGTTTTCTCATATACCCGTTATGCTCGAAGAGTGTATGCAGTATCTTGACGTGAAAGACGGCGGTGTATACTACGACGGCACGGTTGGCGGGGCGGGGCATTCGTATGAAATTTTAAGACGGAACCCGACGGGAAGACTTGTTGCAACCGACCTGGACGACGATGCAATATTGGCGGCAGACGGAAGGTTGTCGGTCTTTAAAGGCAGATACGAAATTTATAAATCCGACTATAAAGATTTTGAAAAGGTTTTCGAAGAAGCGGGCGTAAAAAGCCTTGACGGGGCTTTGCTTGATTTCGGGGTTTCCAGCTTCCAGCTCGACACGGAGGAGCGTGGGTTTTCTTATATGAAACCCAACGCGCCGCTGGATATGAGAATGGACAGGGGTCAACCGCTTACGGCGGAAATAATTTTAAACGAGTACCCGCAAAACGAAATTTTCAAAATTCTGAAAGATTACGGTGAGGAAAAATTTGCGTCTTTGATTGCCGCTAACGTATGTAAGGCGCGGGAGAAAAAGCGCTTGACGACCTGCGGCGAACTCGTTGAAATAATCGAAAACAGTATCCCTAAAAAATTTCAGCAGAACGGACCTGCGGCACGGAAGAGCTTTCAGGCTATAAGAATTGCCGTAAACGGAGAACTTAAAGGGCTTTACGATTGCGTAGTATCGCTTACGCGCAGGCTCAAAAAGGGCGGAAGAATAGTAATTCTGACTTTCCATTCCCTTGAGGACAGAATTGTAAAGCAAGCGTTCAGGTATCTTGAAACGGACTGTATCTGCGACAAGAACTTACCCGTCTGCGTATGCGGAAAGGTTAAAGAGGTGGAAGTTCTCACCAAAAAACCTGTGGTTGCAGACGTAAAGGAAATGATGATTAACTCCCGCTCCAAGTGTGCCAAACTTAGGGCGGCGGAAAAAATAGTTTAGAATGCGATAAGGAGAAGAACAATGGCAGTCGCGGTTTTGGAAAGGAACGTACAAACCTTAGAGAAAGTTGAAAACGAAAGAAAAGTCAATAATAGCGGTTTTAATTCCCAAGTTTCCGCAGACGAACAGCACAACGCCCGTATCAGCGAGATTTATTCCAGGCTTATCGGTACAAGCTCGAATGTGGACGAAGTGTTGGGGCGGTCGCAGCAGGAAGAGGTTGCGCACGAAGCTTCTCACAGAGAGTTATTTGCTAAACCTTATCTTGTGGAAAACGCAAGGGCAGACGCGGCTATTTTTCGTGCCGATAGCCCCGTTAACCGCAGGGTAATCGATATGCAACCCCAGGTTGCAAGCGAGGATACCGAGGAAGAGAGCGAGGACCTGCGTCCCACTTCCACGACTATCCAGTATAAAACTTACGGTGTCAAAAAGACTGTTGAAGAGGGTAAAATAGAGAACGCCGACGCGGAAAAGCGTGCGGGTTTATCTAAAAAAGAGAAAATTGTAATTGCGGCGGTTGTTGCAATTATAGTTGCGATGTTTGTCTTGATTATCGTTAACTCGGCAATCATTTCGGGCATTAACGCAGACTTGGGCTCTCTTCAAACGTCTTTGACAACGGTTAAAGCTTCCTATGCGGGCGTTAGCGACGAAGTCAACGATATGTTGAAGAACGCGGTTGAAAACGCAAGTGAATTTGCAACTTCAATCGGTATGACAAAGTAGTTTATTTCAAGCATATATGGGGACGAAACCTTGATTTCTCAAAACAGCCCGGTAGTGCTGTTTTGCAAGGTTGAGATGAGTGAGCACATATGCTGTGCGAACGGTGACCGAAGCGGCTGTTTCCTTACTGCCGCTGAGACTGTAAGATAAAGCGTAAGAGCTCTTAATTCAAGCATATATGGGGGTCTAAGGAAATTTTTAAGTTTAATAGAAAAGGTTTTTCATTAACTGTATTACAAAAGAGGTTATTGTCATTAGGAATGGCAATAACCTTTATTTTTTGCATAATTTTAGGCAGGCTTTTATATGTGCAGATTGCGTGGGGGTCAGACCTTGTCGAACTTGCCTGCGACCAGTGGAACAGAGAAATTCCCGTTGTCGCGGCCAGGGGCGTAATTTCGGACAGAAACGGTACCGTAATTGCGGGCAACCGAACTACATACAGCGTTTTTCTGCGCCCCAATGCGGTTGTTAACCCTGAGTATACGGCAACCGTACTAAGCGGGCTTTTCAATCTGGAACCGCAGAACGTTCTCGATAAGATTAACGGCGGAAAAGTTTCCGAGGTCACGGTTGCAAGACAGGTTGGCAAAGAAGCCGTCGAAAAGCTTGTTTCTTACGACCTTGCAGGGGTCTATTATTCGCGTGACAATACAAGGCAGTATACTTATAACGACGCTCTCTGTCAGGTGCTCGGGTTTACGTCGAATGACGGCTCGGGACTCACGGGAATAGAGAAGTATTACGACAATATATTGGGGGGAACTAACGGCGAAATTACCTATTCCACCGACATAATAGGCGTCGAAACCGAAAATTCCGTGGTGGTTTACAGACCGGCAAAGGACGGTGACGAGATACGGCTTACTATCGATATGGATATTCAGCTTGCGGCGGAGAACGCAATGAAAAGCGTTTACGCGTCCAGCGGGGCAAAGTCGGCGTCGTGCGTGGTGCTTAACCCTCAGAATTTTGATATTCTCGCGCTCGTAAACTATCCGTCTTACGATTTAAACGACGTTCCGCGCGACGATACCGAAACGTTGAACGCTCTGTCAAGGAATCTGCTTGTAAGCGACATTTATGAACCCGGCTCGACCTTTAAGGTCGTGACCGCGGCGGCAAATATTGAAGAATATCTGAACGGAAACACAAAAGCGTTTTCAAATTCCTACGTATTTAACGGCAGCAGAACGAGAACGGTAGACGGCACGAAAATTAAGTGCTGGTCGGACCACTCTAACGGCAAGCACTCCAATCAGACGCTTGCGGCGGCGCTAAATAACAGTTGTAACCCATGTTTTACGGATATTGCACTGTCGCTTGGCAGTGAAACTTTCTATAATTATCTTTCGGCTTTCGGCTTCGGTAACGTGACGGGGCTGGATTTCAACGGCGAAGCTTTGGGTATGCTCGTGCCGCAGACCGCCGTTCGGGATTGCGATTTGGCGCGTATCGGCTTCGGGCAGACCATTGCGGTTACGGGCGTTCAACTCGCCTGTGCAGTGGCGGCGGCAGTGAACGGCGGGAATTACTACGCTCCGCATTTTCTGAAAAGTGTAGTTTCCGCAGACGGTAAGACCGTTTCAGAGTACGAGCCCGTATTAAAAAACAAGGTAATAAGCGAAAAGGCTTCGTCTCTTCTTGCCGAAATGTTGGAGGGGGTCGTTACCGAGGGTAGCGGCACAAAAGCGTTTATAGACGGATACCGTGTCGGCGGCAAGACAGGTACTGCGCAAAAGTACGAAGGCGGGCACGTTGCACAGGGCAAGTATGTTTCGTCGTTCTGTGGCTTTTTCCCTGCAAACAATCCCGAATATCTTGCGCTTATCGTTGTTGACGAACCGCAGGGAACCTATTACGGCAGTGCTGTGGCGGCGCCGGTTGCAAAGGAAATTTTCGAAGATATAATAAAAATTAAAAACATTGAACGGTACGTATAATGGAACTTAAAGAACTTTTGAAGCATTTACAAGCGATAGAAATAGTCGGAAACGCCGATATCGAAATAAGCGGGCTTTGCTCAGACAGCCAAAAGGTGCAAAACGGTGATTTGTTCTTCTGTTTTTCGGGCTTGAAACACGATTCGCACGGTGATATGCCCGAAATAACGGGTCGCAGAGCAGTTGCGGTAGTGTGCGAGAGAAAGCTCGATGCCCCGGTAACTCAGATAATAGTAGAAAACGCGCGAGCACAGATGGCGCGTGCGGCGCAAGCCTTTTACGGTTTTGCGGATAAAAAGCTTAAAATTGTTGCTGTCACGGGCACAAACGGCAAGACGACAATAACCCATATGCTTGCAAGCATATTCCGTTCAAACGGGCATAGTACGGGGGTAATCGGTACTTTGGGCATAAGCTACGGCGAAAAATTTATTGCCCCCGAGCTTACCACGCCCGACCCGATTTATTTATATTCCGTGCTTGCCGATATGGCGGCGGCGGGGGTAAAGTACGTCTTTATGGAAGTTTCCGCCCACGCACTTTATTACGACAAAATTCACGGTTTGACTTTCGAGGCGGGCATATTCACCAACTGCACTCAGGACCACCTTGATTTTTTCGGAGATATGAAAGAATATTCAGACTGCAAAAAGCTTCTTTTTAAGGACGGCAGATGCAAAGCCGCAGTTATAAATTCGGACGATAAACTCGGTATAGAACTTCTTTCGTCGGTAGACAACGCAGTGAGTTACGGGCTTAAAAATCCTGCGGACGTATTCGCAGTCGACGTAAATGAAAGCCTTGACGGCACAACTTTCGTTTTGAATCTGTTCGACGAACTCTACGAAATCAAGCTGTGTCTGCCAGCTATACATAACGTATACAACGCAATGGCGGCGGCAGCGTGCGCTAAACTTTTGGGTATAAAAATCGGCGGTATCGCCAAAGGGTTGTACGGGTTGAAGAGCGTGCCCGGCAGGCTCGAGCGGGTTGCAAAGTACAACGGCGCGGAAATTTTCGTTGACTTTGCGCACACTCCCGACGGACTTGAAAAGTCGCTTCAATCACTCAAAAAGCTTTGTAAAGGTAAGCTGTACTGTCTTTTCGGTTGCGGCGGCAACAGAGATAAAACCAAGCGCCCCTTAATGGGTAAGGTGGTTGCAACCTACGCCGACTTTTGCATTATTACTTCCGATAACCCTAGGTATGAGGACCCTTACGATATCATAAGCGAGATAGAAGCGGGCGTGAAGCCTACGGGCAGGAAGTACGTGACCGTTTCAGAAAGAGAGGTTGCGACGGAGTACGCAATAAGACTTCTGGAGCCAGGCGATATTCTTCTTGTCGCGGGTAAAGGCGGTGAGCAGTATCAGGAGATTATGGGTATAAAACACAGTTACAATGACAATACAGTTATAAAAAACATAATCGGCGGTTAAATGAAAGGCATATTTATTGCAATAATCTCCGCGTTCCTCGCTTCAGGGGCGCTTTTGATGCTCGTTTTGCCCCTTTTAAGGCGGCTGAAAGCGGGGCAGTATATTTTGGGCTATGTAAAAGAACATAAAGACAAGGGCGGCACGCCGACAATGGGCGGGCTAGCCTTTGTTTGCGCTATCGTCATTGTCGGATTCTGTACGCTCGGTTTCGGCGGCGGCGAGGCGAACTTAACGCTTGCGATAACCGCAAGTTTTATGGTCGTAGGCTTTCTTGACGATTTTATCAAAATTTATCACAAAAAAAACGAAGGGCTTAAACCATATCAGAAAATAATCTTTCAGGTTGCAATCGCAACGGTTGCCGCGCTTTATTGCTATTTTAACGCTATCACCGAAATCAATATCCCGTTCACGAGTATCTCCGTCAATATCGATTGGGGAGTTATTCCGCTGGTCATTTTCATTTTTACGGCGACGGTGAACTGCGTGAACCTGACGGACGGACTCGACGGTCTTGCAGGGGGGACAAGCGCGGCGTATCTCGGCGTAATGGGAATTATGCTCGCAATGAAAGATACTTATTTTTCGGTGCTATGTTTTATCGGAGTGGGTGCGCTTGCGGCTTTCCTTGTTTTCAACGTGAACAAAGCCGCCATATTTATGGGCGACACGGGCTCGCTTGCCCTCGGCGGGTTCATTTCCTGCATTTCTGTGTTTTCGGGAAACTCTCTTTATATTCCCATTATCGGAATAATGTTCGTAATTTCGGGAATATCCGTTATCGTACAAGTCATATATTATAAACGGACAAGGAAGAGAGTGTTTTTGATGGCACCCCTGCATCACCATTTCCAGATGAAAGGGTACACGGAGTGTAAAATCACTTATTGCTATTTCGCGCTCACCGCCTTCGTCGGAATAATTTGTTTGATATTTTGGTGAGGTTGTATGTATTTTAAAAGTCAGAAATTTTTCGTAGCGGGTATGTCGGTTTCGGGTGAAAGCAGCGCCCGCTTTTTGCTTGAACGGGGTGCGGACGTCTATATATACGACGACGTTGTAAGCGACAAAGTACAAGCCGTAATGACCGAACTTGCGGCGCTCGGCGCGCACGTTGTGACGGTGGACACGCTTGATGTCGCAACTCACAAGTGCGATATCTTGGTTTTGTCGCCGGGGATTCCCATAGACCACGCACTGCCTGTTGCGTTCAGGAAACAGGGGAAGACGATAATCGGTGAAGAAGAGCTTGCCGCAACGTACCTCCGTGCGACGGCAGTTGCCGTTACCGGCACGAACGGCAAGACCACGACCGTGACGATGCTTAACGAGGTTTTAAGCGCCGCAGGCTACAACAGCGTTGCCTGCGGAAACAACGGGCACCCGCTTATCGAAGAAGTGGAAAATCTCACTTTCAACGACTACGCGGTAATTGAAATTTCCTCTTTTCAGCTTGAAACCTTGTCCAGCCTGCGCCCGCATATCGCCGTCGTAACCAATGTTACGGAGGATCACCTCAACAGGCACTACAATATGGACAACTACATATTTTTAAAATCTAAGATTTTAAAGAACCTTAAAGAAAGCGAGTTCGCGGTATTGAACTACGACGACCCCGTTGTGAGGGGGTTCGCCCAAAAGACCAAGGCAAAGGTCGTTTATTTTTCAATGCAGTCCCGCGTGAACGGCGCGTATTACGAGAACGGCAGCGTCTATTTTAACGGTGAAAAATACTTTGACGTGACTGAACTGACGATAAACGGAGTACATAACGCATACAACGCTCTTGCCTGCGTTGCGGTTGCGGGAATTCTGGGGCTTGACAAAAGGGCGACCGCGCAGGCTATATGCGCCTTCAAGGGGGTTAAGCACCGCATTCAGGTCGTCAGGGAAGTCAACGGAGTAACCTATATCGACGACAGCAAGGGCACGAACGTAGACGCGGCGTTGAAAGCGGCGCTGTCTATGGCGAACCCGACGATAATTCTTCTCGGAGGGAAAGATAAAGGCGACGACTATCTGCCGCTTTTCGAAGGTCTTGCCGCAACGCCCGTCGTTCACGCGATAATTTACGGTGAAAACAGGTTTAAAATGCTCAACGCGGCTATAAAGGCGGGTTTCGTCGGCTTCTCGCTGTGTTCTGAGTTTAACACTGCGGTAAAGATTGCGCAGTTTATAGCAAAGCCCGGGCAGTGCGTTCTTTTAAGCCCCGCAAGTTCAAGCTTCGACAGCTTCCTCAACTACGAAGAGCGCGGCGATGCGTTCAGGGAGATAGTGGAAAAGATAAATGAAATCTGATGTCGGTAAAAAGGAGCTGTTAAAAACTCCGTACAAGACTAAAAAAACTACGAAAGCGGGCGACGTCCCGCTTTTAATTTGCGTAGTTTTTATGGCGTGTTTCGGCTGTCTTATGATTTATTCGGCAAGCTCGTACACGGCTACGGTTCAGTACGGCGATAGCCTCTATTTCGTCAAAAAGCAGTTAATCGGCGTGGTTTTGGGCGCGGCGGCAATGGTCGGGACGTGCTTTCTACCCTATAAAAAGCTGATAAAACTAAAATTCCCCGCAGTTATAATTGCGGTCGTTTTGCTCGCGCTTGTTTTTGTGCCGGGCGTCGGCATAACCAACTACGGTGCAACGCGCTGGATAGGTTTCGGTGGGGTCACTATTCAACCGTCTGAGATAGCAAAGTATGCTTACGCGCTTTTTTCTGCCGCATACTTTGCCAAGAACTACGAAAAAGTAAAGACGGTGAAAGGAGTTTTGCCCGTCCTCGGCGTCGGAATAATGTTCTGCCTGCTCATAATTATCGAGCCTAATATGTCCATAACTATGTGCGTCGGGCTTTTAATGCTGGGTATAATCTTTTTAAGTGGCACCAACTTAAAAACTTTCCTCATAATACTGATACCATTCGTAATAGCGGTGCCCGTACTCATAATTTTAGAACCTTACCGTCTGCAACGTCTTAGTGCCTTTCTGGACCCTTGGGCTTCGCCTAAGGACGAGGGTTATCAGCTTATCCAGTCGCTGTACGCACTCGGCAATGGCGGACTTTTCGGAAAGGGGCTTTTCAATTCCACGCAAAAATACAGGTTTCTGCCGTTCGCGGAAAGCGACTTTATTCTTGCGATAATGGGCGAAGAGCTCGGTTTTTTCGGGCTTACGCTTTTCTTTCTAGTATGCGGGTTCATAATTTACAGGGGCTTCAAAATCGCACGGAATTGTAAAGACCGTTTCGGCTTTCTGCTTGCAGCGGGCGTAACGTTGGTGTACGGAATACAGGTGGCCATCAACGCGCTTGTCGTTACCGGCACGATTCCCCCGACAGGCTTACCCTTGCCGCTTATCAGCAGCGGAAACACTTCGCTTATTATAACTATGGCTTCAATGGGGGTTCTGTATAATATTTCTAAAGTTAACAACGACGGCTGACTCCGACATATTATGAAGTAGGGCAACGAGGAAATTTAAGAGAATTACCGTTGCCTATATTTACTATTCGGAGTCAATATGGAAAAATACATAATTAACGGAGGAAACAAGCTATACGGCAGTGTCGAAGTTCAGACTGCAAAGAATTCCGTACTGCCTATACTTGCCGCAACGGTCCTGACGGACGATAAAGTAAAAATTTTCAACGTTCCGAACATCACCGACGCGAAGAATATGGTCAAAATTCTTTCAGGGCTCGGTTGCCGCGTGGCTTTCGAGGGGAACGACCTGGTTGTGGACGGCTCTTTTGCCGAAAAGGACGAAATTCCGCGCGCGCTTGCGCACGAATTGCGCTCGTCTGTGTTTCTTCTGGGTTCGATAATCTCGCGTTTCCGCACTGCGAAAATCGCCTACCCCGGCGGTTGCGACATTGGGCTTCGTCCCGTCGATTTGCACTTAACGGGTTTGAAGCGGCTGGGCGTTAACATAAAGGAAGAGAATGGGTACATAATTTGCGAGTGCGATAAACTGCACGGTGACGAAATAATGCTTGACTGTCCTAGTGTGGGCGCGACGGAAAATATTATGCTAGCCGCCGCAAAGGCGGAGGGAACTACGCTTATAAAAAATGCCGCAAGGGAACCTGAGATAGAGGACTTGCAGCGTTTTTTAAATTGTATGGGCGCCAAGGTGCGCGGTGCAGGTACGGGAACTATAATAATCGAAGGCGTAAAGGCTTTGCACGGTTGCGATTTTCAGCCTATTCCCGACAGAATAGAAGCCGGCACGTTTCTTATTGCCGCGGCGATGTGCGGCGGCGAGATAGAGTTAAGAAACGCTTGCGCTGAAAATATCAGTTCACTTTTACATAAACTTAGGGAAAACGGTTGCAAAATCCGCCTGAATAATGATAAAATAATTTTGGAAAATCACAGAAGATTAACTTCCGTGAAAAGCGTCGAAACTCAGCCCTACCCCGGTTTTCCCACCGACTTACAGGCGCAGATTACCGCACTTTGCTGTATCTGTCGCGGGCAGTCCATAATAACCGAAAACCTATTTGAAACACGCTTTAAGCATGTTCCCGAATTAAGAAAGATGGGTGCGGATATTACGGTTATAAACCGTAACGCGTTCGTTCGCGGAGTGGAAAAATTCACGGGCGCGACGGTTGTCGCACATGACCTGCGTGGTGGTGCGGCGCTGGTTACAGCGGGGCTTGCCGCAGAAGGCAGAAGCGAAGTTCTGGATATTTCCCATATAGACAGGGGGTACGGCTCTTTCGAATATAAACTTCGCTCTATTGGCGGAGACATCGTAAGGGTGTCGGTATAGGTTTATGAAACACTTAAGAAAAATCGCTACGCTTATTATAGCCGTAATTATGGTTGCGGCAATCGCCGTCGGAATAGGGGTTATATATGCGGTACGCAACGTCAACGTTACCTTTTTGAGTTATGCCGACGATAACGCTGAAACGAAAATATTAACCGTAAAGGAAAGCGTGCTTTCAAACTGCCGTGGCAGGCTTATTTCTTCGATCAGCGAAGAGGACGTTTCTTCCGTACTTGCGGACGACTGTTTTCTGGAAAGCTTCGAAAAGGTTCTGCCTTGCACGATTAATATTACCGTTCAGCAAAGACGGGAAGTTTTCACTGTCTTTGACGGGGAAACTTATTCGACTTACGACGACGTTGGCAAGTTTATGCGCACGGCCGAAAAGAACGAAAATTCTTATGACGGCGCGCCTAATCTTATAATTACCGGCACCGACGGCGACAACGATATAAAGACGGTCGCGGCGGTCTGCGCGATTTTTAAAAGTGAAGAAAACTTCGGTTCCCTGCGCGCGGCGGTCAAACAGGTTGAGCTGTACAAATCTCAAACTACAATCACGACCGACAGCGACAGGCTGACTTTCCGTTTGTGGAGCGGGCTTTCGATAGAGATACGCGACTTCACGCAACACACTGCCGAAAAAATCAAAAAAGCCTTTAAGCTTTTCGATAGGCTCGAACCCGAGCAGACGTTGCGCGGGCGCATATACTGTCTTGCGGACGTTAATGCCGAAGCGACTTACAATCCCAATGCCTGAAAGGAATTTAAAAAGCGGTGCGCGCACCGCTTTTTTTGTTAATTCTGTTGACTTTTTAATGGGGCTATTATATAATTAATTATATAATATAGTAAAATGGGGCTTGTGCGTATGCGCTCTAACTGCGTAGCGATTTTGGATATCCGTTCAGCCGAGATGACTGCGGTCGTCGGGGAAAGGGGCGTAAACGGTACGTTCATTATTAAAAGTAAATATTCCTGCGCGTACGACGGTTATGCCGAGGGCGAGCTTTTAGACGTAGAAAATTTCATTTCCTCCGTCGCAGATGTAGTTAAAAGCACCCTTTCGGGCGGCAGCGGGATAAAGAGTTTTTACGTCGGCGTGCCCGGTGAATTCATTAAGCTCGTCAATGCGGACAAGGCGATAAGCTTCCACTCCGCAAAAAAAATCACAGCAAGCGACTGTAAAACGCTTATTGAGCTTTGTGCCCCCGCAAGCGGCGAGGAGTGGAAAACGATACGGCGCGGTACGCTTTACTTCGTTTTGTCGGACAAGCGTAAAGTTATTGACCCTGTTGGCGCCGTAAGCGACAGTTTGCAGGGCAAGTGCTGTTTTTATCAGTGTAAAGACTCCTTTATCGGCTGCGTTATGGCGGCTTTCAAAAGGTTCAAAGAAATTGCTACCGTCAATCTTATCCCGACCTGTTGCGCCGAAGCAATGTATCTGGTCGAACCCGAACGTCGCGACGAATGCGCTGTTTTGTTTGATTTCGGATACATCTCGTCAACGTACAGCGTTATCTGCGGCAACGGACTTTTGTACAGCGAGTCGTTCTCTGTCGGTATAGGGCATATAGCTTTTTATCTTATGACCGAGCTTGATATTCCTTTCGAGGTCGCTTCGACATTTCTTTCTACGGTAAATCTGAACGCAAAAGAGAAGCTTACAAGCTATGAGGAATGCATTTACGGCGGAACGACTTATAAGTTTTCCACCGCAAAGCTTCGCGATATTATTCGTGAAGGGCTTGACGGCGTTTGCGAAACTATCGAAGAATGCCGCCAAAGTTTTTCCGGCAGGAATATCGACGGAAAGCCGTTGCTTGTCACGGGCGAGGGTATAAAGGTCGTTCGTGGCACTGCGGAGCATCTTGCAGGCAGGCTTGTAAAGAGCGTCGAGGTCGTTTCACCGCGGGTTCCTTATTACGATAAACCGCACTTTTCATCTTTTTTAAGCCTTTTGGATATGGCTTTGGAAGACGCTGAATAATTCTTAATTAACCATTAACGGAGGTTAAATATGTTTAACGATTTACACGGAATAGGCTCGAATATAACGGGCAGAGCCAGAATCAAGGTTGTTGGCGTTGGCGGCGCAGGCAACAACGCCGTTAACAGAATGTTGGACGCAGGCATAACGAGCGCCGAATATTATGTTGTTAATACGGACAGCCAGATTTTGACGCTTTCACCCTGCGAAAATAAAATTCAGATAGGCAGTGCGCTTACGAAAGGTCTTGGCGCAGGTGCCGACCCCGAGGTGGGCAGAGCGGCTGCAGAAGAAAGTAAGGATTTACTTACCGATGCAATAAAAGGCACCGACCTTCTTTTCATAACCGCAGGTATGGGCGGCGGCACGGGTACAGGCGCCGCACCCGTTATCGCAAAGATAGCGAGGGATATGAAAATACTGACGATAGCCGTCGTAACCGAACCTTTCAGTTTCGAGGGCAAAAAGCGTATGGAAAACACGGCGAAAGGGCTTGACAACCTCAAAAAATACGTAGATACGCTTATCGTAATTCCCAACGACAAGATAAAGACCGTCGTTGAGAGGAATACCCCTATGACCGAAGCGCTTCGCGTTGCCGACGATATCTTAAAGCAGAGTATAAGAGGGCTTACCGAGCTTATTGTTAACCCTTCGCTGATTAACCTCGACTTTGCAGACGTCAAAACGATTTTAAAGGACAAGGGTATTGCGCACCTCGGTGTCGGCGTTGCCAAGGGCGACAACAGAATTATAGAAGCCGTCCGCGTTGCGGTTAACTGCCCGCTTCTCGAAACCACGATAGAGGGCGCGCGCGGCGTCATTTTAAACGTAGTAGGCGGCAAAGATTTGACCATTGACGAAGTAACCGATGCGGCCGAACTTATTAAAAGCGTTGTCGATGCGTCCGCGAACATTATCTTCGGTGCGAGAATAGACCCCAACGTTCAGGACGAGGTCGAAATAACAGTAATTGCAACGGGCTTCCCCGGCTACGATACCACCCGCCGCGAAGAGGAGCAGATTAAATATTCAGGCAACCACCAAGCTTACGACGACGGGCTTTACGGTGCAGGCGGAATGAGAAGAATGACTGTGAACGAGCCTTACTATAAACCCGTTCAACCCGTTCAGCCTATACAGCAAGAAAGACCCCCCGTGCAGTATGCACCGCCCGTTCAGCCCGTACAACCCGTTCAGCCTGTGCGTGAGGAAATTAATATCGAGCGCCAGCCCGAGAAAAACGTTCCTAAATTTGCACAGCTTTTAAAGAATTTCGGTAAAAAACGCGACAACTGAAAAAAGTAAAAACGAAAAGCGCACGTTTTAACGTGCGCTTTTCGTTTACAAATTCAGTATTATTTAACTGACGGAAAACTAAATAGACCTATTTTTAAGTTCATCATAGTAAGCCGTAAGGATTGCTTTTTTCAAAATGTCTCGGGTCGCTGTGTCAAGTGGATGTGCAATATCCTTATAATCGCCATCATTAGTTTTTCTGCTGGGCATTGCAATAAACGCGCCTTCGGTTGAATCGATAATTTTGATATCGTGCACGACAAAGCATTTGTCAATGGTGATCGAAGCAACTGCTTTAAGTTTATTGTCCCCTTTGTTAATTAACCTGATTCGTACATCTGAGATTTCCATAATTCACCTACCAGATAATACTTTCATTGACTTAATTGTACAATAAAAGTATTAATAATTCAATACTTATTTCAAAAATTTTCGCAAATTTTTTAAAAAACTTTAAAATTCGTGCTATTTAAACAAAATAATTAATAAAATTTAATATGCGGAAAAGATTTTTGGACGGTTATCTTAGTTATTATTTTATCGGTATCGGTGGAGTTAGTATGAGCGGACTTGCAAAATATATTCTGTCGTGCGGTAAGAAAGTAGGCGGAAGCGACAACGTTTCCAGTATTTATACTGACGAGCTTGAAAAGGCGGGCGCAAAAGTGGAAATTGGGAACGACAAAGGAAGCGTGCATTTTTACGACGTGGTAGTCTATACCGACGCCGTTCAGGAAAACGATTTTCAGCTTATGGAAGCGCGTGAGCTGAACAAAATTATTTTATCGCGCGGTCAGCTTCTGTATGAAGTCAGCCGCGGTTTCAAAAGAGTGATAGCGGTGTCGGGATGTCACGGCAAAACGACGTGTACGGCTATGCTCGTGCATATTTTTGCGAGTGCTGGCGCTAAGTTCGGCGCACATATCGGCGGTAGGGATAAAAAGTTTTTAAACAGCTTTTACAGCGGCAATGACTTCTTTATAACCGAAGCTTGCGAATACAAGAAAAACTTTCTTTTATTAAAGCCCGACATCGCCGTGGTCTTAAATAGCGCGCCAGACCATTTGGAATGCTACGGCTCGGTTCAGAACCTGCGTCAGTCTTATAAGCTGTTCGCGGAAAGCGCGGAAATTTCAATTGTGCCTTACGGTGATTTAAAAGTGGAGGGGGTAACTTTCGGCTACGAAAAAAGCGCCAAATATTACGCCCGAAACGTAGTCTGTAAACACGGGTTTTACAGTTTTACCGCCTATGACGGCGACGGGGTTCTCGGGGGCGTAGACCTCAACGTATACGGCAAACACAACGTTTTAAACGCACTTGCGGCAATTGCCGCCGCCCGTTCGGCAGGTGTCCCGTTTGCAAGGATAAAGGAAGGGTTAGCCGACTTTTGCGGGGTTGAAAGACGGTTCGAGTGTCTGGGCAAATTTAAAGGCGCGCTCTGTATTGCCGATTACGCGCATCACCCGGACGAAATATCGGCAACGCTTTCGGCAATCAAAAAAATCAACAAGGGAAAGCTTTACGTGGTGTTCCAGCCTCATACGTATTCTCGCACGAAAAACCTGTTCAAAGATTTCGTAAAAGTGCTTTCAGGCGTAAATAATCTTATGATATACCGAACATTTGCCGCCCGCGAGTATTTCGACGATAGGGGAAGCGCGCTTACACTGTCGCATAGCGTTAAACGTTCGCGCTACGGCGACTGCGAAAAGGATATAACGGATTTTATCCGTGCCGCAAGAGCGAATGACACTGTACTTTTTCTTGGTGCGGGTGACATCTACGAAATTGCAAAAAGAATTATAAATGTATAATTATTCACAAATATTAAATATATAAAGTTGCGTTCACTCGACTTAAAAATAGTTATTAACTAGCGCATATTATGGGTGCAACGCAAAAATTATATTGTAAAGCTTCTTTTTATTAAATGAATAAATATAACTGAATTAAGTAATAAAAGCGCCCGTTCAGGACGCTTTTATTTATCCATAAATAAATTTAATTTGGCTTTTCATTTTGTTGTCATTTTTTTCGTGAGATGATATAATAATGAAAGAAAATTATTTTATACGGCTTTTATATATTCGGAGATTTTTAAAGTGGGCGATAAGAAAAAATCAAAAAGCGAAAAAATATCTTATATTCTGACCCGAGAAACGATAGGAATGACGATGATGCTTTTCAGCGTTGTCGTCCTTATAATGCTTTTTAGCTTCGATGCGATTTTTGCAGGCATCGGTGCGGGTATTTGCACGTTTTTGTTCGGTACTTTCGGCTATGGCTCGATTTTGTTCGTCGTGCTTTTGGGTTATTTCGGCGAATGGCTTACATTCGGAAAGAAGTTTAAAATCGGCTTTAAAAAGACGGTCACGATCTGTCTGACTGCTTTTGCTTTGTTTCTTCTTTTCCACGCTGTTTCCACTAATTCCTATCCTGTAAGCGGTTACGGCAAGTATATATCCGACTGCTATATGAACGCGCAGTACGGTTACGCGGGCTACACTCTCGGTGGTGTCGTTTCTGCGATTTTCGTATATCCCGTACTTGCAATCGGCGGTTACGTTACCGCATACGTAATATTCGGCTTACTGTCGGTTCTGTGCGGGCTTCTGGTTTTCTGGTCGTTTAAAGGAACGGTCTTTGCGCACGGCTTCCGTAAATCGAAGATAAAGGACGAGGACGTAGAGGAAAGCTACTCTAAAGCCACCCCCGAGCCCGTGCCTGTAAAATTCGAGTATGTGCCCGAGGTTCAGCCGCAGTACGTTGTTTCCGAACAGCCGCAAAAACCCGTTGCTGTGGAAAACAATAAATTTTCACAGAAAAATCTCGGCCGTAAAATTTTATTCGAAAAGGGTGAATTCGCCGCTGAAAGTTACAGAAGAAATATGATTTTCAACGAAAATTCCTATTTTAATCACCCTGTGACCAGCGAAGCGGATTATCTCAGCAGTTTTACTTCTAACCCTGAAAATTTGAAGCAGAAAGCTTCCGCACCGCAAAGCTATTCGGAAATTTATCAGCAGAACGTTTATGGACAACCGTCGGCGATGCCCGCCAATTACGTAGTAGAACCTGCAAGGGAACAGGACAGATACAACGAACCCGTAAACGATTATTCAGCGCCAGAAGACAGCCGTTATTACGACTCTTATGACGATGCGGATATTTACGGGAACGAAACTCCCGAGCCCACTGCGCAGGCGGACGAGCCCTATACACCGCCCGTACAAGACAGAGTAACGGGCTTTTCGGAATCGGCGCCTAAGATTGAGGAGCCCGAAGCAATAAAAGATGATAAGCCCTCCGTGACGGGTGGCGACGTTTACAATTTGTTTGGCGGCGACAGTGTTCGCGGTGACGGTACTCGTGGCGATAACTTGCGGAGTGAAAGCGTTCGTAACGAAAGAACGGATAAAAGCGGGGCTTCCGCCGACAGGACTGAGCGTAGCAACGCAGACCTGTTCGACGATAGCGACGACGATATTTTCTCAGTCCGTGCTGACAGACTTGCGGAGCGTCCTGAAAGAACCGAACGCGCCGTTCCCCCTGTAACGCCGATACCCGAAACCCGCAGACCCGTGGCAAGAAAGCCCGAGCCCGTTCAATCCGAACCGCCCGCAGAGAAAGCGGAAGAAAAGCCCAAGCACGTCTGGAAGCGTTACGTCCGTCCGACTCTCGACCTGTTGGACGACTATCCCGAAAATTCGAACGTAAATACGGGCGAGATAGAGGATAACAAGCGTACAATTGTTCAGGCGCTTGAAAGATATAAAATTTCAAGCGAAGTCGCAAACGTCACGATAGGTCCGTCTATAACGCGTTACGACGTCATAATTCACGACAAAACCAACATAAAGCGGTCTCTCGGCTATCGCGATGCAATCGCAATGGAGCTTATGAAAGAGAACGTCACCGCATACCTCAACTATTCTAAGGGTGCGCTTTCGATAGAGGTACCAAATAATAAGCGGTCAATAGTCGGGCTCAAATCGATGCTTGCCAATTCAGTGTTCATCAACAGTAAGAAAAATTCGCTTACTTTCGCACTCGGTAAGAACGTTGACGGCGAAGTCGTCTGCCCCGACATAACCAGGATGCCCCATTTGCTTGTCGCTGGTACCACGGGCAGCGGTAAAAGTATCTGCTTAAGCGCTTTGCTTGTCAGTCTTCTCTATAAGTACGGACCAGAAGAGTTGCGCCTTATACTGGTTGACCCTAAGCAGGTCGAGTTTATTTCCTACGATAAGTTGCCGCACCTTATGATAAATGAAATTATCTACGACGTAGATAAAGCAATCAAGGCGCTGAACTGGGCAATTAAGGAAATGGAACGACGCTACGGTCTTTTCAAAGATATGACCGAACATGGTGTTGCGACCAAAAACCTCGACGAGTATAACGCCCACTTGCCCGATGGCGAGGAAAAACTTCCTAAAATCGTAGTCGTGCTTGACGAGTTCGGAGACCTTATGCTTCAAGCCAAAAAGGACATTGAAAGCAGAATTATAAAGCTCGTGCAGAAAGCTCGCGCCTGCGGCATACATCTGATTCTTGCAACGCAACGCCCCTCGGTTGACTGTATTACCGGTCTTATTAAGTCAAACTTGCCCACGCGTATAGGCTTCAAGGTCAACTCTTTCGACGACTCTAGAACCATTTTCGATATTGGCGGCGCAGAGAAACTTCTCGGCAAGGGCGACTCGTATTTCCGTTCGAACGAAAACCCCGACCTTGCGCGTATTCAGTGTTGCTTCGTTGACACTCACGAGGTGCAGAAAGTCACGGACTTCGTCAAAGCCAATAACGAAACTTACTTCGACCAGAGCGTTTCCGACTTCATCAATACTGTTGAGCAGGAAGAAACGGCAAGCTCGATGGTCAGCGGCGGCGGTGACGGAGACGACGTGGAAACCAAGATTGACGATACGTTTATAAAAGCGTTGAAGTACTGTGTGACTTCGAATCAGGCTTCGGTTTCTATGATACAGCGTCGTTTTCCCGTCGGCTATATTAAAGCCTGCAAAATTATCGACTGGATGGAGAATATGAACTACGTAACTCCGTCCGAGGGCTCTAAACCCAGAAAAGTTTTGCTTTCCAAAGACGAATTCTTCAACATTTACGGTGAAGTTGATGACTGACATTAAAGCCAAAAAATTCGGTATAATTTCTCTCGGTTGCGATAAAAACCGTGTAGATACCGAGAAATTATTGGCAATACTTAAATCAAACGGCTGTACGATAACCGACGATGCGGGCACAGCTCAAGTACTAATCATAAACACTTGCGCTTTCTTGAACGAAGCACGGAAAGAAGCTATCGAAACCGTTATCGAGTATTCGGTTTTAAAGAGTGAAAATCTGGAAAAGATTGTGGTTACTGGCTGTCTGCCCCAAAAATACGCAGATGAAACTTTTTCCGCGCTCACCGAAGCGGACGTTTTCCTCGGTACGGACGACTACGACAAATTTTTCGACGCACTCGAAAAATCTTATGACGGCGAAAGGGTGAATTTCGTCGGCACGGGTTCACACTCGTTCAGCGGCGAAAGGGTGGTAACAACGCCCGCACACTACGCTTATTTAAAAATAGCCGACGGCTGTAACAACCGTTGCACCTATTGTTTAATTCCCAAAATACGCGGCAGGTACGTCAGTTACCCTATGGAATCGCTTGTAAATGAAGCGGAAAACCTAGGCGACGTGTCGGAGCTTATTCTTGTCGCACAGGACGTCACAAGGTACGGTTTAGACAAAGGACAAAAAAATTTAGTAAAAATTTTAAAAAACCTGACAGAACTTGTCAACATTAATAGTGTAAGATTATTGTACTGTTATCCCGATATGATTGACGACGAACTGATTTCGGAAATTCGGGACAATCCTAAAATAATCAAATATCTCGATATTCCTCTGCAACACAGCGAGGACAGAATTTTAAAGCTTATGAACCGCCCTGAGGGAAGGGAGAAGTATTTAAGTCTTTTCAAAAAGTTGCGGGAGGAAATTCCCGAAATTGCAATCCGCTCGACGTTTATTGCGGGTTTCCCCACGGAAACAGAGGAAGAAGTCGACGGACTTGCCGACTTTCTGCAAAAAGCTCAGCTTGACAATTGCGGTTTCTTCGCGTACTCACGCGAGCCCGATACCGCGGCTTATAAGCTTAAAGGACAAATGCCTTATTCGGTCAAGAAAAAGCGGGTCAAAAGGCTTTACGCGGCGCAGAAAGAGATTTCCTTTAAAAAGCTTCAAAACTACGTCGGCAAAACACTTAGGGTGCTTTGCGACGGTATCGACTACGAAAAAAACTGTTTCGCCGGAAGAGCGTATTTTCAAGCGCCCGAAATTGACGGTAAAGTCTATTTTAATGCTAACTCTGCCGTGCAAGGCGAGTATCTTGAAGTGATTATCGAAAGAACGGACGCTTATGATTTGTACGGGCGAACGGGAGATTACGATTATGAATAACGAAAACGAAATCGATAAGGAGAGCAGGGCGTACAAATTCGCCGCGGGGAAAGGGGTGATGAACTTGCCCAACAAGCTCACCATTGCAAGAATGGTGATGATACCGGTATTCATTCTATTTTTCTATCTTCAGTTTACGGCGCACTACTTTGTTGCGCTGGCAGTGTTCGGGGTGGCGTGCCTTACCGACCTGTTTGACGGAAAAATCGCAAGAAAGTACAACCTTGTAACCAACCTCGGAAAGTTCCTTGACCCGATTGCGGATAAGGTTCTCGTCCTATCCGCGCTCGTTATTATGCTGACTGTACCATCGTTTTTCGTTGCTAACCTCGGTTATTGGGCGCTTATAGTCGCGGGGTGCGGAGTTGCGCTCATACTCGCCCGTGAAATAATCGTCAGCGGGTTCAGAATGGTTGCGGCAAGTTCGGGCACGGTAATTGCGGCGGATATATTCGGCAAATACAAAACGACTTGTCAGGATATTTCAATCGTCGTTTTAATAGTCGGCGCGGGCGTTGCCGAACTTACCGACCACATTGCGGGGGTAATCGTCAATTACGTCGGGTTAGCATTCTTTGCGCTTGCCGTTGTTTTAACGGTAATTTCGGGAATAAACTACCTCGTCGGAAACAGGGCGGTTTTATCAAAATGAATACCTATATAAAAGCAGTTGCCGCCCCGCGTGAAATTGTAGATAAAGCTGTCGGAATTTTAAGGGAAGCTTGCCCCGAAATTACGGTCAAACTCGATTGTGTGTTCGGAGATTTGACTATGGAGATAGAGAAGAACTCCGCCGACCTTAAGGAGTTCGACAGGGCTTACCGCGAAGCGTTAATCTTGCTTAACGATTACGTTTACGCGCTTGAAAACGTTCCGCTTGCCGATAGGCTAGTCCAGCTTTTAAAGCTCAGAAAGACAATGCTCAGCGTTGCAGAGTCCTTTACGGGCGGCGGCGTCGGGAAGAGAATCGTTGGGGTTTCAGGCGCAAGCGAAGTGTTTTTCGAGGGTTTGAATACTTACAGTAACCAATCTAAGATGTTAAGGCTCGGCGTTAAAGAAAGCACTCTGAAAAAATACGGCGCAGTATCCAAAGAATGCGCGTTCGAAATGGTCGAAGGACTGTTAAAAAGCGGTAATTGCGGGGTTTGCGTCGCAACGACGGGAATAGCGGGCCCCAAATCCGATAACACGAAAAAGCCTGTAGGGCTTATGTATATCGCCGTCGGGTATGAAGAGAGCGTAAAGGTATACGAATACAATCTTAATGGCTCGCGGCAGGATATTACAGAAACGGCGATAAATATTGCGCTGTTTCATATTTTCAAATCGTTAAAATAATCAGAGGTAAAATATTATGAATGAAGACAAAATCAAGGCACTCAACTCAACCATAGCGATGATTGAAAAGCAGTACGGCAAAGGCTCGATTATGAAGTTGGGCGAAACTGCTACAAACACGGATATAGAGGTCATTCCTACCGGCTGCCTTTCGCTCGACTTGGCGCTGGGCGTAGGCGGAGTTCCCCGCGGCAGGATTATGGAAATTTACGGGCCTGAATCTTCGGGTAAAACGACCGTAGCTTTACATATAATCGCGGAAACGCAGAAACTCGGCGGGGTTGCGGCTTTTATCGACGCCGAGCACGCGCTTGACGCGCAATACGCGCACGCTCTCGGGGTGGATACGAACGAGCTCTATCTTTCTCAGCCCGACACAGGCGAACAGGCGCTCGATATATGCGAATCTCTCGTTCGTTCTAGTGCAGTCGATATTATCGTAATCGACTCAGTCGCGGCGCTCACGCCCAAGGCAGAAATCGAGGGTGATATGGGTGACTCTCACGTCGGACTTCTTGCCCGCCTTATGTCGCAGGCTTTAAGGAAGTTAACCGCTATCACCAACCGCTCTAAAACCTGCGTAATTTTTATCAACCAATTGCGCGAAAAGGTTGGCGTAATGTTCGGCAACCCCGAAACAACCCCCGGCGGGAAGGCGCTTAAATATTTTGCTTCCTTGCGCCTTGATATAAGAAAGTCCGACGCTTTAAAGGGCGACAGCGGCATAATCGGCAACAGAACGAAGTGCAAGGTCGTTAAAAACAAGGTTGCGCCTCCTTTCAAGGTCGCGGAGTTCGACATAATTTACGGCGAGGGAATTTCACAGGAGGGTTGTCTTATCGACCTCGGCGTGGAATACGGAGTGCTTTCGAAGAGCGGTAGCTGGTTCAACTATAACGACGATAAACTTGCACAGGGTCGCGAAAAGCTTCGCGAACATTTGAAGCATAACCCTGAATTAAAAGCCGAAATCGAGGGCAAAATAAGAGAAGCGCATAAAGCCGCTCAAAGCAAATAAAAAAGAAGGTATCAATGAAATACGGTTTCGTTAAAGTCTGCGCCGCAACCCCCGAAATGCGGGTGGCGGACGTCGACTTCAACACACAAAAAATAATTGAAGCTATAAAGATAAGCGCGGAGAACGGAAGTCAGCTTACCGTTTTCCCCGAGCTTTCTGTCTGCGGTTATACTTGCGGCGACCTGTTTAACCAGCCCGCGCTGATTTCCGCGTGCGAAAACGCAGTTAAAAAAATCGTAGAATCGACGCAAGGGATAAAAACCCTTGTGTTCGTCGGCGCGCCCGTAAGACACGACGGTAAACTTTTCAACTGCGCAATTGCTATCCACAGCGGCAGAATTCTGGCTGTTATTCCGAAAACTTTTTTACCTAACTACGGTGAGTTTTACGAAAGGCGGCATTTTTCTTCCTCTGCGGAATCGATAACGGACTATATCGGGCTTATTGATAAGCAATTTGTGCCTTTTACAACTAAGGTTTTATTTATGGCAAGTAATTGCCCCGGCTTTACCGTGGCCGCCGAAATCTGCGAGGACTTGTGGACGGCGCAGTCGCCTTCTATAAATCACGCGCACAGAGGGGCGAACATTATCGTAAACCTTTCGTGTAGCGACGAAACGGTCGGCAAAGCCGAATACAGAAGAACGCTAATAAAGGCGCAATCTGGCAAACTCGTCTGCGGCTACGTTTACTGCGACGCAGGTGAGGGCGAAAGCTCGACTGATATGACTTTTGCCGGTCACAACGTAATTGCCGAAAACGGAAATATTCTCGCGGAAAGCAAACTGTTTGAAAACGGGCTTTTATATTCCGAAATCGACGTTGAAATGCTTGAAAACGAAAGAAGCAGAACGGCGGGGGTATATTATTCCGATTTAAAGGAAGAAAAGAAAGCGCATCCTGAAGATACGGGATATTACAGGTCTGTATTTACAACGTTTGAAAACGAAGACGATTTGACCCGTCAGTTTTCAAAAACTCCGTTCGTGCCCGAAGACGGCGCGACTTTATCCGAAAGAAGCGAGCTTGTTTTAACAATTCAGCAAAAAGGGCTTGAAAAACGGCTTAAACATACGGGTTCCAAGACCGTTTTAATAGGTATTTCGGGCGGGCTCGATTCCGCGCTTGCACTGCTTGTAACCTGCAGAGCTTTCCGTGCGCTTGGTAAAGATACTAAGGACGTTATCGCCGTCACTATGCCCGGTTACGGCACGACCCAAAAGACTAAGGGCAATTCCTTGAAGCTTATCAAGGCTTTGGGCGCAACCGCAAAAACTATACCTATTACAGGCAGTGTATTAAAACACTTTAAGGACATAGGTCACGACCCCGACAACAGGAACGTAACTTATGAAAACGCTCAGGCGCGTATGCGCACAATGATTTTAATGAACTTGGCGAACGATACGGGCGGGCTTGTAATAGGTACTTGCGATTTAAGCGAAACGGCGCTCGGCTGGTCAACCTATAACGGTGACCATATGGCTATGTACGGAGTGAACGCGTCTGTACCTAAAACTTTGGTAAAGCATCTTATTGCATACGAAGCGGACAAACTCGGCGGCGAAGTCAAGAAGATTTTAACTAGTATTTTGAATACCGAAATCAGCCCCGAATTGCTTCCACCCGACGAGGACGGTAATATCGCCCAAAAGACGGAAGACATTGTCGGTCCATATATTCTGCACGACTTCTTTATCTATTACGCAGTTCGCTATGCGTTCCCGCCCGCTAAGATAAAATATCTTGCGATGCAGGCTTTCAAGGGCGAATTCGACAAAAAAACGATAGAAAAATGGCTTAAAAGCTTTTACGAAAGATTTTTCAAGCACCAGTTCAAACGTTCGTGTATGCCTGACGGCGTAAAAGTCGGCTCGGTATCGCTTTCTCCCCGCGGAGACTGGCGAATGCCGTCGGACGCAGTTGCAAGCATTTGGCTTGATTTATTGAAATAAAAAAAGCGGCGAAATGCCGCTTTTTTTAATATTGTAAAAACTATTTATTCTATTAAATTGACTTTTCAGCGCCGCTGGTGTAAAATATAATAAGATATAAACTACTTCTTTGAAGTATCGTATATATTTAAATTTCATCAGGAGGCTAAAATGAACTTATTGGCATTTAGCAGCCTGTTTCTTGCGACCAACGTGCCGGCAATCGTCTTGGGCATAGTGCTCGGCGTCGTTGTTTGCCTTGCCGTAGCGGCGTTTTTCATTGGCGCAAAGCTCAAAGAAAAAAGTATCGAAAAAGAATTGGGCAGCGCTAAAGAAAGAACTGACAAATTCAGAGAAGACGCAAAGCGTGACTGTGAAAACATCAGAAGCAAAGCTAATCTTGAAGCCGAAGAGCTTGTAAAGCGCAAATTGGCTGATTGCGACAAAGAATGTAAAGAAAAGAAACAGGAACTGCAAAAACAGGAACAAAGACTCGGACAAAAAGAGGACATTCTGTATAAGAAAGAAGAGGCGCTTTTAAAACAATCGGGCGACTTGGAACAGCAGAAGAAGTCACTTGAAAACAGAGAACACGAAGTAAAAAGGACTCAGGAAAAGGTAACTCATCAGCACGAACTTATGGTTCAAGAGCTTGAAAAGGTTGCCCAGCTGACAAAGGACGAAGCAAAGAAGCTTCTTTCCGAAGAAATTCTAGACGAAACGCGCCACGACGTCGCGTTACAGGTAAGGAATATCGAAGCCACCGCAAAGGAAGAAGCGACGAACGAAGCTAAAAAGATTATCTCGCTTGCCGTTCAGCGTTGCGCGGCGGACCACGCTTCGGAAATAACCGTTTCGGTCGTGCCCCTGCCCAGCGACGATATGAAGGCAAGACTTATCGGCAGAGAGGGTAGAAATATCCGCGCTATCGAGAACGCAACGGGTATCGAACTTATTATCGACGATACTCCCGAAGTCGTAATTCTATCGGGTTTCGACCCCGTACGGCGCGAGATTGCAAGACTTACGCTTGAAAAGCTTATCACTGACGGCAGAATTCATCCCGCAAGGATAGAAGAAACCGTCGAAAAGGTGAAAAAGGAAATGGACCAGGAAATCAAACAGGCGGGCGAAAGCGCGATGTTTGAAGTGGGAATTTTCGGCATTCACCCTGAACTTATAAAACTTTTAGGCAGACTTAAATACAGGACGAGCTACGGTCAGAACGTCTATAAACATTCTATAGAGGTTGCCCAGCTTGCAGGGCTTATGGCTCAGGAATTAGGGCTTGACGTAAACCTTGCAAAGCGTGCGGGTCTTTTGCACGATATAGGTAAAGCCGTTGACCACGAGCAGGAGGGTACGCACATTCAGCTCGGCGCCGACCTTGCCAAGAAGTACAGAGAGAGTAATAACGTAATTAATGCGATTGCGGCGCACCACGGCGACATCGAACCTAAGACGAGTGAAGCCGTACTCGTTGCGGCGGCGGATGCAATTTCGGGCGCACGCCCCGGTGCCAGAAGAGAAACGGGCACGAACTACGTCAAAAGGCTTGAAAAGCTCGAAGCTATTGCGGGCGACTTCCGCGGCGTGGACAAGTGCTACGCAATTCAGGCGGGCAGAGAAGTGCGCGTAATCGTCAAACCCGACCAGATAGACGACGCGCAGACGATGTTCCTTGCAAAGGATATTGCAAAGAAAATCGAAGCAGAACTCGAATATCCCGGACAGATAAAAGTCAACGTTATAAGGGAATTCAGAGCTTCCGAATTTGCAAAATAAGTAATAAAAAGCCGACGGCTAGATATAGACCGTCGGCTTTTTTAAGCGGTAAAACAATATGGTAATAACCAATGTCATAAAGCAAGACGTTTCAGAAATTATCGAAGACGAAATTCACGGACTTTTGTACTGCATTGCATATTCAAACGTCATTGTTGTAAATTCGTCTACGGGCGAGCTTGTGGGCAAGTTTCTTGTAGGGCCGGAGATGGAACAGTTTTTCTTTGACGAAAACAAAGAGCTGTTTATTGTTAAAAGTTGGGGTAGCAGATTCAGGGCGTATAAGGTAAACGAATATTCAAAGCCCCTATGGAAGAAAAAACTTAAAGGCGATTGTGCAAGTAAATATGTTTACCGCGACGGCAAGTTCTACGGTATTGCTGAAGCGTATATGGGCTGTAATTACGGTATCAGATATTTTATATTCGATATTCATACGCTTGAAGTCAAGTCCGAGGGGTATACAGGCAGTCTTTTTTCCAACAAAAAAGAACGCGAAAAATTAAAAGGCGAAATTCACGACATAGTTGAAAGCGAGTTGGCAAAATCCGAACAAAAAAGCGTAGTAATATATAAAAAAGTCAATTCGGAAAAATACGCGCAAGTTCCTTCCGCAACTTTCTTGTATGCGAACGGCAAGTTCGATTTCGTAAATATGTGTGAAAAGTTTTACATCATTCCGCACGACGCGGAAATGCCGAAAGATTTCACCGCTGCAATCGAAAAGGATAAAGAAATTAAAGCTACTTTAAAACAGTTTGAAGAACATACGGTTTTTGAGGGTTGTTTGTTGCCGAACATAAAACACGGTGTCTTGTATTGTTTTAACGACGACAGAGTATCGGTATTTGATTTTAACAGCGGAAAATTTGTAAATAAAACGGATTTTATCTTGCCTGAATACGAAAAGCTGTCGCTTACCGACGACGGAGAGTTTGCTGTTTTTTCAAATAAGGGCGAATATATAATTTACGACGTTAATAATTTCAAAGAGCCGTATTGGAAGATAGATTTCAATAATTGCGAGGGCGATTATCTCAGTTTGAATTTTCTCAATAAGAATAAAATTTATTGCGATAAGTCGGACTTTGTAAAAGCAGACGAAGAAGTCGAAGAACAGCTACAGAAATTGAAAGGTGAAAACGACGGTTACGGCCCCTCAAAATACGCAGAATTGAACAAAAGAATTAAAACGGGTAACTATGATATAATAAATATCCCTTATAAAGAGTACTATTTCATTGCAGATATTAAAAATCGCGAACTACTTAAAACGGAGTGCGGTTTTGTACATAGCGCGATTGTTACTTATTATCATATCTGGGGCGGCGACTTAAATAAAAATCCGCCTGAATTCTGGGAACAAGCTTTAGCCGAATACGAGGAACAGAGAAATGGGTCTAATAAGACAAAAGTTCCGAAAAAGTATAAAGATGCGGGCATTATGCTGTTGTACGAAACGGAAAATTCTGAATTTTTAACTAAAAAGGGCGAGTTTGCCGTAGTGCCTAAACATAGTAAATATTGTTCTTCGCGCGAAATTTCCGATACGGACAATAATTCGGAAGAATATGTCAAAGAACACGGTTTGACAAAGGAATACGTCGAAACGCACGACCCTTATGAAGTTATTGAAGCGGGTTATTATTGGGCGCTTGAAAGTCTGGAGAAAAAGTCTAAACGCGCAAACGTTTCACTTTACGATTATGTCGAAAACGGCGATATAAGCGATATTGAAAAAATTTTATACGCCGTAGGTTGGGCGCAGATATATTCAGGCGACGAGGGCATAAGCGGGTATTTTATTAACGGCAACGCAATCGACAATAATTTACTTATCGAAGCTTTGAAGCTAATTGGCGCAACGCAAACGGCAAAGGCGGCGCAAAAGTGCTTAAAAGCAGTAGAAGCCTATAACAAAAAACAAAGTGCGTCGGACGAGTCGTACGAAAGGCTAACCGAAAAAATCGAAGAGCTTTGGGAAAATGCTGACGAAGAATATACAGAACTCGCCGTTGAATATCTGAAGAAATTAATATAAAAAAGCGGCGGCGCATTATGCTCCGCCGCTTTTTCAATATTATTTACTGAAAACATAGAAAATAGTTGCAAAAATCGGAATATTCAAAACGACAAGGCAAGGAATTATAATTTTAGCGGCAACGTCGCCCGCGCTCGCAAAATTCACGTTGAGCAATATCGACGTCACGAAAACTATAAGCATCAGCAAAATCGTAATTACGACTGTCGCTGTCAGATAAGAGTGGGAAGAGGGCTTCCTTGTGCACTTGCCGAAATCAGTTGTTGTCAGTATTCCGAATATAGCAAGCTGTGCGACCGCAACGGCAAGGATAACGAAAGGATACCCTATCGAAATTCCGTTTACCCCCAAAGAATCTTTAAAAGCAAGAGTCAAAGCGAACTCGAACAACAAAATTACGCCGACGATTAAAGAACACTTTAAAAGCGTGCTTCCGCGGTTGTATTTCTTTCTTCTTTTTCCCGAAACCGCATATTCCGAAGAATTGACCGTAAGCCCGTCCTTGCTCGCTTTTACGCTTGCGTCGTCGTAAGTTACCTGCACAGGAACTTTCTGAACGGCGGGTTGCTCGACTTCGGTGCGCTGTTTAACCGTCTTAACGAATAGGTTGTTTATAAGGTTTTTATAGTCGCGCTCGGGTTCTGGTCTGTTGTTGTAAATTAGCTTGTCCGTGTTTATGTTCTCGTAGTCGGGAACGGTAGGGGGTTCTTGAATCTCGTTCACGGGCTCGGAAATAAGCCGCAGATAGTTTTCGTGAATTCTGCGTTCCTCACTTATTCTGTCCGAAAAAGCGACGGGCTCGACAGGCTGAACGGGTTGCACTGTTCTTACGGGGTGTGCCGCGGGTTCGGGTTGAACGGAATTAGCGGCTTCCTGCGCAGGCGTTTCAATCACCTGTTGCATTCTGGAAATAACTTCCTGCATCTGCTGAACGACCTCGTTCACCTGCTGAACCGTAACTTGCTGTTCTGCGTCGTTTACTACGGGCTGAACGGTAGCTTGCGGCTCGGCTTCGACAACGGCTTGAACAGGCTGAATCGACTGCGGCTCCGTCTGAACGGTTTCGTTCACGCTAATGGTAGCGGGTGCAGGTTCGAGTGCGGGGGCGGTTGCCGTAGAGTATTCGCCCTCGGGCTTTTCTTCCGCAGTGCGGGGTTCTTCCTCGTATTTCACCTCGCGTACAACCTTGATTTCTTCGTCCGCGTCGTCTTTAAGATTGGGCACGCGAGAGGTAGAGGTCTTTAAAATTTTGAAATCGACGGGGTTGGGCGCAGGCTGCGAGAAATCGAAATTTCTGTCCGAAATAAGGCTGTCTATGACCGTCCTCGAATATTCCCATTCCGCCTGATTTTTTTCGGTAATTTCCCTTCCGCTGTCGGTGAGGGTGTAATACTTTCTTCTGCCGCCGCCTGAAACTTCCTCGGTCTTCCAGTACGCGTTAATGTAGCCTTGACTTTCAAGCCTTTTTAATGCGCTGTAAAGCGTGGGCTGTTTCAACGAATACTGCCCGTGGCTTTTGGATTCGATTTCCTCGATTATTTCATAGCCGTACTTGTCGCGCTCGTAAAGGGTGCGAAGTATTATGGTATTTATATGTCCGCGAATAAGGTCGGCGCTTATAGCGCTTTTATTTTCTTCTTCAACTTCTTCGTTTTTTAAGTCTTCTTCCAAGGTGTGTACCTCCGTAGTTTATTTTATCACAATATGCGCTTCAAGTCAATGATTTAAGTGAAATAAGTAGTACTATGTCACACATAATCGTATAAAATTCGGGCAAATTGTTGGACTTTTTGTCTGCGGTTTGCTAAAATTCAAAGTATGTACAGGCACAAGAAAATTTATGAACTGAGATATACGGACGTGGACGCGTATGACGTGATAAAGCCGTCGTCGCTTCTTTCGTTTTTAGAAGAGTCCGCCTGCCTGTCCGCAGACGAACTGGGTTTCGGGTATAAGGACGTCGCGCCTAAGAACAAAGGCTTTATCATCGCCAATTGGTATATAGAACTTTCCCGCCCTATAAAACTCGGCGATAAGCTTGAAGTTCATACCTGGCCTATACGCCCAAGACTTCTTATTTTTTTCAGAGATTACGAGCTGTTTGTTAACGGTGAAAAGGTGGGCGTTGCAACTGCGCGTTGGTGTATGATTGACTCTGAAACTTTCGCCGTTTTACCCGCAAGCGCGTACTTTAAAGAAGAAGACTTCGAAAACTACAATACCGAAAGGAGTATCGATTTCAAGGCATGGAAAATTCCTGCAATCGACGGCGGTATAGCGGTATATAAAAAGCAAGTTACTTATTCCGATTACGACCATTATTTCCATGTGAACAATACGAAATACGCCGACTTTCTTTCGGACGCTTTCACTGTTGGGGAGTTCAATGGTAGGTATATAAAAAAGTTGCAAATAACCTACGTTAAGCAATGCCGTATAGGCGAAGAAATAGAAATTGTGCGCAAAGATACCGACGGCGCAACTTTGGTTGAGGGCAAGGTCGGCGGCGAAGTCCGCGTTCAGTTCAAGGTCGCGTTCGATGAAGTTTGAGTACGAAATCAAATTTTCGGACAGAAGAACAGTCGGCATAACCGTAACTTCCGCAAATAAAATCATTTTGCGCTGTCCCGCAAATATGAGTGCGGCGCGGGCTGAAAAGTTTCTTGAAGAAAAGTCAGCTTGGATAGAAAAGCATTTGCAAAAAAACAGCGAAAATTCTGAAAAATACACCGCTTTGACGGGGTATAAAACCGTACTTATAAACGGTGCCGAGGTTCCGTTGACAATCGGCTCAAAAAAAACCGAAATTAAGCCCGACAGCGTTTTCGTGCGTTCTTTGAATAAAATACAAAAGGCTTACACGGATTTTTTCTCCGAAAATTTTATAAATCGCGTTCTGGATATTTCACAAAGTGCAGGGTTTCGGTTGAACACGGTAAAGCTTAAAAACTTTAAGGCGCGATGGGGCAGTTGCGACGCTTATAATAATTTGCTGTTTAATTACAAGCTTTTTATGTTGCCAGAAAATATACAGTATTATATAATAATACACGAACTATGTCACACGGCGCAGCACAATCATTCGGAAAAATTCTGGCGGCTTGTCGAAAGGTTTGTTCCTGACTATAAGGCGGTGCGCCGCGAGTTGAAAAGCTACAATTTTCTTACAACCTTGTATTAATTACTTGACTTAAACAATCTTGTGTTATATAATTTTTAAGGTTACGGTTTTAAGATGAAAATGATTATTTCAAATCAAAATTCGGAATACAAAGAAATTATTTGCAACGGCGGCTTTGGTTTTTCCGCCGCAAATGACCGTTTTAATATTTTGTTTATTAGTTGACTGGTTTATTTTTAAATCAGTCTTTCTTTTAATTTCGGAGAAAATTTATGAAAGAGTGCAAAGCGTATTTAACTTTACAGAACGGCAAACAGTTTACGGGTAAAAGGTTCGGCGCCGACGGCGACGTCGTCGGCGAGCTTGTCTTTACCACGGGAATGACGGGCTATATCGAAACGCTGACAGACCCTAGCTACTTTGGTCAGATTGTCACGCATACGTTCCCGCTTATAGGCAACTACGGAATGATTTCGCCCGACTGCGAAAGCAAAAAACCGTGGGTTACAGCTTATATCGTGCGCGAAAAGTGCGACGCTCCGTCCAATTTCAGAAGCGAGGGAGAGCTTGACGGTTATTTGAAAGCCCAAAACGTAATAGGACTTTACGGAATCGACACGCGGGAGCTGACCAAAATTGTGCGCGAAACCGGTGTAATGAATGCGGCAATCACCTCTAAGCCCTTAAAAGATTTAAGCGAAGTTACAAGCTATTCTGTAAAAAACGCGGTTAAAAGCGTCACTTGCAGCGAAGTCACTGAAAGCGGGGATGAGCGCGGCTTAAAGGTAGTCGTCTGGGACTTCGGCGCCAAAGACAATATCTCCCGTGAGCTTGTAAAAAGAGGTTGCCACTGTATAAAAGTGCCGTCAACCTATACTGCTGAACAGATTCTTGCGCTCGACCCCGACGGTCTTATGCTGACTAACGGACCCGGCGACCCCGCCGAAAACGTTGAAATCATAGAAAATATCAAAAAGCTTGCGGGCAATCTCCCCATATTCGGGATATGTCTGGGGCATCAGCTTTTCGCGCTTGCAATGGGTGGTAAAACCAAAAAAATGAAGTACGGGCACAGGGGCGCGAACCAACCCGTTAAAAATCTTGCGACTGGCAGAGTTTATATTTCAAGCCAGAACCACGGCTATGAAGTCATATCGGAAAGCCTTGCGGGTAAGGGTATTTTAAGCTATGTAAATGCGAACGACGGTACTTGCGAGGGTTTCGACTATCCCGAACTTAACGCTTACACGGTGCAGTTCCACCCCGAAGCTTGCGGCGGTCCGCAAGACGCGTCTTTCCTTTTCGATAAGTTTATTCTGAATATTAAGGAGGGCAAGTTCAATGCCTAAGAGAGAAGATATAAAAAAGGTTCTCGTAATCGGTTCTGGACCTATCGTAATAGGTCAGGCGGCGGAGTTCGACTATGCTGGCGCGCAGGCTTGCCGCGTTATGAAAGACGCGGGCGTGAACGTCGTACTTTGTAACTCCAACCCCGCAACGATTATGACAGACAGAGCGCTTGCCGACGAAATTTACTTGGAGCCGCTGACGGTAGATACGTTAAAACGCATAATCTTAAAGGAAAAGCCCGACAGTTTGCTTGCTTCCTTAGGCGGACAGACGGGTCTTACTTTGGGTTGCCAGCTTGCAAAAAGCGGCTTTCTGGACGAGCACGGCGTTAAGCTTATCGGCGTAAACCTCGACTCTATCGACCGCGCTGAAGACAGGGAACTTTTCAAGGAAACGATGCAGAAAATTAACCAGCCAGTCGTTCCCTCGGACATTGCCTATACGGTGGAAGAGTGCCTTGCAATTGCCGGAAAAATCGGCTATCCCGTAATCGTCCGCCCCGCATACACGCTCGGCGGCGCGGGCGGCGGCGTTGCCCACGACGAGGAGGAGTTAAAACTTATCTCCCATAACGGACTTATGCTTTCGCCCATTACGCAGGTTTTAATCGAGAAATATATAGGCGGCTGGAAGGAGATAGAGTTCGAAGTTATACGCGACTGCGCGGGCAATGTTTTAACCGTCTGCTCTATGGAAAACTTCGACCCTGTCGGCGTACATACGGGCGATTCTATCGTCATAGCTCCCGCCGTGACTCTTTCGGACAAAGAATATCAGATGCTCAGAACCGCGTCGCTCGATATAATTTCCGAACTCAAAATAGAGGGCGGGTGTAACTGCCAGTTCGCGTTGAACCCCGATTCTTTCGAATATTCCGTTATAGAAGTCAACCCCAGGGTTTCGCGTTCGTCCGCGCTCGCGTCGAAAGCGACAGGCTACCCCATAGCAAAGGTTGCGGCTAAAATCGCACTCGGCTATACTTTGGACGAAATCAAAAACGACGTCACGGGTAAAACGTACGCGTGTTTCGAGCCCACGCTTGACTACGTAGTAGTCAAACTTCCCAAATGGCCTTTCGATAAATTCCTTTACGCGCAGAGGAACCTCGGCACGCGTATGAAAGCTACGGGCGAAGTTATGGCAATCGGCACAGGTTTCGAGATGGCTATAATGAAAGCGGTGCGCGGCGCGGAGATTTCCGCTGACTCGCTCAATTTACCCAAAATGTCTGCGCTTTCCGACGAGGAAATATCCGCAAAACTCCACGAAATAACCGACGAAAGGCTTTTCGTCGTATATCAGGCTATTAAACGCGGCGTAAGCTTAGACGAAATTTTCCATATAACGAAAATAGACAGATGGTTCTTAAATAAGCTTAAAAACCTCGCGGCTTTCGAAGGCGAAATAAAGGATAAACCCGTCACGCGCGAACAGTACATTCGCGGCAAAAAGCTCGGTTATCCCGATAAAACAATGGAAAGAATTTCTGGCGATAAACTGCCAGTGCACCGAAACGCAGTATTCAAAATGGTTGATACCTGCGGTGCGGAATTCTCGGCGCAAACGCCATATTTCTACTCAACTTACGACGAAAAAGAGCACGACGAAGCAAAGCCTTTCGTTTTAAACAGCAAGAAAAAGCGCGTAATAGTTATCGGTTCGGGTCCCATAAGAATAGGTCAGGGTATCGAGTTCGATTATTCGTCAGTGCACTGCGTTTGGGCGCTTAAGCGGCTCGGCTATGAAGTAGTTATTATAAATAACAACCCCGAAACGGTTTCGACTGACTTCGACACTGCGGACAGGCTCTATTTCGACGCACTTACG
This sequence comes from Christensenellaceae bacterium, assembly GCA_948890655.1. GTDB lineage: Bacteria > Bacillota > Clostridia > Christensenellales > Borkfalkiaceae > Coproplasma. The sequence goes on from CAQTYU010000002.1 coordinate 57,067, forward strand.
CCCGAGGATGTTCAGAACGTAATAGACATCGAAAAGCCCTACGGCGTAGTAATCGCTTTCGGTGGTCAGACCGCGATAAAGCTTTGCGGTTATCTTGATAAAAAAGGTATCCGCATACTCGGCACCCCCGCGGACAGCGTAGACCTCGCCGAGGACAGGGAACGCTTTGACGAGCTGTTAGAGCAGTTCGGCATCGCCCGCCCCAAGGGATTGACCGTTATGAGCAAAGAGGAAGCCGTTGCCGCCGCGGAAAAACTCGGCTATCCCGTGCTTCTCCGCCCGTCGTACGTTATCGGCGGTCAAAATATGACCATTGCCTTTACGCAGAACGACATAGAGCGTTATATGGACGTAATTTTGGCTCAAAAAATAGAAAATCCCGTGCTTTGCGATAAATACCTTATGGGCACGGAGCTCGAAGTAGACGCAATCTCCGACGGCGTAGACGTGCTTATTCCGGGAATTATGCAGCACATTGAGCGTGCAGGCGTCCATAGCGGCGACTCTATTGCAGTCTATCCGCCCTACAATTTAAGCGACGCAATGCTTAAAAAAGTGGAGGACGTTTCCACTAAGCTCGCGCTTTCCTTAAGGACGAAAGGTCTTATTAATATCCAGTATCTTATCTACCGCAATGAGCTTTATGTAATCGAAGTCAACCCCCGCGCGTCAAGGACGATACCTTATATTTCCAAGGTTACGGGCGTGCCTATGGTTGATTTGGCTACTAAAATACTTATGGGCGCAAAGCTTAAACGGCTTGGCTTCGGCACGGGGTTGTATCCCAATTCGCCTTACGTTGCCGTAAAAGTTCCCGTGTTCTCATTCGAAAAACTAAACGACGTCAACTCACAGCTCGGACCGGAAATGAAGTCTACGGGCGAAGTTCTCGGTATAGGCAAGACGATTGAGGAAGCTCTTTTCAAGGGGCTTGTTTCCGCAGGTTTCAATATGAAAACCACGCGTAACAAAAAGGCGGGTATTTACTTCACTATTAACGACCAGGACAAACCCGAAATAGTCAATATTGTCAAAAAATTCGCCGATTTGGGGCTCGAACTGTACGCAACAAAGGGCACTGCGAACGTGATCAGAAGTCTGGGGCTTGAGTGTAACGATGTTGCAAGGCTTTCCTCTAACGAAGAAATTTTCAAGCTTATGGACGAGGGTAAGGTCGATTACGTGGTCTATACGGGAAAAACCGACGTCGAATCAATTTCCAACTACATAAGTCTGCATCATCACGCAATTTTAAAGGGCATAACGGTTTTGACTTCGCTCGATACGACTAACGCGCTTGCCGACGTTATTGCGGGCAGATACAACGAATTCAATACCGAGCTTGTGGATATAAACAATTTAAGAAAGAGCAAACTTCAACTTAAATTCAGTAAAATGCACTCGGGCGGTAACGATTATATAGTTTTCAATAACTTTGACGGAAATATCACCTGTCCCGAAAGCTTGGCGATAAACTTCTCCGACAGGCACTACGCAATCGGCGCCGACGGGGTGGTTCTTATTGAAAAGTCGGAAGTCGCCAACGCAAAGGCAAGGGCTTTCAACAGCGACGGCAGTGACGGCGGACTTGCTGCAAACGCGTTCAGGTGCGTGGCAAAATATCTCTTCGATAACCGACTTGCGGACGGAAAACTTACGATAGAAAGCTGTAACGGAGTTAAAGAGCTTACCGTAAACTCGTTTAACGGCAAGGCGAGCTCTGTGCTGATAAACCTCGGCAAGCCGACCGTTGAAACGGCTGATATTGTTACGTTTAACGGCAAATCATACCCTATAACCTACGTGAACGTGGGCAACCCTCACTGCGTGATTCTGACGGATAAAATCGAGGATATCGACCTGTCCGAACTTGGTCAACACCTTTCGGAAACGGGGAAATTCCCTAATGGAATGTATCTTGACTGTGTGCGTATAGTCAACCGCGTAACGGTAAAATTGCGTGTTTGGGAAAAGGGTAACGGTGAAGTGTGGTCTTGCGGAACGGCGGCTTCTGCGGCGGCAGTCGCAGCAATTTTCGGCGGACATTGCGCGTACGGCGAGATTATAACCGTAAAACTAAAAGGCGGCGACCTTTTCGTCAAGTGTGAAGAGGGTGGCGCCGTCGAATTGGATGGACCAGTTAAAAAGTCGTTCGAGGGTTCTATTGAAATATAATGATTTATCTTGACAATGCGGCGACGACTAAGCCCGACGAAGAGTGCTTGAAGCTCGCCGAAAAATACCTATACGAAGAATTTTACAATCCCTCCGCGCTCTATCGCGGGGGGTACGGTATTCAACTCGAAGTAAGGCAAGCGCGTGAAAATATCCTTGCGCTCATTGCAGACAAAGAAAATTTCGAGCTGATTTTTACGTCTTGCGGAACCGAAGCCGACAATGCGGCGATTTTCGACGCGGGGAGAAGAGGTAACGTCGTTACGACAATGGGCGAGCATTCTGCGGTGTTTTCGGCAGTAAATGAATTGAAACAGCGCGGTATAGAAGTAAGATTTGCTTCACTCAACGCCGACGGCAGCGTGAATACAGAACATCTTTTAAGTCTTGTCGACGAAAAAACCTCACTTGTTTCGGTGATTCACGTAAATAACGAAACGGGCGCAGTAAACGATATTGCGGCTATTTCAAAGGCGGTTAAGTCAAAAAATAAATTCACGGCATTCCATTCCGACGGAGTGCAGGCGTTTGGGAAAATACCGTTTAGGCTCACGAAAGATATTGATTTTTATGCTATAAGCGCGCATAAAATCGGCGGAATAAAAGGCTGCGGCGCACTTATAAAGCGCAAAAACCTTATAATAAAGCCCGTAATCTTCGGCGGCGGTCAGGAAAGAGGGCTTCGAAGCGGCACTGAAAATGTTTTCGGGATTAAAGATTTTGAATTTGCCGCGGTAAAAAAGTACTCGAAAATTAAAGAAAATTATAAAACCGCGCGAAGTATGCACGAAACTTTGTTGCGCGGTCTTGACAAAAACTTATTTATAAGACTTTCGGGCGAGAACTGCTCGCCTTATATCCTTTGTGTGGGCGCCGACGGCGTGCGAGGCGAAACCATTCTTCACGAAGCCGACGACAGGGGGCTTATAATTGGTACGGGCTCAGCTTGTTCTTCCAACGAGAAAAACAGATTTTCACGCACGGTTTTGGCTTGCGGGGTAAAAGAAAGTCTGGCTGACGGCATTTTGCGGCTTAGTCTTTCCTCCGAAAATACCGAAGAAGAGGTTGAAAAAGCCGCGAAAATTCTCAACGAAATTGTTGCAAACAGAAAGGCGGTGATGGCGTAATATGGAAAAAGTAATAATAGTCAGATATTCGGAACTGCATTTAAAGGGTAAGAACCGCGGCTATTTCGAGCGGGTTTTAATTATTAATATGGAAAAAGCCCTTAAAGGGCTTAAGCACGAGATAAAAAGACAAAGCGGAAGATATCTTGTAGAGTGCTTCGAAGAAATAGAAACGGACGAAATAATATCCCGTCTTAAAAAAGTTTTCGGAATACATTCTTTGTCGGTGGCGCTGAAAGTCGACTCGAACGTTGAAAATATATATTCCGCCGCAGAAAAAGTTTGTTTTGACAGCGGCAAGTTCAAGGTTGAAACGCACAGGGCAGATAAAACTTTCCCCTTAAATTCTCTTGAACTGAGCGCGGAGATAGGCGGTCGGCTTTTAAGCAAGTTCAAAAACCTTTCCGTAGACGTGCACAAGCCGCAGTTCACCGTGAATATCGATGTGCGGGAAAACGGCACTTCGCTTATATTCAACGAGTTTTTCAAGGGTGCGGGCGGTATGCCTGTCGGAACTTCGGGCAAAGGTATGTTGCTTATTTCGGGCGGCATAGACAGCCCCGTCGCGGGTCATATGATTTTAAAACGCGGTATGCAGTTAAGCTGTCTGCATTTCCATAGCTACCCTTACACGAATTTGCAGGCGCGCGATAAGGTTATCGAGCTCGCAAAAGTGCTTGCAGGCTACTCTGGCGGCTTGAAACTCAATATCGTTTCGGTAACGCATATTCAGGAAGAAATTCATAAAAAGTGCAACGGCGAATTTATGGTCACTCTTTTAAGGCGCTTTATGATGCGAATTGCGGAAAGGGTTGCCGAAAAGTGCGGCGCACAGTGCCTTATTACCGGCGAAAGCTTGGGTCAGGTCGCAAGCCAGACGGTGGAGGGCATAACCTCCTCGAACAGCGTTGTAAAAAATCTCCCTGTTTTGCGTCCTCTTTGCGGGTTTGATAAGGACGAAATAATCGAGCGTAGCAGGGATATAGGCGCATACGAAATTTCCATTCAGCCCTACGAAGATTGTTGTACCGTATTTCTTCCCAAACACCCCGTAATAAAACCTTCTTTAAAAAGCATCATTGAAGAGGAAAGCAAATTGGACGTCGACGCGCTTTTGGAAGAAGCATTAAAAACGTTGGAAGTTTTAACTTTATAAATTGTACCACTCGTCGTTTACAAGGTTGGGTATTTTGACCTGCGGCGACGTTCCGGTACTGTTAACGTTTATCGGCGGCAAGGAGATTTCCTTGCCGTATATTTTATTTTCGCCGTCGAAATAGTACGGTGTGACCGAATAAACGTAGCAACCGTTATCAGGGGTATCAGAAATAGTTTCTTGCCATTTTCCGTCGTAAATTACTTCAAAATGCCCATTAAAACTACGTTTTATAAGATATGCATAGTACTTTGTCTGACATAATAAGATGTTTACGGTACCGTTTTTAACGGAAATTTCAGGGCTTCGTATTTCAGGGGAAGAAAATTTCGTACTCTTTTCTTTCGGCTCGTTTCCAGAAACGACTTTGACTTCCAATACGTTAAGCTTGGGCGACAGGTCGTCTGCAAGAATGATTTTGTTGTCGTTATAATAGTCCTCGGCGTCGATTTTTACGGTGGAGGTACCCTCGTTGGTGTCGAGATTTTTCGGTGTGTGGTCCCCGTAAAGTTTGCCGAGTATTCCTTTAACGTATCCGCAACAACTTCCGCCGCCTGTAACGTTTAGCCGTTTCATATCTTTATCGCCTAACCATACTCCAATGCAATGTTCTGAAGTATAACTTATAGCATAAGCGTCCGTGTTGCCCTCGGAATTTCCGCAGGTTCCCGTTTTTGTGGCGACGTCGAAGCCGATTCCCGCAAGGCTTTTTGCTGTTCCGCTTTTAGATGTTTCAATAAGCATCTCGTTCATAAGAGAGCAGGTGCCCGCAGAGAAAACGTGACCGGGCGTAGTTTCCGCCTTATAAATCGTCTTTCCGCTATTCGAAATGATTTCTTTTATAAAATGCGACGGAGCGTATTTCCCGCCGTTCGAAAATATTGAAAAACGGTCAGCTAGTTCTTTTAAGGTGAGCCCGTACTTCATTCCACCAAGCGCAAGCGATAAGTTCCTTTCGTCGTCCTCAAGCGAGATGTTCATTCTGGTAAGATATTTTTCCACCGTATCCAAAGTAAGCGAGTTCAGGGTTTTAACGGCGGGCACGTTGTAACTGAATTTAAGGCTCTCGGCAACGGTTACGTAGCCGTGATATTTTTTATCGTAATTTTCAGGCGAATAGCCGCCGAAATCAATCCTTTCGTCAAGAATTTTAGTAAAAGGGCTTAAAAGCTTTTCCTCGATTGCCGGCGCGTACACAAGCGCGGGCTTAATTGTCGAACCCGGTTGTCGCCGCACGTTGCCTACGGTGGACTTAAAAGCGCTTACTCCGCCCGCCGCAGAGGTAACTATTATCGCGTTATCCGTTTCAAAGTTCAGCCCCTCGATATAACTTTGCAGTCCGTTGTCTAGGTAAGTCCTTATTATACACCTGCCTGTAAGGTCGTAAACGTTAATATCCAGCGTTTCCAGCTCGTCGAATACCGCGTTTATATAAGAAGAATTTTTCTCTCCGCTCACCGTCTGTACGGCGTTAAGGGGGGTGTTTATAGCGCTTTCGTATTCGTCTTGCCCGATATAACCGCATTCAAGCATAGATTTTAGCACTGTGTTGCGTTTAGCTAAGCTCTTTTCAGGGTTTTTGAAAGGTGAATAATTGTTGGGCGAGGTCAGCAGTCCTACCAAGGTCGCGCTCTCTGTCAAGGAAAGATTTTCGGCTTTTTTATCGAAATAGAACTCCGCCGCGCTCTGTAACCCGTAGCAGTGGTGTCCGAAATAAATGGTGTTCAAATACATTTCCAGAATTTCGTCCTTGGAATATGCTCGTTCTAATTGTTTCGTTAGGCGGATTTCGTTAAGTTTTCTTGTTATGGTTTTATCGTTTGAAAGGTGAGTGTTTTTAATAAGCTGTTGGCTTATAGTCGAAGCACCTTCCTTGAACGAGCGGGAAGCGATATTAGTAAACAGCGCCTTAATCATTCGCTTGTAATTAAGTCCGTTGTGTGAGTAAAAGGCTCTGTCCTCGCTGGCAATAAACGCGTTTATAGTATGCGGAGTCAGATTTTCAATCTCTACGCTCTTGTTTTTCCCCGAAACGGACGCGCTGGTAATTTCGTTACCGTTGTCGTCGTAAATTATTACGTTTTGATTTGGTTTAATAAGCTTGCTTTCGTCGAGTTTTGCGTCTTTGGTTATTATAAAGAATGCTGCGGTAAGCGATAACGCAACGACCAGAAAACTCAGAGAGATGATAAGCGATACTTTCAGAAATTTCGTCATTGCAAATAGTATTTATAAAATTTGTAAATTGTTGCAAATTTTATTGAAAAATTTCCTTAAAAATTATATAATCTATCTATAATGACCAAGTATTATCACATAACGACGTACGGCTGTCAGATGAACGTACACGAATCGGAAAAAATAGCGGGGATACTGTCCGAACTCGGCTATGAAAGCTGCGAAAGAATAGAGGACGCAGATATCGCCGTGTTCAATACCTGCTGTATACGAGAGAACGCGGAAAACCACGCTTTCGGCAATATTGGAATGCTGAAAAAGCTGAAAAAAAGCAAGAAAGATATGATAATTGCCGTAGGCGGTTGTCTTACGCAACAGATAGGCAAGGCCGACGTCCTGCACGAAAAGTACCCTTACGTGGACGTGATTTTCGGCACGCACAACTTAAACGACCTTAAAGCGCTGATTATTAAAAAGCAAAAACAGAAAAAAGCCGTCATTGAGATAAAGGATGAGGGCGTTATCTGCGAGGAAGAGCACCCTTTGCGGACAAGCTTCCCCAACGCCTGGATAAACATCACTTACGGCTGCAACAACTTTTGCAGTTACTGTATAGTGCCTTATGTTCGCGGCAGGGAAAGAAGCCGCCGCTCGGAAAATATCATTCGCGAAGCCGAGGAGCTTATATCCAAAGGATATAAGGAGATAACTCTTTTAGGTCAGAATGTCAATTCCTATGCGAACGGTACGGACGATATTTCGTTTCCTGAACTTTTAAGGCGCATAGCGAAAATCGACGGGAAATTCAGGCTCAGATTTATGACAAGCCACCCAAAGGACTTTTCCGAAGAGCTTGCAAAGGTCATTTCCGAAAACCCGAAAATCTGCCATTCCGTGCACCTGCCGGTGCAGAGTGGTTCAAATCCCGTGTTAAAGGCTATGAACAGAAAATATACGGTGGAAGACTATATCGGTAAGGTTGAAATTTTGAAGAAATACGTGCCAGACTGCACGCTTACGACAGACCTTATAGTAGGCTTTCCGGGTGAAACGGAAGAGGACTTTTTAGGCACGATGCGTCTTGTTGAAAGGGTGGGCTATTCTTCTGCTTTCACGTTCGTCTATTCCAAAAGGGAGGGCACCGTTGCGGCGAGAATGGACAACCAGATTCCCGAAGATGTATCCAAAGACCGCATAATGCGTTTAATCGCGCTTGTAAATTCCCAGACCCGCAGTCAGTCCGCGCAATACGTCGGTAAAACCGTCGAAATTCTGTGCGAGGATTTCGATACGAAAAAAGGGCTCTATCAGGGCAGGGACGGCTACGGCAGAATGGCTTATTTCGCGTCGGATAAAAATGCGATAGGCGAATTTGTAAACTTAAAAATCACCGAAGCGAACGGAATTTCGCTCTACGGCGAAAGGATATAAAAAAGAACCACAAAGGAAAAACTTATGGCACTTTCTAAGATGATGCAGCACTACTTTACCGTAAAGGAAAGGTACCCCGACTGCATAATATTTTACAGGCTCGGCGACTTTTACGAGATGTTTTTCGACGACGCAAAATTAGCTTCGGATATCCTCGATTTGACGCTTACGGGCAGAGATTGCGGTCTTGAAGAGCGCGCGCCTATGTGCGGCGTACCTTTTCACGCGGCGGAGGGTTACATAACCAAGCTGGTTCAAAGCGGACTTAAAGTCGCGATTTGCGAGCAACTAGAAGACGCTTCTCAGGCTAAGGGAATGGTCGCCCGCGACGTCGTGCGCGTCGTTACTGCGGGTACGCTTTCAAGCGACAGCATAAACGAAAAGACCAACAACTTTATTTGTTGCGTGTATAAAGAGAAAAACTGCGTTTCGCTTTCCTGGGCTGACGTCACCACGGGCGAGCTTACCGCAACCGAGTTTTTCGGCGACAACTGCGTCAAAAAATGCATATCGCAGATGACTGTTCTCGAGGTCAAGGAGATTATCGCGAACGACGAAATGTTGCTTGCCGCAAAAGACTTACCCGAAATCACAAGGGGGGTAATTCCCCGCTTTTCGAACTTCCCCGACTGGGCGTTCGGCTATGGCGCGGCGGAAAAAACTCTTTTAGAGCAATTCGAAACTCAAACTCTTTCGGCTTTTCCTATTGCGGACAAAAAAGGCGCCGTTTCAGCGACGGGCGCGCTTATCGAGTACTTAAAAGAAACGCAAAAACACGCGCTCAAAAATATCACGGGCGTCAAGTATATCCATAACGAAAAGTTTATGCAGCTCGACCCCGCGGCGCTGCGGAACCTCGAAATCGTCAAATCAATGAACGACGGCGGCAAGTACGGCACGCTTTTATGGATATTGGACAAGACCCAGACGCCTATGGGCGCAAGGCTCTTGAATAACGGGATAATATATCCGCTTTTCGATAAAGCGCAAATCGAACGCCGCCTCGACGGTGTGCAGGAACTGTACGATTCAACCGTAGCTAGGCTCAATATCGCCGAAATGCTGAAAGGAATAAAGGACGTCGAGAGAATTGCGGGTAAGATTGCAGGCGGCACGGTTCTTCCTAAGGACTGTTTAAATCTTGCCCATTCGCTAGCTGTAATTCCGAACGTTAAATTCGCGCTTTCGGGGTTCGGTTCGGGAATATTAAAGGAGATTTCCGAACAGCTTATCGACCTTTCCGATGTCGCGACATTGCTTGAAAACGCAATTGACCCCGTTCCCCCCGCGAATCTTAGGGATGGAAAGTATATAAAAACGGGATATAACGCGCGCCTAGACGACCTCAGGAATATCGTTAAAAACGGCTCGGGGCTTATTGGAGAAATGGAAATTGCCGAGCGCGACAAGACGGGTATAAGAAACCTTAAAATCAAGTACAACCGCGTTTTCGGCTATTATATCGAAGTCACGAAGTCGATGATAGACAAGGTTCCTTTAAACTACCAAAGGCGCCAGACCCTTGCCAACGCCGAGCGCTTCACGACCGAGGAATTAAAAGAACTCGAAGAAAAAATTCTTACCTGCGGCGAACTCGTAATAAAACTCGAAGCCGAACTTTACGAGCAGATAAAGTCCGTCCTTTCTGAATACATAGAAAAATTCAAGAAAATTTCTTCGGCAATCGCGCTTTTAGATATGCTTGTTGCCTTTGCGGAGGTTTCGAAAGTCAATAAATACGTCCGCCCGCAAATAGTCGAAAGCGGCAAACCGCTGATTATCCGCGACGGCAGACACCCCGTCGTCGAGGTAATTTCAAAGGACAAGTTTATCCCCAACGATACGCTTTTAGACGGCGGGGAAAACAGGACGATGATAATAACAGGTCCGAATATGGCCGGTAAAAGCACTTATATGCGCCAGACCGCGATAATTACAATTATGGCGCACCTCGGCTGTTTCGTGCCCGCAAAAACGGCGCAAATTCCTTTAACAGACAGGGTTTTCACCCGCGTCGGCGCAAGCGACAACTTGATTTCCGACCAAAGCACGTTTATGGTCGAGATGATTGAAGTTGCTTCGATTATCCAGAACGCTACGAAAAACAGCCTTTTGATTCTTGACGAAGTGGGCAGGGGCACGTCGACTTACGACGGGCTCAGCATAGCTTGGGCTGTTATCGAATATCTTACCGAAAATATCGGCGCTTATACGATGTTTGCGACCCACTATCACGAGCTTACAGAGCTTGAGAACAAAATCGACGGCATAAAGAACTATAAAATCGCCGTCAGGGAATTGGGAGGCGGAATAGTATTTTTGCGCAAGATTATGCGCGGCGGCGCAAATCGTAGTTTCGGTATAGAAGTCGCGGCGCTTGCCGGCGTTCCGACCAAAGTCACAGACAGGGCAAAAGAGATTTTAAGGCTTGAATGCGGACAAAAGCCGAGCGTAGCGGAGGTCGAACGCGTAAACGTGAACGCACCGTCCGAAATCGAGAAAATATTATCGGAAGTTGATATGAACAATTTATCGCCTATGCAAGCGTTTCTGCTTGTCGGCGACCTGGTCGAAAAGGTGAAAAAATGACGAAGATAAATATCTTAACGCAGAGCGTTTACAATCGTATAGCCGCGGGCGAAGTCGTCGACAGACCGTATTCCGCGGTAAAAGAGCTTATTGAAAATTCGCTTGACGCGGGCGCCGACGAAATAGAAATTTATATTGAAAACGGCGGTAAACAGCTTATAAAAATTATCGATAACGGCTCGGGAATCGAGCGTGACGACCTGAAATCCGCCTTTTTACCCCACGCAACAAGTAAAATCGCAAAGGTAGAGGATTTGGACAGTATCGCAACGTTAGGCTTCAGGGGTGAAGCGCTTGCAAGCATCTCTTCGGTTGCAAAGGTCGAAATAATATCTGTCACAAAAGGCAATTCCGCGTATAAAATAAGTTGTGACGGCGGCAAGATTGGCGAGGTTACGCCCGCCGCGCTCGAAAAGGGCACCGTCGTCACTGTCAATAACCTTTTTTACAATACGCCCGTTCGCGCCAAATTTTTAAAGGACGGTAAAAAGGAAGAAACGGATATTTCCAGCTTTATCGTGCGATATATTCTCTGCAATCCCGCAGTTTCGTTCAGATATTATATTGACGGAAATCTTAAGTTGCAGTCGTTCGGCGGCGGTCTTGACGAAGCCGTGGCGCAGGTCTACGGCGCGAAAGTCCTTTCTCAGTGCTATAAAATCGACGCCGAAAAGAACGGCGTCACGATAAGCGGCTTTATCGGCAACCAGAATTTCTTCAAACCCAATAAGTCCTACCAAAGCGTATTTTTAAACGGAAGATATATCGTCAATAATATCATTGCAACCGCCATAAATCAGGCGTACGCAAGTTATATGATGAAGCGCCAATTCCCGTTTTACGTTTTAAATATCTGCGTGCCGACCGATATCGTCGACGTGAACGTTCACCCCAGCAAGGCGGACGTAAGGTTCATAGATAACAAATTCATTTTCGGAGCGATTTATTCTGTTATTTCTTCGGTACTGGACGGAACGTCCAAGGCGGCCGAATTTGTCGTCAGTGAAACCAGACTGCCCGAAATTCAGTCGAAAATAGGCGGTAAAGAGGGCGAAAACAGGGTTTATAGTGTGCCGACCTCGGTTTCAGCGCATGTTACAAATTTCTCGAATCCCGTTTCCGAATTTTTGCCCGAACCCGAAAAACGAAACGGCGACTTAGCGCGGCTTTTGCAGAAATACGACAAGTCAAGCGCGGTTGCAGAGGATGCAAAAGCCGCGGGAATTGACGTAAGCGGCGGCGAAACTTCACGCAATTATTACGACCCCTTAAAGGATATGCCGCTTTCCGAGCTTGTTCCCGCGCAGAAACCGACGACTATGCGCGTTACCGACGAGTATGTCGCGCCCTCTTTTAACGGGAACGTCGCAGTTTACGAAGTCGAGCGCAGATTATTCGAAAAAAGGAAGCAAGAACAGCAGAAAATCAAGTTTGAAACCTGCAAGTATAAGGGCAACCTTTTCAATACCTATTTAATATACGAAGTTGCGGATACCGTGTATATGATTGACCAGCACGCCGCGCACGAAAGACTTATTTACGATAGACTGCGTGAAAAACTTACAAAACGCGAAGTCGCAAGACAAGCGTTGTTGGTTCCGTACATTTTTACGACAAACCCTGCGGAAGCGCGTTTTTTGGAAGAAAAACAGTCGCTTTTAAGGGCAATGGGATTCGGAATCGCGGCGTTCGGGTTTGAATCTTTCAGAATAGACGAAGTTCCTGTCGACTTGCAGGATATAAACATAAAAGATTTTTTCGACGAAATTCTTGCGGAAGTGGACGGACTTAAAGATATCAGGCTCGAGGACGTTTTAAAAGACAAAATCGCGATGACGGCTTGCAAGCACGCAATAAAGGGCGGAATGCAACTCACTGACGGCGAAGTAGCCGCTCTGTTTAAGATGCTTGACGGAAATATGGGTTTAAAGTGTCCGCACGGCAGACCCGTCTGTGTAACGTTGACGAAAAAAGATATCGAGAAGATGTTTAAAAGGATAGTCTGATGCCCCGCAAAGTTCTCGTTATCTGCGGCGCAACCGCTTCAGGCAAAACCGGTCTTGCTGTCGATTGTGCTTTAAAATTCAATACGGAGATAATTTCCGCCGACTCGCAACTTATATATAAAGGATTGAATATCGGCACGGCAAAGCCCACGGCAGAAGAAATGCGTGGAGTTAAGCACCATTTAATCGACATTGTTAACCCGACCGATACTTTCAGCGTGTCCGATTACGCTGAAAAAGCGTTGCCCGTTCTCGAAAAACTACTATCAAAGGGTAAAATTCCAATAATTTGCGGCGGCACGGGCTTTTATATAAATTCTCTTTTATTCGAATTCGGTTACGGCAATACCGCCGCTAACGAACGCGTGCGTGAAAAGTACGCGGAATTTTTAGAAAAGTACGGCAAGGACGCGCTTTTCGATAAATTGAGGGAGGTCGACCCCGAAACTGCCGAGGTTCTTCACCCTAATGATACAAAACGCGTTATTCGTGCGCTGGAAATATTCGAGGTTAGCGGCAAAAAGAAGTCGGAGCAAAGCGATAAACTTATTCCGAAGTATGACTTTGTCGCGGTAGCCGTCGACTATCCCAGAGAAGAGCTGTATGCAAGAATAAACGCTCGCGTAGACGAAATGTTTAAACTGGGGCTTGTCGAAGAGGTTGAAACCCTTTTGAACCGCGGTATTGACGAAAATTGCCAATGTATGCAGGCTATCGGATATAAGGAAGTTGTTTTAGGCTTAAAAAATGGAGATTTGCGAAGTACTATGTCAGACATAATAAAGCAAAATACGCGCCATTATGCAAAAAGACAGCTCACTTTTTTCAAAAAAACGCCTAATTTGATATGGCTTGAACCTAAAAACGCTACTGCGGACAAAATAGCGGGGATATTGAATGAAACTTATTGAAAAGTGTGAAGAAAAACTTAAAGACAAATTCGGATATATCGACGAAATAGCTTATTTTAATCAGGTAAAGGTTTTAAACGCGTTTAAAGAGCATAAAGTTGCAACCCGACATTTCAACGGCACTACGGGCTACGGCTACGACGACGAGGGGCGGGATACGCTCGGTAAGCTTTATGCGCATGCATTCGGAGCTGATGCGGGAATCGTTTCACCGCATCTTCTTTCAGGCACGCACGCTTTAACAGTTGCTCTTTTCGGACTTCTCCGACCGAAAGATACGCTTTTTTGTATAAGCGGTATGCCTTATGACACGATAAGAGGGGTCATTTTCGGCGAAAATAACGGCTCTTTGAAAGATTTCGGTGTTAATTTCGAGTATTGCGACCTCGTCGGCGGTAAGCCCTGCTTTGAAGAAATAGAAAGAAAGTACAAAGTAACCAACAATGTAAAGGTCGTTTATATTCAGCGCTCGCGCGGATATGAGCTTCGCGACGCGTTTTCTTGTGAAGAAATTGGCGAAATGTGCGCCTTTATTCGCAAAATTGGCTTCAAGGACTGCATTTTCGTAGATAATTGCTACGGCGAATTTGTCGAAAAGCAGGAGCCGACCGAGGTCGGAGCTGATATTATTGTCGGTTCTCTGATAAAAAATGCGGGCGGCGGGCTTGCTCCGACTGGCGGATATATCTGCGGCAAGTCGGAATTTATCGATTTAATCGGCAAAAGACTGACTGCGCCGTCAATCGGACTCGAAGTCGGCTCTTACGACGGAAGCTACCGCAATTTTTATCAGGGGCTTTTCCTTGCTCCGCACACCGTCGCGCAAGCGTTAAAGACCAGTCTTTTAATAGGTCAGGCAATGGGTGAGCTCGGTTACAAAAATTATCCGTCGCTTGATAAAATTCCGCACGATATAACCCGCGCAATCGAGTTTGACGGCGTGGACAAAATGGTTAACTTTATAAGAGAGGTGCAGTACGCTTCACCCATAGACGGCTACGTTACCTGCGAGCCGTGGGATATGCCCGGTTACGACGAAAAAATCATAATGGCGGCAGGTACGTTCGTTTCGGGCGCGAGTATCGAACTTTCCGCCGACGGACCCGTAAAACCGCCTTATATCGCATATTTTCAAGGCGGATTGACCTACGAACACGGAAAATACGCATTAGAGAGGATATTGAATAAAATAGGTGGTTAAATGGACTGCAAAATAAGAAAATGGCGCCCTGAGGACGCTAAAAACCTTTCAGAACTTCTTAATAACAAGAAAATTTTAGACAATTTGCGCGACGGTCTGCCGTTTCCGTACACGGAAAGCGATGCTATCGACTATATAAGCGCAATGTTAAGCGCCGACAAAAATTCGGTTTTTGCTTTTGCCATTGAGGTTGACGGCGAAGTTGCGGGCAGTATAGGTATTTTCAGGCAGGAGAATATCCATTCCAAAACTGCCGAGACAGGCTATTATTTGGGTGAAAAGTATTGGAATAAAGGCATAGCGACTTCGGCGGTGATAAAGGCTTGCGACTTTGTCTTTAAAAATACCGATATAATCAGAATTTTCGCCGAACCTTTCTCCCGCAACGTTGCATCTTGCAGGGTGCTTGAAAAAGCGGGTTTTGTCTGCGAGGGAACACTTCGCAAAAATGCTGTCAAAAACGGCATAGTCGAAGATATGAAAATGTATGCATTATTAAGGTAATTGGTATTATTACTTTTTAAAATGGGGCAATTATGGGTGGAGTTTTAAAATTTAGCTTGTGGTTTAAAATTTTTTGTTTGGCTTTTACTCTTTTTTTTGTAGCGTTTTTGTTGTTTGCTTTGTTAACAGTTCAAGAAGATGAAGCGGTTTTTATAGCAGTTTTAATCTGTTCTATATTTGGAGTAACTTTTTTTATATTGACCATTTGGGCTTTTTTCTGTAAAATTACAGTTGGCGATGAATTTATAACAATAAGAAAATTTCTTATTACAAAAACTTTTAAATATGAAGATATAACCAATATTAAATACAAAAAACAAGTTTTTGGTAGTTTTGCATATATTATAAAGTTTGGTAGAACAAGAGTGGAAATTTCGCAATTTATGACTAATAGGAATATTATTGATAAAAAATTAAAGGCAGAAGGCGTTTTTAAAAAATATCCGCAGGTTTCTAATTAAATAAAAAAGAGGTTGACTTTCAAGTCAACCTCTTTTTTATTTCTAATTTAATACATTCCGCCCATATCGGGGTTGCCGCCCATAGGGGGTGCGGGAGGGGTGGGAATATCGGTAACGATACTTTCGGTAGTGAGGAGCGTCGCCGCAACCGAGGCCGCATTCTGAAGCACCGAACGTGAAACCTTCGTGGGGTCGATAATTCCGCTTTCAACCATATCCGTGTACTGATTTTTCAGTGCGTCGAAACCGTAATTGGGGTTTTTCGAACGCAAAACGCTGTTCACGACAACAGAACCGTCGTAACCTGCGTTCTTCGCAATCTGGCGAACGGGTTCTTCGATTGCTTTCATTACGATAGAAGCGCCCGTTTTTTCGTCGCCGTGTAAACTTGCAACAAGCTTTTTCAGCTCGGGGATAGCAGAGAGAAGCGCAACGCCGCCGCCGGGCACGATTCCTTCTTCAACTGCCGCACGGGTCGCCGCAAGTGCATCCTCTATGCGCAGTTTCTTTTCTTTCATTTCAACTTCGGTTGCCGCACCGACACTGATGACCGCAACTCCGCCTGCAAGTTTAGCAAGCCTTTCCTGCAATTTTTCCCTGTCATAGTCCGAAGAAGTTTCAATAATCTGTGCCTTAATGGAGTTTACGCGTGACTTGATGCTTTCAGCATCGCCCGACCCGCCGACAATGGTGGTGTTGTCCTTGTCAACCTTGACCTGCGAAGCTCTGCCAAGCATATCCAAAGTAACGTCCTTGAACTCGTAACCCAAATCGGAAGAGATAACGGTGCCGCCCGTTAAAACCGCAATGTCCTCGAGCATTGCCTTTCTTCTGTCGCCGAAGCCGGGCGCCTTAACCGCAACGCAGTTCAAAACGCCTTTCAGCTTGTTCACTATAAGTGCGGCAAGCGCGTCGCCCTCGACGTCCTCGGCAATGATTAACAGCCTTGCGCCCTGCTGAGCAATGGGCTCGATTACGGGCAGAATTTCCTGCAACGACGATATCTTTTTGTCGGTAATGAGAATGTAGGGAGTGTCGAGAACGGCTTCCATCTTGTCGGTGTTTGTAACCATATATGCGGAAGCGTAGCCCCTGTCGAACTGCATACCCTCTACGGTACTAAGTTCGGTATTCATAGTTTTGCCCTCTTCAACGGTAATAACGCCGTCTTTACCGACGATTTCCATTGCTTTTGCAATAAGTTCGCCAATCTTTTCGTCGCCTGCGGAAATGGAAGCAACCTGCGAAATCGCAAGCTTATTTTCGACGGGTTTGGAAATAGACTGCACTTTCGCAACCGCCGTGTCAACCGCCGCGGCAATGCCCTTTTTTAGAATCATAGGGTTCGCGCCTGCGGCAAGATTTTTAAGCCCTTCCTTGACCATAGCCTGCGCAAGAACAACGGCGGTGGTGGTGCCGTCGCCCGCAACGTCGTTGGTTTTTGTGGAAACTTCTTTAACGAGCTGTGCGCCCATATTTTCGAACGGGTCTTCAAGCTCGATTTCTTTTGCAATAGTTACGCCGTCGTTGGTGATAAGGGGTGCGCCGAACTTTTTGTCCAGAACAACGTTTCTGCCCTTGGGTCCCAACGTGATTTTAACGGTATCGGCAACGATATTTACGCCGTTTTCAAGTAATTTGCGCGCTTCGTCGCCGTATTTAATCTGCTTTGCCATATAATTTTACCTCCTTATTCCACAATCGCCAGAATATCGCTCTGACGGATAATCGTATATTCTTTTTCGTCGACTTTAACTTCTGTTCCGCTGTATTTTGCAAGCAGAACCTTGTCGCCGACTTTAACCTGCATTTTCACTTCCTTGCCGTCAACAAGTCCGCCGGGTCCTACTGCAACAACAAGGCAGGTTGCGGGTTTTTCTTGAGCGGCCGAGGTAAGATAAAGCCCGCTTTTAGTTTTTTCTTCGGCTTTAAAATTTTCCACGACTACTTTATCGAATAAAGGTTTTATAGTCATTCTAAAACTTCCTCCAAAATTATTCATTTTTGTTACAGCTATTTTATAAACTTGACAAAATAAACTTAAACATTATAAAGTAAAAAATTGCAATTTATATAAAAATATGGTAAAATCGCATTATGGACAAGTGGGACAAAAGATTTATGGAAATGACCGAGCTTATCGGCACGTGGTCAAGCTGTTTTCAGGAGAACAGGCACGTCGGTGCAGTCATTGTAAAAAATAAGCGAATAATAGCCACAGGCTATAACGGCGCTCCGCAGGGTATCGAGAGTTGCGTTGATAAAAAAGAGTGTTTAAGAAAGAAAATGAACATTCAAAGCGGCACTATGCATGAGTTTTGTTACGCCGTCCACGCCGAGCAGAACGCCATAATTCAGGCGGCAAGGGTGGGGTGTAGCGTCGAGGGGTGTACGCTCTATTGCACTCATCAACCTTGCGTTATTTGCGCTAAAATAATAATCAATTCGGGAATTGCGCGGGTCGTCTATAAAGACGGCTATCCCGACGATTTTTCTTTGAAGCTTTTCAAAGAAGCGGGCGTAAAAATCGAAAAATTCGGAGAACTGTAAAATGAAAAATCCTATCGTTACTATAACTATGCAGGGCGGGGGGGTGATAAAGTGCGAACTTTACCCCGAAAAAGCACCTAATACCGTCAATAACTTCATTTCGCTTGTCAAAAGCGGGTTTTACGATGGGCTTATATTCCACCGTGTAATTTCGGGCTTTATGATTCAGGGCGGCGACCCCAAGGGCACCGGCACGGGCGGACCCGGCTATGCGATAAAGGGTGAATTTGCGCTGAACGGCTTTAAACAAAACGATATTAAACACGCACGCGGCGTTCTCTCTATGGCGCGCGCAATGAACCCGAACTCCGCGGGCTCACAGTTCTTTATTATGCACAGTAACGCTTCCCACCTCGACGGGCAGTATGCCGCTTTCGGTAAGGTTATTGAGGGAATAGAAGTCGTCGACGAAATCGCCGCGGTCGCCTGCGATTGGAACGACAAGCCCCGCACACCGCAAACTATGGAAAAGGTAACGGTCGAAACTTTCGGCACGGAGTATCCCGCGCCTGTAAAATACTGATTTTCGGAGAAAAATATGGACAATAACGTTTATCAAAACCCGTTAATTACCAGATATGCAAGCCGCGCCATGTCGGAAAATTTCTCGGACGAAAAGCGCTTTAAGCTGTGGAGAAAGCTTTGGATAGCCCTTGCGGAGTCCGAAATGGAGCTCGGTCTCAATATCACGAAAGCGCAGATTGACGAAATGAAAAAGCACGCCGATAATGTAAACTTCGAAGTTGCGGAGGAGTACGAAAGAAAGCTCCGCCATGACGTAATGGCGCATGTTCACGCTTTCGGCGAGCAGGCGAAGTCGGCTATGCCGATAATCCACCTCGGCGCTACAAGTTGTTTCGTCGACTGCAACTCCGAACTCATTATCTTGTGGGACGCGCTCGAAATTATCAAGAATAAGCTTGTAAACGTTATTGATAAGCTTTCTGCGTTCGCTTTAAAATATAAGGACGTGCCCACGCTCGGCTTTACTCACTTGCAACCCGCACAGCTTACGACTGTCGGCAAACGGGCAACTCTTTGGTTGCAAGATTTGACTTTGGACTATAATAACCTTATTAACCTGCAAAATTCGTTCAAATTGCGCGGTGTTAAGGGTACTACGGGTACGCAGGCTAGCTTTATGGAGCTATTCAACGGTGATGAAAACAAGGTTAAAGACCTTGAAAAGCGGGTTGTCGCAAAACTCGGTTTTGATAAGGTCTATGGTGTAACCGGTCAGACTTACCCCAGAAAATTCGATTACAACGTTCTCTGTGTTCTTTCGCAGATAGCACAAAGTGCGTACAAGTTCTCTAACGATATCCGCATTTTGCAGAATATGAAAGAGATAGAAGAGCCGTTTGAAAAGTCTCAGATAGGTTCGTCCGCAATGGCGTACAAGCGCAATCCTATGCGTAGCGAAAGAATAGGCTCGCTTGCAAGGTTCGTGATTTCGCTTCCTATGAACAGCGCGATAACGGCGGGCACACAATGGTTTGAAAGAACTTTGGATGACTCCGCAAACAGAAGAATAGTTAATGCGCAAGCGTTTTTGGCGCTTGACGGCATACTTAATATATATATGAACGTTTCGGAAAACCTCGTCGTTTACGAAAAGGTCATTGCAAAGCACATCGCCGCGGAACTTCCGTTTATGGCAACCGAAAATATTATGATGGAGTGCGTCAAGGCGGGCGGAAACAGGCAAGAGCTTCACGAAAAGATAAGGGTGCTGTCTATGCAGGCAGGCAGAAACGTAAAAGAACTCGGCAAAGAAAACAACCTTATCGAACTTATAAAAGCCGACGGCGACTTTAAAGCAGTTCACGCAAAAATCGATAAAATACTCGACGCTAAGAATTTTATTGGTCGGGCGCCCTCGCAAACGGTTGAATTTATTGAAACTGAGGTCAAGCCGATTTTGGAAGAAAATAAGGCAATTTTAGGTCAAAAAGGCAACGTAAAGGTATAAATTCGTAACTTTGCGAAGTACTATGTGTAACATAATTAACTGAATTTGACAAAAAATTGCACAAAAAAACCGTTCCGAGCTGGAACGGTTTGGCAGGGGCGACACGATTCGAACATGCAACCGACGGTTTTGGAGACCGCGACTCTACCGTTGAGCTACGCCCCTAAAAACAAAATAAATTATAGTATATTGCAGTTTTTTAGTCAACTGTTTTTGGAGACAAATTATGAAAAAACAATTCAAACTCGGCGTAATAGGCTGTTCATTCTTCTCTAACGCGGTTTTAAGGGGCGTTGTTTTATCCGACCTTATCCGTGAAAAAAAGATTATTGTCAGCGACGAAAACGGGGAGGAATTGGATAAGCTTGATTATCTGGGCGTAAAAACTACTTTAAACAACAGATTTGTTGCGGAAAACAGCGAATTTCTTCTTTTTGCGGTAAAATCTAAAAAATTCGACGAAGTTGCAAAAGAGTTAGAGGGGGTCCGCCCCGAAAAAGTAATTTCGGTTATGGACGTTCTTACCAAGAATAACATAAAAAATTCCCTCGGGGTCGGGCTTATTAAAGTTGCGCGATGCGTTCCCAATCTGCCTTGTGAAATAGGCAGCGGCGCAATCGGGCTGGATATGTCTGACTTTAACAAATCCTCAGACGATTGCGACTTTATAAGCTCGGTTTTTAATACGCTTGGCATGGTTGTCAGCGTTGAAGAAAGTAAACTTGCCGCGGTGAACGGGGTAAGTTGCGGCGGCTCTGCTTGTACGTTTATGTTTATCGACTCCCTAATCGAAGCGGGTGTTCGCGAGGGGCTGACCAAAAACGAAGCGAAAATTCTTGCCGTTCAGACCGTACTCGGCTGTGCCGAAATGGTTCAGCGTGAAGAAAATTCTGTGGAAGAGTTGACTTTGCTCGCCTGCAATAAGGGCGGCGCGTCGGCGGGAACGGTAAAAGCTCTTGAAGAAAAGGGACTTCGCGGCGCGGTTGGTTCGGCTGTGGAGGCATGCGCGACCCGCTTAAAGGGGCAAAATAATTAATGAAAAGGGTTATTCTGTATACGGACGGCGCTTGCTCGGGCAATCCCGGCGCTGGCGGTTGGGGTGCCGTACTTATGTTTAATGGCTTTGAAAAGCGCATATCGGGAGCCGAACGTTCAACAACCAACAACCGAATGGAACTGACTGCTGTTATCGAGGGGTTAAAATGTCTTAAAGAACCGTGTGAAGTCACGGTTTACAGCGATTCTGCGTATACGGTCAATGCGTTCATTAACGGTTGGGTCTACGGTTGGGATAAGTCGGGTTACATAAAATCAGACAATAAGCCCGTCTTAAACGAAGATTTATGGCGCGAACTGTTGGCTTTGACGCGTGTTCACCGCGTTAATTTTATAAAGGTAAAGGGGCACGCCGATAACGAATACAATAACATCTGCGACAAGCTTGCTACCGACGCGGTCAAAAATTTGAAAAGTGAATTATAAATTTGCGGTAAATACTATATAATAGTATTAATGGACCGCATACAAGTTTTGAAACATTGCATAAATATTCTGGCGGTTGTGCTTTTCGGCGCAGTCGCTTTTCTTTTCGTAACCTACGGGTTGCTTTATAAAAACGTTCCGTTTATCGCCGTTCATTTTAACGTTCTTTTGCTTGTGGCGGGCTTGACTTTGGGACTATTGACGGCGGCGGGAATTCTCTTTTATACTGTAAAAATGGTCTCGTTTTACCGTTTGACGGTCTGCACGCTTGTATTTTTAGACTTTTTCTCGGTGATTTTCTTCGTTCTCTGCGCCTGTGATTTACTTAATAAAATCAACAGCGTAGACGCGCTTCGCGAATATATCGAAGGAATGGGCGGAATGGCGGCCGCGATTTACGTAATTTTCAGCTTTTTGCAAGTCGTGCTTCTACCCGTGCCCGGTTCGGTTTCCGTTGCGGTCGGCGTTGCAATGTTCGGACCGTTGAAATGCGCGATTTACAGCTTTATAGGCATAGTTCTGGGCTCGGTTGCCGCATTTGCAATAGGCAGATGGGTCGGCTACAAGGCGGTTTGCTGGATAGTGGGGCAGGACAGCCTTGACAAATGGCTGAAAAAGTTAAAGGGCAAAGACTACCTGATTTTGTCTTTAATGTTCCTTTTGCCGCTTTTCCCCGACGATATTTTGTGTTTCGTTGCGGGGTTATCGTCAATGACTTGGGGTTATTTCATTATTATGATAACGCTAACGCGCCTTATTTCGGTATTTTCGACGGCTTATTCGTTCGAACTTATCCCGTTCAATACTTGGTGGGGCTTGCTGATATGGGCAATAATTCTGGCGCTTATAGCTCTGTCGTTCCGACTTGTCTTAAAACACTATGAAAAGATAGATAAATTCATAAAAACCAAGCTTAAAATTCAAAGGAAGTGACGGCGGCGTTATTAGCCGTCGTTTTTTTAAATAATTTTTTGATAAAAGATTATCAAATTTATTTGCATTTGATTTTTTTTATGATAAACTGTATTAGTAAGAATTTGTTTTTAAGGTGTATTTATGGATAAAATCAGCTTATTACAGAAGCGTAAAAAGCAAATTTACGACGCGGGCAAAAGCGTCCGCGCGGAAATAAATTCATTAATCGACGAGGATAGTTTCGTTGAACTTTCGTCTTTTTCGTTCTCCAAAAACGAGTTTTACGGCGAGAATGCCGAAGGTGAGGGCGTTGTTACGGGTTTTGCAACGGTTAACGACTATCCTTTTTATATTGTCGCACAAAACCCGTCCGTGCTTTCGGGCGGCGTCAGCAGGGCGAACTGTACGAAGATAGAAAAATGTTTAAATCAGGCGGAGAAAACTTCTACGCCCGTCATATGGTTTTTGTCCTCGCTCGGCGTTCAGATAGGCGAGGGGGTGAGCGTTTTGGAAGGGCTTGCAAGCCTTATTTTGAAAGCTTCGCAAATGAAAGGCAGTATCCCCCAGTACCTTATAGTTAATGGCGAGGTTTACGGGCAGATTTCCCTCCTTGCAGGTATCTGCGACTTCACTTACTTTGTCGATAAGAAAAGCGCGCTCTGCCCTAACAGTCCGCTTGTATTGTCGGCAAAGGCGGGAGAGAACCTCTCTAAATTCGTCGTCGGCGGCGCAGACGGGCTTGAAAACGCTCAACTTGCGACTTTCACGGTAAAAAACTTGGATGAAGTTAAGAAGTCTATCACCGAAATCAACGAGCTTCTTTCCAAACCTCTTATTGATAGCGACGAATTGAACGCAAGCCTTCCCGCCTTAGATAAAAAGGCAAACGCAAAAGCCTTGACTGCCGTGTTCGATAAATCGACGGCAATAGAACTCGGCGCGACGTACAGCACCGAAGTCAAATGCTTCCTTGCCCGTGTCGGCGGAATTGCCGTTGCGGCGGTACTGTTTGACGGCGCAGACGGAGTGGAACTTACTGCGTCGAACGTAAGAAAGCTCAAAGATTTTGCAGAATTCGCGTGTTGCTACGGCTTGCCGTACGTAACTTTCGTAAATACCCTAGGAATAAAGAGCGACCTTGAAACCAACAACAGCTTAGTTTTAAAGGAACTCGGAGAATATGTTTCTATCCTTGACTGTATAGATACGGCAAAAATTTCGGTCGTATACGGTAAAGCTATCGGGCTCGGATACACAGTGTTTGCGGCAAAATCTATAGGCTACGATTACAGTTACGCCTTTGCAAACGCAAAAATTGCGCTGTTTGACAGTGTTCAGGGCGCGGAAATCGAGTTTTCAAATGAGAAAAAGGCGGATGCAGAAAAGCTTGCCGCAAAATACACCGACGAAAATTCCGACCCCGTTAACGCGGCGCAGGGCGGATATATAGACAATATAATACAGCCGTCGTTTATCAAACAGTACCTTGTTGCATCTTTGCAGATGCTTATAAAGTGAGGAAAGTATGCTGAATTTTCTTTTGGATATTCTGCCGCAGAAGCCCGACGGAACGTTTGACGGCAACTATTATTTTTCGGATAGGTTTGGCGAACCCGTAATATACGCGCTAATCGGCTTTTTAGTCGTTTTCCTCGGAATTGTTCTTATAATCGCGATAATCTGGCTGATTGGGCTCTTAATGCGTAAGACCGATAACCTTGCATTTCTGACGAATATCGGCAAGAAGAAAAAGAAGAAAGCCGAGCCCGTAGCGAGCGAAGTCGTAATTGAATCGGACGAAGTGCCCGACGAAGTAAAAGCGGCTATAATCGCGGCAATAATGGCTTATTACAGCGCTGAAAAGCCGAAATGCGAATTTAAAGTAAAGAGAATTAAGAGAATTTAAGGAGTTTTAAATATGCGTAATTTTGTTGTAACAATCGACGGTAAAACTTATTCCGTAGGCGTAGAAGAAGTCGGCGAGAGCGTCGGCGAAGTTTCAATCGCGCCCGCAAAGGTTGCGGAAGCCCCCAAGCCCGCGGCAAAGGCAACTCCCGCCAACGGTGAAAAGGTTTTGTCGCCTTTCCCCGGACTCATTAAGAATATTCTCGTTGCGGACGGCGCTACCGTCAAAAAGGACCAGCCTATAATGGTTCTCGAAGCAATGAAAATGGATAACGACATTACAGCCCCCTGCGACGGAAAAGTAACTATAAACGTCACAAAGGGAGCGAACGTGGAAACGAACGCTTTACTTGCCGTTATCGGCTAACGGAGGGAATATGCTGCAAAGTGGAATAGACTTTGGCAAGATATTCGGAAATCTGTATGAAAGTATGGGTTTTGTTCAAGGCAATTGGCAAAACTATGTAATGCTTTTAATCTCTTTCGTGTTGATGTTCCTTGCCGTAGTCAAAAAATTCGAGCCTATGCTCTTATTGCCGATTGCTTTCGGTATGTTCTTAATAAATATCCCCGGCGCGGAAAAAGTTCTTTGGGGAACGTACCCCACGAACGAAGCGGGGGAAATTACTTCGACGGCTTACGACAGCGTAGAAAACAGAGGGCTTTTGTGGTATCTGTATTTCGGCGTTGATAAAGTTATTTACCCGCCTTTGATATTCTTAGGGATAGGCGCAATGACGGACTTCGGACCGTTGATTGCAAACCCCAAGAGTATGCTTATCGGCGCAGGCGCGCAGCTCGGAATTTTCGTTGCGTTCATTCTCGCGTCTTTCCTCGGCTTGTCTGTTGCGGCGGCAGCGGCAATTGCGATTATCGGCGGCGCCGACGGGCCCACTGCGATTATGGTAACGTCGAAACTCGCCTCCGACTACGTTCCTACAATAGCTATAGCGGCTTATTCCTATATGGCGCTTATACCTATAATTCAAAAACCTTTAATGCGGCTTTTAACGACCAAAAAAGAGCGGGCGATAAGAATGAAGCCTCTCCGTCAGGTCAGCAAAGTGGAGAAAATTCTGTTCCCGATAGTCGTTACACTCGTTGTTGGTGTAATTCTTCCCGACAGCATAACGCTACTAGGTATGCTGATGCTCGGCAACCTGTTTAAGGAAAGCGGCGTCGTCGGCAGACTTTCAACGCAGGCGCAGAACGGTCTGATGAATACCATAACGATATTCCTCGGCATAGCGGTCGGCTGCAAAGCAAAGGGAGAGATTTTCCTCAGTATTCAAACCCTTGAAATTATTGCTATCGGGCTTCTTGCGTTTATAATCGGTACGATAGGCGGCTTGCTCGTAGCTAAAGTGATGTGCAAGGTTACGAAAGGTCAGATTAACCCGCTTATCGGTTCCGCGGGTGTTTCCGCAGTGCCTATGGCGGCGAGAATTTCCGAGGACGTCGGGCGGGAGTACGACCCCCAGAACCATCTGTTAATGCACGCAATGGGACCCAACGTAGCAGGGGTTATAGGTTCGGCAATTGCCGCGGGCGTGCTTTTGGCTTGCTTCGGCGGATACATTGACGGCTCTGCAACTTCAGCAATTATGAACGCAATTACAACTACAGTTTAATTAAGGTGATTTATGAGTAATAAAGTTTTAATTACCGATACGATTCTTCGCGACGCGCACCAGTCGCACGCGGCAACGCGTATGAGATTTGACGAAATGGAGCCTATGCTTCCGCTTTTAGATGAAGTGGGTTTCTATTCGCTTGAAGCTTGGGGCGGCGCTACTTTCGACAGTTGTTTAAGGTTTTTGAACGAGGACCCTTGGGATAGACTCAGAAACCTCAAAAAATATTTAAAAAAGACGCCTATTCAGATGCTTTTGCGCGGACAGAATCTCCTCGGATACCGCCATTACGCGGACGACGTTGTTGAAAAATTCATTGAGAAATCAATCGAAAACGGAGTAGGGGTTGTAAGACTTTTCGACGCTTTAAACGACCCCAGAAACCTTGAAGCCAGCGTTAAGGCTATCAAGAAGTACGGTAAAGGCGGAAAATGCGTGTGCGAATGCGCGATTTCTTACACCACAAGCCCTGTTCACACCACCGAATACTTCGTCAAACTCGCAAAAAGTTTTGAGGATATGGGCGCGGACAATATCTGTATTAAGGATATGGCGAACCTTTTATTGCCTTTCACTGCTTATGAGCTAGTTAAAGAGCTTAAAAGCGAGCTTCGCCCCGAAACTAAAGTGCACCTGCATACCCATAACACCACGGGCACGGGCGATATGATTTACCTGATGGCAATACAGGCGGGAGTCGACATCGTAGATTGCGCGCTTTCGCCCCTCGGCAACGGCACTTCCAACCCCGCAACCGAGCCTTTGGTTGCAACGCTTAAAGGCACGAAGTACGATACGGGTATCGAAATAGAAAAACTTCTTCCCGCCGTAACCCACTTCAATAAAGTTGCGACAAGGCTTGAAAAAGACGGTTTCCTGAACCCCAAAGTAAGGCGAGTAGATATAAATACACTTCTGTATCAGGTTCCCGGCGGTATGCTTTCAAACCTAATGAACCAGCTCAAACAGGCGGGTAAAGAAGAAAAGCTCACCGAATGCCTTGCCGAAGTTCCCAAAGTGAGAAAGGACTGCGGCTATCCTCCGCTCGTAACCCCGTCAAGCCAGATCGTCGGCACGCAGGCGGTTTGGAATGTCCTTCTCGGCAGATACAAGACTGTAACGGCGCAGTTCAAAGATTTAATGCTCGGAAGATACGGCGCGGTTTTGGGTGAAAAGAACCTTGATGTTTTGAAAATGTGTCAAAAGGACGGTGAAGAAGTAATTACTTGCCGTCCCGCAGACTTGCTCGGAAACGAAATGCAGACCCTTACCCAAAAAGTCAAGGACGACGGCTTCTATAAACAGGAAGAAGACGTTCTGTCGTACGCGCTTTTCCCCGAGGTCGCAACAAACTTCTTCAAATGGAGAAAGGCAAAAGAAACCGGGGTTGACAGTGATTTAGCTTCCAATCCCAACAAGGTTTATCCCGTATAAAATTTTAAGCGGCGTGAACAATGTTCACGCCGCAAGGTTTATTTATGAGTAAAGTAGCTGTAATCGGCGCGGGCGCGGCAGGGTTAATCGCCGCATATTTCGCCGCAAAGAACGGGAATGACGTCACCGTATTCGAAAAGAACGAAAAAAGCGGCAAAAAAATTTATATAACCGGCAAGGGCAGGTGTAACGTAACCCACGATTGTACCCCCGCGGAATTTCTTGAAAACGTCGTATCAAACTCCAAGTTTTTAACGGGTGCTATTTATTCGTTTTCTCCCGAAAAATGCGTACAGTTTTTCGAGGACGGCGGATTGAAGCTCAAATTAGAGCGTGGCGGGCGATATTTCCCCGTATCGGACAAAGCCAGCGACGTTACACGCTGTCTGGAAAATTACTGCAAAGATGTAGGCGTTACCTTTAAATTCGGCGAGAAAGTTGAGAAAATCGGCATTTTACATAGTACTATGTCACGCATAATAACCGCAAAAGGCGAATATAAGTTCGATAACGTAATTGTTTGCACCGGCGGATTAAGTTATCCATCGACAGGCTCTACGGGCGACGGCTACGATTTCGCAAGAGCGGCAGGGCATAAAATAATCCCGTTAAAACAAGGTCTGTGCGGTCTTAATTTAAAGGGCGATTTTTATAAAGGTTTGCAGGGTTTGACCTTAAAAAACGTAAACTTGTCGGTTTTAAACGGCGAAAAATTAATAAAAAGCTTTTTCGGCGAAATGCTATTTACTCATTTCGGAGTATCAGGACCGATTGTTTTGTCGGCTTCCAGCCTGATAAACAGGCAAGATTTAAAGCAAATTAAATTAGTTTTGGACTTAAAACCCGCTTTAAACGACGAACAGCTTGATAGGCGGCTTTTAAGAGACTTCGAAGCATATAAAAACAAAAGTATTTCAAATTGCCTTAAAGAGCTTTTACCTGCGGCGCTTATTGCGGAAGTTCTGAAAATAAGCGGTATAAAACCTGAAACTCAGGTAAATTCCGTAACCAAAGCGCAAAGATTAAGTTTATTGACAAGTGTCAAAAATTTTGATATGATTGTTGCGTCTTTAAGGGACTTTTCCGAAGCTATAATAACCTGCGGCGGGGTGGACGTAAGAGAGATTAACCCAAAAACTATGGAAAGCAAGCTTGTAAAAGGGCTGTATTTTTGCGGCGAAGTGCTAGATATTGACGCTTTTACGGGCGGGTATAACCTGCAAATCGCCTTCGCGACCGGTTACGCCGCGGGTAATTCTATAAAATAAAGGTAAACTATGAAAGCGATACGAGGGGCAACGACAGTCAACGTCGATTGCGCGGAAGAAATTAAAGAGAGCGTAAAGGAGCTTCTTGGCGAGATAAAAGCGCTAAATAAGCTCAAAAACGAAGAAATTATCTGCATAATGTTTTCGAATACCGCGGATATAAAGTCTTATTATCCCGCAAAAGCGGCAAGGGAGTGCGGTTTTTCTTTCGCACCGCTCTATTCTTCAGCAGAGCCTGAAATCGACGGTTCGCTCAAAAAATGTATTAGGGTTATGGTTCTTTCCGATAGCGACAATCCGCCCAAACCGGTATATTTAAAGGGGGCGGCGGTGCTTCGCCGCGACCTTACGGAGCTTTTCAATATTGCGCTTGACGGTCCTGCGGGTAGCGGTAAAAGCACAATCTCAAAACTTATCGCTGAAAAGCTTAATATATTGTATCTCGATACGGGTGCTATGTACCGTGCCTGCGCACTCAAATGCCTGCAAAACAACATATCGGTTAACGACGAAAAAGCGGTAAATAGAATCGTTTCCAACCTGATTTTGACGGTAAAACACGAAAACGGAGTCCAAAAAACTTGTCTTGACGGCAAAGATGTTTCGGAAGAAATCAGAAAACCCGAAATCTCTATGCTTGCATCAACTGTTTCCGCGCTCGGTTGCGTTCGGACTAAAATGGTCGAGATTCAGCGCGATATAGCTAAAAATACTTCTTGCATACTGGACGGCAGGGATATCGGTACAAACGTTCTTCCCGACGCAAAATACAAGTTCTTTTTAACTGCAAGTCCCGAGGTCCGCGCCCGCCGCCGCGCAGAAGAGAACACGCAGAAAGGCTTCAATACTCCTTATGAAGAAGTGCTTGCGGACGTAATAAAACGCGACAGGCAGGACACAACTAGGAAAATAGCGCCGTTAAGGCAGGCCGCAGACGCCGTTTTAATCGATTCTTCGTCAATGACGGTGAACGAAGTCGTTGACTTTATTTTAAATAAGATACAGGAAAAAATTTAATGACGACGGAAACTCCCGCAGAAAACGCTGAAACCAAACAAAATAATAAAAAAAGGAAGAAGACGAAGCTTGAAAAGTGGTTCGCCTTTTTGCACCGTGCCCAACGCGTAGCTTCGTGGGGCTTATTTCCCGTTAAAAAATACGGTCATACCGAGCCTTTCAATGACCGCTCGTATATCATCGTGGCAAACCATCTCAGTGTTCTAGATGTGTTGCCCGCAGCAATCGCAACCGACAGGCCGGTTCATTTTCTTGCAAAAAAAGAGCTTTTTGAAAAAGGGATTGGCAAATGGTTCGCGAATAAATGCGAGTGTATCCCCGTCAGTCGCGACGGTACCGACGTCCGCGCGGTTATGCAGGCAATGAAATATTTGAAAGAAGGCTCTTTCGTCTGCATTTTCCCCGAGGGAACAAGGAACAAAACCGGCGAAATGTTTCTGCCGTTAAAAAGCGGTGCGGCGGCGCTTTCTATTAAAACAAAGACCCCGATTATCCCGGTTGTTCAGGTAAAGAAAATTAAAGCGTTCAGAAAAATGCACGTTTATTACGGCGAACCTTTCGAACTCACCGAATTTTACGGTAAAAAACTTACTCAGGAAGATGTCGAAAAAGCCGACGAAGTCCTTTTCGAAAAGTTTAAGGAATTTTACCGCGAGCTGGAAAGTCTTATTCCTAAAAAGAAGAAATCGAAATAATGGAAGTAGTAATCGCAAAACATAGCGGCTTTTGCACGGGAGTAAAAAACGCTGTCGATACGGTAATGTCGCTCGATCCGCACAATACCTATGTTCTCGGGGAAATAATTCATAACCCCGACGTAGTAAATGCGATAGAGAAAAGGGGAATAAAAACCGTCGGAGACATAGAAGAAGTTCCGGACGGCGCAACGGTTGTTTTCCGCTCGCATGGCGTGCCCGAAAATTATTACGGTGCCTGTTGGGCTAAAAACGTAAAAATCGTAGACTGTACCTGCGCCTTCGTAAGACGAACCCAAAATATCGTAAAAGAGCAGTACGCGCTTGGTAAGCACATTATAATTGTCGGCGAGAACGCCCATCCCGAGGTTTTGGGGCTTCTCGGCTGGTGCGGCGGACAGGCGACGGTAGTGAACTCACCTGACGCAAATTTCACCGTTTTTTCTCAAAAAGAGCTGTGTGTAGTGTGTCAAACCACGTTTTCAGCGCAAAAATTTGAAAAAATTATAAAAAATATTGAAAAAGCGTGTGAAAAAACAGTTGCTGTTTTCAAGACGATTTGTTATACTACTATAGAACGGCAGAAAGAGGTTGAAGACCTTTCCGAAAAGTGCGAAGCAATGGTCGTTGTCGGCGGGCTGAACAGTAGCAACACCAACAAACTGTACGAAATAGCTAAAAAGCACTGCAAAGAAGTATTCAGACTTTCGTCTGCGGTCGATTTAGATATAAATAAAATAATAAAATTTAAAAGTGTAGGTATTGTTTCCGGGGCTTCGACTCCGAATGAGCAAGCCCGGGAGGTTCTTTTAAAGATGGCAGAAAACACAGAAGTTAAGGCAATTAACCCTATGGACGAGGTTGTTGCTAAAATGGACAGCGAATCGAAGTACAAGAAAGGTCAGTTGGTTCACGCTACGATTTCACAGGCAACGAACGACGGCTTGGAAGTACTTCTTCCCAGCGCGAAAAAGGAGGTTGCTTTAAGCAAGGACGAGCTTGACTGCGAAGAATACAACGCAGCGGACTATCTTGCAAAGATTGGCGACCCTATCGACCTTATCGTCGTTGGGCTCAATCCCCTTAAATTGTCCCAGAAGATGATAAAGACCTTGCAGCAGGAGGAAGCTTTGAGCGCCGAAATCGAAGGCGGCAAAGAATTTACCGTTGTCTGCACGGGTTCCAATAAAGGCGGATTGGTTGCGCAGTTCGGAACGTATTCGGTGTTCGTACCCGCTAAAGAAATTCGTCCCGGTTTCGTTAAAGACCTCGCAAAATACGAGGGCAAAACTTTAAGACTCCGCGCAATAGAAATCAAGAAAAACGGACATAAGAAAGAAATTATCGCATCCCAGCGCGTTATTTTACAGGAAGAGCGCGACGCGAAAGAGTCCGCTAGAGCGGCTAAGGAAGAAGAGTTCTTCTCGGCTATCACCGTCGGCGACATCGTTGAAGGTAAGGTGGAAAGGGCTACTAACTTCGGCGCTTTCGTTTCCGTAAACGGTTTTGATTGCCTTGCACACATCTCAGACTTAAGCTGGACGGGCGTAGAGAACGTTACCGACGTGCTCGAAATCGGCAAAACTTACAGATTTATTATCCTGAAGCTCGACAGCGAGCACAAGAAAGTATCTATCGGATATAAACAGCTTCAGCCCCAGCCTTGGGACCTTGCGGAAGGCAAATATAACGTCGGCGACGTCGTTCACGGTAAGGTTGTAAGAATCGTACCTTTCGGTGTATTCGTAGAGGTTGAAAAGGGAATCGACGGTCTCGTTCACGTTTCCCAGATTACCCACGAAAGAATCGAAACCCCTTCGACCGTTCTTAACGTCGGCGACGAGGTTGACGCAAAGATTGTTGCGGTAGATACCGAAGCGAGAAAGATGAACCTTTCCATCAAAGCCCTTCTTCCCGAAGGTGAAAGAAGAAAGCCCCACGGCGAAGAAAACGGCGAGGACGCTCCCAAGAAAGGCGGCCGCGCACCCAGAAAGGCCGCTAACGACGACGAGCTTTCCACTTGGAACGAGGGTAGCATCGGCGGAACTTCCATCGCAGATCTTCTTGCAAGCGCAAAGAAAAACAAGTAACCTAAATTAATTAAAAACTTCGCCTACTCGGCGAAGTTTTTTTATGTGATTTTTTCGTTTAGTCTACAGAATACGGGTTTATAATAAAATGTTTATTCAAGGAGATAACTTATGAAAAGAGAAGGAAATATAAAAATTTCAAGCGAAAATATGATGCCGATTATAAAGAAATGGCTTTATTCGGATAAAGACATTTTTTTAAGAGAAATCGTCGCAAACGGCGTTGACGCTATAACCAAATTCAATAAGCTCGTCACTATGGGCGAAGCTAAAGAAACTGGCGAAGAATATTGCGTCAAAATTACCGTCGATAAAAAGTCAAAGACTTTGACCGTCGAGGACAACGGGATCGGTATGACGGCTGAAGAGGTTGAAAACTATATTACACAAATCGCTTTTTCGGGCGCTTCCGATTTTCTTAAAAAGTATGAAAACGCAGGCGGAGACGGTATAATTGGTCATTTCGGCTTGGGTTTCTATTCGGTTTATATGGTTTCCGAAAACGTGGAAATCTTCACAAAATCCTATAAAGACGCTCCCGCAGTGCATTGGGAAAGCGACGGAAATGCAACTTACAGCATAGAAGAGTGCGAAAAATCCGAGCGCGGCACCAGAATAGTTATGCATATCGCCGCGGAAGAAAAGGAGTTCCTCGACGAAAGCAATATAAAGAACCTCGTCAGAAAGTACTGCTCTTTTATGCCGTACAATATCTACGTTTCTTTCAAGGGCGACGGCAAGGACGAGCCTTTGAATTCAACCCGGCCCCTGTATGCAAAGAACCCCAAAGACTGCACGGAAGAGGACTATAAAAAGTTCTATACCGATACCTTTATGGACTATAACGACCCTATTTTCTGGGTTCACCTCAATATGGACTACCCTTTCAAATTAAAAGGTATTCTGTATTTCCCCAAGGTCAAAAACAAGCTTGAATTAGAGCGCGGTAAAGTCAAACTTTATTGCAATCAGGTGTTTATCGCGGATAATATAAAGGAAGTCATTCCCGAGTATCTTATGCTTTTAAACGGCGTAATCGACTGTCCCGATATACCCTTGAACGTTTCCCGAAGCTTTCTGCAAAACGATAGTCAGGTTCGCAAAATAAGCAAGCATATCACAAAAAAAGTTGCCGACAAGCTCAATTCTCTGTTTAAAACCGACAGGGAAAAGTTCGAAACCTGCTGGGAAGACGTCGCAAACTTCATAAAATTCGGCTGCATAAAAGACAACGATTTTTACGATAAAGTAAAGGATATTATAATTTATAAGGACCTAAACGGCAAGTTTTTGAACTTTAAAGAGCTTTTGGGCGACAAAGAAGAGTCCGAAAGTAAGGACGCACCCGCCGCAGATACAAAGCCAAAGACCGTTTACTACGTTTCGGACGTGAAACAGCAGGCGCAGTATATCAAGCTTTTCAAAGACGAGGGACTGAACGCTATTTTGTGCGATAATTTTATCGACCCGCATTTCCTTTCCTATCTTGAATACAAAACTCCCGACAAGCTTAAATTCACGCGCATAGACGCGGACGTTGACGGCGCTTTGAAGAGCGAGGATGGCGCAGAGGATAGCGTAATTTGCGATATTTTCAAAACCGCGCTAGGCGACGATAAACTGACAATCAAGACCGAAAAGCTGAAAAATGCAACCGTTCCCGCAATAATCGTGGTAGACGAGTATATGCGCCGCTATACGGAAATGGGGCAGATTTACGGAATGAGCGAGGGCGATCTCAACAAAACTCTGATTGTCAATATCGCAAGCCCCGTCATAGATAAGCTTAAAGAGCTCGGTGACGAAAAGCAGAAGTTCGTTGCAGGCTACGTCTATTCGCTTGCATTGGCGTCATTCAAGAAACTTTCTCCCGAAGAACTTGAAAAATTCCAAAAAGACAGCATAACCCTTTTAACAAACTATATAATATGATAAACCGCCTCCGAAAAAATACGGGGGCGCAATTTATAAAAAATTTCCTTTTTTTATGAATTCGGTCTTGAAAATGGTCAAGTAATATGCTACAATAAACTAGGTATGGTAAACGGCGGGAATTTAGCCGAAAGGTTGAAAAATTTTCATAGCGGTACAGATTATAGAGCCTATGAATTTTTCGGCTGCATTAAGTTGTTTAAAGGTAAGTTCAGTTTCCGCGTTTGGGCGCCGCACGCAGTAAAAGTCGATCTTTGTCTTTGCGCCGATGGTGAAAGAAGACTTATCCCTATGCAAAAATGTTGCGACGGCGAAAGCTTTGAAGTCGAAACTTACGCCGCGGTAGGCAACAGGTATTTTTACGTTATAACAACCCCCGACGGCAGAATTTTGGAAAAAGCCGACCCGTACGCTTTTGCAAGCGACCTGAAAACTTTCCGTTCTGTCGTTTCGCAACTCCCTAAAAAGTCGGACTATACCCCCAAGCTCCACAACGGTCCGATGAACGTTTACGAAGTAAACCTTTTAAGTTGGAAGCGCCATCCCGACAATTCTTATTACAGTTATTTGGATTTAGCAAGGGAGCTTGTGCCCTACGTCAAAGAAATGGGCTATACCCACGTCGAGTTTATGCCCGTTACGGAATTTCCGTTTGACGGCTCGTGGGGTTATCAGGTTACGGGTTATTTCGCCGTAACGTCGAGAATGGGCACCCCGCGTGAATTCAAATGCCTAATCGACGCTTTTCACGCCGAAGGTATAAAAGTTATTCTGGACTGGGTACCCGCGCACTTCCCGAAAGACGCTTTGGGCTTGTACGAGTTTGACGGCCAGCCGCTGTACGAATGTCCGCTTTGGGACAGAATGGAATACCCTGGTTGGGGCACGCGCAGATTTGACTTCGGCAGAGCGGAAGTTGATAATTTTCTGTTATCCGCCGCATACTTTTTTATTGACAGATTCCGTATAGACGGGTTAAGGGTGGACGCTGTCGCGTCAATGCTTTATCTCGATTACGACAACCCGGCAGGCGGATTTACTCCCAATATCTACGGCGATAACAGGAATTTAGAGGGTATCGGGTTTATAAAAAAACTCAATACGGTAATCAAAGAAAACGCGCCTTGCGTTCTGATGTTCGCAGAAGAATCTACCGCTTTTCCGCTCGTCACCGCGTCCGTAAAAGACGGCGGACTGGGCTTCGACTACAAGTGGAATATGGGTTGGATGAACGACGTTTTGTTCTATTGCAGGCAAGACCCGTATTTCAGAAGCCACCACCATAACAAACTAACCTTTTCAATGGTATATTCGTTTTCGGAAAACTTCATTCTTCCGCTTTCGCACGACGAGGTGGTTCACGTCAAGGGCTCGATTGTCAATAAGATGAGCGGTAACTACGAAGATAAATTCGCAGGCGAACGGCTTTTACTCGCGTTTATGTATGCTCACCCCGGTAAAAAGCTCAATTTTATGGGTTACGAAGTCGCGCAGTTCAAAGAATGGGACTATGCCGCAGGCTTAGATTTGTTTCTTGCAGACAGATTTGCTCTACATAAAAGAATGCGTGAGTTCGTAAAAACTCTCAATCATTTTTACCTTGAAGCAAAACCGCTGTACGAGATTGACCGCGACTGGAAAGGCTTCAAGTGGCTCGTTGTCGACGATAACTACCATAACGTAATCGCCTTTACGCGCTACGCAGAAAACGGAGAAAGTCTTACGGCAGTACTCAATTTTTCGGGCGTAGACCAGCTCGGATATAGAATAGGAATAGAAGAGGGCAAGTACCGCATAGTTTTAAACACCGACGATTCTCGGTTCGGCGGTAAAGGAACGCTCAAAAAGAAAGTGTTCTTCTCTAAGAAAGAAACAGGCTCAGACGGAGAATATTCGTTAACTATGGATATTCCGCGCCTTACTTGCGTCTATTTAATAAAAGAAAATTAATTTTTTGGGGGAATTGGCAATGCTAACTAAAAAAGAGTGTGTTGCAATGCTGCTTGCGGGCGGACAAGGTTCAAGACTTTACGCTTTGACAAGCAATATCGCAAAACCTGCGGTTTCGTTCGGCGCGAAGTACAGAATTATCGACTTCCCGCTTTCCAACTGCATAAATTCGGGTATTGATACCGTGGGTGTATTGACGCAGTATCAACCGCTTGTACTGAACGAATACGTCGGTAACGGTCAGCCGTGGGATTTGGACAGAACCTTCGGCGGCGTACATATCCTTTCGCC
Organism: Christensenellaceae bacterium; assembly: GCA_948890655.1. Lineage (GTDB taxonomy): Bacteria > Bacillota > Clostridia > Christensenellales > Borkfalkiaceae > Coproplasma. The sequence continues at coordinate 93,941 of CAQTYU010000002.1, forward strand.
TTATGAGGCAAAAACCGATACGTCCTGGTATAAAGGCACGGCTAACGCAATCTATCAGAATATAAGGTTTATGAAGATGTACGACCCCGAATACGTGCTTATTCTTTCGGGCGACCACATCTATAAAATGGACTACGACAAGATGCTTGCGGCACATAAAGCGGCAAAGGCCGACTGCACGATTGCCTGTATGCAGGTGCCCCTGAAAGAAGCGTCCAGATTCGGTATATTGAATACGAATAAAGACGGCACTATTTACGAATTTGAAGAAAAGCCCGCGCACCCGAAAAGCGATTTGGCTTCGATGGGTATCTATATTTTCACTGCCGAAAAGCTTTTCAAATATCTTGAACTCGACAATAGAAATCCCGATTCCGAAAACGACTTCGGTAAAAACGTACTTCCTATGATGCTGAAAGCGGGCGAGAAGATGTATTCTTACCGCTTCGAGGGCTACTGGAAAGACGTCGGCACGATAAGCTCTTTATGGGAAGCGAATATGGACCTTCTCGGAGTATCGCCCAAATTCGAGCTTTCGGATAACGACAGCGTAATACACTCCAAAAGCCCGTTGGCGCCGCCTGCGTTTATCGAGGGCGAGGTAATCAATTCAATCGTCGCGACAGGCGGAGAAATTGAAGGCAAGATAGTTAATTCGGTTATCGGTACAAACTGCATAATCGAAAAGGGCGCGGAAGTCATAGACAGCGTGCTTATGGGCAATATCACCGTCAAGGCGGGCGCAAAAGTCAATTACTCTATAATCGACGAAGAAGTCGTTATCGGCGAAAAGGCAGTAATAGGCGCGCCTGTTGCGGAAGCACAGAAAGTCGAAAGCAAGACTTCGGGCATAACCGTTCTCGGCAGGGGCGTGCATGTGTCCAAGGGCGGCAAAGTTGCGGCGGGCGAAATCGCCGATAAGAACGTATAGGGGAGGAAAAGAAAAATGGATTCAACCGTTGGCGTTATATTTTCAAGTATAAACGAACAAAACGTACCCGGACTTACAAAAGTAAGGTCTATGGGTTCGATTCCCTTTGGCGGCAGATACCGTCTTGTTGACTTTGCGCTTTCCAATATGGTAAATTCGGGCATCACAACCGTGGGTATGATAACCAAAAGCAATTACCAGTCGCTTATGGACCATCTCGGTTCGGGCAAATATTGGGATTTAGCCAGAAAGGAAGGGGGGCTTATCTTGCTTCCCCCGTACAGCGACGAAACCGAAACTCTTTACAAAAACCGTCTTGAAGCGTTGAAGGGCGCAACCGCTTTTTTAAGAAAAGCAAAGCAGGACTTTGTAATTCTTGCCGACAGCGACGCAGTGTATAAACTCGATTACAGCAAAGTAATCGACTACCACATCAAGAAAAACGCAGATATTACGATGGTTTATCACGAACATAAGCTCGTAAAATCACATTCGTATATGACTTTCGACGTCGCAAAGGACGGCAGAATTGACAGCATAAAGATAAACCCCGTTTCGGACGGCGTAGAAAATAACTACATAAATGTAATGGTTGCGCGTACGTCGTTCCTTTTAAGACTTATACAGGACGCTATTCAGCACGGATATACGAGCTTCGGCAAAGATATTTTAAGCCCCGGCGTTTCGTCGTATAGACTTTACGGATACAAATTCGACGGATATTATAAGAGTATCGATTCGTTGGCTACGTATTTCGATGCAAATATGGACCTTTTGGATAAGAAGATAAGAACCGAACTCTTCGGCGATAGGGACATATATACAAAAGTCAACGACAGCTCGCCCGCAAAATTTGCGGAGTCTGCAAGCGTGAAGAATTCGCTCATATCCGACGGCTGTCTTATCGAGGGAACGGTAGAAAACAGTATTCTGTTCCGCGGCGTAAAAATCGGCAAGGGCGCAGTCGTCAAAAACTGCATTCTTATGACCGATAATATCGTCGGCGAAAACTGTACGCTCTCTTACGTCGTCAGCGATAAAAATTCCGTTATCCGCGATAACAGAGTACTCGCAGGGTGCGAAATACAACCTTATTTCATAAATAAAGGCACACTTATATAAATAAAAATCGGGGGAATAAATATGGCTACTAAAACCACAAACACAAAGACAACGAAACCCGCTGCAGCCGCAACGAAAAAGGCAACCGAGCCTGCGACAAAAGCGGCGGCTAAGGCGCCCGCAACAAGCAAGACGGCAAACAAAACCGTAAAAAAGGCGTCGGAAGTAAAGCCCGTTCAAAAGAAGAAAATTCTTTTTGTTGCGTCGGAAGCTACGCCTTTTATCCAGACGGGCGGACTTGCGGAAGTTATCGGCTCGCTTTCCAAAGCTGTTGCCGCCAACGGAAATTGCGACGTAAGGGTGGTGTTGCCGCTCTATTCCGACATCAAAAAAGAATACAGAGATAAATTCAGCTATATCGGCAATATCTACGTTCACCTTGCTTGGCGTAACCAGTACTGCGGTATTTTCGAATACGTCAAAGACGGGGTAACGTTCTATTTCATCGATAACGAATTCTACTTTAAGCGCCCCGGTTGTTACGGCTATTTCGACGACGGAGAGAGATTCGCGTTCTTCTCGAGAAGTGTGCTTGAAATTATGCCCGTAATCAATTTCTATCCCGACGTAATGCACTGCCACGATTGGCAGGCGGCGCTTGCGGCGATTTACCTCAAAACCAATTACTGTTTCAGACCCGAATATCAGTACATACGCGCACTTTTCACCATTCATAACATAGAATATCAGGGTTGGTATTCGCTCGATTTGTTAAGCGACTTGTTCGATATTTACGGCAGCTACCAATATCTCGTCGAATATAAGAATTCAATAAACCTTATGAAAGGCGCAATAGAGTGTTGCGAACGTTTCTCGACCGTCAGCCCCAGATATGCGGGTGAAATAAAGGACGAATACTATGCGCACGGGCTTGACCCTATAGTCAGAAAGAACCATTTCAAACTTTCTGGAATATTGAACGGCATAGACGACGAGGGCTACAATTGCGCAAAGGATACTCACCTGTTTGCAAACTATACCCCCGACGACTTTACAAACAAAGCTGTCTGCAAAAACAAACTCCAAAAGCTGCTCGGCTTGCCGCAGAAAGCGGATACGCCTATAATTTCAATGGTCTCGCGCCTTGTTTCGCACAAGGGACTCGACCTTGTAACCACGGTAATTGAAGAGCTTTTGCAAGACGATGTGCAGTTTGTCGTTCTCGGCACGGGCGACGCTTGTTACGAGGGCTTTTTCAGCGACCTTGCAAGAAGATACCCCGATAAGTTCAGTGCAAACATTATCTTCAACGGCGACCTGTCAAGGAAGATATACTCGGGCTCGGATATCTTCCTGATGCCGTCCAAGTCCGAACCTTGCGGACTTTCGCAAATGATAGCTTGCCGCTACGGCACAATCCCCGTCGTAAGGGAAACGGGCGGACTTTATGACAGTATAAAACCGCTTGAAAACGGCTATACTTTCGCAAACTATAACGCGCACGATATGCTGTACGTTATCCGTCAGGCAATGAGCGATTATAAAAATAAAGAAGAGTGGAAAAAATTAATGTACAGGGCGGCGACGACCGATTTCAGTTGGAACCGTTCGGCTAAAATTTACGAATCTCTCTATTTAGATATGCTAAAATAATTTTACTTAAATATAGGAGAACTAAATGAGTAACAGTGCTATAACCGAAAAGGAAACCAAGGACTTAATAAAGGGGAAACTGTCGAGGTATTTCGGCGTTGCTCCCGCAGAAGCTACTAAGGACCAGGTTTATAAAGCTGTCGTAATGGTGGTCAGGGATATCCTGCTCGAAAAGAGACAGCACTTCCATAAAAAGGTAAAGGCAAAGCGCGCAAAACGCGTGTACTATCTGTGTATGGAATTTCTTATGGGTCGCTCGCTTAAAAACAGCTTATACAATTTAAGCGCGACGCAGGTCTTTGAAAAAGCGGTTCAATCATACGGCTATAATCTTGAAGATTTGTACGAACTCGAGCCCGACGCAGGCTTGGGTAACGGCGGTTTGGGCAGGCTCGCCGCTTGCTTTATGGACGCTTTGGCTACGGGCAATTACCCCGCAATGGGCTATTCTTTAAGGTATGAATACGGACTTTTCAAACAAAAAATAGTCGACGGTTGGCAGATTGAGTTGCCTGACGTGTGGCTTCCCGGCGGCGAAGCATGGCTTACCCAGAGAACGGATAAATCTTTCATCGTCAGATTTAACGGTCAGATTGAAGAAAAGTGGACGGAAAACGGACTTCAGACCAATTACGTAAACTGCAACGAAGTTCAGGCAGTGGCTTACGATATGATGGTTTCCGGCAAAAACAGCGAAGCTGTTTCTGTTTTAAGGCTTTGGAAAGCTAAGCCCGTCACCGACTTCAATATGAAGCTGTTTTCACAGGGCGACTATTATCAGGCGATGACTGAAGACAACGACGCCGACCTTCTCACTAAAGTTCTCTATCCCGCGGATAACCACAATGCGGGCAAATCGTTAAGGCTCAAACAACAGTACTTCCTGTGTTCCGCGTCGATTCAGAATATAGTGGAGGACCACAAGCACAGATATGGCAACCTTGCCGATTTACCCAAGCTTGCGGCAATTCATTTGAACGACACGCACCCCGCAATGGCCATTCCCGAGCTTATGCGCGTGCTTATCGACGAATATTATTACGATTGGGATACTGCTTGGTCGATAACGACGTCAACCTGCGCGTACACAAACCATACGGTGCTTGCCGAAGCGCTTGAAACGTGGTCCGAGGACTTAATCGCAAGAACGATTCCGAGAATACATTCGATAATAAAGGAAATCAACAGACGTCTTTGCGAACGTCTTTGGGATAAATTCCCCGGCGAATGGGCAAAGATTTCCAGAATGTCGATAATCGAACACGAGCGCATAAAAATGGCAAACCTGTCTGTTTACGGCGGGCACAGCGTAAACGGCGTCTCGGCGTTGCACAGCGATATAATTAAAACTTCGGTCTTCAAAGATTTCTACGATTTCACTCCCGAAAAGTTCACGAACGTTACGAACGGCATCGCGCACAGGCGCTGGTTGAACCAGTCTAACCCCGAGCTTGCCGCGCTCCTTGACGAGTGTATCGGCACTGGCTACGAGCTTGATGGCGCCCGCCTTGCGGATCTCAAGAAGTTTGAAAACGACGAAAGCGTCTTAAAGCGCCTTGACGAAATTAAACTTATCAAGAAAAAGCAGTTCGCTGAATTTGCAAAAAAGAAACAGGGGCTTATTATCAACCCCGAAACAATGTTCGACGTGCAGGCAAAACGGCTTCACGAGTATAAGCGCCAGCTTCTGAACGTTCTAAACATAATCGACACGTATCTCGACTTAAACGACAACCCGAATAAGGAAGTAGTGCCCAAAACGTATATTTTCGGCGCAAAAGCGGCGCCCGGATACGCTATGGCGAAAAAGATAATTAAACTCATAAATTATCTTGCCGCCGAAATAAAAAACAACCCTCAGGTGCGCGAAAAACTCAACGTCGTATATATGGAAGACTACAACGTATCTATGTCAGAAAAGCTTATGCCCGCATCTGAAGTTTCCGAACAAATTTCCCTCGCAGGCAAAGAGGCCAGCGGTACGGGCAATATGAAGTTTATGATTAACGGCGCGCTCACAATAGGCACGCTTGACGGCGCAAACGTAGAAATGGCGCAGGCTGTCGGTAAACAGAATATCTTCATATTCGGCTACAAAGCCAACGAGGTTGACGAGATTTGGCGCAACGGTTACAGTTCTAGCAAGTACTATAACGAGTCGCCCAAACTCCGCAGAATTATAGAAGCGCTGATTATCGGCTTTAACGGCGAATCTTTCTCGGAAATCGCAAATTATCTTTTAACCGATATGCCCGTAGCCGACCCGTATATGTGTATGGCAGACTTCGGCGCGTACAGCAACACACAGCACAAAATTTCAAGACTGTATTCCAAAGATAAAATGACTTGGAACCAGATGTCGCTTCGCAACATCGCCGCCGCAGGAATTTTTGCCGCCGACAGAGCAATTGCTGAATACGCCAACAATATCTGGAATTTGAAAAGTTTAAAAACCGAAAAGTAAAACAATATGTAAAAACGGGGCAATTATAGCCCCGTTTTTACATATTGTGTCTAACATAATACTTTACTAAAACGTTTTTTTTGCAACTTTTAAGCCGTTTTTTAGCAAATTTAAGCAAATTTGGCTTTAAAATCTATAAAAAAAAACTCAAGATAAATCTTGTAAAATTTACTTAGAAATTCTTTAAAAAATGCCTTGACAAAGTATCTCTCCCCATGCTATTCTGTATTTAGCCCTCAACACTTCGTAAAAGCTGTGTTTTACGAATAGTTTGATATACTTTTATAATAAAAGAGAAGTGCCCTACTATGTCCAATTATTACGTTCAGCGCAACAATAAAAATCTGGAAACAATCGAAAGACTTTTAGACGAAGATTTACCGTCGTTTTGTTACGACTATTTTCTTGCAATCGAAAGTCAGACCTCAACGCTCACACGGTTGAACTATGCTCACGACTTAAAGATATTTTTCTACTATTTGCAGGAAAAGAAGTTCCGCAAGTCTAAGACGGTCAAGGAAATGACCCTTGACGATATGGAAGCCGTCACAGGCAACGACGTCGAGTATTTCCTCGGTTTCCTCTCCCGCTATTTCTACAATGGGAAAGAACACGTCTGCAACGACCGCGCCAAGGCAAGAAAGCTCTCCTCCGTTCGCGCAATGTTCAAGCACTTTTTCAATAAAGGTTTCATTAGCGTCGATAATACCGCTAAGGTTTCAACGCCGAAACTGCACGAAAAGCCCATTATACGGCTTGACGGCGATGAGGTATTTGATATTATCGATACTGCGGAAAGCGGCGACGGACTCTCCCCCCATCAGCGCGCCTATCACGAAAAAAATAAGGTTCGCGACACTGCGATATTAATGCTTTTTCTCGGCACGGGTATCCGTATCAGCGAGCTTGTCGGGCTCAACAATGACGATATAAACTTTAAGGATAACTCTTTCGTTGTAACCAGAAAGGGCGGCAACAAGTCGATTTTGTACTTTGACGACGACGTTGCTGCGGCTTTGCAGCGCTACCTTGATTATAAAGAAATGAATTACGAAGATTTGAAAGAACCTAACGCTCTCTTCGTGTCTTCTAACCGAAGCCGTGTTACCGTCCGCGCCGTTGAAAATATGGTAAAAAAGTACGCCAAAATCGTCTCACCCCTCAAAAAAATTTCACCCCACAAACTGCGCTCGACGTACGGCACTCAGCTTTACAAAGCTACGGGCGATATTTATATCGTTGCCGATGTTTTGGGGCATAAAGACGTAAACACTACAAGAAAGCACTACGCCGCAATAAGCGACGAAAACCGCCGCGGCGTCGTCGGCAAAGTCAAGCTAACGCGTGATGACGAGGAATAAAGATAAAAACCGCCGAGTGTAGAAACACTCGGCGGCAATTCTTTTAAAAATTTACTCTTCCTCTTCCATAATGATTTTATCGATTTTAATCACTGCGTCGTCGCGTATGTCCAGACACTTTCCGCAGTTATCACAAATTTTCAGCGGGTCTAAATCGCAAATATCGCACTCCCCGCAATCGATGCATTCCCTGTCGTACAGCACGCACTCCCGCTTTTCAACTTTCATATTAACACCTCAACGCTATTTTAAAACTAATCGCTCAAAAATACAAGCGAATTTTATAAACTTTTGTTTGATTTTTTTAAAAACATCTGTTACAATGTTTTTAAGAGGAAATTTATGAAACGAGAAACCGAAAAATTAAAGAACGAAGAAGCAGTTTTCTCCTTTATTCAGAAGTTTATTGCAGAAAACGGATATGCTCCCTGCGTTCGCGAAGTGTGCAGCGCTTGCAATATCAAGTCCACTGCCACTGTTTTCAATATAATCAACCGTCTGAAAGATAAAGGTCTTTTGGAAAAATCGGATGTAAAGCGCCGTGCAATTGCCTTAAAAAGTAAAGCACTTTCCGTTCCCGTACTAGGCACGGTTGCCGCAGGTCAACCCCTCTTTGCGGCGGAAAGTTACGAGGGCTACGTTTCTCTGCCCGACAATTATTTTTCGGGTGACGACCTCTTTATGCTTAACGTTAAAGGCTCGTCAATGATAAAAATCGGTATGTTCGACGGCGATAAGGTAGTAGTCAGAAAGCAGGAAACCGCAGGCAACGGCGATATCGTCGTAGCTTTGGTTGAAGACAGTGCTACGGTTAAACGCTTTTTCAAACGCGACGGCAAGATAATTCTTCACCCCGAAAACGACGATATGGAAGACTTTATTTTCGATAACGTTTCAATTCTCGGCAAAGTCGTAGGGCTTATCAGAAACATAAATTAAGATATAATAGGCGGGCGCAAAAGCGCCCGCCTATTTAGCTTTCATTCTGTTCTTCAATTTCGCAGGGGTTCACGTGAACCGTAATATGCTTCACAAGCGGAAAGTTCTGCTCTATTCCCCTGTGTACGTTTTCCGCAATTTCGTGTGCACTGTAAAGCGGCAAGTTGCCGTTGCAGGCAATTTCGGCAATTACGTAAATTCGGTTTCCGAACTTTCTGGTCATTAAATCGTCAACACGCACAACTCCCTCGAACGACGAAATAAACTCTCTTATCTCACCCTCCGTCTTTTCGTCGCACGCTTCGTCTGTCATTTTGTTTATCGCGTCGATAAATATTCTGACGGCGGCAATAATAATCATCAGGCAAATCACAAGGCACGCAACGCTGTCCAGAACGGGCACTCCGCAAATCGCACCGACGACGCCGATAAGGCTTCCTATTGACGAAAGCGCGTCCGTGCGGTGATGCCAGGCGTCGGCTTTCAGCGCCGAGGAATTAACCTTTTTAGCCGCAACAATAGTGTACCAAAACATAATTTCTTTCACGACTATTGAAACAGCGGCGGCGACCAGTGCGATTATTCTCGGAGTTTCAAAGTTCAGATATTCGCCCGTCACGATATTTTTAATGCCTGTATAACCGATTCCCGCACCCGTCGCGAGCAATACCATTGCAAGAATAACCGCAGCAACGCACTCATAGCGTTCGTGCCCGAACTGGTGCCGCTTATCGGCCTTTTTCGCCGAAACTTTTACGCCTATTAAAACTATCACCGTCGAAAACACGTCGGAAGCCGAGTGTACCGCGTCGGAAATAAGTGCCATAGACGCTCCGAAAATTCCTGCAAGCAATTTAAAAACCGTCAACGCGAAATTGGCGATAATAGTAACTATTGAAGTTTTGACTGCAATTTTCTCAATATCGGTATTATCCAATGTTTCTCCAACTTTTAATTAAATTTTGTCAAAAATAAATTGACATTATACTCTTTTTTAAATATAATATTCAAGTAAGTTAAATGCTGCTATGGCTCAGCAGGTAGAGCACGTCCTTGGTAAGGACGAGGTCACCGGTTCAAGTCCGGTTAGCAGCTCCATTAAGGTCTTTCCGTTTGGAAAGACCTTTTTACATCGGTTAAGTCATCCGGCTCAGACTAGACCATTCTTTGGGAAGGGTTTTATTTTTAAAATGCCGCGCGTGCCGTTTTTGGCACGCGCGGCTTATTTTCTATTTCAAAACTAAATTAGCGCGCTTTTTTCGCAACTGCAATTCTTATGCGTTTTTTGGGCGCTTCCACAACCGCTTCCGACACCGTTTCTTCGGCAACAGCAATTTCTTTTTCGGTTTCTTCAAGCTTAAAACTGTTGTACACTTCCTCGGGCACTTCCACGTCCAAGCCCTCTGCGTGCTTCATTTTAACGTATGCGTGTGCACAGGGATAACGAACGCTCTTATCACAAAAATCGCAAAAAGGCGCATATTCGCCGCATAAATCCCGTTTTAATCTTTGGCTGTTCAGCATTTTATCAACGTCAATAACAGCTTGAAGATTTTGTACGTTTTCGCCCGTCAAATGGGTGGGCATAGTTAACAATAATTTCAAAGGTTCCTGACTGTTCCACATATTGCATTTTCTCCTTACCGTACATTATATATTAAATAACAGAATTTTTCAAGCTTTTAATCAAATTTCTTTTACCGTAAGCGCGGCAAGTATTTCTTCGTATTTTTCTTTACTGAACGAAATACTGTGCGGCGAAGTAACCGCCGCCGTTCCTGCCGCAACTCCGCACCTTAACACTTCCTGCAAATCTCCGCCCTTGGTAAGCGCATTAGTTGCCGCCGCCACCATTCCGTCGCCCGCACCCAAAGTCGAGTTCATTGCCACGTTCACGCTTTTGCAGAAATAATTTTTAGTTCCGTCGGTTATGACTGCTCCTTGTTTCCCAAGCGACAAAAGCACGCGCTTTGCCCCCCTGTCTAAAAGCTCGTAACAACCCGAAAGTAGCTCTTCCTTGCTCCTGATTTTCCGTTTAAGCGTTCTCTCAAGCTCTTCGATGTTCGGCTTTATCAGGTCCACCCCGCATTTAAGCGCCTCTTTCAGACGGTCGCCCTCGGTATCCACTACTTTTTTGACATGAGCGGGAACGGCGTTTAAAATTTCGCCGTAATAATCGGGTGTCATACCCCTTGCAAGACTTCCCGAAACCACAACTGCCTCACAGCTCGAAGAAAGCTGTTTCACCAGCCCGATAAGCGCCTTGCGGTTCTCTTCGCTCACTTCCGCGCTTACGTCGTCGACCTCGGTCAGCATCGACTTCATATCAATAAATTTGTAATTTTCCCTTACTCGTCCTTCGTTCCAAACGAATTTATAAGGCACGCCCTCGCGGTGCAATTCCTGCTCAAATTGATTGCCGTTGCCCTCATACATAAAGCCCGTAGCGAAAACGTTGCTTTTAAGGCGTGCAAGCCCGATTGCCACGTTCAACGCTTTACCTGTAAAGAAAATTCTCTTGTTGATAATCTTATGCGACTTTCCCACGGCGAGAGAATCAACCTCTATGTTTACGTCAATACAAGGACTTAAGCAGATCGTCAATATCATTTATTTTTCCCCTGTTATAAAGTAAAAGCCGCCATAAATAAAGCGGCTTAAAGTTTTTTAATGTTACATAGAAATCATTTGTAAAGTTTCGTACAGCTCGTAGTTAAATTTCTTCTTCATACTAACCGCTTCAATAATATCCATATCGATAATTTCGTTTTTGCGGATACCTACGACCCTGTTACCGATTCCCTCGTTTAAAAGCCTGACCGCTTTGTTGCCGAACTGCGCAGCCAACATTCTGTCCGCCATAGTCGGTGACCCTCCGCGCTGAATATGCCCTATTGTCGTGGGTCTTACCGAATAGGTCGTTACAGACTGTAATTGCTTTGCAAATTCGTCCGCAGTGCAAACCCCCTCGGCAACAACGACTATGTTAGAGTGCTTTCCGTTCGCCCTCGAACGGTTAATTCTCATAACAATATCGTCAAGATTGAAAACTACTTCGGGCACAACGATAATTTCAGCACCGCTTGCGATTCCCGCAAACAGCGCGATATCGCCGCAACGCCTACCCATAACCTCAACGACGGAAATTCTCTCATGTGAAGTCATTGTGTCGCGCAACTTATTAATAACGTCGATACAGGTATTTACCGCAGTATCGAACCCAAGCGTGTAGTCGGTATATTCAAGGTCGTTGTCGATTGTGCCGGGTATGCCGATAGTCGGCACTCCGTATTCTTCGGAAAGGCACTTCGCGCCGCGGAAAGACCCGTCTCCGCCTATTACGACTAGACCGTCGATACCTCTCGCTTCAAGGGTTTTAACCGCCCTTTTTTGACCTTCTTTGGTAAGCATCTCAAGGCAGCGCGCCGTTCTTAATTTCGTACCGCCCCTTTGAACGATATCTGAAACGGACCGCATTTCCATAGCCACCATCTCGTCGTCGATAAGACCCTGATAGCCGCGTTCGATACCGTACACTTCCATACCGAAATAAATTGCAGTACGCACGACGGCGCGTATACAAGCATTCATACCGGGAGCATCACCACCGCTCGTAAGCAAGCCTATTCTTTTCACTATAAACCTCCAAACGTTTCGGTTTTGTACGCGGCCTTAAAGCCTGCCCCCTTGCCGCACAAAACCCTGTTTCATCATTCCGCACATAATTATAACAAAACAAAATTCAAATTTCAAGAGTTTTTGTAAACTTTCACAGATTTATCGTTTATTCAACGTATTTTACGTCGGTCTGCTCCAAAATAGAATAAAGTTCCGCCAAAAGTCCCCTGCAATAGTTAATTCCCGTAGGGAAGGTGTATTTTTTATCGCCGCGTACAATCTTGCAAAGGGTCTGCCCCTCGTAGTTAGAAAGCGTGCTTAAAAGCTCGTCGAACGTCTTGTCGTCAAGCGCAGTCGCCTTTAACCATAACACTTCCCGCTTCCGCGCGGGCGCATTTTCGGGCTTGGAGTTCCCGTCGTTTAAATCCAATTCAACAAGCTCGTCTATTATACAGCTCATACCCTTTTCGGCGTCCACGTCCAGCTTGCCCATAATTTTTACAATCTTGTCGTTCCCGACGTAAGGCTTCACCTTTTCGTAAACCGCAGGGAAGCACACGCATTCAAGGCTCCCGTAAACGTCTTCGATATTGAGGAAAGCCATAAACGCACCCGTCCGCTTGGTCGTCGTGCGCCTGAAAGAGCCGATTATACCCGCCATAGTAATTCTCATACCGTCCTGAATGCGGTTATATGTCCTGTTGCCTTCTTCGTCCTCTACGTAGTCGGACATAAACGAACAGTCGAAGTTGCACCCGTCCACTTTATTAAGATACTTTTCGAAAGGGTGACCGCTGACGTAAACGCCCAAAACTTCTTTTTCCTTTGCAAGCTTTTCGCTTGGCTCCAACTCGGGCACGTTAGGATAGGTCACTTCCAGCTTTTCGTCCTCAATAAAATCCCCGAAAAGGCTCATCTGCGCTCCGCTCTTTTGCTTGTTTATGGCTTTTGCGCGAGCGCAAAGGTCTTCGTAAACCAACGCCAACTGCGAACGCGGCACGCCCATTTCGTCAAACGCACCCGCATAAATGAGCCCCTCTACAAGTCGGGAATTCAAATCTGCTATACAGCGCGAAACAAAGTCGGGGAAGTCTTTGAAATCGCCGTTCTTTTCTCTTTCGGAAATAATATTGTCGATAACGCCCTGACCTACGCCTTTCAAGGCGGAAAGTCCGAACCGCACGCCGTCTTTTTCAACTCTGAAAACCGAACGGCTCTTATTGATGTCTGGTGGCAGAACCTTGTATTTTTTGTCTTTCAGATACAGAACATATTTCGTAATTTCGTCAATCTTGTTTAAACGGTTGTTCAACAGCGCGCAGATAAATTCTTTGCAGTAATATTTTTTCAGCCACGCGGTTTGATACGCAAGCGTCGCATACGCCGCCGCATGCGATTTATTGAACGCGTAAGACGCAAATCCTTCCATATCCCCGAATATCTTGTTGGCAATATCCGCATAAATTCCGTTACTTACGCACCCGACGATTTTACTTCCGTTAATATCGCTGACGCCGCCGTTAATGAACTTCTCCTTTTGCGCCATCAGCGTCTTTTTGTCTTTTTTACCCATCGCGCGCCGCACGAGGTCTGCTTCACCTAGCGAGAACCCCGCAAGGTCCTGGAAAATCTGCATAACCTGTTCCTGATAAACGGGTATGCCGTAAGTGACTTTTAAAATCTTCTCTTCTTGCGGGCAGTCGTAAATTATCGGCTCCTGCCCGTGCTTGCGCGCGCAGAAACTGTCGATAAACTTCATCGGCCCGGGGCGGTATAACGAAACGCCCGCTATAAGGTCCTCCAAAGTGTCGGGTTTAAGGGTTTTCATAAACCTTTTCATACCACCGGCTTCGAGCTGGAACACCCCGTCCGTGTCGCCCTCGGCAATCAGCGAATACGCGCCCGCATCCTCGTAACCTATTTTTACGAAGTCAACGTCAATCCCGAAATCTTCCTTAATGTAATCGACGCACTTTTTGATATCCGTCAAAGTAACCAGCGCAAGGAAGTCCATTTTCAGCATTCCTAGTGCCTCTATTTCCTTTGCGACGAATTGCGTAGTAATGTCCTCGCCGTTCCTGGAAAGGGGCACGTTGTCCGCAATTCTCTTTTGGCAGATAACGACGCCCGCCGCGTGCATACCCGTCTGACGGGGCATACCCTCGATTTTAAGCGCCATATCTATGACACGTTTAAGTGTGTCGTCTGTCTCGTATATACTGCAAAATTCGCTGTTTCTTACAGCCTTTAAATCGTTGTACTTGCTTTCGAGTTCGGCTTTTTTGTCCTCGTCGGTCTCCTTTTCGAACTTCGCCAAGGCACTGTCAAGCCGCCTTCCCAAAAGGTCTCCGATAGACGTCTTTCCGTCCATAATCTTGGTAAGCCTGTCGGTCTCGGAATATGGCACGCGCATGACACGACCTACGTCTTTTATAGAGTTTTTCGCCGCCATAGTGCCGAAAGTGACAATCTGGCAAACGTTTTCCACTCCGTATTTCTGCCTTACGTATTCTATGGTCTCTTCACGCCTGTCCGTACAGAAGTCAATATCGAAGTCGGGCATCGACACACGGTCGGGGTTCAAAAACCGCTCGAAAAGCAGGTCGTATTGCAACGGCTCTACGTCGGTAATGCCAATAGCATAGGCGACAATTGAGCTAACGCCCGACCCGCGCCCGGGACCTACGGGTATGCCCTGCTCTTTCGACCAGTTGATAAAGTCCCACACGACGAGGTAATAATCTGCATAACCCATTCCGCAGATAATACCCAGCTCGTACTGTTCCCTGTCAAGCTCCCTTTTCGAAAGCTTATCGCCGTATCGCTTTTTCAGCCCCTCTGCGGAAAGTTTGCGCAGATACTGCTCTGCTGTTGACCCGTCGGGAGGACAATATTCGGGAATAAGCGTCTTATCCTTAATCGGATATCCCTTTTTATCAAGGTTAAACGCGGGTTCTGTCACTTTGTCGGCAATAACGCGCGTATTTGAAATGGCTTTCGGCAAGTTAGGGAAAAGCGCCGCCATCTCATCGCCCGTCTTAAAATAGAATTCGTTCGTAGAAAACTTCATTCGCTTGGGGTCGTCGAGCTGCTTTTTCATCTGAATACACATCAGCACGTCCTGCATCTCGGCGTCCTCTTTTCCGAGGTAGTGCACGTCGTTCGTTGCAACGATTTCCGCGCCTATGTCGTCCGCAAGCTTCAATAATAGTGGCAGAACCCGCCGTTCTTCCTCTATTCCGTGGTTTTGAACTTCGATATAAAAATCTTCCCCGAAAATGTCTTGAAGTTCCAACGCAAGCTTTTTTGCGCCTTCGTAATCGCCGGAAAGCAACCGCCTCGGCACGCCCCCCGCAATACACGCGGAAAGACATATTACACCGTCGGAATGCTCTTTTAAAACCTTGTAATCGATTTTCGGCTTATAATAGAACCCGTCCACGAAAGCCATCGAGTCCAACTGAACCAGGTTTTTATACCCGGCCTTGTTTTTTGCAAGCAGAATAAGGTGCTCGGCAGTGTTCGACGTCTTGTCGTTCATATTGGCCGTCATATAAAATTCACAGCCTATTATGTACTTTATTCCCGCTTGATACGCTTTTTCGGCAAGTTGAAGCGTGCCGTACATATTTCCGTGGTCGGTTATACAAACGGTGTCGATACCGTTCTTTTTGCAGTAGTCTATAAGGTTGTCAATCTTGCACGCGCCGTCCAGAAGCGAGTATTCCGTGTGCAAATGTAAATGTACGAAATCAGTCATAAATTCTTCCTCAGTCCGTAAGGGACGCCGCAATCTCGGCAAGTCTTCTCATTCTGTGGTTTAAGCAACTCTTCGACACGTTCAGCCGCTTTGCAAGTTCCTGCATCGACGCGTTTTTGTCGGCAAGTCGGCACTCCGCCACCTCGAAAAGCGCCTTGTCCAAACTCTGTAACCCTATCGTTTGCGAAATGACCTCTATCGCCCTCACCTGATTTACCGAAGCCGTAACCGTCTTGTCGATGTTTGAAACCGAACAGTTATTCACCCTGTTTGCGTTGTTCTTCCTGTCTTTCAGCTCAACAACCCTGTTCAGCCTTGAAAGACACTTTTCACACCCAATCGCCGCCAGGATATCCGAAATCACAGCCTTGCTTTTAACATATACCACCCATTTATCCTTGCGGGAAACAAGTTTTGCCAGAATTTCAAACCCGCACAACAAGTCGAGAAAGTCGTTTGCAGTGATTTTGTTTGAAAAAACAACCTCGAAATGATACCCCGTACGACTAAAAACGCTGTCCTCGGGCAAAGTGCAACTTCCGCCGCCGAGGAAAGCTCCCTTAATAAAATTCAGCTTACACTCGTCGGTTGACAAATTGTCCTCTCCTACGGAAAAATTAAGAAAAGCCCCGTCCCCGTCCTCGGCAACGATATTAAGCTCTTTTAACAGCCTGTCGGTCTTTTCGTCGGCGCACTCGAAAGCAAGCTTGTCTTTTCCGCTCAGAATATCGAACTTGGCGCCTGATACTGTCAGCGTAAGACTGAAAACTTCTTCCAAAAGGTTCAAAAAGAACTCTGCGGTGCGCTCGTTTTCGGTCACAAGCTCGAAACCGAAAAAGCCGCCTCTGGAAATAATGCTTCCGCTCGTGCGGATAAACGCGGACAGAATTGCCCGCGCGCACTCTCCCGAAACCGGCTTTAATGTTATTTCGTTTTTAATTTCTTCGGTAAAATTCAACATTTCAACTAAAATTATTTAACCGCACGCCCCGCACGGAGTAGCACCGCGCAACCGCCCGCCGCGCAATGTTATAAGTTTTTCGACTTATATTCCGCAAACCTGAATTTCGGCAACCTACCGTCGATATTGTCTATCTGCGCCAAAGGAACGTTCGACTCTTTCAAAATTTCTTCGGCGATTTTCGTATCGCCCACCCTGTCGGCGGAGTGTGCGTCGGAATCTATTACGAATCGCACTCCTGTCGCCGCCATCTTGTTCAACTCTTCGGCGGAAACGTGCCGCTTTTTAGTATTAATTTCGATATAAGTTCCGTAGTCCGCGCAACACTTGGCAACTTCCACAAGGTCGCAATAACACTTGTAGTTGATGTGGGTTAAAATATCTACCGGGTTATTTTTTATAGTGTTGACATAGGCTTTCGTCGTATTCTTAATAACCTTGTCCGACGGAGTCCTTCCGAACTTGTACGCCATATAATTCTTAAAAGTGATATTGTAGAAGTCGGACAGCGTTTTATACCTTAAAACCTCATGTATACCGCAAAGAAACAAATCGAAGTACTGTAAATCGCTTTCTTTCATATCGGTTTCGCCGTCTAATGATATAAGATTACTCTCCATTCCCATAAGAATTTTAACGCCCGTAATCTTTTCCGCTTCGTCTATTTCCGCCCTTAAATCTTTAAGTCTTTTTCGCTTCAAACCGAAAAGAATATGGTTAAACCCGTGGTCGGTAATTCCCAACTCTTTCAGTCCGCGCCTTTTTGCTTCCTTTGCATTCTCCCAAACCGTATTTTTGCCGTGGGAGTACGGCGTATGAGTATGATAATCAGCCGTTAAGTTCATTAAATTCACCTATGTAAACGACCTCTTCTTCGAGGTCTACGCCGAATTTCTCGTAAACGGCGCTTTTAACGGTTCGTATAAGCGTGCGCACGTCGCTCGCCTGACCGCCGTTATTTATTATGAAATTCGCGTGCTCACAGCTCACGCAAGCCCCGCCGAAAGCAAGCCCTTTCAAACCCGCTTCGTCAATAAGCTTTCCCGCGCTTGCTCCCTCGGGGTTCTTAAACACGCATCCACAGCTTTTCCCTTTCGGTTGCCCCCGCCTAAGTTCCAAAAAATAATTTATGTTTTTTTCAACGCTTTCCGGCTTTTCCCGCTCGAACCCTGCATAAGCCGCCAAAATTAAAGCGTTTATGTCAGACATAGTACTATGTTTATTGCCAAAATTGCAATTTTTATGTGAAAATTCACGTATTTTTCCGTCAAACAACCTGACAGACAGAATATTGCTTTCTATATGTTTATTGTTAATTCCGCCGTTCATAAGCACCAGCCCGCCTATACTTGCAGGAATTCCCGCAAGATATTCGAAGCCCGCTATACCGTTTTTAACGCAGTAATTTAAAAGAGTTGAAACGGTCGTACCGCTAGAAATTTTAAGGCAGTTGCCGTCGGTCTCCACGCCCTGCAAGAACTTTGTGGAAATTACCGCACCGTCGTAAAATTCGTCGGAGGGCAAAACGTTAGAGCCTTTACCCAGAATTACGAACTTTTCGCCGCATTTTTTAATGTATTTGTAGACCGCAACGGCTTCTTCTTCGTTTTCTGGGTAATAGCAGATTTTTGCTTTTCCGCCAAGTCCGTATGTAGTGTGTTTAGAAAAGTCGAATTTTTCCTCCGATTTTACGGTTTTTACAATGCGCTCAACTTTTTCCAAATTCCACCTCTTACATATTAACATTTTTTTAGGCTTATTTCAATTAATTAATTAAATTTTTCAACAAATTTATATCACAATTTGAAATCGCGCTATCGATTTGCTTTTTGACGTTTTCGCTTACAGGCAAAGTCAACTTATTTTCATAGTTCAGCCCCTCCATACAACGCATCTCGTCGTCGTAAAGGTTCTGCCCCTTCGCCATAAGACCAAGCCTAGAAACCTCGTCACAGCGCCCCGAAAGATAGTTAACAAATCTGTTTGCGTAAGTTCTCTTTTTCGCGTCGGAAGCAGTAACCGAAATATTCTGATACAAATCGTTGAATTCCGTCACAGGCTTTACGGAAAACGCTACACCGCGAGTTCTCAGTCTGAAAATATCTCTCTGCGTTCCCAAAAGATACTTATATTCGCCGTTGATAAGCTTTACGTACGCACCGGTCGGCTTTGCAACCTCCGCCCCGTTCACCCCGCAAAGTAGCGCCGCCGCACCGACCATATTGTCCGTCCCGCCGTTGATTATAAGGTTTTCGGTAGTAATATCATCAAAGTTTGCACTCGTATCCAACGTTAAAAAGCAATATCCGCCGTGGCACCAGTTGTAGTACGGGGTATCCCCTCGAAGGTAGCTTTCTATTCCGTACATACCCGCGCCGTAAGATATCAAATCGGGCACGTTTCCCGACGAAAGGTTCATTCTCGCCGCATCGGCAGTAATGGCGGTCACTGTAACGTAACATCCGCCTTTTTTCGAAAAATCGTCGCCGATATTCTGCAAATAGGTTACCCTCGACCCCTTCCCGCCCTCGAAACCGTCAATCTGCCACAGGCTTAAAACGGACATATTATCCCCGCTGTCAGCTTCGCCCGTTTTACTGAAAGCCGCCATAATCGGCACGGCAATCAACACTGAAAAACAGAGTGCAAATATCAAAAATCGTAAAAATTTCTTTTTATTTACGCGTATTTTCAATTTCGGCATATATTATTTTATTGTTACTGCCCGAAAAAAATACATTGGGGAGTATCCCGAATTTGCGATACTCCCCCGCCCATTCGCAAAAACGCCCGAAAACGACGTTTTAACGAACGGACAAATATATATAAAGCGCTTGCGCTTGTAATATTATCTTGCGCCCCGCACAAATTTTTATACGAAAAAACCGCCGAAAAATTCAGCGGTTTTCGATAAATTATTATTCTTCCTCTTCGTCGGGCAGCTCCACGTTGTGGTAAACCGATTGAACGTCGTCCAATTCGTCCAGCTTATCAAGCATTTTTTGGAACGTTTCAAGCTTTTCGCTGTCCAATGCAATATAGTTTTGCGGTATCATTTTGATTTCCGCTTCGAGGAAAGTCACGCCTTTTTCCTCGAAATACTTTCTCGCCTGCGACCACTTTTCGGGCGCGGTATAAACCTCGTAAACGTCGTCCTCGACGGCGTAGTCGTCGGCTTCGGCTTCGAGGCAGTACTCCATCATAGTGTCCTCGTCGAGCTTTACCGTCCTCTCGATAACGAATACGCCCTTGTTGTCAAACATATACGAAACGCAACCGTTCTGCCCCATCTGACCGCCGCACTTGCCCATCGTCGAACGGATATCGCCCGCGGTCCTGTTTACGTTGTCGGTCAACGTCTTAATTATAACTGCCGAACCGCCTACGCCGTAGCCTTCGTAAGTCAGCTCTTTATAGTCCTTATCTCCAAGCTCGCCCGCCGCTTTCGCGATAGAGCGTTTAATATTTTCATTAGGCATATTAGCGGCTTTCGCCTTGGCTATAACGTCCGCAAGCTTAGAGTTGGTGTCGGGGTTGGGGTTGCCCTTAGCTGCAACTGCAAGCTCCCTGCCGATTTTGGTGAACACCGCGGCGCGCGCCGCGTCGGTTTTGCCTTTTTTAGCCTGAATATTGTGCCATTTGGAATGTCCTGACATAATCTTACCTCTTATTATCGTACTTTAACCGGTACATAGCAATACCCGCCGAAACAGCCGCATTAAGGCTCTCGCAAGTACTTCGCATAGGTATACGTACCGTGTATTGCGCTATATTTTTGATTGCTTCGTCAATGCCGCCGCCCTCGTTTCCGATACAAAGACAGAACTTTTCGGGCGCATTGAACGCAAATATATCCTCGCCTTGCATATCCGCACATATTAAGGGGACTCCGTTTAAAGCGGATAAAACCTCTTCGCGCGACCCCTGATAAATATTGACGAAGAATATCCCGCTCATACTCGCGCGTACCGCCTTAGGCGAATACGGGTCGGTGCAGTTAATCAAATAAATTTCACCGTAACCCGCCGCGTTCGCCGTGCGGATAACCGTTCCGATGTTCCCGGGGTCCTGCAAACAGTCCAAAAGCAAACAGCTAGCCTTGGGCGGTTTTAAACGGTTTTCGGGAATTTCCACAACGGCAAGCACACCCTGCGGTGCCTTTTCGGATGATATGCTTTCAAATACCGCCCGACTGACCGATATAGCGTTCGGGAAGTCACCGACAACGTCCTCCGCCGCAACGATATTTAAAATTTTGCAGCCCGCCGCAATACATTCCCGTACGGGTTTAATTCCCTCGACGATATACCGTCCCAAAAGTCTGCGGTATTTTTTATCGTTGAGTTTTGCGATTTCTTTAATTTGCGGGTTGGTTTTCGAAGTTATTACCATATAAAAAATTAAGCCTTAAAATAAGGCTTAAAATTTGATTTATAACGCAGCTTTTGCTTTCTCTGCGAGCGCGGCAAACGCCGTTGCGTCGTTAACCGCAAGGTCAGCAAGAACTTTTCTGTTGAGGTTTACGCCCGCAACTTTAAGTCCGTGCATAAGCTTGGAATAGGAAAGTCCGTTAATTCTTGCAGCCGCATTGATACGCGCTATCCAAAGGCTGCGCATATCGCGCTTGCGAAGTCTTCTGCCGATATAAGCATAATTAAGCGACTTCATAACCGCTTCGCGAGCGATTCTGTAAGACTTTGATTTATTGCCAAAATAGCCCTTGGAAAGGCGGAATATCTTTCTACGCTTCTTTAAAGCGTTAACGCTTCTTTTAATACGCATAATCTCTTACCTCCTATTAACCCTTATAAGGAATCATTGACTTGACGGTTGATTCCTGCGTAGTAGAAACAAGCGTATTCTTACGCAAATTTCTCTTTCTCTTTCTGTTCTTGGTTTCAGCCTTATGGTTCTTGCCGCCGTGGGGTCTTTTCACCTTGCCGGTCGAAGTAAGCCAGAAGCGCTTTTTAGTACCGCTATGCGATTTCTGCTTGGGCATTTTATTATCCTCCAAATTGAATATTTTACTGAAATTAAGATTTAACGGGCGAAAGCATCATAATAATCATTCTGCCCTCGGTGGAAGGTTTCTTATCCTGAACGGCTTTTCCTTCGAGCCCGTCGAAGAAGTCCTGCATAACCTTCACGCCTTGATAAGCGCGCGCATTCTCACGCCCTTTCATACGTATTGAAACTTTGACCTTATTTCCCGCCTCTAAGAATTTAAGGCACTGCTTGGTCTTAACCTGAATATCCCCGACGTCAATCGTCATCGAAAGGCGTATTTCCTTCAATTCGACTATAGTCTGGTTTTTGCGGTTTTCCTTTTCGCGCTTGGACTGCTCGTATTTAAACTTCGAATAGTCCATAATTTTGCACACTGGCGGAACTGCGTTCGGTGAAATTTTAACAAGGTCGAGCTCTGCGTCGTTTGCAAGACGCTGCGCCTGATAAGCCGACATAACGCCGAGCATTTCACCGTCCGAACCGATAACTCTGACTTCCTTATCGCGGATAGCCTCATTTACGGAATATAAGTCTTTTATAATCATTACCTCTCAAATTAAAAAATCGGGTTGCAAACGCAACCCGAAAACGCAAGGCATATAAGCCTTAAAAAACGTTATTGTGCCGAACAAAATCTCCGTACGGCGAAAGGGGTCTGCCTTTGCTTTACTCAAATATAATAACAGCTTGAAAAATTTTTGTCAACCGTTTTTTATCAGAAAATCACCTTTTCGGCGCTCTCTTTTACAACTTTCTTGATGAATTTATCAAGTTTTACGGTATCCTTTTCCTCAACACCGCGCTTGTTGACGTTTACGGTACCGTCCTCCGCTTCCTTGTCGCCGACGACAAGCACGTAGGGTACTTTCTCCATCTTCGCTTCACGTATCTTGTAGCCAATCTTTTCGTTGCGCTTATCTACCTCGCACCTTATACCGGCGTCGGCAAGCTGTTTGCAAACCTCGTTGGCATAGCCGAGCGTCCTGTCGGTAATTGGCAGTATTTTAACCTGAGTAGGCGCAAGCCACAACGGGAATTTCCCTGCAAAGTGTTCTATCAGAATTCCTATAAACCTCTCTATCGAGCCGAAAATCGCACGGTGAATCATTATGGGGCGGTGCTTCTGCCCGTCCTCGCCGACGTATTCCAAGTCGAACCTCTGCGGCATCTGGAAGTCGAGCTGAATGGTTCCGCACTGCCAGGTTCTGCCGATACTGTCCTCCAAATGGAAGTCAATCTTCGGCCCGTAGAACGCACCGTCGCCCTCGTTAATCTCGTATGCCCTGCCCAGCTCGTCCAAAGCAGCTTTTAAAGCGTCGGTTGCGATGTTCCAGTCCTCCTCGCTGCCCATACTGTTTTCGGGGCGGGTGGAAAGTTCGATTTTATATTTGAACCCGAATTGAGAGTAAATCTTATCGGTAAGGTGAATAACGCCCTTTATTTCGTCCTTAATCTGCTCGGGAAGCATAAAGATATGCGCGTCGTCCTGCGTAAAGCAGCGCACGCGGAACAGTCCGTGCAGTTGTCCGCTCTTTTCGTGACGGTGCACCATTCCCATTTCCGCCATACGCAAAGGTAAATCTTTATAGCTGTGCGGCGAAAGCTTGTAAACGAGCATGCCGCCGGGGCAGTTCATAGGCTTAACGGCGCAGTCCTCTTCGTCGATGACCGTCGTATACATATTGTCTTTATAGTGGTCCCAGTGCCCCGAATTTTCCCACAGCGTGCGCGTAAGAATTATGGGCGTCTGAATTTCCACGTATCCCTCTTTGCGGTGCAGTTCGCGCCAGAAATCGACAAGTGTGTTTTTCAGCGTCATACCGTTAGGCAAAAAGAAGGGGAAGCCCTTGCCCTCGTTTAAAAGCGCAAACAGTTTAAGCTCTTTCCCAAGCTTAATATGGTCGCGCTTTTTCGCTTCTTCAAGCATAGTGAAATGCGCTTCCAGTTCCTCCTTTTTTGGGAAAGCTACGCCGTAAATTCTCGTCAGCATCTTGTTTTTTTCGTTACCGCGCCAATACGCGCCCGCAATGGAAACAAGTTTAAAAGCCTTAATCTTTCCCGTATTGGGCAGATGCGGTCCGCGGCAAAGGTCGGTAAACGAGCCTTGCTTGTAGAACGAAATTACCGAGTCCTCGGGCAAATCGTTAATAAGCTCGACTTTGTACTTCTCCCCGTACTTTTGCATCAGCTTCAAAGCCTCCGCGCGGGGTAGCTCGAACCTTTCAATCGGGGTTTTCGCCTTGATAATCTTCTGCATCTCGGTCTCGATTTTCGCAAGGTCGTCCATAGTAATGGGGGTGTTGAAGTCGATATCGTAATAAAAACCGTTCTCAATTACAGGTCCAATTGCCAAAGAACATGTCGGATATATATTTTTAAGTGCCTGCGCAAGCACGTGTGCGCAAGTGTGACGGTAAACGTCCAAGCCCTCCTTGTCCTTTAAGGTGACGATTTCAAGCTCGTCGCCTTCCTTTAAAACATGCGCAAGGTCGCAAAGTGCGCCGTTTACCTTTGCCGCAACCGCGTTGCGGGCAAGCCCGTCGCTTATTTTCGCCGCCGCCTGAGCGCAGGTTGCGCCCCCGTCAACCGACAGTTTATCGCCGTTTTTGAGTATAATTTCCATAACTTCCTCCAAAATTCTATAATTCACTGCGTAACCCAAATTCGCGCTTTTGGGTAGCGCAGAATAGCTGCTTATTTTTGTGAATTAATAAAAATAAAAGTCCTTAAACGCAGAAAATCGTTTAAGGACGCAAAATCGAAATGCGCGGTTCCACCTTAATTGTCTTTGCCTTTACGGCAAAAACCTCTTTTAAAACGCTTGAATATATAAAAGTGGTTTCCCGTTCCCCTAAAAATTATGCGGCTTCCAGCGCCCCGCACTCTCTGTAAATTTCTCGGCGGTACTTGTCTTTTTCAAGCACTGTTATTTTAGTACAATAAAAAGGTTTTGTCAACTAAAAATATTTGCCATTTTTCCCGCATTCGGATATAATTGACCTATGGCTTATACGAATTTCAACACATTAGAAAAAAAATGGATAAAGTATTGGGACGATAATAAAACTTTCCGCACCGATTTATACGATTTTTCCAAACCAAAATACTATATAATGGATATGTTCCCCTATCCTTCGGGCGCCGGTTTGCACGTCGGTCATCCCGAGGGCTACACCGCAACCGACGTCATCGCCCGTATGAAGAGAATGCAAGGCTTCAACGTTCTGCACCCTATGGGTTTCGACAGCTTCGGTCTGCCCGCCGAACAGTACGCTATAAAGACGGGCAATAACCCCGCCACTTTCACCGAAAAGAACATAAATAACTTCATAAAACAGCTTAAAATGCTCGGTCTTTCGTACGATTGGGATAAAACCGTGTCCACCTGCGACCCCGCATATTATAAATGGACGCAGTGGATATTTAAACAACTCGTCAAAGACGGACTTGCGCGCTACGTAGAAACCCCCGTAAACTGGTGTGAAGAACTCGGCACCGTGCTTGCTAACGATGAAATAGTCGACGGCAAGTCGGAGCGCGGCGGCTATCCTGTTGTCCGCAAAAATATGAAGCAGTGGGTTATCGACATAAACAAGTACGCAGAAGTGCTTTTGGACGGACTGGACGGGCTCGACTGGTGGGAATCGTCTAAAACCGCTCAGCGGAATTGGATAGGTAAATCCGTCGGCGCTAAAATCGACTTCAAGGTCGACGGCACCGACAAAACTTTCACCGTTTTCACCACCCGTTGCGATACCCTTTTCGGCGCAACCTATTGCGTTTTGGCGCCCGAGCACAAACTTGTCGACGAGATTACCTCGCCCGCTCAAAAAGCCGAAATAGAGGCTTACAAAGAGGTCTGCGCAAGCAAGTCCGAAATGGAAAGAACCGAGCTCAATAAGGAAAAGACGGGCGCGTTCACGGGCGCATACGCAATCAACCCCGCAAACGGAAAGAAAATTCCCGTATATATCTCGGACTACGTCCTCACCTCCTACGGCACGGGCGCGATAATGGCAGTGCCCGCGCACGATACCCGCGACTACGATTTCGCCAAAAAATTCGGGATACCCGTTATCCCCGTCCTCGACGGCGGCGATATCGAAAAGGAAGCGTTCACAGGCGACGGCAAGCATATCAATTCGGAGTTTTTAAACGGTCTTAACAAGCACGACGCTATCGACAAAATGACAGCTTGGCTTGAAGAAAAAGGCGTCGGCAAAAAAGCCACGACCTATAAACTCCGCGAATGGATATTCGCCCGCCAAAGATATTGGGGCGAGCCCCTCCCCGTCGTTCATTTGGAAGACGGCAAAGTCGCGCTTTTAGACGATGACGAACTTCCCCTCGTTCTGCCCGAAATGACAGATTATAAGGCGCATGGCGGCAACGCTCCCCTTGAAAACGCGCAAGATTGGGTTAATATAAAGTATAAAGGTAAAAAAGGCAAACGTGAAACGACGACTATGCCCGGCTCGGCAGGCTCCGCTTGGTACTTTTTAAGATACTGCGACCCGCACAATGACAAGGAATTCGCAAACTACGACTTACTTAAATATTGGATGCCCGTAGATTTCTATATGGGCGGCAAAGAACACCTCGTCGGGCACCTTCTCTATTCCAGATTCTGGAACAACTTCCTGTTCGACAAAGGGCTTGTGCCTTGCAGAGAACCGTTTAAAAAGCTTTACCACCAAGGTCTTATTCTAGGCGAGGACGGCAACAAAATGTCGAAGTCGCTCGGTAACGTAATCAACCCCGACGACGTTGTAAAAGATTACGGCGCGGACGCACTCAGAATGTACGAAATGTTTATGGGTCCCGTTGCCGACAGCAAACCGTGGTCGACTTCGAATATCGAGGGCGTCAAAAAGTTTTTAGACAGAATTTACAGGTTATACTGCGAACTCAGCGTTATTATCCCCGCCCCCAATAAAAATCTGGAAAAAATTTATAACCAGACCGTTAAAAAGGTCACGGAGGACTACGAAAACGTAAAAATCAATACCGCTATTTCGCAAATGATGATTTTCGTCAATGCTGTTTATAAAGAAATTTCGGACGGTAAAGGCTTCCCCAAGGAATACGCCGAGGGTCTTATAAAGCTTTTAAACCCTATCGTTCCCTTTATAACCGAAGAAATCTGGAATACGGTTTTGGGGCACAACGCCACTGTCGCTTACGAAAAGTGGCCTGCCTGCGACCCCGCTAAATGCGGCGAAGATACGATTGAATACGCAGTTCAGGTCAACAGCAGAATAAAAACCAAAATCACCGTAACTGCCGATACTTCCGCCGAAGAAATTGAAAAACTTGTAAAAACCAATTCGGAAATCGCTCCGCTTATCGACGGCAAACAGATAAAGAAGTTTATCTTGGTTCCCAAAAGATTAATAAATATTATCGTTTAAAACCGAAGTACCGCTAAATTAGCGGTACTTCGGTTTTGTAAAAATTGTTTATTAAGCAGCGTTCCCAAAGAACGTACTTCTCGCCTGTTGTTTGATTTCTTTCGAAGCAGAAAAAGGAATTCTAGTCGTATAGCCTTGCTTTGCGGCAACAATCATTTTTACGGGCCAGATATTAATATCCCTGTTCCAGTGGTTTATCGTATCGTTATAAATCTCACGCGCGGCCGTAATTTCCCTTTGAAGATACGAGTTCTGCCGCATAGCCTCTTTGATTTCGTCGTGTGCTTTCAGTTCGGGATAGTTCTCCATTGCAACGTTGAACTGTGCATACATATTGTCGATTTTCGAACTCATCTCGTTTCTTTCCGCGTCAGTACTTTTTCCACCGCGATAAGCCGCAATTTCGGTAAGCGTGGTTTTATCGAGCTCAATCGCTTTTTCCATAATCTGCGCCGTGTTCTGAAGAATCATAACGCGCTGTTCGAGGTAATTGTCGATTTGCGATGCGTCGTGTTGGATACGCTGTTCAAGCTTGCGGAAGTATTCTGCCGCCTTAATCTTCTTAATCAGGAAAACGAGCCCGGGGATAATACCCAAAACCCATAAAACAACTTCAAAGATAATCGAGCCTACGCCAACTTTAACTGGTAATTGCTTTTCAATAACGTTTGCGTCCCTTCCGCTCTCGTTTACGGGTCCCGTGACTTCGTCTAACATATTAGCCATAACTTATCTCTCCTTTTTTATATTTAAAGCAAGTTTGCTTTAAGTCCGTTTACAAAAATTTTTCTGTTACTGCCCTCTTGCGATTTTATAAAATCTTCTCTGGTAATATCGGCAGCTTCAACTTGCATAGTCGTTACGGTATGTATAGGGATATAATCAATCCAAGGCACGGCAACGTCGTAATAATTTCCGTTTTTACATTTTACCGAAACGTAATCGACCATTTGAACCGCTCTGAACGAATGCCCCGTAACCTCCGTAACACAACCGTTTTCAGTGTTTTGCACAGCTCTTGCCTTGACTATCGTATCGGTCGCCGTATCGGGTGCCGACACTAAGTCGCTATCGAAAAAGTTGGCAAGCGATTCCAGTTCCCAATCGCCGATTTGACCGCGGCTGTCACATTCGCCGTACTCTTCTTTGGGGCTCTCCTGCATATATGCGGGAATAGCGAATAAAGGCGCAAAATCGAAATAAATCGATTTAAAATAGACTTTGTTGAAGTTAACGAATTTGTTTTTTATCGCCGTAAAATCGTATCCCGTAAAGAATTCGGGGTTACAGTCTATATCCAGCAAACCGCCGTGTAAAGAATGTATAAGATTAATTTTACCGTTCTTTATAAACGAAAAATCGTCACCGTAAGAGCTTTTACGGATAAGCTTAACCTCGTTTTGCTGGGCAAGCGGCGTAAAAATCAACCTGAACTGCATTTCGTTGTTTCTGTCGTCCGCACCGAAAAGCACCTCGAATTCACTGTTTGCAAGTTTATTGAACTGTTCACCCGTTTTAACGGCAGTTCTGACTTTCTTTTCCAGTTTCTTTTCACCGCTTTTAATTATCGATTGAATTTTATTTTCGTCTGCGCCCGCAGGAACTATCGGCGAGCGGGAAAAACTCAAATCTGGCGCGGCGTCGTTCGCATAATACAAAACGGTAAGAAAGTCATAAGTAGGTTTGGGTTTATAAACGGACGCACATAACTTTTCCGACCTTTTGACATAAGTCGTCGAACCGTTCAGTCCCGGCAATTCTTCAGTCCATTCAACCGTCAGATACCCGTCGTAACGTTGCTCGGTAAAACTTTGGTTAAAATATCTTACTTGCAAGAACGGGTTGCCGTTAGACGAACCCGACTTCACGCAATAAATCGAACGCGTATCGTCCAAGTCGCCGCACAAATTGAAATTCTCGGCAAAATATTTAAATTTGTTTTGGTCGAAATATTTATCGATTTTAATAAGCGGTAAGGTTTTTGTAACCAATTCGGCAGGCGTATTCCAATCGAATTTGACGTTTAATTCGTACATCTGATTCCAAGCGTCTTGTTTCAATTGTTCTGCTTCCGCATTTAGTCTGTCGGCTAATAGCGAGCCCGAGTTGATTTTTTTGTTGATTTTTACGCAAATAACTACTATTAAACCTATAATTCCGCATAAGCATATTGACGGAATCAGTATGCAAAGGAAGAATAAATCATTGTTCCCACTGAAATACAAGCCGCATACGGCGCCGACTAAAGCCAGAATAATTATACTTACGATTACCAAAGTGCGAATTCGTCTATACTTTTTTAAGTATTTATTCGTATCCTTTAGCTCTTCTAAAATTTTATTGCGTTTTTGAAGAGTTGCCGCGTTCTCTTCTATGTTTACCCCTGATTTTTCAACCAATTCTTCAAAGTATTCTTCGGTCAGCTTTTCGTGCTTTTTCTCTAATTCGTTTTCAAACGTTTGCAAAGGCTCGAACAATTCGTTTTCCACAACTTTTTCCCCTAATCTCCGCATTTTCGACAAAATTCATCGTTTAATTTATTATGCTCTAATTATAATTAGAAGTCAAGTAAAATTTACTAATTATTATTAGAATTTTTAAAATGAAAGAGTATAACAGAAAAATTTTTGGCGAGCGGTTAAAATATTTACGAAGCGAAAAAGGTATCGGGCAAAATCTGCTTGCGAAAGAGTTACAGGTAAGCAACGCTTCTATAAGCTATTGGGAAACGGGCAAACAAGAGCCCTGTGCGGAAGCAATCTTCAAACTTGCCGACTACTTCAACGTTTCCGCCGATTATCTTTTAGGGTTATCGGACGATTAACAAAAAAGCCACCCTCTTTTCGGGTGACTTTTTTAATTAATTATTTCGGTATCAAGCGTTTTTGTCTTTGACGGTTTTAATTATCACGCTCGGAATAAACGTGATAACCGAACCGAACATTGCTACAACCGCAAAGAAAACGGTCGTAACGATAAACACGATAATCGATAACAAGCCGAGGAAAAGTTTCGTTACAATCATCCAGATAATCGAATCAGGCGTAAGCGAGAAAATAAAGCCGGGCAATTTGAACGTAAATCCGCCGCAAGTGAAAATATCTTTTACAACGTTGCCCCACAAAAACTGGCTAACAAAAGTGAAAGATACTACCGCGCCGATACACATAATAATTATAAAATAAAAATTGTCGTTCAGCGTGAAATAGATAATAAGGAATAAAGCTATGTTAACTAAGGTGAATACCGCCGCAATTATCAATGAAAGGTTGCGCGTATATCCATCGGGACCGTCGTCCTTATCCCTTAATTCGTTTATCAAATCGAAAACTGCATGAACCAACGCAAACAGCGCAATCGGACCTATAAGCATCAATGCCCCCAATAAAAATTGGTCGTCGGGCTTACTTAAAAACGTGAATACGGTCAGAGCTACGTACCCCGCCAAAGCGAAAATAAGACTTACGATAAGCTGCGCGTCTATGCCTCTTCCGCGCTGTTCTTTGCGGTTTTGTTCGGCTATATATTCCATTTTCAGTTCAGCATCTTTTGCCAGACGCTCGTTACAGCTTTTGCAAATCAATTTAGGGGAAGCTATATGCTCGTCGTCTTCTTTAAGCATTTTCCCGCATACGGTGCACGTTCCTATATAACTTACGGAACTGTTCACAGCTTCGGACTGTGCCTGTTCGGCTTGCGCCTTTTCTCCGTTTTCCTCGAAATAGCTCAATGGCACTTTAAACACCTTAGCTATCTGCGACATCGTCGTAAAATCGGGCAAAGATTCGCCGCGCTCCCACTTGGAAACCGCCTGATATGTAACGTTCAGAATCTTGCCCAAATCTTCCTGAGTCATTCCGTTTGATTTTCTCAGATGTGAAATTTTTTCACCGTACGTCATCTCGTTTTTACCTCTTTGAAATGTATACCTATATTTTAAACAAAATTTTTTTCGACTTCAATAATTTCTTCTCAACCGTTAGTAGAATTTTTGTCTTTCTGATTGAATTACCATATATTTAATATATTTTTGCAAGCATGAAAAAACCGCCCTGTGCGCAAACTGCGCACAGGGCGGTTAAATTTCTATAAATTAAAGAGTTTCCAAAGTTTTAACAACGTCGCCGACGGTTTTAAGGTTCGCAACCTTTTCTTCGGGAATGGTCTTGCCCGTTGCGTCCTCAAGGCTCATTAAAAGCTCAACGACGTCCAAAGAGTCAGCGCCTAAATCTTTAATGATTTCGCTCTCCTCGGTAATTTTGTTGACGTCTATATTAAGCTGTTCCGCAAGCAATTTAGCTACTTCTTCAAACATTTTAATATCCTCCTGAAAATATATAAAGATTTTACTATAAATATCCGTGCGTGTCAAGCGTCAGCCGATATTTTTATTGGCGCCCGCCTGCTTTAAAGAAAGCCCTATGCGTTGCTTCTTTTTATCGAGCGTAATAATAACCGCCTTAACCTGTTGCCCTACTTTGAGAACGTCCGACGGGTGCTTGATGAACCTGTCTGTAATCTCGGAAATATGCACAAGACCGTCCTGATGTACGCCGATATCCACGAACGCGCCGAAGTCGATAACGTTCCTGACCGTGCCGTCAACAATCATACCGACCTCTAAGTCGTCAATGCTCATAATATCTTTTCTGAGCTGTCTTTGGGGCAAACTGTCGCGTATGTCCCTGCCGGGTTTTACAAGCTCGGAAATGACGTCGTTCATAGTCGCTTTGTCCAGTCCGCAGTATTCCGCCGCCTTATCATCGCCGTATTCCTTGACTTTTTTGGGCAGTTCTGCAAGCTTCCTTTCTCTGACGTCCTCGTCGGTGTAACCGAAAAGCGACAAAAGTTTTTCGGCTTTCTCGTACGACTCGGGGTGAACCGCAGTATTGTCCATTATGTTTTTTCCGTCGGGAATACGCAGGAAGCCCGCGCACTGCTCGTACGCTTTCGCACCGAGTTTGGATACTTTAAGAAGCTGTGAACGCGAAGTGAATTTGCCGTTCTCCTCGCGGTAGTTTACTATATTTTTCGCTATGCCCGAGTTTAGCCCCGCAACGTATTTTAAAAGCGAAACGCTCGCCGTATTCAAATCAACGCCGACGCTGTTTACGCAGTCCTCCAAAACGCCGCCTAAAACGCTGTCAAGCCGCTTTTTATCCATATCGTGCTGATACTGCCCCACGCCAATCGACTTGGGGTCGATTTTAATAAGTTCGGCAAGCGGGTCTTGAAGCCGCCTTGCAATGGAAATCGCCGAACGGCGCGTCAGGTCGTAATCGGGGAATTCTTCAACCGCCAGGGGGCTAGCCGAATAAACCGACGCACCCGCTTCGCTTACGACGGCGTAAGTCACGCCTTCGACTTCTTTCAAAAGGTCGGCAACGAAAATCTCGGTTTCCTTGCTCGCCGTGCCGTTTCCTATCGAGATAATATCGACTTTATGCTTAGAAATAAGCTCTTTCATTGTCTTTTTAGCACCCTCGATATCGTTTTTCGGGGGCACGGGATAAATAACGCCGGTATCGAGAACCTTGCCCGTCTCGTCTACGACCGCGACTTTACAGCCAGTCCTGTACGCAGGGTCGAGTCCAAGCGTAACCTTGCCCTTTACGGGCGGCTGTAACAACAGCGGACGGAGATTTACTTCGAACATCTTTATAGCCTGCTCGCTCGCCCTGTCTGTCAGAATCGCACGCACCTCGCGCTCGACGGAAGGCTGAATAAGCCTGTCATATCCGTCGTCCGCCGCTTCTTCAATAAGTTTACCGCATTCCGCGTTACCGTTGGGCTTTAAGTATTTAGCCACGCACACGCGTTTTGCAATGTCGGGGTTAAAGAAGATTTTCGCTTTAAGGCACTCTTCCTTTTCGCCCCTATTGATAGCAAGAATTCTGTGGTTTTTAATTTCGGGGATAATCTCCGAATAGTCCGCGTACATCGCGTAAGTGCCCTTTTCGTCATCCTTGACCATCTTAACCTGCATCTCGCCGTGGTTTTCGAGAAGCGAACGAAGCTTCTTTCTCAGCTCCGCATTGTCGGAAATAACTTCGGCGATAATATCTTTCGCCCCTGCGATAGCGTCCGCAACGGTCGCAACTCCCTTTTCCTCGTCTATGTACTTTTCTGCTTCCTTGTAAGGGTCGCCCTCCTGCGCGAGAATAAACTCCGCAAGCGGCTGTAAGCCCTTTTCAATAGCGACCGACGCCCTCGTCTTTTTCTTCTGCTTGAACGGGCGGTAAATATCCTCGACTTCGGTCATAGTCTGCGCGGCGTCGATGGCGGCTTGAATTTCGTCCGTCATCTTGCCTTGCTCCGTAATGGAATTGGCAACTTCCTGCTTGCGCTTTTCAAGGTTTTTAAGGTATTCGTACCTGTCGTTGAAAGCGCGCAAAACCTGGTCGTCAATCGCGCCGGTCATCTCTTTACGGTACCGCGCGATAAACGGAATAGTGTTCCCCTCGTCCAAAAGCTGCAAAATGTTCCGAACGTGGTCGGGG
The DNA here is from genome assembly GCA_948890655.1 of Christensenellaceae bacterium. Classification (GTDB taxonomy): domain Bacteria; phylum Bacillota; class Clostridia; order Christensenellales; family Borkfalkiaceae; genus Coproplasma. The sequence continues at coordinate 127,608 of CAQTYU010000002.1, forward strand.
CGCAATTTAAATTCTTCGGTCAACTGCTGTGAAATTTCCATTATAATTTTAACCCTTTTAAATATGTTTTTTGTTCGGCGGTGAGTCTGAAACTCTCACACGCCTTTTGAATTGCCTTGTTATGTGTCTTTTTATCTACTTCCAGACCTTTGCGAGACGCTTCGATAGTAGCCTTCAAAAACTCAACGGTTTGGTCGTAAAATTTGATAATAAGTTCCGCAAGCAACCACGCCGCCGCCATATGTACGTAATAGTATGCATCGGTTTCGGCTGCGGTTATAAGTTGAAGTATCTTATCGTAATACTTTTCTTCAACGTAAAAGTGCAACAGCGTCGTAAGCGCAAAACGCTGATAAAACTCCTGCTCTTCCGCAAAAAAAGTATATATATACGGTAAAAACTCTTCCTTGTGCTTTTCGATACACTTCGGCGCAAAGCAGTCGCACGTCGCCCAGTTATCTATAAGCGGAACGCATCTACTAACGTATTTTATAAACTCTTCCCACTTCAAAAGCGATACCGCGGTCAGCTTGATAAACGTTACTTCGTAATACTCGTCGGGGAAACTTAAAAGCTCGTCTACGTTGCCGACTAATCGCTTCGCGATTTTCCTAAGTTGCGGTACGCGCACGCCCAAAACGCGGATATTCTCGTTTTTCAAAAGCCGTTTATGAAAATCGCGATATCCCTCGTCCGCAAAAGATTCAAGCTCGGCTAAAAGCTCTTTGTAAAGCACAGCGCCACCTCTCGGCGTCGAATCCCGTATTCGCAGGGCTTGTCGACGGCAACTTTTCGTAAGGCACGGAAATACCTGTAAAATTCTTTTCGAAAATCTCCGCCGCCTTACCGCCGTTTAATATTATATAATTAATTTTTGAGATTTGCAATAACTTTTTGATATCCGCAACCTTGAAATTTTTTATCTTGCTGTCCTGCGACCCGACGATTTCGCACTCTGTAACCATATCCCACAGCGCGATATTCCGCCTCTTAAGAAATTCTTTCTTCCCAGCAACGTCAAAAGGCGCTTCCTCGCCGAAATATCCGCATACCGTTTTCCAGAACCGATTTTGCCTGTTTCCGTAATAAAACTCGACCTGCCTGCTCTTGACCGACGGAAAGCTTCCCAATATCAGAACAACGCTGTTTTCGTCAAAAAAGGGCTCGAACCCGTACTTTATATCCATATCAAAGCGGCTTGTCCACTGCACCGACAACCGAAGTCGCCTTGAACTTCTCGTCGAAATTCCTATCCACCGCCGCCAGCACGTCGTCAAGCGTGACGGCGTTCAGCTTGTTTATTCTGTCCTCGAAATCGTAAACCCTGCCGCTGTATAAAAGCTCTTTCCCGAACAAAAGCATCTGCGAGCTCGTGCTCTCCTGCGAGAATATCGAAGAAGAAACAAGTTGCTCTTTTCCGCGCAAAAACTCTTCTTTGGAGATATTTTTCTTCCTTAAATCGTCTATGCACCTGTAAATCGCGTCGACGGAACTCAAATATTTTTCGGTATTCACGCCCGCATACACCGACAGCGCACCCGCCTCGGCGTAGGTCGAAACATACGAATAAACTGTATACGCAAGCCCAAGCTCCTCTCTCACCGTCTGAAACAGACGTGAAGAAACCCCGCCGCCTAAAATAACGTTCATAATCTGCGTTGCGTCGTACGCCTCGTCGTAACGCTTCACCGACGGAAAGGCAATGCCGATATGCACCTGCTCGATGTCCTTATGCTTGAAAAGCGACTTGCCTTGAAGCTCGATTTTGACCTCCCTGCCGCAGGAACGTTTTCCTTTTAGGTCTGAAAAATATTTTAATACAAGCTCTTCCGCAAGCTTTATATCTATATTTCCCGCCATAGAAATAACGATATTTTCGGGCACGTAGTGCTTGTCCGTGTATGCGGCAACGTCGGCTTTCGTAAAGCCCGAAACGTTCTTTTTCGGACCCAAAATATTTCTGCCGTAACCGCGCTTACCGAAGTATGCGTTTGAAAGCAGGTCGAGACATAAATCGTCGGGGGTGTCCTCGTTCATATTAATCTCTTCTATGATTACGCCTTTTTCCTTGACCATTTCTTCCTCGGGGAAAGTGCTTTCAAGGAAGATGTCGGCAAGAATTTCGAACGCTTCCGCGGCGTGCCCCGTCGTGGACTTAGCATAATAACAGGTCATATCCTTACCTGTAAACGCGTTCATTTGCGCACCTATCCTGTCCATTTCATCCGAAATCTGAAAAGAAGTGCGTTTTTTCGTGCCCTTGAACGTCATATGTTCGATGAAATGGGAAATTCCGTCCTCACTGTCGTTCTCCTGCGCCGCGCCCGTGTGCACGAGAATCCCCATCGTCACCGACAAAAGTCCGTCCATTTTGTTAACAATAAGTGCCAGTCCGTTGTCAAGTTGTTTAAAATGTACCATTATTCTCCTAATATCCGAGAAACAGTTTCGGCTTTAAAGCCGTTTTCTCTTATGTAATTTAAAATTTTCGGCAGAGTTTTCACCGTCACGTCTTTGGGGTGCATCAAAATGAACTCTCCCGCTTTCAATTCGTCCGTAGCGCGCGAATATACGAGATTTTCGTCGTTATCGCGCCAATCTATTGTATCCCTCGACCACATTATAACTTTCATTTCAAGACTGGCGCAAGCGGAAAGCGTATTTTCCGAAAAAGCTCCCGACGGCGGCGCAAAAAGCTCAATCTTCTTTCCGCAAATCATTTCCAAAAGTTTTACGCTCGGCCGTATTTCTTCGAGATTCGCCTCATACGTCATTTTGGAATGGTCCTTATGAAAGTATCCGTGACTTCCCAGCTCGTGCCCGCGGTTATATATTTCGCGCACACAGTCCACGTTGTCGTCCGCCCAGCTTCCGCCTATAAAGAATGTCGCTTTTGCCTCGTTTTCGTCCAGAATATCGAGAATTTTTAAAACGTTTTCCGTACTCTCGTAAACGTTTACGGTCAGCCCGACCGCGCCGCTCTCTTCGCTTCCGCCGTAATAGAGGTTGGTGTTTTCGTAAATAACGGCTTTTGCGTTGCCGCTGAAATAACCTATAACAGATACGCTCGTGATAACAAGCAACAAAGTAAGATTAGTTAAAATGGTAAATAACTTGCCTTTCAATAGTTTACCTCAATAAGAACATATTTAGTCAATTATATAATATTCCTTTCAAGGTTCGCGTATGCGATAGTACAAGCCTATTTCAGTTTAATAAACGTAACCCCCGTTTCGCCCTCGCCGTATTTGCCGGGTCGGAAGCTTTCAACGTTTTTATGCCTTTTCAAATGCGCAGAAATTGCGCTTTTCAGCTTACCCGTGCCAACGCCGTGAATAACTTTTACTTCTTCGAGGTTGTCTGTGACGGCACGGTCTATAAAATTATCCACCTCGTACAAAGTTTCGCCCACCGTCATTCCCACAACGTTTATTTCAAGGATAGGTTTATCCTTCGGCAGTTTTTTAACCACTTTAACCGTTTTCGGCTTTTCCTTTTCCTCACCGATAATCAGTAAATCTTTCAGCTTTAAGTGCATTTTAAGACTGCCGCACACAACTTCCGCTTCGCCTTTTGCAGCGTTGAAAGCGGCAACTTGCCCCTTGCAGTCCATAGGTTTAACAAAAACCGAAATTCCCGCCCTCACGTTATCGGCGGTCGTAGGCGCAAAGTCCGTAACCCGCTTTATCTCTTCCTCATCGTCGAAAGCACCGTCTTTTATCTTGTTTTTCAGGGTCCGCGCGGCAATCAAATCGGCTTCGGATAACTCTTCCTTTTTGAAAATTTCCTCAATCGCCGCAAGCAGCTCCTCGGCTTCTTCGGTTCGCTCGGAAATAATTCGGCGGCTTTCGGCGCGTGCCGAGCGGGTAATCTTTTCCTTTTCGCGGTTCACGTCGGCAATCTGCGCGTTGACCTTTTCAAGCTTTTCCTGCCACTCGAGCTTTAAAACGGAAATTTCCGCAAGCTTTTTTTCCGCCTCGATTCTGCTTTCTTCGGCGCGGCGGACAACGTTTTCAAAGCTTCTAGCCCCCTCCGAAAGATAACTTTCGGCAAGGCTCAATATTTCCGCGCTCATTCCCAGCCGCCGTGAAATCGCCAAAGCGTTGCTTGCCCCGGGCAAACCGATTTTTATGCTGTACAGCGGTTTTAATGTGTCGGTATCGAATTCCATGCTCGCATTTTCTATCCCGCCGACGGTATAGGCGAATTCCTTTAAAGGAGTATAGTGCGTGGTTACGATTCCCGTCGCGCCGCAATCTAAAAAGTGTTTTACAACGGCTTTCGCGAGCGCCTGTCCCTCGTCGGGGTTAGTTCCGCCGCCCAGCTCGTCGATAAGCACAAGGCTATCTCCGTCTGCCGAGTTGCAGATTTCTATGATGTTAGTAATATGCGAAGAGAACGTCGAAAGACTTTCCTCTATACTCTGACTGTCGCCTATATCCGAAAACACGTTTGAGAATACGCCGACCTCGCTTCCCTCGCACGCCGGCAGAAACAGCCCGCAAGCCGCCATAAGGCAGAACAGTCCGCACATCTTCAAAGTGACGGTTTTGCCGCCCGTATTTGCGCCGCTTAAAAGCAAAAACCTGTACTCGCCGCCAAGCGTCAGGGAAACGGGCACAACCTTTTCCTTATCAATAAGCGGGTGACGCCCCTTGACTATATTTATATATCCCCTGCCGTTGACTTTCGGCTTCGTGCATTTTTTCGAGAAACAGTATTCGGCAACCGAATACCGCAAGTCCAGCTCCGCAAGTATTTCCGCGTCGGCTGAAAGTTGTTCCGCCATATCCCCGACGCGGCGCGACAAAGCTTTCAAAATAGCCTCAATTTCTTCCCGCTCGTCAATGGTTAAAGCTATAAGTTCGTTGTTTAGCTCTAAAACGTATTCTGGCTCGATAAAAAAAGTTGAACCCGTCTTAGAGCGGTCGTGAATAAAGCCTTTTACGTGGCTCTTGTGCTCGGCTTTTACGGGCACTACATACCTGTCGTTTCTTATCGTGACGATACCGTCCTGCAAGTATTCCGAGTGTTTGCCCGAAGCGTACTCAGCAAGTTTTTCGCGTATACGTGCGTTAAGATTTTTTATCTTACTCCGAATGGAATACAGTCTGTCGCTTGCCGTATCGCTGATTGCGTCCACCGAAATGATTTTTTCGGAAATATCGTCCTCCAAATTCCTATCGAAGTATAAATTTTTTGTAAGCGACTTCGTATGCGGCAATGCGTCGTCGATTTTTTCAACGCTGCAATACGCCGCCCTTGCCGCCCGCAGAAGTTGCCCGCAGTCCAGAAGTTCTTTAAAAGACAGCGTCGAGCCCTTCATTGCCCGCCCAAGCACTTCTTCCACGTCGGGGAACGCTTCGACTTTCCCTGCGCCGTAAACATATAAAAGTTTGTCGCACTCCTCGGTTATGTCGAGCCTGCGCCTGACCTCCGCCAAATCGGTCGAAGGTTCGCGCGCCAAAATCAGCGCCTTGCTTTTTTCAAGCGTCGCATACTCCGCAACCGAAGCCAAAATTTTATTAAGTTCCAGCTTAAATAAACTTTTTTTATCCATATTTAAAAAACAGATTGTTCCGAATGCCCGCGAGTGTAATTTTTAATGTATTCCCGAAGCGCCTTTCCGTCCTTGAAAACCCCGATAAGCGCGTTCGGGTCGCCGTTTAGCGTGCAGTCCAAAAGCGCGCCCGTTGGCGTTGCCGCAGCTAAGCTTGCGCAGTTGTACAGTTCGAACCTGCACGCACCCGTCACGTACCGTCTTAACGGAAACTCTCTGCCATTCTCGTCCGTCAGCGTGTACGCCCCGCGCCTGTCGCAGTTTGCACATCGCTTTTCGAACGGGCAGTATACCAGGTCCATCACCTTCAAATCACCCGCGGCAAGATAAAACGAATTTTCCGCGCAAACAATCCGCGCTTCCGCCACCGTCAATTCTTTTGAAACCGCAAAATATTTCGCCTTGCAGATTTCCACGTCCGCGCGGTTCGATATGTTGAACCCAGTTCCCGCAAACAGCGGCTTGCTGAGTTCCTCCGCAAGCTTTATTCCGTAAATACCGTCGCAGTAAATTCCGTCGAACTGCGCCGCCGTTGACTTGATTTTTTGGGTTTCCCGCCCAGTCAAAAACGGCGGCAGATACAAAAATTTTTCGCCTTTGAAATTTTTTGTCAGCGCTTCTGCGTACGAATTGAAATCTGCAAGTTTAAGTATGCCTATATCCGCGCTTAAATTGCGAAAATCGGTACAAATTGCTGCAATTTTATCGTTTTTTATGTCGTTTTTCTGTGACGGTTTGGTGAAATTAACCGTGGTTTTGCGTTCAACCGACGTGATTTTTTCATAGTATCCCGCATATGCGTTCCGCCTTAAAGCGTTCAACTCGGAAGCGGAAATAAACACGTTATCCGTATCAATATTGCCGAAAATCACTTCAAACGGGTATTTATCTACCTTATCGAACGTTTTTTTTATGTTTTCGACCGAAACAGGACTGTTTTGCGCCGCTTCAAGCGGCTTTTCCCCCTTAAAAACCGCTCCGTTTATTGAAATTTCGGCAATTTTACCCGCAACCAGCCTTACTTCAACCTTTACGGGAATACTCCTTTTCATAGAAAGCAAGCGGGAATTCAGCCCCGTATCCGTTGTTACAAACGCCTTGTCGCCGTTTTTCAAACGCGATTTCGAAGAAAGGCTGAACCCACCCTTTAAATCACTGCAAAAAGTCGCTCCGCCAACCTCTTTCCCGTCCCTTAAAATCTTAAAACAGTCGCCTTTTACGAATTTCTGCCGCGTTTGGCACAAAAATTTGCCGTTTTCGACCCGAATTACACCCACAAACTCGCCGATGTGCCCCTGAACCGAGGAGGAAATAAACGACTTATCCTGCCCGAAAGCAAGCCCTTTTGTGTAATTTCCACGGTTAAAAGTGCGTTTTAAATCGCTTAAATCGTTTAAATTAATCGAATTTTCACAATTATCAATTAAATTTCTGTAATATTTCACCGCCGCTGCAACGTATTCTGGGCGCCGCATTCTTCCCTCTATTTTAAACGAAGCCACGCCCGCTTCAATCAGCTTGTTTACGTTTTCGCCCGCGCACAAATCGGAAAGCGAAAGCCTGTAAGCGCGTTCTTCGAACCCAGCGCGGTCAATTGAATATTTTTTTCTGCACGGCTGTTTACACTTGCCCCTGTTTCCGCTGTTCCAGCCCGCAAACGACGAAAGATAGCACTGTCCCGAAAAGCAGGTACAAAGCGCGCCCTGGACGAAAACTTCGGTTTCAATTATCTTAGCAATCTCTTCAATGTCATCAAAAGCCGTTTCGCGCGCCAAAATAACGCGGTCGAAACCGTATTCTTTTGCAAGCTTTGCGCCGTAAGTGTTGCAAACTCCCGCCTGTGTCGAAAGGTGCAAAACAATTTCAGGACAGTTATTTTTAATGTATTTGCCCAAAAATACGTCCGAAATAATAATTGCGTCGGCGCCCTTATTCCATACCTTTACGACGCAAGTCAAAAAATCTTCGAGCTCGCCGTCCTTTACAATCGTATTCATTGCAACGTAAACTTTTACGCCGAAAGCGCGGCAGTATTTCGCAATTTCCTCAAAATTTTCGTAATCAAAATTCTCCGCTGAGCTTCTTGCGGAGTATTCTTTCATTCCAAGGTATATCGCGTTAGCGCCTGCATTAACCGCCGCAAAAACGCTGTTTTTATCCCCTGCAGGGGCTAGTATTTCAGACATAGTACTATGCAAAACCGAATTTTTCTATTATTTGGGCTATTGCGCCCTCATTATTGGTCTCTGAAACGAAGTCTGCGGCTTCTTTTAAAGCGTCAACAGCGTTGCCGACCGCTACGCCCATACCGGCAGCCTTAATCATTGAAAGGTCGTTTAAATTGTCGCCTACGGCAACAGTTTTTTCAATGGGAATTCCGAACTTTTCAGCAAGGAATTTAAGTCCAGTACCCTTATTGTCGTTCAGGGGCGAAACCTCGACCAGTACCGTCGCGCTACAGGTAACGTCGTATTTGCCCTGCAATCTTTTTTTAAGTTCTTCGTACAGCTCCGCCTGCTTTTCGGGCGCAACTAAAATTGCGACTTTCTGACAAAAAGGCTTATTTTTCAGTACGAAGCCGACGATATCGCCGCCTATATATTTTGCGTCGATACCCACTACGCGCTCGTACATCTGTAAAAACTTATTGTCTTTGGGAATATCCGTGTACAAATCGTCGTCACAATACACGTTCACTGGGTGCCCCAATTCCTTAATATTGCGGCAAATCTCCGCAACTCCCGAGTAATCCATACCGCCGTTTTTAATAATTTTTCCGCTTTCGATATCCGCTATAACGGTGCCCTGACTCGCTACGACGAAACCTTTAAGCCCAAGCTCGCGTACACGCGGCAATATGCAATACAGTATTCTGCCTGTACAGACTGCAAAAATTCCCCCGTTTGCGATGTATTCGTCGATTGCCGCTTTAACCTTTAAGGGAACCTTTTGGTTGCCGTCGATTAGCGTTCCGTCAAAGTCGGATACGATAAGTTTATAATTTAAATTTTTCATAAGTTTTCTTTTAAATAGTCGTAAATTTTTTGCGCCAAAGCTAAGGAAATTCCGTCCACAGAGGACAGTTCCTCAACGCTTGCGTTCATAATTTTATCAAGCGTACCGAATTTGTCAAGAAGGGCAAGCCGTTTCACTTTGCCTACCCCGTCTATTTCGGTCAGAACGCTTTGCAGATTCCGTTTTGAGTGCAAGTTTCTGAAATAGGTTATTGCAAATCTGTGCGCTTCGTCACGGATTCTTTGCAACATTTTAAGCGAATAGTCGCGGTGCGGAATTTTGACGCTTTCTTCGGAATACAGAGTAAACACCTCTTCTTCGCGTTTGGCAAGCGAAATAAGCTCTATACCCTCTATATTTTTTCCGTCGAAAATTTCCTTAACCGCAGACAACTGACCCTTGCCGCCGTCGATTATTATTAGGTCGGGCTTGGGGAACTTTTCCTCTTCGTCAGTTCCCAGTTTATCCAGACGACGGGTCAGAACCTCCTGCAAGGACGCGAAGTCGTTCGCGCCCTCGACTGTCTTAATTTTAAAACGGCGGTAACTGTTTCTGTCCGCTTCGCCATCAATAAACACGACCATTGACCCGACCTTATCCACTCCGCTGATGTTGGAAATATCGTAACACTCCATTCGGCGTGGATAATTTTTCAAAGACAGCAATTCCTGCAAATGCCTGCAAGCGTTCACCGTCATATCGTCCTTGTGCTTAATCTTGTCGACCGATTTTTCAAGGTATTCGGAGGCATTTCTTTTAGCCATTTGCAGAAGTCGGGCTTTATCGCCCTGTTTTGCCAAGGTTATTTCAACGCTTTTTTCAAACTTTTCCTTAAAATAATTTTGCAAAAGCTCTTTTTCGCAGAACTCCTCGCAGATAATTTCGGACGGTACTTCGTGGTTCTGATAATACTGAACGATAAAGCCCGTCAGAGCTTCGCCGTCGGTCAGGTGCGCTTCGTCCAAGGCGAAAGAACTTCCGCCCTGCATAATGCCCTTGCGCGTAACCAAGACGTTTACAGCCGAATACAGACCGTTGCTTACATAAGCGATAATATCGGCGTCTACGTAACGGTTTAAGGTAGTTAAGCGCTTCGCCTCGAGCTTAGAAAGCATTTCTATTTTGTTTTTATAGTCAAGCGCAAGCTCGAAATTCTCGTTCTCGGCGGCGGAAACCATTTTATTTTTTAAAAGAATTTCCGCATCTTTGTAGTTGCCCTCAAGGAAGTTCAAAGCGTTCTTAACCCGCACAGAGTATTCTTCTTTGCTGACTTTACCTGCGCAAGGAGCCGGGCACCTTCCGATGTGGTAATTCAGACATTCCCGCTTTTTACCCGTAGTTGCGGTATGACACAGGCGCACGCAAAACGTGAGCTGAAGCGTATCTAAAATTTCTTTACAGCTTATTCCGCCCATAAACGGACCGAAGTATCTGCAACCGTCTTTTTTAATCTTACGTGTTATTGAAAAGTTCGGGAAATCTTCCTTTAAATTTGCTTTAATATAGGGGTAAGTTTTATCGTCCTTTAAAAGAATGTTGTACTTGGGCTTGTATTTTTTTATGAGGGTGTTTTCGAGGGCAAGCGCGTCGATTTCGGTATTTGTAATGATGTAGTTGAAATCGGCTATGTTTTGCACCATTTTCGTAACTTTTTCCGGCTTTTCCGAGCTATGAAAATATTGCCGAACTCTGTTTTTGAGAACGCGCGCCTTGCCGACGTAGATTACGTTCTTGTAACCGTCGAGCATAATATAAACCCCCGGACTGTCCGGAAGAAGTTTCAGTTTTTCGCGAATTACGTCCATAATACCCTGTTTAAAATTATAGCATATCCGTATAAGTTTTGCAATATAAAAAATCTTGCCAATCGGCAAGATTTTTTATACTTATTTTCTAATTTTTGTGTACGCCTGCATAAGCTTTTACTATGTTGGGTACGTTTGCCGTTTCGTCCAGTTGAGTAACTTTTGATTTCTTAGCCGAGCTGTCATAGTAGAACGCAGAAGAATTAGTGTCAAAGTTCTGGCTGTAGATATTATCGTTTTGAATTGTTGTAGCCCTATTTGTTACTTGGGTAATATTATACTTTGAAGTGTCTAATTTATATTTATCATCTAACTGTGTTTCAATAAACGTACAATTATAAACCTTTACATAACCATCCAATTTAACGCTTTGATTATTGAGGGTTATCGATTTAGTGCCGAGTTGGGTCTGAATAGGATTTTTCGCATTTTCAAAATAACAATTTTCAATGAACGCATACCCGCCCGAACGAATTGACATATTCGTACCTGACGATTTGTAATAATAATTGTTATACATATGCATATTTGCCTGTCTTGCAAGCGGCAAGCGGCTATTGCACTGGTCATAGAAATTGTGATGGAACGTTACGTTCGCGGTAAAAACGTTGTCATCCGAACCGATTAAACCTGTTTTATGGTTATTATAATAATGGTTGTACGAAATCGAGACATACGCACATCTTTTGAAGTCGGTAGCACCATCACCCTCTCGCTTATCCTGCTCTGCACAGACATCCCAATAATTCATACCCTCGTTGAAAGTATTATTGTGAACCCAAAGCCTGTTAGAATTGAATTTATCAACCGACAAACCGGTATATTTGGAAGTGTCAGTTGAGCCTTCAAAGCTACAAGCGTCCTCAGTGTAATCGTCGAAAGTGATATTTCTTACTTCGATAGAATTGCACTTCTTCCAGGTAAGCCCCCATTGGAAAATCATAGCATCCGTGCCGATACCTTCTACCGTCACATTTTCTGCTTCTGAAATTTCACAGTTGTTCCAATAGGAATCGTATCCGCTTGTACTGCCAGCTGAATAAGTCGCTTTACTGACTAAACCGTTTAATACGGTAATATCTGTTTGAAGCTTATTATAGCCTCCTGAAATTAATTTTTCTTGTGTTAAACTAGTGCTGCTTGTAGGAAGCTGTGTGTTGTTTATACCTACGATTGAAGAATCGTTTATAATTTTTCCGCTATCATTTTTATCGGCGCTATCATACTTAGCTTGAAGGGTTTTCCAGTTATTTTTATCCCACGTTGCGGCAGCAATTCTGCCTATTATGCGGACTATTACAGGTTTTCCTGCGTTTTTGGAATCGCCTAAAATGGCGACTATACCTTTAATACTGCTATCCCAAGGAGCGACAACGTCATTTTTATTCTGCTCGTTAACGTAAACGATATATGCGCCGGATTTGGGGGTGCCGTCGTTATTGTAGGCACCGACGCCCGAAGTTGCGCCGAAGTGCGCGTAACCTGAACGGTCGTATGCGGTAACCGTTACGTCTTTTTCCGAGGTTTTCGTGCCTGCGGTTACTTTTATCGTATAATCGCCCGCCTTTAAGCCGACGATATCTGCACGTACGGTGTTACCGTAAGTACGGATAAGCTCGCTATCGATATTCGTATAAGACGAAGCGCCCTCGGCTTTATAGGAAACCTGATATTGGTTTACTCCGCTTACTGCGTTGAATTCAATATATGCGCCCTCTTCGTAGCCGCCGAAAGCCTTCACCGTCACTTCGTTTTCAGAAGGCTTAGGAACATCGGGAACATCGGGATTGTCGGGAGTTTCCCCGTCTAGCCATTCGCCGTAGAAAGTCTTATTGCCGTATTCGCCAGCTGAAATTGTTTTTACCGCAGTGCCGTTTAAATCAGAATTTATATACCAACCGTTAAAAGTCGAGCCTGATTTTTCGGGTTTGGGTAAGGTCACGTTCACGCCGTAGGAATAAGAGTTCATTGTGCTTTGGTAATTGTCGCCGACGATATTAAAAGTCAAAGTATAACTATCGGGTATCCATTTTGCCCAATACTCCTTATCGCCCGTTGCGGTAGCGGAAATTTTAGGAACCGCTTTGCCCGAGAAATCGCTTGAAACGTACCAACCGTCGAAAGTATAATGCTCTTTCGTGCCGTTTGCGGGCAGATATGTGACCGTGCCAGAAGTATATTCGGTAAGGTCGGTAGTGAACGTGCCGCCGTTTGCGTTTAATGTTACGGTGTATACGTTACCGTCGCCCTGCTTGTTACCGAAAATACCGTCTAGCATATCGCAGGCGGTTAAGGTGGTCAAAGTCATAGCCAAAATTACTGCTATTATAATTTTTGAAAATGATTTTATTGCTTTCACGCTAAATCTCCAAAAAATTCGCTGATTATATTCTACCACAAAAATTGAAATATTACAACACTTTAAGATAGATAATTACAAAATATTTAAAAGCGGTAACTTTTGTTACCGCTTTTTCAACAACCCAAAAATTCTACGCCTTTAAGCATAACGTCGTTGACCGTATCGTTGACAAGGCTGTAAAATATAATTTTACCCGAACGCTCGCTTTTGACTATACCCAGATTTTTCAGCAACCGAAGCTGGTGCGATACCGTGGTCTGATTTATTTCCAGAACCCGTGAAAGGTCGGTTACGCACATTTCTGATATTGCCAGAGCGGACAACATTCGTACCCGTGTCGGGTCGGCAAAAATCGAGAAAAAGCATACTATACTGTCAAGAACGTCGCCCGTCGGCACGTATTCTTTCACCAAATCTTTTGTACGCCTGTCCAATAACATCATATCCTGCATAACTCAGCCTCCATACCTAAATTATACAGCCGCGTATGCATAAGTGTCAAAATATTACAGTGACGGATACTGTCACAAATTAGCTTAGTTTGGTTGAGTTTGTCACTTGCTTTCGATTGATAAAACTTTATATCCCGCGTCGGTTACAAGCGCGGTGATTTCCGTATCGTCAACTTTTTCGCGACTGCGGATAACGGCAAGCTTCTTCTTTAACTTGACGTCAACCGAAACTACGTTTTTTGCGGTAGAAAGCTTTTCTTCCACTCTTTTTGCGCAGTGCTCGCAGCACATTCCGTCGATATTAACGATTGTTTTCATAAAACCTTCCTTTTTTAATTTTTTATTTTTATAAAGCAACAGTCGCAATGCGTTGCCCACTACGAAAAGCGAGCTTAAACTCATACAGGCTGCCGCAATCATAGGATTGAAAGTAAACCCAAGCGCCGAAAAAGCGCCTGCCGCGACTGGTATCATTACTACGTTGTAGAAAAACGCCCAGAAGAGATTTTCCTTTATATTTCGTACGGTTGCGCGGCTTAAATCGAAAAGGGTATCCAAAGTTCTTAAATCTTCGCTAACGAGGACAATATCCGCAGAATCGATAGCAACGTCAGTGCCGTTGCCCATCGCAATACCGATATCGGCTTGTTTGAGCGCGGGAGAATCGTTTATTCCGTCGCCGACCATTGCAACCACTCCGCCCACCGTCTGCACGTTTTGCACTGCTTTAAGCTTATCTTCGGGCAGAACCTCGGCGACATATTCCTCTATATTTACGCCGGAAGCAACTGCCTTGGCGGTGTTTTCCTCGTCGCCCGTAAGCATTGCTATTCGCATATTTCGGGCTTTTAATAGCGAAACCGCCTCTGCGCTGCCCTCTTTGACCGTATCGGCAACGGCAATAAGCGCCAGTACCGATTTATTGTCGGACAGGAATATGACCGTGTTGCCGAGTCTGGAAAGCGAAGTCGCCTTTTCCGTGACCTCTTTCGAAATCTTGCAAGGCAGAAGATTTTTATTGCCGAGGAAGTACTTTTTACCGTCGTATTCGGCTGTTGCGCCTTTACCTGTAATATACTCAAAATTTCCGACTTCGAAGCCTTCTTTTGCGTAATCTACCACGCACTTTGCGAGCGGGTGGTTGGAATTTTTCTCTATACCGCAGGCAAGTTTTAAGGCAAAATCGTTTTTGCAACCGAACGTGATAACTTCCGTAACTCTTGGTTTGCCCTCGGTTATTGTTGCGGTTTTATCTAATAAAACTGTATTTATATTGCAGGTTTTTTGCAGGCTTTCCGCATCTTTATAGAGAATACCTAATGACGCGCCCTTGCCCGTTGCCGTCATTATCGCGACGGGCGTTGCCAGCCCCAAGGCGCACGGGCATGAAACGACGAGAACGCTGATTGCGTACGTTACGCAGTGTTCTGCAACGAAGCCGCCGTCGATAAGAAGCCAGACGAGGAACGTAACCAAGGCAAGAATTACCACCACAGGCACGAATACGCCGGCGACTTTGTCGGCAAATTTCTGAATCGGGGCTTTACTTGCGCCCGCTTCTTTGACCATTTTTATTATTTTGGAAAGAGTTGTGTCGGCGCCGACTTTTTCGGCACGCATTTTTATGACTCCGCTTTTAACGAGCGCCGCCGACGTGACGCCGTCGCCTGCGGTTACTTCCACAGGCAGGCTTTCACCCGTAATTGCACATTTGTCCACAAACGAACTTCCGCTTACGACGGTGCCGTCAACGGGGATATACTCGCCCTGTCTGACTATTAATATATCGCCCTCTTTGACGTCTTTTACGGATACCGTCTTTTGCTGACCGTCAACCTCTACCGTGACTGAATCGGGGGCAAGCTTTAATAGCTTTTCTATCTCTCCGCCCGTTTTTTTCTTGGACTTTTCTTCAAGCCATTTGCCGACTGTGACTAAGGTTAAAATCATTGCCGCCGACTCGAAGTGCAAATTCATAGCGTTGTGCATTGCATCCATATCAAGAAAAATGAACGCCGTCAGCACAACCGAATATATGAACGAAACTCCAGAGCCCAGGGCGACGAGTGTGTCCATATTTGACACTTTTTTGAAGATTGCGACTACGCCGTTTTTGAAAAATGCGTAGTTTACGCAGATTATAACCGCCGAAAGCACCGCCTGATACAGCGCAAACCAATTTGAATAGCCCTCTTGCGGGTCTAAAAAGAATGGTAACGGCGCACCGAACATATGCCCCATTGAAACGTACATCAGCGGCACGAGCAGGCAGAGTGATATTATAAAACGGACGAAAAGGTTTCTATCTCGGCTTTTTTCCTTTGTTACCGGCTCCTCTCCTTCATTATATACTCCGTAGCCGAGTGATTTTACGGCGGAAAAAATCTCTTCTTCCGTTAATACGCTTTCGTCAAAGTCGACTTTCATAGACTTGCCCATCAGGCTGACTTCGCAAAGCGTAACACCTTTTAAGTTTTTAACCGTTCGTTCTATGCCCGACGAACAAGCCGAGCAAGTCATACCGGTTACAACGTAACTTTTTATCAATTTGAACTCCCGATAGATTTTTGACGGTATTAAAGATATTTAACCGTTTCTTCAAGCGGTTTGCGCGAAAAGTGCCCGAGCGCGGGCTTTGCGTTGTCCGCAGGATAGCCGAGGGGAAGAATTGCCACAATTTGCTCGGTTTTTGGGATTGAAAAGGCTTTTCTTACCTTTTCGGGGTCGAAATAGCCGACCCAACACGAGCCTATCCCCAGCTCCCAAGCTTGCAACATCGCCTGCGTGCAGACGATAGATACGTCGATTTCGCCCGTATGATAATCTTTGGTGAAAGGGTTCTTCCACTCTTCTTCCTTAACGCTGGTAAAAATAACGACGGTTTTTGCCCCGAAAACGAACTTTGTAACGCTTTCAAGCGTCTTAATAGCTTCGTCCGACTTCAAGACGTAAAGTCTTTGCGGCTGATTGTTGCAAGCAGTGGGCGCAACCCTTGCCGCTTCTAATATAGTTTGCAATTTGTCGTCCTCGATTTTCTTGTCCGAGAACGCGCGCATCGAATAGCGCGATTTTGCAAGTTCTGAAAAATCCATAGAATCTCCTTAAAATTATTGACAAAAGCTTTTGTATGAAATTATAATATCACAAACTTTTCTTTTGTCAAGAACGCACTTTAAAGTGCAATACTTACCTTTCGGAAAGTAAGTTTATTTGAGGAAACTATGGATAAAGAAATATTGAAATCTTGCAGCTGTCCTTTGGACGCGACGCTTGCCGTTATCGGCGGAAAATATAAGATAGATATCGTTTATTACCTGTTTGGTAGGACGCTGAGATACAGCCAGATTGCAAAACTTGTGTCTGCGACGCCTAAGATGCTTGCCGAGCAACTGAAAGAGCTTGAAAGCGACGGGATAATCAATCGCGTTCTGTACCCCGTGGTACCGCCGAAAACCGAATATTCCTTAACCCCGCTGGGTGAAAATCTGTGTGCGGCGGTAATCGAAATGTATAAATTCGGGCAGAAGCTTTACGATTTGCACGAGATGAAGCCGCGTTGCGGGTGTCTTGAAGACTTGCCACGGCTAGAGGAAATTTTAAATAAAATTAACCACTGTTAATTATAAAGCCCAATTCCTATATTGTAAATAGGAATTGGGCTTTTGTTTAATACAGCTTTTCGAAGAAGTGGTTGGTTTTAAGCTCCTCTTCTATATTTTTGTCCGAACCGAGCGCCAAAAGCACTTTGACCGTAGCCATTTCGAAGCTGATGTCGTAAGCCGTGGTGCAAGCTTCGGTGAGCCCGACTGCACTGCCGTAAGTTCTTGCGCGGCTGTCTACGGGCGCGATTACTACCTCTATGCCGAGGTTTTTACAGTACTTCAAAAAGTTTTTGAAATTGGCTTCTTTGCCCTCAGTGCAGACCGTTCCGCTGTGGTAAAGCTGGACCATAACGGCTTTGGGCTTGACTTCGGTAAAGCGGTAAAAGTCGAAATTCAGAAGCGAATGAGCCTGAATCGTGACCATATCCATACAAAGCTTTTTCGCTGCACAGGGCTTTCTTTTTTCTCTGAGCTGTGCAAACGTTGGATTAAGCGGGTTTTCGTTATAGATAAACTTGCCGCCGCAAACTTCGCCGAAAGGCACGTTTAATATACTGTAATATTCACCGCTTATCTCGGTTGCCGCAATAAGGCGGCTTGCAAGGTGAATTTTACAGTTTTCACCGTGATTTTCAAAACTGACGAAAACCCCGCCGAAATCAACGCTTTCGATAAACGCTACCGCGTTTGCGAAGTTTTCCACCCCTCTGCTACGGTTATCGTCCAAAGGATAAAGCGCGGATACGAAAACCACGGGAATTTCGATATCGCAGAAAATCTGGCTGAAAAGGTTTGCGGTAAAACACAACGTGTCTGTGCCGTGGGTAATGATAATTCCGTCGTACCTGGACTTGTCGACTCCGCGTACGCAGTCCGCCATTATTTCGAGGTCGGACGGCTGAATGTTCTCGCTTAAAATATTCAAGGGGCGGAGCTCGTCGAATTCAATGCCCGCAGGGTAGCGCGAATTGTAAAGCTCGATTAAAAAGCTTTTTTCCTCGTGCCGTAAATCGACTTTATCGCCGAGCGCGCGCGAGCCTATCGTACCGCCCGTAAAAATTACGCAAATTCTGTTCTTCATAAGTTAAAATTACAAATTGCCGACTGTACGGGGATAAAGCAAAGTGTCGCGAATGTTCTGAACTCCCGTGATATACATTAGCATACGCTCAAAGCCGAGCCCAAAGCCGCTGTGCGGCACGCTGCCGTATTTGCGGGTGTCGAGGTATTCGGTATAAGATTCGAGGGGCATTCCGCGCTTTGTCATTGCTTCTTTCAACTTGCCGAGGTCTGCCTCTCTTTCACTGCAACCGATAATTTCGCCTATACCGGGCACCAAAAGGTCGGTTGCCGCGACCGTCTTTTTATCGGGGTTCTGCTTCATATAGAAAGCTTTTATGTCGGCGGGGTAATCGGTGACGAACACTGGCTTTTTGAAGTGTTCTTCTGTCAAATATCTCTCGTGCTCGGTCTGCAAATCGCAACCCCACTCGACTGGATATTTGAACTCCTTGCCCGATTTTTTGAGGATTTCGACTGCATCGGTATACTTCAACTTGACAAATTCGCTTTTTATTACGCCGTGAAGTTTATCCAAAAGCCCCTTTTCCGCCCTCTCGTTAAAAAACGCGAGCTCGTCGGGGCAATTTTCTATGACGTATTTAATGATTGATTTAATGAAGTCCTCGGCAATTTCGATAATATCGTGAAGGTCGCAGAAGCAGACTTCGGGCTCGATTTGCCAGAACTCCGCCGCGTGACGGGTCGTATTGCTGTGCTCTGCGCGGAACGTGGGTCCGAACGTATAAATTTTGCCCAAGCCCATTGCGGCGATTTCGCCCTCTAACTGACCCGAAACGGTCAGCCCTGCCTTTGCGCCGAAGAAGTCGCCCGAATAGTACTCGCCTTCGCTCTTGCAGTCGGTTTTCCAAGGCTGAGTGGTTACGCGGAACATTTCGCCCGCGCCCTCGCAGTCACTGCCTGTGATTATGGGCGTGTGAACGTATTTATAGCCGTGCGAGTGGAAATATTTATGAATTGCGAAAGAAAGCTCGTTTCTGACAGCAAAAACCGCTTCGAAAAACCGCGTTCTGGGACGAAGCTGAGGAATGGTTCTCAGATATTCGAGGGTATGGAATTTTTTCTGTAAGGGATAATCCGCGGGACATTCGCCGAGGACTTCCATATCCGAAACCAAGATTTCGAAGCCGTTCCTCTCCGACGGGACAAATTTACCCGTGACGTTCAAAGAAGTGCCTACGGCGACTGCAGGGAAAGACTTTTTCGGGTTTTCCTTGTCGATTATAAGCTGAACGTTTCTAAGGCAAGTGCCGTCGTTCAGTTCGATAAACGAGATACTTTTCGAGTCTCTTGCCGTTCTGACCCAGCCGCAGACGGTTACGCTTTTGTTTTTATAGTTTTCGGAATGAGCAAACAGCTCTCTTACGTCGGTATGTTTCATTCTGCCCTCCACTTTTTTATGAATGAAAATACGGACTGCCGAAGCAGTCCGTACGGTTTAATTAGCTTTTTTTTCGTCCTTGGACACCACTTCAACTTTGTCGTAGTAACCGCAATTGCCGCAAACTCTGTGAGCTTCTTTCAAGGAATGACAATGAGGGCACTCTACAAGCGTAGGAGCCGTTGCCTTATAGTTTGCAAATCTTTTATTGGTTCTGCTTTTGGACTGTTTTCCCTTGGGTACTGCCATTTTATTTCACCTCTTTTTTCTTTTTTAGGTAACGTCAATACCTTTACAGTCCTCATTACAAAGTAAAACGTGGGGCTGACTCATAAGTATTGCATCGTCAACGGCGGGGTTCAAGTTTATCTTGTTGCCGTCGTAATAATAATCTTCACCGTCGTTCTGTGGCACGAAAAGAATTTCCGTTAAATAGCTTACCTCTTTCTTAGTTTCCGTAAGGCAATACGAACACTGCCCTTTGATAAGATATTTGACGTTAAGTTTTATTTCCACGCAGTCGTCGTCGAAAATTTCGTACTCGCCGTCTACACATACATTACTTATTTTGCAGAGGGGTATCAACGAAATATCGGCGGGCGGGACGTAGACGAAACTGAAACTTCCCGTGTACTTTCTTTGGGCTAAAAGCCTTTTAACTTCTAATTCCATACCAAAGTTGACTATCAAATTATATTATAAGGGTATTTCTTTGTCAACTTATTTTTTGCGCTGACAATGAAATATTTTTATAAAAGTTCGGCTGTTTCCCTTGCGATAACGAGTTCTTCGTTCGTAGGGATAATGAGAACCTTGACTTTCGAAGATTTAGCAGAAATTTCGCGAATGGAACCGTCGTTTTTAGCCTTGTTTGCCTTGGCGCTGAATTTGACGCCGAGGAACTCGAGCCCTTTGCAGACATCTTCCCTTACGGTGGGGGTATTTTCGCCGACGCCGGCGGTGAATACTATGCAGTTAAGTCCGCCCATTGCAGCGGCGTATGCGCCGACGTATTTTTTTACCTGATATGCGAACATATCGAGGGCGAGCTGGCATCTTGCATTCCCTTTCTTTGCGCCTGCAATGAGGTCTCTGAAATCGCTTGAAACTCCCGAAATACCCGCAACGCCGCTCTTCTTGTTTAGGTAATTTAAAATTTCTTCGTGGCTCATTCCTTTCTTTCTTGCAAGGAACTCTACCGCAGAAGCGTCGATATCGCCCGAGCGGGTGCCCATAAGAACGCCTGCAAGCGGCGTGAAGCCCATAGAAGTATCTACGCATACTCCGCCGTCAACTGCGGATATGGACGAACCGTTGCCGAGGTGGCAGGTTACGATTTTAAGCTCTTCGGGAGTTTTACCGAGGAACTTAGCCGCTTCGCCTGCAACGAACTTGTGGCTGGTGCCGTGTGCGCCGTACTTTCTTACTCCGTACTCTTTGTAGTCGTTATAGTCTATACCGTAAAGATAAGCCTTTTCGGGCATAGTTGCGTGGAACGAGCTGTCGAAAACGAGCGCCATAGGCGTTTTGGGCATAACTTTCATACAAGCGCGAAGTCCCATTGCCGCGGCGGGGTTATGCAAAGGCGCAAGCTCGAAAGTTTTTTCTTCCAAAGTTTTTAAAACTTCGGGGGTGACGAGCGTGGTCTTTTTGAAATATTCACCGCTTGCGACTACCCTGTGACCGACTGCACCTATCTCGTCCATCGATTTGATGACGCCGATACCGTCGTCGCGGAGAGCTTCCAGAACGAGCTGGATAGCGACCTCGTGGCTGGGCATTGCTTCTTTATAAATTCTTTCTTCACCGTTGCCCTTTGCCTTTAAAACCGAGCCGCGGATACCTATTCTTTCACAGTTACCTTTTGCGAGAACCTTTTCGGTTTCCATATCGATAAGCTGATATTTGAGTGACGAACTTCCTGCGTTAACTACTAAGATTTTCATATTTCTTCACCTTTTATATTATTCTGCCTGTAACGCCGTAACGGCAACCGTTGCGACTATATCTTCTACGTTGCAACCGCGCGATAAATCATTTAAAGGTTTTGCGAAGCCCTGACATACGGGACCTATCGCCATATAACCGCCGAAGCGCTGTGCGATTTTATAGCCGATATTGCCTGCGTTGATGTTGGGGAAAACGAAAACGTTTGCGTGACCCGCAACCTTGGAACCGGGAGCTTTAAGCTCGCCGACTTCGGGTGCGACTGCCGCGTCGAACTGGAATTCGCCGTCCAAAGCAAGGTCGGGAGCGTTGGCTTTTGCGATTTCCGTTGCTTTCTGTACCTTGGGCACGGACTGGGTGAACTTATCGTCGTTGCCGCTTCCTTTCGTCGAGAACGAAAGCATTGCGACCTTAGGTTCTATACCAGCGATGTCTTTCGCCGTCTTTGCGGAAGTGATTGCTATATCAGCGAGCTGTTCGGCGGTGGGTTCGATATTTATTGCGCAATCTGCGAACACTGCTACGCCGTCGGGGTTGTAGGGGTTATTCTTGTCGGGCGCAATCATTATGAAGCAACTTGAAACAGTGTTGATGCCGGGCGCAGTCTTTACGACCTGCAAGCCGGGGCGAAGCGTGTTCGCCGTAGAGTGGCAAGCGCCCGAAACGTAGCCGTCTACGTCGCCCGCTTTGAGCATAAGCGCGCCGAACATAGTTCTGTCCTTTGCCTGCTCTGCCGCCTGTTCTTCCGTCATTCCCTTTGCCTTTCTCGCTTCGTATAAAATCTTTGCGTATTCCGCAGTCTTGTCCGAGGTGAGCGGGTCGATAAGCGTTATACCCGTAAGGTCAACGTCGGGCGCAACTTTTTTGCACTCCGCTTCGTTGCCGATAAGAACTATTTTAGCGATACCCTCCCGGGTAATCCGGGCCGCGGCTTCCACAACGCGCTTGTCCTCCCCCTCGCACAAAACTATCGTCTTGTGACGGGCTGCGGCTTTTTCTTTGATTTCTCTCAAAAGCGAGGGCGTGCCGTTCAACGTATCGGCGACCTCCTTGCCTGCTTTCTTGATTTTATCAAGCAAAGACATATCATTTCTCCTTAAATCACTTTATTTTTTCGACCGACGAATGTATAATAATACTGTCGTTCAAACGTTACCATTATATACCAATTTTTTTTGATTGTAAAGGTTAAAATGAAAATTTGCGCAATAATTTGTGAATTTAATCCGTTTCACAACGGTCATAAATACATTTTGGATAAGGCGAGGGAACTTTCGGGCTGTGACGCTTTAATCTGTATTATGAGCGGAAGTTTTACTCAACGCGGGGATATTTGCGTTATCGATAAATTCCTAAGGGCTAAGCACGCAGTTGTCTGCGGGGCGGACTGCATTCTGGAACTGCCGACGGCTTTTTCGGTTGCTCCCGCAGAAATATTTGCGAAAGGCGCGGTTAAAATTCTTTCTTCAGTGCCTGAAATAGATACGCTGGCGTTCGGCTGTGAAAGCGGTTCGGGAGCGGACTTTTTAAGCGCGGCAAAGATACTTTCGGACGAGAGCGGAAATTTCAAGGAAGCTTTGAAGAAATCTTTGGACACCGGCGAAAGCTATGCAAAAAGTTACGCCTCTGCGTTCGAAGTTGCAGGCGGCGCGGCGGGCTTCCTATCCACCCCCAACAATATTTTAGGGGTCGAATATGCAAAGGCGGTTCTAAGTTTGAAGAAAAATATCAGGCTTCTGCCCGTACGGCGCGTGGGTGCGGGGTTTAACGACGGTGAAATTAAGCAAAACTTTTCTTCTGCGACCGCGATAAGAAAAAACCTTTCTTCACCGCTCGTAAAGGACAACATTCCTGATTTCGTCGCGGGTGATTTGACCGACTTTTCTGCAGAAAACGCGAGGTTTGAAAATTATTTAAGGCTTATTCTTTCGCGCACGACCGCCGAAGCGTTGAAACCTATTTATGGTTGCGGCGACGGGCTTGAAAACGTGCTGAAAGCATTACAAACTCTTCCGTACGGGGAAATTGTGAGCGGAGCAACTTCTAAAAGGTATCCCTCTGCACGAATAAAGAGAATACTTTTGGCAAACTTCCTCGGGCTGTACCGTGAGGACTGCGAAAAATATTTGAGTTCCGAGCTGTACCTCTCCCCGCTTGCCGTCAAAAAGAAAAGCGCGGACGGAGTTTTGGGAGCGTTGGCGAAATCGTGCTATCCCGTTTTAACCTGCGGCGCGGACGAGCGAAAGATGTGCGAGGTTGCGACAGACTGCAAGAAAAAGGACGATTTCGCGTACCTGCAATGGTTACAGATAACCGAGAGGACGCCGAATAAAAAAATACTGATTATTTAAGGAAAAGGGCGTAGCGTTAAAGCGCACCCTTTTTATTGTTTAAACAAAAAGTAAAACCCGCTTAAAGCGGGTTTTTTATATTGAATTGAGATAGGCGACTTCCTGCAAGGTTAGTTTTCTGTACGCTCCCCTGTCCAGTCCCCTCAGCGACAGCTCGCCGATTTTTATGCGCTTTAATAAAGTTACCTCTTTGCCTATTGAGGCAAACATCTTTCTGATTTCACGGTTCTTACCCTCGGTCAAAGTGACGTGTACCTTTGTATAAGCCTTATTGGTTTCAACGATATGGGCTTTACACTTTTTAGTCATATAGCCGTCGATTTCGACGCCGCTTCTTATGGGGTTTAAATCCGCTTCGGTCAAGATACCCTCGATTTTGACGAGATAGGTTTTTGGAACCTCGTTGGAAGGGTGCGTAAGCTTTTGAGCAAGCGCGCCGTCCGTGGTCATAATAAGAAGCCCTTCGCTATCGTAATCGAGTCTGCCTACAGGATAAATTCTGCCTACGTTCTGCGGCATAAGGTCCATTACGGTTTTTCTGCCTTTATCATCCAAAACCGAACAGATATAGCCCTTGGGCTTATTCAATATATAATATTCGTTTTTCTTTAAAACGACTTTGTTTCCGTTTACAAAAACTTCGTCGACCTCTTTAACTTCAAGACCTAGCGTAGCCTTAACTCCGTTTACGGTGACTTTACCGTCTGAAATCAGCTTATCGCATTCGCGCCTGGACGCAACCCCTGCCGCGGCAAGATATTTGTTAATTCGCATAGTTATATACTATACAAATTTTCCTTAAAAATCAAGCCGTTTGAGTCGTAAATTTGAAGTTCGGCGACCAAATCACCGGAATTTACTTTTTTGCTTTCAACAAGAGGAATTACCTTAAAATCAAGATTTTCGTCAATTTTTACGACTAAATTGTGTGATTTTGCCAGTTTGCAAAGTACTCTGCCAGACATAAATAGCTTATTTTCGCTTAAACTTAAAAGTTTGAAGTTGTTAAAAGCGTTGTCCAGAAGGGTTTTACTTCTCTCGTACATATCGGGGCAATTCAAAACCACGGTTACGACGTCCATACCGTTTCTTTCTGCGGATGAAACAAGGCACCTGCCCGCCTTTAATGTGTAGCCCGTTTTGACGCCGTTTGCTCCGTCATAGGAGTAAAGCATTTTATTTTTATTCGCGTAGCTTCTGAAGTTCCCTTTATGACTGCGCGTGGATACCACCGTTTTAAAGGTTTCATTTCGCATTGCATAGCAGGCTATATTGCACAGGTCGCGCGCGGTTGTGTAATGCTCGTCGTCGGGCAAGCCGCTGGGGTTTGTGAAGTGCGTGTGCACCGCACCGATATTCGCGGCGCGGGCATTCATTTCTTCGACAAATTTTTCTACGCTGCCGCTATGATGTATAGCAAGCGCCGTGGCGCTGTCATTACCCGAGCGTAGCATTAAGCCGTACAGTAAATCTCTTATATCGATTTCTTCGCCTTTTTTTAAATATATGCTTGAACCTTCTACCCCCACCGCCGCGTCGGGAACGGTTATCACTTCATCCAAATCGCAATCCTCGACGATTATAATAGCGGTCATAATTTTGGTCGTACTTGCCATTGGAAGCTTACAGTCGGCGTTTCCCTCTTCAAGTACGGTACCAGTCGTAAGCTCCATTGCTATTTCAGCGGCAGCCGAAGCGTTTGCGTTCACGGAAGTTACCGAAATGTAGGCGCCGAATACAAGTACGCATATTAAAAACGTTATCAGCAAAATTTTGTTACGCATTGTCTGTAAGTTTATGAATTAACTCTCCTGTTTTGTCTATAAGCGTGTCGATGGCGTCGTCGTCCATTTTCATTAATCTGCAACCCGTGCCGTCGTCAACAAGAAAGCCCTTGGGTTTTACGGTTATAACCGTGCCGTTACCGCCCGCAAGTTGAAAGCCATCAGCTTCTTTAAACGTTTTTACGTCGCCGTACTCGCCGCCGCCGCTTAAATTTACTACGGTGACGGACGAAAGAGGAATTACCTCCGTGCCGCTGACGGTTACAATAGATTTACCGACGACAGTGTCGGCACCTGCGACCTTTTCAATCGAAATTGCGGGTGCGTCAAATTCTTTATCTCTGCTTCTTCTAATTTTTGCGTTCATTTATTTTCTCCATAATTATTATTAAAAATATTTTGGCAAGGACCATAACGTTTAATACCGTTACCGCTTTGGCATAGTATCTGATTTCGGAATGTTCGGCGTTTAAAACGGTATAATTTCTGAATTTTCCGTAGTTACCGTTCATCTGTAAGAATTTATATATAGCCGTCGTAAGTCCGTTCTGGGCAAGCAGAATATATGCGTTAGACATTTTTTGCATACCGTAATCGCCGAGCTGAACGATTTTGTATATACAAAGCTGATTAAAAATTTTATAAAAATTAAGCTTGAAAGTCGATGGGGCTATATTCTTGTTTTTGCCGTTAATCTGCATTTCACGCGGATTGTTTTCTACGGTATTCGCGTTAAAAAAGTTGATTTTATATATCCCTGCGTTGAGACTTGCATACTTTGTCGCGGTATTTATATAAAAATAGTTATAGATGTGAATCGGGAAAACCGAGATTAAAAAACCCACCGCCGCCAGCCAAACCAAAACGTCGGTCATATCATTATTATTTGTAACGTAATTTTAAATATACAAAAAAGACGGCTGTCGCCGTCTTTTTGTATTTTCAGTTTATTTTTATAACGTCGTCGTCATCTTCGATGAAGTCGGGTATTTCAAAACCGTTTTCGTCCAGCTTCGGTTTTTGCTCTTCCTTTTTCTCGACGGGCTTGGACGCGGCGTTTTCTTCGACGTATTCGTCCTTTTTATAGAGGTAATTACCGTCGTCCTCATCCTCTAAGAAGTTATTATTGAGCTCGGCTATTTGTGCCATAAGCTCTTCGTAGTCGGGCAATTCGTCAATTGAATTAAGCTTGAAACGCTTCAAAAAGTTATCAGTCGTACCGTACATTATGGGCTTGCCGACAGCGTCCTTCCTGCCGCAGGGCACTATCATTTCAAGCTCTAACAAGGTATGTATTGCGTAGTCGCAACTGACCTGACGAATCTCTTCCAGCTCGGGTTTTGTGACGGGTTGTTTGTAGGCAATGAGCGCGGCGCACTCCAATATGGTTTTAGTAAATTCCTTTTCCTTAATGGGTATCAGCACTTCGGAAATCTGTTGTTTATACTTAGGGTTGGAAGCGAACTGTAACTTTCCGTTAAAGACGAGAAGCAGTATTCCGCTTTCTTCGTTGTACTTACCTTTCAGTTCGTCAACGCTTTTATTGACTTCCTTGACGCTGCAACCGAGCTTTTCAACAATAAATTTGACTGGCACCGCTTCGCCCGAAGCAAAGACTATCGCTTCAATTATATTCGTCAAATTGTTCATCAGCCACCTCTTTCATATCCCAATCGGGATTAAGCAATATCGTAATCGGTCCGAACGTGAATTCCTGCCGAACGTTTATAAACTGGTGTTTCAACATCTCTAAAAGCGCCTGAAAAGTCGTTACGACCTCGTTTTGGGAATAGGTTGTGAAAAGATTTTCAAACAGAATTTCCTTTTTTTCAATCAAGGTTTCGCGAATGAACGTGACCTTTTCTTCGACGGTGTAAACATCTTTGGGAATTTCTTTTATATCGTCCTTTTTGCGTTGCATACTCTCGTTTTTGAGCATCATTTTCGCAAAGGCTTCCAAAAGCGCGTTGACGGTAAAATCTTTATAAACGACCCGGACGGTGTTTAAAGACTTATCAGGCTCCTTAAAAATATATCCGACCGTTTCCAAGTCCTTTAATTTGGGAGTTTCGCCCTTTATCAGCTCGTACTCGCGCTGTTTAAGCTGTTCTATCAGGGCGCGCTTTTCCTCTTCGTCATCCCCCATTTCCTCGCCCGCAACCTCGACCACCGGAAGCATACTTTTGGACTTTATGTAAATTATCTGCGCTGCGATTGAAAGATACTCGCTCTCTTTGTCAACGTCGCGGTGCGGTTGGGACTTCATAAACTCGATATAGTTCAGAAACTGCTCCGTAACCTTGGAAACGAACACGTCCTCGATATTTATCTGCGCTATGTTTATAAGGTGCAAAAGTAAATCGAGAGGGCCCTCGAAGTCGTCGAGAACGGTGTTGTAATCTACAACCGATTCAAAATTGTCGTAATTGTTTGCCATAATTATTTCTCTTTATATGAACGGTATCGGTAAACCGAATATCCAGTTCCAAAACGCGGTTATAGGGAAGCCCAGAATATTCTGCGCGAACCAGCCGACCCAACCTAAAATATCAAAGTAACTTGCAAGCGGCAAGCCCGCGTATTTTACGAGCATATCGCAAAGGAAGCTTTCAATTACAAGTACGATAAGAATATACATACCGTAATTTCTTAAAAATCTTCTTACGGGGTTTACTTCGCGAGTGCAGGACTCTACCACCCTGAACCCGTCCAAAGGATACAGCGGCAACAGGTTAAACACCACTATTCCCAAACCGTAAGCGTAGATATAGAAAAACGCATAATAGATAATTTTAACTATTACGCTAAGCCATTCGTTTGCATAGAAGAAATCAATATTTGCGTAATATAGGTAATTAAAAATTACAAGATACAAAGGGTAAGCGATAAAGGCGATTATATAGTTAGTTACAACGCCCGCTATCGCGGTGCAAAAAAGCCCTTTGCGATATTTACGGAAATTGTTCGGGTTAACAGGAACGGGTTTAGCCCAGCCGAAACCTGCAACGGCGCACAGAATAAAACCTGCGGGGTCAAGGTGCTTGACGGGGTTTAACGTCAGCCTGCCCTGCATTTTTGCCGTAGGGTCGCCGCATTTATAGGCAATGAAGCCATGCGCAAACTCGTGCGGGGCGAAAATGAAGATTACTGCTATAAGACCTGCTACAATTTCGATTAATTCGCTCATTTTTTTAATCTTTCGGGGATAACGTCGTTTCTTATTAAGTCCTCGTAAGTCTGAGGTTTTACGATATACTCCGCCTTACCGTCGTTGACGAGCACTGCGGCGGGTATGAAGTTTCTGTTGTAGTTGCTTGCCATTGAATAGTTATACGCGCCCGTCGTCAATACGGCGAGAATATTACCGCTTTCGACTTCGGGAAGAGGCACGTCAACGGCGATTATGTCGCCGCTTTCGCAACACTTGCCCGCAATAGTCACCTTTTCGGTACATTCTTCGCCTGCTCTGTCGGCAAGAAGGACGGTATATTTGGACTGGTAAAGCGCATATCTGGGGTTATCGAACATTCCGCCGTCTATAGCGACGTATTTCTTTATACCTTTTATATCCTTTATCGCGCCGACGGTGTAAAGCGTGATACCCGCTTCGCCGACTATCGAGCGCCCCGGTTCTATAAGAAGATAGGGTTTATTCAGTCCGTGCTCAGCCGCTTTTGTCTTTACGGCGCCGATAAGCGCTTTTAAGTAATCTGCGTAGTCTGAAAGCTTGAGTTTTGGGTCTTCATCGGTATACCAGACGCCGAACCCGCCGCCGATGTTCAGGACACAGGCCTCGAAGCCGAGTTTTTGCTTCATTGAGGCGATAAAGTCCATAACCTTTTCCGCCGCAATTATAAACGACTGCTTTTCGAAAATCTGCGACCCAATATGACAATGATAGCCCTTTAAAA
Organism: Christensenellaceae bacterium; assembly: GCA_948890655.1. Taxonomy (GTDB): domain Bacteria; phylum Bacillota; class Clostridia; order Christensenellales; family Borkfalkiaceae; genus Coproplasma. The sequence continues at coordinate 156,858 of CAQTYU010000002.1, forward strand.
CGAGGTTTTCCTTTGAAAGAACGTGGCGCGTAATATCTTCCGCAGCACCGTCGCCGATGGAAAAGCCGAACTTGCTGTCAGTGCGCGCCGTTTGCACGAATGCGTGCGTATGCGCTTCAACGCCGGGGTTGGTGCGAATTAATACGTTTTGCTTTATCCCACGTTTTTTAGCGAGGTCGTTTAAAATATCGGCTTCGCGGTAGCTGTCTATAACTATGTTTCCTATACCGTTATCTAGAGCAAATTCAAGCTCGCGCACAAGCTTATTGTTGCCGTGCATATACGCCTTGTCCGCAGGAAAGCCCGCTTTTAGCGCCGTATAGAACTCGCCGCCGGAAACGACGTCTACTCCTATACCTTCTTCCCGCGCGATTGCGTAAACCGCCTCGCAGGAGAAAGCTTTGGAAGCATACAGCACAAGACCGTTGCCGTCGTACTCTTTTTCAATAGTGGTTTTATAGACGCGCATCATATTGCGGATATGCGCTTCATCAAAAACGTATAGGGGCGTGCCGAACTCCTTTGCCAAATCTACCGTATCCGCTCCGCCTATTTCAAGATGACCAAGGCGGTTGATTTTCAAAGTTTCCCGTTCGTTCATACGTATGCCTCCGTTTACGATTTTACCATTTACGGCAGAATTAGTCAAACGTTTTGCGCAAATAGGAAGCGCACGGCGTAACCGTGCGCTTAGTTTATTATAACGTTTATAAATTCCAATCGTCTGCGACGCGCAGGAAGTAATCTCCGAAGCTCGCCCTCTCTACCGCCTCAGCCGCTACAACGTTAACGGTGTCAGCGAGAACGCCGTCCTTATACACCTCGATTTTACCGACAACCGTATCGCACGCTACCGGCGCCTTGACGTCGTACGCGATTACGTTATGAGTGATTTCGGGGTTTTTGTCAACTGCGGAAAAGACGTAACTGTTTCTTTCGGGTCTGACGGCGAAGCTGTCCTTCTTGCCGCCTTTAACCGAAAATTCGTCGTTTAACGTAACATCTTTATCGAGCACGACTTTATTCTTGAAGTTTGCAAATCCATATTCGAACATCTTCATTGTGGAATCGAATCTGTCGTCGCTGGACGATGCGCCGAGCACTACGCCGACAAGTCTTAAATCGTTCTTTTTGGCGGTCGAGGCAAGGCAGAAGCCCGCTTCGTTGGTAAAGCCCGTCTTGCCGCCGTCGCAGGAAGAATACTTTCTTAGAAGCTTGTTCGTATTGGTCATTGAAGTCGTTCTGTTGTCGGGGTGTTCGAAGTCCTCAAGCCATATTTTGCTGTATCTGAAATAATCCTCGTTTTTGATTAGGTTTGAAAACATCACTGCTACGTCCTTTGCGCAGGAATACTGGGTTTCTCTGGGAAGTCCTGTGCAGTTTGCAAACAGCGTATCCTTACAGCCGAGTGAGGTCGCTTTTTCGTTCATCTTCGCGACGAAAGCGTCCTCCCCGCCCGCTACTGTTTCAGACAGCGCGACACAGCTGTCGTTGGCAGAGCAAACTATTATGCTTTTGATAAGATTGTCGACTGTGTATTCGCAACCCTTGTCCAAAAACACCTGTGAACCGCCCATACCCGCGGCGTTTTCACTGACGACGACGGTATCGGACAAATTCAGTTCCCCCGCCCGCACTGCGTCGAAAACCAGCGTAAGCGTCATAACTTTACACACGCTTGCTATGGGCATACGCGCGGTTTCGTTCTCTTTATAAAGACATTCGCCCGAGCCGTAATCCATAAGATAAGCCGACTTACAGTTGGAAACGAGTGAAGTTTTAGCGTTATTTTCCAAAGTAAAACCCGTAGTTGCGCCAACCGACGCAACCATACAGGTTGTTAACATTAATGCACATAACTTTTTCATAATCGTAGTATGCGGAAATTTTCGAAAGTTATACTATAAGTATTACCACCCTGAAAACTACGTTCTGCAAAAGCATAAGAATTATTCCGTCGATTAGCGCAAGCGCAAGCGGAACGAAAAATGCGAAGCGCCTGTCGAAACTTTTGCATATTTCCGTTATGATACAACAAAAGGCGAACGAAATCAGGGACGCAGGTACGAACACGAATATTGCCACCAATATTCCGCCGACGGAGTTGACGCAGATTAGAATTACCGCATATATGCCGAAAAACAGACCCTTTATATATAGAAAAACAAGTGTAACGTACTTGAATTTCGTTAAATAGCAAATCAGAAAAAAAATATAGAAATATAGGACGTCGGCAAGGAAGTGCGAAAAAAACAGCGGCGTGCAATCAAAATTGAAAACATTGTACACGTAATCACTTGCGAAGCTGACGAAATATACATTCGTCGTGACGGGCTTATAGAGAACTATTCCGCAAACCACCGAGCACAAAAGAACGATTATGAAAGCAAGTATATACCTTTTATCGCATTTTTTTCCGAAAAACGACAAATTCCTCATATACAATTATATGAGGAACGTCGATTTAATATGAACTCATCATTTTATCAATTCCGATTCCGTAACCGCGCGTGGGGTCGTTTATGAACACGTGGGTTACGGCGCCGATTAATTTTCCGTTCTGGACGATGGGGCTGCCGCTCATTCCCTGAACAATTCCGCCCGTTGTTTCAAGAAGCTTTTTATCTTCTACTTTAATGACGAAATTTCTGTTGTCTTTGTTGCTTTTATCGACCTTGACAATTGAAATTTTGTACATTTCGGGCTCTTTGCCGTACACCGTAGAATAGATATACGCCGTGCCTATACTTACGCTATCAATAGATGCTTTGCTGGTCTTTATTAGTCTGGAACAATTATAGTTTTCGGCAAGCTTACCGTAGACGCCGCAGGAGCAGTTTAATTCTGCGTTGCCGATAATGGAGCTTTCAAATGCGCCGCGAAGCTCGCCCGGGGTGCCCCTTACGCCCTTTTTGACGTCGTAAATAAGGCTATTATAGACGGTACCGCCATAAATTTCGAGTATTTTATTCGAGCCGTCCGTTACGGGATGCCCCAAAGACGCAAATTTGTTGTTGGTTTTATCAATGTACGTCACCGTACCAATACCGTTCAAGCTGTCTTTAACGAGGACACCTATTCTCTTTCCGCCCGAAAGTTTATCCGAAACGGGGGTTATCGGCAGCGTCAGCCTGTCGCCGCCGCGAAGCACTTCAATTTCGTATTTCTTATATTCTCTTGCAATAATTTCGTTTATATCTGCAGTTTTTCTGACTTCTATGCCGTTTATTCTATCGATAACATCGCCAGCCTGTATGCCCGCTTCGCCTGCGGGGGAGCACGTGCCGTTATCGCTTAAAACTTCGCACAGTCCTACTACCTCGACTTTCGTGGTGCCGAGGACGAAGCCTGCTGGAAAACCGCCGAGATACAGTCCGTCGCCCGAGTCCGCAAATACCGCCGTAGGCGCGCAGACAAGCGCGAGAACGAGCGCCGCAAAAAACAATATTATCGCCTTAAATGATTTCTTTTTGTAAAACATAACGATAATATCTTGCGCAACAAAACGCGAACTATACAAAAAAAGACGGCAAATAAAACCGTCTTTTTATTTTTTGATTTGTTTGATAAGCTCTATCGCGTGTTTTCTTGCGGCTTCTGAATTTACACTACCCGTAAGCCGCACCAATTCATCGATTTTACTGTCGTTATCAAGCGCTTTGACCTTTGTAAGCGTCTTTCCGCCCTCATTCACTTTATAAATAAGGAACTGTCTGTCGCTTGCCGCGCAGACCTGCGGCAGGTGCGAAACTGCAAGAATTTGGGTGCTTTCGGAAATTTTTACAAACTTTTCCGCGACTGTCGTGGCGGTAAAGCCGCTTATTCCCGCATCGATTTCGTCGAAAATATAGGTCGAGATGCCGTTAATATCTTTAAGCCGCGTCTTTACGGCGAGCATAAACCGCGACATTTCGCCGCCGCTTATTACTTTACTTAACGGTTTTTCGGGTTCGCCCTTATTCGCCGAGAAGTAAAAACTTACGCTATCCGAGCCGTTAACGGACGAAAGATTTGCCGATAACTCGTCGTATTCCGAAAACCGAACTGAAAACTTCGCGTCAGGAATATTCAAGCTTTTAAGCTCCGTCACCACGTCTTTACAGAATTTTTCCGCGGCTTGCTTTCTTAACGCGGTCAGTTTCAAGCATTCAGAATAAATTCTATCGTCTAACTTTTTAAGCTCGTCGTTATACTTTTCAACCGCATTAGCGCTGTCGCTTAAAGCGTCAGCTTTTGCGCGGGCATTATCTAAAAATTCAAGAATTTCCCGCTCGTCCGCGCCGTATTTCTTTTTAAGCGATTTTATAAGCGCAAGCCGCTCTTCGACCTCCTCGGCTTCGCGTCCGTCAAAAGACAGTTCTTCCGCCAGGTCGGATATAACTTCGGCAACGTCGGTAACTTCGGCGTAAAGACTTTCAAGCCGTTCTTCTATCTGAGCGTATGTGTCGCTAAGCGCCGAAATCTGGGAAACTGAGTGTCTTGCCGAAGAAATTCCGTCGGCACAGCCACCGTCATCGTTTAAAACTGAACGGGCGGCGCCGAGGGCGGAAAGTATTTTTTCTGTGTTCGCGATAATATTGCGGCGGGCTTGAAGTTCTTCGAACTCGCCCTCTTGCAAATTCGCGCGTTCTATTTCGTTTATTTGATAATTGAGTAAATCGAGAAGCCGTTCACGCTCGCTCTCGTTCCCGCCAAGCTCGGAAATTTTAGATTTTATCTCACGCTTTTCGGCAATCAACACGGACAAGCCGTCTTTTATCTTCTGCGCGCCGTCGCTCAGAAGCCCGTCTATAACCTTTAACTGATTCTCTTCGTTTAAAAGAAAGAAATGCTCGCTTTGACCGTGTACGTCTACAAGGTGCTGGGTTACGCTTTTAAGCATAGAAGCCGTAACGGCGTTGCCGTTTATCTTTATCAAGCCTTTGCCATCCACCGAAAGCTTGCGCGAAATGATGATTTCACCGTCGCTTTCCACGTCCAATTCAGAAAGTTTTTTTAATGCTTCCGAACCCTCTTCAACGAAAAATTCGGCGCGCACGGACATCTCACGCTCGCCGTATCTTATCATAGTTTTATCGGCCTTAGAACCTAGAACGAAATTGATTGAGTCAAGAATAACCGACTTACCCGAACCCGTTTCCCCCGATAAAATATTGAGTTTTTCGTCAAACTCGATATCCGCTTCGGGTATGAGCGCGACGTTTTTAACGCAAAGCCTAACTAACATCAGCTTAAATATTCTTTCAGTATTTCCATTACCGCAGGGGTATTTTCGTTGCTGTCGATAACTATAAGAAGCGTATCGTCGCCTGCAACACTACCGATTATTGCGTCGATATTGAGACTGTCGACAAACACGCCGACGGTAGAGCCGTTACCTCGCATAGTTTTGACGAGAATAAGGTTATTCGCCGCCTTGATGCCGAGAACGCACCCCTTGAAAAGGTTGGTCATTCTGTTGGTGACAGTATCGACGTAGCTGTCGAAGCTGGCGTACTTGTATTTCTTCTGCACGCCCGCAACTTTATAAAGCTTCAAATCTTTTACGTCGCGAGAAATTGTCGCCTGCGTTACGTTGAAGTTTGCCTTGTTAAGCTCGTCACAAAGCTCTTCCTGAGTGTCGATTTCTTTGCTTGCAATAATTTCCAGAATTTTTTGTTGTCTTAAAGAACGCTGCATATTATTTGCTCCATAAATTCAACTTTACAAGAAGTTTATTGAAAAAGTTTTTATCATCCGCCGTTATGAATTCGGCGCTGAACTCCGCCTTTTGAACAGTGATTTCTTCCCCGCCCTTGACCTTGCCGACTGCCCTGCCGTCGAGAATAAGCCCGAGTGTTGCGCCTTTATTCAAGGGGGTGATTTTTATTACCGAACCGTCGCCGAACACTACCGGACGGGAATGCAGGGAATGCGAGCATATCGGCGTCAATATAAATGCGCCTATATCCGGCGCAAGCACCGAACCGCCCGCAGCGAGCGAATAAGCCGTAGAACCCGTGGGAGTGCTGACTATCAAACCGTCGGAAGAGAAAGTATCGACCGTCGTGCCGTCTATTTCGGCGCGCAAACTTACCGTGTTTCTGAAACTCTCTCCACTTGTACTGCGCTGAATTACAGCATCGTTTAGTGCATAAAATGATTGCCCGCCGAGCGTAACTTTCAGCATATTGCGGCTTTGGACTTTATACTTCCCGCTCTTTACAAGTGCAATAGCATCGTCGAGCCTGTCCGGCTCGAACTCGGCGAGGAAACCTACGTGACCGTAGTTTACACCTATTATCTTTACCCTACGCACCGCGCAAGCCGATGCGACCGAAAGAATTGTGCCGTCGCCACCGAGAACGAAGAGAACGTCCAGCCCGCCTATTTCGGATTTATCTTTAATAACCCGAACGGTTCCGTCGGTAAAAGCCGCCGAAATTCTCTCGATATAACCCTTGTTTTCGGAAAAATATTTGTCGTTGAAATAGATTCCTACTTCCATACAAAATGTATTATATACCCATTTATGCAAAAAAGCAATCAAAATTAATGCATATTTTTGAAAATTATACAAAAATCCGCCGTTTTATAAAACGACGGATTTAATAAGTTTTTGCTTGTCTGCGGGAGCTGCGCCTTTGATAAGATATATAATGTACTCCAAATTTTTTCTTTTAATAATAGGCGCGTTTGTAAGGTTTTGCGGCGCCAAGCCGACCGACAGCGAAAAATCGTAAATCTTGGAAATTATCTTTTCGTGCAAGGCTTTATCACGAACAATACCGTTTTTACCGACCGACCTGCTTTCACACTCGAATTGCGGCTTAACGAGCGCCAAAACGCACTTGCCGTCGGCGATGACGCTAGCCGCCGCGCCGAGAATATAAGTTAAAGAAATGAAACTGACGTCAACCGTTATTCCGTCCAGTTCCTCTTTAAAAAGTCCGCGGTTCAAGTTCCGTGCGTTGAATTTATCTATTACAACTACATTCTTACTTAAAAGGCTTTTATCAAGCTGGCTTTCGCCTACGTCTATACAATAAACTTTTTTCGCACCGTTTTTCAAAAGGCAATCGCAGAAGCCGCCAGTGCTTGCGCCGACGTCGGCAAAAATTTTACCGTCTACGCTTAACCCGAAATCGGAAAGCGCTTTTTTCAGTTTGTAACCGCCGGCGGACACGAAAGTTTCTTCGGGCGTAAAAATCTGTATATCGTCACCGTCCTTAACTTCGTACGAAGCGGACACAATTTTGCCGTTGACCCCCACATATCCTTTAACTAACGCGTTTTTAGCCTTGGTTCGCGAGCCTATTTTTTCGGCTAAATACTTATCTATTCTCATTGTCTTTGATATAATTTACAATTTGTTCGGCGCTTACACCGCGCTCTTTCATAAGCTCAGCAACGCCGCCCTGCGGGATAAACTCATCGGGATACGCGAAATTTTTGATAATTTTACGATTACCCCCCATATATGCCGCAATTAACGAGCCGAAACCTCCTATTAAGACGTTATCTTCGACCGTAAGAACGTACTCCTCTTCAAGACTGTCGAGAGTTTCCGTATCAAGCGGTTTAACGAAGCGTGCGTTGATTAAAGTTACGTTAATTCCCGCCCTTCTAAGCTCGTTGACCCCCATATATGCTTGAGTTAACGCTCTTTCACCGCAGGCGAGCACCGCGTACTTGCCGTCGCCCCTTTCAAGCGTTTCCCACTTTCCCGCAACGATTTTTTCGCACTTACCGAACGCTCTTTTGCCGTCGCGCGGGTAGCGGATAGCAAGCGGAGAGTCAAAGTCTGCGCTGAACTCTATCATTTTTTCGAACTCCGTCAAGTCCTTGGGTACCGCCACGGTCAGGTTTGGGATAAGGCTTAAAAAGGACAAGTCGAAAACCCCCTGATGGGTTTCCCCGTCCGCGCCTGAAATTCCCGCGCGGTCTACGCATAAGGTTACGGGCAAATTCTGCCCGCAGATATCAATTAAAATTTCGTCAAAAGAACGCTGTAAAAACGTTGAGTAGACTGCGTAATAGGGCTTTAACCCCTCCGTTGCCATAGACGCACAGAGAATTGTAGCGTGCTCTTCGCAGATACCGACGTCAACTGAACGCTCCGGGTATTTTTCGAAAAACTCCGAAAGACCGAGGCTCGAAGTCATTGCGGCGGTTACCGCAACTATCTTTTTATTCTTTTCGGCAAGGCGGACAAGTGTTTTGCCTAAAACGTCGGAATACTCTTCCCTTTCGGCGGGCACTCCGCCGTTCGAGATGCCGTGGGTAGCTTCGGGGTCTTCTTCACAGAAAGTGTAACCTTTGCCTTTTTTTGTAAGGATATGTAATATAACAGACTCCGTTTTAAGCCGCGCCTTGACCTCAGTAAGCTTTCCTATAAGCGTTTCCAGATCGTTGCCGTCGTAAACGCCGTCGTAGCCGAAACCGAATCTTTCGAAAATCTTTCCGTGGCGCTCGACCTTAGATTTGTGAGCCATATCCTCGCTTAAAATTTCAAGGTATTCGTGCATACTGCCCACTGTCGGGGCAATTGACATACCGTTGTCATTTAAAATAAGCAGAATTTTGGAATTCAAAAGGCGCAGGCTATTAAAAGCCTCGTAAATAAGCCCGTTATTGAAAGAGCCGTCGCCAATCACGGCTATAACGTTGAAGTCCTCGCCCTTTATATCCCGCGCTTTTGCAATGCCCAAAGCAGCGGAAACAGAAGTTCCTGCATGACCGGTATCATAGCAGTCGTAAGGGCTCTCTTCGCGTTTGGGGAAGCCCGAAACACCGCCTTTCTGCCTTAAGGTGCAGAAGTTTTTATATCTGCCTGTAAGGAGTTTGTGTGTGTAGCACTGATGCCCGACGTCAAAAACGAGCTTATCTTCAGGAAAGTCGAAAACGTAGTGCAAAGCTACTGTTAACTCGACCGTGCCGAGGTTGGAAGAAAGGTGACCGCCGTTTTTCAAAACGGTTGAGGTTATTACCTCCCTAGCCTCCTCACACAAAGCGATAAGCTCTTTTAAAGTCATATTTTTAAGTTTTGCCGCGGTTATGTTTTCAAGCATTACCTCTCCTTTTTAAAGGCGGTAGTAAATTTGGCGAAGCCAAAAACTATCTGCTTGTTGAATCTGACGGCGAAATGCTTGAAAATCGCTTTGCCGCCGACCGTTAGCGCGCCGATTGCCGCGCTTATGCCTATTGACGCTATTAACTGACCCGTAGTGCCCGCAACCGCAACGTGCGCAACAAGCGCTGCGCCCGCAGCACCGCTGACGATGCCGCAGATGTCGCCTATGACGTCCGCAAAGATACTTGAAAGTTTGGTTGCGTTACGGCAGAACGATACTGCGCGTTTTGCGCCCCTTATCTTGTTCGACGCCATTGCGTGGAAAGCTTCCGGGCTGATTGACATAATTGCGTTTGCTAAAAGGTCGCAACCGATGTTTAAAACAAGCAACACGAAAAGCACTATCACGCAGACGTAAGAAGGGCTGTCTTTAACCGAAATTTCTGTTAAAAAGCTGAAAATTACAGTCAGCGCAAACGATAAGAAAAATACGCTTATACCCCAGGTAAGCCAAGCGTTTTTATGCTTTTTCTTTGCTTTTTGCTTCTTTTTCTTGCGCGCGGTTTTAGACTGCTCTTCCGCAGTCGGCGCACTTTGTTCCGCCGTACTTTCCGCGTCTGACGGCGGCTTTTCGGCGTCGGTTACTTCCTGTAAAATCTGTTGTTCGTCGTTTTCCATACTTCTTTAAAAATAAATACGCACTTTTAAAGCGCGTAAGTAATCAATATAGTGGTTTATATTAAATAAATTTTGCGGCTTAGGTTCGGTAGGATTTCCCCCGTTCCCACTTTCCGTCGCCGAGAAAGCAGTTTCCTTTTAAGGGAACGGATACATAAAGTATGACCGAATTACCACTTAGTCCACACCTTAATCTCTAATATAAAGACAGTCTAGAAGCTTTCCTTGACAATTATCACTGAGCTAATCCTCTTTTGCAAAGAACAATTTCAAACAGCAATGGGCAAATTTCGCCCGGCCGGAACGAGCATTGCCGTTAATCTGTTATCCGCTGTCTTCACTCAAGGCAGGCTACTCTGTACCAAGCTTTCGCCTGATAGCAGGTTTAATCCGTCAAAAATAATTTTTGACGACCTCCACGGTGAATGGGGTGGGCTACGGTATGCCGTTACCTAGCTCCCATACACCTTTACTCCCAGCATTCACCCACTTTTGGCAAAGCAAGCAAACACCAGAAACTTCATCGATATGCCCTTTAACGGTATTTTACCCCCGTCTTCGTTTCAGTGAAAATTGACTAGAATACTGCACCACTATACCGATTTATATTAGTATACTATATTTTTGAAAAAATGTCAATATATTTTCAATTCTTTCGGTTTCTTACGTAATCTACAAGGCGGACGAGGAAATCTCTGTTCCCGTCTATACCCTCTAAAACGGCGCGGCAACGCTCGGCAAGAACGTCTGCGCGGAGTTTTGCTCCGTCAAGCCCGTACACGGCAACCGAGGTGAATTTACCCTCTTTACAGTCCTTTCCGATACTCTTCCCCAAAGACGCAAATTCCCCTTCAATATCTAAAATATCGTCGGTAATCTGAAAAAGCGCGCCTAAATCTCTGCCGAACGCTTTAAGTTCTGAATAGCACCTGCCTCCGCCGAGAATCGCAGGTACGACCACGGGTGCGGTAAGAAGTTTGCCCGTCTTGTTCTCGTAAATAAAGTTCAACGTCGGCTCGTTAAAGCTTTTGTCGTTTTCGTGCAGGAGGTCGGCGGACTGACCCGCTATCATTCCGTATATACCCGCACAGTCGGAAATAAACTCCGCGGCAGAGATAAATTCGGTACCCTTTCTGCACTCTTTTAAGAGTATCGAGTATGCCGTATTCAAAAGCCCGTCACCCGCTAGCACTGCGTTACCCGTGCCGAAAACCTTGTGGTTAGAGGGTTTACCCCTGCGGAAATCGTCATCGTCCATTTCGGGCAGGTCGTCGTGAATTAAAGAATACGTGTGGATAAGCTCCGTCGCGAGGGCGAAGTTCATTACCTTTTTCCTTTCCACTCCGAGCAAATCAGCCGTTGCAAGGCATAAAACGGGGCGAATACGCTTGCCGCCTATTTCCAAACTGTATTTCAAACTGTCTTTTAAAATATCGGGGCGGCAATCGAGGTTATTGCAAAAATCCTGCAAAACCGCATTGAATTCATTGAGATATGCTCCGTATTTTTCGTTAAAGTCCAACTTTTCTCCTTATCGCCGCCTGCAACGTGTTATACATAAGCATCGTTATAGTCATAGGCCCCACACCGCCGGGAACGGGCGTTATATAAGAACATTTATCCTTTACCGCTTCAAAATCAACGTCACCGCAGAGTTTGCCGTTTTCGTCACGGTTCATTCCGACGTCAATTACCGTTGCTCCGCCTTTAACCATATCCGCCGTAATAAACTTAGCCCTGCCTATTGCGGCGACTAAAATATCTGCGGAAAGGCACTCTTTTTTAAGGTTTTCGGTCTTGCTGTGGCAAACCGTGACGGTAGCGTCCGCGTTTAAAAGAAGCATTGCCATAGGCTTGCCGACTATATTCGACCTACCCACTACAACCGCCCTTTTGCCGCGGGTTTGAACGCCGTAGCGTTCAAGCATCTTCATAACGCCGTTGGGGGTGCAAGCGACAAGGCAGTCCTTGCCCGTTAAAAGTTTGCCCGTATTTTCATCGGAAAAACCGTCAACGTCCTTTTCGGCGGGGATAAGCTTCAATATTTTATCTGCGTTAAGGTGCTTGGGCAACGGCAACTGAACCAAAATTCCGTCCACGTTTTTATCGGCGGAAAGCCCGTTTATAAGTTTTTCGACCTCGGTTTCAGGGCTGTCGGCGGGAAGTCGGTACGAAAAAGATTTTATACCGACCTCTTCGCACGCTTTTATCTTGTTACGGACGTAAACCTGCGACGCGGGGTCGTCGCCCACAAGCACGACAGCAAGACCTATCTCCCGCCCGTTTTTTCGCGTGAACCCGTCAACGCCGCTTTTTATTTCAACACGCATTTCCTGCGCAAGTTTTTTTCCGTCAATCAAGGCGTACATTAAACCTTTTTAACCCCCGACAAGATACCGCTTATAAACGACGCGCTCTTTTCCGAAGAATATTTGGAAGCGATATTCGCCGCTTCGTTCACAGACACGGCGAAAGGAATATCGTCCATATGTAAGATTTCCGCAAGGGCGATTAAAAGAATACTTTTATCCGCGGGGAAAAGTCGCGACTCGGGAAAAGCTCGGGAACGTTCGTCCAAAATTTGCGTAAAGTCGGTTTCGTGCTCTTCTACGAGCGACAAAACCCTTTCGCAATATTCCACGTCGTCTTTATTAAGGTTTTTATACATCGCGGTTTTCAGTCCTTTTTCCGCTTCGCCGAACCGCGAAGCAAAGACAATCTGAAACGCGACTTCCCTTGCTTTTGCTCTCATAAAACTCCCTCTCGCAAAAATTTTGCCGTAAAACGCTATTAATCCCTTAAATTTCTTTAAGGGATTAACGGCCGATTATTAAATTGCTGCTCCGTCAGTGAAATTTACGTCCTGAATATGAACGTCGATTTTGGCAACCTTGTACTTCGTCATCGATTCCACGTTGTGCTTTATCGACTGCTGAATTTTGAACGCAAGCGACGAAACGTTGCAGTTGCTGTCAACCTTTACGCTGATGTCGGCAACTATGCCCTGTTTTTCGAAGTTGAGTTTTACGCCCTTGTTTTTATTGTTGAGAAGGGACACCCCCTCGACTTCGTTTATCGCAAGCGCAACGATTCCGCTGACTATATTCGGATTATAGGTTATTTTACCCTTCTGCGTAGTAGTCGGGTCGTGCCTCATATGCGCCATAAAATTTCTCCTTTCAGTTAGTATAACACATATTTAAATATTTTGCAACTAACTTTGGGCGAATTTAGTTAAACCTGAGAATATACGGGCAGAATTATTATGCTGCCAGGGTCGGTGCCGACTTCTTCGACAAGCATAGTATAAATTGTAAGCGCGGTGTTATAGTCAAGCTCGTTAGCGTTGATGAAAACGTTTACGTTGTCGGAATTCATTCCGATAGATACAACTGCGTCGGAGAAGCCACGGGATTTAATGAGGGTTTCGAGAAGAAGCTCGTTTTCCATCATTTCGACTATTTTCATTTTGAGAGCAACCGCTTCCTGATGCTTTTCGCTGCCTTCTTCGTAAGTTGCGATTACGCTGTCAAGCTGCAAAAGCTCTTCGCTTCTCGTCGTAGACCGTTCGGCACGGAACGTCGTGAAGTAGTTTGACGTAGCCAACGTCTGTTGCGAATCGCCCGAAGCGAAAACGTTGGTTGCGAGCAGTACGTTCAAAACTGCGGTAACCGCAAGCAAGAACACGAGGGAGGACATAATGATGATTTTTTTCTTTTTAGACATAAATTTCTCCTTAATTATTCATTGAATATATTGCTATTAAATTTTTATCTATATTTAACGCCGTAGACACCGCGTTTAATATATTGTTTCTGGTCATAATGTTGTTTGCGCCCTCGCAAACTATTACGACGCCCTTTATACCGTCGGTGCTTTCGTTTATCATAACGTCGGTTGCGCCGACGCCCTCAATCGAACTGAGTATCCCTGTAAGCTTTACTTCGGTTTCGCTTTTTGCCGTATCGCTGAAAGCGGGGGCTTTCTCTGTTGCTTTATTGATAAAGTATATCGTACCGACAAGAACGATTATCAGGATAACTACTATAATTATCTTTTTATTATCATTCACAAAGTTAAGAACTTTTCGCATATACTGTTATATTTATATATTTGAGCCCGTCCAAATATGCGTAAATTTCTTCAATTATTTTTTCATTATTTACATCTACGCATACCTCCACCTTTTTTACTTCGAACTGCCCGTCCTTATACCCCACGTCCACCGTACAGTCGGCGGCAACCTGAAACTTTTTTTCAAGAAGTAACCCGAGTTGCTCGCTCTGGTGGTCGGAGTAAACCGAACAGACGTATTCGTAGTCGAAATAATCCCCGTCCAGCGCAGACGCGTCTTTTAACTTGAACAGCCCCGAAATAGGCTGAATAAGTGCGAATATACAGATTATCCGCATAACGAACGTTGCGCTTTTTTTGAGTTTTCCGTCGGGCAATATCAGCGATACGATAACCGATAAAAAAATTACGCCCGCCGCGGTAAGTAAGTAAACTTTCATATGAAACTGTTTGCCGAGTTGATTATCAGCATTATGACCAGCGCATACATAAACGCAACGGTCAAAAGCCCTGCGATAAAGTATTCTATATCTTTGGAAAGGTCCGATAAAAGCCCGTACAGCACGCTTTCGCCTATCGGCTGGACTATCGCGCCGACTATTTTCAGTATTATCGAAAACGAAATCAGGGTTATAACAGGCTGAATTATTTCAAACAGCAGAAGAATTATCCCGCATACCCCAACCGAACTTTTTATCAACAGTCCCGCCGACGAAAGCATATCAAACCCGCTCGAGAGGAAATTGCCGACGAGGGGAACGGAATTCGATACGACGTACTTTGTCGCTTTGAAAATTATTCCGTCAAACAGCGAACTAGCCGAGCTTTGAGCCGTTATAAATATACTGAATACGGTGACCGTTATGCCGATTATCCACTTCATCAGGCTTTTAAGAAGCGCCGTAACGCCCGAAAAAGACATCTGCGGGTTGAACTTCGACATAAAATTCAGCACCACTACGCCCACCGTCGCGGGAAATATAAAGCAACTGACTATCTCTACCGCCCCGCCCGAAAGAAACACCGCCGAGGGCTGATAAATTGCCGCTGAACTCGTTCCGCCGGTAAGCACGGTCAGGGTCGCAAGAATGGGCGTAAAAATCTCAATTTGCTTCTTTACACCGTTTATGCAGTCGGTACACTCGCCGACGATGCCGATTAGCATAGAAGAAAGAATTAAAATTATCAGTGAATAGCAGGCGAGATAGACGATTTTCGAGGACGATTTGCCGAGAATACTTCCCTCCGCGGCGGATACGACCGCCGACAAAAGCGAAATTGCCGTAACCGTCGCGAACGCCGGAATAAGATTTATAACGTCCTTGAAGATTATCGAAAAAAGCTCGTTTAAAAATCCACCGTATTCAGTGCCGAGGTTGCCGTTGATAAGGTATTCGACTATCTCTTTTGCCGTACCGCCAAAATTGAAAAGGTAGTTGTCGCCGTTCTCGTCCAAATACTTCTGTAAATCGGACAAGTCCAAATCAGCCAGAAGTTTGGAAATGTTTTCGGTCAGCTCCTCCCGTCCGTCCTCCGCAAAGGCGGAAATTCCCGCGCAGGCGAGAAGTATTACTCCGACAAGCAGCAAAAAGGCGATAAAAATTTTTTTCAGGCAAGATTTATGAGCGACACGATTATTTTGTAAGTGCTTGAAAGGATAGGTATAGCCACCACGAATAAAATAATTTTTCCGCATAATACGAGCTTGTCCGCCACCCCCTCGAAGCCCAGCTCTTTGACGGAGCTTGCCGTAAGTTCTATAAGAAAACTTATACCCACTATCTTGAACACGGTGCGGATAATTTCGTTATCTATTCCCGTGCTTTGGGTGAAAGTTTTAAGGAATTCTATGCTCTCGGTCAGATAGTCGAAAGCATAGAGAAAGATTATTATTCCGCCTGCAGTAAGACACAGCGGAACGAGTTCGGATTTATGTTGTTTTAAAATGAAAGCGCTTATAGCCGTAACCACGGCGATACAGCAAAGACGGAAAACGTACATCAGAACATATCAAAAAGCTGTCTTATCTGCGAAAAGAGGTCGGAAATCATCGTTATTACGACGGTCAGAACTATAATAAGCCCGACAAGGCTTACAATCGTCGCAATATCGTCTCTGTCCGATTTTTTCAGAACCTGACAGATAATCGTAATAATTATGCCTATCGCGGCAATCTTAAAAATTATGCTTATATCCATAAAAAAACCATTTCACAAATTTCTCGGCTATTCTGCGCCTGCAAAATTTGCGATTTTCGGAGGCGCCGCCTCCATGCCCGCAATTCTAAGAGCAAACACATATATAATTGCAGGCATTCCCTCTGCTGAGGTGGCAAAGCCACAAATTGGGGGCGCTAACCCAAAAGTGTGATTTTGGGTTGCGTAGTTTATGCTAATAGAATCGCCATCAGGACGCCGACCATAAAGAAAATCTTTATATAAAGCGAGCTGTATTTTTTATATTTCGTCTGGCTTTCGTCACGGTACCTTTGAAGCTGTTCCTTTTTGCCGTTCAGGTAATCTATCTGCGAGGTTGCGTCGCTTTTACCCAAATTTAAAAAATAATCGGATATTATCTCCCCGTCGTTGCCGTCGAGAACCTTACCGCCTTTAAGAGCCGTCGGAATATGTTTAAAGTCCGCTGCAACCTTATCAAGCGGGTTTTTACTGAATTTCAGATTCATAATCAGTCTGTCGTTGAACTCGCACAGCTCCGAAAAAACCTGCATTCGCTTCTTTTTATTCGCCGAAAGGAATACTCCCAGCGCCGTCGTCAGCCCGACAATCGCAATAAGAATTAAAATTTTTATCATAAATCACGGGTTTCCCGCCAAGACTTTTTATCTCCGCAAAATACTCGAAAGGAGTTTTTTTCAGCTTTTCTCTGTCTGTTATATGCGACGAAGCGATAACCGTAACCGAGCAATCCGCGGCGTACTGCACCGCCTTCAAATCTTCTTCGCCATAAAGCTCGTCCGTAACGATGACGTCGGGTTTCATTGCCCGAATCGCACTCGAAATGGCGCCGAGTTTGGAATAGCACCGCACCACGTCCACCGTTCCCAAATCGAAGCCCTCGCCGTAACCGTCCAAAGCGGCAATTTCCCCCCTTTCGTCAAAAATAAGGACGTTCATTCTCGGACTTAGCTTTCGCGCAATATCGCGGAGCATAGTCGTCTTGCCCATTCCGGGTTTAGAGAATATGAGCGTACTTTGGGGTTTGCCCGAAAAAAGCGTTTTAAAAAGACTGTCGGCACAACCCTTTATATCGTGCGGAATGCGGATATTTAAAGAAGTAACGTTCTTTATGGTAGTGACAGCTCCGTTTTCGGTAACGTATTCACCGGCAACGCCTATCCGCACGCCGTGACCGACGGTTATAAAGCCGTTTTTCATCTGCTCGGTAAAACCGTAAACACACCCGCCTGTCGCCGCGTTGAGAACGGGCGTAATTTCGGCAACAGCTATTCCGTCTTTCGCGCCCGCCGCAACCCCGTTACTTCCCAGGTAAACATACCTGCCGCAATACTCAACGATAACGGGCTGACCCTTTCTGAGCCTGATTTCCGAAAGCTTGTTGTAGTTCAAATGGCTGACTGCCGAAAGCACCTCTGCGGGCAGGAAGGACAAACTCATAATTTAGCTTATTTGTACGGTAACAAAAAAAGAACCTGCACCGTGCAAGAAAATTTTTTAATTAAGATTAATTTTGGCTTGACAATGCGTTTAAAATATTATAAAATCAATCTTGCTTTTTAAATAGGCACTCGTGGCGGAATTGGCAGACGCGCAAGACTAAGGATCTTGTGGTTAACCCCATGCAGGTTCAACTCCTGTCGAGTGCACCAAAGAAAAGAGAGTGCAGTATTTACTGCACTCTCTTTGATGATTTTATAAATTATTAGGACAAGCAAAATATGCTTAAAATCTTTTGGGACAAAGACAATATAAGATTTATTAGCGAAAATTTGAGTGCGGTCAGCCACTCCCATTGCGTTTTGCAAATATTTTTTAGCTTTGACGAACCGTTGCAAATTACCGTCGGAAATACTTGTATCAGCGGTAAATGCGTCATTGTTAACAAAAACGCGCCTTATTCGGTCGAAAGTTGCGGCACGGTAAAGCTTTCGATACTGGTCGAGCCGACTTCAGGGTTTGCAAGCGAGCTGACCTCTAAAATACAAGGCAATTATCTTATTTTCGATAAAGAAGGTATTGCCGCACTGCAAAAAGAGGCTAAAAAGCTTTTGACTGCAACCGATAAACGGCAATATGCGGAGTTTGTGGATAAATTCGCCGAATATTTAGGGGTTTGCAAACGCACCAAAATTTTAGACGAACGAATTAATAAAGTTCTGGAACTTTTGCAAAACTGTGACTGTTACAGGCACTCAATTGAAAGCTTCGCGGATAAAGTTTCTCTGTCTGCGAGCCGATTATCCCACCTCTTCCGCGAACAAATCGGTGTTCCGTTAAAAAGCTATATTCTTTTTCATCAGCTTGAAAAAGCGTTTATTGCCTTAACAAACGGCAAAACCGCAACCGAAGCAGCTATGCTTGCGGGGTTTGACAGCCCGTCGCATTTTGCGGCAACCGTCAAAAAATGGATGGGTATGCCCGCTTCTCAGTCCGTTAAAGATAGCGATTTTTTGAAAGTTTTTATTTGAGCGATAAGATATAATTTAAGTATCAATTAAAGGTTGGTACTTTTTTATGGAAAAATATCTAATAAACACACGATTGCTTAACTATAAATCGCATGAAATATCAGACTTAGTAAGCACGCGCAAATGGAGAGATTTAGCTGAATTTGACAAAATCGGCGCAATCTACGATTTCATTCAGAATGAAATTCCGCTAGGTTATAACAATTCGATAATCTTACGGTAACCCAAGTACTTGCAGACGGCTTCGGGCAATGCAATACAAAAGCGACGCTACTTATGGCGCTGCTCCGCGCCGTCGGCGTTCCTTGCAGATTACACGGCACAAAGGTCACAAAAGTTTTTCAACGCAGTCTTATGCCGAAAATAATGTCAAAGCTAGCACCTCCTTTTATCGTCCATACCTGGGCGGAAGTGTTCTTCCGCGGGAATGGTTAAGCTTAGAGGGCGCAATTTGCGACAAAGCGTATATTTCAGGCTTGCGAAAGCTGTTCCCCGAACATACGGGGAAGTTTTTCGACTATGCGGTAGCCGTAGAAGATTTTACAAACTTGCAGATTGATTGGAAAGGCGAAAACACGACGGTACAGCAACAAGCGGTTATAAAAGATTTGGGAGTATTCAACAGCCCCGACGAATTTTACCTTGAATATAAGCAAGAATACCACGGCATAAAAAAATTTTTGTACGAGAATATCGGCAGAAAGATAATGACAAAAAAGGTTGAAAAAATCCGCAACTAGACGACTGCGTCCGTCATCGTGTAACCTTGTAAAGAATTCTCTTTAACCTGAATACAGATATATTTTAACGCTGTTTTATCCGAAGCAAAAAACTGCCTTTTCGCCGACGGGGATACGCGCAGCCAATCGCCTGCTTTCAGAGGAACGTTTTCCCCGTCTATTTCGGCTTTCCCCTCTCCGTCTAATACGGCGTAAATCTCTTCGTTCTCTTTATGCGAGTGAACGAACGGCACGCTTGTTGCGGCAGGCAAAGTGTTTATACTGACTTCCGCCCCTGTAAGATTGAGCGCGTCGTGCAGCTCCGTGCGCGCCTCTTCGGTAACGCTGATTTTCTTAAAATTGTTCATAAAAAACCTCCGATTGAATTTGTAGCCTGAGTATAGCAAAAGCGAAAGCCAAGCGCAAGAACGTTACTTTTCTATTATCTGACAATAAAAAAGTTACTTGGTTTCTTTTTTAAACTATTGACTTACGGCACTATTCTTGATACAATCACCAAAAGGAGTTAATTATGCTGACGAGAGAAGAATTACCCGAATGCCCCGTTGCAACAACTGTGCAACTTATATGCAATAAGTGGAAACTGCTTATTATCCGCAACCTCATTTATAACGAAAAACAACGTTTTGCCGATTTTTTGAAGTCTATCCCGGGCATAAGCAAAAAAGTCTTAACCGACGACTTAAGGGCTTTGGAATACGACGGCATAATCGAGCGGGAAGTTTTTGCAGAAGTGCCGCCGCGCGTGGAGTATTCCCTTACCGCACTCGGCAAAACGCTTAAACCCATATTCGACGCATTATCCGACTGGGGAACCGAATATAAAAAAGCCTTATTGAAATAAAGAAACGCGCCTTATATAAGGCGCGTTTCTTTTATATGATTTTTTCTAAAACTTCCTTGATTTTTGCCTTTAAATCCTCGAAATTGCCGTCATTATGTATGACATAGTACTTCGCAAAGTTATAATTTTCATAGTTTAACTGCGATTTTATGCGCAAAATCGCCCTTTCACGATCTATTTTGTCGCGGGCAGACACTGCATCAATTCTTTTGTCCATATCACGCAAAACAACTATTATGCCGTCAAAATACTTCTCTAAACCGCTCTCGAAAAGAACCGGAACTTCGGTAAAGGATATTTTTTGCCCACTGCTTTTTTTAAAAACTTCTTCAATTATAGCGGGGTGGGTAAGCGCGTTCAAACGTTTCAAAGCCGACTTGTCGTTAAACACTATTTCCGAAAGTTTACTTCTGTCCAAGCTCCCGTCAGCGCTTATAATTCCGTCGAAATTAAGTGAAAGTTTAGCTTTGAATTCAGCGTCAAGCAACAGCTCTTTGTAAATTTCGTCACAGGAAAATACGGCGTAACCTTTCCGTTTTATGATTTCGGCAACGGTCGATTTGCCGCTGCCAATCCCCCCCGTAATTGCAAATTTCAAACTATTTTGCTTCATACCAATTCTTACCCGTGTGCACTTCGACCGTCAAAGGTACTTTAAGGCTGACCGCGTTCTCCATTTTATCCTTTAAAATTGCCGCGGCGCGCTCCGCTTCTTCTTCTGGCGCTTCGAGGACAAGCTCGTCGTGAACCTGCAAAATAAGCTTTGCTTTTAATCCCTCTTCTTTAAGCGCTTTATCAACGTTCACCATAGCGATTTTTATAATGTCCGCACTCGACCCCTGCAACGGCATATTCATTGCGGCGCGCTCACCGAACTGTCTTATGTTATAGTTAGGCGATTTAATTTCTGGAATTACCCGCTTTCTGCCCGTCAACGTACTTACGTAGCCGTTGGCTTTTGCAAACTCTACGTTCTTGTTCATATAATCTTTTATCGAGCTGTAAGTTTCGAAATATTTTTCGATATAGGCTTTTGCTTTTGCGGTGGAAATATTGAGGTTGCGCGCAAGCCCGAAATCGCTTATTCCGTAAATTATTCCGAAGTTGACCGCTTTGGCTTCCCTGCGCATTTTAGGCGTAACTTCTTCAAACGACACCCCGAACACCTGCGCGGCGGTCGTTGCGTGAACGTCTTTCTCCTCTTTGTATGCGTCAATCAGCTCTTTACAGCCCGAAAATTGAGCTAAAAGCCTTAGCTCAATTTGAGAATAGTCTGCGTCGATAAAGACGTTTCCTTCGCGTGCAACGAAAATTTTTCTTAAAACCTTTCCCTCATCGTCGCGGATAGGGATATTTTGCAAATTCGGGTTAGAGCTCGACAACCTGCCCGTCGTGGTAACGGTCTGGTGGAAAGTAGTGTGAATAAGTCCGTCTCTTCCTATAAGCGGCTTGAAGCCGTCAAGATAGGTCGAAGAAATCTTCTGATAGAACCTGTATTTTAAAACGTCCGCTACTACGGGGTGCTTGTCAACGACTTTTTCAAGAACCTCGGCACTTGTAGAGAACTTATTTTCTGTCTTTTTCTTCTTTACCTCGGTTACGCCGAGATTAAAAAGCACCTCGCCTAGTTGCATAGGGGAATTTATATTGAATTCCTTATCGCAAGCCTTAAAAACTTTCCACTTATATTCGTCGGCACGGTCACGGAAGTGTTTCGCGAGCTCGTCCATATCTTTTACGCTGACTTTGACACCGACCTCTTCCATACCGTAAAGAACGCCGACAAGCGGCTTTTCGATTTCCTCGTACAGCTCTTTCATATTTTCGGCTTCAAGCCTTTTAAAAGCCTTTTTGAAAATTTCAGAGACGGCAAAAGCCGAAAACGCGTAATCGTACGAATAATATCCGCACAAATCTTTAAGCGGCAAGAATGCCGTTTCATAATCGCAAAGATAGTTTACAAGCAGTAAATCTTCAAAATCGCAAGAAAAATCAATACCTAGGCTCTTCAAAAAATGCATCTGGCGCTTGCAGTCGAATGTAAGGACTTTATTTTCGGAATTTGAAAAAATCGCGCGCAGGACGCTGTCGAAATCGCTTCCGCTAATATTATCGCCCGACAAAAGGTCGCTTGACACGGTAAGGGAATATTCTTTTCCGTCGACAAAAATTTCCGCCGTGCCGTCGCCCAGAACGGCGCAAAATTGAGTGTTTTTTTCTAAAACGGGGCGGATTTCTTCAAAAGATTTGCAATTTATCTTCTCGGGATAGGTCACTTCAGCGGTGGTCTTACCGTCAGTTTCCTCGAAAATATTTAAGTTTAACAGACTTCTGAACTCAAACTCGCCGAAAAGTTTCTTGACTTCCGCGTTATATTTTGTCGGCGTAACGCAGTCGGAAAGGATTATATCGAGGTCGCAATTCCTGTCAATAGTCGCAAGTTTGTAAGACAGATAAGCAAGCTCTTTATTAGATGAAATTTTCGTAAGAACCGAGCCTTTCAGCTCGTCTAAATGCTCGTAAATTCCATCGAGCGAGCCGTAAGCATTCAAAAGGTTCAACGCAGTTTTCTCACCGATTCCCGGAACGCCGGGAATATTGTCCGAACTGTCGCCCATAAGCGCTTTTAAGTCAACTACTTGCCACGGCTCTATCCCGATTTCGGACTTGAAATTATCTTTATTAAGTTTTAAAAGGTCAGTAACCCCGCGTTTGGTAAAATGGACGTCGGTTTTGTCGTCAACAAGCTGATAGCTGTCCCTGTCGCCCGTATAAAGATAGCTGTGGACGTTGAATTTCTTAGAAAGCGTGCCTAAAATATCGTCCGCTTCTATCCCCTCTCGCTGACAGATAGCAATATTCATCGCTTTAAGAAGGTTTTTTAAAGGCTCAACCTGCACCGCCAAGTCCTCGGGCATAGGCTTCCTCGTCGCCTTGTAGCCGTCGTACATTTTGTGGCGGAAAGTCGGGGATTTCATATCGAAAGCAACAACCAGATATTCGGGTTTTAAATCGGTCTGAATTTTAAATAAAAGCTTGATAAAGCCGAATATCGCGTTTGTAGGCATACCGCCCGAAGTCGAAAACACGGGGGTAGCGTAAAACGCTCTGTTTAAAAGGCTGTTGCCGTCAATTAAAACTAATTTTTCCATAGTAATAAGTTTACCACTTTCGGGAAAGAAAATCAATACTAAAACTTGAAAACGCTTGATTTTTGTATTGCTTTATAATATAATAAATAAGCTATTTGCCGGTGTGGTGGAATTGGCAGACGCGCGGGACTCAAAATCCCGTGGTAGTGATACCGTGTGGGTTCGACCCCCACCACCGGCACCAAAAAAAACCTGAACCAAACCCAAAGGTTTGGTTCAGGTTTTTTTGTTATATGCCTCTTGCCAAACTTTTAAGAATGTGATATCATAAATTAAATAAATTCGGGGGCAATTTTGTTAAAAGTTACTTGCATTATCGGCAGTCCGCACACTAACGGCAGTTGTGCATATCTTGTCGATAAATGGATTAATGGAATAGACGCTTCTACCGCCGTCGTAAAAAAATATTGCGTAAGCGAAATTGAAATGAATTACTGTTACGGCTGTAAAAAGTGTTATACAAGCGGCGAATGTGTTCAAAACGACGGTGTTAAAAATGTTGTGCTAGATATTTTAAATTCAGATTACGTTATAATTGCCGCTCCGTCCTGGTGGGCAGACGTTCCCGCACAGCTTAAGACGCTTTTCGACAGAACTACCCCTTACGGCGATACAAACCCGAACCGCAAATATAAAGCCGATAAACCCATAAAAGGAATTGCAATAGCCGTCCGTGCAGGAATCAGGCAACAGGAAAACGAGCTGATTTTAAATTCTATTCAGCACTATTTCGGGCATCTGGGTATCAAAACGGTCGAAAGAGTTTCCGTTTGTCAAACCGATACATTAAACGATTTACTGCAAACGCGACAAAACGAAATTCAACAAGTTTTCGAATTAGGTAAACGTATAGGTAAAGTGAATGAGCATTGAATTAGTACAAGCAAACGTAACAGACGCCGAAGAAATTTGGAAGATGCAAAAATCAGCTTTTGCAGAGTTGTTTGAAAAATATAAAGACTTTGATACAAGTCCTGCAAACGAGCCCTTGGATAAAGTAATAATGCGGTTAAGACAACCGTTTACTTATTTCTATTTTATAAGACTGAACGACAGAAATATCGGCGCAATCAGAGTTGTAGATAAAAAACCAAGTACTGAACCGAAACGTATTTCACCGCTATTCATATTGTCTGAATTCCGCAATAAAGGGTATGCTAAATCAGCTATTTTACAAGCTGAGAATATTCACGGCGCATTAAACTGGGAATTAGAAACTATTTTACAGGAATGCCATCTGCCATTTATATGAGAAAACGGGTTACCGTAAGACAAATAGAATTAAGGAAATCAACACGAATATGACCTTGATTTTCTATAAAAAATAAACGAATATGAAAGTTGTTACGATTTGCGGGAGTATGCGATTTTCGGAAGAAATAATGAGAATCGCAACCGAACTGGAAACTGAAAAAGGCTATTGCGTTATACAGCCTGTTTATAACTGCGCGGATAAAGTTTTAAATCAAACTGAATTACGGAATGTTACAAAGGCGCATTACAAAAAAATCGATATATCCGACGCTATTTTCGTTGTTAACGTGGGCGGATATATCGGTAATTCTGTCACGGAAGAAATAGAATATGCTAAAAATCTCGGTAAAGAAATTCTCTATTTGGAACAAAAATAATTATTTAAAATTCCGTTCGATAAAATCAAAATAATTTTTGGGCTTTACTGCGCTTTTGTTTTCTTTATACCAACGGTATGCACGCTTTAGCCCCTTTTCCAACGGCAAAAGCTTGAGCATAAGTTCGTTTTGCGAGGTTACGTCAAGCGTATACGGGTAGTCGTAAAAAGGAAAATAATTGCGTTGCTCGATTTCGTCGGTAACGTTTATAAAAGTCGGGGTTTTACCGACAGCCGCATAACAGCACTCTACCCACTCTTTGACGGTGACAATTGGGTTGCCCACGTTGAAAATATTTCTAGTCGGTTTTGTTCTAATTAACATATCAACAAACCTGCATAAATCTTCGACGTGAAAGAATTGCAACGGCGCAGAGCCGTCTTTCGGCAAATAAAACGGTGCATTTCTTTCGGCGCAGTCGAAAACGAAAGCTTCCCTATAAATATTGTTATACTCGCCGTACAAATACGGCGGTCTTATAATGTAGGCGGTAGGAACTCTTTTTAATAAAACGGTTTCGGCGGCTATTTTATTCGTGCCGTAATCGCCCCAAAATTTATTTTTACCGCACTTATCGCTTTCTTTAAAAGGCACTTTAAGCGTTTCGGGATAAACCGCGCTCGAACTTATCATTATAAAACTTTCAAAGCTTTCAAGGTCGTCGAGCAACGCGTTTATATCTTCTGCCGTATAGGCGGTTACGTCGATAACGACGTCGAAACGCAAACCTTTTAACTGTCCGTTAATTTGTTTGCGGTCGCATTCAATCAGTTTTACGTTCGGCAATTGCGGCTTCGTGTTGCGGTTGAGAACGTAAACTTCGTTCCCCCTGTCCGCAAAATATTCCGCCATAAATTTGCTTACGAAAACGGTGCCGCCCGTGACTAAAATTTTCATTCTTCGCTCCTTGATTAATAATTAAAAAGAAGCTTCCCCGAACTCATCGGGGGAGCTTCTTGAATTTTAAGCTACCTGCGGTTTTTTGCCCTTTAACTCTTTTTCAAGCTTTTTGCACGTTTCCTCTATTTCCACTTCGGTTTCGGCAAGTTCGACTCCGTCCAAAATTTCCTGCAATCTGTACTCCTGACTGAGATATTTAATCGTCTGATAACCCATTACCGCAGTTAAAACCCCGTTCGTCAACCCCTGCACCGAAGAGTCGACTATTGCCGAAATAGCCGCGCCGAGAATGGGTATTCCTTTAACCGTATCGCCCATAGTTTTGACTAAGCTGTTACCGATTTTCAAACCACCGAGCCCGTAGGCTATCAGCGCATTCTGGAACACCCGCCCGAAAATTTTAACCAGCTTTGCATCCGACGGTCTGAAACCGTATAAAAACACAAGGTCTTTGACGAGCTGCAAATTCAAAAATACGACCAACGCCGCGTCAACCTTGCTTGTTTGCGAAAGCGCGGAATACATCGCCGACTTCATCGAGCTTTTAAAAATCAGGTCGTTTGCCGTCTTCTTGACGCTACCCGTGTAAAGCTTCGTCAACACGTTCATTATGCCTTTATCGTTGCCTGCCTTGACAGCGATTGCAAGCTCGCCGACGGTTGCTGAGTCATACCAGCCGACGCCGTCGACTTTTGCCGTTAAATCGATTATTTTATCGGCGATTTCGCGCCGAACTTTTCTGTTGTGCTTCTGTGCCGCCGATACGGTATGCACGTTTACGTTCGTTATAAAGTACGGTGACTTCATAATTTTAACGACGGGAACAATAAACAGTACTATATAAAGTATCAGGCAGACTCCTGCCGCCGCATAACCTGCGTATTGGTTGATGTCGTAGACGTTCTTTGCGACAAAAAACAGGCACGCAAACAAAAACAGACCTATAACGGTTGCGGCTAAATTCAAAAGTATTTTCGCGCCGCGTATATTCTGCCTTTTCGTATATTTTTGTTCGTATTCGTAGATAGTAAGCTTCCCGCTCTCCTTTTCCGCCTTTTGCGAAACAGGCACAAGCGCAAGATTTTCCGAAGAGTTTTTCTCGTTTTTATTTTCCATACAGACCACCGCGCCTAACGCGGCGCAATTATATTTATGTATATATTATATTTTATAATTTTCCGGCGAAAATGTCAATATCCTGCTCACGCTTATTGTTGTAAATAACTTACAATTATTGCAAAGAATTTTCAAAAGCGTTGACTATTATAAAACGCGGTGATATAATATATATTAGGAAAATAGGAGAAATGATGAGAAAACTTAAAAAAACATTAAAAGCTCTGCTGTGCGCGTCCGTTATTATCACTATGGGAATTTCGACTGTCGCCTGCAACACTGACAACCCGGAAGATGAACTTCCGCCTGACGAACCGGGCTATGTTGACCCCGATGACGTATTTGTTCCGCCCGACGACGGAAGCGAAGGAATTGACTGGACCAAGTATTGGGACGGCGTAAGCTCCGTCGGCGGCTCCTCGGACAATTTCAAGTTTACCGGTTCTAAGGATATCGGCACTTTAACGGGTGACTATACTCCTGCCCTTAAGCCGGCAAACGAGGGCGAGCCTGTCATTGTATCTTTCACTGACGGCGTTTTTTCACAGTCTATTACATACGGCGGTTTGGCTGTTAAGCCGAATGCCCCCGAAACTGCAGGCAAAATGTTTGTAGGCTGGTATAAGGAATCAGGCTACATCAATGAATATACTTTCACCGAACCTGTCACTTCTAACATTACACTATACGCTAAATGGGCAAATTTACCTTCGAACATACACAGCGTAGAGGGCAACAACGAAAGCTTAGCAGTTGCGTTTTCCGGCAATGCAAGCACGGAAGTCAAATATACCAAATCAGGTACCGAAAACTGGAAAACCGTAGATAAAGAACTTGTCCGTGCGCTAGACAGCTCTACGACAAGGGTCGATATTCTCGGCTTAGCCGCAGGAAAATACGACGTGCAAATCGGCACAACAAAACTTCCTGCACCTGTAACCGTCACCTCATATGACCGTTCAGGCTATGCGCATTTCAACAGAAAGTCGACCGAACCCGCTTACACCGGTGTCGGAGCATATAATGACGACGGAACATTAAAAGATAACGCTCTCGTTATCTATGTCACCGAAGAAAATAAAGACACGGTAATGCGTGATTTAGCTACAACAGACCCCGACGTCGCAAAAGCTATGTTCAAAATTCCCGGAAATGATTGGGGCGGCAAGAATGCGGACGGTATCGGTTGGTGGTTAAACAATAACCAATATACGGCAAGCAATGCAGGAAGTAAGAAAAATAAAGTCCCCAGCAACACTTACGATGCGGCTAACGGTGGCAAACTCTCGTTTAAAGCAATAGACAGACCAATTGTCATAAGATTTCTCGGTACTGTAACTACCCCCGAGGGATTAACTGCTTATAATGACACCAAAGAAGGCGGCGGCGTCGGCGATAACGGTCATATGGCACGTTTAAAAAACCTTAAAAACGTTACGCTTGAAGGTGTTGGAGATAACTCGGTAATTAAAGGCTGGGGCTTCCACTACGTTATCGGAACTGACGCTACTAGCGGGCAGGGCACCAGCTTTGAGGTAAGAAACCTTACCTTTACAGAATACCCCGAGGACGCTATTGGTATGGAAGGTCAGCAATCAGGCAGTCAAATCACTGCGGCGGTTGCAAGATGCTGGGTACACCACAACACTTTCCTTCCCGGTTACTGTGCAAATCCGGCCGAAAGCGATAAGGCAGAAGGCGACGGAAGCTGTGACTTTAAGCGCGGCGAATACTACACCTGCTCCTATAACTATTTTGAGTGGTGCCACAAAACAAACCTTATCGGTTCTTCCGACGATTCGCTTCAATACAACATATCTATGCACCACAATATGTGGTACAACTGCGGTTCTCGTATTCCTTTATTAAGACAATCAAACTGTCACTTCTATAACAATTACGTTTGCGGCGATGCTGCGGCAAAATCGCCTTACTCTCACATTTCAAAAGCCGCTTTAAGCTACGTTCACTCCCTTCGCGCAAACTGCTATATGTTCAGTGAAGCAAATTACTATGAAGGCAGTAAAAACGTAACTGACGGCAAATCAGGTGGAAGCGCGAAGAGCTGGAACGACGTTGTAACGCAATGTTTCGGCACGAATACAATGTCTAGCGTAACCAGCCGAGAGCAAAAAGTCGGCAACAACTGTAAATATGGAAGTACGGACTACTCCTCATTTGATACTAACCCCTCGCAATTCTATTATGACTCAAATACTAAAACAACAGAGGCTCTTTTAGATGACCCCGTTGCCGCAAGAACTAGAGTTTTATACGAAGCGGGCGCGTTAGGTTTCGAGCCCCCGATAACACAGCAGAAAACGACGACTACCCCGCAAAACCCTTCAAACATAACTTTACCGAAAGGCGGCAAGGCTAAGGGTGAAATAGTTGTATTCAAACTTACAGGTATGACGGAAGTAACGCTTACCTCAACTTCAATAGGTGATGTCGCACCCGATTTATACGACAATTACGGCAGAGTTTGGCTTGAAAGCTTTACCGGCACGAAAACAGTTATTCTTCCTACCGGAACTTATATCGTTGCCAGCGGGCAGAAAGACAAAGAAAGCACTTTAACGGATATCACGTTTGTTGAAGGCGAAGGG
The DNA here is from genome assembly GCA_948890655.1 of Christensenellaceae bacterium. Lineage (GTDB taxonomy): Bacteria > Bacillota > Clostridia > Christensenellales > Borkfalkiaceae > Coproplasma. The sequence goes on from CAQTYU010000002.1 coordinate 186,320, forward strand.
AACTCTGAAGCAAGAGTTGAAGCGGCTAAAACGGCACTTGCGGCTATCCCCTCCACTATAACTATCAGCAGTGAATACGTTATAAGCCAAGCCAAAGAAGCTTACAGCTCGTTAATTGGCAATGAAGTCGAGCAAATCGACGCGGAACTTATAGAACGCTTTGCAAAAGCTTCCGCCGCTTATGAAGATTTGCTTGCGGAATATGTAGTTAAGCGTATTGAGTATATTGGCGAAGTTACAGCTGACTCTTACATAAAGATTAATGCGGCACAAACCGCTTATAATAAACTATCGGTTGAAAATCAGGCAAAAGTAACAAACTATGCCACTCTCACCACTGCTTGGAAAACTTTTGACGGCTTTGCTGTGGCTAATGTAATTAACAGATTAAATGATTTACCCGATTTGACCGCGGAAGACGTAAATATTAAGTCAACCGCAACGTTAGATAAGCTTTATGACTGGTTCAATGCAGTTCAAGACGCTTATAACGACTTGAACGGTGACGAAGACAGGCGCGGCGAAGTTCCTGCTGCCTCGCTGAAAAAGCTGACTGACGGTTTGACGGAACTGAAAAGCACAGAAAATTTCTTATCGTTTAAAGATACTCTTTCAAACGCAAAAGTCGAAGACGCGCACTCTGTTGGCGGCACACTTGTAAACCTTTATGAAGCTTTATCTGATGCTCAAAAAGCAAAACTTTCGGCAGAAGAAACAGCTAAGTTTAACGAAATCAAAGCGATTTACGACGAATTTGCAAGCCATAGACAAATGATTGTGTTCAATAACAGCACCGCGACTACTGACGACGCAAGCTTCTGGACTTACAAAGCTTCTTATGAAAAAGATACTGTTGCAACCATAGACGGTACTACATACTCCTACGGACTGAAGCTTGACAGCAGTAACTCGCTATCATTTACTACTTCAAGTGATATGACGTTAAAAATCACCTACGGTAGAAAACAGAGAATCAATATAGACGGAGAAGAAATAAGGGGCGAAACTGTAGGTGACCACTACGTAGTAACCGTTACAATTAAAGCCGGCGACCATAACATCATCAAGGGCAAAGACGGCACCAACGCAATCTTTATGGTAGAACTTACCCCCGCAAAATAAATCTTATACCACAAACCAAAAAATCACGGCACCCGCCGTGATTTTTTTATCTGACCGGAATATTATCAAAAAAACTAGTTAAAGTTTTTAGCATTGTATTGATATTATAATCTCCGTGATTTTTTTGGTTTAAATAGATTAAATTCTTTTAAGAAAACGTTGAACGATATCAGACGGGGCATAAAACGCCGCCATAATTCTTACCTCTTTTGACTCTTCAACGACCTTATAAACGATGACGAAATTATCGATATCCGCTCTACGGTATTCGTTTTTATCAGTAACAAGATTATTCTTCAAAAGCGGCATCGAATACGGGAACTCAGTAACTATTTCAATCGTTTTTATAATGTGCCCTAAAAGATTTTTTGCCGCCTGCGGGTTTACAAGCTCGTTAGATATGTAGAAAGCGTTTCATAAATATCTTTTTCAGCTTGCGGTAAAATCACGCTTTTGTATCTATTCATACTTCAATTTCAACTCCGACACAAAATCACTGAAAGAACGCATTTGCCCTGCACTTTCCTGCGCTTCTGCGTTTCTTAATTTTGCTGCAAAAACTTTAAGAATTTCTTCTTCATTCGAAGAAACTGTCGTCACATTGAAAGGTATTCCCTTTTCACGAATAGCCGCAAGTAAAAACATATTTACGGCTGTTGTCATATCTAGCCCCATTTTATTGAATAAATCTTTTGCTTCGTCACGAACTTCTGTGTCAACTTTAATATTAACGTTTGTTTTCACTGCACTACCTCTTACTAATATTATACTTATATTCTAACAAATTATACGCCTATTGTCAACACATCAGGCATATTTTTGTACTATATCAACAATGTGCATAGAAAAGCCCCGCGGGTGGGAAGCCCGCGGGGAAAAGATTTATCTTTTAGGTTATATTAATTATTAATTAGTCCTGAGTAGCAATCGTAACAGATGCAAGATTTATAGTTCTGTTCGCATTGCAATTAATGTGTATACTACTTAAGCCTGTAGCTTTTGCGCCAAGCGCCACACTATCAGCTATTACATTACCGTCAATCTTAATACTTAAAGTCTTTGAATCAAAATCAATAAGTATTTCAAAGCTATGATATACACTCGTTGCCGCCGTAATAGGAAGCGTCGCAGGATTGCCAGTGCCGTCTAATCTATAGCCCCAAGCGCCGCCACTACCAGTTCTGAAGCCAGCAAATTCTGTAGGAGCAGCATCTGAATTCAAGAGTTGGAAGAATGTCCAGCTACCATTAGTTGACGCAACTTTTATTGAGCCAGTTATTTTAACAACACCCGATGTAACAGGAGCACCCAAAGATATATACGCAGTTGTCGCCACGCTGCTATTTGTGCACTTTAAACTTCCATCAGTATCAACCACCGCAGTACCAGAAGTTGCATAAACGCAGTTCTCTCCTTCGGTCTTTGCACTACCAACAGTTACACCAGTGAAATTTTCAAGCTTGTAAACATCAGTATAAGTCGTCTCTTTCTTTCCTACACCAGTAGCCGTGAACGAAATCTGTACTCCCTCTACCGTTATAGTATAAGTACCTTCCACATCAACTTCGGGGCGAGCCGTGTACCTATCGCTTGTAAGAATGGGAAGTTCTACAGGCGTTTCGTGTCCATTTGCACAAGTAAGTGTTGCTGAGCCCGTTTCCGTTGCTGTCGGAGCAGTTATACTGTCTTGTTTAAGCGAATAGTTGTGATTGAGTTTAGCTCTGACAATCGAGTTACGACTTATAAGTTCACCAGCTTCATTCTTATATCTACCGTAATCAGAAATCGAATGAGCATAATATCCGTCAACCTCACATTCAGGTTCTTTTGCCTCAACAGGCGTAAATGTTTCTTTAAAGTCGTAATCAACGGCTACATAGTTAAATATTGCATTTTTTGCGCCAGAACCAGCAGTGGAATCGCTTATAATATAATAGTCGGTATTTGCCTCTACTTCAAACATTGCCGCCCAAGCAACGCTGTTAGTACCGTCACTGACCTGCTGGGCAGTACCTACCGCTTGACCAGTGCTGTTCAACATCTTCAAATAAGCAGGCGCTCCGCCGGTACCGCTCCAAGCGTAAACTATAACAGTCGCCGTCTGCTCTACGTTTACGTGAAGATATTTTTTAGTAATATCTCCATCACCATTAAATTTTACACGGTTTTTCGTTTGGGTAACCTCTGTACCTTTATAAGTAAGCTTTTTACCTGCGCTTGCTTCAAAAAGCAAATCCTTGCCGGCATATACGCCCATTCCAGCTTTTAACTCAACCTCGTCAGTTACTGTAGTAGCAGTAAAATTATCGTCTACGTTCCACACAACCGTTTCTTTTGTAGACGGTGCGGGAGGGTTATCCGGGTTGTCGGGATTATTAGGATTATCGGGGTTATTGGGATTATCCGGATTGTTAGGGTTGTCAGGATTATTAGGGTTATCCGGATTATCGGGGTCTTGGTTCATAACTGTATCGCAGATATCGCATTTGCCGTCCTGGTCTTCGTCAATGTGGTTGTGGTCGTCATTGCCGCACGCAGTGAAACCAATCAACGAGGTCGCGGTTACAACACTCATTCCGAAAACCAAAAGGGCTTTCATTAACTTAGATTTTTTCATCAATTTCCTCCTAAGGCTAAGAAATTTTCTTGCCTTTAATTTTTCTACCTAGTTTATTATACAACCTAAACGAAATAAATTCAAGTACTTTATGAAAAAATTTATCTTTTTTTTATAAATTATTACATTTTTCAACCAGTAAAGTCAAATAAAGGTAAAAAGTCAATTAATTGCGGCGACACCTTCCTCCTATTTGATAGCGGGTAATGCTAGAACAAAAAAGCGGCAGGCGCTTGCAAGCGCCTGCCGCTTTTTACCATTGTTATAAACTTTCCAAAATAAGCTTGTCCGCAACCAAAGCAATAAATTCGCTATTGGTGGGGCGCTCTTGCCCTATGTATACTCTTGCACCGAAGATAGAAGAAATTGCTTCCGTTCTGCCCCTGTTCCACGCGACTTCTATTGCGTGGCGGATAGCCCTTTCAACCTTGCTTGCACTTGTCACGAATTTTTCGGCGATTTTAGGATAAAGCTCTTTCGTAACCCTGTTTATAATCGAGGGGTCGTCAACGGCAAGCTTTATGCCCTCCCTCAGATACGAAAAGCCTTTTATATGCGGCGGAATGCCAATCGTAATAAATATATTGCTTATCTTCTCGTCAATCGAACCGACCTTTCTTTTATCCCGCAAATCGGTAGTAACCTTATAATTCACCGCCCTGCCGTTGGAAAGCTCGGTAATTCTGTCCATAAGCGTTTCCGCCTTGACGGGCTTTGCAAGGTAATACACCGCGCCGTGCTCAATAGCTTGGTCTACGATTTTATCGTCCACAAACCCGCCGACGGCAATTGTCAGGCAATCGGGCGCGTTCTCTTTGATAAAATCGAGAACGCCGAACCCGTCGAGTCCCGTTAAAACCAAATCGACGATAGCAACCGTCGGATTTTGGCTTTTAACAATCTCCGTCGCCGTATTGCCGTTGGAAGACGTTGCGCAAACCGAAAACCCCTCCACCGCATTTATGTACGACGTGAGTTCCTGTACAAATTCGTCGTTGTTAGAAAATATAGCAATTTTTTCTGTTTTCATAATAAATTTCTCCACTCGTTTTGTCCTGTGGAGAAATTATATTACACAATTTCGGGTTTGTAAAGTAATTTTGTAAAAAAATGAAGAATTTTTTACGAAAATATTGTAATTTTGTAAAAAATTATGTCGAATTTGGTCGACGACAATATTTTACTGTGTTATGATGTCCAAATATTCGTCATAATTGACGCATTTGTCAAAATTTTTCGAACCATTGATTTCGATAATTCTGTTTGCAACAGTATTCATAAGTTCCTGGTCGTGCGAGGTGAACAGCATACAGCCCTTGAAATTCTTCATTCCGTTGTTCAGGGCGGTTATACTCTCTAAGTCGAGGTGGTTGGTAGGCTCGTCCATAATAAGGAAGTTGCCGCCTTCAAGCATCATTTTCGCAAGCATACAGCGGACCTTTTCGCCACCCGAAAGAACTTTTGCTTCTTTGAGCGCTTCCTCGCCCGAAAACAGCATTCTGCCAAGCCAGCCGCGGAGGTATTCCTCGTAATGGTCTTTCGAGTACTGGCTGAGCCACTGCACAAGGTTAAGGTTACAACCCTGAAAATACTCGTTGTTGTTTTCTGGGAAGTACGAAACCGAAATAGTCTTACCCCAGCGCACAGTGCCGCTGTCGGGCTGGACTTTGCCCGTCAAAATGTCGTAAAGCATAGAAACCGTAGTCGATTTGTCGCTTACGATTCCGATTTTTTCGTCCTTTTGAACCGTGAACGAAACGTTCTCGAAGTAGCCCTTTTTCGTCAGCCCCTCTACCATTAAAATGTCGTTGCCGATATCCTTTTCGTACTTGAAGTCGATAAACGGGTATTTTCTTAAAGAGGGCTTGAAGTCTGCGATTGTCAGTTTTTCAAGCTCCTTTTTCCTTGAAGTTGCCTGACGGGACTTGGAAGCGTTTGCCGCAAACCGAGCGATGAAGTCCTGCAACTCTTTTGCGCGCTGTTCGTTCTTTTTGTTCTGGTCGCGCTGTTGGCGGGCAAGAAGCTGGCTGGTTTCGTACCAGAAGTCGTAGTTGCCGAGCATCATATTTATTTTGCCGTAGTCGACGTCGCAGATGTGCGTGCAGACTTTGTTAAGAAAGTGCCTGTTGTGGGAAACTATAATTATAGTGTTTTCGAAGTCCATAAGGTAGTTTTCGAGCCAGCGCACCGTTTTTATATCGAGGTTGTTCGTAGGCTCGTCCAAAAGAAGCACGTCGGGGTTGCCGAAAAGCGCCTGTGCAAGCAGGACTTTGATTTTCAGCTTTGCGTCGAGGTCGGCCATTAAAGTTTCGTGGTGCTCCTCGGATATGTCGAGTGCGTTTAAAAGGGTCTGCGCCTCGTACTCCGCTTCCCAGCCGCCAAGCTCGGCGAACTCGCTTTCAAGCTCGCTTGCGCGCACACCGTCGGCTTCGGTGAAGTCGGTTTTTGCGTAAAGCGCGTCTTTTTCATCCATTATATCGACCAGGCGCCTGTGCCCGAGCATAACCGCGCGCAGGACTGTAACATTGTCGAAAGCGTTCTGGTTCTGTTGAAGAACGGACATTCTCTCGGTTTTATCAAGCGTTACGTCGCCTTTGTTGGGCTCGACCTCGCCGCTTAATACTTTTAAAAAGGTTGACTTGCCCGCGCCGTTAGCGCCGATTATTCCGTAGCAGTTGCCTTTCGTGAACTTTAAGTTTACGTCCTCGAAAAGCTTTTTACTGCCGTATTGAAGTGAAACGTTATTGACTTGTAACATAAAATCTCCCTAAATTGCAAATTGACTGTTGTAAAGTTTGGCGTAGAAGCCGTTTTTAGCAAGTAGCTCCGCATGGGTGCCCTGTTCTATGATGTTGCCGCTGTTCATTACGAGAATGAGGTCGGCTTCCTTAACCGTCGAAAGCCTGTGCGCTACGATAAAGCTTGTTCTGCCGTCCATAAGGCGGGCGAAAGCTTCCTGAATTTTCTGTTCGGTGCGGGTATCGATTGACGAGGTCGCTTCATCCAAGATGAGCATCGGCGGCAGACAAAGCATAATTCTCGATATGCAAAGAAGCTGTTTCTGCCCCTGCGAAAGATTGCCGCCATCCTCTGCCAAAACCGTGTCGTAGCCTTGCGGCATCTGCATAATAAAGTTATGCGCGTGCGCGGCTTTGGCTGCGGTTTCCACCTCTTCACGCGTGGCGCCCGCCTTGCCCATAGCTATATTTTCAAAAACCGTGCCGCTTTTAAGCCAGGTGTCCTGCAAAACCATTCCGTAGTTTTTGCGAAGCGACTTCCGCGTTACGTTTAAAATATCCTTGCCGTCAACCGAAATTTCGCCGCCGTCGGGATCGTAAAAGCGCATTAAAAGGTTTATAAGCGTCGTTTTGCCACAACCCGTGGGCCCGACGATAGCAATTCTCTGCCCCGCCTTTGCGCTGATATTCAGCCCCTCGATAAGTTTTTTGTCCTTTACGTACGAAAAAGATACGTCTTTGAATTCGATATCGCCTTTAACGTTTTCAAGCACCGCGGCGTTCTCCGCGTCGAGGGTTTGGGGCGTTTCGTCAATAATTTCGTAAATTCTGCCCGCGCACGCAACCGCGTTCTGAAGTTCGGTGACAACCCCCGAAATCTCGTTGAACGGCTTGGTGTACTGGTTGGCGTACGACAAAAGGTTCGAAAGCTTGCCGACCGTGAAAACGATTGGCAACGGCACGGCACATATAAGCATAAGCGCGCCCGCAAGCGCAACCGCCGCATAAACCAGCGCGTTGACGAACCGAGTCGACGGATTGGTCAGCGACGAATAGAAAATCGATTTTAAAGAAGCTTTTGTAAGCCTGTCGTTAATTTCGTCGAAATTTTCGAGGTTTTCGTCCTCGCGGTTGAACGCTTTGACGACTTTGAGGTTCCCTATCATTTCGTCGATAAACGCGGTCTGCTCGCCGCGGATTTCCGAAGTCTTTTTAAACAGAAAATACGTGCGCGATGCGATGAACTTCGCAACAAACAGCGACAACGGCGTCAAAACGAAAACGATTAGCGCGATTATCCAGTTCATTGCGAACATTACGCCCAGAACTCCGATGATTGTCAGAACGCCCGTAAAGAGCTGTGTGAAGCCCATCAAAAGTCCGTCCGCAAATGCGTCCACGTCGGCAATTGCGCGCCCGACTATGTCGCCGTAAGAGTGCGCGTCGATAAACTTCAAAGGCAGTTTTTGCAGGTTTTTGAAGGCGCTTTCGCGAATATCCTTAACCACGCGGTAGGTTATGCGGTTGTTGATAATGTTCATAAGCCACTGCGCAAGGCAGGTTATCGCGACGGTGACTCCGATTGCGATAAATTTTTCGAATACCTTTTCAAGCGCGACTTCGCCGCCGACGAAAAGGTCGATTATCTGCCCGACGAATACGGGCGCAAGCAAGTTGCCCGCAACCGATACAAGCGCGAAAAACACGGTTGCCGCAACCCAGAATTTGTAGGGTTTAAGTTGTTTTAATATGCGTTTGAAAACGCCTTTGCGGGAGGGTTTAGCCATTTACGCACCCTCCTTTTCAAACTGCGAAAAGTAAATTTCGCGATAAATATCGCAGGTTTTTAAAAGCTCGTCGTGCGTGCCGAGTCCCACCGCCCTGCCGCCGTCGAGAACGATAATTTTGTCAGCGTGCATAATAGACGAAGTGCGTTGCGAAACAATGAACACCGTGGGGTCGTATGGTAAGCCCTTTAAAGACTTTCTTAAATTCGCGTCGGTTGCGTAGTCCAAAGCCGAAGCGCTGTCGTCCAAAATGAGAATTTCGGGCTTTTTAACGAGTGCGCGGGCAATCGTCAACCTCTGCCGCTGTCCGCCCGAGAAGTTCTTGCCGCCTTGTTCGACTTTTTCGTCAAGCCCGCCGTCCTTCGCTTTTATCACGTCAAGCGCCTGCGCAGTTTCTATCGCCGACATAATCTCTTCATCGGTGGCACTCTCCGCGCCCCACTGCATATTTTTGCGCACCGTTCCCTCAAAAAGAACGGCGCGTTGCGGCACGATTCCGCACTTGTCGCGCAGAATTTCGTCGCCGATTGCGTTGACGTTCACCCCGTCGATTAAAACTTCACCCGTCACCGCGTCGTAAAAGTGCGGTAGTAAATTCACAAGCGAAGTCTTGCCCGAACCCGTGCCGCCGATAATTCCGACGGTCTGACCGCGCTCGACGGTGAAGCTGATGTTTTCCAATGCGTTTATTGCGGCATTGCCGTAATTCAATGCTACGTTTTTAAACTCTATGAAGTGCTCGTCCGAAACCTCTTCCACCGCGCTGTCCGCGCCCGATTTCAGCGAAGGCTGCATTTCTAAAATCTCGTTTATACGCCCCGCGCAAGCAAAGGACTTTGTGACGGTAATAATAAGGTTTGCAAGCTTGATTAGCTCTATTAAAATTTGGGACATATAGTTGTAAAGCGCCACAACCTGTCCCCTGTCAAGCGCCCCCGCATTGAACTTTATCGCGCCGACGTACATAAGCGCGATAATAGCCGCGTTAATAACTGCGTAAGTCAAAGGGTTCATTAAAGCAGAGATTTTACCGACAAAAAGCTGGGACTTCGTCAACTCTGCATTCTTTTTGTTATAGGACGCGACCTCGTCCTCTTCCTTGCAAAAAGCGCGAAGAACGCGCGCACCCGTCAGGGTTTCACGCGTGGAAGTCGCAACTTCGTCAAGATTGCTCTGAACTTTTTTGTACAGCGGAATACTTACAAGCATTATTCCGAACACGACGGCGCAAAGAACCGCGATAGTAATTGCAAATACTCCGCCTGCAAGCGTGCTTATCGTAAAGACCATTATCATTGCGCCGAAAACTATAAACGGCGAGCGCATAAACAGCCTTAAAACAAGGTTCACTCCCGACTGTATCTGATTTACGTCGCTGGTCATACGGGTAATCATTCTGCCCGTGCCGAGTTTGTCTATCTGGGAATAAGAAAGCGACTGCATTTTGCCGAAAAGGTCGTGGCGAAGTTCCTTTGAAAACCCTACCGCCGCTTTTGCCGCAAAATACTGCGCGGCAACCGCACTTATAAGCCCGACCACGCCCAGAGCAACGAGAATAAGGCAGGCGTAAATTACGTAAGAAACACTGCCGTTACCCGCGTCAATCTCGTTAATAATCGCCGAAACTACGAGCGGAACAAACAGCTCGAACGCAGCTTCCAAAAGCTTGAAAAGGGGCGCGAGTACCGCCTGTGCTTTATAATGTCGAAGATATTTTAAAAGCTTCTTCATATCCAATCCGAATTATACCAAATACGGAAATAAAAAGCAAATCTATTGCATTTGTTTGCGCAATTTGATAAACTTTGATTATGGCTTACAAAGTTTATCTTAAAAAAGGCGAAGAAAAACGTATCGTCGCGGGGCACAGCTGGGTTTACGCCAACGAAGTCGCGAAAATCGACGGCAAGGACAAGAACGGCTCGCTTGCCGAGGTCTACTCCTTTGACGGCAGATTTATCGGCAAGGGGTATATCAACCACGCTTCCAAAATTCTGGTGCGGGTGTTTATCCGCGGTAACGAAACCGACGACGAAGAATATTATCTGAACGCGATAAAAACCGCGAACGATTACCGCAAAAAACTTGGCTATTATAACTGCTACCGTGCCGTGTTTGCGGAAGCCGACAACCTGCCCGCGCTGATAGTCGATAAATACGGCGATTATCTTGCCGTGCAGTGTCTTTCCCTTGGTATAGATTTGCGTAAACAGCTTATTTGCAACTGCCTTGTAAAGCTGTTTTCGCCCAAAGGAATTTTCGAAAGAAGCGACGTTGCCGTAAGAAAAAAAGAGGGCTTGCCCGAAATGAAGCAAGTTTTATACGGCGAAGTGCCCGACTACGTCGAAATTGTCGAAAACGGATTGAAGATGCTTGTAGACATTAAAAACGGACAGAAAACAGGGTATTTCCTTGACCAGAAAGAAAACCGCTTTACTGTAAGGAAGTACTGTCGCGGAGAAGTTTTAGACTGCTTTTGCAACAGCGGCGGGTTTTCGTTGAACGCATCCACCGTTGCTGACAAAGTTTTGGCTTGCGATATATCCGAACTTGCGCTTAAAAACGTGCGCGATAACGCAAGGCTTAACGGCGTAAAAAATATAGAAACCTTATGCGGCGACGTTTTCGAGGTTTTAAGAACGTTCAGAAAAGAAAAACGACTATTCGATACCGTAATTTTGGACCCTCCCGCCTTTTGCAAAACTGCAGACGAAGTGAAAGACGCTTACCGCGGCTACAAGGATATTAACCTCACAGCAATGAAGATTGTAAAAAGCGGCGGTTTCCTGATTACCTGCTCCTGCTCACACTATATGACAACGACTTTGTTTGAAAAGATGTTGATTGAAGCCGCCAAAGAAAGCGGCAGAACGTTGCGCTATGTTGAAATAAAAACGCAAGCACCCGACCACCCCGCGCTACTGTCCGCGGAAGAAACGCATTATCTGAAATTTATAGTATTACAAGTCGTATAAAAAAGGCGCGCCATACGGCGCGCCTTTAATAAATTTATCCGATTAAATTGCCCAGTTGCCGTCTTTAAAGACCTGCACCCGCTTACCGTCCTTGGTCACGCCGACAATCGACATATCCGCGTTGCCAATCATAAAGTCAACGTGTATCATCGAGCTGTTGACGCCCAATCTTTCACATTCTTCGACGGTATACTTTTCGTAGTTTTCAAGGCAGTTGTTGAAGCCCCTGCCGAGTGCCAAATGACAGCTCGCGTTCTCGTCGAAAAGCGTATTGTAAAAAAGTACGCCCGTATTGTTGATGGGTGAATCGTGTGCAATAAGCGCCACCTCACCAAGGTAAGCCGCGCCCTCGTCCATAGAAATCATTTTTTCCAGAAGGTCCTGATTTTTCTCGGCGTAAACTTCAATCGCTTTGCCGTTTTCAAAGCGTACCCAGAAATTTTCGATCAGCTTGCCCTGATAAGACAAGGGCTTCGTAGCAACGACTTTCCCTTCCGCCTTGCCGCGCAAAGGTGTCGTAAAAACTTCTTCGCTCGGAATATTGGGGTTATAGTAGATATTGCTGTCAAGCGTGTACTCGCCACCGCCGAGGAAAATTCCCTTTTCGTTTAAACCGACTTTAAAATCGGTACCGTTCGCGCTCTTGTATTCGAGGCTTGCAAACTTGTAATCGTTCAAGAATTTGCAACGCTTCGCAAGGTTTTCGTTATGCTCTTTCCAAGCCTTTATGGGGTTGTCGTCCACGCGAGAAGTGTATAAAATGGCTTCCCAAAGCTTTTCTATTGCCTTCTTGTCAGAAAGCTCGGGGAAGACTTTCTTAGCCCACTCTTTACCGGGCACTGCGGCAATACACCACTGATATTTGTTCTCCATCGCGTCGCGATAAGGCTTAATAATCGGGTAACGCGCCATACCCGCCTTTGCTATCTTTTCGCTGTCGGTGCCGTTCAAGCCGTCGGGGTCGTCAGATTCGAGCCAAAGCTTGCACGCAAGCGTATCCACCTTTTCCTGTAACTCCGCCTTTTCCACGTCAGTTACTTCCGAAAGTGTCGCAAGGCTTCTGTAATTGTAGTTGAGCTTTGTCACGGGCATATACGACCAATTGACTTTGACGCGCTTAGCTCCCGCTTTATAGCACTCTTCAACTACCATAGCCACAAAATCGGGCTGGTCGAGTCCGCAGTCGATGAATACATGCTGACCCTTTTTAACGTTCAAGCCGCACTTAACTATAAGTTTTGCGTATTTTTTCAATCTCGATTTCTGCATAATTCCACCTTAAAATTAATTTAGGTTAATTATAGCACATTTGAATTTAATTATGCAAGAACTTCCGTTTCAAAAATCAGATCCATTTCTATTATTTTTCCGCTGGGTCCTTGTACCGTTGGAATACTCCCTTTATATTCGTATCCCCTTGCGGTGTACTCTTCTATAACCCTTCTGTGCTCCGAAAAGATTGCGTTCATTACGGGATTATTTTTGACTTTAACAGTTACAAATTCGTATTTTTTCATTATTTAATCACCTTACTTCTTTTTATTTTTGATTATAACTATTGCAACGTAAGCCGCAAGCAATACCGCACAAGTTCCCAAAAGTATACCGTACATTGCGCCAAGGGGAATTTCCGTGCCGAAAACCGTTATGTTAGCGTCAAAACCCGACTTAATACCCTCAATAACTTCGGCGGGAATGCCCTCGTCGGCAAACGCTTCAAGATAGCCGTTCATATAATGGTTGCGCATAATTCCCACGCCGTAAGTCCCGGGCAGACAGCAAAGCACATTTCGTAAGCCTTCGGAAAACTGCGAAAACGGCATATACGCGCCGCAAATAAACCCGTACATCGATGAAACAAGGGTCGAAACAGCCGACAGCCCGCCTTGATTTTTAATAAAACTTTCAACAACGCCGGCAAGCAACGTTCCGAAAAGCGTGCAACAGAAAATATCGACGATTATCATAAATGCGTCGCCTACCGAAATATACCAACCCACGCACGCGAGATAGATATGCCCAAGCAACATAATTACGGTAAGAACGATAAACGTTACAAAAAAGTTGGAAATAAAATAAGAGATAGAAACCGTCGTGCCCTTTACAGAGGAAACTTTGAAATCGTTCAGGCTCCCTTCCATTTTGTCCATAACCATAATGGTATTCGAGCAGAACCCGACCGTAACCGCACTTACGCTTAAGACGGATGACATAAGCCACGCTCCGACAACGCCGTTAATTATTCTTTCGTCGACTTCGAACCCCTCGGGTATAGCTGAGTTGAAGCTGTCCAGATACACGTTCCGCAAGAATGTTACAAACAGTACTAAAAGAATAAGCGGCGTTATAAGCGAAATAAAGAAAGTAAACTTATCTTTAAAATAGCACTTAGTATTGCGCGAAACCAACGAAATAAGCTTTTTATATTCAACCGTAGCAGACATCTTAAGCACCCTCCAAATCTTTACCCGTAACTTTCAAAAACACGTTGTCCATATCGCCCTTTAAAACCTCGAAGTCCGTAAATAACGCAGGGTATTTTTTAATTATCTCAGTCGCTTCGTTCGTCTTTTTTAGTTCAACTTCCAGAAAGCCGCGTTCCCTTTTAAGCCCGTAGCCCAAAGGCGCAAGCAACTTTTCCGCCTCGTCTATATCCGAATAAATTCTTATGTAGTCGTTTGCATAGCTGTTTTTCAGCTCGTGCGGTGTACCCTCGGCAACTTTTTTGCCGCTGTCGAGAATAACCACATAGTCGGCTTCCGCCGCTTCTTCCATATAATGCGTAGTTAAAAATACCGTCAGTCCGCTCTCTTTGCGCAGTTTATCGATAACGCTCCACACCGTTTTGCGCGTTTTGGGGTCAAGCCCCGTCGTAGGTTCGTCCAAAATTAAAAGCTTGGGGTTATGAAACAGCCCGCGCGCAATATCGATTCTTCTCTTCTGCCCGCCCGAAAGTTTACCGATAGGGCGCTTTAAAATTTCTTTCAAATCGAGAAGTTCGCACATTTCTTCAAGTCGGGTTCTAAATTCTTTCCCGAAAATTCCGTACAGCGCCGCGCGCGATTTCAGATTGTCGTAAACGGACAGCTTTTTATCTAAGACCGAATTTTGGAACACAATACCTATACTGCCCTTTATTTTGTCGGCAGTTTCGTCTATATCGTAGCCGCAAACGCGCACCTTGCCGCCGTCTTTTTTAAGCGTTCCGCTGATAATATTTATCGTCGTGGACTTGCCCGCGCCGTTTATCCCGAGAAAAGCAAAAAGCTCCCCCTCTTTCACCTTGAACGAAACCCCGTCCACAGCTTTTACGTCTTTAAACGATTTTTCAAGATTATCGATTTCGATTATCATCTATTCTCTCCTTTCAATTGCTTAATAGCTCCGAAATACGCATCCGTTAACATTTGACTGACGGTTTCCCAGTCGATGTCGATATATTCAGTAGCGAATATCGTCGCTACGCCGTGAACGAATATCCACATATGCATATGAAGCCTGTTCGCCTCGTCCTGATACAGTCCGTAGTTTTTCATAATCATTAAAACCGTATTATCGAAAATCTGCTGCGTACCGTCGGCGATCATATCGCGGTGCATCATAGCGTATTTAAACAGCTCTTTGTCCTGTTTGGCAAAACGGATATACCCCATACCCACGGCTTTATATTTTTCGTACTTTCCGCTTGCCACCTCGTCGTCCATATACTTCTGAAAAACTTCAATGACCTTTTTATCCACTTGTTTCTTTAAATCATCGATTCCGTTAAACGACAGATATATGGGCTGGGTTGAACAGTTGCACCGTTTTGCAAGCGAACGCATATTTAGCGCCGCTATTCCACCCTCCCGAACAATTTGAAGCGCGGTATTTAAAATTTCCTCTTTCGTAACGATTTTTTTCGCAGGCATGTACCACCTCAAAAATAACACAAGTTATTAATAACAATTGTTATTTTATCATGGGTGAATTATGCTGTCAAGCATTTTCTACAAAATGCCGCAAAAATATCTCCAAGGAGCTATTTTTTATAATTATAACTCCATGGAGATATACTGTCAATATGATTAACTTAAAATTTGCGGAAAATTTAAAACTTTTAATGCAAGAAACGAACGTCAATCAAGTAATGCTTGCAAATGAAATTAAAATTTCGCAAAGCGCGATAAGCGCGTGGCTTTTAAACAAAAAAGAACCGAGTATTACCAGCCTTTGGCTATTGGCGGATTTTTTTAATTGTACGGTCGATGAACTTATCGGAAGAAGTAATTTTTAATTTATAACGTGAAGCCCCCTTGGCGAATTTACGCCAAGGGGGCTATATTTCAGTTTGAGATTAATCTGTAAGCCGAGTTCTGTCGTGTACGGTCATCTATCTAATCTTGCAGTCGCCTGCAAGCTCAAGCGATATTCACGGCTGTAAGCAGACGGGCAGCCTTGGCATTTAAGCCAGCTTACAACCCAATCTTGCATCGGGTGGGGTTTAATTGGCTCCCCCTGTTACCAAGGGGACGGTGAGCTCTTACCTCGCCATTCCAACCTTACAGACAAAGTCTGCGGTATATTTCTGTTCACTTTCCTTGAAGTCGCCTCCTCCTGCCGTTAACAGGCACCCTTGCCCTGCGATGCTCGGACTTTCCTCACGCCACTCACGTGGCCCGCGACCGTATAATTAACTCAAACCTTAAATATTATAACACTTTTTTTAAAATAGGGGCAAGTATTTTACCGTTTAAGTTGCTTTTTAACCCGATTTATTTTACAATAATCAGTGAGGTATTTTTATATGAAGAAAACCAAGATTATCTGTACATTGGGTCCCGCAAGCGACACGGAAGTAGTCCTGTCCGATTTGATTGACGCGGGAATGAACGTAGCGCGCCTTAACTTTTCACACGGCACACACGAGGACCACGCAAAAAAGATTGCAATGATTAAAAAGCTTCGGGAAGAAAAGAAAGCACCTATCGCTATTCTTCTGGATACGAAAGGTCCCGAATTCAGAATTAAAACCTTTGAAAAGGGTAAAATCACTTTAAAAGACGGTGATACTTTCACTTTCACCACGGACGAAATCGTCGGCGACAAATCGAGGGTTTCAGTTTCGTTCAAGGGCATTTGCGAGCAGATGTTCCCCGGCGACAAAATTCTTTTGAATAACGGACTTATGATTTTCGAGGTCGTTAAAGTCGAAAAACCCAACGTTATCTGCAAAACTATCGTCGGCGGAATACTTTCGGACAGAAAGTCAATGTTCTTTCCTGACAAAGAGCTTGAAATGACCTACCTTTCCGAACAGGACAAAGCCGACCTTAAATTCGGCGTCGAACAGGGCGTCGACTTCGTCGCGGCTTCGTTCGTTTCCAAAGCGCAGGACGTCGTTGATATAAGAGACTGGCTCAGAGAGTGCGGCTCACCCGACGGACAGATAGAAATTATCGCTAAAATCGAAAGCCGCGCCGGCGTAAACAACCTTGACGGAATATTGAAAGTCTGCGACGGAATAATGGTTGCGCGCGGCGACCTCGGCGTAGAAGTACCGTTCGAGGAACTGCCCAGCATTCAGAAAACTATCATAAAGAAATGCCGTATCTGCGGCAAGCGTTCAATCACCGCAACCGAAATGTTAGAGTCAATGATTAAACAGCCCCGCCCCACCCGTGCGGAAATTTCGGACGTCGCCAATGCTGTTTACGACGGTTCTTCCGCGATTATGCTTTCGGGTGAAACTGCCGCGGGCGCATACCCCGTAGAAGCTGTTAAAGCAATGTCAAAGATTGCGGCGCAGGCAGAAGCAAACACCTCTTACATCGCACACATTAACGAAAAAGACTATAACATTACCAAACTTTCGGAGGCGCTTGCACACTCCGCGTGTACTCTCGCGCACGATATCGGCGCAAAAGTTATCGTCGTATGCACCCGCACCGGCGGCACGGCGAGAACGGTTTCAAGATTCCGCCCTATGATTGACATTATCGGTATGACTACCGACGAAATCGCTTACAGAAAGCTTGCGTTAAGCTGGGGCGTCATTCCCGTAATGAGCGAAGAATTTTATTCGGTAGACGTCCTCTTCCACTACGCTAAGCGCGCCGCGCTTGATTCGGGCATAGTCGAAAAAGGCGACAAAATCGTCCTAACAGGCGGCACGCCAAACGGCAAAAGCGGCAACTCTAACCTTATAAACGTAGAAACGGTTTAAAAACCGTATATATAAGCAAACAGCTCACGGGCTATTCCCGTGAGCTGTTTTTTATTCGAGTCCTAATAATTCCCGTATCTGCCCGTCCGTATACGGGCTTACGTAATCAGGCGCGCATAAGTGCGTTTGACTCCACATCATCATTTGCGTCAATACGGGGACGAAACTTTTCCCGAGCTTTGTCAAAGTATATTCTACCCTTGGCGGAATTTCTTTGTAAATTTCGCGGTGAATAAAGCCGTCGTCCTCTAATTCGCGCAACTGTTTTGTAAGCGTTGACTGCGTTATCCCGTCCATTCTCCTCAACAGTTCACCAAACCGTTGCACTTTACTTATGGCAATATACCAAAGTATAAGAATTTTCCATTTACCGCTTAACACGGCTTGTAACGTACTAATAGGCACACACCGCGCCATAACTTCCCTTTTTCGGAATTTGTTATCAGTCATAATAACTCCTTGCTTCTAAATAGCGGTTTACAAAAACCGCTCAAACCCAATGATATCTTTTTTGATACTACTACTAAATAAAGACAGTACTTGAAACGCAATACCGTTCTAAATTACAATTAAGAAAAAAAGGACGGTATTTTTTATGCACTACACGGGAACGGTATGGCGCCCGCCTTACGAAGCTTGGTCGGCTTTGTTGCAAGTAACGGCAGGTTGCACACACCATAAATGCAAATTCTGCACACTATACGAAGACGTTCCGTTCAAATTCCGTATTTCCGCTATGCAGGAAATCGAAGCGGACCTGAAAGAATTATACTTCCATTCACCCGACGTGACAAGATTATTTTTAGTCGGGGCTAACCCATTCGTTCTTTCCACAGCAAAACTCAGAAATATAGCGTATTTGGCAAAACAGTATCTTCACCGATTAACGACTATCGGCTGTTTTGCGAGAATAACAGACATCTCCCCCAAAAGTATAGAAGAATTAAAGCAATTACGCAGCTGCGGCTTTAACGGCGTAACTATCGGCGTGGAAACAGGCGACGACGAAGCGCTTGCATTTATGCACAAAGGCTATACTTCTACCGACATATTAGAACAATGCCGTAAGCTCGACGAAGCAGGAATCGAATATAATTTCTTCTATCTTACAGGAATTTACGGAAAAGGTAAAAGTGCAGACGGAGTTGAAAACACTTTAAAAGTATTTAACCAACTCAACCCTAAAATCGTCGGCGCATCTATGCTTACCATCTATACTAATTCAGAGTTATATAGCGAAATACAAAAAGGAAATTGGGTTGAAGAAAGCGAAACGGAAAAATACAACGAGCTGAAAAAGCTTATAAATGGTTTATTGATAAGAACACATTTTGCCGCTTTAGGCGCGTCGAACGCTTTGCAGCTACACGGAGATTTACCGTCGGATAAAGCGGAGTTAATCTCCGCGATTGACGAAACCGTAGCCCGCTTCGGAGAAAACCGGTTAAGACAGTACAGAAAAAATCTGAAACATCTGTAAATTCAAAAAATTGAAAAGGTGCGATATTTTATCGCACCTTTTTATTTCAGCCAGAAATATGCAAGCAAAAAGACAAACGAAAACATAAGCACGGAAATGATGATAAACGGAGCAATCGCCGCAAACGCGCCCCTTACCATAGCCCAATACTCTTTTCTTGAAACTTTTTGCCTGTTTTTACGCGACTCGTCCTGCTTTTTTGCGTTGGGGTTATACCATTTAAAACCGTCAACGTTCATATCGGCGAAACTTGTCGTCGTATCAAGGTCGTCGTCAGGCTTTTTCTTTGCCATCGCTCTCCTCTTTGTTCTTCTTTTTGAGCACCCTCATATCTTCCTTTGCAAGCGCTGTAATTCTTTCAAGTTCTTCGGCTTTCTTCAACTCTTCTTTGCAAGCAATATTCTCCTCGGGCGTGTTGTAAAGGTGACAGGCACAGAAATGCCCTTTTTCTACCTCTTTATAAATAGGTTTTACCTTTTCGCAAATATCCATGCAGTGCTCGCACCGAGTGTGGAACTTGCAGCCCTTGGGCGGGTTAACGGGCGACGGCAAGTCGCCTTTCAACAGAATTCTGTTCATCTTGACGTGCGGGTTAGGCACGGGCACCGCCGAGAAAAGCGCCTTTGTGTACGGGTGCAGAGTGTTTGAGAAAATCGACTCCTTAGTGCCGTACTCAACCATACTGCCGAGGTACATTACGCCGACTTCGTCCGAAATGTGCTTAACGACGGACAAATCGTGCGAAATGAACACGTACGTCAGGCCCAACTCTTTCTGCAATTCTTTAAGCATATTAATTATCTGCGCCTGAATGGAAACGTCAAGCGCGGAAACAGGCTCGTCGCATATAACGAGGTCGGGCTTTAACGCAAGCGCGCGGGCAATACAAATTCTTTGCCTCTGACCGCCCGAAAACTCATGCGGGTAACGCTCGTAATAGTGCGGCTGAAGTCCGCACATCTTCATAACGCTTAAAATGTAATCGTGATACTCTTCCTTGGGCACGATTTTGTGCTCGCGCACAGCCTCGCCGATAATCTCGCCGACGGTAAGTCTTGGCGAAAGGCTCGCGTAAGGGTCCTGGAAAATCATTTGCATATTCGGGCGGAGTTTGTTGAACTCGCGGTTCTTTATCTTTGAAACTTCCTGCCCCTTGAACCAGATTTCCCCGCCCGTAACGTCGTAAAGGCGCAGAACGGTTCTTCCCATAGTCGTCTTACCGCAACCGCTTTCACCGACTATGCCGAGGGTCTTGCCCTTTTCGATAGAGAACGTAACGCCGTCAACGGCTTTCAGGTACTTAGTGGGTCTACCGAAAAGCGTAGAGTCCACCACGAAATACTGTTTTAAATCTTTAACTTCTAAAAGAGGTGCTTCGCTTACTTCGTTTTCAGCCATATTAAACCTCCTTTCCGTTTTCTTTTGATTTATAAAGATAGCACGAAACGCTGTGTGTAGGCGATACCTTTATAAGCTCGGGGTATTCCCCCGCGCACTCCGAACGGCAGGACTCGCACCTGTCGCGGAAGTAGCAATAGTCGGGCATATCAACAGGGTTGGGCACAAAACCGGGAATACAGTAAAGCGATTCGACTTCACCGTCAACGGTCGGTTTACTCTTCTGTAAGCCAATCGTGTACGGGTGCATAGGATGGTCGAAAATATCCTCCGCCGTGCCCATTTCTATTACTTTGCCAGCATACATAACGACAACGAAGTCCGCCATTTCCGCAACCACGCCCAAGTCGTGCGTGATAAGCATAATACTGCCGTTAATCTTCTGTTTGATTTCCTTTAATAAATCGAGAATCTGCGCCTGAATGGTAACGTCGAGCGCTGTAGTCGGCTCGTCAGCAATAATAAGGCGCGGGTTGCAAAGAAGCGCCATTGCAATCATAACCCTTTGGCGCATACCGCCCGATAGCTCGTGCGGGTATTTCTTATAAACTCCCTCGGGGTCGGCCATACCGACAAGATTAAGCATTTCAAGACTTCTGGCTTTAGCGTTTTCCTTAGATATACCCTCAAGATGCAAAAGCGCAACCTCGTCAAGCTGGTTTCCGACCGTGAACACGGGGTTAAGGGAAGTCATAGGCTCCTGAAAAATCATTGCGATTTCACTACCGCGGATTGTACGCATAGCATCGACTGGCATCTTTGCAATGTCAACAACGAGCTCTTCCCTCTCGTACATATTTCCGCCGAGCTCGTTTTTCTTTATAACGGGCTTGCCTTTTTTGTCGAGAACGGGCTCTTCGCCGTTCACACCCGTGCGGGTTTCGTAAACGGGAATTTTCCTCCCCTTGTCGTCACGCTTAAAGCTATGGCTTTTGAACCTTATAGAGCCGCTTACAATCTGCCCCGCGGGTCCTTGAACAAGTTGCATAGTCGAAAGCGAAGTTACGGACTTACCGCAACCGCTCTCGCCCACGACGCCGACCGTCGAGCCTTCGGGAATGGAGAACGACACTCCGTTTACCGCCTTAACGACGCCCGCGTCGGTGAAAAAAAAGGTGTGCAAATCGTCGAGTTCGAGAATGTTGGTCGGGTCCTTCATTTCCGTTACGAACTCTTCTTCCTTTATCTTTCTCTTCTTGCGTTTTTCGAAGTATTTCGTCTGCTTAGCGTTTTCCTTAGCTATGCGGCGGGACTCCGCGCCCGAGATATAATGCGATTTTTTTGAATTATTTTCTTCGGACATTTATTTACCTCTTCATTTTCGGGTCAAATGCGTCCCTCAAACCGTCGCCGACGAAGTTGAAAGCGAGAATTGCAAGCGTAATACATATGCCGGGCGGAACCCAGAAGTTCGGGAAGTTACTAAGCCTGATACTGTTTGAAGCCGAGTTTATCATT
The DNA here is from genome assembly GCA_948890655.1 of Christensenellaceae bacterium. Lineage (GTDB taxonomy): Bacteria > Bacillota > Clostridia > Christensenellales > Borkfalkiaceae > Coproplasma. The sequence goes on from CAQTYU010000002.1 coordinate 208,100, forward strand.
GTGCCCCAGGTTGCAGTCAAAGGCGGCGCACCGATACCGAGGAAGCCCAGCGTTGCTTCGGTCAGAATTATACTGCCGAGCCCGAGCGTCATCGAAACGATAAGTTGCGGCAATACATTCGGCAGAAGGTGCTTGAAAATTTTCCTCTTGACCGAAAGTCCCGAACACTTCGCGGCAAGCATAAAGTCCTGCTCTCTCAACGACAGTATCTGCCCGCGCACAAGCCGCGCGATTCCCGCCCAGCCTATCAGGGTCAGAATACCCATCATATAATATAGTCGGATAATCGAATTAATTCCCGCAGCGTCGAACACCGTGGAAAAGATAAGCATAATCGGCAACGTCGGTATACAGTACAGTATATCTGTAAGACGCATAATAAAGTTATCCACCCGCCCGCCGAAATAACCGGCAAGCCCGCCTAAAATTACGCCGATCAGCGTTTCCAACAGCACGACGACAAAGCCTATCGTCAAGGAAACCCTTCCGCCGTACATAAGGCGCGTAAATAAATCGTAACCGTTTTCGTCCGTGCCGAGCCAGTGCTCCGCCGACGGCGCGGCTTCACTGTTCCACTCGCTGGTAGAAATCGAAATGTCGTAGCCGATATGCACGTTTCCGTCAGCGTCGGTGTATCTTACTTCGCTGTAATTTACAATCGTCTTACCCGAAGTATCCCTCTGCGTTTCGCCCCAAGGCGATATAAGAGGACCGAAGAAAGAGATAACGAACAGCGCAACCAGTATGACAAGACCGACTATCGAAAGTTTAGAGCGGAAAAACCGTTTTGCAACGGTTCTGCCCGGCGAAAGGACTTTTACCCTGTCGCCAAGCACTTCACCGTGGAGGTCGTTGAATTTTTGGTCCGTGCCCGCGTCTGTTTTTTCGGTTTCGGGCATTTTTTCTTCTTCCATTCTCTCCCTCCTTACTTTCCTAGTTTTACGCGAGGGTCTACAACTGCGTACATGATATCGGTCAGCAATATACCGATTACGGTCAATACCGCAATGAACATATCGTATCCCATAATAAAGAATATATCGCCGTCTTTCGTCATCTTATAGGCAAGGTTACCTATACCGTCGATTGCAAACACCTGTTCGATAATCATCGAACCGCCGAAAAGAGTCGGTAATATTCCCGAAAGCGTAGTTACAAGCGGAATAAGCGTGTTTCTGAAAACGTGCTTATAAACGACTTTGCCTTCCGAAAGCCCCTTTGCCCTTGCCGTGCGGATATAGTCGGCGTTCAGAACTTCCAAAGTGTTCGTTCGCGTATACCTCATCATAGAGCCGATTGAAAGTATAGTCAGAACGAAAATCGGAAGAATAAGGTGCCAGACGTTATCCATAAACGCCATAAAGCCCGTATAGTTTGCGGTAGGCGTATTCAAACCGCCGTTAGGGAACCAGCCTAAATCTACCGAGAATATCTTTATAACTATACTTGCAAAGAAGAACGACGGAAACGATATGCCTATCATTGTAAGGACTGTTACCGTATAGTCCAGCTTTCCGTATTGGTTGCAGGCGCACTTGATGCCGAGGGGAATTGCAATTACTAGCTCTAAAACAAGCGCAATCAAAGAAATCGCGAACGATACGCCCATATTGTTGAAGATTTCTTCCCCGACCGGCTTACCGTCAAAGCTGGTGCCTAAATCTCCGGAAAAGAATGCGGTTATCCACTTCCACCATCCGCCGACGATACCGCCGAACGAATTGTCGAGAAGATTATACCTTGCAAGAATCATATCGATCGTAGCCTGCGCCTGTTCTTCAGTAACACCGCTGTTCACCAAAGACTCAAACTTTCTGTTGATATAATCGGGGGGCATAACCCTGACGAGCGCGTAAAGAATTATCGATACGCCCAAAAGTATGAAAACCGCCATCAGCAGCCTTTTTATTACGTATTTAACCATTTTGTATAAACTGCTCCGAATGTTCGATTAATTATAATCAAGTTCCCAAATTTTGAAGAGAAGTCCTGCGTTAGCGCTGGGATTTTGATTGATTGAGTCAATTTTGATTACTTTGTTGTTGTAAACAGCCAAATCGTGTCTTTGATAGGTAGGAAGTTCAACTGCAAGCTCCATTATCGCATTTAGCGCGTTGACGTAGTGTACGGTTCTGTACTCTTCGTTCACGTTCGACCTTGCAAGGTCAATCTCGGCGCTGAGGTAGGTCAAAAGCGCATTCTCTTCCGCATACTCCGACTGGTTGTTCATAATAGTTTCATAGCCCCAGTTCTTTGTGCTGGTCGCCTTACTGTCTTTATGATATATCTGATACAAGTCGGGGTCGATACCCGTTGTCCAAGCTGCCGCCCAAACTTCGAGTTTGCCTGTAGCAAGCTTGATTAATGCGTTTCTGTCGTTCTTAACGGTTATATCAAAACCTATCTTATTGAGGTCGTCCGCAGCGTCGACAAACATACCGTAAGCGGGGTGGTCAGCCGTTTCGCCCGCAATGGTAAACGTCAGTGTAAGCATTTTGCCGTTCTTGTAATACTTGCCGTCGGTCTTGGTATAGCCTGCACTCTCAACAAGGCTTTCTATCACGCTGGTATCGGTTTGGTATCCATACCTAATTCCCGACGTCTTACTGTTCGGCATAAGTTCCTCAAATCCGGAAACGTAAGGGGTTCTCAAAGCACCGGTTTTGTCGTTAGTATTAAGGAAGTTGGTCTTGGAAGTAGGCCTGTAAATCTCTGAAGAATACTGTTCGGTATAATAGTTTTTGATTATTGCGACGCTGGGGTTCATTGCAAGCATAATCGCAAGTCTTACTTCCCTGTCAGGAACGAACGTGGGGTTGATACCGACGTAACCGAAGCCGTTTGCGTCGTAGTTTTTATTGTTGAGGTGTGAAATATCAGTAATTGCTTCGATATTCTTGGGCGTACAGTTGGGGGTACCATAGTCGACGACTTCATTTATAAGAGAGTTGATAATCTGGTCGTCCGTCGTGTAAACGTATCTTAAATACTTTATCTTAGCGTTATCGATACCGTCGCCGAGCGTAGTGAAATTAGTATTGCGCTCATACTCAACTATACTGTTATTGAAGAATACCGCACCCTCCCTCATCTTGTACGCGCCTGCTCCGACGGGCGCTTCGGTCTTTGACGCCGCGCCTATAACGTTCTGCATAAACGCGTCGTTACTGAAACGGACGCCGAACCTGTTGTCATAGGTAGAATCGTTCCAATGCTCGTTGCAGCGTGCAACGTAGTCGATACCGTCGTCGCCGACGCCCGAATAATAGTGCATAGGCGCTACGGTAAACGCAAAGTTATAAATAGCCGCAGGGTCTACGCCGTTAATCGTAATAGAAAGAACGTCGTGTTCGGAACCAAGGTTTTTACCGTTGAAGGTCGTAGCCTTTTCGGTCTTGATGCCGGAGACGGAGTTTACTACAAGCGACGAGGAGCCGCCGTTTTCGTTTGACATAGCTTCCCTTATGAACTGCTGCATAAGTTCGTTGCCGTAGGAGCTTGCTAAAAGTTCACTAAGGGCCCCTGTAACGTTGCCGTCGTATAGCCCTTTATTTTCCCCGCTTGTTATTTCATATAAATACTTGGAAAAGACAATATCCATAGCGGCGTCCTTTTCCGAAGTACCGTTTGACGTCGCGTCGTTCATAGCATTAACGATATCTGCGTCAAACGGGCGGGCGTCAGGGTGCGCGGGGTCAAGCACGGTTAAATACTTACCGTCAACCTTTATTCTTTCAAGGTTGTTGTTTGCATTGTATTTGTACTGATATCCGACAAGCCCCTCATTGAAAAGGAAAACTTCCCAGTCTTTCGTGAAGTTGTACTCTTCGTAAGAATTAATGGTACCGACAACGCTGTTCCAGTCGGATTCAAGTCCTTCCTTAAAAATCTTTGCAAGGGCTTGAATATCGTTTTTGACAGTGTCAAAGCTCGTACCGTTGCCCTGCGAACCTTTGTCGTAGTCGCGGATAGCTTCTATCCTATCAAGCGCTTCGCCCCTGTACTCTTCTTCTATATCAAGGTCGGAATCGTCAGGTAAATTTTGCTGAGCCCTGTAACTTTTAAGCCCTCTTATATCCGTCGAGTAAATCGTAGTGGAACCGGTATATACGGGGTCAAGATAGACGTAAAGGTTGAAAAGCACGTCCCTAATGTCCATATCGTAACCCATACTGTCCTTAACGCCTTTCTTTATGACAAATTTGTAAGTAGTATGGTTGACCGTGCCCGACGTCCATTCCTGGCTGTCATCCTGGCTGGCGTACTGCGTTATCGAGTAATCGAGAGCCATAGTTTCCTGGTCGTTGCCGCACACGATGTTGCCGTTAGCGTCGGCGGTAAGCATAGAAATCTGAGTCTTTCCTATTACTTCGCCGTCGTTGCTAGAGGTATAGAAGAACGGGTTAAAGTTCTTATCCAAAGCGCCGATTGCAAGTGCAACGGGACGGGTTTCCGTATCATAAACGCTTGTATTCTGACAACCCGTAACCGCTAAAAGCATAGTTGCACAGGTTGCGCCAATCACTAAATTCCTTATGGCTTTTTTCATTATAATTCCTCCGTTAAATTGTTATTTACCGTAAATGTTTCCGTTGCTCCGCTAGGCTTTTTAATCGTGCAAGTCGCGTGCGGAACGTTTATTTCTTTATACGTTGCGTCGTCCTTATCGCCGAATAACCAGCTGTTTTCCGTAGTATTGGTTACAAGGCTGTTTGTTTCGTGCGATAACGTAATTTCAAGACTGCCACTTATGCTTACGTTTTCGAAAGTTGCTCCGTCCCGTATTGAATAGGCAATGAAATTTACTGACGCGTCAACCGTGGTAACGCCACCGCCGCCGACGGTAAATCTCACAACCATATCTTCAAAAGAAACGTTTTTGAATTTTGCGCCGCTTCTTATTTCACCGAACATTGCAACCCTGCCGCCGTTGCCGAGTGAACTTGAATTGGTAACGACGAAGTTACTAATCGTGCGCCCGTCTTTTCCGCCGTAAATCTCGCCCGAGAACGCCGCAAGATTACTTATCTGCAAGCCGTCGCCGTCAATGTCGTTCATAAGATAATAACTGTTACCGGTGTTTCTCGTGAACAACATACGCACGTCTTGGGGCGAGCGAAGCAACGTATAGTTACCTTTAAGCACCTTAACGTATAAAATTATGTCATGATATTTGCCGTCTTCGTCAGGTTCGGGATAGCGGATAGGCCAACCCGTGAAAGGCGTAAACGCCATATCATTGAAATCTTTTTCCTCGTCGTCGCTTGCAAACAGTCCGGTGACGGTGCAGTTTTCAATCGAAATAATGTTCGTAATATCGCTGAGCCCCGTATCCCTTTTGGGGATATTGTAACTTAGCCCGTCGATAAATTCGCCCTCTTCGATAGTTTTCTCGACTTCGTTGCCGCCGTCGTCTTTGACTTTAACTACGAGGTCGAAAGGTTCGTCCTCGTACAAAAGCTTTAACTTTAATTTTACGTCCTCGTAGAACCCGCCGCAGATATAAACGTGCTCGTCCTTTTCGAGTGGTTTGGAAAAGTCGAATAAGGTATCGCTCTGCTTCATTCCTTTGGCGGCGTCGTAGCCGTCCGCCTCGGAATAAACCGTCCCGTCCGCATAGATAGGCTTTCCGTCCTGAAGCTCGACGAGATGCCAACCCGAGAAGTTGTATCCCGCGTTCAAATTCAGCGCCGAACTTCCGCTTGTCGTCGGTGTCTCTCCGTCAAGGTTAAGGGGAATTTCCCCCTCCTGATAATAAATATTCTTAACGTAAAGACCGTCGTTAAAAGCTCCGCCGTCGCCGCCGTCAAGGTTCAGAAAGTAAGTCACCCGCGCCGTAAGATTATATTTATCTTTGATTTGGTCGACCGTCATACCGAAATTGCAACCCGCCGCAAGCGAAGCGCAAATTGCGGCTATCAGTCCGAGAACGGTTATTAGCAGTATTTTTAGCTTTTTTGTCATCTGATGCCTCTGTTTTTCCTACGAATTACGGTAGACAACGCAAACATTGCGCCAAGCGCCGTAAATGTGAGCAATACGGTACCCGTTATCGAGGTAGTACTTCCGCAACCGCCGCCGCAGCCGCCCTGTTCGCCGGGGTTCTCGCCCTCTTCGGACACGGTAATGCCGACGCGCACGGTTCTGCCCTCGTAAGTGAGGGTTATAACGTTGTCAAGTCTTGTTAAAGGTTCGTGCAAATCATAGGTAACTTTACTCATATCGGCGTATTCGGTCGAATAATCGTCGTAAATCACTATGACCTGCAAGCCCGTAATATCGAAATATTCACCGACCCTGTAAACCGACTTAAAGTCCCCTGTATAGGAAAGTCTGGAAACGGAAACCGAAATTCCGTAAGCCTCTTTAATGGGGCGAAGCGCCGTCTCTATAGCGTTGAACTTTTCGATAAGCGAGTTATCTACGAAAGCAAGCTGGGTAGAATCGGAAGCGAATACATTGTAATATTCGTGAGCCCTCTTCACGCTTTCCGAGAACGCTTCGACGTGCTCTTTGCTCACCTCGGGCAATTTCCAGCCCGAAATTTCCTGAGCGGTGCTGAACTCTGTTACAAGCGATATAAACGAATTTGTCGCTTCGCTCTTAGCAATACCAGTCGTTACGCAGTTGCCGAAGAAATTCGAGAAAACATAATTGTCGTAACCCGTGCCGTTTTCGGGGCGGTAAATCGTCAGTGTCGTAGGAGTCAACGCTGTTGAATGCCCCGCGTAGAAAATGAAATCGCCTTCGAAGTTCGAGTAGTAATAACCTCTGTACGATGTGTCGCCGTCCATAATTTCGTCAATCAGTTCGGAATGCTCGGTTTCGAGTGCGGGCGCCGTTACGCCCTTGAACTCATACACGGTAATGCCGCTCTGATAGAAAGCCGCTGCGCCGATAGTCTTTAATCCGTAGGGAAGAACTACTTTATCAACCCTGCCCGTTAGTCCTTGGAACGCAGCACCGCCGATTTTGACGGTATCTTCGAGGACATTATATACCCTTTCTCCGTCAGTTGCAACAACCGACTTAGCCGAGGGGAACGCAACGAGAACGACTTTGTTATCAGTGCCGTTTATAACGTCGCTGACATTTTTATAAAGAACGCCGTCGTCTACGAAAAAGACCTTGTTACCGCTTGCTACGGTAAAGCCCGTAAGCCTTGACGAAGAAGCAAACGCGCCCTCGCCAATCGATATAAGCGTTGCGGGAATTTCAACGGAAGTTTCCCTGCCGCCCGCAAACGCAAACGCGCCTACGGTTTCCGCAACGGGCATATTTATGGAAGAATAAGCCTTCTTGCCGCTGTTGATAATGAACGCGCCCTCGCCGATATTCTTTGCCGCCGTAAGTTCGAGTGCGGCAAGCGATACGCAGTCCGCAAACGAATAATCGCCGATAACGACAAGCTTGTTAAGTCCGGTAACGATTGCAAGCGCACCGCAACCTGCGAATGAAGCATTGCCCGTTTCGGTTGCGTTCTTAAGGTCGAACGAAGTCAACGCCGCGCAGTTATAGAACGCGTAATCTCCGATTTTTTCAACCGCGTCACCTATCGAAACAGACTTTAAGTTCGCCCTGTCGGCTGCCCTGTCGGCCGCGAACGTGTAGTTACCCGTCGTGTTGGAATCAGCGCCGAACGTAACGGTTTCAAGTTTGGGCGTATTCCAGAACGTGTATTCGCCGAGTGCGGTAAAGCCGTCCGAATTGACAAGCGAAGGAAGCGTTACCGTCTGCAACGAGGTGCAACCTTCGAACGTTCTGTCGCCGAGCTTTACGATATTTGCCGCAAGCGCGATTTCGTTAAGCGCCGTACAGCCGCTGAATACGCGGTCGCCGAATTCCGCTTTGTTTGTAGGGTTAAAGTTGAACGTTTCCAATGCCGTATTTCCCGCAAAGGCGTAATCGCCCACGGATGTTACGGAATTAGGCAGGCTCAACGAAGTGAGTTTTGTATTGTAGAATGCGTAAGCGGGAATAGAAGTTACATTCGCGCTTATGGTTACCGAGCCGAGCGAGCTGTTCGCAAACGCGCCCTCCCCTATATCCTTGACGGACGAGGGAATCGTTACGCTTGTAACTCCGCTTGACGCAAATGCATACGGCGCTATTTTTACTACCGTTGATGGAACGGTATAACTACCCGTACCCGTAAACAGCAACAGCGTTTTGTTATCCGAGCTCAAAATAGCGTTACTTGATACATTATAACCGTTAGTGCCGCTAAATGTCAAGCTCGTGCCGGAGAATGCGCCCGCGCCAATCGTTTCAAGCCCCTTAGGAACGGTAAAACTTGAAATCTTCGTGTTAGCAAACGCTCTTTCGCCGATACTTTTTACCGTGCAGGTTCCGAAATTAACCGAAGTCAGGTTCGAACACCCTGCGAAAGCGCTTACACCGATTGTAAATACAAGGTTGCCCGTCGTGGTCGGGTCGATGAACTTAATACTTTGTAAACCGGTACAGTTTTCAAACGCGCCTGCGCCGACACTCGGTGTTTTGATTTCAATGCTCGTAAGTTTGTTGCAAGCTGAGTATTCCGTCTTGTGCGTAACCCACGCATTAGTGGTAGAATCGTAAACCTCGTAATTATATACAAGGTCGGAGAACATTCCTGCGCCTATTACCGAATATCTGCCGGTTGTAATACTGCTTAGCTGTTCGCATCCGCTGAACACGTTTGAGCCTGCAGAATGCAACTCCGAGACGTCGATTGAAGTCAGCGATTTGCAGCCGATAAACGCTCTGTCGTGCATAGTGCCTATCGCCGTGGACTTTACAATATTTTTAAGGCTTTCGCAGTCCTTGAACGCTTCCCTTGCAACCGTAATTACTTTAATATTGCTTAAGTCGAGAATTTCAAGCGAGGTACAGCCCTCAAACGCACCCCTATCGATAAGCGTCATTTCAGAAGTCGGAACGAAGTCGGATGCAGTAAAATCAACCTCTTTGTCGTCAACGAAGTATACGCCTTTCAGGTTAGTACAGCCGTAGAACGCCCTTTTGTCGATTGAAGTTACGGTTTTGGGAATTATAACTTTCGTTATCTTCTTGTTATTTTTGAACGCTTCTTCCCCGATTGACATAATATTTTTGCCCTCGGGAATTACTACGACGCCCTCTTCTCCGTCAATAGTTTCACCGTCGCCGTGATAATGCGTCAACGACATATTGCTGATTGTGAACGGGTCGGCAACCGTAAAGATAAAGTTCTTCGTATACCTTATTCCGCCTGCAAGTATCGTTGCGGAAACGGTCGAAACACCCTTGTTTACCGTATGAACCAAGCCCTTGTCTGACACTGTAACGGCAGAGCCCGTCACCGACCAGGTAATCTGCACGTCGTCCATAGGATAATACCACGGGTCGGGCACGATATTAAGCTGAATGTCTTCGCCTGCATTCACTGTAGCCGAACCCGATTTTGTAAGCGAGTCGTTGCTGGTTTTAATTACCCCGAAATCGAACGAAGGGTTGTTTAAAGGCATTACGTTATCCGTAACGGTAACGTAGACGGTTTCGAAGAAGCCTTTGCCGTTGCTTATGGTCACGTACCTCTCTCTTCCGTTCGTTGATTTTAGACCTACGACTTCTCCGTTCTTTACCGCTATAAATTCATTCTGGGTAGCCGTTCCGCCGACAGTCATAATGAAGTTGGAAATGTCTGCGCTTCCCTCGTATTCCAGGGTGTATTTATGCGCTTCGTTAATATCTATGGTAATGTGTCTTTCACTGTCGGGAACCGTGAATTCATCGGGCAATACGCTTCTGTTAAGAGCGGTCGTAACATCGCTTACCGTGCCGTTAACAGCGCCGAGATAATAACTGGAATGGTTCATCGCATAGTCGTCAATCTGAACATAGAGATTGTTCTTATATTCGTCCCAAATGTCCGTGACCTCGATAGAAACCGTCGTTACGCCGTTTCTGTTCGCATTCCTTATAGGCGTAACATACTCGGTAGCAAGATTAAGGTTTACTTCGCCGTCCTTGTCGTCGCGGTAGCACAAAAGCACCGCCTGCGCGTAGTGATTATCGTAGACGTCAAGGTCGAGGTAAATTCTCTGTTTTTCCTTGTTGCCGTCTTTATAGTTATAATATCTGAGCCTTGCGTCCTGCAATACGGGCGCTTCGTAGTCCACGTAGAAGTCGAACGAGAAAGTATTTTCGGGCTTGACTTCGGAATCGTTGTTAAATAAGAACTCGAAATCGAACCTGTATTTTCCGTTTGCGATAAGCCCGAGCTCATCGGCGGAAAGCCTAAGTTCAACATATGCGGGACGCGCCGATCCGCCGTTTGCGTACGCTTTACTGATTCTGGTGACGTTGCCCTCTTTTACAAGTTCACCCGTAACCTCGTCGTAAAGCTTGTAATTTACGCGCCGCGCGTTTCTCAAAAGTCCCGCGTACACGCATCTGAATTCGTAGGTCGTAAGATAATTGCCTATTCCTTCCTCGTTGTAGTACTCGTTAAACCTTGAAATCGAGTTGTGCTCCATCGTGGGGTAAATCTGCACATTCGAGGGGTCGGGGTCCTGCGTATACAGGTAAGAACCGATAGGAATAACGAAATCGTCGTTCCAGTACGACGCGTAAGGCTGCGTAGCCCAAACGGTTTCGGAAATCTTGTCTTCTTCGTCAATAGAAGTGTCCTGCTGAATTTGTGCAAGCTCGTAAGCGTCCAAATCAAGCATAGGCGCCTGCTCCCAATCGCCGAAGAAGCCGATAAACGGAAGCGTCAGGTCGCACTGCAACTCGCCGTTCAGGTCTGCGTCCGAAACAAGCTTTACGAAGCCCTCAACGTACATACCGTTCTTGAAGTTGTCGTTTAAATATTGCTTTTCCTCAGCCGTAAGCCTTAAAGTAACCGTTAAGTTAACCGAGCCGCCTGCCGGAACCGTAACCTTAGAAACGGTATTACCGTCGATTGAGAACGTACCCTTATCGCTGAACATATGCGCCTGCTCTGCAACCGCTATACCGTCGCTTGCTATAGTTTCGGTCATAAACAGCGCTTCGGGCGTAAACGTCAAAGATTTGTTATCAAAGTTGTTTACGTGGAAGTTGAACGTGTAGACGCCGCTTTTTTCTTTGTCGTCGCCTAGTTCGATTTTAGGTCTGCCGTCCTTTTCCGTGTAATAATAGCTGTCGCCCTGTTGCGTGGAGATATATGCGCGCGTATCTATTATATTGTCAAGGTTAGCAAGCCCCGCGCCCTGCTTACGCGGCGAATAGGCAAGCGCTTGCTCGTCGAAAGCCGTGGTTGCGGTGCTCATTATAAGCTGGTTAGTAAGCTGAATTATTTCGCTGGGTTTATAGTTCTGCGCGATAGAAAGATTTTTTACGTAATTTCTTACAAGCGCCGTAAGACCCGCCATATTGGGGCAAGCCATCGAAGTACCGCTCTGAACTGCGTAGCCGCCGGGTACGGTGGAGTTAATTTCGCCGCCGTGCGCCGTAATTTCGGGCTTAAGCTTCAAATCGGGCGTAGGTCCCCAAGACGAGAACGAGCTCATAAAGGGACCGGCTTTAAGATTTCTGTTGATAGTTATAGTTCCAACATAGCCGGTTGCAAGCTCGACGAGTTTGTCGCCCGCGTCTTTTGTTATCGAAACGGCAGGGATAAAGTCGGATTCAGCCAAATCGCCGAGGGTCATTCTGATAGTGCCGGGAACGTTGTTATAAACGATTACCGCAATCGCGCCGTTCCTCTTTGCAAGCTCGACTTTCTGCTGGAAAGTATTGCCGCCACGCTGAATAAGCGCAATTCTGCCCCTGACAAGATTTCTTATATTTCCGTAATAATTGGTCGATTGACCCGTACCGACGACAACGTACTCGAAAGATTTCACGTCGTCGCTTTCGTCTTCAGGGTCGTCCTCACCGAGCATAAGCTTGATAAAGTCATACTGCACGGCGTTACCGTCACTAGAGTTTTCAAAGAAAACCGAATTACCTGCACTGTCGAGCATATATTCGGACTTTTGACCGTTTATACTCGCAACAGACATAGCCGCGAAGTAAGTAGAAGGCGAACCGACGGTTGCCGAATCGGGGTTAGAAGCAAGGTTAGTGCCGTAAACCGAACCGAAACCAGCGGAATAGTCGTTACTCGCCGCACAGATAAGGCTTATACCTGCTTCCTGTATACTGTTGAAAATTACGTCGAATAATTCGCCCTCATCATCGCCGTCGTCGGTCGTGGTAAAGCCCGCCGTCGTACCAAGCGACATATTAATTACGTCTACGCCGAGAGTTACGCAGTCCTCGAGCGCCGCCATAATGGCTTCACTCTCCGCACCGCCGAGCGAGGGGTCGTCAAGGTTATCCGTAAAAGTTTTGCAAATTACAAGCTGAGCGTCTGGAGCAACGCCGCGGAATTCTTCGTTCCTGTGCACCGTAACTTCGCCAATCTTGTAGTCATAGCCGACGTCCGCCGTCGTGTAGCCGCCGATAATGCCCGCAACGTGCGTGCCGTGGTTGGAATACGAGGGATAAACGTCCGTATCGGAATCCGCATAGTCGAACGCATAAGGTACCTTTTCATTGATATAAACGTCGTCGACGGACATTGTCGCGCCCTTTGCCGCCATCATTTTCAGTGCCGTAGTGCTCTGTATTCTGCTCTCTATATCGCTTTGGGAAAAGCGCGGGGTTTGGGGCATTGTCTGGAAAGCGTCGTGCGTGTAGTCAAGACCGGTATCGATAACCGCAACGACTGTGCCCGCACCCGTACCCCAGGAATATTCCGATGTATCTTTGTACTTCAAAGAATTGTAAATACCGGTTTCGTAAACGAAAGACTCGTTCACAACGGCACCGTTTTCTATAGTAGCTTGCACCGTTTCGGGTACGAGGTGCGTTCTGCCGACAACAACCGACTTAACGCCCTCCATCTCCTTAATTTCCGAAACGTAAGAAGTATTGACTTCTATTGCAACAGCGTTAGTTATCGAAGAATAAGAATAATTCAGCGAATAATCGATTTTACGCGCTTTAAGTCTGTTTAAAAAGCTCTTCTGCTCCTCGTCGATTGCACGCAGAACCCTGAACCCAACCGAAGATTCGGCAAATTCAGCGACCGTTTCGCCATTGCTCTTTGCGTCGGCAAGGCAGTCGTTTTCAAGGGTTACGATTACAGAGCGCGTTTCATAGCTCGCCTTAGGCGCCGCGAGAACCGACGAATTGAAGTTCTGCGCCGACAAAGAAGCAGAGTCGAAATCGCGCGTGACTTCCGTAAACGGCAAACTATCGCTTGCCGTACCTCCGGCAAAATTTTTAACGTCGAAATTAGCAAGCAGAGTGCCCGCCGAAAGTGTTGCGCAAAGCGTAACCGACAGACAGGCAAGCGCCGAATTTTTAATCTTTCTTCTCGATATGCTCATTTTAAATCCTCTGAAAATTGTTAAAATGCAATACTTTAATATTCGCTTTAAGCTACGGTTACCGTATGGTTAACGTGGTCTACTACCACAACCGTTTCGGTGCCGTCAACTTCTATAACAACCGTAGTTGTGTTGCCGTCAACTTCCCTCAAAAGGTACGTTCCCTCTTCTCCGCCGACGGTAATCGTACCGTCGAAATTGAAGCCGTATTCGGTGCCGTCAGCATCAGTCGCCGTGAAAATGGCACCGCTAAGAACGTCGGTTTCTTCAAGCAACAACCTGTCGAACCTGTTACCGCCCGATTTAAGGAAGATATTCTCCCCGCTCACATCCTCGTACAAATGACTGACAGTATAAGCAGTGTTTTCGTCGTTATAAAGCCACATGTAAAGCGTTCCGAACCTGCGGGTATACAAATACGTCTGACTGCGATAGAAAGCAACGCCCGTCGTATACATACTGTCGGCAAGCCCGTCGAAGCTGAGCGCGTTTCCGTCCACCGTGTTCGCCCAACTACCGAAAACGTCGTCGACAGGCGCCGCATAAGAATAGTCGCCGCTGACAAGGTAAGGATAGCTTGAAACCGCAAGATTTCCGTCGTTTAAAAGCAACAGATATATGTGGAAAGAGTTTTCGCTTTGGAAAATATCAGTATGATAGATTTCAATATAGTTGTATTCAGGGTAATAATCGAAAGTAACTCCGGTAACGCCGTTGAACATACCCGTAGCCTGATACGTAAGGTCGAACCTGCCGATATAGAACGAGTTGTTAATAGAACTGATAGCCCAGGTCTTATCTGCAAACGTCAGATACAAGTCAAGGGAAACGTCGTCTTTTCCGTCCATACTTAATACGAATTTCGAGCCCGAAATACTTATAGAGCCGATTGCGGTACTAAGCGAAGTATCTTCTTTACCGTAAACGTTAATACGTATGTCGCCCACTTCTTCGTCGTAGAACACTGCGCCGCTAACGATTTTATAACGGTACTCTTTCGTTTCGCCCGCAACAGGCGTAACGGTAAGTACGCCGCCGCCCGTAAGTTTTCCGCCGCCGTTAAATTCGTAAACGGTATTGTCAGCGTCTATTAAAGGCAACGAATACATTTCATCTTTGCGGAAAAGGCTTGCGGTTGCGCCATTACCTGAAACGGTAACCGTCCCATCGTCGTTAACTGTCAAAGTATAAGTTACGCCGTTATATTCGAACTTGCCTTCAAGCCCGCTCTCGACGGTGCATTCGTAAGGCACTCTTTCGCCGTTAATCTCGATATATCCGCCGTGTTCGCCGTTATTTTCCGACTTGTAAATTCCGAGTCCGTTGAAGTTTACAAGAGTGAATGCAACATTACCGATAGTGTCTTCGCCTATCCATTCACCGCTATAATCGTCGATAAGATAAAGCGTGTACTCCCTCATACCGTCGCCGTCGTAAGCCATCAAGGTTATAACGTTGCTAGCGGGGTCGTAAGTGAAATAACCGAACAAGGAATATCCGCCGATTACCGTGTAAGTGTATTCTGTTTCGGTAATGTGGTCGAAAAAGCCGTCTTTAACGTAAGCCAAGCTGTCGTACAACGTGCCGTCGATAGACGCAACCGCATCGCCGCCAAGCCCCGTTCCGAAGCCGTTGAGCCTCAGATATATCCCTGTTTCGGGGGAGAACCAAAGCCCGAAGAAGCTGTTTTCAAGCGAGTAAAGCTTACCGCCAATCGACAACAGCCCCGAAGCGTCGATAGTTGCCTGCGTCGACAAGTCGCCAGACAGCGTCGCAACGCCGTTCGTTACGGTATATTTGCCGCTTTTTACGGTATTTTTCCATTTATACGACCAATTACCGTCGGCGTTAAACGTATAAGTTTCGTTCAGCGTTGCCGAGCGTTCCCAAGTCCCCACAAAGTCGTTTACCGCAGGTTTAACAGTAGGCGCCGTGAAAGTTAACGGACTGTCTTCGGTGAAGTAATTGCCGTCGTAAAGGGAAATGCTTCCGTTTGAGAAAGTGCCGATAAACGTGTAAGGTTCAAAATTCGAAGCGGGCTGCGAAACTCCGTTTTCCACCGCCACTACGGGTGAAAGCCTTGCAAACAGCCCGTCGTTGAGGATAAGTTTTTCCCCATCGTAAGTATAGCTAGCCCCGCCGAAATTTCTCACGTCGATATAGCTGTAAGTGCCGTCATCGTTCATAACAAGTTCAACCGTTCTGCCGTTCGACGTAGTAAATTCGTAAGTGCCCGAAACTTCAGAATAATCTGCAAAGCCGACGTAAAGAATAATTTCTCTTGTAAGAATGTAACCGTAAGGCACTTTATTAGTGCAAGCCGAATCAAAGAAATAACCGTAAGAAAGGTTGGCTTTATCGCTTGAATCAACCGCCGAAACATACTCGTCGAACTTATCGCCAAGATAGAAACTGAAAGGCAGGTATTCGTCGTTTTTTATTTCGAAATTGACCGCCTTGGTCGTATCCCCGTCAACCCTGCGGCTACCGAAATTCAAAGTAACCGCAAACTTGTTATCTATATTTTCGAGATTTAAAACAGGTAAAGCGCCGTTCGCGATTATCCAATCGCATTCATTCCAGTGTAATGAATTTTTAACAAAATCCGCATTCGTGCCGTTTGCAGAATTGCCGAAGTAACAGTTTTCTATCGTCACTCCACTTGCGAGTGCCGTCGAGGGAACGGAGAAACCGACTATATCGCCCGTTGCCGACCCTGCGTTGGTTGAATCGGCATACGTCGAAGCTTTGGAAAAGCTGTCGGTAATTACAGAACCTTTTCCCGCATACCCCGCTATACCGCCCGCATAAGCGAACAAGTTGTTATCCGTCATTTGGGTAAGGAAAGAAACAGTCGCAGACACGTAACTTGTGGAATAGCAGTTCGCCACAGACGAATAATCGTCGAGCCAACCGACGATACCGCCCGAACGCATCGCACCTGTAACATCGCCTTCCGCATAGCTGTTAAGAATGGTCGCAGGCGCCCTTTCGTGTGAAGAAACGCTGTGCCCGACTATACCGCCCGCAAACACGAAACCTGACGTAATTATATTAACGTCGGTATGCACGCCCTGAGAGGAACAAAGATAATGCACGGGACCGACCGCAGACTGAAGCGTTACGGACTGCTGAACGCCGATTGCGCCGCCTGCAAACGAGAAATTCATATTATTACCGTAACAGCGGATTACGCCGTCCGTCGCACCGCAATTGACTATACTTGCGCCCACTGCAAACGCAACGACAGGACCGACGCAGACAACACCATCGTCAGCCGCAGTTGCGGATAACGTAAAGTCTTTAAGGTTGAGATTGGTTATTATGCCCGTTCCCGCCGTTGTGGTAGCCTGTACACAGCCGAACAACCCGACGTAAGTTCTTCCGTTCTTAGTTATCGTGTAGTTCGAAATCGTATGGTTATCGCCGTTGAAGTTGCCCGCAAAGTAAGCGTTCGGGCTTTCGAAATGACCGATAACATCAAGGGCTTCGCCGCCGCAATCGATATCGCGGGTAAGCTTGTAATAACCCATAATGTACGAAGAATAGCCGGAGTTGACCATGTCCGCAATGTATCTCAAATCTCTGAGACTGTCGATAAGGAAAGGGTCCTCTTCGCTTGTGCCCGCGCCGGTAAGACGGTCCTCGGACACGGAAGCGGTTATTGTCGTATTCTCGGAAATAACAACCGAATACCTGCCGTTATCCGCAACAAGAGTATAGTCGTTAACTTTTACGACGGGGTTTTCATAGCCGTAATCGACAACAACGCCGAATTCGACAACCTCATTCTTTTTAACCACTTTCTGACTAGAAGTAATTTCTTCTTCGCCGTAAATGAATTTAACGTGTTCGCCTGCGGCAAAGTCCACTGTAAACTCAGGGTCTTTTTCCGTTTGGCACCCGAAAGCAAATCCTATACACAGGCAGGCTATTGATAACAAAAGTACCGTCAGATATTTCTTTAACTTCATTTTAAAACCTCAAAAAAGCACGCAAAAGAAAAGTGTACGCCACTTTTCCCCACATTGATATTGACGCAGACTTTACTGTAAATTTCTTTACGCAACATTAGCTTGCGCAAATCGTCCGCAAATTGATACATAACAATTATACAAATTAATATTTGAAAACGCAACTGATTTATCGTATTTTTATAGATTTATTATCATTTTATTTTGTAATATCAAATCTTATATCTATTATTATTAAATAATATGGTATATAGCGCACGTTTATTTTTTGTGATTTTATACATTTATTCATTTTACCATAGTCTTTTAAAGAAGAAACCGAGCCGAAAAATCGACCCGGTTCTTCTTAGAGAGAATATGAAAAAAAGTTGAGTGTATGCCTTGTTTACAGTTGCTATTATAACGTCCGATTGTGTTAACCGTATGAAAATTTAATGATTTTTATGTTTTTCGAAAATTAATTCCGCAATTTTCAGTCCGTCTGCGGCAGAGCTGGTTATTCCGCCGGAATAGCCGCTACCCTCCCCGCAAGGATACAGCCCTTTGAACGATAGGCTTTCACCGTCCGCCCCGCGAAGAATCCTGACGGGTGACGAAAAGCGGGTTTCCACGCCCGTTAAAAGCGCATCGGGGTCGGCGAAGCCTTTCAACCGCCTGTCCATATCGGGAATTGCGGCTTTCAGCGCCTCGACCGCAGTCTTCGGCAAAACAGCGTCTAAGGGTGCAAAAGTCGTTCCCGCCGCATAGGTCGGCGAAACTTCACCGAACGCGGCAGAGGTTTTCCCATTTGCAAAGTCCTTATAAAGCTGCACTGGCGCCCTGTACCCGCCGCCCGCAAGATACGCGCGGCGCTCGATTTTCCGCTGAAATTCAATTCCGTCGAAGAGCCCGCCGCCGAAATCTTCTTTCTTCATCTGTACCATCAGCGCGGAGTTGGAATTTTTTCCGTCGCGGGCGTAAAGACTCATTCCGTTTACAACCACTCCGCCCTCCTCGCTCGCCGCAGGAATAACCACCCCGCCGGGACACATACAAAAAGTGAAAACTGTTCTCTCGTGCGCGTGGGATACCAGTTTGTAGTCCGCCGCAGGCAACAGCCTGAAATTCTTGCCGTACTGCGCAAAATCGATTTTTTCGGAAAGATGTTCAATCCTGACCCCCACCGCAAAATCGCGCGGTTCCATTAAAACGCCTTTTTCGCAAAGCATTTTAAAAGTATCTCTAGCCGAGTGCCCGAGGGCGAGAACAGCACAGTCAACAGGTGTACGAACCTCTTCTCCGCTTACCAGATTTTTGTGAAAAATTGCACGAACCGAGCCGTTTTTATGCTCGAATCCCGTGAAAATTTGGTGAAAAAGATACTTACCACCTTTGCTTTCAATGTATTTTCTAATGTTTTGAAGCACGAAAAACAGCTTATCACTTCCGATATGAGGCTTGTTCAGATAGGTAATTTCTTCCGGCGCGCCAAACCTTTTAAACGTTTCCAGAACATCCTTATTAAGCCCGTCGTGAGTCTGTGTATTGAGCTTTCCGTCCGAAAAAGTTCCCGCCCCGCCCTCGCCGAACTGAACGTTGGAATCGGGGTTTAAAACCCTGTTTTTGAAGAAATTATCAATAGTTTTCCGCCTGTCCTCGACTGCCTCGCCGCGTTCGATAATAATCGGCTGAACACCGTGCTCGATAAGCCGCAGGGCACAGAAAAGCCCCGCAGGACCCGAACCAATTACGGCTACTTTCGGCGGGTTTTCAAGTTTTTCCAAGGGCGGTTTTTCTTCTTGCTCTTCGTCCGAAAAGGCGATTGAATACACCCAGAAAACATTGTTTTTATCGCGCGCGTCAAGCGACTTTTTGAGTATTTTGAAGTACTTTAGCGCCCTTTTAAGCTTTTTTTGTGCGATTTTAACCAAATTTTCTTCGCTTTCACCGATATGAAGTTTTACGTTGTCAAGCCTTGAAACCATATTATATTCTCTTTAAAATCGCGTCGGCGGCAGTCATTCCGGCCGTGAAAGCCCATTGCAGATTATAGCCGCCGCAATCGCCGTCTACGTCGAGAATTTCTCCCGCAAAAAACAGGTTCTTTACAAGCCTGCTTTCAAGCTCGTCCGAAACCTCGCCCATATTTATCCCGCCCTTTGTCACCTGTGCGTAATCGAAGCCGAGGTTGCCCGTAACTTCCAGCGTAAAGTTTTTCAAAACCCTGATTATTTCGCGCGGCGCCACTGTATCACTGACGGAAGCCACCGATTTACTAGCCGAAGCGGCACTGCGCGCAGAAACCGCAACATGTGTAGAAGCCGCCTTCAAGCCCGACGTTTCACACGCAAACTCTTCGACCGCGCGCTTTATTATCGCCCTGCCAATCTGATTATGTAGCGTGCCGGAAAGCAACTCACTAAGCTCCCAACCCCGCTCGATTTTCGAAAAAATGCTCTTTTCGACCGTTTTTTCGTTGAAATCGGGCAAAAATTCCAAAGAAAGCGTTGCAGTCGGCTTGTCCGTAATATACGGCGAAACCGAAAAGACGGCGTTCCCCGAAACCCCGTATTCGGTAAAAATGACGTCGCCGCGGCTTTTTGCGATAACTTTTCCGCCGCAAACCGCAGAAACCAGACAATCTGCACGAATACCTTTTAAGGTTTTTATGTATTTCGTGTCGGTCTTTAATTGGACGAGCGACGGATAAAGCGGCGTCAAAGTATGACCGAGTGAAGTCGCGAGCGCGTAAGAAGTTCCGTCGGTTTTGAACTGCTTCTGCGCCTTGCCGCCGGTACACAGCACTACGAACTTCGCGCGGTTTTGCACTCCGCCCTCTTCGCGGACGGTAAAAAAGTCGCCCGATTTTGAAATTTTCTCCGTCTTCACTCCCGAAGCGCACGAAGTTATACCGAGGGAGTTTACCGAACGGATAAGGTCGTCAACAAGCGCCGAAGCCTGTTTGCCCGCGGGATAAATTCTACCCTTTTCGTCAGCACAGAAAACACAATCGAAAAGCCTAGCGCCGGCGTAAGGGTCGGCGCACGCAATTTTTGCGGCCAGCGGGATATTCCCGCCGTGATAGTGCTGCGCCGTCATATCGAGGTTAGAGATATTACCCTGCCCGTTACCCGTCGCGGCAAGCTTTTTGCCGAAGCGGTCGCCCGCGTCGATAAGTCTTATCTTTAAATTTTTACCGCTTTTTAAAAGGCGCACAGCGCACGCAAGCCCTGCCGTGCCTCCGCCTATTACAATTACGTCGTAATCCATTATACGACATTTTACCAAAAGCTTTATTAAGTGTCAACACTTAAGCTCTTTTAACATTTCCTCGAATTTTTCAAAATGTAGTTTTTCGTCAAGCAAAATTCTTGCGATAATACTTTTGACCTGTTGATTTTTTAAACACTTCAACATTCTTTCGTAGCCCGCAATAGCCTGCCTTTCGGCAAGAACATCGTCTTCAAGCATATTTTTCAGCGAGCTGGAATAAGCCACGAACTTTGACGAATAGAAGTTAAAGCAGCCCGGAGGAAACTGTGAAAAAACGGGTGCGGCGCCAAGCGCGAGAATCGTTGATCCGAGCAAATCAAGGTGATGCATTTCCGATATAGCTATTCCCGTTATTGTATCGGCGAAGTCCTTATACCCGTTTCGCTCGAAAAACATTGCGTGGTATATGTACTGCAAAATCGAGTTCAGCTCGCTGTGTGGTGCGGCGTACGCGGGGGAAATAATTCTGAGGCTTAATGCGTCGGGGCATACGCCGTCGGGCGTAGGATACGGTTCACTTACGTTTACAGGTTTAGGCATAATACAAACTATGAAAAACCACCCCGATTTGGTGCAATTTTGACCAAATTGGGGTGGTTATGCGTGACATAGTACTGTGCAAAAGCTGAATTTTATATTAAAGACTGTCTTAGCCGTTTAAAACCTTTTTAAGAAATTGACCGGTATAACTTGCTTCAACCTTTGCAACCTCTTCAGGGGTGCCGCAAGCGACGATTTTTCCGCCCTTGTCACCGCCCTCGGGACCCAAATCGACAATATAGTCGGCGGACTTTATAACATCCAGATTGTGTTCTATAACGAGCACGGTGTTGCCGCCGCTTCTCAGCCTTGTAATAATATTTACAAGCTTTTCGACATCGTAGCTGTGAAGCCCCGTAGTAGGTTCGTCGAGAATATAGAACGTTTTGCCCGTGCTTCTTTTAGAAAGCTCGGTGGCAAGCTTGACCCTCTGCGCTTCGCCGCCCGAAAGGGTGGTTGCGCTTTGTCCGAGCTTGATATAGCCGAGCCCGACGTCGCACAGCGTGGCGAGCTTATTGTAGATGGAAGTAACAGGCTTGAAAAACTCTGCCCCCTCTTCTACCGTCATTTCAAGAACATCGGATATGCTTTTGCCTTTATACTTAACTTCGAGCGTTTCTCTGTTATAACGCTTGCCGCCGCAAACTTCGCACGGAACGTAGATGTCAGGCAGGAAGTGCATCTCTATCTGAATTATGCCGTCGCCCTGACAGTGCTCACATCTGCCGCCCGCGACGTTGAAAGAGAACCTGCCGCTTTTATAACCCTTTTCCTTTGCGTCTTGCGTTGCCGCGAACAGGTCGCGTATCATAGTGAATACTCCCGTGTAGGTTGCGGGGTTGCTTCTGGGCGTTCTGCCAATCGGCTGTTGATCTATGGCGATTATTTTATCAAAGTAATCCAGCCCGTCGAAACCCGCAGCGTTACCGAGAAGCCTGCGGGCGCCGTTGAGATTATTAGCGAGGTAAGGATAAATTATTTCGTTTACAAGACTCGATTTGCCGCTACCCGAAACCCCTGTAACAGCAGTAATAAGTCCGACGGGGATTTCGACGTCGATACCTTTTAAGTTGTTCTGTTTACATCCCTTGACTCTCAGCCATCTGCCGTCGGTCGGCTGGCGAACCGAGGGTACTTCTATTTTGCGTCGACCCGACAAAAAGTCGCCTGTTATAGAGCGCGGCTCGTTAATAATATCTTCGACAGTGCCGCTTGCCACCACTTCGCCGCCGTGCACGCCCGCTTTCGGACCTATATCGACGATATAGTCTGCGGCACGCATTGTGTCTTCGTCGTGCTCGACGACGATTAGCGTATTGCCTAAGTCGCGTAAGCCGAGAAGTGATTTTAAAAGTTTTTCGTTATCGCGCTGGTGCAAGCCTATACTGGGTTCGTCGAGAATATAAAGTACGCCCGTGAGAGCACTGCCTATCTGTGTTGCAAGACGGATACGCTGGCTTTCGCCGCCAGAAAGGGTTGCCGCGCTTCTGGAAAGAGTAAGATAGCCCAACCCCACGTTTCTTAAAAAGCTTAACCTGCTGTCGATTTCCTTGATTATGCTGTCGGCTATCATATGCTCTGTGGATGTGAAAAACGAAAAATCCGTGAACGTAGCCAAATCGTCAACAGCCATTTCGCAGACTTCGGCAATGTTTTTACCGCCGACTGTAACTGCAAGAGCTTCCTTTTTAAGTCTTTTGCCATGGCAGGCAGGGCAGTCCGACGTGCGCATATACCGTTCTATATCCCATTTAACACCCTCGGAAGACGTCTGATTATAGCGGCGCTGCAAGTTGGTCACAAAGCCCTCCCACGCTTTTTCGTAACTGCCGGAAAAGTGGTAAGCGTTGTATGTCATCTCTATTCTTTCGCCGCCGTTGCCATACATCAATATATCGTAAATCTTTTTCGAAAGTTCGGATACGGGCACGTCAAGTGAAAAGCCGTACACTTTTGCAAGCGAAGAAAGATACATCTGCATCATTGTGGAGCTGTCGAGATTCCAACCGCTTATCTTTATTGCGCCCTCTCTGAGTGTTTTCGACTTATCGGGGCAGATAAGGTCGGGGTCGACAATTTGCTTAAAACCTAAGCCCGAGCATTCGGGGCACGCGCCCCAAGGAGTGTTGAACGAGAAAAGTCTGGGCTCTATCTCCTCTATAGATATGCCACAATCGGGGCAAGCGTATTTGGACGAATACAGCTCTTCCTTGCCTTCGCAGTCAATAACGACGAGCCCGTCCGCGAGATGCAAAGCGCTTTCCAAGCTGTCCGAAAGACGCTTTAAAACGCCCTCTTTTATAACAAGCCTATCCACGACAACCGAAACGTTATGGCGGATATTCTTTTCAAGGCGAATCTCTTCCTGCAAGTCGTAGATAATTCCGTCAATCTTTACCCTGCCATAGCCGCTCTTTTTATATGCGGCAAGCTCTTTTTGAAACTCACCCTTTTTGCCGCGGAATACGGGCGCCTCGACCATTATTTTACTGCCCTTGGGAAGGAGCATTACTCTGTCGGCGATTTCGTCTACGGACTGGCGACGGATTTCTCTGCCACACTTAGGGCAGTGCGGAACACCGACGCGCGCGAAAAGCAAGCGGAAATAGTCGTAAATTTCCGTCACTGTGCCTACTGTTGAGCGCGGATTGTGCGAGGTTGTTTTCTGGTCGATTGAGATTGCGGGCGAAAGTCCGTCTATAAGTTCGACGTCGGGTTTTTCCATCTGACCGAGGAACTGGCGGGCGTATGATGAAAGGCTTTCGATATACCGCCTTTGACCCTCGGCAAATATTGTATCGAACGCAAGCGTTGATTTCCCGCTACCCGAAAGCCCCGTGAACACGGTAAGCGTGTTGCGGGGAATGTGCACGTCGATATTTTTAAGGTTGTTTTCTTTCGCGCCTTTAACGTATATTTCTTCTTTCATTTCTTTTTGATTTTTAATAATTTTTTCTTTAATTCCGTTATGGTATCGCGTATTTCAATCGCTTTTTCAAAGTCCAGCTGAGCGGAGGCGATTTTCATAAGCGCTTTCAACTTCTCGATTTCCTTAGGAATATCGGCGGGTTTTATATCGTCCGCAACCGACTTTTTGCCCGTAATACCAATCGAGTTTTTGACTTCTTTAATTATGGTTTTAGGAACAATACCGTGTTGTTTATTGTACTCGGACTGTATTTTTCGGCGGCGGTTTGTTTCGTCGATAGCGCGGCGCATACTGCCCGTGACCGTATCGGCGTACATTATGACACGACCCTCTGCGTTTCTCGCCGCTCTGCCTATAGTCTGAACCAATGAAGTTTCGCTTCTTAAAAAGCCTTCTTTATCGGCGTCAAGTATTACTACGAGTTTTACCTCCGGCAAGTCAAGCCCCTCGCGTAGCAGATTTATGCCGCAAAGAATATCGAATTCCCCGCTTCTTAGTCCGTTAATTATGTCGATTCGCTCCAAAGCGTCGATGTCGCTGTGCATATAGCGGACTTTGAGCCCGTGTTCTTTCAAATAATCGGTTAAGCTCTCTGCCATACGCTTGGTCATAGTCGTAACGAGGACTCTGCCGCCGTTTGCGATTACCCCTTTGGCTTCGCCAAGAAGGTCGTCAATCTGAGTTTTTGTGGGACGTATCGAAACTTCAGGGTCAACAAGACCCGTGGGGCGGATTATCTGTTCGACGACGTTGCCTGCCTGCTCCATTTCATACGGAGCGGGCGTTGCCGACACGCATATGAGCTGGGGCACGCGCTCGTCAAATTCTTCAAACGTCAATGGGCGGTTGTCGTACGCAGATTGAAGTCTGAAACCGTAACCGACGAGGTTTTCTTTGCGCGAGCGGTCGCCGTGATACATTGCGCGTATTTGCGGGATAGTCATATGGCTTTCATCGATAAAAACCAAAAATTTGCCCGCCGGGAAGTAATCGAGAAGTGTGAACGACGGCTCGCCGGGGGAGCGCCCGTCGAAGTAGCGGCTGTAATTTTCCACGCCGCTACAGTAGCCGATTTCGCGCATCATTTCCAAGTCGTACGTGGTGCGCTGTTCAAGACGCTGGGCTTCTAAAAGCTTGCCCTCTTCACGGAACGCGCGGACTTCGTCGTGCATATCGCGTTCAATCAGTTGAAGCGCGGACTTCATCTTGTCGCCGCCGACTGCGTACTGGCTTGCGGGAAAAATAAGAACGTGTTTAAGTTCAGAAATAACATTGCCCGTCAAAGCGTCCTCTTCGCATATTCTGTCAATTTCATCGCCGAAAAACTCTACGCGGATAGCGACCTCTGAATTGCTTGCCGGGAAAATTTCAACGGCGTCGCCGCGAACGCGGAACGAAGAACGCTGAAAGTCGATGTCCCGCCTTGCGTACTGAATTTCGACAAGCTTTCTTATGAGCGCGTCGCGCTCGATTTCCATTCCCGGGCGCAATGAAATAGCAAGACGGAAATATTCTTCGGGTGCGCCCAGACCGTAAATGCAACTGACCGACGCGACGACGATTACGTCCTCCCTTTCGCCCAAAGAGCTTGTGGCGGAGTTTCTGAGCTTGTCTATCTCGTCATTCAGGCTCATATCCTTTTCGATATAGGTATCGGTCGAGGGTATGTAGCTTTCGGGCTGGTAGTAGTCGTAGTAAGAAACGAAGTATTCTACGCGGTTGTTCGGGAAAAATTCCTTAAACTCGTTACAAAGCTGTGCCGCAAGCGTCTTGTTGTGGGCGATAACCAGCGTAGGGCGGTTGACGTTTTTAATGACGTTTGCCATAGTGAACGTTTTGCCGCTACCCGTGACGCCGACGAGAACCTGAGTTCTTATTCCATCCAAAACGCCTTCCGTAAGGCTTTCTATCGCCTGTGGCTGGTCACCTGTGGGATTAAATTTCGAATGCAACTCGAATTTCATATCTATACGGAATTATACCCTATTTTCAATATATTTACAAGCGTTTGCGGGCAAATTTTTGCAAAAACACAAACTTTTGTTTATTGTTTGATGAGTATAAAAGTCCCCCGCCGCGGTGCGGCGGGGGCTTCTGTTTAAGAATTCTTTTTCTTTACGACGTTGCCGCCTGTTAAAAGTATCATTTTGACGGCTTCGATCGAGAAGCTGTCGGCAATGACCGTAAGCTTTTTATCGAGAGTGCCGCGGGCAAGCACCTTAATATACGTTGCCTTGCGGTTGATTGCTGGAATACGCTTTTTCATCTCTTCCAACGTTGCCGTTTCGCCGTTTTCGAAGCACTTACTTAACGTGTCGATATTGACTATGTCCGACTTGGTTTTGTCGGAAAATTCTTCTGTTTCCTCCACAAGTGCGACTGCAACATCGTCCTGCATAAGTTCGTCCACTTCGTTCGCCAAAACGCAATCTCTGGGCAGGAACACGTCTCCGCTTTGCGCGTCCTCTTCAGTAAGCTCTTTAATAAGTCCGCGGTCAACGAGGGGCTGGGTTTCTTCGTAAGGGTACTTTTCTGCCCAATTGCATACTTCGGGTTCGGGCAATTGCTCGCGGTCGCCCATTACCGTTGCGATAAGCTCTTTTGAGTATTTGACGCGCCTGTCGTTCTTTATGCGGTACAGGCAAGGGGTCTTTTCATAGGTTGCTATTTCGGACATATCGTCCACAATATACTTGCTTTCCGCGTAATCTTTAGCATCAAGCGCAAGGAAAAGACCCAGACACTTGCCCCTCACGCAAAGCTTTGCATAGGTTGTCCGACCTGAATAGAAAGTTTCGCCTTTCCAACTCATACGGGCTTTTACGCCTTTATATGAAAGCAATTCGTTCTTTATCTCCGAATAATAGTTTTTAACCACGTCGGATGACTGAATGATTTTTGCGGTGAAGCTTTTATTGTACTTTATAATTATGTAGCGTACGTGACCGTCTATCCTTGCGACTTTTCTGATTTTTTCCTCTTCTTCCGTTTCCTCTTTGTCGTCGTCTTTATCGTCGGAATCGTCTTCCTCACTGACCGGGGTCAAATTTTCGGGTTCAGGTTCCGGCTCAGGCTCCGACTGAACGGGCTCTTCGGGCTCGGGTTCAACCACAGGCTCGGATTCGGAGATAGGCGCGGAAACTTCTTCAGACTCGGGCACTTCATCAAACACAGGCTTTGCTTCCAACTGAACAGGTTCGTCAAGCTCAGGCTCAGATTCGGACTGAACGGACTCTTCGGGTGCGGGCTCTACAGCTTCAACGGGTTGCTCGGGTGCGGGCGCTTCAACCGGTTCTTGTTGCGGTTGCGGGGGTTGAGCAGTTAATTCGCTCTTCGTCGATTTACGCTTTTTGCCGGCTCTTACTCCCAAAACTATTGCAAGCACTACAATCAGCAATACTACCGCGCCTGCGGCCATTCCGGCGTATAAGAGGGTTTCGCCCTCTAAGCCGAAAAGTAAAAATAATTTCAACATTTTTTTACCTTCTTTGATTTTAATTCATTGAATAACACCTATTATAATCGGTTTTTTTGAAATTTCAAGGCTATTGATAAAAATTTCACAAAAAAACGGACAGACCGCTCTGTCCGTTTTATAATATTACATCTTTTCGAGAAGCTTCAAATCGACGCCTCTGTCGCCTATTTTTATGATTTCGACCTTTACGGTGTCGCCGATATTTACGACGTCCTCAATCTTTTCAACACGCTTGTTGGAAAGCTGGGAAATGTGAATACCGCCGTCCTTGCCGGGTGCGAACTCAACAAACGCGCGCGAAGGTATAATTCTGACTACCGTACCGATATACATATCGCCGACCTGAGGGTCGCGCGCTATGCTCATAACGATTGCTTTTGCCCTTTCCGCATTCTCGATAGGACCAACGCAAGAGATATAGCCCCTGCCGCTGTCATCGTCGTTGAACTCGATTTGGGTATCGGTTTCTTCCATTATCTTCTTAATTACGCAACCCTGTTTGCCGATAACATCGCCAATCTTGTCGGGGTCGATTTCGAAGCTGATAATTTTGGGAGCATAAACAGAGAGCTGAGGTGCAACTTCGGGCACGCATTCTAGCATTTTAGAGAGAATGAACTGTCTGCCTTCGTTTGCCTGATTGATTGCAGTATGCATAATCTCTTCGGAAATCCCTTTGATTTTGATATCCATCTGAATTGCGGTTATGCCCTTAGTGGTGCCTGCAACCTTGAAGTCCATATCGCCGAGGAAGTCCTCTAAGCCCTGAATATCGGTTAAAACCTTGAATTCGCCCGTTTCCTGATTCTTGATAAGACCCATTGCGACGCCAGCTACGGGAGCCTTGATGGGAACGCCCGCGTTCATAAGAGCCATTGTTGAGCCGCACACGGAAGCCATCGA
The DNA here is from genome assembly GCA_948890655.1 of Christensenellaceae bacterium. GTDB lineage: Bacteria > Bacillota > Clostridia > Christensenellales > Borkfalkiaceae > Coproplasma. The sequence goes on from CAQTYU010000002.1 coordinate 236,561, forward strand.
CGACGAGCCGTTTGAGCTTGTAATATCGTTTACCACGCGAATTGCGTAGGGGAAAGATGTTTCGTCGGGAAGAACGGGTATTAAAGCGCGTTCCGCAAGTGCGCCGTGACCGATTTCACGTCTGCCGGGGGAACGGAGCGCCTTAGCTTCACCCGTACAATAGCCGGGGAAGTTGTACTGGTGCATATATCTTTTAGAGGTTTCCTCGTCAAGCCCTTCCAATTTTTGTGCTTCGCCGAGCATACCGAGCGTGCAGGTCGTGAGGGTCTGGGTTTGTCCTCTCGTGAAGATAGCCGAGCCGTGTACGCGGGGAAGAATTCCCTTTTCGCACCAAATAGGGCGAACGTCCTTTAAGCCTCTTCCGTCGGGGCGAATACCCTTATCGAAGATTTTTGCACGTACCTTTTCTTTGGTGAGGTAATATAAGCTGTCTTTGATTTCGCGTTTATTATCGGGATAGATTTCCGCGAAGTGTTCCAGAACTTCCTTTTCCGCTTCGTCCTGTCTCTTTTCTCTTTCCTGTCTGTCAAACGTGTCGATTGCCCAGTCGATTTTCTTACCTGCGTAGTCCCTTACGGCTTTGTCAAGCTCTTCGGGGATATAGTAAAGCTCAATTTCAAGCTTGGTTTTACCGACTTCAGGAACGATTTTCTCTTCTATGAACGCACAGATTTTTTGAATTTCTTTGTGTCCGTACATTATAGCGCCGACCATTTCGTCGTTCGTGACTTCGTTTGCGCCTGCTTCTATCATCAAAATCGCGTCGCGGGTGCCTGCAAGATTCAAATGAATTGCACTATTTGCGCGCTGTGTAAGGTCGGGGTTGATTACATACTTGCCGTCAACCATACCGACGACTACAGAGCCCGTAGGACCTGCCCAAGGAATATCCGAAATCGCAAGTGCGACCGAGGAGCCTATCATTGCGAGGGGTTCGGGGGATACATCGGGTTCAACCGAAAGCGCCTGTGCCGTTACGACGACGTCGTTGTAAAGCCCTTTGGGGAACAAGGGACGGAGCGGTCTGTCGATAAGCCTTGCGGTTAAAATCGCCTTATCGCTTGCCCTGCCCTCGCGCTTTTTGAAGCCGCCGGGAATTTTACCGATTGAGTACATCTTCTCTTCATAGTCTACCTGCAAAGGGAAGAAATCCATACCGTCTCTGGGTGCCGCAGACATACATACGGAAACCATAACCGCGGTATCGCCGCACCTTACAAGGCAAGAGCCGTTAGTCTGCTCGGCGTATTTGCCCGTTTCGATTGTGACGTCTCTTCCGCCCACTTTGAGCGTAAATTTTTTGTAGTTCATCTCTGTCTCCTTTTCTTCTTGTGCCCGTAGCTCCTGCTACAAGCGAAATATCAAGCAAAAAAGAGCGCACGAAAATTGCGCTCTTTTTCTTACTTTCTTAAACCTAACGCTGCGACTATAGCACGGTATCTTTCGATATCCTTGCTTTTGAGATAGTCTAAAAGACCGCGACGGCGACCTACCATCTTCAGAAGTCCGCGACGGGAATGGTTATCGTGAATATGCTCTTTGAGGTGCTCGTTAAGGTGATTAATTCTCTCAGTTAAAAGTGCGATTTGCACTTCGGGAGAACCGGTATCACCCTCCTTAGTAGCGTATTTTGCGATAATTTCCTGCTTTTCCATTTAATTTATCCTCCTATGGAATATTTGCGGGAAACGAAGCACGCCGTAGAGTTTTCGCGCGGCTTCGTGACCGTAACGAAATTATTTTAGCACGATGCTTTTAAAAAAGCAAATGATTTTATTACATTATTTGAACAGTTTTGCTCTTTCTTTGATAATTTTGTCAACCTTGGAAATGTAGGTAGGAATATCTTTGGGCGCGGCGTAACGCTCTATTCTGTCCTCGTCGGAAAAATACCGTTTAGAAATAGCGTTGGCGCCGACTGCGACGGTTGAAGAAATTTCTTCCATAGTGTCTACGTTATAAACACAAGCCTTATCGGGTTTTGCCCAGCCGACGTTTTCGAGTCCACCCGCCTGATACTTCTGGCGGTAAAGATAATACGGCTCGTAGCCAGCGCCCGTCAAAAGCTCGCGGGATGCGGCAATCATTTCCTCTACGCCTTTTACGTTGAGTTTCCTTGTTTCCTCTTTGAGCTTAGCGCCCGACTTCAACGATAACGTGTGAACCGTGATATTGGCGGGGTTCAAAGAAATTGCAGTCTTTAACGACTTTTCAAAGTCCGACGGAGTTTCGTCGGCAAGCCCCGCAATTAAATCGAGGTTGATGTCGAAACCGTACTTTATCGCCGATTCATAGGCTTGCAACGTCTGCGCGGAGGTGTGCTTTCTGCCGATTTTTTCAAGGGTTGCGTCATTAAACGTCTGCGGGTTTACGCAAAGCCGCGTGACTCCGTATTCCTTTGCGGTTTTTAACTTTTCCTCGGTAAAAACGTCGGGTCTGCCAGCTTCGACGGTATACTCGACAGTACCGTCGAAAATTGCGTTAATTGCGGCATATATGGGGGTCAATTGAGAATTTTTAATCACGAAAGGCGTGCCGCCGCCGACATAAATCGAGCGCAAACCCGTAAGATAAGGCTTAACGGACTGAAGCTCTTTTATCAGGCAATTTATATAATTTTCGACATAAATTTCTGTTTTTGCTATGGGGGCGGTAACGAAAGAACAATAGTCGCATTTCGTAGGACAGAACGGCAAGCTGACGTATAAATCACGTCCTCCTTTTTTATAAACCCCCTCCTGCGCTTTCAATATGCGGGTCACAAGTTTGGTATTTTCTTCGGAAACGCACAAATCTTGAAAAAGTTTGAGGTAGTCACCACCCGAAGCTTTTTCGGTATAAGCAAGCTTGGTGGGCCGTATCCCGGTGAGTGCGCCCCACGGGAGCGCTTTGCCCGTAGACTTAGACAGTGCCTTATATGCGGAAAGCTTTGCGGAACGCTTGGCAAGCCGTTTAAAAACTATATCGTTTTCCGCCTTATAATCTTCCTCAAAGTCGTAAAACTCGCCTTTAAACTCTATTGAATTGAGAAATTTGCCGCCCGAGCAAGAAAAATAATGTGTAAATTCTTCGTTTTCCGCATCAAATGCGCGTAGAACCAGCATTATTTCATCGCGCAAGCCCTCACTGTTAGTGTTCATTAGTCGTTCCTTATATATGGATTGTAGGCACGCTCGCGCGAAAGGGTTGTATCTTCGCCGTGCCCGGCATAAATTATGTAATCGCCGTCAAGTGCGGCAAGGCGCTTTACGCTTTTACTAAGCTCCGTAAAGTTACCTGTAGGCAAGTCCCACCTGCCAACGCTGCCGCAAAAAAGAGTGTCGCCCGTAAAAATCATGTCGCCCGAAACGTAGCACACACTGCCGACGGTATGTCCAGGCGTTTCCAAGACCTTAAAGTTTATTCCGCAGAGGGTTATTTCCTCGCCGTTTTTAAAGGTGCGGCAAATTTCAAATTCGGGAACGGTTACGCCGCCGAAAATATTTAAATATTCCTTGCTGAAAATAAGGTCTTTTTCGCGTTCGTTGCAACATATACTGGCACCAATTGAAAATAGTTCGCCGCAAGCGCCCACGTGGTCGAAGTGACCGTGAGTCAATAAAATATATTTACAGGAAAGCCCGTTTTCTTTTAAAATTTTTAAAATCCTCTTCTCCGACGGGTCTATGACTACGGCTGTCTTTCCGTCCGCGGTTAAGATATATGAATTTGAGGCAAAACCAACGGGTAAAATCTTCGAAACTCGCATATATGTGGGGGTCAATTGGTTGTTCTGTACACATCGAGGACGCGTTTGTCGCGTTTTAACCGGTTAATTAAAAGGTCAATATCCGAGCGTTTATTGAGCTTAACGCGCACCTCTACTTCTGCCAGTTTATCCTTATTTATTCTGCCGCTGATCTGCGTAAACGAAAGGTGCATTGCGGCGATTTCCGAAATAACGTACGCAGTAACGCCGTCATAGTTGTCGGATATAATTTTAATATCAGCCAAAAAGTCCGCGTCTATATCGCCCGTCCATTGCGCGGGTTGCAGACGGTTTTTGTCTGCGTCGGAAAGGTTAGAGCAATCGGCGCGGTGAACGATTACCCCTCTTCCACGAGAAACGAAGCCGACGATTTCATCACCCGGTACGGGGTTACAGCAGTGCGCGAAGTGCACGGACAGTCCGCTCATTCCGTTTATAGTCACACTGCCCGCAGGGGTGTGCTTCAATTTGCCCGAATCGACAATTTCGACGGGCTTAGGCGTTTCCTTTTTATAGTAGTCTATAAGCTTGAAAATTACCTGATTTACGCTGACGGCGCCGTAACCGACAGATGCCATCATCTCGTTCACCGAACTAAAAACAAGCTTATTGGAAAGTTTTTTGAACGAGCTTTCGGTCAAAAGGTCGTTGAGGTTATACCCCTTGCGCTTCGCCTCGGCTTCGAGCATAGTTCTGCCCGTTTTGGCGTTCTCTTCTTTCATCTCGCGCTTGAAAAACTGTCTTATTTTCGCGCGGGCGGAACCTGACTTAACGAATTTAAGCCAATCCCACGATGGACCGCGGGAGCTCGACTGAGTTAGAATTTCAACAACGTCACCCGTGGTGAGCGTAGAATTCAAGGCGACCATTTTGCCGTTGACCTTGGCGCCTACGCACTTGTTGCCAACTTCGGAGTGAATTGCATACGCGAAATCAACCGGGGTGGCTTCAAGCGGCAATGAAATTACCTTGCCGTGCGGAGTGAAAACCAAAAGCTCGGTATCATAAAGGTCGTTTTTAAGGCTGTCAACGAATTCTTTGGACTCGTTCAAGCTGCCTTGCCAGTCCATTACATCGCGTATCCAGCTTATCCTTTCGTCGAAAGAAGTCGACTTGTCAGCAGAGCGGTTCTCTTTATACTTCCAGTGCGCGGCGATACCGTATTCAGCCATCTTGTGCATTTCAACGGTGCGAATCTGGATTTCGAAGAATTGCCCGAAGTTAGTCACTACGGTGGTGTGCAACGACTGATACAAGTTGCGCTTGGGAGTGGCGATATAGTCTTTTATTCTGCCCGGAACGGGCTTCCACTTCATATGAATTTTGCCCAGTATTTCATAGCACTCGTCCGTTTTATCGACAATAACGCGAACGGCGGTTAAATCGTAAATCTGGTCGAGGGTCTTGCCCTGATTTTTCATTTTACGGTAAATCGAATAAAAGTGCTTGGGTCTGCCTATGACTTCGCCCTTTATCCCGCTTTCGGACAAAATTTCCTTTATCTCGTTTACGACGAACTCGACGAAAGACTTCCTCTCCTCCAACTTCTGGTGAATGTTTGTTACCAGAAATTCATAGGCTTCGGGGTCGAGATATTTAAGACATAAATCTTCAAGCTCGCACTTAATCTGTGAAATACCGAGTCTGCCCGCAAGCGGGGTGAAAATATCAAGCGTTTCTTTTGCGATACGCTGTTGACGCTCGTCCGAAAGAAAGTTGAGCGAGCGCATATTGTGCAGGCGGTCGGCAAGCTTTATGATAATCACTCTGACGTCGTTTGCCATCGCGACGAAAATTTTTCTGAAATTTTCGGCGTCCTCTTCCTCGTGGGTACGAAACGTGATTTTATCAAGCTTTGTTACTCCGTCGACCAAAGTCATTATTTCCTTACCGAAACGGCGGGAAATATCGTCGGGAGTGGCGGGCGTATCCTCTACCACGTCGTGTAAAAAAGCCGCGGCGACAGTTGACGTATCCAAACCCAAATCAACGAGAATTTCCGCAACCGCGCAGGGGTGCGTAAAATAGGGCTCGCCAGAGGCGCGCTTCTGACCGCTGTGCATTTCCTTTGCGTAGTCGTAAGCCGACAGCAAAAGCGCACAGTCATCGGCGGAATAATTCTTTTTTATCTTTTCAATGACGTCCATAATTCGTTACCGTATTATATAAAGGAGAATTTTCAAGCTTGGTTTTTACGCCGCGAAAAACTTCCAGTTTGCCGTTTTCAAAAGTGATAAGCCCGAGCTGTTCGAAAACTTTCAGGGCGAAGAAAACCTGCAATCTGTCGCCTAGGGGGTTGCGTTTTGCGACTTCTTCCGCTGTGGCGCCGTCAAGGTTGCCTGCGTTTGCGGAAACTTGTGCAAATATATTCAAAAGCCTTTCTCTGTCAGCGTCAAGGCGATATATTGCTTCGGATACGGGCGCGTTTTCTACCGCAAACACTTCACACGAAAGCGACGGAATATGCGCGGCGCAGAACATATTATCTAAAAATATTGCCCGTTTGTAGCCGCTTAAATCAGCGTCGTCCGTAGGCGCGGCTAGAATTTGCGTCGCAAAGTTTTTCATAGACGGGAAAAACAGTTCGCAAGTAAGCTTATCAGCATTTTTATAAGCTGTACGGACGGAGCTGTTCCACGTTATAAACGCCGTACCTGTCGCTTTTTCGCTCATCAAAAGCTCCGCTTCTTGCTTAGATATAGTCGAAATTTTTAAACCGGTTTTCTTTTCGGAAAGGGTACTGATTAGGGAAAAGGCTATTTCCTCACCCGAAAGTTCTACAGCTTCGTTGCCGTAAATAACGTCGCGGACGAAGCCCTTTACGTACTCCTTACCCTTGAAAGTAGAAATGTTGTATTCGTAAATAAGCTTTTTGGGCGCTCCGCTTTCCAAAATTCTTGCGTATTTCGCGCCGCCGAAGCACATAAATTCTATTTTTTGATTCTTTATAGAAAGGTGTTGGGAAAAAGGCTTCAAGGGACGTGCGGGCAGAGCCGAAACTTCCGCTGTGAACAAGGGACGGCGGTTGCCGACTCCGTACGGCTCTAAAAGCTCCATTTCCTTTACGAGCTTGGGAGAAAAGTCGGCAAGACTGCCGTTGACGTAAACCGTGGGGATAAAATCTTCTTCCGTATAGTTCGACGTCATATACTCTTCAAGGGCAACGGAAAGATTTTCAAACTCATCCTCGGCTACGTTTACGCCCGCCGCCTGCGAGTGTCCGCCGAACTCGGTTAAGTACTGACCGCATGCTTTCAGAGCTTCAAATATATTTACCGTTTCCACCGAGCGCGCGGAACCTTTAAGCATATTTCCGTGTTTGACGAACAATATCGCGGGGCGGGAAAACTCGTCAGCAAGGCGAGCGGCAACTATGCCTACAAAGCCCGAATTCCAATTTTCATTGCAAAGGAGAATGATTTTACCTATAGTGCCTTTTTCCTTTATCATTTCCTTGGCGCTTAAATACAGCTCGTCACAGCATTTCTGACGCTCGATATTATATGCAGTGAGTTTTGCCGACAGGTCGAAAATTTTATTTTCATCGGTTTCGCTGAAAAGGTCGAGCGCGGCTTTTGCATCGCCCATTCTTCCCGCAGCGTTTATTTTGGGTGCAAGCGTGAAAGCCAAGGTCTGGGCAGTTACGGCGTCGGTCTTTGTAAGAAATTGCTTATAGCATTTCGATGGGTTATCCCTTATTATTTTCAAGCCCTCGTGAACGATGTCGCGGTTTTCGCCCGTAAGTGGAACACTGTCCGCAACGGTGGCTATGGCGGCAAAATCGAGGTACTTATATGCGTTTTCGCCGTTTAAAGCGCAACCGACCTTAAACGCGACGCCTGCGCCGCAAAGATTGTCGTAGGGATAGCCGTCGTTGAATTTCGGGTTAATACATATACAGTCGGGTATCCTGTCGGGGAGCTCGTGGTGGTCGGTTACAATTACCTCAGCGCCCAATTCCTTTAAATATTCCACTTCCGCCGCGCAAGATATACCGCAGTCTACCGTGATGAAAAGCTGAGGGAAATATTCATCGAAAATTTCGTCTATTACGGCTATGGAAAGACCGTAACCGTTTTTACGTTCGGGAACAATCACAATGGGTTCTATTCCGAAATCGCACAGGGCTTTGCCCATTACAGTCGACGCGCATACTCCGTCGGCGTCATAGTCTCCGTAGACGACGACGGACCACTCCTCGTCGCGGGCAAGGCGGATAAGCTCGACGGCTTCCTGCATTCCGCTCATTTTAAATGGCGAAACAAAGTGAGCCTTGGACGGGCGCATAAAGCTTTCTATCGAGGATACGTCGCGCACTCCCCTGCCGTAAAGAATTTTTACCGTTTCTTCGCAAAGGTTGCATTCTTTTGCAAGGCGGCGCACTATATTCAGTTGTTCGTCGGAAAATTCAAATTCCGGTAAAATTCTTTTCATATTCTTCTAAAATACGCAAAAAGGCGGGTTGCCCCGCCTTAAAATTTTAATTTATTTCTGGGTTGATTTCGCCGTTTTGGAGCGAGATTTTTTCTTCATATTGTCGCCGATAAGCTTAAACCGCGAATAGACGGACGGAACGAAGAACGTCGTACCATATGCGCAGGAAATAAAGCTTACAAGCGAGCAAAGAACGGGCGATATTATCGCAAGCGGAGACAAAGAGCTTATCGACAGAAGGACGAACAGCACTACGGATACCGTGGCAAGGCAAGCGGGCATTACCGTATTTATAACAAAGCTTTCGTCAGCGCTTTTGTCAACGACTTCATATGCGGTGAGCTTTTTAAGGTCTTCGTCCTTGAAATTTTTGCGCATTCTGTCGAAGAGGAAGCAAGTGCCTATTACCGTCAAGGCAACCGTAATAACCGCATAGGTTGCAATTGAAGAACCGACGGGGATACGCGTCAGCGCCATAAGCATAAGGAAGAGCCCTAGGTTATGGAAATCGGCAAGTATTGCGCCGAGCGCCATAGTCAGCTTGTAGCGGATAACGAAATACACAAAGTGCAGAACAATTATAACCGCGACTGCAACCGCCGCCATAGATACGGCGTAGCCGCTACTTAAAAGAGTTTCAGCGGTCGTCGCCATTGCAACATTGTCCGTTGAACTGTCTTCAATAACCTCGGCAATCTTATCGTTGATTATGCTTGCCGCATTTTTGAGTTTGCCCGAATCGGTCGAATAAACAAATCTGTAAGTTACCGTGCCGCCCGTTGACGTTGTGCCCTCGACAACGCTGTAACTTTTTACGCCTTCCGCTTTGAAGGCTTCGTCGCAGAAGCCCTTGATTTGTTCGACGGGTTCTACTTCGTTACCCGAAAAATCAGTGGTTTCGTATGCGACGGTTACGCTTTTATAGCTGGCTAAGTCTTCGGAATAATTGAAAAATTCGTTCGCAACGCTTTGACAGATTATACCGACGAGAAGCCCGACGACAATAACTGCAACCGAAATTATTATGAGCAAGTGCATTCTGGAAGAGAGCTTGAAATTAGTCTTCATCGTCAAACACCTCCCTTTTGAAGCCACAGAAGCCGAACTTGTCCCTCATGGGTGAAGAAACGACATACCACATAAATCTTGTAAACCAGTACAGCGCGTAAGAAGCGACTGTCGCGATAAACAGTATCAGTCCGCACGCCGCAAGCTCGCCCGTACAAATGAGCGCGACAAGAGCCGCGACGACGAGAATTACGATATGCAAGTCAAGTATTGTAGCAAGGCATTTTCTGTATCCCGTCTTTACGGAAGCCTGAATGGTTCTGCCTGTTAAAGTTTCTTTTCTGACTGCTTCGAAAACGTGGAAGTTCGAGAATGCAAGAAGCGCAAAACCTAGAAGCAACATAAACGCGCCTGCAACCGTGAATTGAAGTTCGGTGAGGAAAATCGCCGTTATCATTACTGCCGCAAAGGTGAGAAGAACGAGCGCGTTCATAAGACCGAGTTTTTTGTATCTTACTATCGAAGCCACGGCCGCGCCTACAAGCACGAGAAGCAAAAGCACGAAAAGTACGATAACCGCGGCGTCGCCGTAAGTAGCCGTCAAGGCGATAACTTCGGTATCACTGCCTCCGTCGTTGTAGTTGTTGGCAAGTACGTTGTCAGTAGTAACGGAATTTAATATTATTGCAAAATCTTTTGCGTACGCCTCGTTTACGGAGAAGCCGAGCGTTTTACTCTGTAAGCTTTCGCCGTAATTGATTGAAAGCTGCATACAGGTATCACCGACGAAGATATAAACCGAACCTTCGGATTCGCTGAGAATCAAATTGCTGAGCCGCGAATAGCCGTCGTCCGTAAGGTTCATTCTTACATAGTGGTTGCCAGCCAAAGCGTAATAATTTACGTCTTTGAAGAACGTTGCGAAGCCGCCTGCGTTTACGCTTATAACCGACTTTGCCGTATCGTCCGTGCCGTTACGGAGGTCAAGCTCGCCGCTTAAAGTCAGGTAGTTGAACGTGTAGCCTATTGCCGTAAGCTCGCTTTCGCGCGAAGCGCTGTCAAGCTCTTTATAAGCGGCGTAGGTGAAATTCGTAGGAACGGACACGCGGATAACGAAGCTGTCTACGACGCTTACGGAATAACTTGTATAGCCCTTTGCGCCGAACCTTGCGTTAATTATAGCCGCGTCGGAAGAAACGCTTGATTTGAACTCCGCTTCCTGTTCGGCGGTTTCAATCAGCTCGTTCTCTACATAGACGCTACCGCGTTTCTGATAATTGTCTTTCTCGTCGGGGGTCGAAGCAACTTTCAGATTATAGTCGGCTTCGGAAATAACGCCCTCGGGATAAAAAAGCGCGTAAGCCTCGCCCGTGAGGTCGCCGCCCATATGAATGGAACTTACGAAAGAATTGTATCTGTCAACCTCGTTCAAAGGGCAGGATATTACGGCAAATAGCGATAATATTAAAACTGCGGCAACGACAAGCGCGGTTATAATCGCCGATTTTACTTTACCCATCTCTACTCCTATATGATTTCCGCAAAGCCTGAGCTTGCGGCTTCTTATTATTCGATAATCAAACTTACTATATTATAGTAAAAAAAATTTAAGCCGTCAATAAATTTGCGTTTGTATGTAAAAAATTTACAATTTTTAACGGTTATTTTTGTTGTTTTTTGTGGGCAAGCGAGTGCATTGCGCACTCAATACGCTTTTTCATCATTTCGCAAGTGAGTTTATAGGGTTTATTTATGTCGCCCTCGAAGTGGTAATTGTTAGCACTGCAACCGCCGCTACAAATAAATTTGGCGAAGCAGTCGCCGCACTCCTCACGCGTAAACAAGCACGACGAAGCGAATTTTCCCCTTATATCTTTATCGAGTTTTCCCTCGAAAACGTTGCCCATCAAAAAGTCTTTATCACCCGCGAACTGGTGACAGGGATAAATATCGCCATTGGGGGTTACGGAAAAATACTCGTTACCGGCTCCGCATGCCGAAACACGCTTTTGCAGGCAAGTTCCTCCCTCTAAGTCGATATTGAAATGGAAGAAGTTGAACCCCTCGCCCTTGTCGTGCTTTTCAAGGTATTTATCGCACAGATTTTCATACTCGTTTAAAACAGCGGGAATATGCTCGGCTTTTATGGCGAGGTCGTCGATGTCGGTTACGACGGGCTCCATAGAAATACTGTCGAAACCGTTCTCCGCAAGGAATACGACGTCCTTTGAAAAGTCGAGGTTTTTAGCTGTGAACGTACCGCGGACGTAATAGTTTTTGTCGCCGCGCGACCGAACGAATTTTTTTACGTTGTCGATTACGAAGTCGAAGCTGCCCTTGCCGTTTTTGGTTTTTCGGATAGCGTCGTGAACTTCCTTTCTGCCGTCGAGAGAAAGAACGACGTTTTCCATTTCGCGGTTGAAAAAGTCGATTGCGTCGTCGTCGAGAAGAAGCGCGTTTGTGGTCGTAGTGAAAAGAAACTTTTTGCCCGCTTTATCGCCCTTTTCGCGGGCATATGCGACGACTTTTTTAATCGTTTCAAGACACATTAAAGGCTCGCCACCGAAAAAATCGACTTCGAGAATCTTTCTTTGACCGCTGTTTTCGATAAGGAAATCTATGGCTTTTTTTGCGATTTCCTCGCTCATAAATTCGCGGACGGAGTGATATGCGCCCTCGTCGGCGAAGCAATAGCGACACCTTAAATTACAGTCGTGGCAGATATGCAGGCACAGTGCCTTCACCTCGGTCGATTTTAAGGGATAAGTTTTGATATCATCGCGCAAAAAAAGCCCCTGCTCTTTCAAAGAAGCAAGGTCGCTTTCTATTTCGGTAATTTTTTCTGCGGAAAGCACGGGGGGGCGGACTGAGTTTTCATACTTAGCTTTAACGTATGCGGCGGTATCGGCGTCGCACTCGTGCAGGCTACCGCTTCCGCTGTCGTACAGATAGTGCTTGTCCTTGTAATTAAAAACGTGTACCATATACAAGATTAAAAGGAGCAGAGAATTTTCTGCTCCCGACCTTTTGTTTATATTAGTTGTTTTTTTCGGGGTTCTGTTCTCTCGTTACCCTTTCGCAGCTTTGATTGCCGACGGTGCAACTCGTTTTGCAAGCGGACTGGCAGGTACTTCTGCATTCGCCGCAACCCGTAACTTTCTTTTCTGCGGGCTTCGCTATAGTTTTAATCATTTGAGAACTCTCCTTATATCTTTTTTATAAATTATAAGATACGTAGAGCAAAAAAGCAAGCAATTTAAGCGGTTTTTTTGATATTGACGGCGATTACGCCCGAAATCGCGCCCGCGGCGGCACCGACGAAAAGTTCGACGATAAAAAGCCAGCTTAACGAAAACGACATTGAAATCAAGCTGAATATCAAAAACGTGACTACAACGGACGCTACTCCGTGAATAACGCCTTTTAAAAGACCCTTTTCGCCGCGAATAAAAATGAGCCCGCCCGCCGCGATTGAAATAATTTTAAAGACCTGATTGACAGGTTTAACGACTTCGAGCGGCAACGAGAAAAGCTGAATTATAACGGTAAAAATCAGCACGAAAACCAATGAAAAAAGTACGGCGGCGAACACCGCTTTTAAGACCTGTAAAACGTTAGTGCGCATAAAAAAACCTCCGCTATAATCTATGCGGAGGTTATAATAATTAGAATTTGATTTGCTTTTCTTCGTCCTGCTTTTTGCCGTTTTTCTTGGGCTTAGCCGCTTCCGACGTTTCCTCTGCGGGCTCCGCGGGAGCTTCTGCGGGAACTTCTACGGGGGCAGGCGCGTCTACGGGCGCGATAACAGCCGTTTCGGTTGCAGGGGTTTCAGCGGAAGCTTCGGCAGGCGCTTCGGTTGCGGGTTCGGCCTTTACTTCCTCTTTCTTTTCAACTACGGCGTCGGTCTGGTAGATAGCTTGTCTGTCGAATTTGAGATAGCTTTTGCCCGAAGCTTCGGTGCCCGTTTCAAGAACGAAAGTATTTTCTTCGTTGTCTACTTCGACGACTATGCCGCAGATGCCGCCGATTGTCTTGACCTTATTGCCGGGCTTAACCGCGTTGATTAAGTCCTGCGCGTCCTGCTCCTGCTTTTTGCGCTTTTTGTTGGTTAAAAAATAGAAAACAACGATAAGGGCGATTATAACGACCATTACCGCAAGAAGGATATACTGACTGTAATCGTCTGCAAGTAAAGTACTTAACATAATTTCTCCAAAATTTTAATTTATCTTAATATAATATTTTTTATCGGTATTTGCAAGCATTTTTAAACTTATTTATTTTTTTTGTCCGAAATTTCACCGAAAGGCACCATTGTTATTCACAATTTCCGTATTCGGAATAGAATTTTTCGGCAAAATCGGTTAGGCTGTCGGCAAAAATCGCTTCGCGCATATCCGACATCAGCTTGTGCAAAAAGGTTATATTGTGCAGACTTAAAAGCATAGACGCAAGCATTTCGTTGACGTTGATAAGGTGCCGTAAGTAAGCTTTGGTGTAATTCTTGCAACAATAGCAATTGCAGTTTTTATCGATTGGGGTGAAGTCCTCGGCGTAGACCGCGTTTCTTACCACCGCTTTACCGCCCGAGGTAAAAGCCGTGCCGTTGCGGGCTATACGCGTTGCGAGCACGCAGTCGAACATATCTATTCCGCGTTTTACTCCCTCGATAAGGCAGTCAGGACTGCCTACACCCATTAAGTAGCGCGGAACGGCTTCGGGGAGCTCGGGTCGGATAAGCTCTAAAATTTCGTACATACGGCTTTTTGGTTCGCCGACGGACAGACCGCCTATCGCTATACCCTCGGTTGCATGCGGCTTGGCGCGGCGCAGGCTTTCAAGGCGCAAATCGTCGTACATATTGCCTTGAACTATGGGAAAAAGCGCCTGGTCGTCGCGGGTTTTTGCCGCAAGGCATCTTTCCAGCCAACGCGAGGTCAGCTCCATTGCCCGCTCAGCCTGTGCGTGAGTGTAGCCGTATTCGCTACACTGGTCAAGTTGCATTATTACGTCGGCGCCGAGGTTTTCTTCAATCGACATAACTTTTTCGGGCGTGAATAGGTGCTTAGAGCCGTCAATATGCGAATTGAAATAAACTCCCTCGTCCTTTATCTTGTTGAGTTTTGTAAGCGAAAATACCTGAAACCCGCCGCTGTCCGTTAATATGGGCTTGTCCCAATTCATAAATTTATGAAGCCCGCCCGCTTTTTTGACGAGTTCGTCGCCCGGGCGCAGATATAAATGGTATGTGTTCGAAAGGATAATCTGCGAGCCGGCTTCTTTTAAGTCGCGCGGGTACACGCCCTTTACGGTAGCCTGTGTGCCGACGGGCATATAAACGGGAGTTTTTATATCACCGTGTGGGGTATGGAACACCCCCGCCCTTGCGCCGGTATGTTTATCGATATGTTGTAATTCAAAGCTGAAATGTTTCATTTTTTCTAAACTTAATATATAAAAGTGCGTCCCGCATTCGCACGGGAACAGGATTACTTGGCTTAGAGCCAAGTAAGACAAGGCGCGCGAGGAAAACCCGAAAGAGTTTACTTAGCGTAAATGACTGAGGGTTGCCGCAACGCAACGCCGTATTTCGACGGTTATAAGACCATCATCGCGTCCCCGAAACTGAAAAAGCGATACTTCTCTTCTACGGCGGTTTTGTAGAGGTTAAGAACTTCTTCCCTGCCCGTTAAAGCGGCGACAAGCATTATAAGCGTGCTTTCGGGTAAATGAAAGTTGGTTATAAGCGCATCTACGCACTTGAACTTATATGGCGGATAAATAAATATCTGCGTGTTGCCTTTTCGGGGGGTAACCGATCCGTCGGCTGAGGCTACGCTTTCAAGGGTTCTTACCGAGGTCGTGCCGACGGCGATAACTCTTCTGCCCTCTTTTTTTGCGGCGGTGATTATCTTTGCCGCTTCTTCGCCGACCTCGTAATACTCCGAGTGCATTTTGTGGTCGGTGATTATATCTTCTTTAACAGGGCGGAAAGTGCCTAAGCCGACGTGCAAAAGGACTTCGGCAACCTGAACGCCCTTGTCCTTGATTTTTTCGAGTAGTTCGGGTGTGAAGTGTAAACCGGCAGTTGGCGCCGCCGCCGAGCCGTCAACTTTAGCGTAAACGGTCTGGTAGCGGTTCTTGTCCTGCAACTTCGCCTTTATATAGGGCGGCAGTGGCATAGAGCCGAGCCGTTCGAGAATTTCTTCGAAAACCCCGTCATAACTGAACGATACGATTCTTTCACCGCTGTCGGTTATGCCTTTGACGGTGAGCGAAAGCTCTTCCGAAACGGTAAGCATTTTACCTACGGTGCACTTTCTGCCCGGCTTTACAAGGACTTCCCAATCGTTTATATCCAGTCGTTTTAGAAGCAATACTTCCACCGCACCGCCGTTTTCGGTCTTTGCAAAAAGTCGGGCGGGCAACACCTTGGTATTATTGATAACAAGCACGTCGCCTGCATGAAGATAATCAATTATATCCCTGAAGACTTCGTGTTTCACCTCGCCCGTCGCTCTGTTATAGGTTAAAAGCCGCGAACTGTCGCGCGGGGTTGCGGGTGTCTGGGCAATGAGCTCTTCCGGCAGGTCGTAATAAAAATCGCTTTTCTTGTACTGCATAGTCAGTCGCCGTTTTTGTCAAACAGTGAAATCTGTTCGCGCTGTCTTTCGTTGGGGGCGTAGCCCAGATGTTCGTAGCCGCCGCGGAGTATCATTCTGCCGCGCGGCGTTCTTGCAATAAAACCGAGTTGTAAAAGGTAAGGCTCGTAAACGTCCTCTATGGTGCCTGCGTCCTCGTTAATGGTCGCGGCGAGGGTTTCGAGCCCGACGGGTCTGCCGTCGAATTTTTCTATCATTGCCCTAAGAAGCGCCCTGTCCACTTCGTCAAGCCCCAAATCATCCACTTCCATTTTCGAAAGCGCGAACTTTGCGTCAGCAAGAGTTACGGCGGGGTTGCCTTTTATTGTCGAAAAATCACGAACGCGTTTTAAAAGACGGTTGGCGATTCTAGGGGTGCCGCGTGAGCGTTTGGATATTTCTTTCGCGGCGGCGTCCTCTATTTCAATTCCTAGGGTGCGGGCACTGCGCAGAACTATTTCTTTCAGCTCGTCGGGCGTGTACATTTCCAAGCGGCAGATTATGCCGAACCTGTCGCGCAAGGGGTTTGCTATCATTCCCGCGCGGGTGGTTGCGCCGATTAGGGTGAACTTTTTTAACGAAAATCGGATATTCCTTGCGCTGGGCCCCTTGCCGACGATTATGTCGAGGGCGTAGTCTTCCATTGCCGAATACAAAATTTCTTCAACGCTGTGGTTTAAGCGGTGAATTTCGTCGATGAAAAGAACGTCGCCGTCGTTGAGGTTTGTGAGTATAGCCGCCAAATCGCCGCTACGCTCTATCGCGGGCGCGGAAGTCAGCTTCAACTGCCCGCCCATTTCGCCCGCTATAATGTGCGCAAGCGTAGTTTTACCAAGACCCGGCGCGCCGTACAAAAGGACGTGTTCCAAAGCTTCGCCCCTTTGCTTTGCGGCGTTCATATAAACTTTTAAATTTTCCTTGACCTTGCTCTGTCCGACATAGCCGTCAAGCGTTTTAGGGCGGAGCACGTTTTCTTCGAAATCGTATTCGCCCTTGGTGCTTTGAACCAGCCTGTCTTCCTCGGCGGTGTATTCTTCGTCGTCAAAAAACATTTTTTATTTCCTTAAATACTTTGTAATGCCAGCCGTATAATTTCTTCGATATCTTTTGCGCCCTTGTCGCGCGCACGGGCGATTGCTTTTATGCTCTCCGCACGGGTGAAGCCGAGGGTCATCAACGCGACGACTGCGTCTTCGTCACCGCCCGATAAGGTCACGGGAACGGGCTCGCCCGAAGCAAGCGACGAAGAAACGTTTGCCGTTACCTTTTCGCGAAGCTCTAAGATTATTCTTTCCGCCGTTTTTTTGCCCATACCTTTTGCTGTCGAAAGGCGCTTAATATCGTTAGTGGCGATTGCGGCGGCAACATCGCCCGCCGTCATTGACGACAGGACGGTTATTCCGAGCTTGGGTCCCACGCCTGAAACGGAAACGAGCTTTAAAAACATCTCTTTTTCCTCAACCGAAGAAAAGCCGAAAAGGCTTACCCCGTCCTCGCGTACTTGGAGGTAAGTGAAAACTTCGCCCTCCTTTTTACCCGCCAAAGCGTTATACGCAGAGCCTGTGACAAGAACTTCGAAGCCAATGCCCGAAGCCGTTTCAATAAGTGCGGTTTCGGGGGTTAACGATAAAATTTTTCCTTTTACAAAACCTATCATATATTTTCCTTATTTTATATTGAACAGTCTGCCGAAGCGCGAGGTGTGCGCGTGACACAGTGCGACGGCAAGCGCGTCCGCCGCGTCGTCGGGGCGGGGAATTTTTTCGAGGTGCAACAGCGAGGTTACGACGTGCATTATCTGCACTTTGTCCGCTTTGCCGTAGCCAGTGAGCGACTGTTTTATCTGGTTGGGCGTATACTCGTACAGTTTGCCGCAATATTTTATACAGGTCAACAGCATAACCCCCCTTGCGTGGGCTACGGGTATGCCCGTCGTAATATTTTTGGAGAAAAACAGCTCTTCCACCGCTATTTCGTCAGGTTTGTACTTATTGAGAATTTTGTTTATACCCTCTTCAAGCATAGCAAGGCGCACGGGAAGGCTCTCGTCCTTGGGCGTTAAAACAACCCCGTAGTCTATGGGAACGGTATTGTCGTTTTTAAGTTTTTCAATTACGCCGTAGCCCATTGTGGCAAGCCCGGGGTCGAGTCCTAAAATTATCATTATTTTTATTGTAAGTGAATTTATTTAATAAGTCAAGTATCCTTTCGGCTTATACAATATAAAAACTCTCCGCCAAAATTTGCGGAGAGTTCTATATATTATGTTTTTTACATTGCAGGCCCGGTGGTAGAAGCTGTATACACTCTTGCCGCAAGTTCCTGATTCAGTGCGTAAAGTCCTTTCGCGTCGTGACCGAACATCTTAAACTTTTTGATTAAATCTTCAGCGTTCTTTTCTTCCTCGCCCTGCTCCTTTATGAACCAATCTAAAAACTGCATTGTTTTGAAGTCTTTGATGGCGAAGGCTTCGGAATAAATATTGTTTATAAGTGAAGTAACGTACTGCTCGTGTTCGTAACCCGCTTCAAGAGGGTCGGAAATCTTATTGAATGTTTTGTCGGGCTGAGCAATTGCGCCGCTGGTTACGCGCACACCGTTATCAATCAGATATCTTCTCATCATCATTGCGTGGTCGCGTTCTTCCTGCGCCTGAATTTCGTACCAATGCGCGAAGCCGTCAAGCCCCTCGTCCGCAAAGTAGTTCGCAAAATCGAGATAGAGATAGCCCGAATAGAATTCTTTGTTTACCTGTTCGTTTATTAAAGTTGCAATTTTTTTATTTAACATATATCCTCCGTAACGTTTTAACGTTTTTTATTTAAAATAAGAATTAGTGCCCGAATATGCTTGAATTAACAGTGTTTTAAACCGTAACTTTCCGCAAGTTTTTCAAACGCGGGAATGGCGCGGTCGAGCATTTCGGGAGCAACGCAATAGGACACCCTTGCATAGCCGCCGCAACCGAAATCGTTGCCGGGAACGATTAAAATTTCGTATTTTTTAGCCCTTTCGCAGAAGTCGACTGCAGATTTTTCGGGAGATTTAACGAACATATAGAACGCGCCGTCGGGTTTAGCCACTTCAAAACCGTATTCCGTAAGCGCGGAGTACAGTTTGTCGCGGTTACGCTTGTATATAGAAATATCGGACGTAACGTTGTAGACTTTTTTTATGAGCTGTTGGAAGAGGTTAGGGGCACACACAAAGCCAAGTGACCTGCCCGCGCCACAGACCGCTGCGTAGACCTCGGAAAAGTTCGGCATTTTGTCGTAGACCCCCACATATCCTATTCTTTCGCCGGGTAATGATAAACTTTTCGAGTACGAATAGCACACCAAACTATACTCGTAATAGTTCATAATATAGGGTACTTTTATGCTTCTATCGTAAACCAGTTCTCTGTAAGGCTCGTCGGCAATCAAGTAGATGGGATTTCCGTATTTTTCAGAGTGTTTTTTGAGAATTTTGGCAAGCTTTACAATCTCTTCTTCGGTATACACTACTCCGCTGGGGTTATTGGGCGAATTAATGATTACCCCCTTAGTATGTGCCGTTATCGCGCCTTCGAGCGCTTTAAAATCGATATGAAAAGTCCTCTCTTCACTCTTCACCGCAACCAGCTTTCCGCCTGCGTGTTCGGTGAAAACCCTGTACTCGGGGAAGTAGGGCGCAAAGGTTATGATTTCGTCGCCCGAATTCATAAGCGCGTTCAAAACAATCGTTAGGGAAGCCGCCGCGCCGCAAGTAAGATAAAAGCAATTTGCGTTCAGGGTCGTTCCGAAGCGGGCGTTTGTATAGTCTGCAAGCGTCTTTCTTACTTCAAAGTCACCTTGCGCGGAAGTATAGCCGTGCAGAAGTACTGGGTCGTAAGTTTCTACGATTTCCTTAATTGCGGCGTTTACTTCTGGCGGGGTGGGAACACTGGGATTGCCGATTGAGAAGTCGAAAACGTTCTCATCCCCTATTTCGGCTTTGCGCTTTTTTCCGTATTCGAAAAGTTCCCTTATACAGGAGCGCACCGTGCCGAGTTGTACGTTTTTACGGTTAATCATAAGCTCTTCCTTTTTTGCGTTTTGATTATTATAACATAATTTAAGCGCAATGACAAGAATTTGAGCGGAATAAAAAAACAATAGCGCCGCCGACAGTCAGTCGGCGGCGCTCCATTCAAAATTCAACCCGTTAAATCTTTTCTGAAACTTTCCATTATTCTGTTTTCTATTCTGGACACCTGCACCTGCGACACTCCAAGCATATTGGCGACTTCGCTCTGCGTCATATCTCGGAAATAGCGTAGCATTATAACTTTTTTGTCGCGCTCGGGCAAGTTTTCTATCGCCGTTTTAAGCTGTAAGGAATCGATTATGTCCTCCTGATTATCCTCAACGGGGAGTTTTTCCAAAAGCTCCTGCCCCTTTTCGTCCTTGTATTCGCCCTGATTATAAATCGATACGGGCATACGGGTCGAGCCCATTGTGAAGACAACCTCGCTTTCGGGCATAGAAAACTCTTCGGCAATGACTTTTACGGTAGGCTGGGCACCGTGTTCGGTGGAATACACTTCTATGAACTTATTTATTTGCTTTGCCGTGCTCTTTATTGCGCGCGAGACCTTTATACTGCCGTCGTCGCGCATAAAACGCTTAATCTCGCCGGCTATCATAGGAACGGCGTAGGTTGAAAAGCGCACCCCGTAAGCATCGTCAAAGCCGTTTATAGCTTTTAAAAGCCCCATACTGGCAAGCTGATATAAATCGTCGTACTCCACCCCTTTATTTAGGTAACGGCGAACTATGCTTTTTATTAAATTGTTATTCTCCAATATAAGCTTTTCTTTAGCACCGTCGTCGCCCTGTTTTGCTCTTCGTATCAGGTCGTTCGTCGTATCGACGTCAAGCATTCTCCACTTCCGCTTTAAAACTTTTCGACATATAGACGACCGTTCCTTCGCCCTGAATGGAATTCACCTTGAACTCGTCCATAAACGTTTGCATTATGGTGAAACCCATTCCCGAACGCTCGTCGGAAGGTGCGGACGTGTAGAAAGGCTGTACCGCCTGATTAATGTCGGCTATGCCCCTGCCCGTATCGCTTACCTTAATATGTAAGGCGTTCTCCTCTATTTCGCACTCGATTGTTACAATACCCAGATTGCCTTTATAAGCATGAACGGTACAGTTGGTCACGGCTTCTGACACTGCCGTTTTTACGTCAGACAAATCGGAAAGGCTGGGGTTCAATTCGAGGCAGAACGCCGCAACCGCGTCGCGAGCGAACGCCTGATTGCGGGGAAGTGAATAAAATTGAAGTTTAAGATAGTTTTTAGTCATTTTTTTCGTCCTTTTACTCTGCTTTGGGTATGAGGGAATAAATTCCGCTTAAATTCAGTATTTTGTCGGCTGCGAAATTCGGCTTGTCCACATAGAGCGGTATAGAAAGCTTCGCCGCCTTTTTATATCTGCCGATTAAAAAGCCTATGCCCGTGGAATCCATAAACGCCACGTCGGAAAGATTAATTACTATTTTCGATACGCTTAAATTGTCCTCGATTATCTTGTCGCACTTCTCACGCGCGGCTTGGGAAGAACACTCATCCATCTCACCGGAAAGGCTTATGTACAGTATGCGGTTTTTAGTATAGCCCGTTACAACCATATATCTTTCTCCGTCGTTTTTTTAAAATATTACTATTTTTTTAAGAGTGAATTCTGAAATTTTCAGTCGATTTATGTAAAATTATGTCGGATAAGAAATTCTTAAAAATAGTTGAATTTGCTTTGAAAATTACTTGACAAAAGTGCGCGGGTATATTATTATATTTTAGCATTATGCGTTAAGCGTAATACCCTTTAAGGGCCTTTAGCTCAGTTGGTTAGAGCGGTCGGCTCATAACCGATTGGTCCGCGGTTCGAGTCCGTGAAGGCCCACCAATTAAATTTGTAAAATCGGGCAGTCGGTTCATAACCGATGACGCGACTTCGGTCCGTTAAGCCCCACCATTCAATTTAATAAATTTTTATATTTGGCCCTATAGCTCAGTTTGGTTAGAGCGCCAGCCTGTCACGCTGGAGGTC
>CAQTYU010000003.1 GCA_948890655.1 Christensenellaceae bacterium
CCGCAGTTCTTCGACGATGACGAAACCTACAACTGACACAAGCAACTAAACCAAGACAAGAGAAAAGGCGTGGCTTCACGCCACGCCTAATTCTCGTTCGCCTACGGCTTACCTAATATCCCCTATGGGAATTACGGTAAGGCGGAAGCCCTTTTATTTTGTAAACGCGCATGGTTAAAAACCTTCAGCCGTTTCCGTAAATTCAAATTTTAACCTCTTTAAAAACCTTTCCGTCCAACGTTTTAAAATAAAAAGTTCCGCAATCGAAAAGGATATACCCGTGCGCGCTGTTCTCTTTCGGCAAAGAAACCGAACCGGGGTTGAGGTGCAGATATTTTCCACCGTCTGCCGTAACGCTTTCGCAGAGCGGCACGTGCGTGTGTCCGGTAATATAAACGTCCTTTTCGCCGAGAGGCGGAACTTCCCTGTGCCCGTGCGAAAGGTAAATATTCACGCCGTCCGCGTAAACCGCGGCGTAATCCGGACTTATCGCAAAAGGCAAAACCATCTGGTCCACCTCGCTGTCGCAGTTCCCGCGCACGCACAAAATCTTTCGTTTAACCGCGCTCAGGGCTTCGGCAACCTTGGCGGGGGCGTAATCTTCCGGCAAAGGGTTTCGCGGTCCGTGATATAAAATATCTCCGAGCAAAAGCAGCTTGTCCGCACCCTCGCGCTCAAAGGCCTTCAAAAGCTCCGTGCAGTATTTAAAAGAACCGTGAATATCGCTCGCAATCACAAATTTCATAAAAGCTCCTCCAATTTTTTAATAACTCCAAAATCCGCGTTCGAAGGAACAACGTATTTAAATCTTTCTTTAAGTGTCGAAAACGCATTCGCCACAACGTAAGGGTTTCCGCAAACTTCCAGCATTTCAAAATCGTTCATATGGTCGCCGAACGCCATACATTCACCGCGTTCAACGCCAAGTTTTTTCATAAGTTCGCAAAGCGCGTTCCCCTTGTTCGCAAACGGAGTGGAAACGTCCAGCCAGTCGAATCCCGAAGCCATAACGCGCAGTTCGGCAAGCTTTGGCGCAAGCAGCGGCGCGCCGTGGTTTGCGCTGGGCGGAACTTCATCCCATACCGAAATTTTAATAACGGAAACGAGTTGCGCAATTTCTTCAAGCCGCTCAACCTGCCTGCAGGATGAATACGACTTTTCAACCACGCTGATAAACGCGGGATTATCGCTTTCGTAATACGCGCAGTCCGCGCAGGACAAAACTGGATAAAGCCCGTTTATTTTCTTAATTTCGCCAAGCGTTTTAACCGTGTCCGCCGCGGATGTCGGTTCTGAATAAATTATCCCGCCGCCGTGCCACACCAAACCGCCGTTCTCTGCAATAATCGCAATTTTATCCAGAACCGGAGCAAATAATTTTTTAAGGTTGGGTAACTGCCGTCCGCTTGCAGGCGCAAAAATTATTCCCTTATCAAACAGTTTTTCAATCAGCGGAAAAAGGTTTTCCGGCAAAACTTTGCTAGGCGGCAAAAGAGTTCCGTCCAAATCCGACGCCACAAGTTTAATCATAAAAAAATTTTACCACAGTCCGCCTTTTTTTGTCAATCCGTTCCGCCCGCCCGCCGTCTTTGTGCACTGCCGCCCAAACCTTACAAATCTTTTGCGCCGGTTTCAATCCTTTGACATATTTATTTTACAGTGTTATATTATATACAGAACAAATAAGCGGGTACGCCGCAAAAGCGTGCTCCAAAAGGAGAAAAGATGAAAAAAATGTCCAAAATCGTTGCGGTAATCGCGGCAATGGCGGTTGCGGTAAGTCTTTGCTTATTCGCAGGCTGCGGCGGCAATTACAGCGAAACTTACAACGGCGCTCTTTCGGAACAGACTTACACGTCCGAAGAAAAAGCCGCTCAGGCTTTCCTGTCCGAAGAGATAGGAGGAAGCTCTTCCGTCGTAGTTTATTCAAAAGTTAAGGTTGAAGAAAACGCGCTTTCGGAAGAGGAAGTGGAAAAGCTTGCAATAGAAGATACTTCCGGCGTTGAATACGTAAAGAAGGCAACCGTATTCTATACCGAATCCAACGTTTCGGCGTATGCGGCGGCAACCGGAACGCAGGACGAATTGCAGCAGATGCTGTATATCGTCAAATACGTAAACGGCGGATATAAATATTACAGTCCGGCTCTTTCATCAGGCGAAAATCTTACGAAAAGCTATTTTAACGACGTTTTCAACGGCGAAAGATACGCAAACGTTACCATAAGCGGCAAAATGGCATCTTCCGCAGGCGTTAAAATGTCATATCAGGGCACAAACACGGATACCACCGTTAATATCGATATGAGTTATACATATCAGATTACCGAAAACGCAGTTTATCTCAAAATGACGGAAACACAAAGAGCGCCCGACGAAGCAACGGGCAAACCTACAACTCAGACGGGCGTGGCGGAAGGCTATGTCGTTAAAACAAACAAGGGCTACGTAATGTATTCCAATATATCTGGCTCTTATCAGGTAATGCCGCTTGCGGGTATTTCCGGCGGCGCTGATATGGTTTGGGGTTCTATTATCAACGATACCGACCATACCGGCTTTAAAAAGACCGCCACAGGTTTTCAGATGGATAAAGAAAGTTGCCTTGCGATTATGGAAAGACAGTTCGGCGATATTTTCGAATCATACGAATTCGGCTCGCTCGAAGATTTAATCAAAGAAATGCAGTTCGACTTCTACGTAACCGAGGGTAACGTAAGCGGCGTAAAACAAAAGCTCGCTATGGGATTAACCGTAAATGAAAGCGGCGCAAACTTAACCGTTGCGGCGTCTGCGTCTGCGGATTACAGTTTCTCTAAATTCGGTTCAACTTCCGTAACCGTACCCGAAGACGTTATCGCGGCGATTACGGCAAAGGGCTACACGATAGTAACCGCCCCTTCGGTTTAATTCACTTAAAACCAAAAGCTCCCCTTAAAAGCGCACTTCTCATAGGGAATAAAAAACTAAATTTTTTAGAGTTGCACTTTCAAGCGAGGACAAAAGCTCTCGAACATATCGTTCGAGAGCTTTTTACTACAAACTATTTAGAAAGACAAATTGAAATTTAAGTAGCTGTCAGGCTTCCGTTATAAATTCCAGTATTCCATATTTCGTCAAATTCTTCTTTGGAAATAATCGTTGCATAAAAGCCATCTCCCCAGACCTTTGCGTTCAATTCATCAACGGTTGGGATTGGACATGCTTCTATGACATCACAATAGGGGTCCTTATCAATCATTACTGTCCTGTCTGCAAAGATTTCTATCTCTCTAAGCGCAAAGCGGTCATTCAAATCGACTTCATAAAAATATACCATCGGTAAATCATCAGATTCGTATTCCATAAATAGCTGTATATACTCAATATTCCTTTTCATGACAAACACCTCACAGCAAATCCAGATTTTTTAATTCTGATAAATTATTTGGTAACAGACCGCATTATTCTCTAAATTACTGTTTATCGTACAATCATTATAGCACGAAAAATGAAAGAACGCAACCTATTGAATTTTGCGGGAAATATAAAACATATCTATATCTCACTAGGCTACGAGTAGCCTAGTTCGTCCACGAAAAAAAGTACAGAAAAGGCACAGCTTAATGCTATGCCTAAATCTTTTTATTTGCATTTTATTAAATTCCTTATGGGAATTACCGTAATATCGAGGGGAGCTTTTGGTTTTATTTTTTTTAATCACTCCGCCGTCCGTCCGCACGCAATTTTCAGCCGTTCCGGCTGGTCGCTTTTGCCCGTTGGTTCACTCGTAATTTCGGCGGTTGAAAAAACGTGGTCAAGCCGTTTTCAAACGGCTTTTTTAATTGTGAAAACTGAGTAAAAAGTTGCGTTTTTCGTAAAAAAATGCTCAAAATAAGCCCTTTTTTAAAAGGCAAAATGTCTGAAAATTACATAAGTTGTCCCGTTTTGTCCATATAAAATCGCGTTACATCAAGGGCGCAAACAACCTTAAAACAAAACGCAAAAAGCGTGTGTGCGGCAAAATTTTATCATCCTTAAACGGCTTTGAAAGCGCAAGGCTCTCCTCAAAGTCGCGCAGCGCCGCCTCGCATATTTTTCCGCCGAAAGCCGCTCCGCATTCAAAATTGAAGTGGGTTGACCGGTAGTCCAGGTTATAACTCCCCAAAAACGCAATATCGTCGCAAATAACGCATTTTGCGTGCATGAATCCGGGTGTAAATTCAAAAATGCCGGTGCCGCTTAAACTTATTTCCCTTGCATAAGCCTTTGAAAGCCCCAAGGCATACTTTTTATCGGGAATATGCGGAATTATAATTTTTACGTCAACGTTTCTTTTTGCCGCAAATTCCAATGCGGATAAAACTTTGGCGCTTCCGCAAAGGTAAGGAGTCGTAATGTAAACGCGCTTTTTCGCGTTGTTCACAGCGTAAATAAAAGCGTCTTCAAAAAACGTCCTGTGCGGCGGGCTGTCGTAAAAAGGTAAACATTCAAATTCACCGTTCAAAGGAAGTTTAATTGTAAAATCACGGTGTTTTTTGCGTTTTTTAAGTGCTTTTCCGTCGTTTTTGCACAAATTGCCCCCGCCGTCCGTGCACGAACAACCCCAAACGGATAAAAACATTCCTTCAAAAATCTTTGCCGCCGCACCGAAAACTGCAACGCCAGTGTCCTTCCAGTAGCCGTAAGGACTGGTAATATTCGCGTATTCGTCGGCAAGATTGAAACCGCCGGTAAAAGCAACTCTGCCGTCCACCGTTACGATTTTTCTGTGGTCGCGGAAATTTAGCCTTGCACGGGGGAAAGGGGTTAAGCGGTGAAAAATTTTGACCCTGATACCGCTTGATTTAAGCCTTTTCAACTCTTTCCGGCTTATTCTGAAGGCGGTGCCCACGCCGTCGATAATCAGTTTTACTTCCGCGCCGTTTTCCCGCGCTTTTTGCACGGCGGTCATAAACGAATTAAAAATTTTGCCCCGCCCGACAATAAAGAATTCAACGTAAACGCATTTTTTCGCGCATTCGATTTCCCTGCAAACCGCATTAAAAAATTCCGTCCCGCACGAAAAATATTCTGCTCTGTCGTAACCGGCAAGCGCTGTGCCGCAGGTGTTTTCCGCCGCCGCGGCAAGACTGTAAAGTAAGCTGTTTTTGCTTGAATTGTCGCAATTTTGGTTCGTTTTCGGCGTTTTTTCATTGTTTTTTTCAACTTTAAGTACGCCGCAAGGTTTTTTCTTCACCGAAGCGAAAAGGTAAATGAGCGCCCCCGCGACGGGCAGAGCCGTTATCAGAACGAACCAGGCGCACTTGACTTCTGGCGCGCCTCTGCGCGAAAACAGCACGCATGCGGTTATTCCGTTAAAAATCCATATGAACATAAAAGTAAGCGCCAGCGGCATAACCGAAGGGAGCGTAAGGCACAAAAAAATAATTGCGGCAATTTGCGCCGCAATTAAAACAATATACAAAAAATTAATTGAAAAAATTATTTTTGAAAGTTTGCGCATAAAGATATGCGGCAATCAGAGCACCATTTTCAAGACGGTCATTTTTCCCGTTCTGGGCGAATTCATAAACGCTCCCCTTTCGTCAAGAAGTTCCGCCGGATTGTACTCCGTAAGAATTTCTTTTTCAAAAAAGTCTATGTTCACCGCGTTGTGCGTAAGCATATTAATGACTGTATCAGTGTATCCGTAAGCGTTCGAAACGCCTATAACGGTAAGCCCCTTTTCAAGGACGTCGCGCGAATCTATGCTGGAGTTTCGCGCCGAAGTAATGCTTATTACAACCGTTTTGCCGTCGGCAACCATTCTTGTGGCAAGCGACAGCGGAAGATGCGTAGTGGCGCAGTAAACCGCCGCGTCGCATAAGTTTCCGCTTGTTGCGTTTTTAACGTTCTCGGTGAGTTCGTCGTCAGCCGCATAAGCGTAATATATTCCGCATTTTTTCGCCGTGGCAAGATTTGTGGGGTTGTTATCGATGAGGATAGGTACAATCTTATGGTATTGAAGAACCTGAGCTATAATATTGCCCGAAAAACTGCCGCCTACAACGGCAACTCTCTGACCTGCCGAAAGATTTAGTTTGTCGTAAATATTTTCGGCAATACCTATGGTTTCTATGCAAAGTGCGTGAAAATCGCTTACGGAATCGGGGAGAGGCGCCACGTCTGTGTAATCGCACACCACAAAATCGCGCATAAATCCGTCAAAGTCCCTGCCGGCGGATAAAATCCGTGCACAGTTTTTAGGCTTACCCGTTTTGCAGGGCAGACATTCGCCGCATTCGCGCGAGGGATTAAAATAAACGCGCGTGCCCTTTTCAACGCCGTAACAGTTTTCTCCCGCTTCGGTAACTATACCTACGGCGGCGCGCCCGGGGACTTTGGGATATTCCGCGTCTATTAAACCGTTATATAAAAGCGCGTCCAAATCCGTAAGCATAAGGTGCGAAACCTTAACTTTAACCTGGGTGGGGGAAGTGACGTTTATGCTGCGCGGCTCGTTTACAAGCGTTTTTGCGCCTTTTAAAATCCAATTCTCCATAACTTATTGCTCATTATACGCTAAAGAGCAAATATTTGCAACTAAAAAAGGGGAGAAAATTTTTTGCGGGATTTTAAAAGACGGCGGAAAAACAATTGACTATTCAAGATTAATTGTTATATAATAGTCGGGTAATAGAAGAATTTAAGCGAGGTGATAGCTATGAAGCCCGAAATACATCCCGAATACCACGAGGTAACGGTTGTGTGCGCTTGCGGTGCTACTTTCACGACAGGCACTACTAAAAACGTAGAAACGTTGAAGGTCGATATCTGCAATAAGTGCCATCCTTTCTTCACCGGTAAACAAAAGCTTGTCGATACAGGCGGCCGTGTAGATAAGTTCAAGAAAAGATACAATATTTAAAGAATACGGCTCCAAAATCGTTTTGGAGCCTTCTTTTAAATTAGCATTTTAAGTAAAAATAAGCGGTCGGTAGGGAAATGTCCGAAAAGAAAACGAAAACTGAAAAAGAGCCTAAGAAAAAAAAGAACTGTAAGTGCGGTACGTATATCGGCGGGCAGGCTGTGCTCGAAGGCGTTATGATGATGGGCAAAACGTGTATGGCAACCGCCGTACGCGACCCGGACGGCGCCGTTCAGATAGAGGCAAAGCGCATAAAACGGAGCGACGCGTTGAAAACCGCGTCTAAAATTCCGTTGGTGCGCGGCGTGGTAAACCTTGTATCTTCGTTGGTGCGCGGCATTAAAACGCTGTCGCGTTCCGCGGCCGTTTACGGCGACGAGGACGACGAGGCGGAGCCCGGCAAAATTCAGAAATGGTTCGTCGAAAAGTTCAAAATCAGCCTTATGGATATCGTTACGGGGCTGGGAATGTTTATCGGCGTTCTGCTTGCCGTGGGCATATTCTTTGTTTTGCCCAACTATCTCGTAGGACTTTTAACGGGGGCTTTCCCCGAAGTGTTCGACAACCGTATGGGCGGACTTTGGTCGGGACTTATACTCGGCGGAATAAAACTGATAATTTTTCTCGCATATCTGGGGCTTATATTACTTTTAAAGGATATCCGCCGTCTTTACAGATATCACGGAGCCGAACATAAAACGATAAACGCCTATGAAAACGGTGTGGAACTCGTGCCCGAAAAAGTGGCGGAGTGTTCGCGCATACACGACAGGTGCGGTACTTCGTTTTTGTTTATAGTACTGTTTATAAATATTATTGTGTATTCCGTAATAAGATGGGCGTGCTATATAAACGTTATCGAAAACAATGTTTTGCAGTATTTTGCGGGGCTTGGGCTTGAAATAGCGTTGCTTCCCGTAATAGCCGGCGTAGCTTACGAAGTTCTGAAACTGCTTGCAAAGTACGACAACGGATTCGTACGCGCATTGAAAGCGCCCGGAATGTTGCTTCAAAAATATCTTACCACGCGCGAACCCGACGAAAAAATGATAGAAGTGGCAATTGCCGCATTCAATAAGGTGCTTGAAATGGACGCTGACGAAACGGTTGCCGAAACGGTTTTCGTAACGAGCGGAATACTTTCCAAAATGCTTGACGAAACCAAAAAGAAATTCGCGGCTAAGGAAATAGACGAAAGCGACGCCGAATGGATATATTCCATAGTACTGGGAATAAGGCGGAGCGACTTAAAGAACGAACGCACCGTAAAGCCTTCCGAAAGCAAACGCATATCCGAGATTGTTGAACAAAGGCTTAATGGCAGACCGCTGTGGTATATCATAGGCGATACCGAATTCTGCAATTGCAGAATAAAAGTTGACGAGCGCGCTTTAATTCCCCGTCCCGAAACGGAGATGCTTGCCGATATAACTATAAGAAGCGTTGAGGACAACGACAAAGTGCTGGATATGTGCACGGGCTCGGGCTGTATTGCGGTTGCCGTTGCCAAGGCGTGCAAGGGCAGGGGAGTAAGCGTGACTGCCGCCGACGTTTCGGACGCGGCTATTATGCTTGCGAAAGAGAACGCAAATTTAAACAGCGTGGACGTAAACTTTGTGGTGAGCGACCTGTTTAAAAACGTTCACGGCAGATATAACATAATAGTATGCAATCCGCCCTATATAAAGAGTACTGAAATTCCCTATCTTCAGCGGGAAGTGCGCGAGCACGAACCGCGCGTCGCACTGGACGGCGGCGAGGACGGGCTGGACTTTTACCGCAGACTTGCAAGCGAGGTTAAAAGCTATTTAACCAAGGACGGCATGCTGATTATGGAATGCGGCGAAGGACAGACGACGGAAATTCTGCAAATCTTCCCCCGCCGCGACTACGCTATAGTTTTAAAGGATTTGGCGGGCGTAGAGCGGTTTTTAAAAATTGTTTTTTGATTAATTAAAGATTTTAATTGCGCTTCGCTTACTCTGAATGACAAGCGGAGCGCGTTTTAAATAATTAACGGTGCAAGAAAACCCACGTTTTTGCACAGCGCAACCAATTTGTGAACGGAGTTATTTATATGAAAAAAGAAATGTTCGGAAAATTAAAAGCCGTTTATGAAAGATATTTGGAGCTTTCCGCAAAGATGAGCGACCCCGCGGTTATTGCGGACACCGCCGAGTGGACTAAAATTGCCAAAGCTCAGGCGGAAATTGCGGAAACTGCAACAAAATACGCCGAGTACATGGAAACCGAACGCGAGATGAACGCCGCGCTGGAAGAGGTTAAGCGCGAAAGCGACACCGAGATGAAGGCTTTATTCGAAGAAGAGGCGGAAAACTGTAAAAAGAAGACGGAAGAGCTGACCGAAGAACTTAAAATTCTGCTTTTGCCCAAGGATAAAAACGACGACAGAAACTGCATAATGGAAATCCGCGGAGGCGCGGGGGGCGAGGAGGCGGCGCTGTTTGCCTACGAGCTGTACAGGATGTATATAATTTACTGCGAACACCACCGTCTTAAAATAGAAGAGGTGGACAAAAACGAAACAGAGCTGGGCGGCATAAAGGAAGTGGTTTTAAACATAACGGGCAGGGGCGCTTATAAACAGCTTAAATTCGAAAGCGGCGTGCACCGCGTTCAGCGCGTGCCCGAAACGGAATCGCAAGGACGCGTGCATACTTCAACCGCAACCGTTGCGGTACTGCCCGAAGCCGAGGACGTGGAAGTTGAAATAAAGGACGAGGATATCCGCGTGGACGTTTACCGAAGTAGCGGCGCGGGCGGGCAAAAGGTAAACAAAACCGAAACCGCCATACGCATAACCCACTTCCCCACGGGCTTGGTTGTAACCTGTCAGGACGAAAGAAGCCAGCTAAAAAACAAGGACAAAGCCTTTAAGGTGTTGCGCTCGCGGCTCTACGATTTTTATAATTCGCAAAACCGTTCGGCTTACGACGAGCACAGGAAAAGCCTTGTGGGCACGGGCGACCGAAGCGAACGTATCCGCACCTATAACTTTCCTCAGGGCAGGGTAACCGACCACCGCATAGGGCTTTCGCAATATAACTTAAACGAATTCATTATGGGCGATATAGACAGTATGATAGAAGCGCTTACCATTGCCGACCGCGAGCGACAACTCGCGGGAGAAGAGTAAGGCGCGGCTCATAAATGTAGCACAACGTTGTAAGGCTTTCAGCCTTCGGTACGACAAGCTGCGTTTTTCTCCGTCGTGTACGTCTACTCCCGTCAAAAACCACGCTTTCATCGTTCTGCTTTCTAACCTGTGGGAGGCATCGCTGACGTAAGGGCTTGTTGACAGCGAAATAAATTTGTAATATAATAAAAACATGAAAAGAAATCAGTCGATAGAGGATTATCTCGAATGTATTCTGCTTTTATCGCGCGAGAGCGATTACGTACACAGGGTGGACGTGGCGCGAAAGGTTGGAGTTTCGCAACCCGCGGTGCAGAAAGCAATTAAAATTTTGCAGGGCGCGGGTTTTGTGGAATGCGACGGCTTGCACATTTACCTCACACGTAAAGGCGAAAGCTATGCCGAAGAAATTTACGACAGGCACGTAACTATACGCGACTTTTTGGTTGTGCACGGCGTTAACGCGGCGGACGCGGACGCCGACGCGTGCGAAATGGAGCACGTTATTTCGGAAGCCGCCTATAAAATGATGAAAAAATACGTTTCGGAAAATAAATAAAGTTTTACCCCCCGTAAAATTTGCGGGGGCTTGGTTTGAGGATATGAAAGCTTTAAAATCTTTTAAAAATTATTTTGTAATTTTAATTTCCGCAATCGCCTTAGCTGCGGCGGTCTGCGGCGTTGTTTTCGGTCGCGGAAACGTAATTTCTGCGGAAGCGGTAACCGTAGACGATAATTATAACTTTGCTCTTGTGGACGTAAACGTTGACGTAAACGAAGACAAGACAATGCGCATAACTGAAAATATTTACACTACGTTTCAGGTAGACGGTTTAAACACGGGTTTTATACGCGATATTCAACGCATTACTCAGATTAAGCGTGAAGTAAACGGCGATATAATCAGCGGTTCAAACATTTTTGCGCCGCTTACCGATATCGGGTTTAAGATGTATGCGTATAACGAGAAGGTTTTTTATCAGACTGCAGTTGAAGGAGTGCCCACGGCGGCGGATATTGCAAAGTTGCAAGAATTACCTTCAAAATATACATATAGCCTTTACGAAAACGGTCAGTTTCATTCTATAAAAATGCAAAAATATACCGGCAAGATGGATGCGGGAACTTATCTTTTTCAGCTTTCCTATACTTACGATTTGAGCGACGATAAAGCAAGCGGTTTCGACGATTTAACGCTCGACGTTTTGGGTTACGATATGCGCCCTGCCGCAGCAGTGCACGCAAAAGTAAATTTTCCTGAAAGTATAGATAAACACAACGCCGGAGTATATATAAACGAGTCAAGTTCATTTGGCGAACGCAGAGAGTGGAAACCGAGCGTGGGCAGCAGTGATGAACTTATTGTAAAAGATACGAGCGTTGAGTTCTATGTTTCCGGTTTAAGAGGTGCAAAGCGCAGTTTTACCGTGCAGGCTATTTTGCCCGACGGCTATTTTAAAGGCGGCGGAGTGACCTTCTTTTGGTATTACATACCGTTTGCGGTAATCGCCGCGGCGGCGGTTATCGCTTTGATTGTGCTTGCGCTTAAAATGATAGACAAAAAACCGCTTGAAACGGTTGAATTTTACCCGCCCGAGGGTATGTCGGTTATGCGCTTTTCCGCAATCTGGCACCGCGGGGTGCGGGATAAGGATACGGCGGCGCTCATTTTAAAGTGGGCGGGGATGGGGCTTATTACAATTCAGCAGGACGGTTACAGAGACGTAATTTTGCGCCCCACCGGAGTGTTGCTTTCAACACGTAAAAGCCGCAAAAAACGCAAAACGACGGGGGATTCCGTATTCGAAGAGTTCCCTGACAGAGTTTCGGCGGAACACAGTTCGGGCGGCAACGTAACGGGCGACCCGTTCGGTTACGGCGAGCCTGACGACGGCGAAGTTCAGGTTTCCGCCGCGGAAATGAAAAAATATTTTGCCAATGCCGCAGAGCGGAATTATTACGACACGCTTTTCAGCGGAATAGGCGGAACGAATATGTTCTCTTCGCGCGTGTTTGCAACGCAGCTGAATTCCGCGCAACGCAAGCTTTATAACGTTACCGAGGCGCTTAAAAAGGACGGAGAAATTCCGCCGCCGGTAGACAACAGACTGCAAAAAGTTTCGAGGTTCGTTTTTCCGTATCTTTCGCTTGTGCCCGCGGCGTGCGCAATTGCATATCAATGCCTTTTAACACAAACCTTTGTGCCGCTGTTTTTTCTGGTGTTTATGGCGGCGGGCACGTTCGTAATTCCTTCCATGGGCGGGCCGCGCAAGGCTATATTTATAGCCTACATATTCCCCGTTGCGTTCTTTGCATTGCCGTATTTCGCCTTTTTTATGATGGGCGCAATGCCAGCATACGATTACGTACGGTTAATTTATATCGCGCCCTTCATTTGGGCGATAGGCAACTTTGTTTTGCCTTGGCTTAAGGGCAGAAGAACGGAGGAGGCAAACAAATATTATGGGCAGATGCTCGGTTTTAAAAATTTCCTTTTAAAAGCGGAACTGCCGAGGTTGCAAAAGCTCTTCGACGAAAACCCCGAATATTTTGCGGACGTTTTGCCTTGGTGCTTTATTATGGGTATAAGCGACAAAGTGGAACAGCGCTTTAAGTCGCTTGACATAGCAATAAGAATGCCGCAGTACGTAGACGACCGCATAAACGTTTATCTGCTAGCAAGCTGTATGCACCGCTCTTATTACAGCGGCGCGCCCCGTTCGTCGGGCAGAAGCGGCGGCTTCGGCGGTGGCGGAGGCGGCGGTTTCGGAGGTTCCTCCGGCGGTGGCGGCGGTGGCGGCGGTTCCCGCGGTTGCTGAAAACCCCGCATAATTCAATTTAAAAGCCCCGCGGCGTTTACGGTGCGTTCCATAGGGAATTTACAAAAAACTAAAATTTAATCGGAATGCACCTTATAAGGGCGAGTCAAAAATAACAGGAACTTGTAATTCAAGTTCCTGTTATTTTATTATTCAAAGTTTTGCTGGATTATATCGTTTATCGTTTCAGCAAACAAAGCACGAGACTTTTTACCCATAGGATTGTTATTCTTTTTGTAGATATATAAATCTCTTACTTCTTTCCACAAATTATGATTTTTAATCAAAGCGATGCGCTCATCTAATTCATAATATGATTTCGGTTGATATTGCCATCCGTATGACTGTTGTTTCTTGTTAAAATGTATGTATTGCTGTCTGCCATCTGAACAGTCATATACAACGGCAAAGTCTGCACTATGCAGTATTTTTGAATGCTGCGTATCTTTAACTTTTATCGTTAAGACACGAGTGCTATCTTCGCTATAATCATATTTGAATAGATGATTGAACTTGTCAAACGCATTTTTCAAAATGCGTTTTATATCTTCTGCGGTATAGTTTTCGTCATCATCGTTTACACGAATATTAACGTCGAAGTCGTAACCTACGTTGGAAGCATAGTCCATAGTTACCATATTACGTGCTACACTACCAATGAAATCATAACGGAAAGTAAACTTATCGCGGACTTCATCTTGTACCTTATGAATCAAAGATTTCAAATCTTCCATAGCATCAGAATACTCTGCTTTTGTTACATACCTAAAATCACTCATTAGTAACTCCTTTTTTGCCCATACCTTCCATTTAGCAGTTTCTCCGCTAAATCGTTGTAGTATAATAGATTAAAGGTGATTTGTCAATAGTTTTAACGCGAAAACATACATTGAATGAGATTAAATTGACAAGCATTTGTAGCATTACAGTCTTCAAGTATATAGAGATACATCCCTATAATTGCCAATTTTGCACCTTCTTCAGCTATCTTGCTATCAAATTTCTCATTAACCTGACCGTGGATAGTGTTTCTTGCAAACCCAATTTGCTTACTGTAAATTTTTATATTTTGGTCATCTATTGCATCATACTTACTGCCGCTTGCAAATGAATTGAATCTTTCAAAGATATATTCTACTTTTTGTCTAAATCTCGGCAATTCAATCATAGATAAGATAAATTGCTTTTTATCTGAATCAATATTGCCGTTGTTCTTTTCAAATGTATTAATAGTATCGCCGATGGCGGTTTTTAGATTTTTATATAATAAAACCTCATCACTCAAAATAGGACTTTGCAAATCAACATCCTTTATGTTGATGTTATTTTCTATTGACTGTGCTAAAACCCAATAGTCATTAGGAGTATAAAAATCCTTATCAATTAAAGCTAAAAAACCTAAATCATATTTGTCAGCCATAATATTTTTAACAAGCTCTTGAATGATTGATTTACAATTAGCTATGAAATTGTACCGCACTATTGGTCGTTGTGCATAGTGTATGCCACTCTTAAAATAGAATAATACTCCAATATTGGTTTTGACTTCTACTGATCCAATAGGTGCATTATAGTCTATATTGATAACTTGCACCAATTTATTTAATCTATCTACAACTATATTGAGAGTTTCAATGTTAATGCACTTTTTGAAGCATATATCAATACAGTATTCGGTTAATCTACTTGGATTGTTAGACAGCATTCTACCGTGAGTCATATCGCACAATATATTGTCATTTGCTTTTGTAACGCGAAAACAAACTTTTGCCGGTATATTTTCGACTTCTATTTCAATATCAGGTGTATGCGATAATTCAAGCATTGGCTTTAATACGCCATTCTTAAATGATATTTTGCTTATGCTGTTGAGATTCTTTATATTATAAGAGTCCGTGTCTTTTGTCTTAAAATAATTCGGGTTGGTAAACCGATAAGCAGTATATTCGCTTTGAACAGTATTGACTACACCCCTTAAATCAAAAAAGCGTAATGAGCCATCTTCAAAGCTCGCAATAACTGCATTTGGTGTAAATTTAACTTTTGCCCCGATTAGACAATTGGGGGCTTTACAAACAGTGTGTAGGACATCTAATATATCATTTTCAAATCGACAAAGATGCCACTCTTTCTCATAGAAAATTTTTCCAATCATACGAGAATCCTTTAAGCTCGAATAGATAACCGAATCTCATCAGAAAGATGTTGTTTAAACGCAGATTCTTTCTTCTCAAGTATTATATTTAGTTCTACAAACTGAACCGTCAAGTTATAGTATTCATCGTTTCCGCCCAAAATTTTACTTGCATATGCACGAAATTCATTTAAAGCAGGCGTGTCCGCCCCTATATTAAACGCATTATTTTCACAATCTTTCAATTTTGCTTTTTTACGAGTAATTTCAATAAGAGTTTTTTCGTCAACACCTTGAGATGGAGTTAAGTACCGCTCATAAATTTCTCTACGTTTTTCAGCAATATTAGCTATATCGTTATATCTAAAATCTTGAATAGCATCATATTCCGCTATAAGCTTATCGCTAAACAACATATAAAACTGGTCAATCATTGAGTGTTTACCTTTCATAATGCCTTCGATAGCATCTTCAGCTGTATATTGTATATTTTCAAAATAATCTAATACAGCTAATCTTCTATCTAACATTGATAAAGCAATAGATTGTTCTTGTTTTTTCATATTAGCATTGAATTGTTTACACGTTAATACAAGGGCAACACACGAGATAACCATAGCGACAAGGGCAATAGATGCCGTTACGATTGAAATTATATCTTGTGCTTTCAAAGCACACAATAATGCTGACATAAATGTATCTCCTTCTTTATCAGTTGTGTATCCATAAAAAATCCTTTTGATTTATCGATTTAGTGGTAGTTAGACTTTGGTTTTAACAATCTTTTTTTGCAACTATTGCTTTTGTCTCACCGATTTTTCTATCAGCATACAATACAACATCTTTAATTATAAGTTTTTGAATAGCGGATATAAAAGTAGACATAAACTCAAAATCAGTTTTGCCATCCTTCTCCGGCAAGTGAATAAACTTTTCTTTCACAACATTCCAGCCACCTAATTTATTCTTATACGAATAAATCGGTAGATCTGTTACTTTGTTGATACACATTACCATAAATAAATAGTGATTAGGCAAAATTTCATTTTTATCGGATTTCCAACGAATAGCATATGCATCAGAAAGAACGGTAAAAGCTCTTGATTGATAGTATGCTCTATAAACATCGCTATTGGAAGGGATTGATATTACGTTGCTTAAAACAGTCGCATCTTTTGTGGGCGCATAATAATTCAAACCTTGATTTTGGAAGCTTGAAGTTAAACAAGGCAGTATAAAATTATCGATGGGCTCTTTGGGTAAATCTTTTGCCTTATAAGTTAACTTTTGGGTGTCAATTCTCTCATATAGATCGCCCATTTTATACTTGCCCCATCTAAGCGTATTGAAATCTTCAAGCGCTTTTTCTTCTTCTTTGGTTAATGTATAATCTTTTAATCCCGTAACAGTTAAGTATACTTCCAGTTCGGCTATGTACCGAGCTTCCAGCTCGGCTATAAAGCTTTCCATAAAATCAAAGTCTATTTGTCCGTCTTTTGTGGGGAGTTGCACCATTGTTTCTCGAAACGTTTTATCTACATTACGCACAAGAACTGCTAATAGATCTGTCTTGTGCTGATTTAGTATTGTAGTTAAAAATGGTATAGCGCCTTCACTAACTTTTATTTTTGGAATGATTTTTCTTACGAATTGACCAGCATACCAAGGTTTGCTTCGATAGAAAAAGTCCATTTGAAGTAGTCCTAAACTCCAACATCCTGAATCATTTACATTTTCAGCATTTACAAAACCTGTTGTTCTCAGAACACCTTGATTTAATGAAGTTCTTGTAACATAATCATATTCATCCCCGTCAACAAGGCTGTCTGCATTAAAACTTAATGTACTTTCTATCTCAAACAAATCACCTAATTTGTATTCGCCCCACTTAACGCCCTGTAATTTTTCGTTAAGTGAGGCATCTATTTTCCCAGGCGATCGTTCTCCTTATCTTGCCGTTTTAACAAGCAGGAAACTTCCCAAGAAAGATAGTCGCTAACTGTTTTCTTAAAATCGCTAAGCGTTGGTTTTGTATCTTTCGGCGCAGTCTGATTCCAATCTGCGCCGTTGGATGGGTCGATATGTCCTTCGTAATATTCGTTTTCAGTAAATATATTGAGCTTTGATTTTCCGAAACGCACTAAATTGACAAGTTCTTGATACCGCTCTTTAGCTCTATCGGTGTCTTTTAGGTTACAGCTTGCTTTTTTGCGGTCGGAACGAGTATATCCGTCGTTTGAAAAATCAATAAATTTTACTATATCGTCTTTTTGATGCGCTTCACCTACACGAAACACATATACCTGCGTTTGAACACTCGATTTGCCAATGAATAAATCAATTGGCATTTTGATACTTGCAAGCAGAGTACTGTGTAACAATATTTTTTTATTATATTCTACGGCTTTGCCCGAACCCGCCGAGTATTGAATAATAATAGCTGCATAGCCTTTGCTCATCATTGAAAGCGCACGCTCTACAAATATCATACCGTTACCCGCCGCCGAATAGGGCGGGTTGAGTACGAATGCCGTTGCGGGGAATTTTTTGTCAGTATTTCCGAACCCATAATTACCGTCGAAATCTTTGAGCGAGTCCTTGTTTAAAATGTTGGAACTACCGTCGCCCATTAAAATCATATTAAGTATGGCAAGCATATAAACACTTGGAAGTATCTCCAACCCGAGCAATTGATTTGCTTTGATTGCCGCCGACTTCGTTGCCAACTCTTCGGGCGACTTTATTTTATTTTTTGCGTCGATAAGCCACTAAATTTTTATCGCATAACAACAGCTTTGCATCGGGGCGATTGCCACCAACGCCGCCGTTTTTAGATGCGTAGTCGTTGAGTGCCTGATCTATTTCAGCATTCAATGATTCCTGTTCTAATTTATAATCTAACCTATAAGACTTGAGCCAGCCATTTGCCAAATCCGCAATATTAGGTTCAACTGATTGAATAGTTGTTTTTGCCATAGTACGCTCTCCTATATCGAAGCATATATCTTTATAGTACATTATAACATAAAATGTCGAAAATCGCAAGAGAAACTGTTGTGGCATAAAGCTTTATATATTGGCTATCGTTTATTTTTTACAAGCAGGTAAAGAAAATAGCCAAAATCAAGTTTTGATCTATTTTGAACGGACAGAAATCGGGAAACCCGATTCTGTTTTTTATTTTCGTCCACAAAGGAAAATCGGGTGTCCCGATTGTTCCGAAAGTCAGTTTTTCAAAATCTTTGGATTTTGGGAAAACTTTTTACCTGCTTGTAATCTTGGTACGATTCCCAAAATAATTTTGTCTTCTTGGTTGCAAAATCGATTACAAGTGTGCTTGGTTATATGGAAGGGTTTGAAAGAAATTTTGGGCATTTCGGTTGTGAAACGCAAAAAAGTGTCCTTGGATATATGAGGGGTGTAGAAAAATTATTTCAAGAAATTTGAGTTCAAACCGTCAACTTTTGCTGAAAACTGTCCTTGGTTAAGTAGAGGGAAAAATATTTTGAAGAAAATTTACGTTAGACCCCGAACTTTTTCAAAAAAGTGTGCTTGGTTAAGTAGAGGGATATTTTAAGGAGGTGCTATTATGAGCGGATAAACTCTTGACAAACAACTCTTAGTAGAGTAAAATATATATGGTCGTATATATACGATTATATATTTACCCTACGGAGGAAAGAACTATGGCAACTGACAGGTCTATAAAAGACAAGCGTTATGAAGAAAAGCATAAGGAAGAAAGAAAAGCTAAGTATATGATTTGGGGTACGAGCGTACCGAGAAAGTATGCCGAAGAGATAAACGAGTTCTTGGCAAAGTACGGTTTTACCAAAGTGCAACTCATCGAAGCAGGCTTTAAGGCATTGATTGACGAAGCGGCGGAAACGGATACTTCTCTTGCCAAGACTATTGACGGCTACGACGATTTCTTCGTATCGGAGAAAAAGTAACTATTCTTCCTTATGGATGGTAGCGAGAAAAAATAACCGGATATCTCGACGTCCACAAAGGACTTAAATTATCGAAAAGCAACTCTATACTTATACGGAAACGTATAACGGCACGGAATACGTCGTTGCCGTAAATGACAGCGACAATTCCAAAGACAATGCATTTGACAAACTCCAACGATTAATAATCAAGGACTCGCTTGAAAGGGTGTATTCCAAAGGAGACAAGGAATGAACACACAACTTTCAATGCAACATAACAACAACTATTACGGAGGTGATAGAATCGACGCCTTATACTGTCGGCTTTCAAGAGACGACGAATTGCAAGGCGACAGCAACAGTATCAAGAATCAGAAAGCAATATTAAGCAAGTATGCGCAGGAACACGGATTTACCAATCCACGTTTCTATGTGGACGACGGATATTCGGGAACAAACTTCAACCGCCCCGACTTCCAACGATTGATGGATGATGTAAACGAAGGTAAAGTAAGAACGATTATCGTCAAAGATATGTCGCGTTTAGGCAGAGATTATCTGAAAGTCGGCTTTTATACGGAAATCACTTTCCCTGAAGCAAACGTAAGGTTTATCGCTATCAACGACCAAGTGGACAGCGAAAGCGGTACGGACAACGACTTCACTCCCTTCCGAAATATCATTAACGAGTGGTACGCAAAAGACACAAGCAAGAAGATACGTGCCGTATTCAAAGCCAAAGGGATGTCGGGAAAACATCTTTGTACGATACCGCCTTACGGATACAAGAAAGACGACCACGACAAGCAGCAATGGCGTGTGGACGAAGACGCGGCAAAAGTTGTTAAAGAAATCTTCTCGCTTTGTATGCAAGGGTTCGGTCCAACACAGATAGCGAGAATACTTACCGAGCGTGGCAGAGAAACACCGACCATTTACAAACGTAGAGTCGGGTTACCTATTACTTCGCAAGAAACGGAGTTTCCCGAAATTTGGGCAACGCAAAGTATAAATAAGATTCTTGCCAATCCTACTTATCTCGGACATACGATAAACTTTCGGACAAAGAAAAAGTCTTACAAGAGTAAAAAGAAAATAGACTTACCGAAAGAAGAATGGGCAATCTTCAAGAACACTCACGAAGCGATTATAGACCAAGACACTTTCAATACCGTCCAAAGAATCAGACAAGCAAAACGTCGTCCTACTTCTATGGGCGAAATGAGTATCTTTTCGGGGTTGGTGTATTGCGCCGACTGTGGACAAAAGATGTATCTTTGCCGTTGCACTACAATGAAGCAAAAGGAATACTTCAACTGCTCGTCTTATCGTAAAAAGAAAAAGGCAACCTGTACTTCGCATCAGATTACCGTAGAAGCCGTAGAGCATTTTGTACTTACCAATCTTCAAAGAGTGCTTGCATTTGCAAAGGACTATGAGCAAGAGTTTTTGGAAATCGTGCGGAACGAGAACGAAAAGAAACTGCAAAACCAAACGCGAGAACTTGTAGAGAAATAAATGCGAATACAAGCACTCGACCGTCTTATACAAAATCTTTATGAGGATAAAGTATGCGGCAATCTCACGGACGATCGGTTTGTGAAAATGAGTCAGTATTACGAGCAAGAGCAACAGGAACTGAAAGAGCGTGCTTACTACTTACGGCAGGAGTTATCCAAAGCGAAAGAACAGTCCGACAACGTGATGCGGTTTATGCGCTCGGTACGCAAGTACACGGAGATAACCGAACTTACGCCCGAACTTGTACGTGAGTTTGTACAAAAAGTCGTCGTGTACCAAGCGGAAAAGATTAACGGACGAAGAACGCAACGGATAGATCTTTACTTCAACGGTGTAGGACAAATACTCTTACCCGTAAAAGACAAAAGAGAAACGGCATAGCATTTCTGCTATACCGTCTCTCTTAGAAATTAAATAATCCCTATGACACCGCCCCTTTAGCCGCGGGGCTTATTTTGTTTAAAATTACTCAACGGGGAAAACGTTGCTTATTTTGCCGTCGTCGAGTTCTACGGCATAATATTTAACTTCGAATAAATTTTCGCTTTTTGGATATACCAGCCCCGCCGCGCGCATTGCCGGATGTTCGGCAAAAAATTTTTCGGTGGGTACGGTTACTCCCGCAAATTCTCCGAGATATTCGAAAATCTCACCCGCCTTGGGTTTTAAATCGTCGCTTAAATAGTTTAAGAAATTTCCGCGCGTCAAAACGCTTTCAAAAAACGCAAAGTGCAAAATCGCCTTTTCGGGAGGACGGGTTTCAACGGTGCGCCCCGCAACCATAGTCAGCTTTTCTCCATCGTAAGCGTATTCGCATTCGGCTTTTGCCGCGGTGCACGTTTCAAAAGCGGCGCATATTTTAAGCCTGTCCGAAAATTCAAAACTTTCGGCTTCGCTGAAAAATATTTTTTTGCCGC
This sequence comes from Christensenellaceae bacterium, assembly GCA_948890655.1. Classification (GTDB taxonomy): domain Bacteria; phylum Bacillota; class Clostridia; order Christensenellales; family Borkfalkiaceae; genus Coproplasma. Next base: position 21,373 of record CAQTYU010000003.1, read on the forward strand.
GGTCGGAAAGTATTAAAAGGCCGTTGCCGCCGCTTATTGCCAGAACGGGAAAACCGTCGATTTGCCTTTCGGAAAATTTTGCTCCGGCAAATTTTGCGGGCAGGGGAATAAGCGAATATTCCGCCCCCTCGACGGAGAGAAACAAGCCGCCCTGCGAAAACAGCGTAACAAGGTTTCCGCAAAAGCGCGTTTGGGCTATTACGCTTAAATTTACGCTCTTGTTGCCGTATTCCTTAATAAAAATCAGCGTTTCTCCGTCCATTAAATACACGTCCATAAACGCGGGCGGTTCGAATAACAATTTTTCGTTAATAAAAAAATTTACCGGTTGCAAATTCTCTCCCGGGACGATTTCGGCAAGCACGCTGTCGGAAAGGTCGATTTCTATGTGGCGTTCGAAAGTATCAATGCCCCCCACATATAAGCCGTTTAACTTTAAAATTGCGGGCTTGTACGATAAAAAGTAGACTCTCACTGTGTTTTTTCCTTTTTTTATTATTTAATGTATTTAAAATTAAAATTATGTCAATATCTTCCCCGACGGAGGAAATTTATATGAACAAAATAAACGGCTATACGGAAGAAGAGGCAATTGAACTTGTAAATTACATCACGTCGGGGAAAAAGGCGGGCAACACGCTTTCGGGACTGTTTGCGTCCTATGCGCAGAAATCGGGCAGGGCAAAGGGCAGCGTGCGCAATTATTATTACGCGCTTTTAAGAACTACCGGCGACGAAAGAGTTAAAAAGATGTTGCGCGGAACCAATCTTAAAGCCGAAAAAATTCTGCCCTTTTCCGAACTTGAAACCGACAGAGTTTTAAAAGAAATTTTAATGCAGAAGGCAAAGGGCGTTTCGGTGCGCCGCGCGGTTTTAAATCTTTCGGGCGGCGACGATAAGCTTATGTTAAGGTATCAGAACAAGTACCGCAACGTGGTTGCAAAACAGCCCGAAAGAATTGAAAGACTTAAACGCGAGTGCGGACTTCCCTGCGGCGCGGACGAAACGCGGGCGAGGCTCGAAGAGGAAATTAACGGGCTTTACGAAAGGTTGCAGACGACTTTAAAGGAAGAAAACAAACGGCTTACAACCGTAATCAAGCGTTTAACCGACGAAAACGCGCTTTTAAAACTGCAACTTAAAAACAATTGAATTTTGCAAAATAAGAAGGCGGCGGGCGCATTTAATGCGCCCGCCGCCCGTTTGCCGTTGACAAAAAGCCTTAGGTAAAGTATAATTAAAAAAAGCTTTAAAGCGAGGGGTTAAAAATGAAAAAGAAAATTATTTTGGCTTTGGTTGCGGCTACCGTTGCGGTTTTTGCCTGCTTTGCGTTTGCGGGTTGCGGTGCGGAGTTTGTAGGAAACACCGACTTGCAGATGAATAAAAAATATATTTATACGAAAAGTGTAAACAGAATCAACGACAAGCAAAGTTATTACGTATTCTACTCAAACGGAACGGGGAAATATAGGGAATATTCGCAAACCGCCGACGGCGACGTTTTAAATTTGGATTATACGGTTACTTTCAAATATACTTTTGCGGACACTGATAAGTCTGCGGTTGTGTGCTTTTTCGATTCGGTAGAATACGGAAAAGCAAACGGAAGTTATGAAGTATATACGACCTGGACGCGGCTGGTAACCGTTTCGGGGAACGTGTTGTGTTGGGCGGGCACTTACGGTTATTCGTTTTATATCAACGAAGATTATTTAAATTCCACATTAACCAACTACGGTAAGTAAGGCTGTTAAAGTAAAATTTTTACAGTAATAAACTTTGCAATAGCGCGCAAACTGTTTTTAAGGGCGAATTTACGCCCCAAGGAGACAAAGTGGAAAAATTTATTTTCGGGCTCGCCGTAGGTATGGCGGGCGGCGCGCTTCTTGTCGCTAATAATTGCAAGCTTTTGAATCTTGTTAAAAAGAATCAGGAAGATTTGATGCAGAAAGCGGAAAATTATATCGACGAGAAGTTACAGGCGCTTGAAAGTAAGGACAGTCAAACGGAGTCCTAAAACTTAATGTTTGCCGTATCCGTTGTTCGCTGAACTTCGGGTACGGCAAATGTTTTTTATGCGTAACGCATTACTTATACTTGAAAATTGCGGGGCGAAGTGTTATAATCGGCATATGGAAAGATTTGTGGCTTTCGATATCGGCGACAAGAGGATAGGCGTTGCGGTATCCGACCCGTTCAATACATACGCCTTGCCTTCGCAGACGTATTTCAGGAAGGGGTTTAAACAGGACGTTGAGGCGCTTGTAAAAATCGTAAAGGAAAAGGGCGCAACGGCGGTAATTTGCGGGCTGCCCGTAAACTTCGACGGCTCAGAGGCGTTGCAGACTGTTAAAACGCAGAAATTTATAGACGCTTTGAAAGATTCCCTTAAAATACCCGTAATTTGCGAGGACGAGCGGTTTACCACGCAACTTGCGCACGAAGTTTTGATATCGGAAGGTATGAGCAGGGAAAAGCGGAAAAATTATGTGGACGCGCTCGCCGCCGCAAATATTTTGGACGGATATCTTGCAAAAATCAAAAAATAAGGAGTTTTATATGAGCAAAGAGACAGAGGAACAGTTTGAAGAAGAGAACGACGGATTAATCGAGCTTGTGGACGAGGACGGCAAAGTTATCAATTTTACGCTTGCCGGCATAACCGAATACAAGGGTGAAAAATACGCAATGCTTTTACCTGCCGAACCCAACGACGAAATTGCGGAAGACGAAGTTGCTATTTTCCGCTATATTGAAAAGGACGGCGTTCTGGAAGCGATTGAGGACGAGGCGCTTTTAGACGAGGTTTTCGAGTTCTGGCAGAACGAAGAGGACGGCGAAGAGGGCGAATTGAATTAAGTTTAATTAAAATAAGAGCCGCGGCGCGAAATTCACGCGCCGCGGCTTGATTTTTTTTGTGACCGCTCAAATTGTTTTCAGCAATAAATTTTTCTTATTATAAAGTTTAATAATTTTACGGATAAAAGGCGCGATAAAAACACTTCAAGCTTGGAGACTCCGCCGACGGAAACGCGCAGGGGCGGATTTTTGCGTCCGGCGATTTTGTAAATTACTTTTGCAACGCTTTTAGGACTTTTACCCTTTTGTTCGTCGCGCGCCATTTTGGCAACCGATTTTCTGGCGGTGCGGTTTTCTCCCTCGCACACCCTTGCGGCGGTAAAACCCGTTTTGGTGTCGCCGGGGAGAACGCAGCTTACTTTTATTTTATAGGGTCTGACCTCGTTTGCCAGCGCGCGTGAAAACACTTCGACGCCCGCCTTGGTTGCCGAATACATCGCCTGATAGGGCAGGGGCATAATTCCGCCCACCGACGAAACGTTAACGATTTTTCCGCCTTGCGCCTTCATTGCGCTTGCGGCTTTGCCGCTTAAAACGCACAGAGCCGTGAGGTTTACGTCAACTATATTTTGTACGTTTTCGGGCGAGGTTTCTTCCATAGCGCCTGCGATGCCGAACCCCGCGTTGTTTACGAATAAATCGATTTTTCCGTCGCGGGCAATAATTTCGCTTAAAATTTTATCTATTGCGGGGTAATCGCATACGTCCGCCGAAAAGCACTTGAAGGAGCCTTTAAAAGGCTTCCTTGCAATTCCGTAAACTTTAAATCCCTTTTCGGTTAACAGTTCAGCCGTCGCAAGCCCTATGCCGCTGGTAGCTCCGGTTATTACGGCGATTTTTACTTGTTTTTTGGTACTCATAACAAAATTAATTATATTTAATTTCACGGTAATGTCAAATTCAAAAACCGATAATTTATTTGACAAAGGATTTTTCTGGTGATAGAATTTTTACGTTCTTTAACTTTAAAAAAGGAAGTGATTTAATGGATTTATTCAAAAAATGCGAAAATCAGGAAAGAGTTAATCTCTTAAAAGAACGCGACATTTATCCTTATTTCCATATGCTTACTTCTAAGCAGGCGCCCGAAGTGGTGATGGAAGGGAAGGATATAATTATGCTCGGGTCCAACAATTATCTAGGACTTACCTCGCACCCCGAAGTTATCGAAGCGGGCGTAAAGGCGCTTGAAAAGTACGGTTCGGGTTGTTCGGGCAGCCGCTTTTTGAACGGCACGCTTGATTTGCACCTCGAACTTGAACATAAACTTGCAAAATTTTTACATAAAGAGGACGCGGTTACTTTTTCTACGGGCTTTCAGTCCAACCTGGGAATAATCGCGGGGATTACGGCGCACAGCGACGTTATCGTCTGCGACAAGGAAAACCACGCCAGTATATACGACGCGTGCCGTTTAAGTTACGCGAGAATGCTCCGTTACAACCACGCGGATATGAACGACCTCGAAGAAAAACTCAAATCAATAGACGCTGACGTTTCGGGCATTTTAATTGTCACCGACGGCGTGTTCAGTATGGGCGGGGACATAGCTAAGCTTCCCGAAATCGTAAAACTCGCAAAAAAATACGGCGCGAGAGTGATGGTTGACGACGCGCACGGGCTTGGCGTTTTGGGCGAACACGGAAGGGGGACTGCCGAATACTTCGGGTTAGAGGACGAAGTTGACATATATATGGGTACGTTCTCGAAATCGCTTGCCAGTATAGGCGGCTATATGGCGGCAAAGCACTACGTGTGCGAACACGTAAGGCACAATTCCCGTCCGTTTATGTTCAGCGCCAGCATAACCCCCGCAAACGTTGCGTGCGCAATAAAGTCGCTCGAAATTTTGGAGCGCGAGCCGCAGCTTGTAAAGCGGCTTGCCGAAATAAGCGCTTATATGCGCGCAGGCTTAAAGCGCGAGGGGATTGATATAATCGACAGCATCACGCCTGTCATACCCATTTACACGTATACGGATATAAAAACGTTTACCGCCTGCAAAATGCTGTTCGACAGGGGCGTTTACGTAAATTCCGTTGTTTCGCCGGCAACTCCCGTGGGGCAGAGCCTTATAAGGACAAGCTATATGGCTACGCACACCGAGGAGCAGATGGACAGGGCGCTTTTAAAAATAAAGGAAGTTTTAAACGAAGTAAAAAGTATAAACGAATAAGCTTTCGGTTGCAAGCGTCCGCGGAACGGTTAAGGCAGTTCCGCGGACGCTTTTATGTTAAAAATTTTCATTGGGCTAAATTTTAAAAAAACATTGACATTTTGTTTGTTAAAAGCTATATTATATTTATAATTATTCATTATTAATTAATTTTACAAGTTTTATGCAAAATTTATGCGATTTTGAATGTCTTTAAAAACATTAACGGAGGCAACGGGTATGAAAAAATTAAGTAAAGTATTTTTAAGCGTTATTACTTTGGGCGCGGTTGCGTGTTCTTCGGGCGCTTTTGCCGCGTGCGGCGGCAATACTCCCGCCGAACATACGCACAACTGGGGCGACTGGACCGAAAAGGCGGCGGCGAATTGTACGGCGGCGAAAGTGGAGGAAAGAAACTGTCTTTACGAAAGCTGTCCCGGCAACGGACACGAGGAACGCTCCGTGGGCGAACCGCTGGGGCACGCGTTCGGCGACTGGGATTTTACGCCGCCCTCTCTTGAGGCCGCAGGCGGCGCCGACAAGACGTGCACGCGCGACGGATGTACGGGAACCTTGCACGTTGATTTACCTAAGCTTGGCGGCGAAGGTTACGTTAAGGGAGAAGATTCGGCTACCTGCGCTGGCGGCGGAATGCAGAAGTATACTTTCAAACATTCCGAAGGCGATATTGTTTTTAACGTTGCCACGCCTGCAAAAGCGCATACGTTCGGGAATTGGACTGTTTTGAGCGCTCCCACGGATAAAGACACGGGTTTTGCAAGAGCGGTATGTTCGGGCGACGGTTGCAAACAGACAAAGCTTGAAATGCTGCCCGTTCTTACGGACGGAAGTATTGAAAGCGGGTTTTATACCAAACGCAGAGTCGAAGCTACGGGCGCAGCAAGGGGAAAATGGGTTTACACCATTACAAAGCCGGTTGCGGATGAAAAGTTCGGCGGCGTTCAGCTTGAAGTGGATTTGGTTGATTTGCCCTTGCTTGTTTACGGCGACAACACTGTGGAACTTACCGCTTATGAAAATCAGGTTTGCGAATTCGTTTCCGAAACGGAGCAGACGTATTCCATAACAGTGCCCGAGGGCGTGATTGTTAACCTTGACGACGAGGATATTATTACGGGCACGGGAACTTATGCAAACTTCGACGCGCCGGCAGGCGAAAAAATTAAATTTTACATTACTTCGGACGTATCCGGTACGGTGACCGTTGTTATTGGCGACGCCATTGACGAAACAGTGAAGATTAAGAATGAGGAAACCAAAGAACTCAATTTACCGGCAAACGGCGGTAATTCCGAAAATATGTTCGTTCTGACTGCCGACGACGGAATAGCCGAGGGTAAATATACTTTTAGCATTACTTCGGTGGGGACCACGCCGTTCTGTTACTTTGCCGTAGCCGGCGCTGACGAGACTTTGACGTTCGACGAGTTGAAATCTTCGAAAGGCGTTATGTTTATCGGCAGTGAGAGCGCGGTAAAAGAAACCGCTAAATATACGTGCTCAAAACTGAATAACTTTAACCAGATAGCCATAACCGTAAACGTTAAGGCGGGCGACAAAATTTATTTTGCAACCAATTCGGGTACGGGTGCGATTTTAGAAGTTTCGATGAGAAAGGTTTAAAATCCTTAAAAGTTAAAAATTCAAATCCGTCCGCGGAAAACTCCGCGGACGGATTGTTTTCAGTAAAAAATACGGGCGGGGTGTAAATATGCTTTACAAACCTTTTAAAGTCTGTTAAAATATCAAAGCTATAAAAATTCACACCCGAAGGGCGGGCGCTCCGTGGCGGTAAAATCTTTCAATGCCGCAATAAGCGTCTTTAAAACCGCGCTTTCGGGGAGGTTTAACGGAGGAATTAAAATGGCGGTTATAACAATGAAACAGCTGCTCGAAGCGGGCGTACACTTCGGGCACCAGACGAGAAAATGGAACCCTAAGATGTCTAAATACATCTATGCGGCGCGCAACGATATTCACATTATCGATTTGCAGATTACCGTAGACCTTATCGAAGAAGCTTACAAATTCGTTTGCGAATCGGTTAAGGCGGGCAAATCCGTTTTATTCGTAGGCACCAAAAAGCAGGCTCAGGACGCGGTTAAGGAAGAGGCTGAGCGCTGCGGTATGTACTATGTAAACTCCCGTTGGCTGGGCGGCACGCTCACCAACTTCAAAACCATTCGTTCGCGTATCGACAGAATGGTTAAAATAGAAAAAATGGAACAAAACGGCGAGTTCGACCTTCTTCCCAAAAAGGAAGTTGCAAAATTGAAGGAAGAATTCGAAAAGTTGCAGACCAACCTCGGCGGCATAAGGGAAATGAACAAGCTCCCCGGCGTTATGTTCGTGGTTGACCCCCACAACGAGGACATTGCGGTTGCCGAAGCGCGCAAGCTCAATATCCCCATCGTGGCTATCACCGACACCAACTGCGACCCCGACCTTATCGACTATGTAATCCCCGGCAACGACGACGCTATCCGTGCGGTTAAATTAATCGCTTCCGTAATTGCAAACGCTGTTATCGAAGCTAATCAGGGCGAAACCCCCGTTCTTCCCGCGGAAGAGGAGAGCGAACCTGTTTCCATAGAAGAAGTGGTTGCGGCAAGCGAACCCGCCAATATGGAAGAAACCGAAGAAAAGGCAGAGTAAGGGAAATTAAGGAGGACTAAGTTTTATGGCATTCACGGCAAAAGACGTAATGGAGCTGCGCGATAAGAGCGGCGCAGGTATGTTAGACTGCAAAAAGGCGCTTGTCGATGCAGACGGCAATATGGAAAAGGCCGCCGAGCTTTTAAGAGAGCGCGGAATTGCAAAAGCTGTTAAAAAGGAAGGCAGAATTGCGGCTGAAGGCGTTGTAGGCGCATACGTTTGCGAAAAGTGCGGCGTTGGCGTTTTGCTTGAAATCAACTGCGAGAGCGACTTCGTTTCCCGCGGCGAAAAATTCCACGGAATCGTAGACGAAGTTGCAAAAGTCGTTGCTGAAAACAAACCCGCCGACGTAGAGGCGTTAAACGCTTGCAAATTGGGCGGCGCTACCGTTAAAGAGTACATTGCAAATATGACTGCCGTTATCGGCGAAAAAATTTCAATCCGCCGTTTCGAAATTTACGAAACCAAGGGCAAAATCGAAACATATATCCATATGGGCGGCAAAGTAGGCGTTATGGTTGACGCCGCCGACTTTAATAAAGGCGCGGAAGAAACGTTGCACGACGTAGCTTTGCAGATTGCGGCTTCAAAGCCCTCGTATCTGGTTGCGGCGGACGTTCCCCAGGAAGTTTTGAACAAGGAAAAGGAAATTATGCTTGTTCAGATGCAGGGCGACCCCAAAAATGCAAACAAACCCAAGGAAATTCTGGAAAAAATCGTTGCCGGCAAACTTGGCAAATACTATTCCGAAAACTGCCTTATGGAACAGGTTTTCGTAAAGGACGACAGCCAGAAAGTTTCGCAGGTTATCGGCAACAAGTTTAAGGTAACCCGTTTTGTACGCTTTGAAATGGGCGCGGGAATCGAAAAGAAGAGCGAAAACCTTCAGGACGAAGTTCAGAAGCAAATCGACGCAATGAAAAAGTAAAAGAAAAACGCTTTATTATCTTCGGTTATTGTTTGGCGGGAGAATTGTTTCCGCTGAGAGAATTTGATACATTGGACGAGGCGGAACGTCACGTACATTATCTAAGCGGCGGTAATTAACAAAGAGGTTAAAATGAGTTGGGTTGTTTTTGATAAGACGAAAAAGGGCTGTGCGCCTTATCTGGCGTCAATGTTTTCCCAAAACGATAAAAATTTTGTCGTTGGTTTCACTTTGGGCGGCGGTGTGTTTGTCCAGTATAAAGAAGTTGAAAGTGCGGAAGAAGCTGAACAACTCGTTCATTATCTAAACGGCGGTAATTAACAAAGAAATAATAAAGGGCGGTAATTGTACCGCCCTTTAATTTATAATATTACGCCGTTCAAACGGCGGTTTAAATTACTTTTCGAGTAAGTCGTCGCAGGAGACGTCGTAAAGTTTTGCAAGTTTAATAAAATTTTGAAGAGAGGGAAGGGCGGTGCCCCATTCGTATGCCTGATACGAAGAGCAAGTTACACCGATTTGCGTTGCCACATAGTTTTGCGTATATCCGTACTGTTTTCTTAATTCTTTTAAGTTTTTCGATAAGTTATAAATTTCTTCCATATTTTTGCTCCGTTTTTATTGACATAATAACGTTATGAACGTTATAATATGGAAAAATAACGTTTGTATCATCAAAATAGGAGAGTAAAAATGAAAAAGAGCGGGCATTTGTTTGCAAAGGAATTGGAAAACCTTGAAGTAAGGGTGGATGAAGCGAGTATGCTGTTGGATTTAAAGGTGCTGTTAAAAGATTATTATACGGCAACGTTTAGCGCAAACGAAAAGGCGCTTGAAATAAAGTTCGACAACGGACAAAAATTCGAAATATCGGTAAAAGAGAAGAAGTGACCCGTTTGTTTGGAGTGGTTGAGCCGCCCGTGCTGAATAGCGCGGGCGGCGGTCATTTGCGCCAGATAAACTCCTTCCGGTGGTGCTCGCGTCTCGTTTTGATTGTAGAATAATAAACGACTCTTACAATCGCGTCGGTTATTATTTTTTTAAAGATTTGCTTGCTATTGTTCGAGATTTGGAATATAATTAAGTTATTAAAAAGGTGAATTAATGTCTGATTTTATATCTGCTAAGGAAGCCGCGGTAAAATGGAATATATCTCAGCGCAGAGTGGCGGTATTGTGTGCGGAAAACCGTATAGACGGCGCCATAATGGTTGGCAATATGTGGGTTATTCCTAAAAACGCTAAAAAACCCGTTGATAAGCGTACGTTACGCTATGCAAACAAAAAAATTGTGGAACTGAAACCGTTTGTTAAATGGGTGGGGGGGAAAAGTCAGCTCATAGGGGAACTTGAAACATATTTGCCGCCGGTTGGTGAAAAGGTCTTAACAAAATATGCCGAACCAATGGTTGGCGGAGGTGCACTGCTTTTTGCCGTCTTAGCAAAATTTAGTTTTAAGCAAATTTATATAAGCGATATTAATTCCGAATTGATAAACGCATATTACGCTGTGAAATTTAATGTTGAAACGCTTATACAAAGTTTAACCGATATTCAGTCTGAATATTTAAAACTGGATGAGACAGGGAGAAAGAATTTTTATTACTGTGCAAGAAATAAATATAACTCTCTTGAATTAAATGAACAGACGAAAATTGAAAAAGCAACATTATTTATATTTTTAAATAAGACTTGTTTCAACGGGCTTTACAGGGTTAATAAAAAGGGGCAATTCAATGTGCCTATGGGAGCATATAAAAAGCCCGTTATTTGTGATGAAAAGAATTTGAGAAACGTTTCAAAAGCACTTAAAAATGTTACGATAGTGTGCGGTGATTATTCTTTATCAAAAGAATTTATTGATAAAAACACATTTGTGTATTTAGATCCGCCTTACAGACCGATTTCCGAAACTTCCTCGTTTACTGCATATTCCGCAAATGCATTTGATGACGCAGAACAAATTCGTTTAGCGCGTTTTATTGACGAAATAAATGCAGTGGGGGCAAAAATTGTTTTAAGTAATTCCGACCCGCAAAACGATAACCCCGAAGATACGTTTTTTGAAGAATTATATAAGGCATATAAAATTAATAAAGTAGAAGCGTTGAGGATGATAAACAGTAATTCCGATAAACGCGGCAAGATAAAGGAATTGCTTATTTGCAATTAAGAGGTAACAGATATGATAAAGAATGGTAAAGGCGGCGGCAATACGCGCACGGGACTCGTATTTGAGGGTAAAGTTGATTTGGCAACTTTTTTGGGGCAGCAACCTCATTATAAGTTGGTTGGAAACAATGTTCTTTATGACGGCAATGTTGTTGCGAGAGTTTTTAAAAAGAATGCATTTTATTCTGTATTTCTTGCCGAGTTAAATATTGACTGGAAAAACTACATATCGAAACGCCTGTTGCCGGATGACAGCATTTTCGTCTTACTTAATAATACGCTGTTTATCATAGAGTGCAAGCACCAGCAAGTTGCGGGTTCGGTTGATGAAAAGTTGCAAACTTGCGATTTTAAGCGTAAGCAGTATAAAAAATTAATGGCGCCTGCGAATATTGACGTTGAGTATGTTTATCTTTTAGACGATTGGTTCAGGCAAGACGCTTATAAAGACGTTTTAGACTATATTCATTCCGTAGGCTGTGATTACTATTTCGAATACATACCTTTGATGAAATTGGGGTTACCCGTTCCACCTGAATTAATAGAAGATTAAATAAGCGGCGCGTTTTTTAACGCGCCGCGGCTTTTTGCAGGGAAATAATATTTTTCGGTTAAAGTTTAATTATTGTTGAAATTTATTTGCCGCTATGTTATAATAGCTTAGAGTTAAGTATTTTACGGAGAATAATGTGAAACCTAAATATAAGAGAGTTCTTATTAAACTTTCAGGCGAGGCGCTTGCCGGAAAAGCGGGGCACGGACTTGACGAAAACGTTATATCGGGCGTGGTTGAACAGATTAACGCCATTCACGATATGGGCGTGCAGATTGCGCTTGTTATCGGCGGCGGAAACTTCTGGCGCGGGCGGCAGGGCAAGCAGATGGACAGAACTACCGCAGACCATATGGGTATGCTCGCAACGGTTATGAACTCGCTTGCAATGATGGACGCGCTCGAACAAAAGGGCATTCCCACGCGAGTGCAAACGGCGCTGATTATGACTTCGGTTGCCGAGCCTTATATTTTAAGAAAGGCTTTGCACCACTTTGAAAAGGGCAGGGTTGTTATTATGGCCTGCGGAACGGGCAATCCTTATTGCTCTACCGACACCGCGGCGGCGCAGAGGGCTTGCGAAATTCAGGCGGATTTGCTTTTAATGGCAAAGAATATCGACGGAATTTATGAAAGCGACCCCAAACTTAATCCCAAAGCAAAAAAATACGACCACATCAAGTTTATAGATATAATAAACCACGGCATAAAGGCAATGGACACCACTGCGGCTACTATGTGTATGGAAAACAACGTTCCGGTGCTCGCGTTCGGGCTGGATGAAGAAAATTCCATAATCCGCGCGGTTTGCGGCGAACATTTGGGCACGCTGATAGACAATAATTAAAATAAAAAGGGAGAACGATTTATAATGGTAGACAACGAACAGGTTGAAGAAATTCTTTTAACGCTTGACGACAAACTTTCGAAAACGGTAAGCGTTTTAAAGGAAGAATATCAGGCGGTCCGCGCGGGCAGAGCAAATCCGCACATTCTGGATAAGGTTATGGTGGACTATTACGGTGCGCCTACGCCCGTAACGCAGACTTCCAACATTTCCGTGCAGGAAGGCAGGTGCCTTGTAATTTCGCCCTGGGACGTTTCGCTTTTAAAGGCTATCGAAAAGGCTTTGCAGACGTCGAATATCGGCATTACGCCCACCAACGACGGCAAGGTTATCCGCCTTGCGTTCCCCCAGCTCACCGAAGAGCGCAGAAAGGAACTGTGCAAGCAGGTTAAAAAGATGGGCGAGGACAGCAAAATCGCGGAAAGGAATATCCGCCGCGACGCATTGGAACAACTTAAAAAGTTGAAAAACGACAAGGCGCTTTCGGAGGATGAATACGCATCCTGCGAAAAGGACGTTGAAAAGTACGTTTCGGAGGCAATTGCGGAGATAGACGCCGCAACCGCCGCCAAAGAAAAGGAGATAATGACCGTTTAATGGAAAATATTCCTCTGCACGTCGGACTTATTATGGACGGCAACGGCAGGTGGGCGAAAAAAAGGCTTATGCCGCGTTCGCTCGGGCATAACGCCGGTATGAACCGTGTGGTTTCGCTTGCCGAACACGCACAAAAGAGGGGAATTAAGTACCTTACGGTTTACGCGCTTTCTTCCGAAAATCTTGCAAGACCAAAGGAAGAGCTTGAAGGTCTGTTTAATCTTTTCAGAAAATATTTTTCCGAAAACGTTAAAAAGCTTTACGGGCAGAACGCCGCGGTAAAAATAATAGGCGATATTCAAGGGTTGCCGCATGACGTTGCAAAGCTTTTAGCCGAGGGGGAAGCCAATTCACCGAAAGAAGCGACCTTTTGCATGGTTTTTGCAATAAACTACGGTTCGCGCAAGGAAATCGTGCGCGCCGCAAAACTTGCCGCGGAGAGCGGAGAAGAAATTACCGAAAAGACGCTTGAAAAATATCTTTATACGGGCGGAATTCCAAATCCGGATTTGATTATACGTACGGGCGGAGAAATAAGACTTTCTAACTTTCTTTTGTATCAGGCGGCTTATTCCGAACTTTATTTTACCGACGTGCTTTTTCCGGATTTTACGGAAAAAGAGTTTGATAAGGCTTTAAAAGAATTTTCACGCCGCGACAGACGGTTCGGGAGAGTTTAAATATAATAGTTCTTAATAAGGAGAATTTTTGTGGGACAAAAAAACAGCAGCTTAAAGCCGAGAATATTGACGAGCGTCGTTTACGTCGTCATATGGATTGCGCTTTGCGCGCTTAAATGGTGCGTGCCTTACACCGCAGTTCAAGGAACCGACGTTTATTGGGGCTCGCTTGGATTCGATATACTTTTTACGGCAATTTCGGTTATCGGTTGTTTTGAATTTTTGCGGGCAATTGACAACACAAACGGCGAAAAGAAAATTTCGGCTATGCAACGTGCGTTTACGCTTGCGTTCTGCGCTATATGCGTTCCTTTGTACGTGCTTACCGAAATTACTATGCACAAAGGATATCTCGGCGTTTCGTGCGCGTTTGCCATTTACGGATTGTTTCTTGCGGCGACTTCGGTTTTCGACCATAACAGAAGTTCGGTTAAAGGCACGATATCCTGTGTTTTTGCAATGTTGTATTGCGGAGTGCTTTCTACAATGATGGCGGCCATAAACCACCTTACGCGCAACTCTATGGTTGCGATACTGGTGTTGTTTATGGCAACCGTATTCACCGACGCGGGCGCGTTCCTTGCCGGCAGCACGTTAAAGAAATGGCTTCCCGCAAAGCTTGCGCCGCAGCTTTCGCCCAATAAAACGATAGTGGGCGCCGTCGGCGGACTTGTCGGCGGCATTGCCGGTTCGCTTTTGGCTTTGGGCGTAATGTACCTCTTCGGCGGCGTAAACGAACCCATAATTCTGGGCTTTAACAACGTTTTTCTTCAGTTTACAAGCAATTTCCCTTACGTAGTATCGTTTATGCTTGTTGGGCTTTTCACTTCGGTTCTGGCTCAGGTGGGGGACCTTTTGGAAAGCGCGATAAAACGCGAGTGCGGTTTGAAGGATATGGGAAATCTTTTGCCCGGGCACGGAGGAATTTTAGACAGGTTTGACAGCATGCTTTATTGCAGTGTAATCGTCCTTTTCAGTTTCGGCACGATAATAATTTAAGCAGAATATAATAAATAAACGAAAACGCCGCTTTAAAGCGGCATTTTTGTCATTAAATAAAAATTTTCGGGTATAATAATTTATGAAAAAGATTGCGTTAATCGGTTCTACGGGCTCTATCGGCAGACAGGTTTTAGAGGTTGTCCGCGGACGCAGAGACTTATTCAAAATCGTGGCTTTGGTTGCGGGCAGTTCCTCGGAGGACTTTAAGCGGCAGGTAAGGGAGTTTAAACCGGAATATTCCGCCGTTGCGGCGGAGAATGCCGAAGAGGCCTTAAAAGCCGCCGAAATCGAAAGCGCGGATTTGGTTTTTAACGCCGCAACCGGCTTTGCCGGACTGGAATACAGCGTCCGCGCGTTAAAAGCCGGCAAATTTCTTGCGCTTGCCAATAAGGAGACTCTTGTTTGCGGCGGCGAGCTTGTAACAAGGCTTGCAAAATCTGCAGGGAAAGAGATTATACCCGTTGACAGCGAACATTCGGCAATCTGGCAGTGCTTGAACTTCGGCGAGCGCGGCGGTTTTAAAAAGCTGATAATTACTGCGAGCGGGGGGGCTTTCCGCGGAAGAAAGTGGGAGGACTTAAAAAACGTCACTCCCGTGGAAGCTTTAAACCATCCCACATGGAAGATGGGGAAAAAGGTAACCGTGGACAGCGCAACTCTTTTGAACAAAGGTTACGAGGTAATAGAAGCGCACGTTCTGTTCGGGGCGCCCTATTCCAAAATAGAAACGGTTATACAGCCGCAAAGCATAGTTCATTCGCTTGTGGAGTTTAAAGACGGCGCTATTATAGCTCAGATGGGCACGCCGACAATGGAAGTTCCCGTCCGTCTTGCGCTCACATATCCCGACAGACTGCCTTCGGCTGTGAAACCTCTCAATTTCAAAAACGCATTTTCGCTTGAATTCGAACCGCTGAAAGCCAAGAATTATCCGCTGTTTGCGCTTGCGCTCGACGCCGCAAAGGAAGGCGGCACGTTGCCCTGCGCACTGAATGCGGCGGACGAAGTGGCGGTTAAGGCGTTTTTGGACGGAAAAATCTCTTTCACCGAAATATTTTCGGTGGTTGACAGCGTGCTTGCGGTGACCCCGCGCGATGAAGCGGTAAGCTTTAAACAGCTTGCCGAAGTGGACCGCGCGGCCCGTTGGAGAGCGCAAAAATTAATTTTCAAAATGCGGTAAAACACGCGCGGCGCACTACGTCCGCAGCGCGGAAATTTCCGCGCTGCGGGTTTTTATATTGATTAATTTACTTTCGGCGGCTTCCGTATGGGGCACGATAGGTTCGGTTATTCTTGCAATAGTAATTTTGCTTGTAATGGTAACCGTACACGAATTCGGGCACTATATTGCGGGCAAAATTTTAAAATTTAAAATAAACGAATTTGCCGTAGGTTTCGGACCCAAGCTTTTTAAGCGTACGTCTAAGAAAACCGGCGAGGCCTTTTCCGTGAGGTTGTTCCCGCTGGGCGGATTCTGTGCGTTTGCGGGCGAGGACGAGGAGGCTGAGGACGAGCGTTCGTTCAACTCAAAGGCGCCCTGGAAGCGCGTTATAGTTCTGCTTGCAGGTCCGCTGTTCAACTATATTCTGGCGTTGCTGCTTATTATGATTTCTATGGGGGCGTTCGGTCAGCCGGTGTTCAAAGTCGGTGCGGTGGCGCCTTACGAGGGCGCAAATGCGGAAATTTACGCTGAATACTCTTTGACGGAAGAAGACGTTATTTTAAGCGTCGAAGGGCGAAATATTTATCTTGTAACCGATTTTATTTCTGCATTGAAGGGCAAAAAAGCGGGCGACGAAGCCGCCGTTTGCGTTGTGCGCGGCGGTAATGCCGAAAATATAAAGATAAAATTGCGCGCCGACTGCGATTTTGAAAGTTCTTCGGATACTTCCAAGGTGTGGCGTGCGCTGGGTATAGGTACTTACGTTGCGGAAAACGGATTGAGTTATTACAACATAGGCGCGGTCAATTACCGTTTCGGATTCTTTGAAACTATCGGGCGGTCGTTTGCCTATTCGGGGCGCGTTGCGGGTACCATATTTAAAGTTTTGGGCGAGCTTTTAACGGGCAGGCTTGGGCTTTCGGCTATGGGCGGTCCCGTTACAACGATAAAAGTAACGTCGGAACTTGCTTCGCAGAGTATACAGAGCTTTTTTGAAATTGCGGCGTATATAGGGGTTAACCTTGCCGTTTTCAACCTTTTGCCCATACCTGCGCTCGACGGCAGTAAGATTGTCTTCTGTATTATAGAGTGGATTTTCAAAAAGCCCGTGCCGCGCAAAATAGAGGCGATAATTCACACCGTCGGTTTTATATTAATTCTCGCGTTTGCGGTGCTGATAGACGTTTTGCAGTTTGTGCGATGTTAAAACTTACGACAAATAAAATCCCGACGGTTTATGCCGTCGGGATTTTTATATTAATTTTCCCGAGTCGTATCGGGGGCGGAAGGTTCCGAAAGGCCGCCTTGAACTGCCGACGCCGGCTTAACGAGTGCGCCGGCTTGTATGCGCTTAACCTGACTTATAAAAGGCCTTACCGAAAGAATGATTACGCCGACGGCAATTGCTATTGCAATATCGGGGAACACAAACGCGTTGTAGCCGAGGCTGTACGCCCAGACGTTGTCCAGTGTGGAATATTCCGAAAACGCGAACACGCCCGAAAGCACGTGCGCGGCAAAGCGCAGAACGGCGGCAACGATTGCGCCCAGAGCGAACTGTACCTGCGGAAGTTTTTCAAGTTTTTTTATTTTTGCAAACATTCCCGCAAGTCCAATCGCCGCAAACGCTACGGGATAATCCAGAAGGAACTGCGCGGGATGAATCAGCCAGGGATTCTGCACGCACTGTAAAACGCCGTAAGCCGCGCCCGTCATAACGCCTTTTCTTACCCCGAACATATATGCGTAAAGCATAAGGGGAAGGAGTGACGCAAGCGTAAGCGAACCGCCCTGCGGCATGGACCACAGCTTTATGTATGAAAGGGCAAAGCTCATTGCAATGCAAATAGCCGCGTACGCAATCGATTTTGAATCGAATTCTTTCTTTTCGCCTTTGCCCAAAAAGAAAGCACACAAGCCTATTATAATAATAAGTCCCGCCGCGCAGGCGTATAAAACGCCGTTTTCGGTTGCGGTAATGACCGCGCCGTTGTTTTCTTCGGCAGAGCCTTTTGCAAGGTAAACGGCAAGGCAAACAAGCAGCGCCACAAGCGCCGCGCCGAACGCGGAAGCCACGGTTATTAAAGTTATTTTAAAAGTCTTTTTTGAAAAGAAACTTGCAATATACGCCGCGGCAACGCCGGCAACGGTTACGCAACCCAAAATAATAGCGGGCACAAGTTCAAAATATAAAAGGTCGGTATATTCGCCGTAGCCTTTTTCGGCTATCTTTGCAAAGTCCAGCGCCAACATGCTTACGGTTACCGTCATCACAAAGCCTATTACAAGCGCGCCTGCGGTTTTAAAAAATCCTTTAAATGATTCGGGTTTTTTGAATTTAACAAAAATTCCTATGCCGATAAGCATAGCGGCAAGCGCGAGTGCGGCGTACAAAAACACTTGCGTCAAAAAGTTTGAGGCGTATTCCGTCCAGACTTCTTCGTACAGATAGTACTTGTTGCCGTCTACTGGAATGCGGTCGAAGTACGAGCTGCACAGTTGTGAAAAAAACATAAAATTTCTCCTTCTACCGCCGTTGATTTATTAAAAAAAATAAACGTCCCCCGTGCAAAAATTCAGGGAACGCCGAAAAAATCTCTTTGTCTTATCGCTCAACCATTACGTTGCCGATTCAAAGGGTATAATCTCAGCTTGCGTATTTGCTTCGCATCTCATTGTAAGGCTTTGCCTTCGGTACGACGCGCTTAGGCTTTTGTTGCGGTAACATACTTCTTTGTATGCTCCCTTGCAAAATGCGCGTGTTCCGCGACCTGCTCGCAACTCCGCAAGCCGTCGCCGCCCAACAAGACGGTGCCAAACACAAGCACCCCCGACGGTATTTAATTTTATACTCAAATTGTATTGCAAATTTGGTGCAATGTCAATTAAAATGCGGTATAATATAAGCGAAAAAACCTGCTTGCAAGGTTTTTGAACGCCGTGTTCAGACTTTAACGGGCTTTGAGTCTGCAAAATTGTGGCGCAAAAAATCATTGATTTTTTACATTGTAATGATATAATATAAAAAACGCGGAAAACGGAAAGGAAAAGCTTATGTCCTATAATTTTTACGCCTACATGGACAGGATGAAGTACATAAAAAGGTGGCAGCTTATGCGCTCTGTGCGCGAAGAAAACATAATGGAGCACACCCAGCAGGTTGCGCTGTTTGCGCACGCGCTCTCAATTATTAATAATAAAGTTTTGGGCGGAACCGCAAACGCGGAAAAAACGGTATTATACGCGCTGTATCACGAGTGCAGTGAGGTTATGACGGGCGACCTGCCCACGCCCATAAAGTATTTTAACCGTTCGATTCAGGGCGCTTATAAGGATTTGGAAGAAAAGGCGACGGACAAACTTTTAACCGCTTTGCCTAAGGAGTTTAAACGTGAGCTGGAGACGGTTGCCAAACCGCAGACGGACAGTCTGGAATATAAGCTGATGAAGGCGGCGGACAGGCTTGCCGCTTACGTAAAGTGTCTTGAAGAGCTGCGCTCGGGCAACAAGGAGTTTTTAAAGGCGGAAAAGAGCATAAGAGACGACCTTTTATCCCGCAATATGCCCGAAGTGGAGTATTTTTTCAAAAACTTTATTCCCGCTTTCAATCTCACGCTTGACGAGCTGGATTGAAGAGGGGGTAACCCGCAAAAATACTTTAACGCAATTTTTTACTTAACGTTGTTGTGCCCCGCACGTCGTTTAATTAAAATAATACCCCGTGACAATACGTCGTCACGGGGAACTTTTTAATATTAAATTTTAATTTCGGGATTACTTCCCCACGGTGCTTAAAAGCCTTTCGGTTATTAAAACCATGCAGTCGGCAGCTGCGAAATTAAAACCGCGTTCCGGAATCAAATCCCATTAAGAAAATGGTACATCGGAGTTTACCTTCCTTTCCGTTCTATTGTTCTGGCAAAGTAAATCATAGGATTTACCTCCTTTAACAATATTGCCTGCGTTGATACTTTTTCGGCGGCATCCCGCCGCCACATACGACCTTGACCCGCTTTCGCGGCTACGTATCTTTCATAGCTTACCTCTTTATTTGTGTTGGTACCTAACACTATTTGTAAGTTATTTTCCTTTTGTACTTTTATTATAGCATAGGATTCCGTTTTGTCAACCCCTGATTTAAAAAAAGTTTAAAAATTTTTTTAAGCAAAAGTTAAACGCTTAACATTTTTACTCGCACGATATATAATATGCGAGTGAATAGAAAAGGGAGTTTTGTATATGTTTGAAGGAAATTCCGCGCTCGGTTTTGCGGCGGTTTTGGCAATAATTTTATTTTCTACAAAGCTTTTGGGGCTTGGGTTCAGGCACTTCGGGCTTCCGCAGGTTTTGGGTTATATAATAGCCGGGTTATTAATCGGTCCCGCAATATTCGGAGATTTGTGCGGTTTTTGCCTGATAGGTTTTCAGGGCGCCGTTGAAGAGGGAAAGTACTGGGCGCTTTTATCCGTGCCCGAAGTTTCACTGCTTGCCGAATTTTCAGCCGATAACGCGCTTGGCATATTTTCAAAAATAGGAGTGCTACTTCTGATGTTTTCAACCGGACTTGAAACGAATTTGAAGGAACTTAAAAACACGGGGCTTGTAGCTGCTTTGGTGGCATGCTCCGGCGTTGCGCTGCCGCTTGTTTTAGGCTTTTTAATAGCCCTGCCTTTTACGGGAACTTCCGTAACCGGCATATATCACGCGGTGTTTCTCGGCACAATTCTTACGGCGACGAGCGTTGCCATAACAGTTTCCGTGTTAAAAGAGCTTGGCAAAATCAATTCCAAACTGGGCACCACAATAGTTTCGGCGGCGATAATAGACGACGTTATTGGCATTATACTGCTTTCGGTTGTCAAGGGCGTGGTTCCTGCGTCCGGCGCCGAGAACTTAAACGCCTTCGAAGCGTTTAAATCCACCATATACGGCACCTTGATTATGATTGTGTGCTTTTTCGTGTTTGCGATACTGGCGGGTTTCGGGCTTTCGAAGTGCTTTAAATGGATTGATAAACGTTGGCCGGAACACCACAGAATTCCCGTTTTTTCGCTTGCGGTATGTTTTGCTTACAGCTGGATAGCGGAGGAAATTTTCGGGGTTGCCGACATAACCGGCGCCTTTCTTGCCGGAGTGGTCCTTTCAACCGACCACCGCGCAAGCGCGTATACCGACAGCAAGGTGGAAGTGAATACTTACACAGTGTTTGCGCCCGTGTTTTTTGCAAACATAGGTATTTCAAGCATAAAGTTTTTGGGAATGAATCCGCAGGTGTTGCTGTTTGCCGTTCTGGCGGTTATTGTGGGATTAATTGGCAAAGTCGTAGGTTGCGGCGCAGTGTGCAAATCGTTTAAATATTCCTGGCGCGAGAGCGCGATAGGCGGAGTGGGCATGATGGCGCGCGGAGAAGTGGCGCTTATTATCACCGCGGCGGTGACGAGTTCCACGCTCGGCGCTTATGCGTTACCCCAGGACTATATGATAATGACGGTGCTTTTAATTCTTATATCGTCCGTTCTTACGCCAGTGCTTTTAAAGCTTTTATACAAGGAAAAGAAGGGCGCGCTGCCGCTTGCGGCGGAAACGGTTTCGCCGGAAGATTCGGTTGCGCAGTCCGTTCGGACAGCCGCGCAGGAAAATGCCGAAACAGACGAAAACCCTCCATATGACGGGGGTAACCGATAAAGAGAACCTGATACGTACAGAAAAAGCCCCGCGCAAAAAATGCGCGGGGCTTTTAAAAAGGTTTAATTAATGTGAAAGCATCCAGTTTTTTACGTCGTCGCGCGAAATGGGCGTAACGTTTTCAAACGGATATTTAGATTTTGTTCCGCCGTTAGTGTAGATAAAATATCTGCCGTCGTTCGTTATATATAAAGTCTCTTCATAGCCGCAAGAATCGCCGGGTACACCATAGGTGAATTTTTTATCTACCGTAGAAGTCGCGGTGTCGTACAACACGCCGTCGATATCTTTACACATAACAAATTCACTCCCCTTTATTTTTTGCAAAGCAACGAATTATATTTTATCATACGATACAGTTTATGTCAATTTAAAAACATTTTATGCGGTTTTGCCGGTTGCTATTGTTAATTAATAAATAATTTTGTTAAACTTTTGTTATTTTTATATGCAATCAAGTAAAAATACTTGACAAACGCGGACAAACGGTTTAAACTTTTGTCAAGTAACTAAGGTTTACACGGATATGGATAAATTAACTTTTATTGCGCTCTGGGATATTTACCGCGGACTTTTAACCTTAACCCAGCGGGAAATAACCGATATGTATTTCAATATGGATTTAACCGTATCCGAAATAGCGGAACAGAAAGGCGTTTCGCGACAGGCCGTTTCGGAATGTTTAAAGGGCTGTAAAAGGCAGCTTGAAGAATATGAAGAAAAGTTGGGCTTGTGCGCAAAAATAAACGAACTTACCGCCGAATTGGAACGGTTAAAGCAAAATTCAAACGGATAAGGTAATCAGATGGCGATATTCGGCTCTCTTTCGGAGAGATTAAACCATATATTTTCTAAGTTGACAAAGCGCGGAAAACTGACCGAGCTTGAAATTAAGACTGCCATGCGCGAAGTGCGCGTAGCGCTTTTGGAAGCCGACGTAAACATTCAGGTTGCAAAAAAATTCTGCGCGGACGTTTCGGAAAAGGCAGTCGGACAGGAAATTTTAAAGAGTCTTAATCCTGCGCAACAGGTTATTAAAATAGTAAACGAAGAACTAATCGCGCTGATGGGTTCAACCAATCAAAAGCTTGCGGTTGCCCCTAAGCCGCCTACGGTTATTATGATGTGCGGTTTACAGGGCGCCGGCAAAACCACGCTTTGCGGAAAACTTGCCGTAAACTTAAAAAAGAGCGGAAAGAAGCCGCTTTTGGTCGCGTGCGACGTTTACCGCCCCGCCGCGGTAAACCAGCTTAAAGTCGTCGGTAAAAACGCCGGCGCGGAAGTTTTTGAAAAGGGAACCCAGAATCCGGTAAAGACGGCGAAAGAAGCCGTTGAATACGCGCGTTCGCACGGTTTCGATACGGTTATAATAGATACCGCGGGGCGTCTTGAAATAGACGAGCCTTTAATGCAGGAGCTTGAAAACATTAAAAATACCGTAGAAGTAAGCGAAATACTTTTAACGGTTGACAGTATGATGGGGCAGGTTGCGGTAAACGTTGCAAAAACGTTTAACGAACGTCTTGAAATTACGGGCGTAATTTTGACCAAGCTCGACGGCGACACGCGCGGCGGCGCATGTCTTTCGATTAAAGCCGTAACGGGCAAACCTATTAAGTTTATCGGCGTAGGCGAAAAGCTGACCGATTTGGAACCTTTTTATCCCGACAGAATGGCTTCGCGTATACTCGGTATGGGCGACGTGTTAACGCTTATCGAAAAGGCGCAGGAAGCTGTTTCGGAAGAACAGGCGAAAGTGATGCAGAAGAAAATGCTTGAAAACACTTTCACTCTGGAAGATTATTTAACGCAGTTCGAAAGTATGAAAAAAATGGGCGGCGCGCAGGCGCTGCTTGCAATGATGCCGGGTATGGGCAACAAGGTGCGCGCGGAGGACATAGACGAAAGTAAAATCGAGCGCACCCGCGCGATAATTCTTTCAATGACCAAAAAGGAGCGCGTGGAACCTGCAATCATCAACTCGTCGCGAAGAAAGAGGATAGCGGCGGGCAGCGGCACCAGCGTGCAGGAAGTAAATCAGCTTTTAAAGCAGTTCGAACAGACGAAACTTTTGATGAAACAGTTGAAGTCCGGCAAACGCCGTCTTCCCTTTTAAAACGCATATAAGTTGCGCAATACTTTGTTGCGGTTTACGTTTTGCTCAGTTACATACGTTCGCGTATGCGCCTTCGCAAAGCCGCGCCGCTCCTCGTCTTGCTTGCTTCTCTGCGTTTTACTGTAACCGTTCACATTGTCATAAAACTTAAATCAAAAATAAAAATTTTTATATAAACAGGAGAATAAAAAAATGGCAGTTAAAATGAGACTTACGAGAATGGGCGACAAAAAGAGCCCCTTCTACCGTATCGTGGTTATCGATTCGCGCAAGGCGCAGTCGGGCGAGTATATCGATAAAATAGGTTATGTTAACCCTTTAAAGACCCCCGCCGAAATCAACATCGACGTTGAAAAGGCTAAGGATTGGCTTTCTAAGGGCGTTCAGCCCACCGAAACGGTTAAGAGCTATCTTGTAAAGGTCGGCGCAATGGAACAGAGCAAAAAGCTTTCCGCACCCAAGACCAACGACAAGAAAAAGAAAAAAGGCTAATTTTTAAACCTTATATATGCGTCGCATAACTTTGTTGCGTTCCGCTTTTCTTCAGGTCATTTACGCAAAGTAAACTCCCCTTGAAAATGCTCACGCGCCTTGTTCTGCTCGCATCTCTAAGGTTTAATGTAACCGTCCCCCAAATTTAAGAGGTGTAAAAATGGAAAATAAAGTTTTGGAACTTATAAAGTTCGTAGTCGAAAATTTCGCCGAAAAGAAGGATGAAATCGAATATAAAATAGAAGAAAAGGAAGCCGCAATCGAAGTAACCGTGCTTTTAAACGCAAGCGATATGGGCAAGGTTATCGGCAAGCAGGGCAAAATTGCAAAGTCCTTGCGTACGCTCGTAGGTTCGGCAACCCCTCGCGACAGCAAGCGCTATCTCGTTGAAATAAAAGAAAAAGCTTAACGTGTTTCGCGCAGTTCCTTATTTTGAATTGCGCGAAATGTTTTTAAACGGCACATATATCGGGGTTAATTATATGTCAAATGAAAAAATTACCGTTGCAACCGTGCTGAAACCGCAGGGAATACGCGGCGAAATAAAGGTGAAAGTCCTTTGCGACGACGCGGAGGTTTTAAAGAGCTTTAAAAGCGTTTTGATAGACGGCGAGGAAATTCCTGTGCTGGCAGTACGCGCTCAGGGCGATACCGCGTATATTATGCTTAAAGGGGTGGCGGACAGAAACGCCGCCGAGCTTTTGCGGGGAAAGAATTTGTTGGTCGCCAGGGAAAATATGCCGAAGCTCCCCGAAGGACGCTATTACATTGCAGACTTAACGGGCTGCCGTGTGGTTACTTCCGCGGGCGAAGTTTTGGGCGAGGTAACCGACGTCACTCCGGCGCGCACGGATATTTACACCATAAAGACCGCCTCGGGCGAAACTTCTTTCGCGGCGGCGGAGGGGGTAATCGAAGAGGTGGACGTGCCCGCGCGTATAATAACCGTAAATAAAAAGAGATTTAAGGAAGTTTCCGTTTGAGGCTGACTGTTTTAACGCTTTTCCCCGAAATGTTTGCGCCGCTTAAAGAGAGCATAATCGGGCGCGCCGCTTGTTCGGGGAAGCTTGACATCAATATTTTGAATATTCGCGACTTTGCCGAAAACAAGCACTTAAAGTGCGACGACTATCCTTTCGGCGGGGGAGCGGGAATGGTTATGATGCCTCAGCCCGTCGGTTCGGCTATAGAGGCTGTTGACCCTGAACACAAAGCGCACAGAATTTATATGTCGCCGAAGGGTGAAACGTTCCGGCAGGACAAGGTGTTCGCGCTTTTATCATACGAACATATAATTCTGCTGTGCGGGCATTACGAAGGGATAGACCAGCGCGTTATCGACTTGTATATAGACGAGGAAATTTCGATAGGAGATTACGTTTTAACCGGCGGCGAACTGCCGGCAATGGTGGTTTGCGACTGTGTTGCAAGGTATGTGGACGGAGTTATTTCCGGCGGTTCGCTTGTGGACGAAAGTTTTGCAAACGGCTTGCTTGAATATCCGCAGTACACGCGCCCCGCGGAGTATAAGGGGCTGAAAGTGCCCGAAGTGCTTTTATCGGGTGACCACCGCCGCATAGACGAATGGCGCAGAGCGGAAAGCGAAAGGCTTACCCAAGCCCGCCGCCCCGACCTTTTAAAAGGTGATAAATAATGAAAAACATACAGTGGTTCCCGGGGCATATGACCGCGGCGATGCGTATGATGGAGCAGAATTTAAAGCTTGTGGACGGAGTTGTTTTTGTGCTCGATTCACGTTGTCCTGCTTCTTCGTTCAACCCGAAACTTAAAAAACTTGTAGGGCAGAAACCTGTTTTATACGTTTTGGGTAAAGGTGATTTAGCCGACGAGCGCAGTGATATTCTGCTGTCCAAAATTAAAGAAAAAGGCGCGGCGGCGGTTAAAGTGAACGCTGTAAACGCCGGTTCGCGGCGTAATATTGCGGGGGCAATCGAAAATCTGGTTGCCGAAAAGCGCGGGCGCGCCCTTGAACGAGGACAGAATAAGTGTTTCCGTTTTATGGTTGCCGGAGTTCCCAATACGGGCAAAAGCACGCTTATAAACCTGCTCGCGGGCAGCAAACGTGCGCAAACGGGTGATAAGGCGGGGGTAACGCGAGGCAAGCAATGGATTGGTTGCGGAGGGTTCGAGCTGTTGGATACCCCCGGTACAATGCCGCCCGCGTTTGAAAACCAGACGCTTGCAAGAAGACTTGCTTACGTGGGCAGTATAAACGACGATATTTTAGATTTGGACGATATAGCGCTTGCTCTTTTGGAAGAGCTTTTTACAAAATATCCGCAAAGGCTTTTGGCGAGATACGGCGTTGAGGGCGGTTCGCCGCTTGAAATGCTTGAATCCGTATGCAAAAAGCGCGGGTTTTTATTGCGGGGCGGCGAATACGATTACGAACGCGGAGAAAGGGCGCTTATAGACGATTTCCGCAAGGGTAAACTTGGCAGGATAACTTTAGACGGCGTTTCCGATATGGAAAATCTGAGTTTTTAATATGGACAAACTGAGATACGAAAGAGAATTGAGCGGACAAGGTTTTAAATACGTTTGCGGGGTTGACGAAGTGGGCAGAGGTCCGCTTGCGGGACCGGTTGTGTGCGCGGCGGTAATTATGCCGCTTGACGACGTTGTGGAAGGCGTTGACGACAGTAAAAAGCTTTCCGCAAAAAAGCGCGAAAAATTGTACGGACAAATTATAGAAAAGGCGGTTGCCTACGCAATATGCCGTGTTGAACCGCGGATAATCGATGAAATTAATATTTTGCAGGCTACAAGGCTGTGCATGAAAAATGCGGTTGAAAGCCTTGAAGTTTTGCCGGACTTCGTTTTGACGGACGGTAATATGACGCTGGATATTTCAATTCCCCAAAAGAGCATAATCAAGGGCGATTATTACAGCTATTCCATAGGCGCGGCGTCTGTTGTCGCCAAAGTTTACAGGGATAATCTGATGGACGAATACGACGAGGAGTTCCCCGAATACGCGTTTGCAAGTAATAAAGGTTACGGCACGGCGGCGCATATCGCGGCGATAGAGCGCTTTGGGTTAAGTTCCGTTCACCGCAGGAGTTTTACAAAGAAATGGCAGTAAAAGGCGGTGACGGCAAAGGCGGGCTCCATAATAAGCGGCTGGGCTTGGCGGGGGAACGCAAAGCGCGTGCGTATTTAAGATTGCACGGATGGAAAATTTTGAATAAAAACTATAAAAACCCTTACGGCGAGGTGGATATAATCGCTGAAAAGGGCGGCGTGGTTGCTTTTATCGAAGTTAAGACGCGTCTTTCCGAAAATTACGGCGCCCCTTCCGAAGCGGTTGATAAACGTCGTCAAACGCGGTATATTATGGGGGCAAAGTATTATTTTTTAAACCGGGAAATCGATTGTACCGTGCGTTTCGATATAATAGAAATATTAAACGGTAAGATTAATCACATCGAAAACGCCTTTCACTTATAAAAGCGGATAGATACATTGCAATACTTCGGCGGGTTCACGCTTTTGCCGCGGGCGCGTACTTTTATGTGCGCCGTCTTGCAAATGCGCCTTCTTTTTGTCTTGATTGTATCTTTTCGCTAAGACACTGCTGTAAATTTCAAAATCCACAAAAAATAATCAGAGGTAAAAAATGGAAAAGAGAGCTTACGAAATCATTTCAAACGCCAACCGCATGGTAAAAATAAAGGTTATTCCGGGGCACTTTGCAACAAGGCACTCGCACGTAAATTATTGCGTGGATATGACCTGCGTCAAGTCTGTGCTCGGCGCGGCGAAAGCGGCGGCAAAACTGTTTTCGGACAGCTTTGCTTCCACCCCCGTGGATACCATTATTTCGCTTGACAGAATGAAGATGGTCGGCGCTTTTATGGCGGAATATCTGTCTCATTCGCACGTCAATCACGACAGGGACATAGCGGTAATCACGCCCGAAATCACAAACGATAAACTTCTTCTCCGCGATAATTTTTTGCAGTTCGTAAAAAATAAGCGCGTACTTTTGTTGACGGCTTCGGCAACTACGGGCAAAGACGTTAAGAGTGTTGTCGAAGGAATCAGTTACTACGGCGGCGAAGCCGTAGGCGTTGCAACCGTTTTCGGCGGAGAATTTGTTTGCAACGTGCCCACCGTTAAAATTTTCGGCGTAAAGGATATCCCCGATTACGCCTCGTATGCGCCTACGGACTGCCCGCTCTGCAAAAAGGGCGTTAAAGTCGACGCGGTTGTGAATTCTTACGGTTACAGCAAGATAATTTAAGCTTAACTTCCGCAATTCCGTTTAAAAAAATTTTTAACGGCAAATCTATGCGCGGAGACGAAAGAAAACCGTCGCGCAACTGGCGGGATAACGGTTGTCGGAATTTATTTGTGAAAATTGCGACACACCCCCTTAAATGAGTTGCAATTAATATATTAATTTGGTAATATAAACAGGACTTCGGGCAGTCCTCTGCTTTATTCAAGCACGAATGCCGCGTTTTAATGGAGGTAAAGTCAATGAAAAATTTGGTTGAAGCTATTGAAAAAGAGGGTATGAAGACGGAAGTACCCGTATTCAACGTAGGCGACACGGTTAAGGTCGGCTTTAAAGTTATCGAAGGTACGAAAGAAAGAATTCA
This sequence comes from Christensenellaceae bacterium, assembly GCA_948890655.1. Taxonomy (GTDB): domain Bacteria; phylum Bacillota; class Clostridia; order Christensenellales; family Borkfalkiaceae; genus Coproplasma. The sequence goes on from CAQTYU010000003.1 coordinate 49,924, forward strand.
GAACTTCGAAGGCGTTGTAATCGCCAAAAAGCACGGCGGAATAAGAGAGAGTTTTACCGTAAGACGTTTGTCTTTCGGCGTAGGCGTGGAAAGAACGTTCCCTCTGCACTCTCCCAAGATTGCGAACATCACCGTTGTTAAGCGCGGTAAGGTAAGAAGAGCAAAACTTTATTACCTGCGCGGACTTACAGGCAAAGCCGCAAAAATTGCCGAAATCAAGTAATTTTAAAATACCGTAATTCCCATAGGGAAGTTAATAAGAGGCAAATAAAAAGATTTAGGCATAGCGTCAGGTTATGCCTTTTACTATTTTATATGTGGAAGAACCGGACTGCCCGCAGCCCGTTGAGATATGGCTGATATTGCAAGCCGCTTGTTTTTCTGCTCCTGAAATGATATACTGACTGTACGATAAACAGTAAATTTAACGGAGAAAATGAAAAATGGATAAAACTCAATTATTTCAATTTATATCTGAACAAAAAACGGCGTTTATTGCCTCGGTCAACGGGCAAGGTTATCCCGTAATAAGGGCGATGCTTGCTCCCCGAAAAATCGAAGGTAACGAAATTTACTTCTCAACGAATACCTCGTCGAACAAGATAAAGCAGTATTTGGCAAATAATAAGGCTTGCGTCTATTTTTACAAACGCGGAAGATTCAAGTATCAGGGCGTATCGATTACGGGCGAAATGCAAGTTTGTACCGACCAAACGACCAAAGACGAAATCTGGCGTTTTGGCGACAAGCTGTTTTACAAACAAGGCGTAACCGACCCCGACTATTGCGTGTTGAAATTTAAGGGCCTAACGGCGGAATATTATTGCGATTTTGAAATACAAAAGATAGACTTATAAATTTCAATTTGTCTTTCTAATAATGTGTAGTTAAAAGCTCTCGAACAAATTGTTCAAGAGCTTTTTTCCTTGCCTGAAAGTGCAACTTTGTTTAATTCCATATTGAAAGCGCCCTTTAATCGGGGGTTCTATTTTTTGCGTTTTTTAAATTAAGGTATACAATAAACTATACAAAAAGTAACGAAAAGTAACAAAATCCGTCGAAAATAAGCGAAACATTGTAAAATACTTTTTTAAAACGCGGTGGTATAATTTAAAAAAACACTGCAAGAGGATTAAAAGATGTTATCCAAAGTTTTTAGTTTCGCTTTAAACGGACTGGACGGTATACCCGTCGAGGTGGAGACGGATATATTCAAAGGAATGGTTTCCTATGATATTGTGGGGTTGCCTTCGGCTTCGGTAAAAGAAAGCAAAGACAGGGTTGAAGCGGCTGTAAAGAACAGCGCGTTAAAGTTTCCCGTAAATAAAATTACCATAAATTTAGCGCCGGCAGACGTAAAAAAGGACGGTTCTCACTACGACTTGCCGCTGGCTTTAAGTATTCTGGTCGCAAGTGGACAGCTTCAAGCCGACCTGAGCGGATTTGTGTTTTTGGGCGAACTCGCGCTTGACGGTACGCTCCGCCCCGTAACGGGTATTTTGCCGATGCTTATATCGGCAAAGGACAAGGGTTTTAAACGGTTTGCAGTGCCTGCCGCAAACGCAAACGAAGCGAGCTATCTTGAGGGTACCGAGGTTTACGCCTTTGAAAATCTGAAGGAAACTGTAAATTTTCTGGCGGGAGCGAGCAACGTTTCTCCCGTCGTAAATAAAAGTTTTACCGCCGCGCGCAGGCTGCGCGGCTATAATTACGATATGGGGCTTGTGCGCGGACAGAAAATTGCAAAACGCGCACTGGAAATAGCGGTTGCGGGCGGACACAACATACTTTTATCCGGTCCTCCCGGTTCGGGTAAAACTATGCTGGCGCGGTGTATCCCCACGATTATGCCCGATATGACGTTTGAAGAAGCGCTTGAAGTCACTAAAATCCATTCGGTGGCAGGCGAACTATCTGAAGAGGGAATCGTAACTTTGCGCCCGTTCAGAACGCCGCACCACACCGCGACCGCAGTATCGCTGTGCGGCGGCGGCAACCGCAAGATTCACGCGGGCGAAATTTCAAAGGCGCATAAAGGGGTTTTGTATCTTGACGAACTGCCTGAATATTCGCGCGCTACTCTGGAGGCGTTGCGGCAACCGCTCGAAGACAAAGTGATAACCGTTGCTCGCGCCGGAGGTGCGGTTACTTTCCCCGCAGACTTTATTCTGTGCGCCAGTATGAACCCCTGCCCCTGCGGCAACTACGGTTCTAAGGACAGGGAGTGTAAATGTACGCCCGCGCAGATACATAAATATAAAAATAAAATTTCGGGTCCGCTGTTAGACAGAATCGATTTGCAGGTTGAAGTGGACGGAGTTAAATACGAGGATTTATCCGGTGAAGGAAACGAGGAAAAGAGCGAAGAAGTAAAGGAACGCGTCGAAAGGGCGCGTGCCGTTCAGCGCGAAAGATTTTCAGGGGAAGAAGGCGTTTCGGTCAACGGCGCTATGGGCGAAAGACAGCTTAAAAAATACTGCCGGCTTTCAGCCGAGTGCGAAAGAGTTTTGCGCACCGCGTTCGTGACGCTGCGTCTTACGGCCCGTGCCCGCTCGCGGATTATAAAGGTTGCAAGGACTATTGCCGACTTAGCCTTTTCAAACGAAATCAAACCCGAGCATATATTGGAAGCCGCGTCTTACCGCAGTTCGGAAAACGATATCTGAGGGGGCGCGGTTATGACTTATACCAGGGACGAACTCAATTTAATAACGCTTGCTTCGTTTGACGAGCTGACCTATAAATCCAAGTTCCGGCTTTTGTCGGGATTTGAAAGCAGTATGCCGGATTTTACAAAATATGAGGAAGAACTGATTAAAACGGTTCCATGCGGAGTATATAATAAAGTAAGGAGCAAATATTTCAGCCCCGAATACAGGGTTCACGTTTTAAAGGAGCTTGAGCGCCGCGATATAACGTGCGTTACTTATTTTTCGGAAAATTATCCCGGGCTTTTAAAGGAAATTCCGTTGCCTCCGATAGTTTTGTATTGCAAGGGCAACACGCAGCTTTTAAAAACGCGGTGTTTTTCAGTCGTCGGTTCGCGCAGGACAACCGCGGCAGCGGTTGCGGAGTGTAAAAAGATATGTGCCGAACTTACCCAGTATTTCACGGTCGTAACAGGTACTGCGGACGGGGCGGACAGCGCGGCTGTTTACGGCGCGCTGCCAAGCGGAAAACTAATTGCGGTTTTAGCTTACGGTTTCGATTATTGTTATCCCGTTATGCAGGAGAGCCTTTTGCATAAGATTGAAGAAAACGGACTTCTCGTTTCGGAATTCACTCCCAAAACCCCGCCTATGCAATATCTTTTCCCCGTGAGAAACAGGGTGATTGCGGGTATGTCGGAAGGCACTCTGGTGGTGTCGGCGGCAAAGCGCAGCGGCGCCCTTATTACGGCCGATTATGCGTTGGAATACGGCAGAACTGCATTCGCTTTCCCCTATTCCATAGGCTCCGCAACGGGCGAGGGCTGTAATGCGCTCATTAAAAAAGGCGGACTTCTCACCGAAAATATACTTGACATATTCGGGCTGTATGGTTTAGACTTTAAGGAGTCCGAACAGGAACCGTTAAGCGAAACGGAATGCGGAATACTTAAAATAATAAGGGAAGAGGGCGAAGGATTCGTGCCCGAAATCGCCTCTAAACTCGGCAAAAAGTCTTATGAAATAATTCCGTTTCTGTCCTCTCTTGAAATAAAGGGGCTTATCGTCCGTTTGGGCGGAAACCGTTACGCCGTGCTTTAATACGGCGGGCAGTCAGCAACAAATTCGTAAAAATATCGGTTTTGAAATTTTTGCGGAACGGAGTAAATATGGATTTAATCATAGTAGAATCGCCCAGCAAGGCAAAAACCATTTCCAAATATTTAAAGGGCAAGTACAAGGTTGACGCGTCCGGCGGACACGTAAGGGATTTGCCGGAAAGGACTTTGGGCGTAAAGATAACCGGCGGTTTCGAGCCGAAGTACGAAATAACTCCCAGCAAAAAGGAAGTAATTAAAAGACTTACCGCCGAAACGCAAAAAGCGGGCAAGGTTTATCTTGCAACCGACCCCGACCGCGAGGGCGAAGCAATAAGCTGGCATTTACAGACCGTTCTGGGGCTGGACGAAGACGGCGCAAACCGCATAGAGTTCAACGAAATTTCCCCTTCGGCGGTGCAGAACGCTTTAAAAAATCCGCGCAAAATAAATATCAATCTGGTTGACGCCCAGCAGGCGCGCAGGGTGCTGGACAGGCTTGTGGGTTATAAGCTTTCTCCGCTTTTGAATAACCGTATACAAAACGGCTTGTCGGCGGGCAGAGTGCAGTCGGTGGCGTTAAGACTTATAGTTGACAGAGAGCGTGAAATCGAGGCTTTTAAACCCGACGGCTATTGGACGTTTAACGCAATGCTGCAGGATTCGGGTGCCGAATATGCCCCGTTTAAGGCCGTTTATCAGCTTAAAAAGAGCGGCGAAACGATATCCGCTGAAATTGCCGAAGATATCGAAAGAAAGTTGCTTGCCGCAAACAATTATGCAAGCGCTTCAAGCACGGCAAACACTTCGGTCGAACCCGTCGGCGGACCTTTCCGAGTTGCAAAGGTTAAAAAGGGAATCGTAAAACAGCACGCGCCCGCACCGTTTACAACGTCGTCGTTGCAACAGGACGCTTCAAACAAATTCGGAATGTCCTCGCCCGAAACGATGTTGGTTGCCCAGCATTTATACGAGGGTATGGACGTCGGCGGCGACCATATCGCGCTTATCACATATATAAGAACGGACTCCGTACGCGTTTCAAAAGAGGCGCAGGAGAACGCTCTCGAATTCATAAAAAACACTTACGGTGCCGAATATGCGCCGGTTAAGCCCAATTTTTACGCAACAAAAAAGGGCGCTCAGGACGCGCACGAGGCTATCCGCCCCATAAATCTGGCGGTAACGCCGGCGAGCGTAAAGGCAAGCCTGGACAGAAAGCACTACAACGTTTATAAACTTATTTACGACAGATTCATCGCGTCGCAGATGGCGGAAGCGCAGTATAATCATATGCAGATAGACGCCGAATGCGAGGGATATACCTTTAAAGCAAGCGGTAAAGCGCCGTTATTTGCGGGATATACCGCCGCCTATCAGGACGTTGCAAAGGAAACCGAAGAAGAGGAAAGTTCAAAACTTCTGCCTCCTTTGAACGAGGGCGATATTCTCGATTTGAAAGACCTGAAAAAGGAACAGAAATTTACGCGTCCCCCCGCGAGATATACCGACGCGTCGCTCGTAAAGGCGATGGAAGAAAAGGGGATAGGCAGACCTTCGACTTATGCGTCGATAATTTCGGTGCTCACCAAACGCAAATACGTTGCAAAGGAAGGCAAATATATGGTGCCTACCGAAGTTGCGTATAAAATAACCGATATGCTTGTTAAGTATTTTACCGATATTATGGACGTCGGTTTTACGGCGCATATGGAGTCCGAACTCGATAAAATAGAGGACGGAGGCGTGGACTGGCACAGGATTATTGCGGATTTTTACCCCGGGTTTGCCGAACAGCTTAAAACCGCTTCGACGGACGGCGACGAAGAGACGGACGTAATCTGCGAAAAGTGCGGCAGTCCGATGCTTAGAAGAACGGGCAAATACGGAAAATATCTGGCTTGTTCCAATTATCCCAAATGTTCCAATATAGTCAGTGAAAGCGAGGCTGAAATTTCGGAAATGCGTTGCCCCAAGTGCGGCGCCAATATGGTTGTAAAGAGCGGCAAATACGGTAAATTCCTTGCCTGCCCCAACTATCCCGAGTGTTCGTCCATCCTGCCCATAGACGCCGAAACGACGGAAGAAAAGTGCCGCGACTGCGGGTCGTTTATGGTGTTGAAACACGGCAAATACGGAAAGTATCTGGAATGCCCCAAGTGTTTGGCAAGGCGCCCTTTGAATTCCGCGGACGGAAATGCGGAAGGCGGCGAATCTGCCGGCAAGTGCCCCGACTGCGGTAAACCTATGCGCAGAATGAGGTCTAAGTCGGGCAAAATTTACTTCGGCTGCACGGGCTATCCCGACTGCAAATTTTTAAGCTGGGATATTCCCACCGGCGAAAAGTGCCCTAAATGCAATTCGTTTCTCATTAAAAAAGGCAATAAAATTAAATGTTCTTCCAAAACCTGCGGCTATACGGAAAACTTGCCCGAAAGCGCGGAACGGGAAGAAAACAAGCAATGACGGTTAAAATAATCGGTGCGGGGCTTGCCGGCGCCGAGGCGGCTTTCACGCTTGCCGAACGCGGCGTAAGCGTAGAGCTTTACGATATGAAACCGAAGAATTTCACTCCGGCGCATTCGGATAAAAACTTTGGCGAACTGGTATGCTCAAACTCCTTAAAGAGCAACGATGTTTACGGTAACGCGTGCGGACTTTTAAAAGAGGAAATGCGAATTCTGGGTTCGCTCACAATGGAAGCGGCGGCAAAGACGGCGGTTCCCGCGGGCGGTGCTCTGGCGGTTGACAGAGAAAAATTTGCCGCTTATATTACGGAAAAACTAACCTCGCATCCTAATATAAAAATTGTATGCAAAGAGGTTAAAACCGTTCCCGATGGTTGGTGTATAGTCGCTACGGGTCCGCTTACGGCGGACGCGCTTTCAAGCGATATTTCAAGGATATGCGGCGGGCAATTGCATTTTTACGACGCTTCCGCCCCGATAATTACACGCGAAAGTATAGATTTTGATAAGGCGTTTTTCGGCGACAGATACGGTAAGGGCGGCGATGATTACGTAAACTGCCCGTTAAACAAAGATGAATACGAAGTTTTTGTAACCGAGCTGTTAAAAGCCGAACGCGCCGTTTTGCACGACTTTGAAAAACGTGAAATTTTCGAAGGCTGTATGCCGATAGAGGTTATGGCTTCGCGCGGGAAAGAAAGTTTAAGGTATGCAAACTTTAAACCCGTTGGGCTTAAGGACAAAGACGGCAACCGCTTTTACGCCGTGCTGCAATTAAGAAAGGAAACGGCGGACGGCGGGGCTTATAACCTTGTCGGTTGCCAGACGAACTTGAAGTGGGGCGAACAAAAGCGAGTGTTTTCATTGATTCCCGCCTTAAAAAACGCGGAATTTTTACGCTACGGAGTGATGCACCGCAACACTTTCATAAATTCTCCCTCGTGTTTAAACGCGGACTTTTCGCTTAAAGCCAACCCGCAGGTGTTTTTTGCGGGGCAGATAACGGGCGTTGAAGGTTATGTCGAATCGGCGGCGAGCGGGATAATGGCGGCTTTGCACCTTTATGAAAAATTGAACGGCAGACAACCGGTTATTCCGGATAATACCACGGTAACAGGCGCATTGACGGCGCATATATCGGGGGCAACTGAAAATTTTCAGCCGATGAACGCTAATTTCGGCATATTAAAACCGCTTGAAAAGCATATAAGGGACAAAAAGCAACGTTATGCGGCGTTGTCGGAAAGAGCGCTTGCAAGCATAAAAATTTACAAAGAAGTTTTAAATAATTAACGCCGAAAAACGCGAGGGCGGATTGATTTCGCCCGTTAACCGTTTTACGACAAAAGCAACCTCGCGCAAAACCGTGGCTTTTGCGCGAAAAGGAGTATTTATGACGGAATTTCACGCAACTACTATATGCGCCGTAAAACGCGGCGGCGAAACGGCAATCGCGGGCGACGGACAAGTCACCATGGGCGAAAGCGTAATTTTTAAAAACAGCGCGCAAAAGGTGCGCAGAATTTACGGCGGCAAAGTGATTCTGGGTTTTGCCGGTTCCGTTTCGGACGCGTTTTCTTTAAGCGAAAAATTCGAAGGTATGCTCAACAAGTTTTCGGGCAACCTTATGCGTTCGGCGGTTGAGCTTGCCGAACTCTGGCGCGCCGACAAGGCAAGAAAATTAGAAGCTTTGATGATTGTGGCCGACAAGGACACGCTCCTCATCATTTCGGGCACGGGCGAAGTAATCGAGCCCGACGACGGAATAGCGGCGATAGGCAGCGGCGGCAACTACGCACTGGCGGCGGCGCGCGCACTGTACCAGAACACAAAATACACCGCGCACGAAATAGCGCAAAAGTCACTTAAAATCGCAAGTGAAATCTGCGTGTTCACAAACGACAACATCAAGTGCGAAGTAATTTAATATGTAATCGGGCGAAAAAATTTCAAAATGCAAACCCAAAGCAACGGCTCTCAAAAAGTGTAATTATATGATTGAGCGGCGGCTCCTCGGATTTTTACAAAGCGGCTTACCGCTGTCCCGCAAAAAATTTGTTTTCTTTTAACTTCCGCGGCGACAGCTTTTCCGAATTTTTGAACAAGCTCAAACCCAAACAGGAGAATTAAAAATGAGTTTAACACCCAAACAGACAGTACACGAGTTAAACAAGTATATAATCGGTCAGGACGAAGCGAAAAAAGCTGTGGCAATCGCCCTCAGAAACCGTTACAGAAGAAGTATGCTTTCGCCTGAATTGCAGGACGAAATCACCCCCAAAAACATAATAATGCGCGGGCCTACGGGCGTGGGAAAAACCGAAATCGCCCGCCGCCTTGCAAAGCTTGTAAAGGCTCCGTTTTTAAAAGTCGAAGCCACAAAGTATACCGAAGTCGGCTACGTCGGGCGCGACGTAGAAAGTATGGTGCGCGACTTGGCCGAGTGCGCAATCCGCCTTGTAAAGGAAGAAAAGACGGCTGAAGTCAGCTATAAAGCCGCGGCTGTAGCCGAGCGCAGAATTGCAAAAGTTTTGGCGGAGGCAAAAAAGGAAGAGCGCGGCGAAACGGCAAAAGCTGTGTTCGAGGACAAGCTCGTAGAAGAAATTCACGCGGGCAAATATGACAACACAACTATTGAAATCGAGGTGGAGGACGTTCCTAAGCCTTTGGAGCTTTCCCCGGGAAGCGGCGCGGCGATAGATTTAGGTTCCATTTTCAGCGGCATGGGAATGCACAAGAAAAAGAAACGCAAAATAACCGTCCGCGAGGCGAAAATTATAATAATGGCGGAAGAAGCGGATAAATTAATCGATAACGACGCGGTCACGGCGGAGGCGATTAAGCGCGCCGAAAACGACGGCATAATCTTCATCGACGAAATAGACAAAATTGCCGGCAAGGAACAGCGCGGCGGCGCCGACGTCTCCCGCGAGGGCGTCCAGCGCGACATTCTGCCCATAGTCGAGGGCTGCACCGTAATGACTAAGTACGGGGCGATTAAAACGGATTACATTCTCTTCATCGCTGCGGGCGCTTTCCACGTTTCAAAGGTGGAAGACTTAATCCCCGAACTTCAGGGCAGGTTTCCCATTCAGGTAGACTTAAAAAGTTTGACTAAGCAGGATTTCATCAACATTTTAACTCAGCCGCAAAACGCAATAACTTCGCAATATGCGCAGCTTTTGGCGGTTGACAACATCGATTTAACCTTCACGCAGGACGCAATCGAAAAAATCGCGGAAATTTCCGAGGACATAAACAACACCTCCGAAGATATCGGCGCGCGCCGTTTGCATACCGTTATGGAATATCTTTTAGAGGATATCTCCTTCAACGCGGGTGGCAACGATTATCCCGTTGTAAAGGTGGAGGTAAACGCAAAATACGTTGAAGAACACCTCGAAAACATCACCCGCAACCGCGATTTAAAGAAGTATATTTTGTAATTATGGATAAATTCCCCCGCGAATATGACGGACTTTCCGAAGATACCGAGTGTAAAGTGGGCGGACCCGCCCCGCTTATCCCCGACGGCGAATACAAAGAGCCGCAAATTTCCGACGAAAAAGTAACCGTCCCCGAAGAGGCGAATTATACCCCCAAGGGCAGTTGGAAAATACTCGTCTGCATACTCGCGTGCTCCGCGCCGCTTTTGTCTGCAGGGATACTCGCTTTATTAAAGCTTTATCTGCCCTCGGGAATCTGCGCGGGGGCGTTCGCTTTGGCGTTAACCGTCTTTCTCACCGTTTTATTTGCGGCTGAAAAGCGCCTTTTAACCGGCAAAAACGTTTTAAACAAACCCGACACGCGCAAAATCCGCGCAACGGTAACCGAAACAGTTTGCACTTCCCGCGCCTACAAGGAGCACTGCGATTCTTACGGCAGATTTTACGACCGCGAACTCATAAAGGCGGTTTACGCGGTTACGTTAAAAGAAAACGGTGCGCAAGACTCAAAAACATACGTTGCTAAAACCGAAAAGTATTACCCGAAAGGCGAGGAAGTCGCGGCATATGTGCGGGGCAAATTCGCTTTTATAGACGAAACGGACCCGTTCAACGCGCAAAAAACTTCGACGAGGAAAAATAGATGATTAACATACCCAAGGGAACAAAGGACGTTTTGCCCTCGCAATCTTTCAAGTGGCAGTACGTTGAAGAAACTGCCCGCAAGGTTGCAAAAATTTACAACTTAAAGGAAATACGCACGCCCGTATTCGAGCATACCGAGCTTTTTCAGCGCGGCGTGGGCGAAACGACGGACGTCGTCAATAAGGAGATGTACACCTTCTTCGACAAGGGCGGAAGGTCCGTAACGTTAAAGCCCGAAGGCACCGCGGGCGCGGCAAGGCTGTTCATCGAAAACGGTCTGGCAAGCTCACCGATGCCCTTAAAAGCCTTTTATTTAACGCCCTGTTTCCGCTACGAGCGTCCGCAGGCGGGCAGGTTAAGGGAATTTCACCAGTTCGGCATAGAGGTGTTCGGCTCCAAAGAGCCGGAAACGGACGCCGAGGTAATTTCGGCGGCAAATATGCTTTTAAATGAACTTGGAGTAAACGGCTGTCAGCTTCAGATTAACTCGATTGGTTGCCCCGTATGCCGCGCCGAATACAACAAAGCGCTTAAAGAATACTTCCGCCCGCAACTTAAAAATATGTGCGCAACCTGCAACGCGAGGTTTGAACAAAACCCGTTGCGCATACTCGACTGCAAGGAAGAGGAGTGCAAAAAAATAACTGCAAACGCGCCGAAAATTTTGGATTATCTTTGCCCCGACTGTAAAGACCACTTCAAAAAAGTGCAAAGTTTGTTAAAAGCGCAGGGCGTAAAATATTTAATCAACCCCAACATAGTGCGGGGTTTAGATTATTACACGCGCACCGTGTTCGAGTTCGTTTCAACCGAAATCGGCGCGCAGGGCACGGTTTGCGGCGGCGGAAGATATGATAATTTAATTTCGGAACTCGGCGGAGCACCCACCCCCGCGGTAGGCTTTGCGGCGGGGCTGGAAAGGCTTTTAATGGTAATGGAAAACACGGGCGCAACAATCCCCGAAGAGCAAAAGCCCCGCGTATATCTTGCGGGAATGGACGAAAAGAGCCGCAATAAGGCGGTTGAGCTTGCGGCGAATCTGCGAGCGAACGGCATTAACGCCGAGGTTGATTTGATGGCGCGCAGCGTAAAGGCGCAGTTTAAATACGCCGACAAAATAGGCGCTGAGTTCGTTGCGGCAATCGGCGAAACCGAGCTTGAAAGCGGCGCCGTCAACTTAAAGAATATGACAAACGGCGAAAGCTCTGCGGTTAAATTTAAAGAGCTTTGCACATATTTAAAACATAATTAAAGGAGAATTTTATGGTAAATCAGGTAAACAAAGAAAAATTCGACGAACTTTTAAAGGGTGAAAAACCGGTTGTGTGCGATTTTTATGCAACCTGGTGCGGTCCTTGCAAAATGCTTGCTCCGATAATGGAAAAGGTAAGCGAAAATTTTGAAGAAAAGGCTGAATTTATAAAGGTTGACACCGACGAAAATATCGAGCTTGCCGCGCGTTACGGCGTTATGTCAATCCCCCTTGTGGCGGTTTTTAAAGACGGCGAACTCAAGGCAAAATCGCTGGGTTATTCCACTCAGGCTGAAATGGAAGAGTTTTTAACCGAAAATCTTTAAAACGCATATAAACCGGTCAATTTTAAAGCCCTGCGGAGCATTCGCTCCGCAGGGCTTTTTCGTTAAAAAATTTAACCGTTTTCTTTTTCGTCCTTTTCAAATTCCAAAATGTCCTCAACTCTGCAATCCAGAATTTTGCATAAATCGTCAAGCGTGGTGGTAGTAATGGGAAGATTGTGCCGCAACCTGTGGACTTTACTGGCAGGCACTCCAAACTTATTTATTAAAGTATAAGTAGATTGTCCCTTTGCTTTAAGAGTGTTCCAAAGTGGATTGTAACTAATCATACTCAAATTTTAGACCATACTAATTTACTTGACAATACTAAACATATTTAGTATAATTCATAAACAGAGCATAAAAAGGAGCGGTTACCAATGAAGAGCAAAGAAGAAAAGGGCTGTAAAAACTGCAAACATTTTTTGCAGTATTACATAAAGCCGGGTGCAAAATACGTGCCCATTGAAAAAGGAAACTGTATGTGCCCGCAGCTTTCCCCCGAAAAACGTATGGATTACGATTATTTCAGCGGCTGTAAAAATTTTGAAAAATGACTTCGGCGCCCGTTTCCGGGCGTTTTTTTGTTTTTGCGTTTCCAAAATATTGCCAAAAATTTTTTTGTCATATTGTGTCGAAAAAGGTTTATTTTTCACATTGTTAATGATATAATAAATTCGGTAATATTTTATCAAATAAACCGTATTAAAATCAGGAGTAAAAAATGTCACAAATTTTATTCGAGGGTACCCCCGAACAGATGAACGAGCTTATGGCGTGCATAAACGCCAACCGCGGCGATAAGGGCGCGTTAATGCCCGTTTTGCACGAAGCTCAGAACATCTACGGTTATCTGCCCGCAGAGGTGCAAACCGTAATCGCCGAGGAGCTGAACATTCCTCTTGCGGAAGTTTACGGCGTTGCAACGTTCTATTCGCAGTTTTCGTTAAACCCCAAGGGCAAGCACAAAATCAGCATCTGTCTCGGCACGGCGTGCTACGTTAAAGGCTCCGACAAAATTCTTGAAGCCGTCGAGCACGAACTCAGAATTTCCTGCGGCGAATGCACGCCCGACAAAAAGTTCTCTATCGACAGTTGCCGTTGCGTGGGCGCGTGCGGACTTGCTCCCGTTATGATTATAGACGGCGAAGTTTACGGCAAGCTTTCCCAAAAGGACGTAAAGGGAATTCTTGATAAATATATGCAGGACTGAGGTGAAGGATATGACCGTAAAAGAACTTAAAAAATTAGCCGCGGAAAAGGCGGATTTGATAAACGTAAGAAAAATAGTAAGGGAACAGGCTGAAAAGCTTGCAAAAAACACGGGCTACCGTAAACAGGTTTTGGTTTGCGGCGGAACGGGCTGTACTTCCTCGCACTCGTTGCAGGTTATCGAACAGCTTGAAAAATCCTTTAAAGAACTTAAAATAAACGACGTGTTAATCGTTAAAACGGGCTGTTTCGGTCTGTGCGCGCTCGGTCCCATAATGATAGTTTATCCCGAGGGCGCGTTCTATTCGCAGATGACTCCCGAACACGCTAAAACCGTTGCCGAAAAGCACCTTGTAAAGGGCGGCGAAGTGGTTAAAGAGCTTTTGTATAAGGAAACGGTGCACGCTGACGGAAGTGTTATTCCCTTTGCGGAAATTCCTTTTTATAAGCACCAGATGCGCATTGCTTTGAGAAACTGCGGCGTTATCGCGGCGGAAAGCATTGAAGAGGCGATTGCGGCAGGCGACTATGCCGCGCTTGCAAAAGTGCTTTTCGAAATGACTCCCGACGAGGTAATCGCCGAAATTAAGGCTTCGGGACTTCGCGGCAGGGGCGGCGCGGGTTTCCCCACGGGCTTAAAGTGGCAGTTTACCAAGGAAGCCGCGGGCGACAAAAAATACGTTTGCTGTAATGCCGACGAGGGCGACCCCGGCGCGTTTATGGACAGGTCGGTTTTGGAAGGCGACCCCCATTGCGTTTTAGAGGCAATGGCAATCGCGGGTTACACCGTCGGCGCGCAGGAAGGTTATATCTACGTGCGCGCGGAATACCCCATCGCCGTCGAAAGACTCAATATTGCAATAGAACAGGCGCGTAAGCACGGATTACTCGGCAAAAATATTTTGGGCAGCGGTTTCGACTTCGATATCCACGTACGTCTCGGCGCGGGCGCGTTCGTCTGCGGCGAAGAAACGGCGCTTATGGCCAGCATAGAAGGACACCGCGGCGAACCCAGACCCCGCCCGCCTTTCTCGGCGCAGTGCGGCGTCTATAAAAAACCCACGGTTTTGAACAACGTTGAAACGTGGGCTAACGTCGCGCCTATTTTGCTGAACGGCTCAAAATGGTTCTCCTCAATCGGCACCGAAAAGAGCAAAGGCACCAAGGTTTTCGCAGTCGGCGGCAAAATCAACAACGTCGGACTTGTAGAAGTGCCCATGGGCACCCCGTTAAAGACAATCGTCTATGATATCGGCGGCGGTATACCTAATAACAAACAGTTCAAAGCGGCGCAGACGGGCGGTCCCTCGGGCGGCTGTATTCCCGCAAAATTCATCGACATCGCAATGGACTTCGATAACTTAGTCGCAATCGGCTCGATGATGGGCTCGGGCGGACTAATCGTAATGGACGAGGACACCTGTATGGTGGACATCGCCAAATTCTACCTTGAATTCACCGCGGACGAAAGTTGCGGAAAGTGCACTCCCTGCCGCATAGGCACAAAACGCCTTTTGGAAATTTTGAATAAGATAACCGAAGGCAACGGCGAACCCGAAGATTTGGAAAAGATTAAGGAAATAGCCGAGCATATGAAGAGTTCTTCCCTGTGTGCACTCGGTCAGTCGGCGCCCAACCCCATAATTTCCACAATGGAACACTTCGGCGACGAATACAGGGCGCATATTTACGAAAAGAAGTGCCCTGCGGGCGTGTGCAAATCGCTTTTGAATTATTATATCGAACCGGACAAATGCCGCGGCTGTACGCTTTGCGCGCGCAATTGTCCCGCAAACGCAATTTCCGGCGCGGTAAAGAGCGCGCACGAAATCGATTTGAAAAAGTGCATAAAGTGCGGGCAGTGTATAGCGCATTGCAAGTTTAACGCAATAATAAAGAAGTAAAACGAATTTTAAAATGATTAACGGCGCAAGCAAAACCACGCTTTTGCGTTAGCGCGCCCCAATTTGCGAATCCTTTCGCCTTAGCGAGGTGAAAGCCCGCAATTATATATTAAGAGAGCCCCTGAAATTGCGGGCTTGAGGGCGAGAAGCCCTTAAATCGTGTAATTTCGCAACCCGCACAAGGGTGAGAAATTCACGAGAAGGAGTTTTATGATAAATTTAAAAATTAACGGCATTGCGGTAAGCGTGCCCGAAGGTTCAACTATATTGCAGGCGGCTAAGCTCGCCAATATAAGAATTCCCACCCTCTGCTACTTAAAAGACGTGCAGTGCGTTGGCTCGTGCCGTATGTGCCTTGTCGAAGCGACGGGCGCAAGAGGGCTTGTCGCGGCGTGTGTTTACCCCGTTTCCGAGGGTATGGAAGTGCGCACAAACACCCCGCGCGTGAGAAGAGCGAGAAAAACCACGCTCGAACTCATTTTATCAACCCACAAAAAGAAGTGCTTGTCATGCGTTCGCTCTATGAACTGCGAATTGCAGAAACTCGCGCTCGAATACAATGCGGAAGAGGACAGATTCGGTACCGACCACGACATTAAACCCATCGACGATTTGTCGGCTTCGGTAGTCCGCGACAACTCAAAATGCATAATGTGCACCCGTTGCGTTGCGGCTTGCAACAACCAGACGATAGGCGCCATAGGTCCCAAAAACCGCGGATATGCAAAAACGATAGGCTCGCCGTACGACGTTTCCCTCGCGTTTACGCCTTGCGTAAACTGCGGACAGTGCGTCGTTGCCTGCCCCGTAGGCGCTTTGTATGAAAAGAGCGCCGTTGCCGACGTTTGGGGCGCGATAGTAGACGACACCAAACAGGTTGTGTTCTTCACCGCTCCGTCGGTCAGGGCAACTCTGGGCGAAGCGTTCAATCTTCCCGTAGGCACCAACGTAGAGGGCAAAATGGTAACGGCAATCAAACAGCTCGGCGACGTTAAATGCTTTAATATGGACGTAACCGCCGACCTCACCATTATGGAAGAGGCAAACGAACTGTTGGCCCGCCTTAAAAACGGCGGAGCAACCCCCATGTTCACAAGCTGTTGCCCCGGCTGGATTAAATTTGCCGAACATTATTATCCCGAATTTATCCCCAACCTTTCAACCTGCAAATCCCCTCAGGAAATGTTCTCCGCGCTTTTAAAAACTTATTACTGCGAAAAGCACGGCATAAAGCCCGAAAATTTATACGTGGTTTCTGTTATTCCCTGCACGGCTAAAAAGTTCGAAATCCAGCGCGAGGAACTGGGCAATTATACCGACGCGGCAATCACCACGCGCGAGCTTGCAAAAATGATTAAGGAAGCGGGTATAGATTTTGTAAACCTTGAAGACAGCGCCTTCGACAACCCCTTCGAAGAAGCCAGCGGCGCGGGCGCAATATTCGGCGCAACCGGCGGCGTTATGGAAGCGGCTTTAAGAACCGCGGCTTACAAATTGGGCGGTGCGGGCGCCCCCGTCGAATTTAAGGAAGTGCGCGGTATCGAGGGCGTTAAGGAAGCGGAGTACAAAGTCGGCAAAACCACAGTCAAGGTTGCCGTTGCCAGCGGACTCGGCAATGCAAGAAAGGTTTTAGATGCAATCAAGAAAGGTGAAAAGAACTATACGTTCGTTGAAGTTATGGCTTGCCCCGGCGGATGCATAAACGGCGGCGGTCAGCCTTATCTCCACGACGAGGTGCGCAACAATATGGATTTAAGAACCATGCGCGCGCAGGCTCTGTACGATTACGACGCAGACAAATCCTTGCGTTGCTCGCACGACAGCTCCGTTGTAAAGATGCTCTATAACGAATACTTCGGCGAACCCAATTCGCACAAGGCTCATAAAATTCTGCACACAACTTACACAAAGCGTGAAAAATATTAATTAAAAATTCCCTCCCCGTTTACAATCTCTCGGGGAGGGATTATTATGTATATAAGGTGATAAAATGAATAAAAATTTTGTTAAAACTGTGCTTGCGGTGATTTTGGGGTTGTGCGTTTTAATAATGCTTTATTCCTTAGCTTCGTTAATTATGGACGCGGCGCTTTCCAACGATTTGATAGAGATAGGTTCAACGTCCGTCTACGAAACGGTTTATTTTGTTAAATGGTCGGCAACAGGGCTTGTTTGCCTGCTTGTTCCTGCATTTGCAAGCGCGGTGTTCGGATATTTCGGTAAAAACAGGTTTTTGCCTGTTATCGCCGCTGTATGTTCTTTTTCGTTGCGGCAAGCGCATTCGGCTTTATCGCAAAGGTAAGAGAAATTGCTGGGACCAATTCCTCGGCGTATTCCGCGGCAACCGCGTATATGCAGGAGCTTTTGCAACTGGCAATTCCCGCAATTTTGGCAGGCGTGTATTTTATAATAACCACAGTAAAAGCGTTTTCCGTAAAGCAGATTAAAGAAGTAACCAAAGAGGAGGCGCAAAATGAAGAAATCGCTTAAAGTTTTATTTGCGGTAATTGCCTGCATAGTTTTAATGTGCCCGCTGTTTACAGGTTGCGGCTCATGTTACGGAGAGTATGTAAAAGACAGTTTAGATTATTCGGTTTCAGTAGGATATGTTTATACAAGGGTACACGGTTCATTTCAAATCAATTTTAAAGAAAAAGGTTTTTATACTGTTAGTTATGATGTAAATCTTTGTTATGGGGAAAATAAACAAATCGTTGCCTCGGAACATTATGCGGAAAGTGTAAATGTAAAAGATGTGACACCCAAAACTTTTTCTTTCAACAAGTCGTTTACGATAACTTGGCAACTTGACGATTATGTTTCATACAGTGATTACGAAGTGCGCATAAGTCAAATAAACATTGCTGCGAATAATCAATATGACAAGTTTAACGGTTACGCCATAGGTTTCGGTGTAACCGCCGCAGTGCTTACGTGCGGAATTACCGCGTTTTTCATAATAACCAAACTCCGCGAAAAGAAAGATTAAAATATAATTCGTCACACCAAAAAGTTCTGCGCGGCAAGAATTAACCCAAGCTTAAAGCCCCGTTTAAAGTATTCTTCAGCCGTAAATTCTTCTAGTCCGCCCTGAGCAGAATCGAACTTCCACATTATTTCGTCCTTATCTTTTTCGGATATTTTCTCGCAAAATTTTTCAAGCAGGTTATGCATCTCTTCAAAGCATTTTCTGTATTCTTCGTTTTCCGTCAGATTAACGCTGTCAAAATAATTTTCCCCGCCTGTAACAAGCTCCAAAATTATTGATTTATTCATTAAATACCTCTCATCAATATGTTAATATGATTATATTAGCAACATATTGATAAGTCAGGTATTTTAATCAATATTTTGATACAATTCAGTTATGTACGGAGAAGAAATAAAAAAGATTAGAACAGAGCGCGGTTTTACCCAAAGTGATGTGGCAAAAGCAACCGGAATCCCGCAGAATACCATCAGTTGGATAGAGGCGGATAAGGGAATAGCGAATATTTTTCAATGTGTGAGACTTGCGGATTTTTACGGAATTACTTTGGACGAACTTGTGGGTAGGGAACCCGCCCAATCGTCAAATTCAAAAACGAACTCATAATTTACAAAAGCCTCGGCGCGTTAAAAATGCGCCGAGGCTTTTATTTATTGCAACAAAAGACAAAATTTTCTTGAGCGGGTATTGAAAAGTCAAAAATATTGTGATAGAATGTTTCCGTTAAATATTCAACGCAAGGGGAATAATATGAAAGACAACAACTGCGGTTATTGCGTTCACGGCGAACCGCTTGCAAAATTCGGAATTTACGTCTGCGATTTATCCGTCAGTCAGCTTATTTTGTTTAAAGAGCAGTCAAAGCGCGGCAGATGCATAGTGGCTTATAAGGACCACGTAAGTGAAATAGTCGATATTTCCGACGAAGAGCGCAACGCGTTTTTTGCCGACGTAACCCGCGCGGCAAAAGCAATCCACAAAGTTTTCAAGCCCGATAAATTGAATTACGGCGCTTACGACGACACGGGCTGTCATTTGCATATGCACCTCTGCCCCAAATACAACGGCGGCGACGAATGGGGCGGCACGTTTACAATGAACCCGCAAAAGGTTTATTTAAGCAACGAAGAGTACGCCGAAATGATTGAACAAATCAAATCCGCTCTTTAAAACGCATATATGTTGCGTTCCGCTTGTCTTCGGGTCGCTTACCGCTAAGTAAGCTCCCCTTGAAAATGCTCGCGCGCCTCGTTCTGCTTGTATCTCTGCGTTTTGGTAATTATCGTTTGTCTTGGTTTAAGGGAGGAAAATGTAATTGGCACACAACGTTATAGCCGAAGCAAAAAGATGTTTAAACTGTAAAAACCCGTTATGCAGAAAGGGCTGTCCGATAAACACGCCCATTCCCGATATGATTTCTATGTTTTTAAACGGCGAAATGAAAAAGGCGGGGGAAATGGTGTTTGAAAACAATCCCCTTTCGGTAGTCTGCTCAATCGTATGCAACCACGGCAACCAGTGTCAGGGACATTGCGTGCGGGGCATAAAGGGTGAACCCGTCGAAATAAGTTCAATCGAAAACTTTGTTTCATCGGCGTACCTCGACAGCGTGCATCCGGATAAGGTTGAACCAAACGGAATAAAAGTTGCGGTTGTCGGTTCGGGACCGGCAGGCATAACCATTTCAATAATAATGGCAAGGCTCGGCTACGACGTAACCGTATTCGAATCCAAAACCGAAATAGGCGGCGTATTGCGTTACGGCATACCTGAATTCCGTTTGCCCAAGGCTATTGTGGACCGTTACGAAAGGTTAATGCGCAAACTGGGCGTAAAAATCAAATTCAACGTCACTATAGGTAAAGCTTTCGGCATAGAAGAGCTTTTCCGCGACGGCTTTAAGGCGATTTCCATCGGCACGGGCGTAACCTGGCCCATTGCGCTGAACATAAAGGGCGAAAGTCTGGGGCACGTTCATTACGGAGTGCACTATCTGGAGCGCCCCGAAGTTTACGAGCTGGGCAACAACGTGCTTATTATCGGCGCGGGCAACGTTGCAATGGACGTTGCGAGAACGGCTCTCCGCCGCGGCGCGCGCGACGTCAAAATTCTGTGCAGAAGCGATAAATACAGCGCCAGCGACGAGGAAAAAGAATACGCCGAAATAGAGGGTGCGCAGTTCATCTACAACAAGCAGCCCGTAGAAATTACGGACGAGGGCGTGCTGTTTGCCGAAACCGTTTGCGACGGCGAACACAACGTAATCTCCGTTTCGGATAAAGCGGAACTGATAAAAGCCGACTCGGTAATGATATGTATTTCGCAAAGACCTTCCAACCTTATACTCACGCAGACAAACGGGCTTGAAATAAACGAGCGCGGACTTGCGAAAATCAACGAGGACGGCTCTACGTCGCGCCCCGGGCTGTTCGCTTCGGGCGACGTGGTTCGCGGTGCAAAGACGGTTGTCGAAGCTGCGGAAACGTCAAAGCGCGTGGCTTTGGCGATGGATAAATATTTAAAGAGTCTGCCTAAGGAATAAACAAATACTATTCGAGTTATCCCCCCGCGCCTTAAGGCGCGGGGGGATGTATTTTTAGCGTATACCGATATAAAAAAACCGTAAAAAAATCAATAAAATTTTATTTGTTGAACAGAGTCGGATTTTGCCTGTCGCAAATTGTCGAATATAAACTTTGTTTGTCGAACGAGCGTCGGCAGGCGAAAAACGTGAACAAATATGTTGAAACTATTTAAGTATTGCGTTATACTTTAACTACCGACAAAACAAAGCGACAAACGGTTACCACGGCGCAAAAAGCAAAATAGTTGCGAGTTTACGTTGCAATTTGTATTAAGGTAAATTTAATTAAAAAGGGGCAAAAATATATGCTTTCAAAAGAAGAACAAAAACACTACACCCAGTTACCGGACAATAAAATCGGCGAAAAATGGAATAATCCCGAATTCCGCCGCAGCGAAATAAAAGCGCTTTTAAAGCCGCTTGAAGAAAAACTGAAACAAGAACGCGACGGCGAAAAGCGGGTAAGCCTTTTAATAGAACACGCCGAACTTTTAAAAGAGTTGTGCAAGGTGAATCTGGAAGATAACTCCTGTACGGAACGTGTTGTCAAAAAGTGCCGGGAAATTTTAAATGCCGAAGGCAAATAATGGAAATTATTAAAATTAAACGTCGTCCGCGGGGAATTCCCCGCGGACGGTCTTTTTAAACGAATTTCGGGCGGCGCTTGGTTTTTTTGTCCTTATTATGCGCTCTGGAAGATTTATCTGCGATTTTAAGTTGTTTTTTAACCTCTTTTTCGACATCGTCAAAGTCTATATTCCGGCTTTCAAGTTCGCTGTAATCTGCCGCTGGGCTGTTCAGGATAAATTTTGCAAGCATATCAATGCTGTTTTTTTGCAGTTCCTTCGTTTTTTCGGACATTGACTTTAAAAGTTCGGGGTCGTCCATAAGCTTTAAAATATTTTGTTTAAGCTCTTTGCCGTTTTTAAACGAAAGCGCAACTCCTTTCCCCTTCATATAATCAAGGTTATACTGTTCCTGAGCCGCCATTTTTTCTATAATCAGCATCGGCAAAGATTTATTTATCATTTCGGTTACGCTGGTTCCGCCGAACTTGTTTAAAATAACGTCCGCCGCCGAAAGGTAAAGCGGAACGTCGTTCGTAAAGCCCACGTTTAAAACCTTTAATCCCTTGTCGAAATGCATATGTTCTATTTTTTTGTAGCTTTCTTCGTTCCTGCCGTTCACCATTATAATCTGTGCTTTTCTTCCTTTGAGGGCGGTGACGAGCTCGTTAAAGATTTTAAAGCCTCCGTTCCAGTGCCCCCCGCCGAACATTACCATAACCGTGAACACGCCGTCTTCCAGCCCGAGTTTTTTGCGAGCCTCGGATTTATCAAGGCGTTCCAGCGTGCGCTCGTCAACAGGTAATCCGATTGGCAGAAGCTGCTCGCGCGAATAACCTTCGTAAATGCATTCTTCAATAAAATCCTCGTTGGGTATTGCAAAATAATCCACGCCTATTCCGGCTTCCCAGAAAGGCGAATTTACATAGTCGAGGTTAGAAACTATAGTGGTGCAGGGCAGCTTATACACAAGCTGTAAATCCGTAACGGCGATAGCCCCGTAAAAGTGCGTGCTGTAAATAACGTCGGGCTTAAAATCCATTATTTCCTTCATCAGCCCGTTCAGGGTGGAAACAACCGTCTTTTGCGAGGAGCACGAATATCTCTTTTCTGGCGCGGCATTTTTGTAATGGTTGTAAAAAGCATTATAAAGCGGCAACAACTTGCCTACCGACAGAGAATATCCCTTGTCCGAAACCCAAACGTTCAGTTTTGTGGAAAAACTCTTTAATAAGTCAACTATTTTTACTTCTGCGTCGTCAAGGCTTTCAAGCTTCCTTTTCATGCTGTTCGCGCATGCATTGTGCCCGTTGCCTGCGGTTATCGATAATATCAAAATTCTTTTTTTCATAATTTTATACAAAATAATTATATCAGTATGCGCCGTTTTTGTCAAGGGTGTACAGCCGGTCGTATCGCTTGACGGACGCCGTAAAATGTTATAAAATAAAGTAAATAATAAAAGGTTTTTATATTATTATGCCAAAATACGATTATTTAATTGTCGGCGCGGGTTTAAGCGGCGCGGTTTGCGCACACGAACTCAAAAAAAAGGGTTATAACTGCCTCGTGGTCGAAAAGCGCGGTCAAGTCGGCGGAAATATATATACCGAAAACATAGAGGGAATAGAAGTGCATAAGTACGGCGCGCACATTTTCCATACCTCGGATAAAGAGGTGTGGAATTACGTTTGCCGGTTTGCGGAGTTCAACAACTTTGTTAACAGCCCTATAGCACGGTATAAGGACGAATGTTATAATCTGCCGTTTAATATGAATACGTTTACCAAACTCTGGCGCGACGTGTTTACTCCGGCGGAAGCGGCTAAGCGTATAGAAGAGGAGCGCGGCAGGGATTTTAAGGAAAATCCCGCAAATCTGGAAGAGCAGGCAATAAATCTGGTGGGCAAAACGATTTATGAAAAATTGATTAAGGGCTACACGGAAAAGCAATGGGGAAGAACTTGCAAAGATTTGCCCGCCCATATAATAAAACGTTTACCCGTAAGACTGACCTTTGACAACAACTATTTTAACGACCGCTATCAGGGCATACCCGAAGAGGGCTATACTAAACTGATTGAAAATATGTTAAATGGCACTGAAGTTAAACTTAACTGCGACTTTTTAAAAGAAAAGGAAACGCTTTTAAAACTTGCCGGCAAAATAATATATACCGGACCGGTGGACGAATATTACGGTTTTTGTTACGGCGCGCTGGAATACCGTTCGTTGCGGTTTGAAACCGAAGTGTTGGATACGCCCGACTATCAGGGTAACGCGGTAATAAATTATACTGCGGCGGACGTGCCTTTTACGCGGATAATCGAACACAAGCATTTCGCGTTCGGCAGACAGCCGAAAACGGTTATAACACGCGAATACCCCGCCTGCTGGAAATTTGGCGACGAGCCTTATTATCCCGTTAACGATAAAAAGAACGGCGATTTATACGCTAAGTACGCTTTGCTTGCCAAAGCGGATAAAAAGGTTATTTTTGCGGGCAGACTTGCCGCGTATAAGTATTACGATATGGACGACACCGTGCGAGCCGCCCTTGATTTATTAAAAGAAATCCCCGAAAAGAATTAAATTTCGGGATTTTAAATAAAAAGAAAAAAATTGAGAGGTGTTTCAGATGAAGAATATGATTAAAGAAAAGAAAACTCTTTTAATTTTAAGGGTGGTTTTCGGTGTACTGCTTTTGGCAGGAATAATAATTTCCATTTTGGCGTACAGACATTTCGACGCAAGAATAGTAGATGATACCGGATATGCGGACGACTATAATCCCGTTACCAGCACAACCGATTGCACCGTTGAAGTTGAACTTAACGTAGTGGTTGTAAAGGCGCAGTTTCAAGTTGCTTTTTATGACGAAACGGGCGAGCGGATTGACGTTATAACGAAAAACTTTGAATGTGACGGTAAAATTGCATATGCAACCTTTGAAGTGAAAGGCGCGGTTGAAACATACGAGCTTCTTGCTTACGACATTACATACGAATCCAACACGGAATACGTTTTAGGAATTGCAATAATCGTTAACGTAATGCTGTTTGCGTTATTAGTCCAGTCGCTTACTATGTCGTGCAAGATATACAATTATAACGGAAGCGAAATTCTCGTTTACGCGGGCTTTATGCACCGTTACCTTAAAGTAAACGGAGTTAAAGTCGACGAGCGCAGCACGGCGTTCACTTACGGTACTGTAAATCTTAATTTCATGACGCCCGACGGAGCGGCGGTTTTGGCGAGCATAACGCGTATGAACAGAATTACTTTAATGGTAAACAATCAAATTCTGCCCGAGGTAAAGAACGCGCCCGTTCCCGCGCCCGCACCTGCAACTAACAACAATACTGAAGCACCCGCAAACGATGCCGACTCAACCGCAAACAACGGAGAAAATCTTTAAAAAACCAAATAAATAAAACCCGCTTAAAGCGGGTTTTATATTAGATTAAATAATTTCAACGGACGGCGCAGTGTAAATCTGCGCCGTATTTTTAATACCAATCGTGCTTTTCGTTTCTGTCGAGGGCGGCTATTGCGTTCATTTCCGCTTTGGTCAACTCAAAATCGAACAATGATATATTTTCAAGTATATGTTCGGGGTTGCCTGAACCGGGAATTGCAACCACTCCGCGTTGCAAATGCCAACGCAAAATAACCTGTGCGGAAGAAACTCCGTGATTTCCGGCTATCTTCGTAATGGTTCCGTCGGAAAGCAATGCGCCGGTATGCCCTCTGCCGCCAAGTGGATACCACGCCTGCATAACGATGCCGAGATTGTGCATATACGGCACTACCGTCTTTTCCTGATAATAAGGGTGTATTTCGTTTTGTATAAGCGCGGGCGTTACGTTTACTTTTGCTATAAAGTCGTCGATTTCTTCTATGTACCAGTTCGACAGCCCGATGGAACGAATTTTTCCCCGTTCCGCGAATTTTTCTATTGCCAGGTAAGCTTTCACGTCGTTTGCGGCGGGATGATGCAAAAGCATCATATCTATATAACCTATATCGAGTTTATCTAGCGATTCCTGTATTGCCTGTTCGGGGTTTGCAAACTGCGTTCCGGGATATATTTTCGTAATCACAAAAATTTCTTCACGCGGCACTCCCGATTGACGGATGGCTTCGCCTATTACCTGTTCGTTACCGTACATACTGGCGGTATCAATAAGGCGGTAGCCCTGCGAAATAGCGAAAAGAACGGCGTTTTTACAAGTTTCGCCGTGTAAGCTATACGTTCCGAGACCGAGAACGGGCATTTCATACCCGTTGTTCAGCGTAACTTTGGGCGCGTTACCGTTTGCGCCGCTTTTCAGGTCAAAATCCGCAACGTCAGGCGCAGGCATAATGCCAAGACCCCTTATCCATTCGGCAACCGTACTTTGCGGAGTTTCCGCCGCAAACCGTCTGCCCGCAACCCAGGCCGCGGACGGCGCAAGCGGGTGTAAATTCGTATCGCTTGAACCTATGCCGCTTGAATGCGAAGTGCAGAAGGGGATTATCTTTTTGCCGGAAAAATCGTAACTTTCCAAAAAAGTATAAATAATTTTCGGCGCTTGCCCGTGCCAGATAGGGTAACCTAAAAATATAACGCTGTATTTATCGATATTTTCAACGTTCCCGCTTATTGCGGGGCGGGCTGTTGCGTCAGTCTGTTCGCGGTCGGCTCTTCCGCCCGTATAATACTGCAAATCCTCCGCCGTGTAAGGCGCTTCGGGTATAATTTCGTAAACCGTTCCCTTGGTTGCCGTTTCAATATGCTTTGCAATAGTTTCGGTTGTGTTCGTGTAGGAGAAATAAGCAATAAGAACATTGCCCGCGTCGGGCGCTTTATTGGCGTTATTGTCTCCGTTATTCGTTCCGCAGGCAGTTAATCCGAATAGAGCCATAACAACTGCTAAAATTACTCCTAAAAATTTTTTCATGCCGTGCCTACGCAAAACGTTTAAAAACTTTCCTGCAAAACGGCGCGTATATCCTTTTCATTCATAACCTTATAACCGCCGTCCATAACCAGGGTGCTTTTTACCATTCCGTCGAGCATTTCCTTAGTTGCGCCGAGTTCTGTTATGTTCATAACAAGCCCGATTTTGCGCATCCATTTTTCCATAGCCGTTAGTCCCTCATTGGCAATTTGTTCCTGCGTTTTGCCTTTTGGGTTGACGTTCCACACGTTTACTGCGTAGCGTGCAAACTTCGCCGTGCCGTAGGGCAAAATGTATTTATAGTAAGGCATAGTGACTGCGGCAAGAGTCATTCCGTGCGTTGCGTCTGTATAAGCGGCAACCGCCTGTCCAAGCATATGCACCATCCAGTCGGTGGATTTGCCCTTTGCAACAAGCGTGTTCAGCGCCCAGGTTGCCGTCCACATAATGTTGCTTCTCGCTTCGTAGTCCGCGGGGTTTTCAACGGCTATGTCCGCGCTGTGAATTAAAGAGCGCAAAAGCCCTTCCATAATGTAATCGCTGGTGTTGTCGTCCGTGCCGGAAAAATACTGTTCCAAAATATGCGACATTATATCATAGATGCCCGATACCATTTGATATTCAGGAAGCGTAAAGGTAAATTCGGGGTTCATTACGGAAAATTTGGGGAATACTTTTTCCCAGAACACGTGCCCTATTTTGAGTTTTTGCGCGTGGTTGGTAATAACCGAACCGCCGTTCATCTCGCTTCCCGTGCCAACCATGGTAAGCACGCAACCTACGGGGATAATATCGCAGGTCGGTTCTTCAAAGCGGATAAAATACTTATCCCAAGCGTCGTCGTTGCAGTTCACCGAAACGGAAACGGCTTTTGCGTAATCGCATACCGAGCCGCCGCCGACGGCTAAAATTAAATCGGCTTTTGCCTTTTTTGCGCGCTCGATACCCTCGTTCAGCTTTTCAACGGTGGGGTTGGGCATAACGCCCGCGTCCTCGTAAACGTTTTTGCCGTTGGCTTTAAGAATGGCAACGACTTTATCGTAAATTCCGTTCTTCTTTATCGAGCCGCCGCCGTAAACAAGCAAAACGTTTTTGCCGTATTTGGGCAGTTCTTCGTTCAGTCCGTTTAAAGCGTCTTTGCCGAAGTAGAGTTTGGTGGGGTTGCAATAAGTAAAGTTTCCTAACATTTTAATTTCTCCTGAATAATTTTTATTTTATAAAATCCGTACGGGCGGACTGTCCGTTTGCGGTGCGGTAATTCCGGATTTTTTGTCCGCCTCTATACATTGTGAATTGAGTACGCTTGCGATTTTTTTGATTATTTTAGCGGGAACGCCGGCAACTACTGCGTTTTCGGGCACGTCTTTCGTGACTACCGCGCCCGCCGCAATTACGGAATTATCGCCCACTGTTACGCCCGAAAGAATTGTTGCGTGCGCGCCAACCCAAACACGGTTGCCTATTTTTACAGGTGCGGGCAACATATTTTTGCGCTTTTCGGGATTCAAGTCATGGTTGATTGTAGCAATTACAACCTGTTGACCTATCATAACGTTGTCTCCGATTTCTATGCCGCCTTGGTCCTGAAAACAGCAACCCGAATTGATAAATACGTTTTTGCCGATTTTGATATTTTGTCCGTAGTCTGCATTGAACGGCGGAAAGATTACAAAATTTTCGTCAACCTTTTGCCCCGTGAGTTCTGAAAACAACTTGCGCAGTTCTTCGGGCGTTCGGTATTCCTTATTCATTTCAACCGCAATTTTTCTTGCCTGCTGTGCCGTATCGTGCATATGCAGGTGCATTTCGGAATCAGCCACGATATACGTCTGTTTTTTCATTTCTTTTTTGAACTCTGCCGTATTCATAAAACCTCCCTAATCTACACTAATATTTTATTTTTCAGTGCAATATATGTCAAATACTTATATTTTATATCAAAACCATAATTGACAGGCATACTTTATTTTGTTATGATTAATTTATGGAATTAAGAGAATTAAAATATTTTTTGGCGGTTGCAAGAGAGCAAAGCATATCGAAAGCCGCTTCAAGTTTATTCGTTACGCAACCGAATTTATCACGGCAAATGCAGAACCTCGAAAAAGAAGTGGGGCAACGGCTCTTTATCCGCGGTACAAGAAAAATCACGCTTACTGAAGCGGGAAGGCTTCTTTATAAGCGTGCGGAAGAAATTATTGAATTGTATAATAAAACCGAAACCGAACTGAATAAGCCGATTACCGATATACGCGGCGATATTTATATCGGCGGCGGCGAAAGTTACGTTATGGGGCTCATTGCAAAAGCGGCGCACGAAGTTCAAAAAGATTATCCCAACGTAAAATTCCATCTGTTCAGCGGCGATATGGTTGCGGTTTCGGAAAAGTTGGATAAAGGACTTATAGATTTCGGAATTTTTATCGAACCCGCCGACCTTTCTAAATACGATTATCTTCGTTTGCCGCTGACGGACACCTGGGGCGTGCTCATGCGAAAAGACAGTCCGCTTGCCGGAAAAAAATATATTACACCCGAAGATTTGCGGGATGAACCGCTTATACGCTCAAAACATTCTTTGGGCAAAAGCATAATTTCGGATTGGTTTAAAAAAAGTGCGGATGAACTTAATATCGTGGCGACATATAATCTGTTGTATAATGCGTCTATTCTTGTGGAAGAGGGCATAGGTTATGCCGTCGGGCTGGATAAAATCATAAATACAAGCGGCGACAGCAATCTCTGTTTTGTGCCGTTTTACCCTAAGTTGGAATCCCGCCTTGATATTGCGTGGAAGAAATATCAGGTGTTTACGAAGGGCGCTGAAATTTTTTTAAAAAAGTTGCAGAAAATTTTGTGACGGGGATTTTTTTTTGAGTTTTTAAAACTAATTTCTTATAATTATGTATGTTAAATATCCTATGTACATAATTACGAAAAGGGCGCCGCCGGTACGGGTTATTTTGTTTGAAAATAATGCGAAAACCGCAATAAGCGCGCCTGACGCCAGCATAACAAGCAAATCCGCGAGGGAGGAGTGCGTAAGCGCTATAGGGCTGATTGCGGACGAAAGACCGGTTATGAATGCTATGTTGAATATGTTGGAGCCGACGATATTGCCTATGGCGATGTCGTTTTCTTTTTTTATTGCCGCAACGACGCTTGTGACAAGTTCGGGCAAGGACGTGCCTGCGGCGACTATCGTCAGTCCCACGAGAGATTCGCTCATTCCGAAGGCTTTGGCGATTTTGGACGCGTTGTCAACCACGAGTTTGCCGCCGAAAATTATTCCCGCAAGCCCCAGAGCGGCAAACAGAACGCTTTTTATTAGCGTACCTTTTTTAACCGCTTTTGAGTTTTGTTGCGGGCTTCCGCTCTTTTTTGCGCGTAAAATCAGCCATACGGCGTAAGATATGAATAAAATGAACAGAATTACACCTTCAAACACGTCGATTTTGAGCGGCGTAATTACAAATGCGAATAATATGAGCATCAGATACAGAACGAGCATTGCCGGCAAATCGTACTTTTTGACGTCTTTTCCTATTGCCGTCGGGATTATGAGCGCGCTTAAGCCCGAAATAAGCAGAGTGTTAAATATGTTTGAGCCTATTACGTTGCCGAAACTTAAATCGTTTAAGCCTTTTATTGAGCCGATTAAACTTACGGAAGCTTCGGGGGCGGAAGTGCCTATCGAAACCAGAGTTAAGCCTATTACGAGCGGGGGGATTTTTAAAGCGCGGGCTATATTACACGAGCCGTCGACAAACAAATCGGCGCCCTTTACAAGCAAAATCATGCCCGAAACGAGTAGAATGCAAGTAATTACCATAGTTTAATATATTTTCGGTTTGCATAATTATAACAAAAAACGGCGCGGTAATGCGCCGTTAAACCTGATTTTTATATGGACAAATCAGACCTTTTTATGTAATTTTCAGATATTTTGCCTTTTAAAAAACGCCGTTTTTTGCACAAAAAAGCGCAAAAAACGGGCGTTTTAATTAAAATCAGTGTTAAAAATCAAACCGAAAAAAGGCGGTTTTTTAGGGGCTTTAACGCCTGATTTCGTATTCCTGATTCATAAGTTTTGTGATTGATTCTTCGTCGTCGGTAATGTTGAAATCGCCGTGCATAGTGTGCTTAATTACGGATGACGCGACGGCAAAATTAACGATGTCTTCGGCCGGCATTTTGCGCATAACGGCGTAAATCATTCCGCTTGCGAAAGCGTCGCCGCCGCCGACTCTGTCAAGGATGTTGAAACGGAAAGTACGGCTTTCATACGTTTCGCCTTCGTACCACATAAACGCCTTTAAGCTGTTTTCGCTGCCTGAGTGAACATAGCGCACGTGTCTGCCGATTGCTTTAATATTGGGGTAGCGTTTGTTGATTTCGCGGAAAATCCTGTCCTGTTCTTTATAGGAAGGGTTCATGGAAAGTCCGTCCTTTAAATCTCTGCCGTCGGGACCGACGAGATGGAAAGGTTCGATTCCGAACAGAACGTTCACATAGGGGAGATATTCGGTTATGCAGTCGCGCGCTTCCTGCCAGCCCCAGAGGGCCGAACGGAAATTGCAGTCGAAACTGACGGTTATTTTAAGTTCCTGCGCCGCCTTTAACGCGTACATAATGAGTTCGCGGCAGTTTTGCGAAAGCGCGGGAGTTATGCCGGAGAGGTGCAGCCAGGTGAAGCCTTTGAGTTTTTCCTTGAAATCGACGGTTGAAAAGTCGTATTTGGCAAAGGCGGAATCCTTTCTGTCGTATGTCACTTTTGAAGAGCGCACGCCGAAACCCTCTTCCAGAAAGTAAATGCCCATTCTGCCTTCGGGCGCGTAAATGCACGGCGAGCAGTGTACGTCGTTGGAGCGGAGATATCTTATCGCCGCTTTGCCTATGGAAGAATCGGGAACCACGGTGAAATATGAGGCGTCTATTCCCAGATTGGAAAGGGAAGCGGCGACGTTTGCTTCGGCTCCGCCGTAAGTTACTTTGAATTCGTCGGTTGTGCGTATTTTTTCGTAATTGGGAGGCGAAAGGCGAAGAAGTAATTCGCCCATAGTGATAAATCTGATATTATCGGTATTGCCTGACATAAAAAATTTCCCCGAAAATTTCAATAACTGTATTATATCATCTATTTTTAGCCGTGTAAATAGCAAAAGAAAAAATATGTTGCAATTTTTGCGCGTATTTGTTAAACTTTTTTTATGAAACTTAAAGTGACGGTAAATTCCGTTGCATATGATACGGAGTACGGAGGCGAACAAATTCTGGACGCGGTGAAAGGGGAATTTTTTCCGGATGAAATTTTCAGGCTGCCGTTTTTCAGAATTATAATAGACGAAATAATAGACGGCGCGCTGTGTTTCAGACTGATGGAGGGCGCAGAGGCGCACTATTTTGTGCTGGACGGTGAAAACAGAACGGCGGAATTTTCGCGTACGACGAGCATTGGGGAGGACGGGTTTTCGTTTGAACTGATATGACGAGAGAAGAAGTTTTAAAATTTGTAGACAATATGGCGGGCGCGAAGTACGATTTTCCGTTCGAAGGGGATTTTTATTCCGCCGTTTTAAGGCGTTCGGACAGCGGAAAGTGGTTCGGCATAGTTATACGCGCGCCGGAGAATTATTTTTTGAGATACGAAGCGGAGGTTCCCGAAGAAAAAGCGGTTTTGTGCCTTAAATGTCCGCCTGATTTGCAGGATTTTTTGAAGGTTAAATATCGGGGGAAAATTCTGCCGGCTTACCATATGAATAAAAAACACTGGATTTCGGTTGTTTTGCAATCGGACGTACCGCAGGAAGAAACAGAAAAGCTTTTAGAGCTTGCATTCGAGGTTACCAAATAATGAAAATTGCGATAAATACGAGCGGCGTGGATTACGGCGATATGGGCTTTTCGGAATTTGAAAAGCTTGGCGAAGTGGTTTATTTTAAGAACGTGCCGCGCGGGGAGCTTTTTGAAATTGCGAAGGATTGCGACGCGATTATAATAAACAAAGTTATTATAGACGAAGAATTTTTGTCGAGATGCCCGAAGATAAAGTACGTCGGAGTATTTGCGACGGGATACAACGTGGTTGACCTTGACGCTTGCAGGGCGCACGGGGTTGTGGTTTGCAACGCGCCGGATTATTCGACGCATGCGGTTTGCCAGCACGTTTTCGGGCTTTTGCTGAATTTTTACGGAAGAATAGGGGATTTAAGGTGGGTGCCTAAAACGGTCGTTTTTTTGGTGTTTTGTGGTGTTTTTGTTGCTGATTTTGGTTAATTTTGGCTAGGTTTTGCTGAATTTGTGCCACAAGCTGTGCCACAATTACAATTTGCAATCGCATTGTCCACCGCTGCGACAGCTTCTCCGGCACCGCTTGCATAACAGTGGGCATACTTCTTCAAAGTCATTTCTATTGAGCTATGACCAAGCCGTTTTGATATAACAGTTATTGGCACGTTTAGATGAATAAGCATCGATGCGTGCGAGTGCCTTAAATCGTGTATGCGGATGTGTTTCAGCCCCGCGGCATCGGCATATTTATTAAAATATCGCCCATAAGTCATTTCCGCGACAGGGGCGTCGCCGCCAAAGAAAAACGCTTTGCCTAACCTCTTTTCTTGTTTATAAGCAATGTAAGTTTTAAGCTGTTCCGTCATTTCTTGGGGGAGAGGAATCGTGCGGTTTGAGGTTGCCGTTTTGGGTGGTTGAATTATATACGGTTTATTTGAATCTAACGTCTTGCGTGTTAAATTTTTATTTATCGTGAAGTAGTATGTACCGTTTTGTAAATATACGTCGTCGTCCGAAAGGGCAAGCAATTCGCCTATTCTGCAACCGGAATAAAACAAGCTCATATAGAAGGTCTTCCAAAACACGTCGTCTATGACAGACTGAAAACGTAAAAATTCGTCTAATTCCCAAATCTGCATTTCCTTTTTCATTTCTTTGCGTTTTGGCTTTTTTATGAGCTTTAATGAGTTTGGGATATCATAGGTGTCTTCGCACCATGTAAGAAAGGTGGATAGGGTAGAGCGGATTTTCGTAAGGTACTTTTGTGCGTAAAACTCGCCGCTTGCAGGATTTTTCATTGCCCAAAGCTCAGTTTGCCAATTAGCATAGTCTGCCTTTTTAAGCGTGGGCATAGACTTGTCGTGAAAACTCGGAGTTATGAAGTTATCAAAAATAAAAAGTAAATCGTAATAAGAGGACGTGGCAAGTTCTACTTGTCTGCTTTTTTTATATTGCGCGAGTAAATCGTCGTAAACGTAATCGCCACGCTCTTTTAGCTTGAATACCGGCGGCACATACGTCTTCATAAAGTCCAGATAAGCTTGATGTGCCTGCCGCTTGTTCGGATAACCGCAGAGCCTTTTTTGGACTTCCTGTCCGTTCTCGTCGTATATGCGGAATCGCACGTCGTAAACGATTCCTTGTTTTGTTGTTCTTTTGGGATAGCTGGGCATTTAATTTATCTTCTTTGTGGTTTCTGCTTTCTTTTTAGGTTTGTAAACGTAGCCTTTATCGATTAATTCTTGGGTTTTTTTTCTATATTCTTCAACATGGTCTGTTTGCGGTAACTGGTCGCAGTATTTTAAAAACAATGGCAAATCGTTTGCTTTTTTGCAGGCAAAAAACAATTCGATAAGAAAAAGTTCTGCACCTTCCGGAATAATGCCCATTCCCAAATCAAGATAGTAGATAGCTTTTCGCCCGTCACCTTCTTGCTCGTAAGCTCGTCCTAGGAAATAATAAATACGTCTTAAAAAGTTTCGTTCTGCCAGTTCATAGTTGTTTTTTCGTGCTGGTCTAGGATTAAATCCACAGTAAAGTTCGTCAATTGCATAATCTTTATATTTTTCAGTATAAGGCTTTGCGGTTAAGTATTTTTCCAAGTTTTTAATCATTAAAGGGCGGTAGCACGCTTTTTGCAAAGTAAAATAGCTCATAGCAAGCTTGTAATAATGCTCACCCTCGTCTGATTCAATCCCTTCGTTGGCCTCAATGTAGGCAAGTGCTTTTTGCTGTTCAAGGATATAGCCGGGAACCTCTGTTGTCTCGGCTGTCACTTTTTCAGTATCATTTTGGGAAGGATTTGAGTTGGATATAGGAACGGGAGTAGGGTAAAAATCGTTTTCGTCCTCGCCATCAGTCTCAAAATCGGAATTTATATCTTTAAACTCGTTGTCCGATGCTATTTTTTCAAGTTTCTTTTTTGATAAAACCATACCGACTACGGCTACCGTTATACCAAACACAATAGCAATAACTCCAATTGCAATAGCTGTTGTATAATCCATATCTTCACCTATTACAAATCCCTAATCAGTTTTACTACCTTGCCGAGAACGCGGCATTGCTCCAAATCTGTGCCCTCAATGCGTTTAGTGGGGTATTCAGGGTTGATAGGAATAAGCTCTAACCAGTTTTGTCCGGTTACGTAATTAACCTTTTTAACGGTCGCCTCGTCGCCGTTATATAGGATAACGGCAAGGTCGCCGCTGTCCACGCCGTCGCAGCGCTTGCAAAGAATGGTGTCGCCCTCTAAAAGTTTGGGGTACATGCTGTTACCTGAAACGCGCAAAACAAAATAATCGTCCTTATTCCCGCCGCTAATCATAGAGGCGGGTATTTCTATCTTTTTACCCGTAGGGATTTCATTCACCGTTCCGTTATAGCCTGCGCATACGGTTCCTATTTCTTCATACACAAGCAACCCTTCCACGTCATAAACGTTGGATGGGCTTTTTTCGTTTAACCCCAAAGCGCGTTCAATGGCTTCCACAGTGTCAATGCGCGGGGAACGAGTGTTGCCACTTAAAACTTTCAGTATTGTGGAAAGGGGGATGCCACTATTGTCAGCTAAGTCGGCATACTTCCAGCCTTTATTACGCAATTCAACTTTAATTATTTGAATTCTTTCAGAAAATTCCATATTTTACTCCTTGCAAACACAGTTTATAAAAAAAATTCCAAATATGCAATATTTTTTATGAAAAATACTTGACATATTCCAAACTTGGTATATAATATACTTGTATTCCAAATATGGAATAAGAAATTACAACGAAATAAAAGTTTGAATAAAACCAAAAAGCCCTCCGGCGAGGGCGCGGAGGGGGGGAAGAGATGGAAATTATAGAAAATTTCCTTTTTCAAGATGGAAATAAAATAAGCATAACTTTTAAAAATAGATGTTCTGTTGAGTTAACAATAGATTCTAAAGTCAACAAAAATGATTTTAAAGCAGTTCTACGAGAGATAGTTATACCTTTCTATTGCGAAGAATTCGTAAGCATTAAAATTTATGGACCAAAGGGAGATATGACAAATTATTTTACAAAGAAAAGAATGATTTCTGTAAGTGAATTGGTGGAAATTCTTGTAGCAGTTAAGAGTCTTGCTCTTCAAGACTAACTTTGTATTTTAATGTCTTTTGCGTAGTTTTGACTTCTAATATTGCTTTATTAATTTCAGATTTCGGAATTCTAAAATATACATTGGATAAAGTAATAGATTGATGTGCATATAAGGAAATGTTTTTTAAGGGTCTGAAATCCCATAATTGGCCTTTAGGGAAAACCTGAAACAGTTCTTCCATTATATAACGTTTCTTGTTGCAAATCAAATTACATTCAATAATTGAAAATTCTTTATCTGTAAAATTAGAAACATCTATTGAACAGTGAAGTCTAGTATAAATATCTTTTTCATTATTGGAACAGCCTGAGTTACGAACTTTAAATGTTATTTGAAAATTCTTGTTAGATGGTCTGTTTTTGAAATAAACAATGGCACTTACTAATGCGCCAATAGCCGTTAAAGCTGTAATGCAAGTTGCTATATTGGCAAACAAAGAAACCCACCTACTGATGTCTTCAAATGAAATCTCTAAAATCATAAATCAACCTTCATTAGTTTTTCTAATGATAACAAATTAAAAGTTAAAAATCAACCAAAGGAGGTAAAAGCCTTGACAATAGAAAAGTATATAAAGAGCCGCGGGCTGACCGCAAAGCTTGTTGCGCAGAAAGCGGGAATAACTAGGCAACGATAGAACAGTTGAAAAGCCTTGAAGTAGGCGATTGGGTATGGGTTGTAGACATAGAATCACCGAAACACGGTTCAGGGTATTGGCAAGTTCACGGATTTGCGGAAACCCATATACATCTTAATCAAGGTACTGCTCGTTGGGTTGCACCAAAAGCATTATATGGCAAAGAGTGGCTCGCCTACAAGAATAAAGAGCAGGCGGAGTGCAAGGTGAGATTGTGGAGTTGCCGTGTAAACTTGGAGAAAATTTCGTTATAAAAGATTACGGTTTTAATCGGCTACGAGTAGAAGAGTGTAGAATTGTGGGTTATAACTTTTCTCAATTTGAAAGCACAATTTACCCTGTTGACGAATTTGAATATCCGTATTCGCCTGACAAGGTTTTTGCAACCAAAGAAGAAGCTGAACGCCGTCTTGCAGAGTTGAAAGGAGAGTAAAGGGGTGCAGATGACTAAACAGCAGAGAAAGATAATAGAGCGGGAGTTCTACCGCTACAAATGGAATAAGGCGCAGGCGGAGAACTACGCCGTGTGCGCAGTCGCCTACGATAGCAAGGCCCCCGACGGTGAACGCGTTAAGACGAGCGGCGGCAATTCGCAAGAGCAGCTTGTAATCCGCGCTATTTACGAAACGGAGCGCTTGCGCGGGTGGTGTACTGTGTTTGAGAAAACGCTTGAAAAGTTCAAGTGGGAGCAGAAGGACAAGCTGATGCAGAAGCGGTACATAGAGCGCAAGGGCATTTGGCGGACCTGCGACGAGGTAGGGATAGAGCGCCGCACGTATTTTTACTGGCTTGACGAAATATTGCAGGTTGCTTACCGCTGGGCGAATGAGCTGAAATTATTTTAAAAGTGCAAAAACATTGCACTTTTTTACCGTATTGCCGTGCTATAGTGGTAGTGTGAGAAATTGAACGCTGCCATTGACGGCGCAGATTTTGCGTGGTATAATGACGGTGCTTTTCTTTTAGGAGGAAAGCGTTGGGCGATTTTGGTTGGCTGTTCGGTTGGGCAAAGGATAATGATATTGAAATACCTATTGCATACGATGGGCGTGCAGATATACAAAAACTGCTTGAACTTTATAATGAAAGCAAGAAATCGGGGAAATCAAAAGAATTAAACGATAAGAGAAATCCACTTGAAAAAGCATATGGATTTGTAGATAAAAAGAAGAAGAATTCCCCGGACCATATTCAGCACGCCAGAGAAATGGGTTTTAAAAATCAGGACGACTACGAGCGCGCGGCAATAGATTATTGGAATAAAGGCGAGGGTGAAATCTTTTACGGTACAAAGCGCGGAAGATATGCTAAGTATAACGAGAAAACAAGCGAATACGTTGTTGTTGATAAAGACGGAACATTGAGAACCTATTATAAAATTCCGTCAAATAGATTTAAAAAAATAAAGAAGCAAGAAGGATTAGAAGAATGGAAAAAATAAAATGTCCAATTTGCGGTACAATTATAGATGATGACCCTTATGGTGAGCCGTGTCCTTTTTGTGCGTGGGTTTACACCGGAACTGAGGAATGTTATGCCCCCGACGAAAAAGACGACTTTAATTTAAAGTCAAGAGACGAGGTAAAAGCACTGTTAAATGCGGGCAAAAACAAGTGGGGCAATCCATTACCTAAGAAATAAAAATATAAAATTATAAAGCGCTTCTTCGGAGGTGCTTTTTTCATGCAAAAAAGGAGGTTAATCGTGGCAAGACCAAGTAAATACGAAACCCACGTTGCGCCACGGTTAGAAGAAATAAAAGACTGGTGCCGAAATGGAGCGACGGATGAAGAAATAGCAAAGCGGCTGGGGATTTCAAGAGATAGTCTTTACGAATATAAAAAGCAGTTTTCCGACTTTTCCGACATATTAAAAAAAAATAAAGACTTTGTAGATTTAGAAGTTGAGAACGCACTTCTTCAAAGCGCATTAAATGGAAACATTACGGCGCAGATATTTTGGCTTAAAAATCGTCGCCCCGACAAGTGGCGGGATAAACCTGCAGAGGAGAAAGAAGAGCAAGAAAGCGTATCCGTTAATATTACTATTGAAGATTTAAGCGGGGGTGCAGAATGACGGCTTTTGCGGTGAAAGCGCGTATCCCTAAACCGTTTGCGCCGTTGTTAGACCCAACCGTAAGAAAGATTATCGAAGAGAGCGGGAGAACGGCAGGTAAGTCAACGACTAACGAAACTGTTGCCGTCGGACGGATGATGGCGCACCGCTCGAATAACGTTTGGTATTGCCGCGCAGAAAAAGGTGATATAAGGACTTCTATATTCAGCTCGTTTCTTGCAACTGTTCAGTCGTTGGGGCTTGAAAAGTATTTTGAGTTCAAGCTCAACCCTTTTGAGGCAACGTGCACTATAACGGGCGCGAAGTGTTATTTCGGCGGCATAAACGGCAAAACCAAAGACGACTTGAACGCGACGAAAGGCTTTGTGCCCCAAGACCGAAGCCTTGCTATGTTTATTGTGGACGAAGCGAACGAGGCGAAAAGCTATCAGCATTTAAGGGCAGCGGAGACGACGGCAAATAAGTTTTTAAAGGCAGACGGTAAGATAATTTACGCGTATAACCCTCCGCCTAACCTTGGACATTGGGCGCATTCGTATTTCGGGAAAATGGTTGAAAACGGAGCGGTACGCATTTATTCAACCTATCACGACATTTACAAGCTGTTGAATGAAGCAACCATTGACGAAATAGAGACGATGAGGCGGGAGAATCCGCAGCAGTACAAATATTGGTATTTAGGACAGAAAATCAGCCTTGAAGGGCTTGTGCTTTATACGTTCAGCAAAGAGCGCAATTTAATTCCATTAGATAAATTCAAAGCGGCGGTAGCAAGCGGCTATCAGCCGCTTTACGTTATCTACGGAGTGGATAGCGGCGTTGTTAAAGACCCGACGGCAGTCTGCGCCTGGGGGATATTTCCCGACGGGAATTTAATTAAACTTTCAACTTTTTATCTTGACCCAAAGGCAATTGGAGAACCGCTACCGAACAGTTATCAGGTTGAGAAAATGGTTGAATGGTACCGCGATTTTTATACGGAAATGGCAAGCTACGGTGTGGTGTTACCTGGACCGTATAACGAAGCCTGGATATTTGATAGCGCCGTAGTTACGCAAGATTTAATGCTTGAATTCCAAAACCGCACTGGGTACTTCGTTAAGGCTGTTGATAACAAGAGTATCGAGCGCGATATTAAGCGATTGCAAAACGGATATTTTCGCGGTGTGTTTAAAGTGCTGGATACGCCGTCTAATACACCGAGTTTGCGGGAAATAAATACTTTCTGTTACGATGAGAAAAATGAAATTCCCGACGGACAGGATGACCATACGATAGACGCGGATAAGTATGCGACGGCGCATTACTATTACGCTTATATGAACAATTTCGGTTAAAGGAGAAGAAAATGGGGTTTCAGATTCCCGAGTTTTTAAAAAGCTATTTAGAAAACACAAAGTACAGAAAACCGTTTGAGAGCTTTGTAAACAATTCAACGTACTACTCGCAGTTAAATTGGCAGTGGATAAACTATATGGAAACCGTCGTGCGTCCTTGTGTCGCCTATGCTTTCGGCAATGTGGACGGTGCTTATAATTCGTCGTTGTCAACTTCAACCGGTATGGCTATCCTACGCGGCGCAACGAGGTTGGTTTCGGGTGAAAAGTCTTTCTTTTTGGGGAACGACGAGAGCTGCAAATTTTTAAGCGACGTGTGGGCGCCCGCGACGAATTTCAATCTGTTTAAGGCTCGCGCAATTTCGTTTGCATTAGCGGGCGGCACGTGCGTTATTAAAGCCAATAAGGACGAGTATGGAAGAAACGTGTTGTCGGCGTTCAGAGTGGATAGGACACTCTTTTCGGTAAACGACAGTGGAGAGGTTACGAACGCCGTCTTTTTTATCGGGCTTTTATCATCTTTAAAAAATGACGAAAATCGCTCGTCAATTTGGTTGGTTGAAGAACGCGGTTATAACGAGAGCGGGAAAAAGTTCGTCAAGTATAAAGTTTTTACAAGCGGCGGGACTGTCAACTCGCCGACATTGCCGTCGCCGTATCAAAACGGCGTGGATTTTGACAATCTCCCTAAAACAGCGCAAGGTGAGCTTATGCGTATGGGGATAACGGAACTTAACATTGAACAGTCACTTAATACTTACGATGGCTTGGGTGTATGGTTAATGCGGCGGACCGCCGTAAACTCGTGTGTGCCTGACGCGCCGTACGGCGACCCGCTTTTATATGGTTGCCTTGATTTGCTGTGGTCCATCGACGTTGTTTACAGCGGCTCGATAGTTGACGTTTTGAACGGGGAAGGAAAAATTCTCGTTCCCAAGCAGTTTTTGCAAGACACGTTAAACCGCCTGCAAAAGCAATACCCTGGTACCGAGTTCAGTGTTACGACGACTGAGCTGAAAGGTTATCATGACGAAAGCTTCGTTTACGTAATGCCTTCGGGTTTCGATAAAGACAAAATGGCGCCTACTCCGGTACAATTTGATATTCGCGCAGACCAGTACGGCAAAATGCTCGAAATTTACGAGCGCTTGGCAACGGTAAGAGCAGGGTATTCTCCGACTTCAATATTCCCCTATTTAACGCCTGACAATTCCGCAAAAACGGCTAGAGAAGTAACGGCAGAGGAAAATTTGTCGCGAGCGAGCGTGCAGGAAACGCATAATTTGATTTTGCCCGTATTTGACAGAGCTTTGCGGGAAATATTGCGGCAAGAAGGCTTCAGCCCCGACGTGCGGTTACAGCTCGGTGATTACATAGGCAACAAGCTTGAATTCGACCAGAATATACGCGAGAATTTCGCGGCTAAACTTATTCCACAAGAAGAAGCGGTGATGCTCGTCAATAACCTTTCCGTAAGCGAAACGGCAGAGTATATGGAAAAGCTAAAAGCTGATGCAGAGCGATTAAAAGAAAGCGCTTACGGCGGCGGGCTATTTAATGAGAAAGACTATTACGGCGACCAAAGCGGAGGCGGTGAAAAGTGAAAGAGATAAAATACGTTCCCGACCCGTTAAACGAGCAAGCGAGCATTTTGGTTGACGCGCAGACGGATATAAAAACCGCGGTGAAGCAAGGTGTGTTTTCGGGGAATAGCGCCCAAGCAATCAAAAAGAAGCTTGCGGCGATTATCGAGAGTGCGGTGGCAAGGATACGCTCACCTACTTTGAAGTTGGATGCGCGTAAGTCACTTATGCTGTTTGCTAATAAGGTTTACGGGGATTTTTCATCGACAGTGAGAATTATTCCCTCACCTATGTTGCCCGCCGTTATCGTTTTAATGCGGGCTATATCCGAAAAGCAACCCAAGGGCGAATATTATATGCCCGCTACGAACGCGGAGCGACAAGCGGCACAGCAGCTGTATTACAAGGTCACAAATATGGGCGTGCCCTTGCAAGAGTTCAACAAAGTGTATATGAGCCGAGTGCAGACTGCGCTTGACAATCTTGCAGAAGCCAAGGCGCTTGACCCTAACGATTTCACTAGACGGAATTCGCTGCGTAATCTTGCGGAAATGCAGGTGCGCTACGAGCGACACCAAGACGAAATTAAAGAGTTTAAAGAGCGCGGTGTACGGCTTGTTGTATGTTCGGCGCACGCTGACTGTTCCTCCCGGTGCGCGGAGTGGCAAGGTCGAGTTTATTCAATGGACGGAACCGAGGGCTATACCGAAGACGGGCGCCATTACGTTCCGCTTGAAAGGGCCACGGACGTTTACTATACCACGCAAGCGGGGCGCACCTATAAAAACGGATTGCTCGGTTTTAACTGCCGCCATAAACTGACGGAGTTTAAAGTAGGAATGGCAGTGCCATATCTCAGCGCAGACGAACGAAAAAAGCAATATGCAATTACGTTGCGCCAGCGCGAAATGGAACGCGAAGTGATTGTCGCAAGAGAAAAGGCACTGAGTTACAAAGGTGTGGAACCAAAGGAACATACCAAGTGGGCAAAAATCGCCGTAGAGCGAAACAAGGCTTACGAGCAGTTCAGCAAAGAAAACGGTCGGGCATTTTACCGCGACCGCGTGAAAATTATTTAGAAAAAAGCGGGGTTAAAACCTCCGCTTTTTTGATGCAAGGAGAACAAAATGTCGATATTCAATTTCAAAAAAAATAAGCAGGAGGTAGAAAAATTGACGACGTTAGAACAGGTAAGAAAGGCTTACGAAGACCTTTCGGAAGATGACAAGAAAAGTTTCCATCAGTCGATATCCGACCGCGTGCATGAAAGCATTGCGGCTCAGGAAAGAGCTGACGGAAACAAGGACAGCCAGTCGGCGGCAGACAGAGAACACGAGGCGCTCGGCGCGGAACATGCGGCAGGGCACGGAGACGTTTCCGAGTTGCACATGCAGGACCGCGCAGAAAAGCGTGAGGAAGCGCAGGAACGCAAGGATGACAGGCAGGACAAAGAAGTCGACGATTGGCGCAAGCGCGCCGACGAGCGTTTTGACAGACTCGAAGCGGCCTTGAAAACGTTAGGCGGTGAAGACAAGCTCAACCGTGCCGCAGAAAAGTACGGCATGGAAAGCAAACCCAGCGGTGAGAACACCCGCAAAACGTATTCGGAAGAAGACGTTGCAAAACTGTTGAAATAAGGAGGTAATTAAAAATGGCAACAGTAATCGATACCCAGGGATTAAGCGACAAGGTCCTTTATTCCCAGGTCATGACAAACTTGGTTGCGGCTTACAACAATTACGGCGTAGGTCCCGGCAACTATCCCAAGGTAGACAATATTCTGACCGACAGAATTTTGGCTAATGTTTGGATGAAAAATATCCTCGACGCGCGTATCTTCGCGGACGGTATGGGTATTACGTCCAGAACCGGCGTTGAGGGCGCGGCTTTGGTGCGCGTGCCTATTATGGCGCCGCCCAGATACGCAATGCGCACTATTTCGATAGGCGCAACGCTTAACGGTGTTTTGCAGGGCACTCCCGGTAACGACGGGCTTGAAAACAGAAATCTGCCCAACACCGTGCAAACTAACGGCGTAGACCTGCCTTTAAACCAGGTGTACGACGATGCAACGATTATTTATCAGCTTTCGCAGAACATGGTTACACTTCCCCTTGCGGCGGAATATACGTCCATGATACCTAAAACCGTTGCAAATATGGAAGACAGCACCATTATGGCAGTGCATCTTAAAGGCGCGTTGGCAAGAGCGGCAAGCGCGGACAACTCCAATATAATTCCCGTTGACTTGAGCAACACCGGCGAGGGCTATTTGCAGCAGATTATGAACAGCTTAATCGGCGCAATGACCAACCCGCAGACTTCTTGGTCGGAGGGAATAGTTCAGTACAATCTGGACGAGTCCGTAATCGTCGTAAAGCAGTCTTTCTTCAACAGACTGTTCTCCGTGCGTAACGGTGCGCTCGTATCGGCTTCTAACCTTGCGCAGGAAATGTTGCTCGGCGGCGCGTTCACGAGAGACGGAAAGCCCAAGGGCGGCAATATTCGCGGCGAATACAGCGGCGTGTGGATAAAGGTAGTTCCCGATTCCTATTGGAGACAGGCAGCGGCACTTGCGGGCATAACCGGCGCAAATTACGCGCAGTTCGATAAGATTCAGGGCTATATCGCAAACGCTATGGGCTTTGCATTCGGCAGAGCGGAAGCAACGATAAATCCCATTCCTAACCCTGGCAACGCCGTAGGTACGAAGATTCAGAACTTGTTCCGTTGGGGCGCGGCACAGATAAGAGGTTCGGCTGCGGCTATCATTGTTGCAACCGAAGACAATCTTGCGGACTTCGTTAACCCTGTAACCGAAAACGGCA
Source organism: Christensenellaceae bacterium (assembly GCA_948890655.1). Lineage (GTDB taxonomy): Bacteria > Bacillota > Clostridia > Christensenellales > Borkfalkiaceae > Coproplasma. The sequence goes on from CAQTYU010000003.1 coordinate 93,879, forward strand.
ACATAATCGCACCTGATAGCTTCGACGCGACTATCAAGGCATACGGCGTAAGCAACGTGGATTACGGCAGACAGTCCAAAATCGGCGTTTATGAGGGCGACAATACCACGACCGTAACTCTTACGGTAACGGGTACTGATTCGGCGGCAGTCAGCAATGCGGCAGTATCGATAACCAAAGGCGACGGCAATCCCGTGGGCTTTGTAAACAACGCTAACGGCACTTATACCTTCGTGCTCGGCAGAGGCGACACCGCTACGGTAAGCGTTCAGGCGGCAGGCTATACGCCCGCAACGGTTAATATTACGGCGGAAAACACCGCGGCAGCAACCTATGCGGCAACGGCAGCGCTCACCGCTCCTGCGGCAAGACAGGCGGCACCGAAGAAATAATTTAACAGCTTTCATAGGGGTTTGAGCTTATCAAGCCCCTTACCATTTTCAAAATTTAAGGAGGGAATAATGTTCGACGAAGATAAGCACCCGAGGGACGGCGACGGAAAGTTCACTGACGGCAGGGGGGAAGGTTCCCGCGAAGAATACCGTCAGTCCGTGAACGACCGCATAAAATGGGCCAAAGAGAACGGCGTGGAACTGCCGCTCAATACGGACGGTTCTGTGGACGATTTAAAGTTGCAGGAAAAGATAGCCGAAAAGAAAAAAGCCTTGACTAATAAGGTAGTCAAGGTGGATATGGACGCTGATATTCAAAAACAGTTTGATAGAGCAACGCCGAAAGACCGACAATATATTGCGTTTAAATACATAATGGACAATTTGCGCGGCAAATATCCTGCCGAAGATGGCCGCGTTGTTGCTATCGAAAAAGTGGGCGCGGATAAGATGAGCCATACGCTAAACGAAACAAAAATTCGCGTTTTGCCCGAGCTTGCAAAATTGTTGAAGCTGGTGAATTGGAAGGTGTCGTTGAAGCTCAAAAAGAGGGAGGACAATCCCACAAACTGTTTAAAAAGTTTGCGTATTACAAAGTTCCTTTTCAAATAGGGGAAGACAAATACATAGGGCGGCTTAATGTTGGTATAAGAGAGGACGGAAGCAGTACGCTTTACGACTTAAATCCATTCAATAAGCAATAAAAAAAGTGATGCCCCCTGTGCCCAGGCGCCCAACTCCGGCGGGCACGCCTCGGTCGGGTTAAAAGCATCACTTCTATTTATATTATACTCAATTATTAAAAAAAGTCAACATATAAGGAGCGAAAAATATGCAAAACGCTATCCGTCCTTATTCGGACGATTATTTATTTTATGACGAAACAACGGGGCATTACGTTTTAACGGAAAAGGCGCTTGTTGAAAACGTAGGCGTTAATTTAAGAGAGCGCATGGCGGAAACAGCGCTCGTTAACCCCGACACGGCAATAAAGAGCTTTACTCGCACAGTAAGCGATATGATTTACCAGTTTATACACGAACACAGCATTGACAACCGTCGCCAAGACAGCCTTATTTCAAGCGTACCCGAGCTAAGGCAAATTATTCAAAAGGCTATGGAATATCAGGCGGTTTACGTGCTTAACGTGGGTAACCTCTATTTGTCTGTCAAGCCCGAAGAACGCGCCGTGGCAATCGATTATCTCGCGCAAAGCGTTTTGGGTAACGTGGTGTCTTGTCTTGGTATTTCCATAATATATGGGGGTGTAATTTAGTGATACGCGATATTCTCGATATATTAAATCCCAGAACGCGGTTCACGGCCACTGCAAATTATTACCCAGAAACAATGGACGGCCCCGACGTCGGGGCACAGCAGTTCAATTACGAATACGTCAATCCGTTTTCCAACACTTACCGTCGACTGTTCTCAAATATCCAGGGCGTTGCGGGTGAGGTTGCAATACGCACGGACGACCAGTTAAAATTCAAAATTAACGGTATCGTGATAACGCAGGACGGCCAGTCATTTAAAATAATTCAGGTTGAAAAGGATTATCAGTCGGCGAATAAGCAGGCAATGCGCGTTCTCGGCACGCCTATTTCCACCGAGTATGTTTTGCGGCTTGTTTCAATCAATAACCCGTGGGGTGTGGTATGACGAAGCAGGACGTTATTAATGCGGCGGTAAGCATAGTCGAAGAAATGAGCGGAGAACTCGTTCCGCGCGATACCGGCAATATGGCTTTTAACGCGCTGACAATAAATGTAAATAACGATATGATTGATATTTTCGTCAACCCCGCAATAGCGCCTTACGTGCCGTATACTAACGAGCCGTGGCTTTCGAAAAGGTGGCACAGGAAGAAAAACCCTAACGAAGGATGGTGGCAGCGATTTGCCGCAGAGTTTACAAAACGGTTAGCGAATAAATTAAAAGGAGTTATAAAATGATAACATTAACGCAGCTTGCTAAGCGGTTCGAAAACGGACTTAACGCGGTTTTAAACAATTCCGAAATACAATTTAAAATCTGGGCGGAAGCGGGCGAGCACGTCCGCGCAATGCGTGACGGGAACACGGTTATCCACTTCATTAACGGCAACTTGCGCACGAGCACTTCGGCAAACGACGCCAACGACCTCGTAATGGGCGTAAACGGTTTATCTTTAGAGTTCTCCGTTCCCGTAAAGCCTCCGCGCACCAACGCAAAGCAAACCGAGGAAGACTTGGCAAAAATAAAGGACGGTCAGTATCCGTTCGTAACCTATATCGTAAACGCAATCAACGGCTATTTCCAAAAGGCACAGTCCTTTTCTATGCCCGACGAAAGCGGCGTCGACTTTTCCGTTTCGTATCAGGCGGGAACTGCGGTTACCGGAGAAGTGGGGCTGTCGTCGCAACTTGATAACTATGTGTTAGTCAGCGTATATATCGAGGTTTACTTCATTGAGGGCGGTATAAGCTCCAAGGACGTAAAGGTCTATTTCGACAATTCCACGGTACCGTTTATGGCGGTGCGCCACGGCAGAACACCTGTCGTAGACGGCGACGTTTACGCGGGCAAACTCGTTACAAAAAACATAATCACTTCAACCGCGTTTGCAATAGATATAGACTTCCCCGCAAATGCGGACGAGTTCACCAAAGCGTGCGTGCAGTATTTGCTTGACGGTGAACCGAACACCGCGCACTTCGTGAAAGTAGTTTTCGGTGAACTGGATGAAAAGCTCTATTTTATGACATTAAACACCGTGCAAACCTCGGCGCAGGGCATATCCATTGCGGGCGGTTCGGCTTCGCTTATGGAAGTCGTTGAAAACCCTTTGGCGGGTAATTTGTCCGCAGGCTTTCAGCTTGGTAAATTCAAGGTTGAAAGCTCGCAAGTCACAAGCATAACATTTGCCGTTTCCAAAGCTTGTAACGCTTTTATTGCGGGCAATGCTTTGGAACTTGCTGAAGGGTCGCAGACGGTAAATGTAACGCCGTCCGATATCGTTTACGAAGAGAACAACGACTGCGCGTATTACGTTTATTTGATAACCGATAAAGCGGTAACCGTCACGGCGACAAGTGCGCCGTTTGAAACGGTTTAGGAGGGAGAATGGACGACAGAGAGTATCATATTTACGTGCATTTCAACGGCGGCGGTAAAAAGAAAAGCGTTGCCGGCGACGGCGGCGGTAGCACTGGCACGGAAAACGTAGGCGAAAGCACGGGCAGTTCCGTACAGGACGCCGTTGCAAACAAGTTGAAGAAAATGGTGTCCTTTCCCGCAATCAAATCCACCGCGGACAAAATCATTAACACACGTATAGCGCAGGTTTCACTGCAAACCGGCGCAACGGAATACGAAGAGCGCGTAAGCTACGTTTACAACAACGCTTCGCAGACCGTGGGTGCGGGCTACGCACTTTTAAGTGCGGGAATAGTCGGTGGACCTGCGGGGTTTGCCGTTGCGGGTATTGCGCTTGCGGCAACTTTCGTAAACAAGGTTGTGGAAATCTCTCAAAAGCAGAGAATGTTGCAGTTGCAGCAGAGTATGGAAAACATATCGATTGATATGGCGCGTGTGCGTGCGGGCGTTTCAGGGCGCCGCGCAAAGGACCAGTAAGGAGAAAAACAATGGCAATTAAAAACAGCGTTTACGTGTATATAGACGGTATAAACAGAACGCCTTCGGCGGTGCTTCCCCTTAAAACAGGGAACTTCCTCGACGAGCGCCTTGACGAATGCAGGCTTTCGTTACGCGCAATAAAAAAGAAGAACTTCGCCCCGCTTACGCCTGTTGAGATAATAATCAACAACGAGTTTTATCTCGGCACGCGTGAGAGCAGGCGGACGATTAAGAAAAGAACCCAAACAAAGCACTTTATCGTGGCGAACGACAACGCAACTGAAACACAAATAGGCTCGGGGCTTTATAACCACGAGCTTTATTTAATAGAGGTAACCAAAATCGCCGAGTGTGTGGTGGTGGATACGCTTACATTTACCAACGACTTGGGGAGGAGTTATACTGCAAATGCAACAGTTTTAACACCCGAATGGGAGGAATAATCAAAACGTACGTTTGAAATATTTTTGTATAGTTTACATATAATAAGAGTGAGAAATGTGTTGTGGTGTATAAAAAATAGCACAAAATGCAATATTTTTTATGAAAAAATATAGCATTTTTATTTACTTTTTGAAATAAAAGTTGTAAAATATCATTATAAAATTCACTTCAATATTACAAAAGAGCATTTGTAAGCAATAAGATTAGGTATTTGTTATATGTTTATCAAAACGGAAACAATGGAAAATTTAGACAGGATTAGAGTGGTTGATTCTTGTACGCACTCTATTTTTGGCAAGCATAAAAAACGTTATGCACAAGCCAAAGCGAATAGTCTTGTCCCTCCGCGCGGAAATGTTTACTGTATGCTTAATAGAAAAGTAAATACAAAGGGCAAAATTATAAAATAAGTGAGTAAAAATGAACTTTGAAGATGAGATTTTTAAAAGAGTTGAAGAGGAATATTTATATTATAATGGTATTAAAAAATTAGTTGATAAAGTGGGTGTTGCGTTTGAGGCTATGCCGGAAGGGCTTTTATTAGAGGTTAGGGCTTTTACAGGGCATATATCGGATGCTATCACTATTAAAAACGATTCGCAAGAAGATAGGTTAGACAATATAAGTAGTGCTCATCACCATCTGCGGCGTATAGAACTTGATTGTTATAAAACTCTTTGTGTTTTTGAGTTTAATAAAATAGAAGAGTTTGAAAGAAAATATAGATTTTACAATTTGAGTGATGTTGACGATGGTAACTTTGTCCAAAATTTAGATAACCTAAAACAAGAAGCGAAAGAGGCGAGTGAAAAAGCAAAATCATTAGACCTCAATGGCAACAACTCAAAACAAGGGCAAGCCTTTGATGAGTTATATGATGCATACCAAGATGCTTTTAATAAATATTGCAATGTTACTAAATACATAGATGACCATAGGAATGGGGCATCAAGAATAGCAAAACAGCATTTGTTTTTTAAAATTGCGGGGGTTGCTGGTTGGGTTGTTTCAATAGGTGTTTCAATTGCATTTGGTATTGTGTCTTGTCTTCCAAAATAATAATTGATTAAAGTTACTTAGTAAAATCAAGAAGCACTTCGTTTGAAGTGCTTTTTTCATAGTCTACAATTGTAGACTAACGATAGGACATTCCGAAATGGAATGTCCTTTTAATTTAAGAATTTGTATTAAAATTATTTGATTTTTCTTTCCATACTTTAAAATTAAGAAATATAAAGGTTGCCGCGCTTGCAATAGTGGAAAGGACTGAGAAAATTATGGAAAAAGTTAAACAGAGAGTTTGACTATAAAATTCTTTAATCTCATTAATTAGCTCTGTATTTTGTGTGGTATTTAATATTTCAGAATAGGAATTAATATATATAGCCCAATTATTGCTTGTTATATTACTTATAACTCCAAAAGCGACAATACTTGAGACAAAAATAGCAACCAATAAAATGTTAATAATAAGTTTATATTTTTTCATAGTTAATCACCTCAAATCGATAATAACATAAAAAATTTTTAAAATCAATATAAAAGGAACAAGATTTATGGCAGAAGTAAAACCTGACAAAAATTATCCCCCCGTAACTCCCCCAACATATAAAGCCGCATTGCCGGCAAATACAGAATTTGAATTTGTTTCAGCGCATACCATTTTCCCTTATGAAAAAAAAGGAGGGTATGATACAACGCATAATATCTTTACACAAGTTGTATATGTGAATGGTGCGGCGACAGAGCAGTTGGACGAACTTGTCAGAACGGCGGTGGAAACTATTAATCTTCCACCTGAGCCAAAAAAGATTTAAAGAAAAAAGGACACTCTTATGAGTGTCCTTTTAATATGCTTTAAATTAATGCTTTTTGTTTTTAAGGAATAGAAGTGCGGCAACTCCCGCAGAAGTAATAGCGGAAACAAGGCTGAAAACGTCTATAACCGTTAATATTGCGGCTTGTCGCCAGAGTTCTGTTAAATTTTCAATAATATCAGTAGGCGTACTATTAAGAGAACCATAGAAGTTAATGCAAAACTCACGGTTAGAGTAATAAGAATTCCAAATATTTGTGCACCATTGAACAGATGTTGCAAAACTAATAATCGAAACAACAAAAGTTAAACCGAGCAGCGAGTAGATTATGATTAAGCTTTTTTTATTCATGATTTTACCTCTGTCCGTATTCTATCATTAATAATTTAAAAAATCAATATAAAAGGAACAAGATTTATGGCAAACAAACCTGACAAAAATTATCCACCCATAACTCCCACAACATATAAAGCCGCATTGCCGGCAAATACGGACTTTTATTTTGTTTCAGCGCGGACAATTTTTCCTTATGAGAAATCTGGAATAAGCTCTTCATCTTCGGACGAATATATTTTGGAGATATATGAAGATGGGCTACAAATTTCCCGTCATTATTATAAGGTGTATTATTTAGATGGATTTACAAGATATACAACAGGAGAAGATATAGGAGAAGTTGTTAAACTAAAAAATGGAAGTTCTTATAAGGTTGTATATACTTATAAATATCATAAAACAGTTGCTGGGGTATCTCCTGACTTTGACAACGTCATTTTTTACAATTTTTCCGCAGTCGAAAACCGCCTTCCCCTCAAGCCTTGGACGATAACGGAAGTAATCAACCGCACTTTGGACCTTGCCGAGCCTATCCGCAAGGGCGAAAAGCCGAGGTTCAGGCTCAATGCAGTTCAAGCGCAGTTGTTCGATAAAATCCTTGCCCCGCAGTTCTCGTTCACCAAGCAGACCTTGCGAGAGTGCTTACAGGAAATCGGCAAAGTGGTGCACGGCGAACCGCGTTTAAAACCGAGTAATGAAGAGTTCACGTTTATACAAACGCAAGACTTTGTAAACGGGAAAGCATACATCGGCTCTAACAATTTGGAGCCTTATAATATGAATGACGAGTACTTCGTGTTTATAGGAAGTAAGCCGTATAAGCTTGAAATAGAGATTGTGGCGGATAACGCAAACGACGATTATTATTTAGTCTTGGACGCCAAGCCCGATTACAACGGCGAACTGGCTGTGTTCTCGCGGGAAGATACCGACTATTTTTACGAAGTCAGTTATGATATGTTCGCCGCGCAAGAAAAGAGTGGAATTTGGACGAAGCCGTATATCCTTAAAACCGTTTCACAAGTAATCGACAGTTACACCGCGTGGCTTGACAGCAACGCCGAGAACCTCGTCAATCAGCTCGATAAATATTCGGGCGTAATCGTGGAACCGTACCGTAACGGCGCAAAGACGGTGCGAACGGAAAACCTTTACGTGCGCATTGAAGAGGGGAATATGATTATCCCCACGCAGTACCCCATTTACACGGTGGACAAGCTCGAATATGTTTATGTTGAAGATAACAAGGTGAAGTCGGTTGATATAACGCCGTGGCTGTTTGAGCGTTCGGTTTACGATACGGAGTTATCGTCTTACGCAGAGCAGTACCCTTATTCAAAGGCTTACGCGCTGTGGTTCAGCCAAGGCTCTAAAAATATTCAAGGGCTTAATTTCAAGGTGGATGCGGCGGTTGCGGCGGTATTTAAAAATTACGCCATAACTAACATTCTGCACCAAGCCATAAGCGATAGTTACAACATTCCCGAATATCCCACAATGGCGTTCAGAGTAACATATACGCCGTTCTATAATGCTCGCGTGGCGCAAACTAAACCGAATTACAAGGAGTTTAACCGCCCTGCCGCGCTGATATTCAACCAACAGGCAAATATCGTAGAGAGCCGCTATTACGGCGAGAATTTAAAGGGCGCCGTGGCGAGAATAGGCAATATTGATTTATCGCTTACTTACAGACTTTATCTCATATCGGATATACCCCAAGCGGGGCAAATGTACGACGATAACTATTACATATCCGCTGTTTCGGTTGAATACTTGCCGACGTGCATTCTTTGCACGATAGGACTTTCAAGGGATTTTAACAGGCTTTCGGCATACATAGGAATTAACTCTGAAAAGAGATATTCCGAGGTGTCGCAAACGCAGGCAGTTGAGCGCAACACACTGTGGCGGGAGTATATCGTGGTGGGAGATTCTGAACCGTACGACAGTGATTCAATAATCGGTTCTACAATGATTGAAGCAATAGCTGCTACGTTTACGCAAGAAGGCGATTATAAACCGCTGACGAGCGTTGCCGCATGGGGACAATCCTATAACGGCAACGATTTAAATGTTGTAAGCTTGCCCGTTATTTCTTCGGCTTTCGGTAACTCGATTTCATTCAGTTGGACTTATGAAGATAATTACTCCGCCGGGGCGATTTCGCATTACGAAAATGTTACTAACGGGGCGCAGGGGTATTTCCAAAATAATTATCCTTACGGTGATTATTACGGCAGAATATATTATTATCAATTTGATTTAAAGACGCAAGGGCGGCGGGGTGGATATGCTACGCTTACGCAAATAGGGCTTGATTTGCCTATGACCACGAAGCCAGTTGCTTCAGAAGGTTACGTTGTGGCTATGGGCGGTGTCTCTTACCTCTTACGCAAGGATAACAGAGAAGTACTTCAATGCAATTTCCAAATCGACTTCGTAACGAATACCGATATAATAATCGGTTCGGCACTTGCTTCTTATTGCCCCGCCGTGCGCGGTATTGATAACAAGCTTGCAGCGAAGTTATACGTATTCCCGACTGAACTGAATAAGTTTACGGACCATATAGAAGCGTGGGAAGATGTGAAGCTTTCAGAGTTGCCAAGCGAAGATATAAGTGTAACTGTAACGAGAAGTGGATATTTTACAGTTGAAGCGGAGAAATTCCCTGCAAGCGGCAAAAGCTGGGCAATCGTAACGGCACAAACTGAACTGCCCGCTGAAGAAGTGGAAAATGAAAAGGGCGAACAATTCGCGCAGACACAAACGGTGGGCGGTGATTTGCTCATAGGGCAGAATAAAGAAGTAACGGCGGGACAAGCGTTCACGCCGATTTATTTTACTGCAAAGCACGAAATTTTTGACAGGACCGTCTGGAAGGACAACCTGTAAAGGAGATATAATAAAATGATATTTTTTGTAGCAAACGACGGCACGGTGATGGAATCCGTGCCGTCTCCCGTTTACCAGGGTTCGGCAAACGCTAACGATATTTATCTTGTTGCACCGTTTGCCTCTAACCTGCAAGCGACGGTGGCGTTTAAACTGCCGAACGGCGTGCTGACGGAACAGTATGCACTGAAGCTTTTCGGCGAGTTAGAAGGCGTTATAAACAAGCAGACAGGCAAGCCGTACTTGGGTTGGCAGTTCTCAATGCCGAACGAGATAACGCGTTATTACGGTGTTGTAACGGCGCAGTTCTTCTTTTATGCGGCTGACAGCACGGTTGTGATTTCCACAAGTTCGGTAACGTTCACCGTGGGGCGCGGCGTGCCCGAAATTTTACCAAATACTCCGACTGCGGATATCTACGAAACGATTCTCTCGAATTTGTCATCGATTCAACAGCAGCTCGATAATGGAACGTTTACGGCAAAATCAATTTACGCGTGGAATTCTGCTTATACATACGGCGCGGGCGAGCTTGTATTTTATCCGCAGAAGGGCGAATATGGGGTGTTCTTGAAATCACTCACTGATAACAACAAAGCGGAGCCTTACGTTAACGGTGAGTTGGATAGTGCAAACTGGTTGCTTGTTTCGGACTTTAATATTCTTACGGAGCTTTACTCGCTTAAAGGCGATATTTTGGACGCTGTGCAGGAATCGCGGGAAAATGCGCAGGCGGCAGGGCAGTCTGCAAGCGCGGCGGCAAGTTCTTCCCAGCAAGCCGCACAGAGCGCAACTGCTGCGGAAAACGCCGCACAGCGTATTGAAAGCCAAGCGCAGTACCTTGAAGGCGTGAAAGACGGCACGATTGCAGTCCCCAAAGCAACGAGTGATGGGAATGGGGAAAACATTGCAGAGCATTTTGAAACTATCGAAAGTTACATTCCATCGTCAACGTCTGCTGAAAATCAGCTTGCAGACAAAGCGTTCGTCAATTCGACGGTCAACAATATGTCCGCATTTTATATAACATATACGCAAGGCAGCGCAACTGAAATGGGTCAAGCGTTTCCTACGCAAGCAAGTTTATTAAATGCGACAACATTTTATTCTGGAACGCAGGTTCGAGTCCCTACACAAAATGATTATGCTACAGTATTAGCTGACGAAACTCAGCCGAAAGGCGTGGATGGTAGTTATCCCACGACGAGGTACACCTATCAGACCGACACGCAAAACGGCACATACCCCAACGGACAATGGGATTTTCAGTATGTAGTGAACAATACCTCACTTACGCAGGCGCAAGTGGACGCAATTAACAGCGGGATAACGGCGCAAAAAATTTCCGATTTGGACAATGCGACCGCAGCTAAGTATACGAAGCCTTCTACGGGTATACCCGAAAGCGATTTGTCATCTGGTGTTCAGACGAAACTAAATAAAATGGGTGGCGTTACAGGCGTTAAAGGTGCAAACGAAACAACATATCGCACGGGCAATGTCAATCTTACTGCGGAGGATATAGGGGCACCCGAAGCGAAAAATACTATATATGGCGCCAATCCAAAAGATTTGGATTTAAATATGGAATTTGACGACGAATTCCTTTTGGCGCACGGCTATATGGGTTCGATACATGTCAACGGTAATCCTGATTGGTATAATCTTATTAATGTAAGACATCGTAACGGTGAAGGCGACGGTAATTTATATGGCTTGCAAATAAGAAAAGCGTTAACTGCTACAGGTTCCCCTCTTCAATATCGTGCGCAAACGGGTGGAGATTGGGAGGCATGGGAGACAGTATATTCTCCAAGCAATCCGCCGTATGAAACAGGCAATAATTTAGGCACTAATTGGATTCGATTTAAGAGCGGAGTACAAATTTGCTGGGGATATTTTAATAATGGTTCAAACACCAGAGATAAAGTGTTTCAGGTGTCTTTTGGGAAGGCATTTTCTGCACCTCCCTGTTTAGTTTTAACAAGCGGTAAAACAGATGGCGATTCGTCGTATCGTTCGACTTATAGCAATTATTATCAGATAACTAACACTTGGGCAAATGTGGGATGGTATGGAGAAAATGCCAGCTCTTTATGCTGGATAGCTATCGGAACATATGCATAATAACGGAGGGAATTTAAATATGAGTTATAAAATTGGAGATATATTTGGCGAAGACGAAGAGTATTCGGAAAGAGCGGATTTTTGTAATAAAAACGGTTACATAATCAAAGAAATAGAATCCAGCGGGGATAACCGAAGATTTCAAATACAGGCACCGCCCGCACCTACGCAGGAAGAAGTAAAAGAGAGATTGCGTTACCGCCGTGAAGCCGAGTGTTTTCCCATAATAAACCGTGGGGAATTTTGGTATAAAACTTTGACGGAAGCACAAAAGACCGAACTTAATGAATGGTATACGGCGTGGCTTAATGTGACGGAATCGCTTACTATGCCTAACAAGCCCGAGTGGCTGAAATAATCTAGAGGAGATAAAGAAATGAAAATAATAAAATTAAAAAGCAACGGCTTAGGGCGGTACGACGACGTATCGCCTTTTATCATTACGGACAACAAGCTTGAAATAAAGGTTGAGCTACCGAACTATAACGGCGAGTTCTACCTTGTTACGGAAAACAACGGCAAGTCGGACAAGCGGCTTTTGCCGCGTAACGGCACGGTTACGCTTGAACGCCTCACCGCGGGCGAGCTGAACGCCGCCGTAAAACACTACTTAAAGGGCGCGCTTATACGAGAGTACAAGGTGGAGCCGCTTTTATTAAAGGAAGTAGACGGCAATCTTTCAACTCTGCCTGAAATCGAAGCTCTTACCCGCCGAATATGCGGGCTTGAATGCGCTTTTAAGGAATATACGGAAAGCACCGAAGAGCGAGAAAAGACGCGCGAAACCACGTTTAATAAGCGACTGGATGAAGCGCGTGTAACGCTGTCCGCATTATTACGGTTTGCGTATGACGATTTTAAAAACAACGTGTATCTCGGTGGCGGTTCTGAAAAGGACTTTAACGCCAAGTACGGACTTGATTATGGAAAAGGAGAAAACGAAAATGACTAAAATCAAAAAGGTAATTTTGGCGTTGCTTGCGGCGGCGCTGTTAATTTTTATCTGCACCGGCGCGGTTTTGCCGGTTTCCGCGGACACGGCGGAAGAAACGGTTACAGCCGAAGAGCAGACCGTTACCCCCGATATATCAGGCGGTTACGGCGATTTGCAAACCGTTTCCGAGAGCTTTTTGCAGTATTTAAAGGATAAGTACGGCGAGGACTACGAGTTTTACTATAGCCAAATAATAGAGCGCTGGGGTAGCGTGGAGGCTTATTTGTTATCGCTAGGCGAAAGGTTGCCCGAAGAGTATAAAAGCGGCTGGGATAGATTTGTGGATTGGCTGGGCGAATATTCCGTAATCTGGGCGCCGGCGCTTGCCGTGGCGATAGTTATAATAGTTGCGGTTATCGGCAAGAAGTCTTTCAATAAGCTTGTGGACAGGATAGTGAACGGCAAGCTTGCGCCAGTAATAAAGGAGCTGAACTCGCAGTCCGCGGCAACCGTTTCGATTATGCGCGCGCAGAGGGCACTACTTGGTAATAACGAAAGATTCGCAGAGAACGTAAAAGAGCTTGAAAGCGCGGAGGATGAGCTTAAAAATGGCTAAGTACAAGACTTATAAAAAAGAAAAACACATTTACTTCGTGTTGTCTATAATAGTATACTTTCTACCGTTCACCGTTGTGGCGGCGTGTCTCTTACCCTTTTTAAAAGCCGCCGAAGGTTTTAAGGTGGCAGCGGGGTTTGCGATTGCCGCAATAAACGCAATTCCCTTTTTGATGGGGATATTCCGCTCGCTGTTCGTGCACTTCCCTATGCTTAATGTGTTGGCGGTGGTGTTTTTAATGCTTGCCGCGTTCTTTAAAACAGACGTGTTCAGCGGCTTTGCGGATAAGCTGTGCTGGATAGAGCTGTCTGCGGCGGTGGGTAGTATAGCAAGCTGTATTCTTTGGGCGAAGTACAAAAAATATTCCGGTTACAGCAAGACGATGAAGGCGACGATTAAGAGCGGTGCGTTTATAACCAGGGAGGATAATGGTGATTAAGAACGAAAACAAAATAGCGGAAGAAGTACGCAACGTCAACGAAAAGTTAAAGGCGCGAAGTTTTTCGGACTACGTAGACGTGTTTACGATAATCGTCGTGGTGATAATGTTTGCCTCAATGGTTGTTGCGTTCCTTGTAAACTTCGTGTTTACGCTGGAAATTAATCTGCAACAGATTGCGGTCGACGCGGTTTTAATCTCGGCGTGCACGACAGCTATATATTTAATGGTGCGCGCCTATGCGATGCGCAAGGGCAGAAAGACTGAACTTTGGAAGAAAGCAGAAGAGGAAGTGCAGAAAAGCGGTAAGGCTATCCGCGATAGCGGAGCGGCAAAGTATATTCCAAAGTATTGCCGCGCCTGGGAAGAAGAACGCTACGTAGAAACGGTTTCAGGTGTTCTGGGCGCGGTTGGGATAACTTATGAAGAGTTTAAAGAGAAGTACTCAAAACTGTCTATAAAGGAAATTAAGCGCGGAGGCTTTGACTTAACCGACTTTCAGCTTAAAGCGGTTATAAAAGCAAAGCGTGTCAAGCGGTTAAAGTTCAACGAGCGATATTTCTACGTAAATGCAGAAAGCAGTCACGGCAGAACTCGCTCACCAAGTAGCGGGCTGACGGCGCGGCAGATTAATAATCTCACCGCCGGTCGGATTGTGCTTACGTCAATTCTGACGTCGTTCCTTTCTGCAACGCTTTTGTACGACGTAGTTTTTAACTTTTCCGTTGAGGCGGTTATCCAATGTATCATAAAAATAACCATAACGATTTTCTTTGGTGCCGTCGGTATGCTGGGCGGGTATAACCACGCGGTCGTGCGTGAAGTTAACGAAATGAAAGCCAAGTCCGACGACATTCAGGACCTCTTGAAGTGGTGCGAAGAGCAGAAACCCGCGGATAATTTCCAAAATTAAATAGTAAAATTAAGGCGGCGCAGAATATGCGCCGCTTTTTTTGTTGTCTAAAATATTAATGGCTGTACCACGTGATAATTTTTAGTATTCCAATTATGTGCCATGCACACCAAAAAACACAATATATAGTGTTTATAATTAAAAAATACCACTAGATATAGTGGTATTTTTGCTTGGTGGAGATATGGGGAATACAACGCCTCGGTTGCGGCGGGCGGCTGGGTGAAAAGCGATAATTTTTGCTATTACCTCGGCACGATGCGCGAGATTTACGGAAAGAATTTCGGCGTGTACGGTTACGGGAATATAGGTAAAGCCGTGGCGAAGGTTGCCGAAGCCTTTGGCGCGAACGTTTTTGTGTGCACAAGAACGGTTCCCGAAAACTGCGCGTATAAGACGGTTGGCTTTGAAGAGATGCTGAAGACCTGCGATATAATTTCGCTGCACTGCCCTTTGACGGGGAGTACGGCGAAAATGATTAACCGCAGCACGCTTGCGCTTATGAAAAGAGACGCGGTGCTTGTGAATACCGCGCGAGGCGGGCTTGTGGACGAAAGGGCGCTTGCCGAAGCTTTGAACGGCGGGAAACTGGGCGGGGCTTGTCTGGACGTTGTTGACTGCGAGCCTATGACGGCGGATAATCCGCTTTTGGGCGCGAAAAACTGCATAATTACGCCGCATTCCGCCTGGCTTGCAAGAGAGACGAGGGAAAGGTTGTTCGGCATTGTTGCCGGAAACTTAAAGGCGTTTATCGAAGGTAAGCCGAGAAACGTTGTAAATAATAAATAAAAGGTCGTCCGTTTCTTTTGTTGAAAGAAACGGACGAATTATTATTCTAACCGTAATTTTTACGGTTTGTAAGTTTTTTGAAAACAGGTTGTGTAATATGGAGGTATGGAAGAGTTTTTTGAAAGATTTAAAAAATTAAGAACCGGACACAATTTGTCACAGTCGAAAATTGCCGCGTGTTTGGGCGTGAAAGAGAAAACCGTTTTGCAGTGGGAAAACGGTGAGAGACTGCCGAGAGTGAAACAAGCTGTTAAAATCAAAAAATTTTTTGACGTTTCGTTGGATTACTTATTGGGGTTAGCTGACGATGAATAAAGATATGGTAAAATTATAATTGAAAATAAAATAGCCGCGGCGCGTGGATACGCGCCGCGGCTATGTTTTCAGTTACTTTATGAAATGAACGTGTGGGTGATTTCGCTTAACGTATAGTTGAAAACGCCGAGACCGAACGTTACGGGAACCGACATTTTGAGCATTGTTGCGTGTCCGACGTTGCTGTGGGTTGAATTTATAGCCGCGAACCAGTAGGTTTGCGAAACGCCCGCGGTGGTGCCTACGTTTACCGCAACCGTTTTAAGAGGGATTACGTTTCCTTCGGAATCCTTCTGTTCTTCGTAGAGGTTTGCGTCTTTTAATTTGGAAGTGAGTTCGTTAAGCTTTGCCGTGTTCTGTTCTGCGTTTTTGTCGAGAACGAGCGGGGCGGAGGAGCCGGCTACGCCGAAGTTGTTTACTCCCTGCTTGCTCCAGGGGACGTACAGGCTGATTGCCTGACTTAAGTTTTCACCCGCGGAGAGGTTGCACGCGCGCACAACCGTGTTGAGCGAGGCGATGTCGAAAACCGTATTCGGGGCGTTGAATAAGTTTACCGCGGAGGACACGCTTGTTTTGGATTCGCCGTTTTGCGTGCCGGTGAATTCGTTATATCCGTAGTCGGCGGAATTTACCGTGGTTACGGTTACCGCTTCGGAAGGTTCGGGAACAACCTTATTGCCGGAGTTCACCACTCTTTTATACGAATAGAAGTTTTCGTAAGTTCTGTCGATTATTACGTAAGCGGATTCGATATTGCCGACCTGATAGTTGCGGGGAGTGGCGCTCTTTACCCTCTGTGCGGAATAAACGGGGCAGAGATAGTCGGCAACCGAAAGAAAGTAAGATTCGGTGATTATGCTTTCGCCGTTAACCGTGGCGGTTTTTGTGTTGTCCGACTTTAAAGTGAAAGTAACCGAGGGGATTGTAAGCTCGGTTCGGTAATAATAGACCTGCATTGACAGGGAATTATACTCGCCTCTGTTTCCGTCGAACGTGATTTTTTCTATTTCGTCCTTGTTGAGAATTTTCGAAGTGAAATAGGTTTTGTATTGGCCCTCTGCGTAACTTACGGTGTAAGAGGGGTTGGCGGCGCCCGAACCGTCGAAAGTAACCGTGTAAGTGAGGTCTTCGGCAGAATAAGTGGAGTTGCCCTCGGTAAAAGTGGGCTGGAATCCGGAATAGTTTATTCCCGAATACCAGTTAGATTCGAGCGAGACGATATTTCTGGAACTGCCGCCGCAGCCTGCGGCGCCGAAAGCGCAACACGCGGCGAGCGTGAACGCGGCTATGCTTAATGATTTTTTCATCAAAGAACACCTTGTGTTTTATTTGCTGGATAGATTATAGCACACATTTTTTAAATTGTAAAAACTTTTACGCCTTTTGCGCCTCAAAATCTTTAAATTTGCCGGCGGGGTGTGGTATAATGTGCTTATGATAGAGGCATTTTTGTGTACCGCGCTGAGCGGAGCGCTTGAAAAATTGAAATTAATAGTGCGGGAACGCGAAGAATCGGGGAAGAAAACGGTTATTTTTTGCGAGGACAGGCTGTCGCTTGTTGCTGAACGCACGGTGTGCGCCGCGGTGGAGGGGACTTTTCTTACTTCCGTTTACACCTTTGCGAGGTTTTTATCCGCCGAGGGCGGGAAGAGTGCGGACGTTTTGTCGAGCCAGGGTTCGGCGATGGCGGTGCGAAGGATTATAGAAGAGCACAAGGGCGAACTGAACCTGTTTAAGAAGCTTTCGTCTGCGGGGGCGGCGCAGTCCGTTTACGATACTATCGCGCTGTTGTACTCCTCGCGCATAGGCGCAGACGACGTGAAAGCCGCGGCGGGGGAAGGATTTCTGGGCGGTAAGCTGAGGGATTTGGCGACCGTTTACGCCGCTTATGAAAAGTTTTTGGAAGAGAGCGGAAAAGAGGACAGAAACGGTTATTTGAGAAAGCTTTGCGGCGTTTTGGAAGAGAGCGGAAAGATTAACGGGAGCCTTGTTATATTTTTGGGGTTTCAGGCGTTTACGCGCACGGCGCTGGAGTGCGTGCGTTCGGCTTTTGCGGCGGCGGAAAACGTGTGCGGGTTGTTTATCGGCGGGAAAGAGGATATTTACGTAAACGAGGCGGCGGAGAGCTTTTGCAAGGCCGCCGAGGATTTTGGCGGCGCGCGCCGCGAAGAGGTTGAAAGCAGGCTGTGCGCGGAAGCCGAAAAGATGAGGACGGGATTGTTTAACCCCGAGAGCTTTTTTAAAGAGCCGCTGGGAACGGGAATCGTGAAAGCGTTCGAGGCGGCGGACGAAGAGGAAGAACTGGAATTTATTGCGGCGAGTATAAAAAAACACGTGCTGGACGGCGGAGAGAGATACGCTAAAATTTCGGTTATGCTTCCCGACCCCGAGAAGAGCGAAAGGGTGCTTGCGCGTGTGTTTTCGAGGTTTAAAATTCCCTATTATGCGGACAGGCAGTTGCCGCTTTCGGCGCATCCGCTGTGCGGTTTTATAATAAACTGGCTGACTTGCGTTTCCGCCGGATGCCGTAAAAGCGAAGTGGACGCGGTTATTGCCTCGCCGTATTTTCCTGCGGAGAAAAGGCAAAAGGACGTTGCCAGAAATTATATTTTAAGACTTGCCGCGTTCCGCGGCGGAATAAGACGCGAGCCCGACAGGGCGGTTACCGAAGGGACGGGATTCGATTACGACGCAGTTGTAAGCGTGAGAAAGACCTTTATGGAAGCTTTTGGGATTTTGTCGGCGAAATGCGCAAAACACGATATATTCGGGGGGGTAAAGGACGTTTTGGAGTTTTTGAACGTTGAAAACAAGCTTAAAGAGCTTGCCGAAACGTTTAAGGACGTTAAGCCTACGGAGGCTCAGTTCTGCGCGAGAGCGTATGAGAGCGTTACTGCGGTTTTAAACGAGGCGGAAAGCTTGACCGAGGGCGTTTCCGTGACGGAAACCGTTAAAATTTTAAAGAGCGGGTTTGCCGCAATGAAAGTTTCGCTTATTCCTCCCAAGGCGGACGCGGTGTTCGTGGGGGATTTATCGGCTACGGTTAACACGGGTTCGGACGTGGTTTTTGCCGCGGGACTGTGCGGCGACGTGCCGCCGCCTGCGGATGACACCGCGCTTTTGACGGACAGGGAAATAAGTGCGCTTGAGAAGATAAACCTTGAGATATCCCCCAAGATACGGCAGGTTTATAAGCGCAAGAGGGAAATTGCTGCGCTCAATTTATGCGCGTTTAAAAAAGCGCTGTATTTGACTTATCCGGTAAGAACCGGCGGAGAAGAGCGCGGCGCCGGTGAGATTATAACTTACGCCGGCGCGTTGTTCAGTACGCCCGCGGGGAGCCCGTTAAAGCCGGTAAATTTGAAAAAAGTGGAAAAATCCGGAAAATCGGCGCCATATTATTGCAGTGAGAAACTGCCTGCGATAAAGCGGCTGCAACGGCGCTTCGGGGAGAGGGACGCTTCTTCCATTTATGAAGTTTTATGTAGAAAAGGATTTAAGGAAGAGGCGGACGGAGCGCTTACGAAAGCGCGTAAACGCGCCATATCCTGCGGGCAAAAGCTGTATGTGAACCGTGAAAGCGTTTCGCCTACGGCTCTGGAAACCTATTTTTCGTGTCCGTATCTGAATTTTATGAGACAGGGGCTCAGGGCGCAGGAGCGCGAAGAGGGCGCCGTGCGGGCGGTGGATACGGGCAACCTCGTGCACGCCGTTTTAGAGGAGATTGCGCCGAAAATAGAAGAGACGGAGACCGCGGAGGAGTTTAAGGCTCTGGCGAGGGCGCTGTGCGGTGAAAAACTTAAAAATCCGCCGTATTCTTCGCTTGCGGATTCGAAGAGCGGACGGTATACTGCGGACAGGCTTGCGGAGGAGACGGAAAAAATCGCCGCGGGGATGTTCGAACAGATTAAAAATTCCGCTTTTAAGGTTACTGAAACCGAGTGCCCCGCAAACGTTGAACTTGACGGTGGTTTTAAAGTTTACGGCAGAGTGGACCGCGTGGACGAGAGCGGCGATATGGTGCGAGTAATAGATTATAAAACGGGGAATACAGACGCTTCGGCGGCAAAATATTTTACCGGCGTAAAGTTGCAGCTGCCGCTGTATCTTTTGGCGGTTTCGGAAGGTAAACGCGCGGTGGGCGCCTATTATTTCCCCGCATCGGTGGGTTATGAAGAGGAGAAAGACGGGGTGTTCAGACTGCAGGGATTTATGGATTGCAGCGGCGACGTTATATCCGCTTCGGACGTGAACGCCAAGCCTCAGGAAAAGAGCGTTTATGTAAACGCCGGACTGAACCGCGCGCGGCAACCCGACAATGCGATGAAGCGGGAGGATTTTAAGGAGTTTTTGGAGTATTCGCGTTTGATTGCGGGTAGCGGCGCAAAGGAGATGACGGAGGGCAACATTGCGCCTTCGCCTGCCGACGGAACCTGTGATTTTTGTAAGGCGGGCGGCAGCTGCGGCTTTACTTTGGGACTGGACGGCGACGCGAGAAAAGTTTCGGGCGTGAAATGCCCGCACATTGCCGGACTTGTAAGGAAAATAAAGGCGGGCGGAGACGGCGCGGCGGTTAACGGGGACGGCGAAACGATATTTGACGGGAACCGGAATACGGAGGACGGCGATGAGTAAACTTACCGAAGAGCAGAGAGCCGCCGTGGAGGCGGAAGGAAAAGTTATCGTTTCCGCTTCGGCGGGCAGCGGCAAGACGTTTGTTATGATTGAAAAGCTTGTGAACGCGATTGCGGGCGGCGCCGACCTGGACAACGTGCTGGCGGTTACGTTCACGAAAAAAGCGGCGGCGCAGATGAAGGAGAAACTGCGTTCGGCGCTGATTGCCGGACTGGAAACTGCGGATGAAGACGTGCGCGCCAGACTTAAGGTGCAACTTTCGAAAATCCCTTCGGCGAATATTTCAACCATTCACTCGTTTTGCGCCGGATTGTTGAGAACTTATTTTTACGTTCTGGGAATAGACGGAGGATTTGAAATTATATCCTCGGACGACGCGGTTGCAGGCGATTTGAAGGCGCGGGCTATGGATTCGCTGTTCGAAAGATTGTACGAGACGGACGACGCGGATTTTAAATTGCTTTTGAAATGCTTTGTAAAGAAGCGCAGCGACCGCCCGCTGAGAAGGAATATTAACGAGGCGTATAATAAACTGCGTTCGACCGCGCGCTATGCGGAGCTTTTGAAATCGGTTGAAAGTCTTTATTGCGAAGAGGGGTTCGACGGGGTTTGCAGAGAATTCCGTGAGCGGCAAAACGACGGATTTACGTCGCTTTTGAGGGAAGTTGAAAACTTTAAAAATACGTTTTACACGGAGAAGAACGCAGAAATTTACGAGAACATTCTCGAAGAGATGATATCTGCGCTGAAGCGCGCCGCGGCAACCGGAATTTTTGAAGAAAAGCCGCCGCTGTATACTTTGCAGAAACCGAGAGTTACAAAAAAGGATTCGGAGGAGACGAGAGCCGCGGACAGGCTGTTTGCGGAGTTCAGAGACGGCGCGGACAAACGGTATTCGGGGATTTGCGCAAAACTTTTGCCGCGTGAAAAGGAGCTTGAGAACTTTTTGCAGGGCGGAGAGGAAGCAAAGGCATTTTCGCGCGTGTTGTTGCAGTTCGACCGCGAATATGCCGCGGTTTTGCGTGAAGAGAACAAACTGGATTATAACGATTTGGAGCATATGACTCTGGAACTTTTGGCTGACGAGGGAGTTTTAAAAGAGCTGAATTCGCGGTTTTTGTACGTTTACGCCGACGAATACCAGGACGTGAACCCAGTACAGGAGGAAATTATTTCTCGTCTGGGCGGCGAAGTTTTTCTTGTAG
The DNA here is from genome assembly GCA_948890655.1 of Christensenellaceae bacterium. Taxonomy (GTDB): domain Bacteria; phylum Bacillota; class Clostridia; order Christensenellales; family Borkfalkiaceae; genus Coproplasma. The sequence continues at coordinate 115,357 of CAQTYU010000003.1, forward strand.
GGGATATAAAACAGGCGATTTACGGTTTTCGCGGCAGTAAATCGAAGTTTTTCGATGAAAAGTTTAAGAGCCTTTCGAAAGACGGCAAGGGGCTTAAGCTTTCTTCGAATTTTCGCAGCGGCGGAGGCGTTCTGGATTTTGTAAACGCGCTTTTTTCAAGCATAATGCGGGAGGAATCGTGCGGAATAGATTATAAAAACGACGGAATCATGCGTGCCGGAGGGGGGTATCCCGAAGGTTACGGAGGAGCTGAAATTCATATTTTCGGCAAGGAAGAGCCTGAAAAGAGCGAACCCGATAAGGTTTATTCGGTTATGGACGGGCTTAAAGCGGTTAAGCACACGCGCGAGGGGCTGGCGGTTCTTTCGATAGTGGAAAAGGAGCTTTCGTCTAAGCATTACGATTTGAAAACCGGAGGACCGGTGGACACGACGCCGGCGGATATATGCGTGCTTACGAGAAAGAATAAGGGGGAATCGGTAAACGGAATAGTGCGGGCGCTGCGCGACGAGGGGTATTCCGTTTCGGGCGCTCAGGAAGGGAATATCTGCGAATTGCCGGAGGTTAAGCAGTTTTTGGACGTGCTTGCTTATATCGATAATTCGGAGCAGGACTATCCTTTGATTTCGGCGCTCTTGTCGCCGCTGGGAGGGTTTTGCGAGGACGAACTTGCGGAAATAAGAATTTGTTTTAAGAAGGAGAAGGAGCTTTCGTTCAGGGAGTGCTGTGAAAGATATTTTAAGCGCGTGCCTTCGGCGGTTTCGAAAAAGCTTGGAAAATTTTACGAACGGCGCGAGGTTTTGCGAAATCTTGCCGAGGTTGCGACGGCGGGCGGACTTGCGGACGAGCTGTTGGAGAATTACGGCTTTGAGGCGGCTTATGGAGCAGGCGGCGGGGAGAAACTTAAAAACGTTTTAAGGCTTGTTGAAGAGGGCGCAGATTTGACTTTGACCGCTTTTCTGGAAAGGGTGAAGGCGGGAGGATTTGATATTCCCGCGCCTGCCGAAGCGGCATCGGACAGCATAAAAGTTATGTCTATGCACGCGGCGAAGGGGTTGGAATTTCCCATAGTCGTCATAGCGGATATTTGCGCGACTTTTAAGGGCGCCGATTACAGTGATTTGCCGTTCGATGAAAAATTCGGGTTTGCTCCGAAGTGTTACGATACGGAGAATATGCTGTGTGCGCCGACGGTTTTAAGGAGGCTTTGCAAGGCGCGTTCGGACGATGAGGAACTGAAAAACGAGCTGAATCTGTTTTATGTTGCGTGCACGCGGGCGATGTGCCGCCTGCATATAATGGCCGAAGAAATAAAGCCGCACGCACTGAATGATATTTCGGGAGCGAGGTGCTTTGCGGATTTGTTCGATATGCGGGAGTTTATGCCCGAGGAGTGCGCGCTGCATGCCGAGTTCGACGCCGGAAGAGGCGGGGAAACTTATATTTTTTCGCCGGATTTGCAGGTTGTTGCCGAAATCGAAAAGCGGTTTGCGGCGGAATATAAGTTCAGCGGAAGCGTAAACCTGCCCGTGAAGAGTTCGGCTTCGGCAATTTTGAAGGCGCGGGGCGAGGAGCCTTATTTTAAAGAGCGGCAACTCTTCGGCGGAGAGGGCGAGACGGGAACCGCGAGGGGTACGGCTTTTCACAGATTTTTGGAATTGTGCGATTTTGAAATCAAAGACAAAACGGGAATTTCGCGAGAGATTGAAAATTTTTTACAAAGCGGCAGGATAACCGGAGAGCAGGCGGGACTTCTGGATGCGGGAGAGCTTGAAGAGATTTTGAAAATGCAGGCGTTTGCGGATTTGCGCGGCGCACAGCTGTTCCGGGAACAGGAGTTTTTGTGCAGATTGCCGGCTAACGAGGTTTTGGATACGGAGGCGGAGGACTTCGTGCTTGTGCAGGGTGCTATCGACTTGCTGGCGCGCGGGGATTTCGGGATTAAGATAATCGATTATAAGTATTCGAAAAAGAGCGACGAGGCGCTTAAAGAAACTTATTTTAAGCAATTGGAACTTTATAAAAAGGCGGCCGTGCGCATAACGGGAACGGCGCCTGAAAAGATAAGCTGTACGATTGTAAATATTTATCTTAAGAGACAGATAGAAGTTTAGAGAATGACCTGAATATATACCGGCAGATAAAAATTATAAGAAGGATTTGAAAAGGGGAATAAAAGCGCGGGGCGGAAATTGACAGAAACGGTGTTAATTCGACAATATATGCGGGGGTTTTTAATTTTTTAAGGGCTATAATTTACGGTATGTTTACCCGTTTTGTCGAAGACGTTTATTCTTTTGTTGCCAATATTCCTTTCGATACGCTTGTGTGGCTGACGTGGGGCTCGTATTTTGCCGTGTTTTTAATTGCGTTTGTTCTTACGTTTGCTTCGAAGAGCGTAAAAACTGCGTCTAAACGGCCTTTTTTGAGCTTAACCAACGCATATACCGCGGTTAATTTGAGCGTTTATCTTTTAAAGTGCGAGATAGGGCAGTCCGTTCTTATATCCGCGATATTCTGGACGTGCGGATATATTTTGTACGGAGCGCTGTGCGCCGCCTCCAAATCAGGACAAAAGAAAAAGACGGCGCCCGAAAAGAGCGTGACTATTTTGAATACGCCGGTTGCGGCGCCTGCCGCGCCGCCTGCAAGGCAGGAAAAGTTTGAGGTGCCTGCGGCAAAAAACAACGTGAGACTTGAGCACGCGGCCTCGGTTACGGAAAAGCTGCTTTCGAAAAACCTTGGCAAGAGCGACAGACAGGAGTTGGAAAAAATAAAAAATACGCTTGCCGTGCTGAAGATTAAAGGAACGCTTTCGGCAACCGAAACGGAAATTCTGAACGAGAATTTTAACACGCTTTTAAAGCTTATGGCAAAGTATAACGTGTGAAAAAGTTTGCAAAAATGAGAGCCACCCGCGCTGAATAGCGCGGGCGGCTTTAAAATTTATTTGATTGTTTCGGGGTTGTCGGTTCTTTCAAGAAGATAGTCTATTGAAACGCCAAAATAATCCGCAAACCTGATAAGCGTTGCGTAATCGGCTTCGTGCGCGCCCGTTTCGTAGCGGCTTATGGTGTTTTGGTTCATATTCAAGTCCATTGCCAACTTAACTTGCGTTATGTTTCGCTGTTCTCTTAATTGCTTTAATCTCATTGAAATTACCTTGACTTAATTATACCAATTCGGTATAATAGAAATATCCCGAAAAGGGATATCGGGCGGGCGGGAGTTATGAAGATTATGAAGTATGCGGAGCGGGTGTCGGAAAGGGGAATTAAAGAGTTTGACAAACTGACGGAAGAGGTTGAGGGTTTGATGGATATGCGGGAAAGTAAAACTTTGAGGCCGGCAATGGTTGCGGGACGGACGACGGACGCGGGGGTGATTAATGGGTTGAAACGGAATATAAGGTTTTTTAAAAAATTAAAGCGGGATTTGATTAAATTTATAAAAGAAGTTGACAGACTTATGGCGCGGTACGAGTAGTACCGCGCCGTTATTTTTGCGCAAGAAATTGCTTTGCAATGCGCAAAAAGATTTTTGATAATACAGAGCCTTGTCCGCGCTTTGCGTCCGTCCGGTAAGTTTAAACAAAGTGCTGTGACACGCAAACTATCGCGCCGGTCCGCTCGGACAGAATGAAAAGAGGGGTTAAATACTTTTTAAATTTGTCTGAACGTATTCGCCGTTCTGTTCGGCGGAGGCGAGAACTTCGGAATTTATTTCGGTGCCCTTTTTTATGATTACTTTGCCGTCTTTAACAACGTCGCTTTTAAGCCGCTTTACGGCGGGGATTATAATTACGTCGTCCATAAAAAGTTTTTCGGCGGGGTAAATTTTTTTGCCTATCTTTGCGCGTTGGATTTTTGCGCCTTTTAAGTCAATGTCGTTTAAGTTTCCTAGATATTTTCCGTTTTCGTTAAAACCCGCTCTGCCCAGTCTTATCGGTTTGGAGGCTTTGATTGCGGTTTCTCTGTCTTCGAAAATTATTTTGCTGCCGATTGATACGATATTTTTAACGTCTATATAGAATTCGTTTTCGTCCTCGTCGGCACAGAGAAGGCAGACGAGCTTGCCCGCCGCGCCGTTGCACGATACCACGTAACCCGTTTTGCCGGAGGTGCTTTCAACTTTTTTGCCGTATATTTCAGAAATTTTCATATTTTTTACTCCTTACGGTTTATAATATTGCGGATGAGGCACGGTTACCACAGGAAAAATTATATTATTTTGTCGAGAAAGCGGATTGAAAATCGCCGCCCGCGGAGTTTTCCGCGGGCGGCGATTAAATTATTCTTCTAAACCCAGTAAGTAATCGGCTGATATTTCGAAGATTTTACACAGTTGAATTATATATTGGGTGTCGGGCAGTCTTTTATCGTTTTCCCAAAAAGATATGCTGTCATACGTTAATCCAAGAAGTTTTGCCAGTTCCGTTTGGGATAAATTTTTAGACGTGCGCTCGTCTTTTATTATTTGTCCTATTGACTTCATGAGACAATATTACTACATATTGTCGCAAAACGTTTGATACGCGACTATTTGTCGCATATAATTATAAACAATGAAACCGCATTTTGAAGAATTTGACAAATTGACAAAAGAAATCAACGGGTTGATTGACGAGTGTGAAAGGAAGTCGTTTGGATTTGCGGTTGTTTGCCGGGCTGACGACGGAAGAGGGGGCGTTAAAAGATTAAAACAAAATATAAAATCGTTAAAGAGGATTAAAGCTGATATACTTAAATATATAAAAGAGCTTGACAAGCTTACGGCGCGGTATAAATAGGTTCCGCGCCGATTTTTTGTGTTGCGCCTGTTTTTAGCAAGAAAAGTTTTGCGATGAGAAAAAAGCGACGTATCCTTAACGGAAAAGATATTGAATGATTGGCGGAATTTGATAAAATAAGTTTACAGATGACTTGACAGGTGTAAAGTTTTGGTGTAAACTTGCATATGAATAATAAAGACGGGTTGACGGAAGTTATTTATAAACCGAAAGCGGAGTTAAATTTAAGGAAGAAGCCGGAAAATTGTTAAGAAAAGATTTTATGAAAGAATTTGACGTTGTGATAGTCGGCGCGGGCGTGGCGGGGCTTAATTGCGCCCTGCACCTGCCGAGAGACAAGAAAATTTTGATAATTTGCAAAGGGAAGCCTGAAAAATGCGACAGTTATCTTGCGCAGGGCGGCATTTGCCGTATGCAGGGAGAGGAGGATTTTGAGGACTATTTTGCGGATACTATGCGCGCGGGGCATTCGGAAAACAATCCCCCGGCGGTGGAGTGTATGATTAAATCCTCACCGAAGGTTATAGACGGGCTGATTTCGATTGGCGTGGACTTTGCGAAGAACGCGGACGGTTCTCTGGCGGTGACGCGCGAGGGCGGGCATTCGAAAAACCGCATTTGCTTTCATAAGGATTGCACGGGCAAGGAAATTACTTCGAAACTTGCCGCGCGGGTTTTTACGCTTGAAAACGTAACCGTTCTGCCGGAGACTACTATGCTCGATTTGATTTGCGCGGGGAACGAGTGCTTCGGCGCGGTGGTTTTAGACAACGCTTCGGGCGAGGTTAAAAAGATTTTTGCGCCCTACGTTGTGCTTGCGACGGGCGGCGTAGGGGGCGTTTACGAACACTCGACGAACTACCGTATTCTGACGGGCGACGGCGTTGCTGTTTGCATTAGACGGGGCGTTGAAGTGGAGAATATCGATTACGTGCAAATTCACCCGACCACTCTTTACACCGAGCGCGAGGGGGAGCGGAGCTTTTTGATTTCGGAATCGGTGCGCGGCGAAGGGGCGGTTTTGCTTGACAAAAACTTTGAGAGGTTTTGCGACGAACTGCAGCCGAGGGACGTTGTTACCGCGGAAATTTTAAAGAAGATGGAAGAGGATAAAACTCCGCACGTGTGGCTGGATATGCGTGGGATTGACGAAAAAGAGGTGCGCGAACACTTTCCGTCAATAGTAAAAAGGTGCGCCGAAGAGGGGTTTGACGTTTTTAAGGAGTGCATACCCGTTGTGCCTGCGCAACATTATTTTATGGGCGGAGTGAAGAGCGATTTGTTCGGGCGGACGACGATGAAGCGGCTTTATGCAGTGGGTGAAACGTGTTGTAACGGCGTGCACGGGGCAAACAGGCTTGCTTCGAACTCGCTTTTGGAAAGCTTGCTGTTTGCCGAACGCGCGGCGGGCGATATTACGGATAATTTTAAAGAGTTTGACGAAAAGGACGCCGTATATGCCGCAAATAAGCTTGTTTGGAGCGATTATTCTAACCCCGAAGAGTTGCTTGAAAGTTATAAGAAATTATTGAAAAATAAGATAAGAGAGGCGGAAGATGAACGAAATAAGCATGAAAATTAACGCGGACGAACTGATTAGGCTTGCCCTTAAAGAGGACGTGACGAGCGGGGATATAAGCACGGACGCCGTTTTAAAGGAATTTAAAGAGGGCACGGTCGATTTGATTTGCAAGCAGGACGGAATTGTTTGCGGGTTGCAGGTGTTTGAGCGCGTTTTTAAGATTTTAGACGAAAAAACGCGCGTTGAATTCTTTGTTAAAGACGGCGATAAGGTTGCAAAAGGGCAGCATATTGCCGTAGTAACGGGGGATATGCGCGTGCTTTTGACGGGCGAGCGCACGGCATTGAACTATTTGCAGAGGATGAGCGGAATAGCAACTTATACCCATGAAACGGCGGCGCTTTTGAAGGGCACGAAAACCAGACTTCTGGACACCCGCAAGACCACGCCGAATATGCGGTTGTTTGAAAAATACGCCGTTAAGACGGGCGGGGGGAACAACCACCGTTATAACCTTTCGGACGCGGTTATGCTTAAAGACAACCATATAGGCGCGGCGGGAGGAATTAAAGAAGCGGTTGCGGCGGCGAGGGCGCACTGTTCGTTTGTGCACAAGATAGAAGTGGAGTGCGAAAACCTTGAAATGTGCCGCGAGGCTGTTGAAGCGGGCGCGGATATAATTATGCTTGACAATATGCCGGTTGCCGATATGAAGGCGGCGGTGAAAATGATTGCGGGACGGGCGCTTACCGAGTGCAGCGGAAACGTTACGCGCGAGAACGTGAAAAATATTGCGGAGACGGGGGTTGATTTCGTTTCGAGCGGGGCGCTTACGCATTCCGCGCCGATACTCGATTTGTCGCTGAAAAATTTGCGTCCGACGGAGGCGAAATGAAGGGTGAAAAGAGGCGCGAGGAAATTCTGAGCCTTATCGGGAACACCGAAAATCCCATTCCCGCAAACGTTTTGAAGGAGCGTTTTAAAGTGTCGCGGCAGGTGATTGTGCAGGACATCGCAGTTTTGCGCGCGGGGGGATTCGATATTACATCGACTAACCGCGGCTACGTTCTGGGCAGGACGGCAAGGGCTTCGCGTGTGTTTAAATGCAGACATTCCTTTGACGAAATAGTGGACGAGGGGGTGTTGGTTATTGAAAGCGGCGGACGGATTGAGGATATTTACGTAAACCACCGCGTTTACGGAAGGATTTCGGCAAAGCTGGACTTATATAACCGCACTAACGTTGAAGAGCTTTACCGCTCGCTCGTTTCGGGGGCTTCGAAACCTTTGATGAGCGTGACTGACGGTTATCATTACCACACTATAACCGCGGAGACCGAGGAGGTTTTGGACGGCATAGAAAGGACGCTGAGAGAAAGAGGCTTTTTGATTGAAATTTAAGTTTGCGATAAATTTTAAAGTAGAAAACGGCTCCCGCTTTAATCAATGCGGGAGCCGTTTTTTTGCGGAAATAATTTTATTTTTGAAATGCCGCGGCGGTCGCCAGTTGTGCAAGCCGCTTTTTTACGCACGTAAGACTGACTTTTTATTGCCGTTCGGCGGACTGGCGGCGACGGCGTTTGGTCCAGCAGATAAAGCCGTAAAAATCGTTTATTAAAAATATCGAGAAACAGACGACCATTGGAACGTAGTTTAAACTTTGCGCGCAGGCGAGCGACCATAAAACGATGAGAACTGCGTCGTTGAGCATAAACACGGCGGCATATGCGGGGACGCGCAGAACCATTAAAAACAGAGCGGAAAAACTTGTTGCAACCGAAATTGTGCTGAAAATTAAATTTTCGGTTTTAAGTTCGCGCAGAATAAAATAAAAAGCCGTGGTGACCGCCGCGGTTGAAATAAGCATAATTACGGCATATTTGGGGGTTAATTTGCCTGTTTTGGTTTCGGCGGAGCCTTTTTTTGCAGGATTTTTAAGCCAGCTTATTAAAGACGCCGTGCAAACGGGAATTTGCATTGCAAGGTAAATTATCATTTCGCCGTAGTATCCGAAAAAGTATGAAACCGCGGCGTATACGGCGCTGAACGCCAGCATAAGCATTAATCCGAAAGCGTCGCCCTTCGCCGCGAAGACGAGGGAGGTTACGCCGATTAAAGAGACGGCGAGCGTGGCGAAGTCGGCGCTTTTGACGGCGAAAAAGGAAGCGGTTATTCCTGCGAGGGAGATTATCCAGAGCGACCATTCGAATTTCGTTAAGTTTTTGAAAGGGTTGCGGAGTTTGGGTTTGTTTTTCATAAAAATCCTTTTCGGGGCGTTTAATGCCAGTACAAATAAAAAAGCGCCCGTGCCGCGCCTTCAAAGACCTAACGGAGCGACAGAGTGCTTTAAACGGCTACCCGGCGGCAACCGTTGATTTTATTATACGTGCCGCGTTTTGTTATGTCAAGGGAATAGAGCGGGCGGGATTGCCGTCGGTTAGAAAAATTTGAAAATATTTTTAAATTTTGCCAACAAAACGGGTTGATAAGTTATTATACAGGTGTAAGCAGTTAAACTTACTGTAACTCCGGAGGAAGTTATGACGCTTGACAAGCTGATGATAAGATTCTCGGACGGGGACGTTTCCGCGTTCGGGGATATATACGCGCAAACGCGAAAGACGGTGTATTTTATTGCGCTATCGATTGTAAAAGAAAAGCCGCTGGCGGAAGACGTTATGCAGTCGGCGTATTTAGACGTGATTAAAAACGCTTCGAAATACCGCGCCGGCACGAACGCGGCGGCTTGGATTGCGCGTATTGCAAAAAACGAGGCTCTGGCTTTGAAAAAGAAGCGGGGGCGCGAATTTTACGTTGACGAGCATGAAAATCTGAACGTTTTCGGAACGGAGCAGACGGACGACTTCGGATTGTTGACGGAGACGGCGAAAAAGTCTTTGCCGGAAGACGAATTTCTTATTCTGATGCTTGCGGCGGCAGAAGGGTACAAACGGCGCGAAATAGCGGAACTCCTGGATATGCCTGTACCTACGGTTACCTGGAAGTACAAGAGGGCTACCGAAAAGATGCGTGATGTTTTCCGCGACGGATTTGGGGAGGAATAAATTTATGTTGCGTTCGGAATTGATGAAAAAGTTAAACGCCGAGGCTGAAAAGAACACGCCCGACGTGCTTGACAAAATTATGACGTCCGCCGGAGAGCAGGGGCTGTTTTACGGATTGGGCAAGGAGTATATTATGAATAATAACAACGGAGCGGGGAGCGCAACCGCAATAAAGGGCGGCGGAAAGGCAATGGTGGGCGTAAGTTCCGCCGTGGCGGTGCTTGCGTGCGCGACGGTTGCGGGGTTTGCGATTTGGGGAGGATTTAAACCTTCGGCTACTCCGCTTTATATGAGCGAGACTTATGCGGTGGGCGCGGTTTCGGCGGCTAAGCTGCTTGACGAAAGTTTGCCTGAAAGTGAAGAGACTTTGCTTTTTGCAGGCGGCGCGAACGTCGGGGGCGCGGCTTCGGGTGCGGGAATGGAAGTGTTCGACAGATATTTTAACGCGTTAGATTTGTTCGGCGGGAATGAGATAGCAGTGGTAAACGGCGGCGCCGGCGCCAAAGGTTACAACGGCAAAACCACCGTGAAAACCGAAAATTATTACGGCGCCGATTTTGAATACGTTATGTATTATACGGAAACCGAAAAAGAGGACGGTTCGGAAGGGGAGCGCGTTCTGTCCGGCGAAATCACGGTGGACGGAACCGATTATTATATGCGCGGAGAACGCAGTGTGAAGGACGGCGCGGATTTGCGGACTACGATGCGTGTGTTTGCGGAAACGCCAGACAGCGGCACATACGTGCAGGTTGACTGCGGAGCGGCAACGGGCGCAAGGAGCACGGGCGAGAGGGAATACAGATATACGCTTGTAATAGACGGCGAGACTGCGGAAAGCTCCACTGTGAAAACGGGGGGCGGCGCAACGTATACCCTGAACATTGACGGAGAGAACGGAGGAAGTTACCGCGTTGTGCGCTCTGCGAACGGAGGCGCGGTTACCGTTGGATATACCGCGGGCAATGAAAGCGGGCAATTCGAAGTTAAGCTAAAAGACGGCGGATACGAATACGTGTTCGGCGCTGCGACGGACCCCGACGGCGTTAAATCGATTGCAATACGTCACGTATACGGCAACGGAAAATATCTCTGGAACATCGACGACGTTCTCGAAGGCCGGTATAATTTGTACGGCGCGCGGCTTGAGATTACGCAAAACGACGGAAAAGTGATAAATAAGCTTTTAACGGCGGATATGTTCGGCGGCGCCGGCCTTTCGATAGGTAACCACGAAATTACCGTGGAGTACGGCGGACAGACTGCGGAATTTACGGTATTCGTAGCGTCAAAATCCAATCCGATAGAAGTTGCTGCGGATAATTACAGACTTGACGGTTCGCTTGATACGGTTGTTTTCGATTACGGCAACGATAACAGCCTGAATTTCGGCGGACTTGCAATCGAAGGTGAGTTTAATGTTGAATTGGACGGCAACGGCTATTACGGCTATTACGGCGAAACTCCCGTAGATGAAAGATTCGTGAGGAATTTTGATTGCGGCAAATCCGGTATGCAGACTTGTATACTTACTTCCGGCAATATGAAATCAACTTACGAAACCATATGCGAGTTTAACGTGTTCGGTTATGAGAGCGCTACGGTTACGCGGGGGAAGGTGTTCTTATCCGAAGTATTAATTAGAAATGCAAACATGGAAGTTGTTTGTGAAATTGAAATTTCTCCCGAAAAGCCTTATATAGACGTGCAAAAAATTGCAGACAGGAATACGTATTTCGAGCCGGACTACAGCACGGATTTGATTTTTAAACGCGGTGACTTTGTGCAATATTCGGGCGGCGGAGCCGGCGTGACGAAAGTGGAAAACATAGAGTCTTTTAATTCTGTATTTTACAATGTTTCGGGCAATACCGACCTTTGGTCGTTTTTGAACAGCGGCGAACGGATTATAAAGCTTGAAAACGCGGGTGAAACCATTGAAGTAGGATATACCGTGTACGATTCGGATTATACGAATATCAGATTCTGCCGCGTTCACGGTGAGACAATACTCGATTACGAGCTTAAGGACGGGGTTACGATTGAAAGCATAAAGCAAGACCTGTTGACGCGCACTTTATACGTTGAGTATTTTGAAAAAGTAAACGGTAAATACGTTGATTTTGTGCCCGTAACAGAAGATATGCTGAATTTTGATAATGTTGACGTAAATTCTTACGACCATCAGTACGGACGGATTGAATTTTGCGGTAAGACGATTGCCGTTAATATCGTAAAGCCTTATTCGGTTGCAGGCGCGCAGGTTTTGCATAACCTTACTAGCACGAGGGGGGTAAATATGATTTTATCGGACGCGACGGTCAACGATTTGGGACAGTGTATGGGCGACGTTTGCAAAGAAATCGTACTATACGATAACGGCGTTGCAATGTTAAAGCATACGGCAAACGGCGTCGGCAACGTTTTAACAGGTTATAAGCTGGAAGGCGACAAGCTTACGCTGCTCCGACACGGCAGTGCGACGACTTTCCTTACCGTAAATATGAGCGGCGGAACTTTTGAGGAAATAGACTTTGACGGCGCAACGGCCGGAATGACATACAATAAGTATGAGTTCGGTCACTTATACTTCCCCGACACTAATTCGCCTTTGGGCTGGACCGCTACGTTTACCGCTTACTCCGGCAGCACGGGATTCAATAACGCGTGGTATGTGAACGTTTATCTGACCGGCTGGGCGTCCTCGACTAACGAAGACGGTTATAATTATCAGATTGCAGGCGTGGAGTACGCCGCAACCTGGGCATACGGTTGGCATAACAATAAGAATGCGTTCGTGCTTCGTTTTGCAGACAGGGACTGGTGGTTTGAAATAGGAACCGCGGATGATTTGGGGGTTTATGAATTGAAGTTTATTAAAACGACGTACGCGTCTTAACGGCGCGAATAGCGGACCGCCGCCGGAGCTTACACTCCGGCGGCGGTTTTTTGTTTTTGTGAAACTGCCGCTCGGAGACGGCGTGTTGTTTTACGCTTAAAAACAATTGCGGAATTTTGCAAAAAATATGCGGTTTTTTTGGTTTGGACTGTTTAAGTCGGCGCGGAAAGCTTTATATTAATATTGTAAGAAGTCGGTTGGGTTGACCGGACGTGAGCAAAAATTACTTTACGGTGAGTTATGGCAAAGAAAAAAGACGAAAATCTGAAAAAAGAAGAAAATACGGACGAAGTTGTAAATACGGCGGACGGGACGGGAGTAACGGCGGAACCCGACGAACTGGAGAAAGCGCAGGCTTTGGCGGAAGATTATAAGAGAAAATGGTATTCGGTTTCGGCGGAATACGATAATTACAGAAAGCGGAATTCGGCGGCTGTTTCGAAGGCGTATGCGGACGGGGCGGCGGAAGCGGTTTTAAAGCTTTTGCCGGTTGCGGATAACTTCGGGTACGCGCTTGCGTCGGCTGCGGATGAAAAGACTAAAGCCGGAATTGATAAAGTTATTAAGAGCTTTAACACGGTTTTAAAGTCGCTTGACGTGGAAGAAATAGAAGTGGCGGCGGGCGACGCGTTTGACGAGAGCGTTATGGAGGCCGTTTTAGACTTTCCCTGCGGGGAGGGCGAGACGCCCAACCTGGTGAAGCAGGTTCTTAAAAAAGGGTATAAACAGGGCGGGAAGGTTATCCGCTTTGTGCAGGTTGCCGTAACTGTTTAAAACGCATATAAGCGGCGGAATACTTTGTTTGGTTCCGCTTTTGTCCGAGGCGTTTACGGCTTGGTAAACTCCCCTTGAAAATGCTTGCGCGTCTTGCTTTTCCGGGTTTCGGGGTTTAATTGGTTTAAGAAAATATATAAATTCGCATATATAAAAAGGAGATATTATAATGGGAAAAGTAATAGGAATAGATTTGGGAACTACTAACTCGTGCGTTGCCGTTATGGAAGGCGGCGAGCCGGTTGTTATTGCAAACAGCGAGGGTAACAGAACCACGCCCTCGGTAGTATCTTTTAAAGCGGACGGCAGCCGCATTGTAGGACAGGCGGCAAAGCGCCTTGCAGTTGCCCAGCCCGACAAGACGGTTATTTCGATTAAGCGCCATATGGGAGAAGCTTATAAGGTGGATATAGAAAAGGGCTATTCGCCGCAGGAAATTTCCGCGATGATTCTTTCGAAACTCAAAGCGGACGCGGAGAGCTATCTGGGCGCAAAGGTGACGGACGCGGTTATAACCTGCCCCGCATACTTTAACGATTCGCAACGTCAGGCGACAAAGGACGCGGGCAAAATTGCGGGTCTGAACGTTTTGAGAATTATAAACGAGCCCACGGCGGCGGCGCTTTCTTACGGCCTTGATAAGCAGGAAGGCAGTCAGAAGGTTATGATTTACGACCTCGGCGGCGGCACTTTCGACGTTTCGATTCTGGAAATCGGCGACGGCGTTTTCGAAGTTCTGGCGACAAACGGCGATACGCACCTCGGCGGCGACGACTTTGACAACAAGATTATGGATTATCTTGTAGAGACCTTTAAGAAGGACACGGGCGTTGACCTTTCGAAGGATAAGCAGGCAATGCAGAGACTTAAAGACGCTGCGGAGAAGGCGAAGATAGAGCTTTCGGGAATGACCTCTACGAACATCAACCTGCCTTTCATAACCGTTGTTGACGGCGCGCCCCAGCATTTGGATATAGATTTATCCAGACAGAAATTCGATAATCTGACCAGCGGGCTTGTAGAGCGCACGTTAGAGCCTATGAGAAAAGCTATGCAGGACGCGGGACTTTCTTACGGGGATATTTCGAAGGTAATATTCGTGGGCGGTTCGACGCGTATTCCCGCGGTGTTCGATAAAGTTAAACAGGTTACGGGCAAGGAGCCTTTCAAGGGCATCAACCCCGACGAGTGCGTTGCGATAGGCGCGGCCATTCAGGGCGGCGTTTTGTCGGGCGAAGTTAAAGACGTGCTTTTATTGGACGTTATGCCCCTTACTTTGGGCATAGAAACGTTAGGCGGCGTATCGACTCCGCTTATTGAAAGAAATACTACTATTCCCGTAAAAAAGAGCCAGGTGTTCTCTACTGCGGCGGACAATCAGCCCGGAGTTGAAATAAACGTTTTGCAGGGCGAAAGAAAGTTTGCGCACGACAATAAGTCGCTCGGTAAATTTATGCTTACGGATATTCCCCCCGCACCCCGCGGCGTGCCCCAGATTGAGGTTACGTTTGACGTTGACGCGAACGGTATCGTAAACGTAACGGCAAAGGATTTGGGAACCGGCAAGAGCACGAATATAACGATTACCGCATCTACCAACCTTTCGGAGGACGACATCGACAAGGCTGTTAAGGACGCGGAGAAATACGCCGAAGAGGACAAAAAGCGCAAGGAAGCGGTTGACAACAAAAACAACCTCGAAAGTATGATAGACAGCCTTGAAAAGACCGTGAAAGAGGCGGGCGATAAACTTTCGGACGACGACAAGAAGACGGTTGAGGACGCGGTTGCGAAGGCGAAGGTTGAGCTTGAATCGGGCGACAACGACAGAATTAAGGCGGCAACCGAAACGCTGACCAAGGACATTCAGCCCGTGATTGCCAAGATTTATCAGCAGACGCAGGGCGGCAACCCGAATAACGGCGGCAATCCCGACGACACGGAATTTAACCAGCACTGATTTTATTAAAACAGTATACAATAAAGAGGGCGCTTTAAAGCACCCTCTTTAACGGTATTTCAAACATATTACAAGGGCAATTATGGCAGAGAAAAAGAATTATTACGACGTTTTGGGGGTTTCCAAAACGGCGACGGCGGACGAAATTAAGTCGGCTTACAGAAAGCTTGCGAAGCAATATCACCCCGACTTTCACCCCGGCGACACCGCGGCGGCGGAGAAGTTTAAGGAAATAAACGAGGCGAACGAAGTTTTATCCGACGAAAATAAGAGAAAACAGTACGACTTTGAGCTTGAACACCCCGGAATGAGCGGCGGCGGCAATCCTTTCGGCGGCGGTTTCGGCGGATTCGGCGGCGGCGGAATGGGCGGCTTTGAGGACATTTTCAATATGTTCACGGGCGGCGGTTTCGGCGGCGGACAGAGACAGACGGCGCGCGGGGCGGACATAGAACAGACTATTAATCTATCGTTTTTGGACGCCATAAAGGGCTGCACCAAGACGGTTAGCTATATGCGCAACGAGCCTTGTCCTTCCTGTTCGGGCACGGGCGCGAAGGGCGGAACCGCCTTTCAGAAGTGTTCGCGTTGCGGCGGCAGCGGCAGGGTGAAGTTTCAGCAGGACACCATATTCGGCAGAACGATTCAGGTGGGGGCTTGCCCCGATTGCGGCGGCACGGGCAAAAAGATACTTGAAAGATGTAACGACTGCAAGGGGAAAGGTTACGTAAGAAAGGAAACGAAGTTCAGCGTGAACATTCCCGCAGGCGTGGATAAGGACAGTTCGTTAAGAAAGCGCGGTTTCGGTCAGGCGGCGGGTAACGGCGGCGAGAGCGGCGATTTGTACGTTTATTTCCGCATAGAACCGCACAAGATGCTAAGGCGCGAGGACAGGGATTTGTACGTTACCGTGCCCATATCTTATAAGACTGCGGTCACCGGAGGAAAAATTCAGGTCCCCGCAGTGGACGATACTCTGGAACTGAACATACCCGAGGGTACGCCTTCGGGAACGAGATTTACTCTCCGCGGCAAGGGCGTTAAGACGGTGAACGGCACGGGTAATCTTTACGTAACGGTTGAAATCGACGTGCCCCAGAAGCTTTCGCGCGAGCAAATTAAAAAGCTTGCCGAATATGAGGACGGAGTTGCGTTGAAATCGTGCGGGAATATGCAGAAGTTTGCCAACGACCTTTCGGCAATTTACGGAAAAAAGGTGGAAAAACAGTAATTTAAATTTTAATTAAAGCGCGGCGGCAACCTTTAAGGTTGCCGCCGCGCTGGTTATATATGCAGATTTATGCAATGTGGATAACTTTTATAAACCGAA
Source organism: Christensenellaceae bacterium (assembly GCA_948890655.1). Taxonomy (GTDB): domain Bacteria; phylum Bacillota; class Clostridia; order Christensenellales; family Borkfalkiaceae; genus Coproplasma. The sequence goes on from CAQTYU010000003.1 coordinate 131,696, forward strand.
TGACAAATTTTGTCGGAAAACGGTGAAAATGAGTTAAAAACTGTGCCAATGTTGATAAAATGTGGAAATCTTTATTCATTTATGAATATAAAACAACAATGCACATTAATTTTGTGGACAACTTTTTGTGGATAAACGTGCGGATATCCGGATTTTTGCGGTATTTAAAGGGAGTTATCCACAATTTTCGGAAACTCACGATATATATTACGCCTGATAACGCAGAATTATGCCGTCAATTTTTTTGAGCGGGAGAGAACTTCGGCGCGGCAGTTTTTTACGCTGCCGGCAAAAATTATTTCTCCGTAGCCGTCGGCGAGTATTCTGCCGCTTAAGGGGTTTTTTACGGAAAGGATATCGCCTTTAATATCCGCGTTGACTTCGCTGTATTCAAACGATAGGTCGCAGCCTTCCATACGGCAGTTTACCAAAGTTAAATTTTTGCAGTAGCAGAGCGGTTGGGTGCCGCATATTACGCAGTTTACGAGCGTTAAGTTTTTTGAATACCATCCCAGATATTCGCCTTTTAATACGGAATTTTTAACGGTTACGTTTTCGGAATGCCAGAACGCGTCCTTAGTGGCGAAGTCGCAGTCGGCTACAGTCATATTCTTTACGTATTGAAAGGAATATTTGCCGGTAAACCGCACTTTGTTCAGGTTAAGATTCCGGCTTTCAAACATAAAATATTCGCTTTCGACGGTGCATATATCGAGGTTTACGCCTTTGCAACGCCAGCCGAACTCGGGGGAGATTATTGAACAGTCTGAAAGGTTTATATCCCTGCATTCCCTCAGAGCTTTTATGCCGTGGAGCCTGCTGTGGGAAATTTTGCCGTTTTTGCAGTACCATAGCGCGGCGCGGGTTTTGCCGTCCATTCCGCAGTTTTCAACCGAAAAGTCTTTTGCGTGCCAGAGGGGGTACCTTAGTGAAAACCCGCAGTTTTTTACGGTTAAGTTTTTGCACTCTTTAAGCGCGCTTTCGCCGTCGGCGGGGCCTGCGAACGTGCAGGCGGTTACTTCTGCGTTGTTAAGCGCGTACAGTGCGCGCTCTTCGTCAAACGTTTTTTCTTTTATTATCTTTTTCATTTGCGTTACTTCCGGACATATTATATAATGTTGTTTAAAATCTGTCAACTTGCCTTGTTTTTGGGTTGACAATAAAAATAATATCTCATATTATATATTTGAAATATGAACGTCGTCGGAGAACCTGCCGCCGCAGCGGTACGGTTGAAAAGACGTCGGGTGCGCCCGAGAAGTTTTTCTCGGACGGCTTTTTTTATAGAAGGGAACTATTATGCGTATCGGGCTTTCGGAACATTTTACTTATAAAAAATTATTGAAATTCGTTGCGCCGTCAATTATTATGATGACGTTTTTAAGCGTGTATTCCGTTGTCGACGGGCTGTTCGTTTCAAACTTCGTGGGTTCGGACGCGGTTGCGGCGATTAATTATATTTTCCCCGTTTTTATGGTGTTCGGCTCGATAGGTTTTATGTTGGGCGCGGGCGGCAGCGCGCTCGTTTCGAAAACCTTGGGCGAGGGCGATAAGGAAAAGGCGAACGAGTATTTTTCGATGCTCGTTTACGTAACGGCGGGCATTGGCGTTGTGATTGCCTTGGCGGGGCAGTTTGCAGTGCCCGAAATTGCAAAGCTTTTCGGAGCGGAGGGAGTAATTTACGACTATTGCGTGCTTTACGGAAGAGTGCTTTTGTCGGCGCAACCCTTTTTTATTTTGCAGAACATTTTTCAAAGCTTTTTCGTGACGGCGGAAAAGCCGAGACTGGGGCTTATTGTAACCGCGGTTGCGGGCGGCATAAACATTATTCTTGACGCGGTGTTTGTTGCGGGCTTTAAGTGGGGGCTTGCGGGCGCGGCGGCGGCAACCGTTGCGGGGCAGGTGTTCGGCGGGGTGTTTCCGCTTGTATACTTTTTGCGCAGAAACAATTCGCTTTTAAAACTCGGCAAGACGAGAATTCATTTTAAGGAGCTGTTGAAATCGTGCACAAACGGGTCGTCGGAATTTTTGTCTAACGTATCGTCGGCGGTGGTGATTATACTTTATAATTATCAGGTTTCAAAGCTTGTCGGCGACGACGGAGTGGCGGCTTACGGCGCAATCGGCTACGTGATGATGATTTTCTTTTCCATTTTTATGGGGTACGCGGTTGGATGCGCGCCGCTCATTGCGTTTAATTTCGGCGCAAAAAACAACGAAGAGCTGAGAAATCTGTTTAAAAAGAGCTTGATTATAATGGCGGTTTCGGGACTGTTGATGACGGGGCTTTCGGAAGCTCTGGCAAGCCCGATAATTATGCTTTTCGGGTTTGACGGAGAGCTTTTCGAGATGACTTTAAGGGGATTCAGGATTTATTCGGTTGCGTTTATGATTACCGGATTTTCTGTGTTCGGGTCGTCGCTCTTTACCGCTTTGAACAACGGGCTTGTTTCGGCTGTAATTTCTTTTTTACGCACGCTCGTATTTCAGATTGCCGCGGTTATGGTCTGTCCTATTTTTATGGGACTGGACGGCGTTTGGTCGGCGACGTGCTTTGCCGAAATTTTGGCGCTGGCGGTTACGGTAACCTGCATTTTTGTTTGCAGAAAAAAATATTATTACTTCGGTAAACTGCCGCAAGCGGTTGCGGACGACGAATCGGTTATTAAAAGCGAGACGTTTGACAGGGGTTGAAAGGGTTGATATAATAGTTTTGAAATAAAAAACTTATGATGAACGCGGAGTTCGTGTGGAAACGGATTACAGAAATTACGACAGACTGTTCGTAACGGTAAAACTGAATAAGCTTGACGAACTGGAGGAGTGTTACCGTGCGCTCGGCTGGGAATGCGTTGACAGCAGAGACGATTCGGTTTACCGAGGCAGGGTACACCTTGTTTACAGGCGTCCGCACAGGATAGAAAACAAAGACAAGTTGCAGCTTTTGCAGGTTTATTTGGAGTCGGCGCTGAACGACGAGGGAAGGCTTGAATCGCGCGCTATGCCGTTGACTGCCGCTACCGGAATAATTACGGGGTTTGTAACCCTTGCGCTGGTTGCCTTGGGGTTGTGCCTTATGTATCTTTTGGACAACCCTGTAATTTATACTGCCGGAATAATTTTTTTGACATGTTCGGCGAATATGTTTTTGCTTGCGGTTACGGTTACCTTAAAAGTTTTTTTCGGCGAGAATAAGAGACGGAAAACGAAACTTTTGCATGCCAGGGCGGAGATTGAGGCTGTTTTAAAAGAGGCGGCTGCGATAGGTGATATATGCGTTTTGAGAGAGTGCGGAGGTAGCTTTGCGGACGCGGCGGTTGCTGCTTCGGAGGACGGCGATGATAGATAAAAAAATTTCCGCGCGCCGCAGAGAAACAAAAGCGCATTCGCCTAAAGGCGGCAAGGTTGTAAAAATACGTACCGAAGGCAGAAATCTGGGCGTTTGGAGAACCTTTGCAATAGGGATTTTTATTTTATTGCAGACGGCGCTTATATTGCTCTTTTACCTCGGTGTGATAAGTTATTTCCGCATTTATCAGCTTGTTGCGTTTATATTCAGTTTTATATGTTGCATTCACGTGCTTTCGACTTCGAAGCCCGGGCACACGAAAACCGTTTGGGTATTGTTTTTGTTGCTGTTTAACAGCTTTGGGTACATAGCTTATTTAATGTCAAGCGAACGTATTTTTTTCGGCTGGGCAAAGAGACGGTATAATAAAATTTTTAAAAGAACGGAGGGGTTAACCTGCGGATATGTTGAATTGACGCACGTTTGCAGTCAGGTAAGGCGCGACGCGGAGTATCTTTGGAATGCGGGAAGATTTCCTGCATATTGCGGTTCGGCGCTAAAATATTTTGCTTCGGGCGCGTCGATGTTCGACGACGTTCTGGATGAGCTCGAAAAAGCGGAAAAATTTATTTTTATTGAATTTTTTATAATTGCGGACGGCGTACTTTTGAACAGGTTTTTCGACGTTTTATCGAAAAAGGTTAAGGAAGGCGTGGACGTGCGGATTATCTGCGACGGTATGGGCAGTCACGGAACGCTTTCTTTTAAAATGCAGAAAAAGCTGAGAAAAGCCGGCGTGAAGCTTTTCAGATTTAACCGCATAGTGCCCAGATTTACGTTTGCGCTGAACGTGCGCGACCACAGAAAAATAATAGTAATCGACGGGAAAACGGCATATACCGGCGGGTGTAACCTTGCGGACGAGTATATTAACGAAAAGCGTATGCACGGTTATTGGAAGGATTCGGGCATAAAGGCGAGCGGCGGCGCGGCAAGCGGCTTTACGCTTATGTTTTTAAGGCAGTGGGAGTTCGTTTCCAAAAAGTCGGAAGATTATAACAAGTATGTTACGGCGTTTGAAAACGTGCGCGAGGGCGCTGTGGCAGTGCCATATGCGGACGGAAAGGATTATGAAAGTTTTGTCTGCAAGGGCGTTTATTCAAACATAATGGCGGGGGCGCGCGAAAAGCTGTATATTATGACTCCCTATTTTATACCGGACGAGGATACCGCCGCCTTGCTTGCCCAAAAGGCGCTTTCGGGCGTGGACGTGCGGATAGTTTTGCCGGAAGTGCCAGATAAAGCTTACGTTTACCGCGTGAGTGTGGACAGCGCGGAAAGACTGCTTCAAAGCGGAGTGCGCGTGTTTAAAATGCGGCATACGTTTGTGCATTCCAAAGTGGTTTTTTCGGAAAACTGTGTTTCCGTGAGTTCGGTGAATATCGATTTAAGAAGCTATTACAATCAGTTTGAAAACGGAATTTATACTAACGATAACGGAGTTTTATGCGACGTTTTGCGCGACTTTGAAAACGTGTTTAAAGTTTGTTCTGAGATAACCGGAGAGAACTCGACGCGCAACAAACTGTTCCCGCGGATGGCTGCGGGCATTTTAAGGGTGTTTTCGCCGCTGATGTGATTGCCCCGCATATATACGGCGCTTTTGCGCGTTTAGAAGTTTGCAGGTAATGAAAATATCATAAAAAGCTCCCGCGGACATGTTCCGCGGGAGCTTGAATTTTTAATTAAAGCACCTTGCTTAAAAAATCTTTTAACCTGTCGTTTTGCGGGTTGCCGAAAATCTGTTCGGGCGTGCCTTCTTCGGCAATTTTGCCGTCCGCCATAAACATTACGCGGGTTGCAACTTCGCGGGCGAAGCCCATTTCGTGGGTTACTATAACCATTGTCATACCTTCGTTTGCAAGTTCTTTAATGAGGGAGAGAACTTCGCCGACCATTTCGGGGTCTAGCGCGGAAGTCGGCTCGTCGAAAAGCATTACCTCAGGGTTCATTGCGAGCGCTCTGACGATTGCAATTCGCTGGCGCTGTCCGCCCGAAAGAGTGGAGGGGTAAACGTTGGCTTTGTCGGCAAGCCCTATTCTTTCCAAAAGGCGAATTGCGTTTGCCTTGGCTTCGGACCTGATTTCTTTTGCCGATTTTTCGATTTTGATAAGTTCCTGCTTATCCTTCTTTCTGAAAAGATTTTTGAGCTTTATAAATAAATTTTTGCGCCTGATTTTGTGCAGGTCCTGCAGTCCTACGTGTACGGGCGCAAGAGTTATGTTTTTCAAAACGTTCATATTGTTGAACAGGTTGAAACTCTGGAACACCATTCCCATTTTGCGCCGCTGAATATTTATGTCCACTTTAAGGTTGCAAAGATTGTTGCCTTTGAAAAATACGTGTCCGTCGGTGGGGTCTTCCAAAACGTTCAAACACCGTAAAAAGGTGCTTTTTCCGCTTCCGGACGGACCTATTATAGCAATTTTTTCGCCAGTGGATATCTTGGCGGAAACGTCCTCGAATACAGTTAACGCTCCGTATTTTTTTGTGAGGTGCTGGACCTCGATAAGCGCGTTCGGGTCGAAGGGTTCGGCGGGCGTGGTTTCGGTTTTAAAAAATTTTTCGTTTTTGTTGCGGTTGTGCTTTGCCGTCTTTTTCTTAGCGTTTTTCACTCTTTTTCAACCTCCTTTCAATCAGGCGGATAACGACAGTCATAATAAGGATAATTATGAAGTAGCAAAGAGCAAGCATAAGATACGGGACCATATATTCGTATTTTGCGCTGGCGATTAATCTGAAAGCGCGGGTAAGGTCCATAGTGGCGACGTAGCCCGCAACCGAGGTGTCTTTCGTAAGCGCGATAAGTTCGTTGCCGAGAGTGGGAATAACGTTTTTTATTGCTTGCGGAAAAACAATCTTAATCATTGCGGTTATATATGACATTCCGAGCGTTCTGCCGGCTTCAAGCTGTCCGGCGTCGACCGATTCAATGCCGCCGCGCATAATTTCGGCGACGTACGCTCCGCTGTTTAAGCCGAAAACGATAATTGCTTCTAAGAGTCCGTCTATGTTTATGTTTTGAAACAGTATGTAATGGAATATTAAAAGCTGAACGATGATGGGCGTTCCGCGGAAAACCGCGGTGTAGACTGTGCCGGCAATTGAAAAGCCTTTTGCAATTTTGTTGCGCTTGCCGGCTACCTGAACGCACGCGATTACGGTTCCTATAAAAATGCCGATAAGCAGTCCGCAGACTGCTATCACCAGTGTATTTCTTAACCCGAGGAGGACGTCTTTATATCCTCCCTGCGTTATGAGTTGTTCGTAGAATACATCCCACTTGCTCATAAAAAATTAACCTTCAACGAGTATGTGCGAGTTTATTTCGTTAACGGCGGAAGTGAGGGGGTCCTTGTCGCCAACTACGAATTTGAGTTTGCCGTTTGAAAGATTTTGTGCGGCAAGGCCTATGGAATCGTAGTCTTTTGCGTTTACGTTTGCAAAGCCCGCAAATTCGAAATCGGTGCTGCCCTTGATGTAGAAATAACCGGTCTGGCCGGAAGCCGCGCCTGCGTCGACGTTGCCCATAGATTCTATAACCGCGCGGACCTGCGCTTCGGTGGTGCAGTTATCGAAAGCAGTTTCGTCTTCGGCAACTGCAATGCTTTGAGTGGTAAGAAAATATCCTTTGGAGAAAGTTACGAGTTGTTCGCGGCCGTGGTTAATGGTGAGCCCTGCCATACCTATATGCGAAGCTCCGCTTTCAACATCGGTTATTACTACGTCGAATTCCATATCCTTGATAACGAGCGTTTTGTTTAATGTGTCGGCAAGAATTTTTGCAATCCACATATCTATTCCCGCATACTTACTGCCGTTTTTATATTCGAAAGGCTCGAATTCGGCGTTTGTTGCAACGATAAGGCAATCGTTTGCAGTTTTTCCCGCGGGGACGGAGGAGGGAACCTCGCCTATGTCGCTTGCCGTGTCGTTAGTTACTGCGTCGTAAATGGTTTTAAACGTTACGGTTTCGCTTGTGCCGTCGCCGTCAAAATCGTACTGTATGCCTTCTGCCGAAAAAGCCGAAGTGTTTTCGGGGTCGTATGCGCCGTTGCCGCAAAGTTTGCCGATAAGGCCGTTAACTTCGGTCAGTATAGTCGTGTCGGACTTGTTTACGCAATAGCCGTATTGTTCGCCCGTAAGCGTTACGTTTAATACTTTAAGCTTTTTTGCGGTGGAGCCGCAGGCGGAAAGGGAAAGCGCGGTTGCAGCGATTGTGAGTGCGGAAACTGCCGCAATTAAGAATTTTTTCATATTTTTTGACCTCTTTTATGGTGATGCTATTAATATAGCACTATGAATAATTAAACACAAATGCTTTTGCTATGTAATTTATTAATATTCAAAATTATGCATAAATTTACATTCTTTTGTAAATTTGTAACGTTTTGGGCGGCGTGTTTGCCCTGTGGGGAACTACTTTAGGTTAACGCGCCGCGGGGCGGGTGGAAAATTCCGGAAATACGGGTGCGCGGGCGGAATGCGATTGTGAAAAGGGGTTCACTGAAATTTCACTTAAATTAAATTCGCAAATTTAGATTAGTACTTGCAAAATTCTGCAAAAAATGCTAAAATTTGGTATGTATAATAAAGAAAGCGGTTATTGTCAATTATTTTAAAAGGTAACGTTTTATGGAAGTTGTTTTAAAAAGTATAAAAGAAGCCGAAAAGAGGGCTGCGGAAATTAAAACTGCGGCGCAGAACGAGTGTGCGGAGATTTCTGCGGCGGCGGAAAAGAGGGCTGCGGAAATTTTAAAGGCTTCGGAAGAGCGGTTGAAACTTTTTAAGGAACAAAGTCTTTTAAAAGCTGTAAAGAACGCGCAAAACGATTACGATAATAAAATTAAAAAAGCTGAGGCGGACGCGAAGGCTTACGCCGACGGCGTGATTAAAAACACCGGAAAAGAGGTGAACGATATCGTCGGGAGGATTTCGAGTGGCAACGGCTAATATGAAAAAGCTCAACCTCGCGGCGATGGCTTATGACAGGGACGAAATTTTAAACGCCCTGCAAAGAACGGGGGCTACCGAGGTTAAGCTGCAAAAAGAGGACGAATTTTCCGTTCCGTTGGTTGTGAACTGTGAGGATTTGCGCGCTTATCTTTTAAGAGCGGAAGCCGCGTTGGAGCAGCTCGGCGCGGACGTGAGCGGTTACGAGGCGGACAGGAAAATTAAGGGCGGAGCGCTTAAAGACGGCTTTGAAATTTCTTATACTGAGTTCAACTCGGCGCTCGGACTGAAGGAAACGGCGGACGGGGTTATCGAAAAAGTAGAAACCTTGCACACCGAAAAGAGCAAGATGTCAAGCGCGCTTTCGAAACTGAAAAAGACGCTTGCCTCGGCGGAAATTTTAAAAGACGTGGAAATTCCGCTTGACGAAATTTGCGATACGGTTAACGCGCGGGCAAGACTGGGCACGGCGCCTTTGGCGCTTGCCGGCGAGCTTGAAAAAAGGCTATCCGAAAAAGAGCTTTGGGATTTTAAGGAAATGGCGCGCGATGAAGAGAACGTGCTGTTGGGAATAGTTTTCCATAGAACCGCAGCCGACGAAGGACTTTTGCAGGAGTTCGGATTTGTGCGGTCGCCGTTTGCTGGAGATACGCGGACGGGCTTGAAAATTTATGAGGATTTGCTTGCGGAACAGGGCGCGCTTAATTCGGCTTTGAATGAAGCGGACGAAGCGCTTTATGCTTTAAAACCCGAAATACGAGATTTGAAAATTTATTGCGACAGGCTGGCTTTCGAGCTTGAAAAAGCCGAGCTTGCCGAAAAGATGAGGGCGACAGAAGTTACTTTCCTTTTGGAGGCCTACGTGCCGGAAGAGGCGGTTGAAATAGTTAAAGACGCGATTGAAAGCGCGTCCGGCGCGGTATATTACGAGTTCAACGAGCCTGCCGACGACGAAATGCCGCCTACGCTTTATAAAAACAATAAAATCGTTTCGAACTTTGAAACGATTACAAATATGTATTCGCCCGTAAACTCTCGCGAGTTTGACCCCAACGGGGTGCTGTCGTTCTTTTACAGCCTGTTTTTAGGTTTTATAATGGGTGATATCGGCTACGGCATTTTAATGGTTTTGGGCGGCGGGCTGATTTATTTCCTGAAACGCAAGGACGACGGCGGGCTTAAGCGAATGGCGGCGGTATTCGGAATAGGCGGTTTCTTTGCCATATTGTGGGGCGTATTGTTCGGCTCGATGTTCGGATTGGAAGTTATTGCGCCGCTTATGCCCGACGCGAAGGACGACACCTGGAGCGTTATGGGAATAAGTATTCCCGCGGTTTTAATAATTGCCATGGAGCTTGGCATAGTCCACCTTATGGCGGGTTATGTGTGTAAGGCAATTCAACATATGCGCAGGGGACATTTTTGGGACGGCATCTTTGAAGGGCTTGTCTGGGCTGTGTTTTCGATAGGCGTCGGTGTAGCCGTTGCGGGTTTTGTTGAGCAGGCGAAAATGCCGTTACTCACGTATATAGGCGGGGGAATGGCAGGAGCAAGCTTGCTTGTGGCGATGCTTACGGCGGGCAGAAAGGAAAAGTTTTTCGGTAAAATTACCAAAGGGTTCGGCGCGGCTTACGGCATTATTAACTACGTTTCGGACGTACTCAGCTATGCAAGACTTTACGGGCTTATGCTTTCGGGCGCGGTAATAGCGGAAATTATCGCCGAATACACGGTTATCGGTAACGCCACTACGGTTGGATTTTTGGTGAGCGGTAATCCGTTGCTCATTATTCTCGGCGTATTTATTTTTGTGGTCGGGCACGTATTCAACCTTGCCATAGGGCTTTTGGGCGCTTATATTCACGATGCAAGACTGCAATACGTTGAGTTCTTCGGCAGATTTTACGAGGGCGAGGGCGAGCTTTTTGCTCCGCTCGGTTCAAATCATAAATATATAAAATTGCAAAGTTCCGCAGATATCAAGCGGATTAAATAATTAACAATCTTTGGAGGTTTTTATGTTACAAACACTTTTGGATACGGCTGTGGATAATCCCGTAACCGAAGCCGTTAAAGAAACGGGCTACGCCGGCTTTGTGGTTGCGGTTATCGGAATTGCGCTCTGCGTTATTATGTGCGGTATCGGTTCGGCAATCGGTCTTTACAAAACGGGCAGCGCGGCGGCGGGCGTTTTGGGCGAAAATCCCAAAAAGTTCGGTAAGGTCGTGCTTTTGGTGCTCCTCCCCGCAACGCAGGGACTTTACGGCTTTATTATAGGCATAGTTGCTTCGGGTTCGGTTGATACGGCCATGACTCTTGCTCAGGGCTGGGGCGTGCTCGGTGCGTGCCTTCCCATGGCGGTATCCGGTCTTATGTCTGGCGTTTTGCAGGGCAAAGCGGCGGTAAACTGCATATATGCGGCGGGCAAACAGGATTCGCTTGGCATTAAGCTTGCGATGTTCCCCGCGATGATAGAGCTTTATGCAATTCTCGGTCTTGTTATTTCCATAATGGTAGTGCCTTTGGTAGCTTGATATGGGCGTAGAAAATATAGTTGAAAGGATTATTTCCGACGCGGAAAAGAGCGCGGAAGATATGATTTCGGAAGCCCGCGAAAAAGCTGGCGAAGTTGTGGCGGACGCCGAGACGCGTGCCGAAAGAAATAAAAAGGGCACCGAGGCGGAGCTGAAAATCAAGATTAAGAGCATTGACGACGGTAAGGCGGCTACAGCGCGTCTGGATTCCGCTAAAATTTTACTTGCCGAAAAAAGACGGGTTATCGACGCCGTTTACGCCGGCGCCCTTGAAAAACTGATTGCTTTGGGCAGGCGAGAGAGCGTTGCGGTTGCCGAAAGACTGTTGAACGCTTACGCCGAAGAGGGCGACGAAATTGTGTTCGCGGAAAATTATAAGTTTGCGCAGGACGTTGCAAAGCTTTCCGTCGTTGCCGAAAAGAAACTGAAAATTGCCTTGAAGGGCGCAAACATAGACGGCGGGTTTATACTGCGCGGCGAAAAATCGGACAAGGATTTATCTTATGGTGCGCTGCTTGCACTCGACAGGGAAGCGCATCAGGCGGAAATAGCTAAAAGACTTTTTAAGTGATATGTCAAAGGACGTTTTATTTACAAACGGCGTAATTGCCGTAAAGGAAACCGCGCTTTTGGGCGCGAGACTTTTGAAACTTTCGGAGGGGACTGCGGAAGAGGCTTTTCGCGTACTTAAAGAAAGCGGTTTCGGACACGGAGCGGAGGCGGAAACGGTTTTTGAAACCGAAAAGCTTTTAGCCGCTGACGAGCGGGATATTTGCGCGTTCGTGCGGGAATATGCGCCGACCAACGCGGACAGGGAGTATTTTTTAACGCCTTACGACTTTCACAATGCAAAGGCGGTTTTTAAGGCGGAAAAGCTTGGAAGGAGCGCGGGGGATATGCTTGCGCCCGAGGGGCTTTTAACTTACGGCGAGCTGGAAGGCGCGGTTAAAGACAAGGATTATTCCGCATTTTGTCCGGAATTGAAAAGCGCGTTTGAAACCGCCGAAGGACTTTACGAGGACGAAGAGAGCGAGAAAAAGGTTTCCGGCGCGGAGATAGGGCGCGTTTTCGATTCGGCGATGTTTAACAGGCTTTTTAAAGTTTGCGGGAAGTTCGGCGTTTTGAAAAAACTTTTGACGGCGCGGGCGGATATGGTTAACATTTTGACGTTTTTGCGTGCGCAGACCCCCGATTATGCCGAAGTGTTTTACATTCAAGGCGGTAAACTTGGGGTGGAAACGCTTAAATCTCTGTTTGACGGCGACGGCGAAAAAACTGCGCATGCGTTGGATAAAACTGATTATGCCGACTTTTTAAAGTTGTGCCTTGCCGACAAAAATGCGGGGCGGCCAATGACGGACGCAGAGAGGTTTGCGGACGGGTTCGAGCTTGACTTTCTTGCAAAAAAGAAGTATGAACTGAAGCGCTCGCAACCGTTTTTATATTACGTTTTCAGACGTAAAGCGGAAAATGCAAACGTGCGCATTTTAACGGGCGGACTTTTGGCCGGTATTGACGAGCGCGGAATCAGAAAGAGACTGCGCGGCGCGTACTAACCGGAAATTTTTGTGAAGGGAGAAATATATGACGGGTAAAATGGCTATTGTGGGCGACGGCGACAGCATAACCGTTTTTAAGGCGGCGGGACTGGACACGTTTGCCGCTGAAAACGACGCCAAAGCGCGCGCTGTTTTGAGAAGAATAGCAAAGGATTACGCGGTTATTTTTATTACCGAAGAACTTGCGCGTCCGCTTGCCGAATTTTTGAAGAGATTTGACGAGGCGCCCTATCCCGTGGTGCTTAGCGTGCCTTCGAAGGACGGTTCTTCGGGCTACGGCGCCGAACTTTTAAAGAGCGCGATGGAACGCGCTTTGGGCGTGGACATTTTGTTCAATTGAGGATTTTTATATGGGAAAGACAGTTAAAGTTTCGGGTCCTATGATTATTGCCGAGGGCATGGCGGACTCTAAAATGTACGACGTTGTGCGCGTTTCGGATTTGGGGCTTATAGGCGAAATTATCGAGCTTCGCGGCGACAAGGCTTCTATTCAGGTTTATGAAGAGACTTCGGGGCTCGGACCAGGCGAAGAGGTTGTTTCAACCGGCGAGCCTTTGTCGGTAGAGCTTGCACCCGGACTTATTCAGGGCATTTTCGACGGGATTCAGCGTCCGCTTACAACTCTGTTTTTTAAGTCGGGTTCGAGAATTTCACGCGGGGTTAAGGTTAACAACCTCGACAGAGATAAAAAGTGGCATTTCGTGCCCACGGCGAAGGTCGGTGACAGCGTGCGCGAGGGGGATATACTGGGTACGGTGCAGGAAACGGAAATAATCGAGCACCGTATAATGGCGCCCAACGGCGTGAACGGCACGGTTGAAAAGATTGCGGAGGGCGATTTTACCATAGAGGATACTATTGCCGTAATAAAGACGGCTTCAGGTAAAAAGCCAGTGAGTATGCTCAGAAAATGGCCTGTGCGAATAGGCAGACCCTATAAGCAAAAACTTGCGCCCGACAGCCCTATGATTACGGGGCAGAGAGTGGTGGACACGCTCTTCCCGATAGCGCGCGGCGGCGTGGCGGCGGTGCCCGGACCCTTCGGGAGTGGAAAAACCGTTGTTCAGCACCAGCTTGCAAAGTGGGCGGACGCGGACATAATAGTTTACGTAGGTTGCGGTGAACGCGGAAACGAGATGACGGACGTTTTAAACGAGTTCCCCGCGCTTAAAGACCCGAAAACGGGCGAACCGATTATGAAAAGAACGGTGTTGATTGCAAACACTTCCGATATGCCCGTTGCGGCGCGCGAGGCAAGCATATACACGGGCATAACGATTGCTGAATATTTCCGCGATATGGGATATAACGTGGCGATAATGGCGGATTCGACGTCGCGCTGGGCGGAAGCTCTGCGCGAAATGAGCGGTAGGCTTGAAGAGATGCCCGGCGACGAGGGGTACCCCGCTTATCTCGCTTCGCGGCTTGCGGAATTTTACGAGCGTGCGGGAATTGTAAACGTTTTGGGTTCTGAAGAGCGCACAGGGTCGGTTACTGCGATAGGCGCGGTTTCGCCTCCCGGAGGAGATTTGAGCGAGCCGGTTTCGCAGGCGACTTTGAGAATAGTTAAAGTCTTTTGGGGGCTTTCGGCTTCGCTTGCATACAAGCGGCATTTCCCCGCTATTGACTGGCTTATAAGCTATTCGCTTTACGCCGACAAACTCAAGGAGTGGTTTGATGAAAAGGCGGGTGCGGACTTTTACCGTTACAGGCAGTTTATTATGACGGCGTTGCAGGAAGAGGCGGCGCTTGACGAAATTGTCAGACTTGTTGGAATGGACGCGCTTTCTTCCAAGGACAGGCTGACGATGGAAACGGCGAAGATGATAAGGGAGGATTACTTGCACCAGAACGCTTTTGACGAGGTGGATACTTATACTTCGATTCATAAACAGTTTATGATGTTAAAGCTCATTTACGAGTTTGACAAGGGCGCGCGCGAGGCGGTTGAAGCTTACGCCGACTTAGACGCGGTGCTTTCCTGCAAGGGTAAGGAAAAGATAGGCAGAGCGAAGTATATTCCAGAGGAAAATATAGCGGAATTCGATGATATATTGGGGGCAATGCGTGCCGAACTCAAGGCTGTTGCCCAAGGGGGCGGCGAAGATGTTTAAGGAATATAAGACCATACGCGAAGTTGTCGGGCCCTTAATGATTGTTGACGGCGTAGAGGGCGTTAAGTATAACGAGCTTGTAGACATTGTTTGCGCGGACGGTTCTATCCGCCGCGGCAAGGTTTTGGAAATAAACCGCGATAAAGCCGTGGTGCAGATGTTTGAAAACTCGCAGGGGCTGCAAATTTCGACCTCTAAGGCGAGATTTACGGGGCACAGCCAACAGCTTGCCGTGTCGAAAGATATGCTTGGGCGCGTGTTCGACGGCATGGGAAATCCCCGCGACGGCGGCGAGCCGGTTATCCCCGAACAGCTGCTTGATATAAACGGTGAACCGATAAATCCCGCGGCGAGAAATTACCCCGACGAGTTCATTCAGACGGGAATATCCGCGATTGACGGGCTTAATACGCTTGTGCGCGGGCAGAAATTACCAGTGTTTTCCATGAGCGGACTTCCGCACGCCGAGCTTGCCGCGCAGATTGCAAGACAGGCTAAAGTGCGCGGGGGCGACAGTAAATTCGCCGTTGTGTTTGCGGCAATAGGCATAACGTTTGAGGAATCGCAGTACTTTGTAAACGACTTTAAGAAGACGGGCGCTATAGAAAGGACGGTTTTGTTTACTAACCTTGCAAACGACCCCGCGGTAGAACGTATTGCGACGCCGCGTATGGCGCTGACGTGCGCGGAATATCTTGCGTTTGAATGCGGTATGCACGTGCTTGTTATTATGACGGACATTACCAACTACGCAGAGGCGCTGCGCGAAGTTTCGGCGGCGAGAAGAGAAGTGCCCGGCAGGCGCGGTTATCCCGGTTACTTGTACACAGACCTTGCGACAATGTACGAGAGGGCGGGGAGAATACGCGGCAGCGAAGGTTCGATTACGCAAATTCCCATTTTAACAATGCCCGAGGACGACAAAACCCATCCCATTCCCGACCTTACGGGTTACATTACCGAAGGGCAGATTATACTTTCGCGCGATTTGTATAAAAAGGGCATAAACCCGCCCATAGACGTGTTGCCTTCGCTTTCGCGCCTTAAAGACAAGGGCATAGGCAAGGGCAAAACGCGCGAGGACCACGCGGATACGATGAACCAGTTGTTTTCGGCATATGCGCGGGGCAAAGAGTGCAAAGAGCTTTCTGCAATTTTAGGCGAGGCGGCGCTTTCCGATACGGACAAGCTGTTTGCGAAGTTTGCGGAGCAGTTTGAAAAGGTTTATGTAAGCCAGGGCTTCGAGTCGGACAGAAACGTTGAAGAAACGCTGGATTTGGGCTGGGAACTTTTAAAGATTTTGCCCGAAAGCGAACTTAAGCGCATAAGGCAGGCGTATATTGATAAATACTTGCACAATGAAAATAAGGACTAAGCAATGAGCAGGCTAAACGTGAATCCTACGCGTATGGAGCTGAAAAAGCTTAAGGCGCGATTGATAACCGCTGTGCGCGGACATAAGCTGTTGAAAGACAAATCCGACGAAATGGTGCGCAGGTTTTCCGTTTTGATTAAGGAAAACAAGAGGCTCCGCGACGAGGTGGAAACGGAGCTTTCGCAGACGTTAAAGCTGTTTGCGGCGGCGAGGTCGGTTACGCCTGCTTATAAGGCGGAGGCGGCTTTTGCGGCGCCGTCTGTTTTGTTAAAGGCGGAATGCGGAACGGGCACTATAATGGGCGTGGACGTGCCGCAGATAACCTTAGAGAGCGATAACGGTAACGGTAACTTGCCGTATGCTTTTACCGAAATTACGGGAGAGGCGGATTATTCGGTTGAAAGAGCGGCGCAACTTTTGCCGAAAATGGTAAAACTTGCCGAAGTTGAAAAGAGCGTGCGGCTACTTGCAGATGAAATAGAGAGAAACAAACGCAGGGTTAACGCGCTGGAATACGTTATGATTCCACAGCTTGAAGAGACGATAAAGTATATAAAAGATAAGCTTGACGAAAATGAGCGCGCCGCTATTGTAAGACTGATGAAAGTTAAAGGAAATATTTAAAACAAAAAAGTATCGTATAAAACGGTTAGCCGCCCGCGGAAGAATCCGCGGGCGGCTTTTTAACTGAAATTTATTGCTATTTGAAACAACTTCGTTTTATTTTATTTTTCATAAATTTGCGTGTCAATAAGGGTAAAGTTTTCGCGTTCGGCGCAAATTCTTTTTACACACGGGCGCGCCGATTTTATGGAATAGCTGTCTTTTTCGTCGAAACGTATGCATACGCACTTCGTAAAGCCGTTTGCGGGAGTTTCATCAAGGAAAAACGAACCGCGGCGGGCGCGTAACGAATCGAAAAGAGCCATAAGACCTATTCCGCTGCCGCCTTCGTGCGCGTGAGTGGTTACGTTGCGTCTGCCCATATTGCGCAGGACTTTTTCGCTGAAGTCTTCGCCGTTGTCAAAAACCTTTATGCAGGGAGCGCCGTTTTCGGATTTAACCTGCAAAAACACTTTTCCTCCCTCTCTTCCGCGTAAGGAAATAAGCGCGTTTTCTGCCAGGTCGCACAAAATGGTGTTCAGCTGGGTGTGGTCGTCGTAAATGTTTAAAAGTCCTAAAGACGCTTCCGCGTCAAATTCATATTCGAACTTAACGTCGTTTTTCGCCGCCCGTAAACGGAAGTAATCCATAACGGCGTCGATGGATAAAACGCCGGATTTGTTCTTTCCGGAATTGTTAAATCCGTAATTTTCGATGGCGAGCGTACGTTCGGCATACACGTTTTCGAGCGTGTTTAAAAGTATTTGTATGCTTTTATCGTCGGAATATTTTTGCGCGAGCGAACTCACGGCAAGCCGCATTGCGGGAAGAAGTTTGTTGTCCCGGTGAATTATTTTTGCAAGTTCGGCGTTCTTTTTTATGAGTTCGTCGTGGTTGCGTTCGTATTGTTCCAAAATGAGTTCGAGCCTGCTGAGATTGCGTTGTTCGAGTTTTTTGTAATAGCCGGCGGTAACCGTTTTGCGCCACTGTGAAATGAGGACCAATCCGCAGAAAACTATGATAATTGCAATAACTTTAAGAGTGGAATCCTGACTGTCAACGGTGTAAAAGAGCGTCATGCTGAAAATGCAAACAACGCTTGCAAGTAAAAGTCTTTCGTAAACTTCATCGTTAGCGGTAGGCGTAAGACTGTTTTTTAGTCTCTTGGTTTGAAAGGCTATTATTGTTAAAACAATAAGTGCGAGTCCTTGTATTATATAGCCTGCTTGTACGGCAATAGTATTATCAACAAATACATATATAGGAGCTAATAGTGGAATTAATACCAATGTGGTAATAACCATTGAAAAAATAGTAATTCCAAAGGATATCATAGATAATGTAACAGTATCGGATAGCGGTTGTTTAAACCTTATTAAAAATATGAGTGCCGTTAATATAAGAATGATAAGAGGAACAAAAAGCTTTACGTGTAGTGTTACAAAATAAAGCGCAAAAGAAAACGCGATAAAAAGAGGGATAAAAAATAAATCCCAATATTTAAGGCGGGAAGCCGTTATTTTTGCAAAAACATACATATTGCACGCAAAAATTGCACTGTATTTTACTAAATATGCTATAAATTCTAACATTTCATCACTATTTTGGTATATAAAAAGTAATTTTAAGGCGCTCTCTCTTTTTCTATAATTAAAACAAAAAAAGGAGGGCGGAGATGGTATTTTTGAGGTGGCTCAGCAATATTATTCAGTTGGCGTTCTCATTCTTTACACTTTGAGGATGTCCCTGGCTTCTTAAAACAAGAAGAAAGGCGAGTTACGTGTGGTAGCGTAGCCCGCTCTTTTTTAATTAAAAGAAAAAAGGAGGTGTACGGCATGGCGTTTTTAAGATGGCTCAGCGGCTTAATTCAGTGGGCTTTCTCATTTTTTACAATCTGAGGATAAAACCTTTACTTCTTTAAACGGGAAGGAGGCGAGTTGTGCGATGGCGCAGCCCGCTCTTTTTTTAGTTTTGATTAAAAATCGTTTGACAATGAAAAATATATTTTATATAATATGTTAGCTTAAAAGAGTTTTAAATGCGCTGTTAGCTCAATTGGATAGAGCGTTGGTCTACGGAACCAAAGGCTGGGGATTCGAGCTCCTCACGGCGCACCAGCTAACCCCGATTCGGAACGAATCGGGCGTTTTTTTGTGTTAAATCGGTACAAAAAAATAATTTTAACCGTTTTTTTATGAGAAAGAGGTTATTTTCATTATATAATCAGCGGCGGGATTGTCAATAGCCGAACTTAACCGTCCTTGGTCTTTCCGGCAAGATTAGCCGTTAAACTTTTTATCAGTTCTTTATTTTCCGAATTGAGCTTGCGGAAATTTTTTATAAGAGTCTGTTCCGCCGAAGAAACATTGGACGCAAAAATAACGGAGTCGTAATCGCTCCGTCTGCCCGTAAGATAATCGAGAGAGCATTGAAAATAATCGGCAATTTTAATCAGCGCGGTATAATCGGGCAGTCTGTTTAATTTAGTCCAGCCGATTACAGTTGTATAAGGTATGCCGCTTTTTTCGGCGAACTGTTTTTTATTAAGTTCATTTTCGGAAAGTAACTCGTTAAAAATTTCTAAAAACATAATAATCTTTTGCTGTAATTTTATCATAAATTTCTAATTAGGTAATTTAGATACCTTAAAAGATATTTGAAAATAATATTTATCTAATTAGGTATTTTTATTCAAAAAGATAATTATAGAAAGCCGCCCGCGCTTTAATGCGCGGGCGGCAAACTGCAGGGATGATTTATTTTATTCGGTAAGACGTTTTAAGGCGAGAGTATAAATTTTGTAACATTTTTCGATTTTTTCAAAAGTTATATACTCGTTTGCCTGATGAATCGTATTTTCTTCGCCGGCTTCTTCGGGACCGAACGCCGCGCCGTATTTTAACGCGCGGGCATAAGTTCCGCCGCCTATCGCTACGGGTTCGGCGTTTTTGCCGGTTACTTCGTTATAAACGTTGCAGAGCGTTTTTATGAGAAAACTGTTTTTGTCGTTGTACAGGGGGGACTGCGCGTGCAATATTTCATAGCGGAGGTTTTGCGCGCTTATACCTTCGGTGATTTTTGCGGCGTCGAAAGTTACGGGGTAGCGGACGTCGAATATTACTTCGATATAATCTTTGCCGCCGCTTATTAAGTTCGGCGAAAAGGTTAATACGCCGGAATCGTCTCTGGTGTCGTTTACGTCCTTAAAGCCGAAAAATTCAACGAAAAGGGAGTTGTAAAGTTCGTTTAAGCCGAGATATTGCAAAATCGGTGCGATTGCGTTTTTGCCGAGTTCGGGGGTGGAGCCGTGTGCGGATTTTCCTTTTGAAATTATTTTGCCGTCTTTAAACGTCACCCCGAAAGTTTTAAGCTTTTCTTTATTTTCGGGGCGTTGAATTTCGCAATAACCGCACACCATATTTGCCCTTTCGCCGCCTTTAAGGGAAGAAAAATCGCCTTTAACGGGATAGGTTATCTTTATTTGCAAGATGCCCTTTTCGGCAAATATTACGGGAAAGTCGGCGTCGGGGGAAATTCCCTCTTCGGGCATATGCGCGTGTTTTTTGTAATATTCAATGCATTCCCAACCGTTTTCTTCGTTGCAGCCTACAATGAGTTTTATCTTTCTTTTGGGGATGAACCCGCTTTCTTTAAGCGCTTTCAATGCGTAAAGGGCTATTATTGCAGGTCCTTTGTCGTCCATTGCGCCTCTGCCCCAGATTTTTTTGTTTTCGCAGTCTATTTCGCCGCCGAAAGGCTCGTGCGTCCAGCCTCCGCCTGCGGGGACTACGTCGAGGTGCGCCAAAACCGCAAATTCTTTTCCCTCGCCGAAGATAACTTCGCCGGCATAACCCCGGTAATCGTGCGTTTCGAAACCGAAACTTTTTGCCAGGTTTAAGAAGTAATCAAGCGAAGCTCTTGCGCCTTTGCCGAAGGGCGCGCCGCTTTCGGGGGTGCTCTGCGAGGAGTCGAATTTTATGATTTCGGAGATTTTTTGAATAATTTCGGTTAATTCGTATTGCATTTTAAACCTTCTTTAAAATTGTCGTGTAAAATCATTATACACATTTTTTAATTTGTGGTAAAATAAATGAGAGCAAAATATTAAAATTTGCGCGGACGGAGAAATGTCTTTTAAGTTAAACAAGTCAAAAGTAAACGATTATATAAAAATCAGTCTGATAGTAATATTGCTGGCGGTGGAAATTGTTGTTTGCGCCCAGGCGTATACGTTGATTGGCGATGAACCGCTGGAATTTATTTCGCTTATCGTATGTTGCGCGACGCTTGCCGTTTTAGAGGGAGTTAACCAGTTGGCAATTAAAAACTTTGCGGCGAAGATGGTGTTTTACGGGCTGGACTCCGCACTGCTTTTAACGATATGCGTGCTGACGGGCAATTCCTTTCTTGCGGCGCTTTATTGCATTGTCCTGACGGGATGTTATATGTCGGTGGACAGGTTCAGGGACAGGTCGGTACTTTTTGGTACAAGCTGTTTTCTGTTCGTGGTTTCGTTTATCGTGGGTTGGGTAATTCAGAACGCGGGCGCTGATATTTATAACAGCGTTGTTGAAATTCTGAGCGGCGTGCTGTTCGGACTTCTGGCGATTTTACTCGATTATATTATCGTGCAGTTTCTCATTAAGTTTTACAACACAAACAGAGAACTGAGGGAAGCGGTTAAGCTTGCTGACGAAAAAAAGGCGGAGGCGGAAGCCGCGCACGAGCAACTGACTATTACGAAAGTGTTTGAAGAACGCAACCGTATTGCAAGGGATATTCACGACAACGCGGGGCATTCGCTGACAACCGTTATTATGCAGACGGAAGCGGCGAAACTTATTATCGAAGATAACCCTGCGGAAGCGAAAAACCGCATAATATCTGCCAACATTCAGGCGAAAAACGCTTTGGAACAATTGAGGGAGAGCGTACATCTTCTGGCGGGAAGACAGCAAATAAGACCGCTTCGCGAAGAGTTGGGGGAGATAATTGCGCAGACTATAGACGGAACACAGATACGCGCAAGATATGATATTTCGGAAGTGAAGACGAGCGTGGAGCAGTACCGCTATATTTGCAATACGGTTAAAGAGCTGCTGGCGAACGGAATAAGGCACGGCAACGCGACGGCGTTTTATATAGAGCTGAAACAGGCCGGAGAGAATATTAATCTGCTTGTTTCGGACAATGGTTCCGGCGTCGCCGGCGAAGTTAAGGAAGGTTACGGGCTGAAGGGTATAAGGGAAAGAGCCGAGGCTTTAGGCGGCGGTTGCCGCTATGCAAGCGAGGCGGAAGAAGGATTCGAAACGGAAATCTATTTGCCGGTATATAAGGAGGAAGAATGATAAAAGTACTTTTGGTGGACGACCAGCAGATTCTTGCTGAGGGAATAAAGTCTGTTCTTGAAACGAGTAAATCGATAAAGGTCATCGGCATTGCGCTCGACGGTGCGCAGGCGGTGGAAAAGTGCGCGGAACTTAAACCCGACGTTGTTCTTATGGATATACGTATGCCAAATATGAACGGCGTTGTGGCGACGAAACGCATAAAAGAGACGGACGATAAGATTAAAATTATTATTTTGACCACTTTTGACGACAGCGATTATATTCTGAGCGCGATAAATAACGGCGCGAGCGGCTACCTTTTAAAAGATATAGGCTCGACGGCGCTAATTGACGCGGTTAAAAACGCTTACGCCGGCGATACGATACTTCCTGCAAAGATAGCAAAAAAGATAACGGACGCCGCGGCGATGGTTTCTTCGGACAAGGAATATAAGCTGAGAAGGTCGTTTAATCTTTCGGAGCGTGAAGTGGAGATTGCGTTGATGCTTTTCGACGGGTTTACCAACAGGCAGATTGCAACCGCGCTTAAGCTGTCGGACGGTACCGCGCGGAACTATATAAGCACGATTTATCTTAAATTGGGCGTTGACGGCCGCGCCGCCGCCGTGGAGAAAATACGGAGCCAGATTTAATTTATAAACAATAAAGCGATAAATAATAAAGCGCCGCGCAATAAAATTGCGCGGCGCTTTGCCTGTATTTGCGGCGGTTGCCGTGTTTTTTAATTTAAATTTCGATAAGTTCGTATTCTGTGGAACCGACGCCGAGTTTTTTCGCCGCGTTTACCGTGAGTATGCCGTTGCGGCTTTCGACTCTTTCGAGAAAATGTTTTTGCCCCGCATCGTCTTTTGCCGCGTAGACCAAATCGAGGCACGCTTTATCGATTGCGACGGGGTCGAGAGAAGCTAAAATGCCTATATCTTTCATACAGGGATTTTCGGCAACCGCACAGCAGTCGCAGTCAACCGACATGTTTTTCATCACGTTTATATAAACCGCATTGCCTTTGAAATAACGTACGATGGATAACGCTGCGTCCGCCATAGACTTTAAAAATTCGTCGTGGTCGGAAGTCCAGATTTTTTCCGTGTTGCCCGCTCCGTGGATGTACGCTTTGCCGTAAGAGGATGCGATTCCTATTGCAAGCTGTTTTAAAGCGCCGCCGTAGCCGCCCATCGGGTGTCCTTTGAAGTGTGAGAGGACAAGAAGCGACTGATAGTTTGCAAGATTTTTGCCGGCATAATTCTTTTTTATGATTTCCCCGTCGGGTATGTCGAGCACCAAATCGGGACCTTCGGCGTCTAAAAGGTCGACCTTGAAGTATTTGCTCCAACCGTGTTTTTCAAGCGTTTTAAGGTGCTTTTCCGTGGTGTTGCGCTCGCCTTCGTAAGCGGTGTTGCATTCGGTAACAGTTCCGCCGACGTGTTCTATTATAGGTTTCCAGAAGTCGGGCCTTATAAAGTTCTGGTTTCCGACTTCGCCGGAATGCAGTTTGACGGCAACATTGCCTTTAAGACGTTTTTGACAGAGGTCGAAGAGTTCAACCGTCTTTTCGGGTGTAATTTCGCGTGAGAAATAAACTTTTGACTTCATGTGCCGCACCTTGAAAATTTTTATGGGTTCAGCGGTTACCCCGCTTATATCACGATTTTAATCGCGTTTGGTTGGCTTCTTTTGGGGCAGTTCGTAAAATTTTGCAAGTCCGCCCGAAGAAGTTTCACGGTAACTGTTAAGTAAATCCTTGCCGGTGTTGTACATGGTTTTAACTATTACGTCGAAGGTGATTTTGCGGGTGTCGGTTAAAAAGTTTGCAAGTGAGACTGCGTTGATTGCGCGCATTGCGGCGACGGCGTTGCGTTCTATGCAGGGAATTTGCACCAATCCGGCAATGGGGTCGCAAGTTAAGCCCAAATGGTGTTCCATTGCAACTTCCGCGGCGTATTCAATTTGTTTTAAGCCCATTTCGAACAACTCGGCAAGCGCCGCCGCCGCCATGGAGCATGCCGAGCCTATTTCCGCCTGACAGCCGCACTCGGCGCCGCTTATCGAGGCGTTGGTTTTAATTATATTTCCTATAATTCCTCCCGCCGCCAAAGCGCGGACGATTTGCGTGTCGGAGAAACCCCGCGTTTCCTGCATATATTTCAAGACGGAGGGGACCACGCTGCACGCCCCGCACGTGGGCGCGGTTACTATAATTCCGCCCGATGCGTTCTGTTCGCTTGTGGCAAAGGCGTACGAGCAGACCAGTCTGTTTTCGCGCGTTTGTGCGGATTCGTCTATGTGGCGCTGGTTATAAAGCTTTTGAGCGCGCCGTTTTGTGCCTAA
Source organism: Christensenellaceae bacterium (assembly GCA_948890655.1). Classification (GTDB taxonomy): domain Bacteria; phylum Bacillota; class Clostridia; order Christensenellales; family Borkfalkiaceae; genus Coproplasma. Next base: position 155,862 of record CAQTYU010000003.1, read on the forward strand.
AACGCCGGGGAGAGTGCCGGAAGTTGTCAAACCCTTGTGGATTGTAAGCTTCATACGCTCCCAAACGGTTAAAAGGTAATCGAAAACGCCTTCGCCCTCGAATTCTTTTACGTATTCCCAAAGACGCAACTTGTGCGCCTTGCAATAATCTGAAATTTCGGTGTAGGTTTTATGCGGATAGACGTCGTTCTTGACGTAGGGCTTTTTTTCTCCGTCGAAAACTATTGAGCCGCCGCCCACGCTGTAAACGCGCTTTTTATCCAAAACTTCTCCGCCCCTGAAGATTTCCACGTCCATTGTGTTGGGGTGGACGGGGCAGGGGGAAACCGCGTCCCACAATACTTCGCATTTTGCAGGCGAAGCTGTTTTTTTGAGCACAGTGTCGGTGCCGTGCCCTTCGCCGGTAAGCGCGAGCGAGCCGTAGAGCGTAACTTTAAAAAGGTCGGCTTTAGGGAAGCGTTCCTTTAAGGTTTTTATTGCTCTTTCGGGGCCCATAGTGTGCGAGCTGGACGGTCCGCGCCCCGTTTTGTAAAGTTCGCAAAGTGACTGCATATTTTACCTTTTTAAAAATTAAACCGCATATATCACGTGTTTTCAGCCGTTTTAACGGATTATAAATCAAATGCGATAGCGGTTATATCGTCGTTTAAATTATTGCAGAACGTTTTTAAGTTGATTTCTAAATTCTTAATAAAGTCGTCCGCAGTTTTTGAATAGGAAAGCGTTTTAATGGCGCCGTCGGCACCGAACATTTCGCCTCGGTCGTTTCTGCATTCGGTTACGCCGTCGGTAAGAAGCACCAGAATATCCCCCTTTTCGTAAGGGATAACGTCGTCGAAGTAGGAGGGGTTGTCGAACCAGTTTGAGACGGGCGGAGAGTTTAACATTATTCTTGTAATACCGCTCCGCGTTTTTAAAAGAATCGGCACGTTGTGCCCCGCCATAGAATAAGTTATTTCCCTTTCGCCGATTTTTACGGCGGCAACCGTTATGTAGTTGCGCTCGTCAAGGTTCAATTCGCGGAATTTTGCGCTTAAATTTGCAATTGCGCGCGAAGGCGCGGGGGCGGTTTTGTCGTAAGCCGCCTTTACAAACGCTGTTAACATACCCGCGGAAATGCCTTTGCCGGAAACGTCGGCAACTACTCCGCAAGCCTCGTTGCCCACGGTATATACGTCGGGTAAGTCTCCGCCTATGTCGCGGCAGGGGATATATAAATAAGCGTATTTTTTGCCGCCCGCCCATTTGCCGGCAGGCAGGAGGCGCTGCTGAATGTTTTTTGCCGTTTGCAGTTCGCGCGCGATTTCAAGTTCGAACGCGTCGTCTACGGTTCCCATACACTGTCCGCCGCCTATAGGCGTTACCGTTAACGAATAGGCGACCTCGCGCACGCCTTCGGGGGAGGTTACGCGCTGAAAAATTCTGCGGCTGACTTCATTATTCGTCAAATACGCGTCCTCAAATGCGGAAAGAAGCGAGCATCCGCGGCAGTCGGCGCATTCGCCGCATTTTTTGCTGTTGCCTGCGCACGCCGTCACCGCGCCGATATTTCCGCGGAGTGCGCCGCCCGTAAAGAGCGTGCGGAATGCGCGGTTGCAAAATGTGACTTTTAAATCCTTGTCAACCGCAATAACCGCCGTTTTTAAGTTTTGTAAAATTCGTCTTAAATACTTTTCGGTCATTTTTTGTCGGGTAAATAAAATTTTAATTGCCCCGCGACTATGTGCGCTTTAAAAGAGTTGCTGTCGTAAAGTTCGCCTTCGGCTTCAATAGTGAATTCTTCCTTTTCGGGGATAAATTCCGCGGACTTTACGCGTATGGTCTTTGCTTCTTTAACCTTTTTGACTTTGCCGGTCAAAAGCTTTAAAAAGGCGATTAAAACTTTGAATTTGGATATGTAATCGACTATGAAAAGCTCTAAATATCCGTCGTTTAACAGGGCGTCGGGCGCAATTTTCATGCCGCCGCCGAACTGCCGTCCGTTGCAAAGCGCCGCAAGCATTCCGTAGTGCTTTTCTTCCGTGCCGTCGTAACGTACCGTAAAGTTGTGGCTTTTGAATTTGGCAAGGCTGACAATTGCCGCTTTAAGATATTTTGAACGACCTTTGCTCTTGCCCTTGTAAGTGCGCTTTAAAACGTCTACGTCTATGCCCGTGCCCACAATGTTAATCGAACGCAGACCGTTGTCGAGCTGAATGTAGTCGATGGGGCGGGGTTCGGAATTTACTATAAGTTCCGCCGCCTTTTTTACGTCGGTGGGGATGTGTGCGCATTCTGCAAAGTCGTTGCCTGTGCCGAGAGGAATAAGCCCCATAGAACAGTTTTCAAAATCGTTGAAACCGTTAATTAAATCGTGTATGGTGCCGTCGCCTCCCATTGCTATGAGAGTGTGCCTGCCGCCGGCAGAAGTTATTTCTTCCGCATATTTTTTAGCGTCGCCTTTGCCGCGGGTTAAAACTATTTGGTAATCTTTTCCGGCGGTTTCGAATACTTTTTTAACAATCTCCAACTTGTGCGCGTGGATTTTCCTTTTTAAATTGAGTTCGTTTGCAATAAGGTAATACACGTTTATATCTCACTTTTTCTTTGGCGTTTATCAGACCTGTATATTCTCTTTAGATAATTATAACAATAATTAATTAAAATTGCAATAATTTTAAAAATTTGATATAATCAATTTACGATGAAAGAACTGTTTTCGCAAAATTTAATTGATTTGGCACGAAAATTGCCCGAACATTTATATGTTGTGGGCGGCAGGGTGCGCGATTACCTTGCAGATTTATACACGGAAAAGCCCGACACCGATATCTGCGCGCCTTTAGACGCGGAAACTTTTGCGCGGATTGCGGAAGATGCCGGGTTCAAGGCGGAAGCCGTTTATAAGAATACGGGCACCGTAAAGCTGACCTGCGGCGGGGAAGAATTTGAATACACATGTTTCCGTTCGGACGAATATATCCGCGGGGAACACGTGCCGACCAACACGTATTTTACAAACGACATTGTGCTTGACGCGCGGAGACGGGACTTTAAATGCAATGCGGTATATTACGATTTGACCGGCGAAAAGATAGTGGACCCGTTGGGCGGGGTTGAAGATATCAATAATAGGCGGATGACTACCGTAGCGCCCGCCGGTAAGGTGTTCGGCGAGGACGGTTTGCGGCTTATGCGGCTTGCCAGAATCGCCGCGCAGACGGGTTTTTTGCCTACGGCCGAGTGTCTTGAAGGGGCGAAGGTCAATGCTCCGCTGATAAAAGACATTTCCGCTGAAAGAATTTTTGCGGAACTTTGCGGAATTTTGCACGCGGATGAAAAATACGGCGTGGGCGCGGGGCAGTATACCGGACTTAAAATATTGCAAAGAACGGGCGTTTTAAATTACATTTTGCCAGAGTTGACTCTTGGCGAGGGAATGGTTCAGAACAAAAAATTTCACAAATACGACGTTTTGGAGCATTCGCTGCGGTGCGCCGGTTACGCAGACGGTGAAATAAGATTTGCCGCGCTTTTGCACGACGCGGGCAAGCCTTTTTGTTTTAAAACCAATTCGAATTACATCGGGCACGAGGACGAGGGGGCGAGAATCGCCGAAGAAATTTTAAAGCGGCTTAAAGCACCCAAAAAGCTGATAGAAGAAACGGTAAAGCTTGTTGAACTGCATATGTACGACTTCCGTTGCGACGCCAAGGAAAACAAGGTGCGTAAGTTTATTTTGGAAAATTACGGGCTTTTCGATAAAATTTTAATGCTTAAGCAAGCAGATTATTCCGCCTGCCGCGATGATTTTGGGTGCGCGCCGTCCGTTGTTAAATTAAAACGTATTTACGAAAAGATGAAAGACGAAGGCGTGCCGTTTACGCTTAAAACGCTGCATATCAGGGGGGATAAGCTGCTTGCGGCGGGTTTTCCCGCGGAGGGGATAGGCAACGTTTTAAACCGGCTTTTGGGAGATTGCGCTATTAACCTTGTGGAAAACGACGAGGAAAAACTTTTAATGCGGGCGCAAAAGGTTTATTTGGCGGCGCTTAACCCTGAAGCTTACGCCGTGTTTAAAAGTAAAAATTAAATTTTACGACGCTTTAAAAAGGTTGACAAGTTTAAAAAAAAAGTGTAATCTCTTATAGTAAAAACCTTGCACGCCGTAAGTGGCGTGCCGATTAAGTCCGGGAGGTGAAAATTATGAAAACATACGAAATGATTTACATTCTCGATGCCGCTGCCGCCGACGAGGCGAAAGAGGCTATCGCGAAGAAGTTCGGAGACGTTATTACGTCTGCGGGCGGCAGTATCGTATCCGTTGACAAGTGGGGCGTTAAAAAGCTTGCTTACCCCATCAATTATAAGACGGACGGCGAATACGTTTTAATGACTTTCGATGCGGAAGGTGCGGTTGTTAAAGAACTTGACAGAGTTGCAGGTCTTTCTTCCGAAGTCCTCAGAAGAGTAATTACGGTAAAACAGTAAAGACAAAGGTAGAAAAATGAACAAAGTATTTTTAATAGGGAATTTAACGCGCGACCCCGAACTCACCGAAACTTCGGGCGGAATTAAAATTTGCCGTTTTGCAATTGCGGTAAACCGCAGGAGCGCGGGCGGCGAGGCAACCGACTTTTATAACTGCACCGCATGGCGCGGTTTGGGTGAAACGGTTGCACGCTATTCGAGAAAGGGCAACAAAGTTGCGGTTTCCGGTTCGATAGAACTCAGAAACTACGAGGATTCGCAGGGTATAAAGCGCACCGGTATAGACATAATCGCTCAGGACGTAGAGTTCTTGACGCCGAGAGGCAATAACGGCGGCGACGACTATGAACCCGCGCCCTCACAGGGCGGTTCTAAAAAGCCTCAGCTTCAGCCGTTTGACGACGACAGCGATATTCCCTTCTAATTTTAAGGAGATAATAATTATGGAAGAAAATAAGACTACAGCCCCCGCTGCTAAAAAGCCGTATAAAAGAGTTCCCCGCAAAAAGGTTTGCGTTTTCTGTCAGGAAAAGGTTGAGATTATCGACTATAAGGACGTTGCACGCCTTAAGAAATTCGTGACCGAAGGCGGCAAGATGGTGCCCAGACGTATGAGCGGTACTTGCGCAAAGCACCAGAGAGAACTTTCCAAGGCAATCAAGCGCGCGAGAATAGCGGCTCTGCTTCCCTTTAAAGCGGAATAATTTAAAAATTTTTGAAATTAAGCGTTACCGAACAGGTAGCGCTTTTTTGTTTTACGGTGTTGACATTTTGAATTGATGTGCGCTATAATAAAAAAGCTAAGTTTCACCGATAAGGCGGGCATATTTTTTGCCGCGGTACGCGGGGAGTTCCTTTTGCGTATACCGGTAGCTTGCGGGGTGGGCGCCCTCTACGGAAAAACAGCCCGAAAAGTTGTTGGACGGACAACGATTTTTTACGCGGGTTCGAATCCCGCCCGAAGGTAACTTCGGTAGCCAAGTGGTTAAGGCGCAAGACTGAAAATCTTACAAAATTTTGCAGCTTCGGCTGCGGCAAATATGGGATTTGTTCTTAATCACAAAAATGCGTCCGTGCGCGTAAAAACTGCGGCTTTGCCAAAGAATTTGCGCCGCAATAAAAACGGCGCCTTGTTCGGAGAGGATACCGCGCAAGCAAAGTTTAAGCCGAAATTTCCGCTTATTCCGCGCTTTCGCTCAATCGAAGACCGCACCGTTTTTATAAGGACGTTACGAAATTTCCGGCGCGTTTTGCGGCGAGTTATATGGAGAATTATATGAAAGTTATTGTAAACGACGGTTACAAGGGTTTTTTGTTTAAAAACGGAGTTTTTGTAAAAATGCTCGGCGCGGGCAAGTACGGTATATTCGGCGGCAAAGAAATAAGCGTTGCAGAAGTCGGCGACGATGAAATCAACTTTCCCGATAAAGATACGCGGATATTTTTGCGCGACCCCGCTTTTTGCGCGCAGACGGTTGACGCCGAGGCGAAGAGCGGCGAACTTACTCTTCATTTCGTCAACGGCAATTACGTAGGCAAACTTACGGCGGGCAGACACTTTTTCTGGACGGAGAACCGCGAGCATACGTTTGTGCGTGTAAATTTATCCGACCCCGAATTTCCCGCGGATTTTCCCGCCTATCTCTATTCCAATCCGTTGTTTTCGCCTTACGTGTGCAAGATAGAAGTATCTGAAAAGCAAAAAGGACTTTTGTACTATGATAAGAAATTCGTTAAACTCCTTGACGCGGGTACGTATTATTTTGTAAAGGGTACCGTCAAGGTGGAGGCGGAAACAGTTGAAACATGCCTGCAACAGCAGGATATCGTGGGGCAGGAAATTTTAACTTCAGACAAGGTTGCGTTGCGTGTGAATTGCGTATGCTCGTATAAAATTACGGATTTTGTGAAAGTAAAAACGCAGACGGACGATTACAGGGCTCAGCTTCACACCGCCGTACAGCTTGCATTGCGCGATTACGTGGGTGAACGCCGTCTTGACGAAATTCTCGCTGGTAAAAGCGAAATGTCCGCTTACCTTAAAGACCGTGTTAAAGCTAAGGGCAAGGAGTTGTTTTTGGAAATCGACGAAGCGGCGGTTAAGGACATTATCCTTCCGGGAGAGATACGCGATATTATGAACACTGTGCTGGTTGCAGAAAAGCGCGCGCAGGCGAACGTTATAACAAGGCGAGAGGAGGTGGCCTCCACGCGCTCGCTTCTGAATACGGCGCATTTGATGGACGAGAATAAGACGCTTTATAAATTGAAGGAACTGGAATACATTGAGCGTATCTGTGAAAAGGTAGGCAACATTAACTTGAACGGAGGCGGTGATTTGTTGACTCAACTGACCGCGGCTTTGGGCAGAAACGATAAAAAATAGATTTTAAAAAATTAAGCGTTACCGAAGAGGTAGCGCTTTTTTAGTGTTTAAATCTGTTATTTTTGCGGATAATTACGGGTGCCGAAGATTGCCGTGCCCAGCCTTATCATATTGCTGCCGGCTTGTATACATATCTTCCAGTCGCCGCTCATGCCCATAGAAAGGTGTTTGATGTTTTCATCCTGACGGCGCAACAAGTCGTATTTTTCACGCATTTGTGCGGCAAGGGCGGTTAAGAGCGCGTAATCTTCCGTATACGGAAGCATTGCCATAAGTCCGGAAATTTTTAATGCGGGGAGCGCTTTGATTTTTTCGTAGGCTTCAAGCGTTTCTTTTACAGAAAAGCCGCCCTTAGTTTCTTCGTTGCCCGCGTTAATTTGAATTAAAATTTCGGAAACGGTTTCCGCCGCGGCGCTCCTTTTTGAAAGTTCCAAAGCAAGATTAAGCCTGTCTACGGAATGATATAAATCCACTTTACCGAGCAGATATTTGATTTTGTTCGTCTGTAAGCGTCCTATAAAGTGGCGCCTTACGTTCGGCGTGATTTCGGTAAATTTGTCGCGGAATTCCTGCACATGGTTGTCGCCGATATCCTTTATACCCGCGGATATGGCGCGGTTAATGTCGTTCGGTGATTGTAACTTTACCGCCGCAACTAAAGTTACTTTTTCGCCGAAAGGATTTGTTTGCGGAATTTCTTTTAAAAGATTTTTTACGTTTTCCTCTATTTTTAACATAATCAACAGTTTAAATTAAACTTGCCGTGTTGTCAAGTTAAGGGAACCGGCATAATGTGCGGCAGACGAAAATATTTTAAAGTATGCTTGAAAGTTTTGATTTGTTTGATTGTGAACATACTGTTGCGGCGGAATATTTAAATAAGCACCGCTATCCTTGGGAAGTTTTGCCGGATATTGCGGAGTTGATTTTATTGATTAAAAAGCGATTGGGTGCGGAATATGCCGAAGTTTCACCCGGCGTTTACATACATAAGACGGCGAAAGCGGCTTTAACGGCGTTTATCGGCGCACCTTGCATAATAGGCGCCGAAACAGAGGTCAGGCATTGTGCGTTTATAAGAGGAAACGCAATAATCGGCGAAAATTGTGTGATAGGCAATTCCACCGAAATTAAGAATTCCATTTTATTCGACGGGGTAAAAGCGCCGCATTATAATTATATCGGCGACAGTATTCTGGGATATAAGGCGCACCTTGGCGCGGGAGCGGTTATATCAAACGTAAAATCGCTAGGAAACGAGGTGATTGCGGTATATGACGGGGTTAAGTTGTTTACGGGACTTAAAAAGTTCGGCGCGCTGCTTGGTGATTTTGCGGAAATAGGATGCAATTGTGTGCTGAATCCCGGTACGGTTGTGGGAAGAAATTCGGTGATTTATCCGTTATCGTCGGTCAGAGGGCACGTTCCGTCTGATTCAATCTATAAAAATAAAAATGAAATCATTCCAAAACTTTACAAATGCAAGTAAATTATATATAATTAACTTAAGCATTAGGTAATGCAATGGGGTGAATATGGTTAAATACCAGGAATCGGAAGAAATGTATCTTGAAACGATACTGCTTTTAAAACAAAAAAGCGCAAACGTGCACGCGATAAACGTGGCGGAAGAACTGGGCTATTCAAAACCTTCGGTTTCGCGCGGCGTAAATTTGCTGATTCAAAAGGGCTATATAAGCATAGGCAACGGCGGAGAATTGCAGTTTACCGAAGCGGGAAAGCAAAAAGCGGAAGGTATTTACGAGCGCCATATAGTTATAACTAAGTTGCTTGAAATGACCGGTGCGGACAGGGCATTGGCGGAAGAAAACGCTTGCAGAATAGAACACGTTATAACTCCCGAACTTTTCGAGATTTTGAAAAAGTTCGTTAAAAACAGTTAGGTAAGGCTAATATTTGCTTGACAAAAAATTAACTTTGGTTTATTATGTTCTGCGGAGTAAGAAATTGGCTCCGCATTTTTTTGTTTGCGGGTTAGCAACAGCTTACCGCGGGATGTAGCCAGCGAAATTTTTTTACGGTGCGGTTAGTTTAAGCTAATTATTGATTGAAAATGAAAAACGAATTAAAGGCGTGGGAAAAGGAAAAGAAACTTATCCCCGTAATGATAAAAAAATACTGCCGCGGCAAGCATAAAACGAAAGGCAAAGAGATTTGCGCAGAGTGCAATGAACTTGCCGAATACGCGTTGTTCAGGCTTTCAAAGTGTCCGTTTAAGGTTAATAAGAAGTTTTGTTCGTTTTGCAAAATACACTGTTACAAACCCGAAATGCGTGAAAGAATTAAAGCAGTTATGAAGTATTCCGGACCGCGTATGCTTTTTACACATCCTATATTTGCAGTTTCGCACGTTTTGCAGATGATTAAATACAAAAAACAACTGAAAAAAGGAGAACAAAGCCTTGATAGACAAAGAGTTATTCAAACTGATAGGCAAAAATAAAAAGTACATATTTATTGCCGTTGCCTTGCAGGTGTTGGGACTCGTCGCAAACGTTGGTATAACGGCAAGCATTTGTTGGGCGGTTTATCTTGCAATAACGAAAGCCGAGCCGATAATTTATTTATATCCCGCGATTTGCGCCGTAACAGGTATTGCAGTTCGTTATACAATGACTAGACTTACGGGCGACATTAAAGACGTTTTGGGCGGGAAAGTAAAAAAGGATTTGCGCGAACGTACCTACAATAAAATAGTAAAACTCGGCGTGCGCTCGACCGACGGTATGAGTATGGCAGGACTTACGCAAGTGAGTATGGAGGGCGTGGAGCAACTTGATTTGTATTATTCGAGTTACTTGCCGCAGTTCTTTTTCGCGCTTCTTGCGCCTATAATTCTTTTTATTATTTGCGTATGGATAGATTGGCGCACCGCGCTTGTTTTGCTTGTTTGCGTACCGCTTATCCCCGTGTCCATTATCGCGGTATCGAAGTATGCAAAAAAGATATTCGCAAAGTATTGGGGCAAGTACACGTCTATGGGCGATAAATTCCTTGACAGCGTACAGGGACTCAAGGAATTAAAGATATTCAAAGCGGATAAAGCGCAGCACGGCAAGATGAACGAGAGCGCGGAGGAGTTCAGAAAAATCACAATGAAAGTTCTCGTAATGCAACTTGCAAGTACGACGATAATGGACCTGGTCGCATACGGCGGCGCAGGCGCGGGAATTGCGCTTGCAATCTGCGGTGCGGCGTTTTGGGGACTCAGTCCCATATATGCGCTGTTCTTGTGTCTTGTGGCGGTTGAATTTTTCTTACCGCTTCGTGCGTTCGGCTCGGCGTTTCACGTTGCGATGAACGGTGCAAGCGCAGGAAAGAAAATTATATCGCTTCTGAACACGCCCGATCCCGAATGGGGGACGGAAGAAGTGTGCGGAAAAACGATTGAACTCAAAGGCGTTACGTTCTCTTACGACGGAGAGCGCGACGTGCTTAAAAACGTGTTTATGACGTTCCCCGAAAAGGGAATGACGGCAATCGTCGGCGAGAGCGGTTGCGGTAAATCAACCGTAGTCAATATGCTTGTAGGTGCGTTCAGACCGAAGAGCGGCAACATAACCGTAGGCGACGTTCCGCTCGAAAGACTATCGCGCGAGAGTTACTATTCGCATCTTGCGGCGGTTAGTTACAACACATATATTTTCAACCAAACGGTACGCGAAAACTTTTTGCTTGCAAACAAAGCGGCGACGGACGAACAAATCTATGCCGCGCTCGAATCGGTCAATCTTGCGGAATTCATAAAAGAAAATGGCGGGCTGGATAAGGTTATTACAGAGGACGCGAACAACATATCGGGCGGTCAGAAACAAAGGCTTGCGCTTGCCGTAAATCTCGTTGCCGACAAAGACATTTACGTGTTCGACGAAGCGACAAGCAATATCGACGTGGAGAGCGAAGCAATCATTATGCGGAATATAAAGGCGCTGTCGCAGAATAAGAGCGTAATCGTAATTTCACATCGCTTGGCGAACGTAGTACCCGCCGATAATATCTACTTTATGGAAAACGGCGAAGTGAAGGAAAGCGGAGCGCATACCGTTCTGATGAGTGATAAACACGGCTATGAAAAGTTGTTTACCACGCAGAAGCAGTTAGAGGAGGGCTACGCATTATGAGTAAACAAAATTTACGCAGAAGCGGTGCGAAGATTATGGCAAGCCTCATACTCTTGCTCGGCTCTCTCGCTTACATAATGATTTTAGCCGTTATAAACGGCAGTATCGGTTTTATTTGCGCTATGGGCGTTACTGTGTTTGGCGCGGTAGGCGTTGCGAAAGCGCTCGGTGAAGCGATTGCGCTGTCTTACGGTTTAATCATAGGATTAGCCGTTGGTTGCGGCATATTAAGGGGGCTATTGAGATATTTTGAGCAATATTCCAACCATTTTATAGCGTTCCAACTTTTGGCGGTTTTGCGCGATAAGATATTCGGCGCACTTCGCGCGCTTGCCCCTGCCAAACTCGAAAGCAAGCAAAAGGGCAGTATCATTGCTATGATAACTTCCGACATAGAAACGCTCGAAGTGTTCTACGCGCATACCATTTCGCCGATTGCAATAGCGGTATTGGTATCTACGGCGGTGTTCCTGTTTGTCGGTTTTGTATCGTCTTGGTATCTTGCGCTTGTAGCGATTGTTGCGTATCTGATGATAGGAATTGTAGTGCCTATGATTTCTTCGTCAAGTCTTAAAGAGAGCGGCGTTAAATACCGTGCCGAATTTGCGTCTTTCAATGCGTACTTCCTCGACAGCATAAAGGGCGTTAAAGACATCGTGTTGAACAACGCGGGAGCGGAACGCGAAAAAGAAGTAAACCGCCGCAGTGAACTGTTACTCAAAGAAACAAAGAAAATGAAGCATAACTCTACGCGTGCGGCGGCGGCAACCGAACTTACGGTATCGCTGTTCATAATAGCGACGCTTATCGTCGGCATCGTGCTTGTGCATTTCGATATGCTCTCAATCGGTAAAATGATAATCGGCGTTGTGGCGGTGTTCGGCTCGTTCGGTCCCGTTATTGCAATATCGGCATTGCCGAGCAACCTTACCCAAACTTTTGCTAGCGGCGATAGAGTGCTGAATTTGCTTGCCGAAAAGCCTGCCGTAACGGAAGTTAAGAATGGAGAGAATATCGAATACGAAAACTTGAACGTTTCCGGCTTATCGTTTAGTTACGACGGGCAGACGGAAGTTTTGCAAGATATTAAAATGCACGCCGAAAAGGGCGAGATTATAGGGATTGTAGGCGAGAGCGGTTGCGGTAAATCTACGTTCTTAAAACTGTTGCTTCGTTTTTGGCAGAAGAATGGCGGAGAGATTGCTTACAACGGAATAGACGTTGACAAAGTGAACTCTGAAAACCTTTTAGACAACGTAACAATGGTAAGTCAAACGACGTACCTGTTTGATGAAACGATAGAGGACAACTTGCGCATTGCAAAGCCGAATGCCACGCAGGGCGAACTCGAAGCGGCGTGCCGATTGGCTTCCGTTCACGACTTTATTATGACCTTGCCCAACGGTTACAAAACGCAAGTGGGCACGCTCGGCGATAATCTTTCGGCGGGCGAAAAACAGCGCATAGGACTTGCGAGAGCGTTTTTGAAAGGTAGCGAACTAATCCTTTTAGATGAGCCGACAAGCAATGTGGACAGTATCAACGAGGGTATTATCTTAAAGGCATTAAAAGAACAAAAGAGCAAAAAGAGCATTATACTCGTTTCACACCGTGAGTCTACAATGGCGATAGCGGACAGGATTTACAAAGTGGAAAACGGACAAATGCAAGAGGTCAAAGTATGACGCCGAGAGAAAAAGCAATACTCGAACTTGTGCGTTTGAGTGAAGAAGAACAGCGCATAGCGGATGAAGCCGAAAAGCACGGAGAGAGTGGAAAAGGTAAGCGGAAAATCTTTCAAAAGTATATGATAAAGGACATTGTGTTCCTTGCAATCATAACGTGCTGTACGCTTGTTACGGGCGCGATAATGCCTTTACTTGTAAACGTGCCGTTGTTCGGCATCATACAACTCGGTTTGGGTATTCAGTTTTCGCTGTTCCCCGTAATCGGTATGATGAAAGTGAAAAAGCCGTTCGCGCTTTTATTGCAGTCGATGTTTATTTCGATATTCCTTGTGTTTATGTTCCCGCCTATGGTGCTTTTAATAGCGTGCGCACTTGTCGCCGAACTACTTACGCTTTTGATATTCAGAGGGTATCGTAGCGATTGGGCGTGCGTATTTGCCGGAACGCTGTATTTGCCGCTCACTCTGCCGCTGTTGTATATGTATTATAACGTATTCTACACGGTAAGCGGAGAAGAAAAGGCGGCGGTGTCTATGTTTATCGGCGGCGGCAACACAGGTCTTATCGTGGGAATATCTTTTGCCGTGCTTGCGGTATGCTTTATCGGCTCGGTCATAGGTATGGTCATTGCGCGTGAATTAAAAAAAGCAGGAAAGTTGAAGTAATGGCGTTTTTCAGAAACAAAAGAAATCTATATCCGCTTATAGCGATTGCGTCGGCGCTGATTATAATGGTGTTCGGTCTTGTTATGGCGCGGACGGTTGTGTGTTCGTATTTTTTGCTCGGCGCGTTTGTTTGGGTAATACTTTTCGGTTGCTATAAACAGGCGTTAAAGGTGTTGCCGCTTTTTATCGTGTTCGGCGGCGCATTCGCGCTTATCGCTTTCTTTTCGAGTGGAAAAAATTTTGACGGCGCGTTAGCAATGGCTAATCGCTTTGGGGCGGTTTTTTTGGCTATCATACCGAGTACGAGCATACAAGCGGTTGCTATGACGAGAAATTTATCGCAGTTACATACGCCGCGTGGAATAACGCTCGGTATGCTGATAACAATGTCGTTTATTCCGGTGCTAAGAGCGGAAATAAAGCGTGTCCGCGAAGCGATGAGAACGCGCGGTGCAGGCAGTATCTTAAATCATAAAATCTTTTACCGCGCATTTCTTATTCCGCTTGTAACACGGCTCGTCGATATATCCGACACGCTTGCGCTGTCTATCGAAACGCGCGGCTTCACGCTCGGTAAATCGAAGTACACGGTCTACAAAAGGGAAGCGGTAAATTATATGGACGTTGTGTATATTTTCGGTCTGGTTGCAGGCATTGTTTTGGCGGTGGTGTTATGAAAGCAATCGAATTAAAGAATGTAAGTTTTTCATATAGCGGTTTTACCGATAAGGTTTTATCGGATGTGGACTTTTATGTTGATTACGGCGAAGTTGCGCTATTGTCCGGACTGTCGGGCGAGGGTAAAAGCACGTTGCTTTCGATTGTGTCGGGCATTATACCGAATATTGTAAAGGGCGACATTACGGGCGAAGTGCTTGTTGACGGTAAGTCTATTATAGGGCAGAAGTTGGCGCAAACGTGCCGTAAAGCGGGCGTGGTTTTGCAGAACGCGGACAGCCAGATAATTCATAAATTAGTAGACGATGAAATTGCTTTCGGCTGTGAAAACTTTGCAATATCCGCAAAAAAAATCGGCGAGCAAATAGACAGAGTTTGCGCGATTATGGGACTTGACAAAACGGCGCAAACACGAACGCTGTCGGGCGGTCAAAAGCAAAGGCTGATTACGGCGTCCACGCTTGCTGCGGGACAAAGGATACTTATTCTGGATGAGCCGCTTGCGAATCTCGACGTTGAGAGCGCAAATCTTTTAATGGATACCTTGCGGCAATTGGCAAGGGCAGGGTACGCCGTTTTAGTAGTCGAACACAGGCTCGATATGATTTTGCCGTTTGTGGACACGGTATGGAATATCCGTGCAGGAGTCGTAACAAAGGTAGGGAACAAGCAGGAATACTTGATTTCGCAGACGGTTATGATAGAGGACAATTCAGACAGCCGCGATATTGGCAAGACGTTATTTTCAGTTAATCACGTTGCGTTCTTGGTAAAGAAAAAAGAGATATTAAAAGACGTAAACTTCAATATATATGAGGGGGAACGGCTCTTATTGCTTGGAGAGAACGGTTGCGGCAAGACTACGCTTATGCGGTTACTCGCAAGGCTGTATAAGCCGACGAATGGAAATATCGAACAGACACTGAATCCGAAGTTCGGTAAACGCTATCGCGGAAAGAAATGGTTTAAGAGCGTCGGGGTGGTTTACCAAAATCCAAACTACCAACTTTTTATGCCTACCGTCGAGCAGGAAATTGCTTTTAATGCATTAAGCAAAAACTACGCCGAAGAAATGATAAAACTTTTCGGCTTGGAGCATTTAAGAAAGCGTCACCCGCAGTCTTTAAGCGAGGGGCAAAAACGCAGGGTGTCTATCGCCGCCGTTGCCGCGGGCAATCCTGAAGTATTGTTGTTGGACGAGCCGACGGTGGGACAGGACTACAAAGGCTTGTGCGAACTTGTAAAAATACTTAACGAACTGCACGACAGAAGCGGAAACACTATGGTAACGATTACTCACGATATGCGTTGCGCCGAAGCTTTGTGCGATAGGGCAATACTTATCGCGGACGGAACGATAAAGGCACAGGGCGGTAAGGAACTTGCACGCGAATATTTTTTGGGGAATAGCGTTTAATTTTTATTGTTACTAAGTATAAATAAACCCGGTTTTTTGGTTTTTTAAATTATTTTTACAAATCCGTGAAATGTTTTTTGCGTTAACGGCGACGGAAACCGGTGTAAAACAGGCGGCGCAGCATTTTTGCTGCGCCGCTTGTTTTGAAACTTATTATAAACAGGTTCGATTTTTTATTACTTAAATGATATCAGGGGGATAACTTTAAATTTGCTGTACGCTTGCCGGCTTTTCGTTTTTTAAAAGTACGGGCATTTCGCGCGTTTTCGTCTTTTCGAGGAGCGCTATTAAACTTGAATATATCATAGTCGGTAAAAAATAGAAAAGATGATTGTCCACAAGATTCATGGCAAGCAGTCCTAAAATTATAACCGCTATATATATGCGCTCTGCATTTATGTTGGCGATAAAGGTTTTAACCGTTTGCACCCTGTGAACGCAGTAAGCAATAAATCCTAAAATGCCGCACGAACCGAAAAGTTGCATAAACGTGTTATGGTACATTTCGGGTATGATATTCAATCCGTCAAAGTCGGGTGCGCCGACGTTTGAAAAGAAACCGGTGCCGAAAAGAGGGGCTGACAGGAAATTGTTCCAGGCGTCTTTCCAAAGCGTAAATCTTCCGTTTCCTCCGGAAAGCGTGGAAAATACCGAATTGAAAAGCAGGAGAATTTTTTGACTGAATACCGCGCATAAAATGATGATTGCAACGGCGACTATTCCTGTTATTATTCCGTTGGCAAGTTTGTTTTTGCCGTAAATTAACAGAACGACGGTACTTATTATAAACACAAGCGCGGCGCCGCCCATAGCCTGACGGCTCATAGAAAATATCGCGGCAACAGTGATTATAATGCCGTAAATAAAAAATAAATAACCGTGTTTATATCTGCCTGCAAGATAAATAGCGGGTGGAATACACAGGGTTAAAAGCATGCCCATAGTATTCCAGATTCCCCAGCCGAAAGTGAGGGCGGATTTTCTTATTTCGCCGTTTACGATAATATCTTCGGTGGTTATATATTTTACCACAAGCTGGATTATGAGTGATATACTGAGTGCGATAAAAGCGTAAGCAAGATTTTCGAACTGCTTTTCCCCGCCTTTGAGGTTGTCTTTTAAGATAGTGTAAATTCCTATAAAGAAGAAGGACAGAAACACTCCGTATAAGAGGTTCATAGGGTCGTATTCAGGTGAAAAAAGACCGTTCAGTATAAAGGCTAAGGATAAGCAACAAAGACCGTAAAAAGTAGGCGTGACTTTGAAATTTTTATTTGTGACCGTAACAGCCACCCTGAATGCGGCGACAATTAAAAGCAATGCGATAACTGCCGCGATTTGTCCGAGTACGGCGGGCGATTTATAAAATTCGGGATTGACCGGATTGGTTATGAATGACGGTGAATTTTTTTGCGAGACTATAATGCTCATAAATAAAAAATTGGAAATGAGCGGGGTAAGGTCGTCTGCAAAAAGCAGAAATACTACCGAAGTCAACGCAAGATAATATATGAATACAAGGTCCAGACCGAGATAGTGGCAAAGAAGCGAAACCGCCGTTGTCACAAAAGGAAAAATCCGTGAAGAAAGTGCGGACGTAAATTTTTCGGGCGCTTTATACGCCGTGATTTTATAAAAAAACTTTTTCATTTCTCTTCCGTTGACTGAATGATACTGCAACTTATTATACAACCGTAATTTTACAAAGTCAATAATATATGTTTTTTCGTTCATTAATTTTATAATATAACGTATGACGGTTGTCATATGCGTTTATGACAATTTTTGGTTGCTTTTTGATTGGAAAGTGCGTTTTAACCTTTATAAAACATTAAAAGAGCGGATTCGAGATAAAATATTTAAAATTTTCGACAAAAAATTATCATATATTTTTATTACAAAGTTGACAAATTGTCATAAAAGCATTATACTCTGAAATACAGTTACTATATATAATGCGGAAAGCGGCTTAAAAAACCGTTGCCGACGGAGTATAAAAATTACGATGAAAGATAGAAAGGGAACGGGCTTGAGCCGAGACAAAAACCTGCGCGTCAATAAGAACGCCGGCTATAAGTTTGTTAAAAAAGACAAGTCCGTCAATAAACGTGCAGGGCTGCACGATAAAAAAACAAATATAGCCGAAGGCGAGCGCCGTGTTGTGCGCGTTAAGCCTTTGGCTCTTAAACATAAACGCCGTATGCGGAAAGCTGCGGTGGTTCTTGCCGCGGTTTGCGTGGGTGCGGTTTCTTATGTCGGGATGGGCTTTTTGTTTAAACCGGAAGGACTTTATGTTGAAGATTTAGGTAATTATACCGTAAAGGCGCAGAAGGCGGGAGATGATTCCGTACCTGCCGGCGGCGGTAAAATTTATTATTTTCCGGAAGACGGTTCCCTGCCAACAGACCACACGATAATAGAAAACGTTGCATATTTGAATTACGTTTTAAACGACGTGCATACTCATTGGTCTTCCTATATGGAATCTACGGTTTATACCGTTATGCAGCAGAACGTTTACACGCATAAAAAGAGCTTTAAAGACGAGGTTACGGGAGAGTACAGTTTTGTTTCCGCAGATATGGCGGTCGGGGCATCTAATACGGCAAGGCAATTCTGTGTAACGGAGGAAGAAGTAATCTGGCGCGAGGCGGCGGGAAAAATTTCCATTAAAAACATGGACGAAACCGACTGGAATGAAAATACATATTACGGCAATACCATTTCGGAATTCAGAAGTTATAGAGGTTTACCCGCAAACGAATTTTCCGTTTACATATTGGATGAAAACACGGTAAAGAATGCCGACGAAACTTCCGTTAAAGATAACGGAGACGGAACTTATACTATGACGCTGGATTTGAAAGTCCATCAGGACGGACTCGATTCCGCGGTACATTATTATAAGCAGCAGATGTACGTAACCGGTGGACTTTACGCCTGGCCGACATTTGATTTTACGCGGGTGACTTATACGTTTACGTCGGACTGGACGTTGTTGTCGTTTTCAATAAGCGACAGCTATTCCGCAAAGATGGGCGTAATTGCCGCGGCGTGCTCTTCGGAATCGACTACGACTTTCAAATATGAAAAAGAAGACGCGGTCAATACTTACCGCAAAGATTGTTTCGGTGTGCACGAAGACGGAAATTATATCCGTTATTCTCCATTCGGGAACGAAAGAAAACTTGACGCCGCAACCTGTATGGCAAATGCTTTCGGCAGTGTTCTTGAAGAGGGAGCAACGTTTAAAATAGATTTGAACCTGAACGGCAGGAAATTGAACGGCGCTATTTACGCGGGGCTTAACGACGGCAGTATTTCCGATTTGCGCGTGGCGATAGGAGAATTGAAGGTTTTTCTCGGCGACGATAACGGAAAGAATATGCTTTATCTTGCCGCCGGTAAAGATAAGTTTAAACTGTGCACCGACGGGCTTTTCGGTTCCGAGCCGGAAGCCGGTTCTTCCGCGGGGAACCCGCTTGACGGCGTGTTTGATACTAACGATTTGATTAAGCAGTTGTTTGCCGGCGAGTTTGAATTGCAGGAAAAGACTGCAACGCTGAAATCGACTCTTTCGTTGTTCGGGCTTGAAATACCCGTGGAATTCGCCTTTAAAGTAAGGGGATTGGACGCTTCTTTAGACTATGTTTCCACTTCGTTCTCGCTTAACGGTTCACCGGTTAAAGCAAGGCTGGAGTTCGGCACGGAGGAAGATATCCCCGCCGCGCCGTCACAAAGCGAAAAGCCGCAGTATAAGGATATTTTAAACGAAGGTATAACTTTAAATTTAAAATTAGGGCTTGATAAGCTTGTGTTGGAAGGCGCGGCGGAAATCAGGCTTGAAAACGGCGGGTTTAAGGGCGTAAACGCATATCTGGGCAACTATGCGGCGTACTACAATGCGGAAAACGGATTTGTATATTTAAACCTCGACGGTTATAAATATAAGCTGGACACGGCGGCGCTTGCGGGCAACGGAGGTTCGGCAATGCCTTTAAGCGCGTCCGGCGAAGGTGATGCGCAGGCTTCGGCTTTACAGCAGGTTATAAACTTTATTGTCGGCGGAATTTCCACCGACGGCAACGGCATAAATTTCAACGGCGCGCTTGCGGCTGATAACGGCTTTAACGTTTTGGGCACGGTTATTAAGCTGGGCGTGGACGTAAACCTCAGGGGATATCTCGGCGTAAACGCAAAAATAGAGCTTGGCGGAAAAACGGCTTTTGCCGAAGTTTCAATAGCGCAGGACAATTCCGCAATTCCCCAAACAGGCAACTTAAACGAATATAAAGACGTTTTAAATAGCGAACTGACTTTTAAGGTGGAAAGTCTTAAAATTGACGGGCTTGAACTGAACGGTTTGGTTAATATAGGGCTTAAACAGGGCAAGCTTGAAACCGTGTGCGCAAACCTTTCTAACGCCGGCGGCGACATCGCTGTTTACTTTAATTCATCCGAAGATATGCTTTATATTAAAGCGGGCGAGGGCATAAAGGTTAAGCTTCCTTTATCCGCGCTCGGCTTGGGCAAAGGCGAAAAGAAAGCGCTTGGCGCGGGCGTATTAAACGGGTTGCCCGGCGATTTAAACTTAAAGGATATTATAAGGCAGTTAATAGAAAATTTAACGTGCGGCGAAAATTCGCTTGCAACCGGAATTACTTTCGATATTAAGGATTTCGGAAAGGTAAATATAGGCGCGGCAATAAGCCTTGCTGACGGTTTAGGCGCCGACGTTACGGTTGATATTTTAAACAAAAACGTTGCGCTTAAGGCGGGGCTTGCGCAAGACGAAAGCGTGCCGGAACTTACGGATAAACAGAAAGCTGAATACGCCGATATCTTAAACGAGGGATTTAACGTTAATGGCAACTTGCAGGTAACCGTAGGCGACACAACTTTGAACCTTGCCGTAAATCAACTTGCGGTTTCGCTGCAATTGCAACGGGACGGCACGGTTAAGTTCGGTTTTGCTCTCGATACGCGTCTTACCGTGAAAGATATGTGCTTCGACTTGTTCTTGTCCTATTCGGACGGCGTTGCTACCGTGGTTTACGGCGATTCGGAAAACTACTTCGGGGCTGAACTCGATATTGAAGGCGGTGATTTGGGCAAGCTTGAAGACGCTCTTATAAGCGTTTATAACAGGATTTCGGCGGTGCTTGATGAAATTATAACAAACAACCCCTTAAAACCCACAGACAAATCGGAGCTTGAAGCACAGCTTACGATAGACAATATAAGCAAAATACTTTCAAAGTTAGGCATTGCGGTTTCGCTTGAACAGGGCGGCGCGAACGTGCTGGAGATGCTTGGAATACCGCAAAACGGCGGCAAGCTCGATATTCAAGGCTTAATCGGCGGTTTGCAGGTTTACAGTCCCGAAGGAAGTATCTTCGGTATAACGCTCGGCAATTTGGCGCTTCAGCTCAAAAACAGCGGAGTAAACGTTTCGGCGGATTTGGAACTGGCGAACTCGGCTGTCCGCGTGTATGTGGAAAATCTTTCGTTGGGGCTTTACTGCGAACCGGCTTGTCCCGTTAAGGATAGCGACCTTTTAACCGCGGACGACTTTGCGGAAATGCTCGATTATTTGGCAGCGGCGGCGGAGCTTCTTATAGAGGACGAATATTCGCTTTCGGCTAACGCAACCGTTTTCGAAGATAACGCGGTTTCTTACGAAGTTAAAATACTGTTCGAATTTATCAAGGGCGAAAAGTTCCCTGTACATATTACATTGCCCGACAAGGATAGCGACGGCAATAATACCGGGGCTTCGGTTGAATTCGACAACGATATGTATTGGCACCTCGGCGTAGCGGTGGATAACGCGGACGCGGCTAAGGACGATTTGTATATAGACGTATACATTCTCGACGCAAATCCCGCGGTATCGAACGGAATAACCACGGCTGATAAAACAACCGCGGGTAACGGGCTTGACGTTTATGTTTCGGTTTCTAAATACGGAAGTAAACAATTAAACGAAAATTACGCGCCGTTAAAGGTTTATGCGCCCGTTAACGAAATTCTCACCGTGTTGGCGGCGGGTGTTGCGCTTTTGGACTTGCAGAATATAGATATAAGCGAGGAATCTGCGGCGCTTCAATCCGTGGTTTCGCAGCTTGCAACGCTATTGGACGACGCGCTCGTTAAAGCTTATCTGCCGTTGACGCACTCGCAGTTCAATTCTCTCGGCGCAAGCCTTATCCCTCAAATTATCGGTTCGGATATTTCAACGCTGTTAAAGGATATTTTAAATACGCTTTCCTTGCCTGCCGGCGGAACCGAGGAGGGCGAAGTTAAAGGTGAAGAACCCGCCGCTCCCGAAGCTAAGCACTATATTAATAACGTATGCCTCGGCACCTCGGGCGCTGGCGACAGAATGTTGCGCATTGTTTTGAACGGCAACGCAATCTACGGCGGCGGCTACGAAAACATTGTGTTCGAAGCTTATAAAAATTACGCTTACGGCACAGATTTAATCGGCGGTGAAACCGAAGAAGTCCCCAAACCCGTAAAATCTTATATAACGGGCGCGGCAATAAACAATATTTATTACGGCGGCAACAAAGAGCTCGATTTGGATATTAATATCGCACGCAGCGTTGTAAAGCAGACGACGTTTGACGGCTATTACGATTTTAGCGGAATTTCCGCTCTTTTGAAGGCGACGGTTAACTCGGCAACGCACCCTAAGGCAAATGCAACCGAACTTGACAAGCAGATTTACGGCGACAACTTAACCGATTATCTTTTAAACCGCTATTATTATCTTGAAGGCAAAATCGATTTGCATATTCCGGTGCTGAATAAAAATTATCAAATCGGTTTAGCGATGGCGGCGCACATCGACAGATATAACGACGTAAAAATCAATTTGAGTCTGGATATACCCGCAATTCAGGAAATAATGCAGGTTGTAACCAACGGCGATACTCTTACCGACCTTACAATAAAAAACGGTATGGTGTATATAAAGCGCGTTCAAAAGACTTATTGGAAGAAGTCGGGGCTTATATATTCCGAAAAGAGTTACGATACCCCTGTGACTATTTACAGAGTAATGCCCGTTAGCGAATTTTCGGCTAACGTTATGGATAACATTGTGTTCCTTATGAATCTGGGTCCCGTGGTCACCGATAATATCAAGGATACTACGCCTTCGGAACCCGTTAAAGACGTAAGCGACTTCGGCGCTAAAATAGGCAAATTCCTTAAATCGTTTATTTATTCGGGCAACTCTAATTCCGCAAGCTGGGCGCTTACGATAAAGGGCGACTGTGTGGATTTCGGCACAAATATGATTGGGTTGAACGATATAGTGGTTACGCTCAATGCAAACAGCCGTTACGACGAGTTGACCAACAGCAACCTTTATACTCTGACGGGTCTTAATATAAAGACGGGGCTCAGTCTTGCAAATCTTATAAACATAACGGTTGACGGCAACATTAATTACTGCAACCCGCAACTCGTTATGGGCAAACAATATAAGGACAACACCGTAGACCTTTCGGAAAAGTGGGAAACGCTTTTGGGATGCGACAGTAAAACCTTGGGCGTTGCCGCAAGCGGACTTAAGGACGGCGAAACGTATACGCCGGAAGTAATTGCCGCAAACGAGCTTTGGAACAGGGCAATCGCTTCGCTTAACGGCGAATATGCGGGCAAAAATTGTCTTGAAATAAATCTTTCGTCGTCAACGGGAGTAAACCTCGGCGAAGTCGCGCTTTACGAAAACGGCGAAAAGACGGGCGGCATAACAATAATTTACGGTTCTTCGGGACTTTTGTCGGTTGCTCCCGCAATTCCCGAATGGAGTGAAAAGACGGGCTACACGCTCAATGTCGATTACGTCGGAGGAATTGCGAACGGGGCAAACGGAACGCTTGATTTTTCAAACGTAACCGACTTTGCAAACCTTGCTATTAACGCAACCTACACCCCCAATACTTATAAAGTAAATATAATAGTGGACGAAGCCGCGGGAACCGTTTACACGCTCGATTACGTTTACGGCACAAGGCTGCCGCTTTCGCAGTACATAGGCACTACGGTAAAAGGCGAAGACGGCAAGGTATACGTTCTCGATTCGTTCGTTTTAGACGGCAAAAAGTATTACGGCGATATTGAAAACTTTAACATTACCCAAGACGCAACGTTGACCGCCAACTGGGAGGATGTTACCGCCGACGCGGAATATACCGTAACCTACGTTGCGGACGGCAAAACGGTTGCAACGCGCACAGTTAAGTACGGCGAAAAGATTTCGGGAGAAATCGTTCCCGACTTTAACGTAACGGGTTATGATTTTGCAGGATGGGATTTCTGCGGAGTGGACGTTTGCTACGGCAACAGAGAAATAACCGCAATTTACACCCCCCATACCTATACTATAACGCTTGACGCGAGCGCATATGACGGTTGCGGAAAAGACGGAGAACTTGCCGAAGTTATGGCTGAGGCTGGTTTTGCGGAAGGCAAGCTCTATTATACTTACGGTGACGAAGCGGTTAAATTTGCCGCGCTTGAAAATATAAGCGGTTACGATTTCGTTCGTTATTACGTTTTAAATGAAAACGGTGAAAAGGTTGATGTAAATTCCGTTTATATGCTTACTGAGGATTTAACGGTTTATGCGGAGTTTAAGGACGTAAGAATCAACGTTAACCTTACAAGCGACGTTGCGTTTACATATAACGGTCAGACTGCGGTTGAAGATGACGGCAAATTCGTGCTGAACACTTATATATTGCGCGAAGAGAGCGGGCTTGCGGCGGCGGAAAGTTCCGAAGGCTGGCAGTTCCTGGGCTGGTGGTACGCTGTTGCCGGTGCAAACGGTGAAAAGACTTATAACAACCTCACCGACGCGCTTACGATAGCCCGCCCCGGCGAAACTGTTGAAACCGAAATAAGAGCTTTGTGGGGCAAAGCAAACATAAGCGGTCAGTCTACTAAGAGCGGCAGTTTCTTTAAGGGTTACGATTATACAATGGTAAGTACGGCAAGTTACGAATTTATCGGGTATGACGGGCTTATTGGAAATATTACGCGCATGGCAACCGAATACGACTGGTGTTTGGACAACGGTCTGACGCCGGTAATGACCAAGGAAGTTAATAACGTAAACGGTAATAATCAACTTGTGTGTGCGTTTGACAAACTTCATATAGGTTCGACTTCAGGCATAATGAATAACTGGAAAATTTCGTGCAGGCTTACGTTTGTGTTTGCGGACGGAACGGAATTCGTTCTTTCGGCAGGCGGTTCGGGAAAATTTTAAATTACAGAAATTAAAAAAGCGGAGACAAACTTGAGTTTGTCTCCGCTTTGTATATGTTTACCTGTTGAATATATTTGAGTTAAAAGCCTAAAATAAGTTTAACTTGTATGTATTATGGGGTAAAACGCTTGTCATTTTGCGTGCGGGTTGCTATAATTAAACAACACTTAACTACATATGAAGAAGGAGAAAACGTGCAATATGGTTCCCGAAACAGAAGCACCAATCGCAAACAAGCAAGAAGTTAATAGCGAGAACCTTTCCGAAGAAGCGATACCGCTGTGCGCGGAAACGCCGGAGTCTGCCGATAATACGGAAAAAACGTTACCGGCGTCAAAGCCTCCTAAACGGCGCAAAAAACTTTTTTACCGTTTCGTAAAGCGCACGTTTGATATTTTTACTTCATTTTTGTTTTTGATTATTTTCTCGTGGCTGTATATAATCTTGCTTGTTGCAGTAAAATGCAGTAGCCGCGGGAGGGCGATTTTTAAACATAAGAGAGTGGGTAAAAACAACAAGGACATTTATCTTCCCAAATTTCGCAGCATGAAAGAAAATGCGGAAAGGCTTGAAGATATGCTCACCCCCGAACAGCTTGCCGAATATAAAACGGAATATAAGCTTGATTACGACCCGCGTGTGACAAAACTCGGGGCAAAATTAAGAAAGCTGAGTCTGGACGAGCTTCCCCAGATATGGTCTATATTTACCGGCAAAATTTCCGTTGTGGGGCCGAGGCCTTTAATACGCGAGGAACTCGAAGATAAATACGGCGAAGAAGCGGGCAAGCTTGTTTCGGTTAAACCCGGATTAATAGGCTGGTGGGCGGTTAACGGCAGGAATAACAGCACTTATTCAAGCGGAGAAAGGCAAAAGCTTGAACTATATTATGTTGACCATTGTTCGCTTGGGCTGGACGTAAAGATTTTTTTCAAGGCTATCGGCTGTGTGTTTAAGCGCACCGGTGCAAAATAATATATAAACTTAAAAACCCCGACTTGCGTCGGGGTTAATTTTTTTTACAGACTTTATTTTTCGGTTTTGAACAGAGTTTTTATCATGGTGTTTACATAAAGAATTGGAACCACCGAAATTTTGTCTGCATATTTTGTAACCGATTTCATATTCTTTGCGGGAAGAAGAACGCGCTTAAAGCCCATTTTTACGCATTCGGCAACGCGCTTTTCGCAGTATGAAACGGCGCGAACCTCTCCTGTTAAGCCCACTTCTCCGAAAACTGCCGTGTATTTGTCTACGGGTACGCCGTAATACGCAGAAGCCAGCGCCGCGCATAAAGCCAAATCACACGAGGGCTCGTTCAGTTTTATTCCGCCCATTGCGTTGACGTAAACGTCAAATCCGCTCATATTCAGACCGCAACGCTTTTCGAGCACGGCAAGCAACAAAACCAATTTGTTGTAATCAACCCCCAAAGGCATTCTGCGCGGTAGTCCGAACGAGGTTTTGGATACAAGCGTTTGAATTTCCACGTTCATACATCTTGCGCCCGTCTGTGCGGGCGTAACCGCCGAGCCTGCCTCTTCGCCGCGGCTTTCCGAAAGAAAAATCCCCGAATAGTCGGTAACGGCGATAATGCCTTCGCCCGTCATCTCGAAAACTCCGACTTCCGCAACGTTGCCGAAACGGTTTTTTACGGCCCGTAATATGCGGAAGTTTTCCTGATTTTCGCCCTCGAAGTAGAGTACTGTGTCCATAATGTGTTCCAAAACTTTAGGACCTGCGAGCGCGCCTTCCTTGGTTACGTGACCTATTATGAAAAACGTAATTCCGCGCCCTTTGGCGATTCGCATAAGCCGCGAGGCGCATTCGCGCACCTGTCCGACCGAGCCGGAAGAGGAGGATAAATCGTCCGTATAAACGGCTTGTATACTGTCTATCACGCAGAACTCCACGCCGTCCAGTTCGGATTCGAGGTTGTCTATGCATGTTTCGTTTATAATCAGCATTTTTTCCGACTTTAAATTTAACCTTTCGGCGCGCATTTTTACTTGCGAACAGCTCTCCTCGGCGGCGAAGTATAAAACCTTCTTTGTTTCGGAGAGGTGCGCGGCAATCTGTGTCAGCAGGGTTGATTTGCCTATGCCGGGGTCGCCGCCCAAAAGCACTAAAGAGCCGGCTACGATGCCCCCGCCCAGAACGTTGTCAAATTCCGAAATACCCGAAGGGGTACGGTTATAACGTTCGTAAGTTATTTCTGAAAGCGGCTTTGCCTGCCGTATATGCGTCGTTTTTACTTGTTTGGCGGGTGCCGCCGGTTTAATAATTTCTTCCGCCATAGTATTGAATTTCCCGCACGAGGGACATTTCCCAAGCCAGCGCGGACTCGAAGCTCCGCAATCCGTGCAAATAAATTCTGTTGTTGCTTTAGCCATATTATTTACATTCCTTATTGAGTGTTACAACCGCGTATGCTGCAATGCCTAAGCCTTCGCCCACAAAGCCGAGGCGTTCGCAGGTGCCGGCGGCAATAGCGCAGTTGTTTTTCGGTAAGCCGCAAATGCGGCTTAAATTGTTAACCATTTCATCTATGTGCGGCGCTAGCCTGGGCTTTTCAGCCTGAACGCTTACCGAAACGTTACCCCCGATATATCCGGCTTTTTTTACAATTTCAATAACCTTTTCAAGCAGTTTTCCGCTGTCGGCGCCGGCAAATTCGGGGGAGGTGTCGGGGAAGTAATGTCCTATGTCCTTTAGCCCTGCAGCCGAAAGGTAAGCGTCCATAACCGCATGAAAAATCACGTCGCCGTCGCTGTGGGCAATCAAGCCCCCGTCGCACGGAATACGCGCGCCAGCAAGTGTTACATAGTTCCCCTCGCCGAAGGCGTGCACGTCCGCGCCGAAGCCCGCTCGTGCGAATTCACCGCAGGATATGGCAGGGATTTCGCTCTTAAAATCTGATTTATATGTAAGTTTAACGTTTTCTTCGCTGCCCTCGATAAGTCGGGGAGGAGCAATAAAATCGCCGTAAACGGCGCTGTCGTCGGTGTAAACGTTGCCGCCTGCAAGTTCGTAAGCGCGGCGTATATCTTCGGTTAAAAACCCCTGCGGAGTCTGCACGCGAAAAAGGCTGTCGCGGTCCAATCTTTCGGTTATTTCACCAAGTCTGCCGTAAACGGCGGTGTCGGTAAATTTAACCGCCGCCACGCCGCTGCCGAACTTTTTAACAGATTCTATGCACGCAAGTATTACGGACTTCTGCACGAAGGGGCGTGCGCCGTCGTGAATTAAAACGATATCGCCCGAAATTTCTTTAAGCGCTTTTTTCACGCTTTCGGTGCGCGTTTTTCCGCCGCACACCGCTTTGTAGCCGAACGGACTGCATAAAGCCGAAATTTCCTTATAGTCCTCTTTCGAGGATGTTACGACAACCTCGTCGGCTTCCGGTATATTGAATTTTTTAAGCGTGTGATAAAGCGCGGGCGCGCCGAAGAGGGGGGCTAAAAGCTTGTTTTTGCCAAAGCCCGCGCGTTCGCCTTTGCCTGCCGCGCAGATAATTACGCTTACTTTTTCGTTTTTCATATATAATCCTTTAAAATAATAAACGGCGCAAGCAAAACCCCGATTTTGCGCGGCGCAACCCAATTTGCGCATACCTGCGCCTGAGCGAGGTGAAGAATTGCAAATTATATTATAAGTTTGCCATTAAAATTGCAGTTCGAGGGCGAGCAACCCTCAAAATCACGAAAAATTATGCGCGCAGAATAGCGCGTAATTTTTGTGGGCTAAATTATCTCATAAAGAGAGGACGCCTCGTCTTTTTTAACCGTTTCTTTAATGTTTAAAATACGGAATTTAACCGAGCCGCCCGCAAATTGCAATTCGCATTCGTCGCCGATTTTTATCTGGTGCGCGGGCTTGGCTTCTCTGCCGTTTATTAAAACTTTTCCCTTTTCGCACGCCTCTTTTGAGAGGGTGCGGCGCTTTAAAATGCGTGAAACTTTTAAAAATTTATCGATTCTCATAATTTTTTTAAATAAGGCTAAAAACCGTTGACAAAAATTTATTGTTTGTTTATAATGATAGACTGAATTAAAATGCGATTTCTGCACCGTTCGGGCACTTTTTCGACCGTTTAAGGGGCAAAAATACGACATTTTCCGCTTAAATTACCTAAATATTATACCTTATATAATTTAATTTGTAAAGAGCGCGGACAAAAAATTTTAAAACCCGAAAAAATTTTTCGGACAAGTAATGGTAATATCGATTTTTTCCGGTGAAAAGATATACACGGATAATCGCCAAATATACAAATAAAGGCGACCTGAAAAGGCAAAAGGAGTTTATCGTTTAATGAATTTACCAATTCACAAGTATGGCAAAACCGAGAGAAGAAAATTCGGTAAAATAAACGAAGTAATCGACATTCCCGACCTCGTAGAGATTCAGAAGGCGAGTTACAATTCGTTTATTAAAGAGGGCATAGACGAAGTCTTTGAAGACTTTATGCCCATAACCGACTATTCCGACCACTACGAGCTGTATTTCCTCAATCACTGGTTTGACGAAAAGCCTAAGTACGATGAAAAAGAGTGCCGCAACCGCGACGCTACTTACGCGCTTCCCATGCACGTAACAGTTAGACTCGTAAACAAAGTGAAGGAAGAGGTTATCGACCAGCCCGTGTTTATGGGTGAAATCCCCCTTATGACCGATTCGGGTTCTTTTATCATAAACGGCGCAGAGCGCGTAATTGTTTCACAGCTCGTGCGTTCACCCGGCGTTTACAACGCTTCAACGCGCGATAAGACGGGCAAGGAAATTTACGGCACCACCGTAATTCCCAACCGCGGCGCGTGGCTTGAACTTGAACAGGACGCTCAGGGCGTTTTGTGGGTGCACGTGGACAGAAAACGTAAATTGTGCGCAACGGTGCTTCTCCGCGCTCTCGGTTTCGGTTCCGACCGCTCGCTTTTGGATTTGTTTGCAAACGACAAGATGATAGAAAACACCATCGCCAAGGACACCACCAAGTCCGAAAGCGACGGTTTAATTGAACTTTACAGAAGATTGCGCCCCGGCGAAGTTCCTACCGAAGCTTCGGTAAGACAGCATCTTAACAATCTGTTCTTCGACCCCCGCCGTTACGACGTGGTTAAAGTGGGCAGATACAAATTCAACAAAAAGCTCAATCTTGCATACAGGCTCCCCGGGTGTAAGCTTGCAGACGACATAGTCAACCCCGAAACGGGCGAGGTTATGGCGCATGCCGGCGATATCGTAACCGAGGCGCAGGCTATTGAAATGCAGGACGCGGGTATTAACGAAGTGTTCGTGCTCGTTTCCGACCCCGCACAGGGCGAAATCAGACATAAATTAATTGCAAACAACACTGTAAATTTTTCCGCCGTTTCCGACAAACCGAGAAAGGCGTTCGGGTTGCTGCCTACAATATATTATCCCAACTTCAAGTTTATGCAACAGCTTGCGGAAGAGTGTAAAACCGCCAAGCCCGAAGAGGTTGCGCTTAAATATATCGACGAAATCAATTCCGTTTACTACGTTTCGGAAACGCCTGAAACGGACGACGAAAAGCCCGAGGACAAAAAGAACAGAGAAAAGCGCAAGGAATTACGCGTTAAATTCGTAATCGCTTGCCAGAAGTTCAACGAGCTTTTGAATTCTGACAGAGTTGAATTCGACGACGACGAAAAGAAAACGATAAAACCCGTAATCGAAAAACTCAACCATAAGCACATTACGGTTGACGATATCGTTGCGGCAATTTCCACAAATATCGATTTGCAGTACGGTATAGGAACGATAGACAATATCGACCATCTCGGCAACCGCCGCGTTCGTTCCGTCGGCGAACTGTTGCAGAACCAGTTAAGAATAGGTATTGCAAGACTTGAAAAACTCATAAAAGAGCGTATGGCAACACAGGACGCAATGGAAGTTACCCCCTCGGGACTTGTAAACGTGCGCCCCGTTTCGGCGGTTATCCGCGAATTCTTCGGCTCTTCCCAGCTTTCGCAGTTTATGGACCAGACCAACCCCGCGGCGGAACTTACGCACAAGCGCAAGCTTTCGGCGCTTGGTCCCGGCGGACTTAACCGCGACAGAGCGACTTTCGAAGTGCGCGACGTTCACCACTCGCATTACGGCAGACTGTGCCCCATAGAAACCCCCGAAGGTCAGAACATAGGTCTTATTTCTTCGCTTGCAACTTTCTCTAAGGTAAACGAATACGGCTTTATAATGAGCCCTTACAGAAAGATAGAGCACAAGTACGACTCGGAAGGAAAGGTTATCGAAACTTATGTTACCGGACACGTTGATTACCTGACGGCGGACGAAGAGGACAGATATATCGTAGCTCAGGCAAACGAACCTCTCGACGAAAACAATCACTTCATCAACGACCACATCGGCTGCCGCCACCGCGACTTAATCACTCAGTACACGGCGGACAAGATGGACTATATGGACGTTAGCCCCAAGCAGCTTGTTTCGGTTGCTACGGCGCTTATTCCTTTCCTTGAAAACGACGATACAAACCGTGCTCTCATGGGCTCGAACATGCAGAGACAGGCGGTGCCTCTTATGAAGACCGAAAGCGCAATAGTCGCGACGGGCATTGAGGACGCCATTGCGCGCGACAGCGGCGTTATGGTACGCGCAAAGAACGCGGGCGTTGCCGTAGGAGTTGCTTCCGACAAGATTACGATACGCGAAGACAGCGGTTTAATAGCGGAATATCCCTTAAAGAAATTCGAACGTTCCAACCAGGGTACATGCCTTAACCAGCGCCCCATAATCAACACCGGCGACAGAATTGAAAAGGGTGAAATAATCGCCGACGGCCCCGCAACAAACAACGGTGAGCTTGCGCTCGGTAAAAACATACTTATAGGTTATATGGAGTGGGAAGGCTACAACTACGAGGATGCTATTCTCATTTCCGAAAAATTAGTTCAGGACGACGTGTTTACTTCGATTCATATCGAAGAGCACGAAACCGAAGCGCGCGACACTAAACTCGGCGCGGAAGAGATTACGCGCGACATCCCCAACGTTTCGGAAGACGCGTTAAAAGATTTGGACGCGGACGGCATTATACGCGTCGGCGCGGAAGTTCAGCCCGGCGATATACTCGTTGGTAAGGTTACCCCCAAGGGCGAAACCGAGCTTACCCCCGAAGAAAGACTTTTAAGAGCAATTTTCGGCGAAAAGGCGAGAGAAGTAAGGGATACTTCGCTTAAAGTTCCCCACGGCGAGGGCGGTATCGTAGTTGACGTAAAGGTGTTCACCCGCGAAAACAAGGACGAACTTTCCCCCGGCGTTTCAAAATTGGTGCGCGTATATATTGCGCAGAAGCGTAAAATTCAGGTCGGCGACAAGATGGCGGGACGCCACGGTAACAAGGGTGTTATTTCCCGCGTGCTTCCCCAGTCGGATATGCCTTTCCTTGCGGACGGTACTCCCCTTCAAATCGTTTTGAACCCCCTCGGCGTTCCTTCGCGTATGAATATCGGACAGGTTCTTGAAGTGCATTTGGGACTTGTCTGCAAACAGCTCGGATGGAAAATTGCAACCCCCGTATTCGACGGCGCAACCGAGCAGGACATTAAAAAATTATTCCTTGAAAACAACATAGTCAATCCCGAAGGCAAAGTGGACGGCAAAATACAGGTGTACGACGGACGTACCGGCGAACCTTTTGAAAACAGGGTAACCGTTGGCGTGCAGTATATGATTAAGCTTATACACCTCGTTGACGACAAGATTCACGCGCGTTCGATTGGACCTTACAGTTTGGTTACCCAGCAGCCTCTCGGAGGCAAGGCGCAGTTCGGCGGACAGCGTTTCGGCGAAATGGAAGTCTGGGCGCTTGAAGCTTACGGCGCGGCGCACATCCTGCAGGAAATCTTAACCGTTAAATCGGACGATATTGTAGGACGTGTAAAAACTTACGAAAGTATAGTAAAGGGCAACAACATTTCAGAACCGGGTATACCCGAAGCATTTAAAGTGCTCTTAAAGGAATTGCAGTCGCTTGCGCTCGACGTTAAGGTGCTTACCGAAACGGGCGAGGAACTCGTTATCCGCGAGCTTGACGACGACGATGAAACAATTCCTTCAGCCCGTCAGCGCGAGGTGCAGGAACAGGAAAGCAAGATTCCCGAAGTCGAATTCGATATCACCAAGCACCGCGACGAAGACGAGGACGAAGACCTCGACGAGCCCATTTCAATCTTCGACAACGACGAGGACGAGGACTTTGCGGGCAAAGAGTTGTTCGGCGACGAAGATATGGACGATTTCGGCGATGATGAGCTAGACGATAAATACACTCTCTTTGACGAAGATGAGGACGACGGCATCGGCGACCTTCTCGGCGGCGACGAGGACAAGGAATAAGGGAGGTAAGATAAATGTTTGAATTAAACGATTTCAATTCAATTAAAATCAGCGTAGCTTCCCCCGAAAAAATCAGGGAACTTTCCAAGGGCGAGGTAACCAAGCCCGAAACCATAAACTACAGAACGCAGAAACCTGAAAAAGACGGCTTGTTCTGCGAGCGTATTTTCGGACCTATGAAGGACTGGGAATGCCATTGCGGTAAATATAAGCGCATACGTTATAAGGGTATTACCTGCGAAAAGTGCGGCGTTGAAATAACACGCGCAAAGGTAAGGCGCGAAAGAATGGGACACATAGAGCTTGCCGCTCCCGTTTCCCACATCTGGTACTTCCGCGGCGTACCTTCGAGAATAGGTTTAATCCTGGATATGTCGCCTAAAGCGTTGGAGCAGGTTATTTACTTTGCGGCTTACGTAGTAATCGACCCGGGCAACATACCCGTTCTTGAATACAAACAGGTTATAAACGATAAAGAACTTCGTGAAATAGAGGAAAAATACGGCGCAAGCGAAACCACGGGACTTAAAGTGGGAATGGGTGCGGAAGCTATCCGTGAATTGTTGATGGCCGTTGACCTTGACAAGGAGTGCGAAGAAACCAAAAAGATTATCGAAACTGGCACGGCGGCGCAAAAGCGTGTTAAAGCCGTTAAGAGAATCGAGGTTCTGGAATCATTCCGCAAGAGCGGCAACCGTCCCGAGTGGATGATTTTAACCGTTTTGCCCGTACTTCCCCCCGATTTGCGCCCTATGGTACAGCTTGACGGCGGCAGATTTGCTTCTTCCGACTTGAACGACCTTTACAGAAGAGTCATTAACCGCAACAACCGCTTGAAGAGAATGATTGAACTCGGCGCGCCCGATATGATAGTCAAAAACGAAAAGCGTATGTTGCAGGAGGCGGTTGACGCGCTTATCGATAACGGCAGACGCGGCAAGGCGCTTTCGGGACCTTCCAACAGAGAATTAAAATCCCTTTCGGGCATGCTCCGCGGTAAGCAGGGACGTTTCCGCCAGAACCTTCTCGGTAAACGCGTAGACTATTCCGGTCGTTCGGTTATCGTCGTAGGTCCCGAGCTCAAGCTCTATCAATGCGGACTTCCCAAGGAAATGGCAATCGAACTTTTCAAGCCATTCATCATGAAGAAACTTGTCGAAAGCGGACAGTGCCATAACATCAAGAGCGCAAAACGCACCGTTGAAAAGGCAAAGCCCTTCGTTTGGGACGTTCTGGAAGAGGTTATAAAGGAACACCCCGTTCTTTTGAACCGCGCTCCCACGTTGCACAGACTTTCAATTCAGGCTTTCGAGCCCGTGTTAATCGAAGGCAGAGCAATTAAAATTCACCCGCTTGTTTGTACCGCGTTCAACGCCGACTTCGACGGCGACCAGATGGCGGTGCACGTGCCTCTTTCAATAGAGGCGCAGGCGGAAGCAAGATTTTTGATGCTTTCATCCAACAATATATTAAAGCTTTCCGACGGCAAACCCGTTATGCAGCCCGCGCAGGATATGGTTTTGGGCGCTTATTACCTCACCATTATCCGCCGCGAAGAGGGTAAGTTCTACCGCTATTCGGGCGACAGGTATTATGAATGCGCCGAAGGCGACGAGGGAGCCGAAAAGTACGTTGCAAATGCTTACATTTCCGAAGACGAGGCCATGATAGCTTACCAGATGAAGCTTTTGCATATGCAGGATGAAATTTACGTTAGAAGAAAGCTTACGATAGAGGATAAAAACTCTCCTTATTACGGTGAAACCGTAGAAGGTAAAGTTAAAACAACCGTCGGCAGAATTATCTTCAACTCAAATATGCCTCAGGATTTGGGTTTTGTAAACCGCGTAAACAAAGAGGACTATTTAAAATACGAAATTTCTTACGAGTTCCTCGGCAAATCGGTTGCGGTAGGCAAAAAGCAACTCGGCAAAATTGTAGAGCGTTGTTTCAAAACCGGCGGTGCGCCGAGGGCGGCTGACGTGCTCGACAAAATCAAAGCGCTCGGCTATAAATACTCTACTATCGGCGCGGTAACGACTTCCGTATTCGATATGCATATCCCCGACGCGAAAAAGCAAATCGTTGCGGAAACCGAAGCGCAGGTCATCAAAATCGAAAAGAAATATCAGCGCGGACTTTTAAGAGAAGAAGAGCGCTACAACGCGGTTATCGACGCGTGGGATAAAGCGACGGACGAAGTTACCGACGCGCTCAAAAAATCGCTCGATAAATTTAACCCCATATGGATGATGGCAGATTCGGGCGCCCGCGGTTCAATCGACCAGATGAAACAGCTTTCGGGTATGCGCGGACTGATGGTTAACCCTCAGGGTAAAAAGATAGAAGTTCCCGTTAAGTCGTGTTTCAGACAGGGGCTTTCCGTTCTGGAATATTTCATTTCTTCGCACGGCGGACGTAAAGGTCTTGCCGACACAGCGTTAAAGACGGCGGACTCCGGTTATTTGACCCGTAGGCTTGTGGACGTTTCGCAGGACGTTATAGTAAGGGAAGAGGACTGTATGGCGGGCAGCAAAAAGCCCCGCGGTATGGTGGTTAAAGCGATAATAGGACCCAACGGTGAAACTATTGAAGGTCTTGAAGACAGAATTCAGGGCAGATTCGTAGCCGAAGCCGTAAAGGACAAAGACGGCAACGTAATAGTAGAGCAGAACGGTTTCGTAACCGATTCGCTTGCAAAGAAAATCGTGGAATCGGGCATCGAACAGGTTTCAATCCGTTCGGTATTCACCTGTAACTCGCGTTTCGGCGTGTGCGCAAAGTGCTACGGCAAGAATATGGCAACCAACACACCCGTGCAGCCGGGCGAAGCGGTCGGCGTAATCGCGGCACAGTCCATAGGCGAACCCGGTACCCAGCTTACCATGCGTACGTTCCATACGGGCGGCATCGCGGCAACCGGCGATATTACACAGGGTCTTCCCCGTGTAGAAGAGCTTTTCGAAGCGCGCAAACCTAAGGGATGCTCAACCCTTTGCGAAGTTTCGGGCGTGGTTTCGGTTGACGACAAAGATAACTTAAAGCACGTAATCATACGCGACCAGTACACAGGTGAAAACAAAAAGGAATACTCGCTTCCTTTCAACGCAGAACTGCTTGTAAAGGACGGCGACAAGGTAGAACCCGGCACCGTGTTAAACGCAGGTTCCGTTTATCCTCAGGATATTTTGAGAATTTCGGGCGTAAAGGGCGTTCAGGATTATATCCTTGAGCAGGTTCAGTCCGTATACCGTTCACAGGGCGTTGATATCAACGACAAGCACGTTGAAATTATCGTCCGTCAGATGCTCAGAAAGGTTAAAATCGAAAGCGCAGGCTCAACAGACCTTCTTCCCGGCGAAACCGTGGATATGTTCACCGTTGACGAAGAAAACCGCAAGGCAATCGAAAACGGCGGCACACCCGCATTACAGAAGCGCGTACTTCTTGGTATTACCAAAGCGGCGCTCTCTACGGATAGCTTCCTTTCGGCGGCATCCTTCCAGGAAACGGCCCGCGTGCTCACCGACGCGGCTATCAAAAACAAGGTTGACCCGCTCATCGGCTTAAAAGAAAACGTTATTATCGGTAAGCTTATCCCCGCAGGTACGGGTGTTAAGGAGTACAAGAATATGTCTCCTGTGCTTAATTCGTCTTACAACAGTATTGTAGACGTAACCGAAGAGAATAATTAAATTAAAAAATCTCCCGCGGAATTTCCCGCGGGAGATTTTTTTAATTAACATAATCAGCCGTTTTCGTTGTTTTTAATTTTGTTCGTCAATTTCGGTTTGCGGTTGCGTTTCAGCCGTTTCCGTAAGTGTTTCGGTATGCGGCGTGACCTTCTTAATTTTGGTCTCCATAAAGGCGGTTAACGCAAAGCTTGCAATTGTTCCCGCAAGAAACAGTATTACGCCAACCGCAATTTGCACCGCATCGGACGGAGCGAGAATAAACTCTTCCGTCATAAAAATTGCGGGTATTGAGCCGATAACAAACCCAAAAATCGCCCACGTTGTGCCGCGTGGAAACTTTTTCAGCAAAAACTTCATTAGTTTTGCTATTGTAAAAAATCCGACGAGAAGTCCTGCCGCAAACAGAGCAAGCACCAAAACGGAGTGCCCGAAATTGGTAAGTAGCGCCGAAACGGCGTCCAGAATGGGTTGGTAATAACCTAATACGAGCAGGAGGAGGGACCCGCTAACTCCGGGTACAACAAGTGCGCAAGAGGCAAGTGCACCAATTAAAAGCAAAACAAAGTATCCCCAAATCGGCATATCAGCGCCCAAATTTGCTTGCCCGAGATATGGCATAATTCCGTTCACGCCCAAAACCGAAATGCAGCCTATGCCAACAACTACCAAAAACGGCAGAACAGCAGAGATAATATCCGCCTTTTTAAAACCGTTTTTACGGGTATCTTTAAAAAGTTTGGGAAGAGAGCCTGTCATAAGCCCTGCAAACAGTAAAATCGTCGGCATTGGAGCGTATTTCAACGCGTACTTCAGAGGGAAGTAAATAGCCGCAATTGCGCAAACCGCACCCAAAGCAATTGGCAATAAAAACAAAAAGCTGTTTTTAAAGTCGCGTCTCAAATCGCTTATTGCGTTAATCAGCTTGTCGTAAATATTGCATAAAACGGCAATCGTGCCGCCGCTTACGCCTGGGATAATCATTGCCGCGCCGATAACAGCGCCAATCCCGAATTTTTTAAAAAACTCTTTAACTTTCATTTTGAACTTAATTATATTAAAATTATATACTTCTGTCAATGCAAAAATTCGTTACAACAAAAAATCCGCGGACAATTACTTTTCCCGCGGATATTAAATTTTTTAGTTTGAAATATAATCGTTCACGTCGATGCCTGCTTCTTTAAGCCGTCTGTCTGATTCTTTATAATACTTTTTATAAAGCTTATATATTCCCTTTGCGTGGTTTTGCACGTAGGGGAAGGGCAGTTCCTCTTTTTTAGCAAGTTCGTTAAGGCGGTAA
Organism: Christensenellaceae bacterium; assembly: GCA_948890655.1. Taxonomy (GTDB): domain Bacteria; phylum Bacillota; class Clostridia; order Christensenellales; family Borkfalkiaceae; genus Coproplasma. The sequence goes on from CAQTYU010000003.1 coordinate 193,974, forward strand.
CTCCCGTTCACTTTCCAGAATTTAAACACGCCAACCTTAACCGCGTCCTTGGGACAGTTAAAAGCGCACCCCATACACAGTACGCACTTGTGTCCGAATTTATATATTCCGTTTTCAAGCGTTATGTTGTTTTCGGGGCATATGCTTGCGCACAGACCGCAGTTAACGCACTTTTTACTGTCAACCCTAAAGGCGGTGCCGTGAACGTGCGCAAATTTCTGCTCAATCCAACCGATTGGAGCAAACCACATGGTTTCGATAAACGGTTTTTTTACTTTTTCGCGTTTTCCCGCAATCAGTTCGCGGCAACTTAAATCCACTAAGGCGTGCGTGTAAATCCACATATGTTTAGCCATTTCGTCGCGGTGACGGTAAATCATATTATACGGCATAACGAAGTGTCGTTCCATCTGCACGTCATAGCCTTTTTTAGTTAAAATTTTAATGCATTTCTGCGAAGAACAGTCGTTAACGTGCAATCCCTCGCCGGAGGATTTGAAGATGAACGCGCGCTTTCTTTCACCGTTTTTAAGCGCAGGCAACCTTTTGCAAAGCTTTATTATAGGTTCGGGTGCGCAAAATGCGTGAATAGGATACCCGACGCCGACAACGTCATATCCGTCCGGCATGGGCAACTTTCCGCTTTTTGCCGAAACGCGGTAAATGTCAACTTTTGTTCCCGCGTTAAATTCACCGCTCCCGGTTTCGTTTGCGGAAATTTGCTCTTCGGTGTTTTTGATTAACTTTTTTTCCTGTTCGTTTACGGGGTTGTTTTCCAAAAATTTTTTATAAAGGTTAGCAACAGCAAGCGTGTTTCCCGTGCCCGAAAAAACGTATAAAATTACTTTCATTTCTTTATAAAATCTTCCTCGTGTTCCGAAAGCGGGTAACTGTCGTAAATTTCGGTTTCGTCGTGGCTGTCAAAATAAACCTGCCCGTAAAAAGGGATACCTGCAATTGCGCCGTATTTCCAGGGCTTAGGTTCGCAACAATGCGGGCACCAATAACCGCCCTTTAACACGGTGTAGGGAGTAAGGGCAAATTCGTGCCCGTCGCGGCACTTCCACATAACCTTTTCGTAAAGGTTACCCGCTTCGTAATTTTTCGCAATGCACTTTCCGCCGCGGAAAGTAGCCGCTTGCTGTAAATCCGCAAGCGTTAAAATGTTTAATGGTTTGCTCTCGTCGTAGCCGTGGTCCAAAAGATACGGCTTGGCGTTTTCTTTCTTTTTAAGCGCTTCGTAATCGATTTTTTCGCCGCTTTCCGTTTTTCCCTCGCATAAAAGGTTATAACTGTTCCACTTTAACGGGATTTTGTTATATGCATCTCTGCCACCGAAAAACGCTTTAATTCTGCCTTCTTTATCGTGTTTAAGCCAATATTTGGGCGAGTTGGTATTTTTAAACAGTCTTTTTATGGCGCACGCTGAAAGAAAAGAAGAGGGTAAAATTGCGCCCAACTTAAAATACGCATACTTTTTTGACATGCGTTTCCAGTAATCTTCAAAACTCTCCGTGCGGAAATTTAGCTTGTCGTTTAAAACGTCGCTGTCGTAAAACCAAACGCCGTGAAAATTGCGCGCAATGTTCCAGTTTGGTTTAAAAAACTTTTTGGCGCTCTTGCCCATTAGGCGGAACCCCGCGTCAATCGTTTCAAAACCCGTAACGCGACAGCATTCTCCGCCACCGATGTTGTAAATAGCGTTCCAAAAATCGTTCAGTTCGCCCTTTTCGTCGCGTTCCACAAGGCGGCGGCACAAAATTCCGCTGTCAACGTCCGTCGCCCATTCCAGAGCACAGTTCCACGAAGTGTGGAACATTAGTCCGTCTTTCATATTGTTGGCAAACATATACTTATGCAAAACCGCCGTCTGTCTTAAGGATACAAAACGGGGCAGCCCGCTTTCCAGAACGTATTTTTCGGCTTTGAGTTTATACATTGAATAAACGTCGTAATCGCTTGAAATCATCGGGTCGCCCACGCGCCCCCAAACGTGGGGATAAGCGCGGTGTCCGTACATCGCAACCGTTGCAATGTGAACGTAACCTATTTCCTTTTCTCTGCCGCTCGCAAGAATTGAGTCAACTAGATTTTTTGTGCCTAAAAAGTTGCTTTTATAAGTTCCGTCGGGGTCGTGGTCGCTCTTGGGAGGTATAAGTGAAGCGCAGTTAATTACGTAATCCGCGCCTTCTATCAGTTTAACGCAGTCGTCGTAATGCGCCAGGTCGCCTTTAAATATAAAAACTCTGTCCTTATACTTTTTTAACGTTTTTTTAACAAAGGAAGGTATTCTGTTTTCCTTGTTAAATATTATACATCTTACCTTATAATTGCCGTCCGATTCCAACAGGCTTTTCAAAACTTCGCCGCCCATTGCACCGGTCGCGCCGGTAAGCGCTATTATTTTACTCATTTAAAAATTTCATCCTTGTATTAAATATGTGAATGTTATGTGAGAAATTTTATCATAAACCGACATTAATGTCAAAGGAATACCGCTTGATTTGTCATAAAAAAAGCTGACAAATATTGTAGTCCGAATTATCGTATTTGACTGCTTGTTCTCTTGGCGCAGTTATTTCATTGAAATTTTTATTGGCAACAGGTTTAAACACGTAAATTTTTAACAAAAAACAATAAAAATTTTTTAAATATGGCAGTATTGTCATATTATTTTTATTATTATAATGCTAAACATATGTTTTTGAATAAAACCGGCAAGGGGGAGGATTAAAATAAAAAACCAAAAAAAACCATTAAAAAATAATGCCAAAGGAGAATAAAAATGGGAATTTTAAATATGAACGGTTTACAGGACAACAATGAAAAGCAAGGTGTAACGGGCGCGGCAACCGGCAATGTTTCAACGGCGTCCGCAGACTTGATTAACGCGGAAAACAACGCCTTTCCGGTAACAGCCAATTCGCAGATAATAATTTCAACTCAAACTTGTTTTGATTATATTTCAGAATATTATACAAAAGGTGATGCGGAAAGCAGTTTTTTTGAGGGTGAACTTATTGCTGAAGAGACTTATGGCGGTATAAGTAGTGAAACGGCGACGGTAACAATTTATAAAAACAGAATAACTTCCGTTCCTGTTAATTATAAAAGCGTATATTTGAGGCTGTTGGCAAAAAGTGGCGCGGTTGGTTATTTTTCAGTAGATGATAAAGTTTATCCGGCGCGTGTACAAATTTATGATATAGATATTACGGAAAAATTTAATCAAAATGTTGATAAGCTTGATATCTGTATTTACGCAGATGCTTATACGTATAAAAACGAATCTTCAAGGGTAAGTTTTTATACTGTCGGGTCAAATGCTCCGCAGTTGATTTTTGAATATACCGATTCAGAAATCGATTTCGATTCAAACGACGAATATAATATAAAAGAATTTAATTTAAATGAAAAATCTTCGGCTTATTTAAACCTTAATAGTGGAGCTTTAACAACCTCTTTTTGTGACTTCGGTATCGGGGGAGCCTTACCGGTTAAAATAAGCCACGTTCACCGATTGGGAACAGGAGAAAGTGTTTACGGAAATAACTGGCGCCTGAACCTCGGTATGAAACTTAAAGTTGCGGAAAATGATACAAACAAAAACACAAGGTATTTATTTACCGATGAATTGGGCGACGAGTACGCTTTCAGTGAAAAATATTATTATTTTGACAACGGGAGAAGAGTATTTATCGCTAAATCAGAAGTAACGATAAACATAAACGGCGAACTTTCTTATTCGGGTAGCCCCGTTTACAAACATCAGTCCTGCCGCGGATATACGTTAATTCCCGAAATTAACGATTATATTTCTTCCGATTTAATAGAACAGCGCCAAAGCGAGCAGATTGAACTGGAAGAATTCATAAATTCCTGCGAGGCGTCGTTAATAAATTATGTTAAGGTTGATGCCAAAACATGCGACATAACAGATAACATCGACTCACTGGCTAAGGAAAGTGTCGACTTGTTTTTTTATGGGGTAAATAAAGAATCCTCTGAAATAATAATGCAAAGAAGTGAAGCTATACAGTTAAAACTTATATTTTTACAAGCAAATCAAACTATGATTCCTGTGGATGCTGACGCTTCTGCCGAACAGATAGAAGCATATAATGACAGTTTAAAAATGCGTGATGCCAGCAAAACGCAATTTAATTGTCTTGTTCAGCAAGCCCGCAAAAATCTTCCTCTTGTTAAGGATGCGTTTTTAAAATATTTCAGAAAGAAAGCGGAACTCGAACAACTCGTTTTACAGTCTCCCGTCAACTTTTTAAAGGATGAAAAAGGCGTTATCAGCGGTTTTAACAAACAGGGCAATCTTGTTTTGATTTGCGACAGCTACGGTAATTACGTAAACATTATTTACGATATCCACGGCAGAGTTTCAAGCATTTACGACAGCAATAATAAAACTATGCAGTTTGAATACGTAAACAACTTACTGCAAAGTATAACCGACGGTCTCGGCAGAACGGTAAAATACCAATATGACGGTGATAATTTATTCAGAATAACATATCCCGACGGCGAAACTACAACTTTAGAGTACATATTAAACAATTTGACGTCAATAAAAAATTCCGACGGCAAGCAGTTCAAAATGTCGTATGTGGATAACAAGCTCACAGAATTGACAAAAAAAAGATATCTCGCCGACGAAAAAGAAATCTCAAAATTTATTTTAACGTATTCTGATACCACAACCGAAATTAGGGACGATGAAGGAAACATAGAATATTATGAATTTGACGAGAAACTGGAAATTAAAACTCACAAACAAAGGGACAACCGCCGTTTTTATACCGAAACAACGTATTCCAAAAAAACGGTAAGCAATAAAACCACAAAAACGGTAATCACACGCAGTGCCCCCGATTTTATCGGCGTTCCCGAAGTAAGCGAATATAACGAGCTTAATCAGCTTGTCTATAAATTGCAGGATTGGCACAACATTTCGGATAAACATGAGGTAAGAATAGAAAACTACTACGAATACGATATTAACGGCCGGCTTATTCGCGAAAAAATGATAAAACGTAATAACGGCGCCACTTCTCACGATTACACGTTTATCACCAACTACAATTATAACGCTCAAGGCAGTCTTGTGCTTACTGAAAGTTATATTGAAGGCATGGAATCGATAAAGGGCAAAAATTACGAACAGCGCGTTTACGATAAAAACGGAAACTTAACAAAAACAATCCGTTGGAACAGCTTAGACAGCAGTTCAAAATTTTATTCCGAAAGTGACTATACCCAAAACGGACAAGTTGCATCCGACAGGGACGAAACCGGCGAAATTTCCGCAGAATATAATTACTTAAACGGCACAAACGTTGTCAATTCCGTAAAATACGCCAACGGTTCAACGTTCGCCTACGGCAGACATCCCCAAAATTTCAACGTAACTTCGGTAACGCAAAGCACCGTAGACGGCGAGTCAAACACCACCGATATAGTTTACGAAGACGGCAGACTTGCAGAAGTAAAGAGCGGTAACACCATTATTTCGTACACTTACGACCAGCTTGACAGAAAGACAAGCGTTAAAATAAACAATGTTATGCAAACGGAATACAGCTACGAGGGTTATAAAGAACTTACCCCCGACGATTACCAGCTTGAAAAATGCACAAAAACTTTGCAGGTCGACGGCGGCAGTGTTAAAAGCGTATATTTAAAACAAGGATATTTGGATACGGATGAAAACCGATTGGTAGTTGACGAAAGTTTAACGGTAGACGAAATAAAACTTTATCAAAAGAATTATAACGTAAACGGCGAGCCCGAAACTTTAACTTATCTCGACGGCGATAACGAAAAAACGGTAAATTACACTTGTGATTCGTTCCACAACATAACTAAGGCGGAAATGAAATCGGGGGAAGAAATAATTGCAACCGAAACGTATAGTTATTCTGCATTGAACGAACTTTCGTACAAATCGTATAGCGGCGCAGTTTCGCAGAATTATTCATATACTTTTAACCATATTTACCCTTACGATTTGTTATCCGTAAGCTTTAATATTTTGCACATATTTAAACCGCATAAGGATATTTACGGAAGATATACCGGCAGAGAAATAACATTTATCGGCTTACCCGAAACGGAAAATCTGGCTTCCGAACAGATAACCTACCGCAAAGTGGGTGACCACGCAACGAATATGCCTGCAACGGTGTGGTTTGGCAGTAACAAGCAGATAAAGGACAGCATAAAATACCGCTACGACAAGTGCGGGAATATTTCTGAAATTTTGGAAAACGGGCATACGTCGGCAAGGTACGAGTATGATAAACTTAACCGTCTTATCCGCGAGGATAACAAACCGCTTAATAGAACTACGGTTTACACCTACGACCAAAACGGAAATATAACCGAACGTTGCGAATATGCATACACGTGGAAGACGAGTGAAGAGCTTTCAAACCTCAAATGCACGCACGCAAGTTACGATTACGAGGGCGACAGGCTAATAAGTTACAACGGCGAAAACTGCGCTTACAACAATGCGGGCAATCCTAACGAATACCGCGGCAAGCAGGTGTTATGGCAGTACGGCACACGCCTTACGCAACTCGGCAACGTAATGTTCGCATACGACGGCTTGGGCAGAAGAACCCGCAAGGGAACAATACAGTACCTCTACGACAACGAAAACAACTTAATCTACCAGTCCAACGGGTTGGAATTCATATACGATACAACGGGCGTGGCGGGAATAAAGTATCAGGATAACGTATATTTCTACCGCAAGGACGCGCAGGGGAATATCGTAGCCATACTTGACAGCGCGGGTATAGTGGTGGTAAAATACAACTACGATGCGTGGGGCAGACATAATATAACGGACGCGAATGGCGAACCCATAATGGACGCGGACCATATCGCGTATTTAAATCCTTTCCGTTACCGCGGTTATTACTATGATACCGAAACGCGGCTGTACTATTTGCAGACCAGATATTACGACCCCGAAGCGGGCAGGTTCTTATCACAGGATAACGTAGACTACACCGAACCCGAAGTAATAAACGGCATAAACCTTTACGCCTACTGCGGCAACAACCCCGTAATGAACGTGGACCCTACGGGAACTTCGTTTTTATTGTTTATTTTTGGTGTGCTTTTGGCGGGCGCTATTATCGGCGGCGCCGTCGCGGGCTCTGAAGCGGCTAAAAATGGTGCAACCGGTTGGGAGGTTGTTGGGCAAGTTTTATTGGGCGCGGCATTTGGGGTTGCTATTGCTGGTGGTGCGTTAATGATTGTGGCTGGTGGAATGGCAATTGCCGGTGTCACTCTATTTGGAGGCACAGCTGCTCAAATATTTGCAATTGGTGCAGCCGCATTTAACATATTGCCTATGATAGTTGCGCCTATAGTAGGTATAACCGCTCCGGCTCCAATAGAATATAATCCTAATCCCTATATACCGGTAACGCCTATGCCGCCATATACAACAATATCGATGTCGGTGAATAATAGAACAGGTATTTTCAATATTGAAAATATTTTAAAAACTTTAAGTAATTCGGGTAGGCTAAATTATGTTAAAATTTCAAGGCAAAATTTCACGGGAATGTGAAAAATGGTTTATTAAACGTGAGTTTTTATGCTGTCTGTTTATCGGCTTATGTACTACTTTAATAACAGGTATTGGTATAGTGCTTTTTGCCGTATATTGGAACTTAGTGGCGTTATATTTCTTTATTATACCTGTGCTATTGACTTTTATGCTTTGTTTTCAATGTATTAGCAAATATATTTTAAAAAGATTACCTTTAATTATTACAATAGAAGATGGCTATATAGAAGGTAAAAACGAAAATGAGGAAACTTGGCGTAATTTGGATTTATTAAAAACAATTACAGATTTTGGTGAATGGTATGTATTTAACTTCCATTTCCCTCATAAAGTCAGGTGGTTTATCTGCCAAAAAAACTTAATAGTTGAAGGAACTATTGAAGATTTTGAAAAATTGTTTGAGGGTAAAATAGTAAGAAAATATAAATGATGTAACGCAGCGGAGCGGGCTTTTAGCCCGCTCCGCTTATTTTTAATTATTTCCGCATTGAGAATTTCAGCGCGGTGGTTATATTAAAAATTTTATGCGTTAAAAAGCTTGGGGAGTTATGTTTAAACATAACTCCCCAAGCTTTTGGTGCACCAAGACAGACAGAGTTTGAACCTCAAATACGTATTTGTAAACGGGGTTGCGGGCTTTGTCGCAAAAAGGTAAAAGTAAAACGGCAATGAGTTTAGGCTCGTTGCCGTTTTACTATCTCCCACCCAAGAGACCCCCACCCTAATGGTCGTAAATTAAGATAAATACATTTCGTCATAGATTTACAAGTTTCTACGTTTTTTACGCCAAAAGTGTTACAGTGTTACGGGGTGGACTGGTAATACTATGTCCACCCGCACACGGGCGGCAAGCCGCCCGTGTATTGCCGTGTTTGCTTTAATTGCGTTACACGTTACGGGGTGAACGGGTAATAGTATATATATTATACTAAATCACGTAATCACGTAATTGCTTTTGCAAATGTTTGCGTACTGTTGCCATTTGTTGAGATATGGACGAGTGAGAAACGCCGCGCTCACGCGCAATCGCCCGCATAGTCATTTCCTCGTAATAGAATTTATGCACCAATTCGCGCCGCTTGTCCGATAGCGTTAATAACGCTTTATGTACGCGCTCTGTATTCTCGCGCCGTATAATGATTGCAAGCGTATCGGTGGACTTGTCCTCAAAGTCTATGCCGTTTTCGATTAAATAGTATAGCGAGGTATGCCGCCTTGTTTCTTTCCAATGGTTGCGCTTTTCTTGTTGTAGTAATTCCAAGTGTATCAAGTATATATCTTCCGTAACCTCGACTGCGTTCGTCGTTCCGTCCACAAACTTATATATAATTACTTGCATATAGAAAGCCTCCACTTATAAGCACGGCGGCGGCAATATGGAAAGGTTTTTGGAAAACTATTTATAAATAAAAAAGCCCGACAAACTTTCAGACCTTTTCAGTCTTGAAAATTTGTCGGGTTTTACTCTTTCATAGAGAGCCTTAACACCTTTAACAAATGCCAGCCGTAAACGTGCGTGCGATTACTGCCCAATATTTCATTTCAACAAAATAGGCGTTTGCTATGAGGTGTTAAATAAAAAAAGAATTGAGTGCGCCATTTACTGCTCCCGAAAATAATTTTGTTTTTACTTTCGTACACTCAATTCTTTATTTGCTATAAAGTTTTATTCGGTTGTTATGCTTTTTCTGATATGATTTTCAATATTGTGATTTTGCCGTCCTTGATTTCTATTTGCAATTTCAATTTGCATTTCGGGCAACGTATTTCCACGTTTGAGCCGTCGCCTAACTTGAATAATTTATACCCACATTCGGGGCATACAATATAATTTGTCATAGATTGTATTTCTTTTTGTACTTTTATCGTTTAATCTTAAATTTTAACAATAAGGCAATAACGCTGCAAAGTAAAATAAATATACCGAACAATACGGGTAAATGCCAAACTTGAAAACTCGTCATTGCCTTAAATGCTATTGTAGCGGGGAAAGCATAGGCAATATATTGCATAAATTGTGGCAACATATCTGCGGGAAACATAATGCCCGACAGCATAGTGGAAGGCAAAAATATTGCCATTGCTACCATTGTCAACTTTGCTTGCTGTTTAATCAAAAGCCCGAAAATACAACCGATAGCAAGAGTTACCGCAAGTAATGCTACAAGTGATAAGAAATACCACAATAAATTAGATGGCAACTCCGCTTTGAAAATTAAAGGCGAAAGAGCAAATACTATAAGACAACAAATAAGCGTATGTATAAAAGACGAAATAAATTGCGATATAACGCCGAACCAAATAGGTGCGCCGTTTGCCTTATAGACCTTTTTAACATCTGTTCCGTAGATTTCCGCAACTGCGGGCGGCACACCGAACAACGCGCTCATTATGATTGTAAATACCGTCATTGACGAGATAAGAGTTTTTGTAGCGTTTGTATCGATAGTCGTGAAAATTCCGCCCATAAATAAGAAAAATATAAGCGGTACAAGATAACAAGCAATAAGCATACCTTTACTGCGTATATCGAATTTGAATTGTAAACCAATCCCGTATAAAAAAGCCTTCATTAGTCCGCACCTCTCACAATGTTAATAAAGTTTTGTTCAAGCGTTACTCTGTCGGTTTGAATTTCGGAAATCGATATTCCTTTTTGTTTGTATTCAGATAGTAACGTAAACAGCGTTTCCGTTATATTTTCCGTTTCGTATTCTTTTTGTTCGTCGGCGGTTTTTATGCGTATAATATGCCTTTTGCCGCCCATAGCGGTAAATTCGTCAACCGTTCCGATAAAAGCAATATTCCCGTTACTCAAAACGGCTACTCTGTCGCATAATTCTTCAACTTCCGCCATATCGTGGCTTGCCAAAATTATCGTTTTACCTTGCGATTTTAACGCGCGAATTTGTTCGTGCAACGATACACGCCCTTCAACGTCAAGCCCTGCCGTCGGTTCGTCAAGAAAAATAATGTCGGGATTGCCTATAAGGGCAAGCGCGAGGTGTAAGCGGCGTTTTTGCCCCGTAGACAAATCGGCATATTTCTTTTTTGATAATTCGGGTATGCCGAAAGAATTAAGCATTTCTTTATCTGGTGTGGTTTTATGCCAATTAGCAAACAGTTTGACGGCTTCCATAGGTTTAATATAGGCTTGTAAAGCCGACGACTGTAATTGAATACCGATTTTTCCGTTTACGGTTATATTCCCGCTGTCGTAAGCGCGTAAGCCCTCGATACATTCCAAAGCCGTAGTTTTGCCCGCACCGTTTACGCCGAGCAAAGCAAAGATTTCACCTTTATGTACGGTTAAATTTATACCTTTCAATACGGAGTTCGCGCCGTAATTCTTTTTTAATTCCTTGATTTCGATTATATTTTTCATTTTTTTGCCTCAAAAGGGTTAATACCCAAATTTTCAAAATAAAAACACAGTGCAGGCTCAATAAAAGCATTCAGTACGTTTTGCATATCGTTATCCGCTTGCGCGTTTCCGAAATTCATTAGTTGTGATAATATACTCATATCGCCGCCCGTAAACTCTGTTATAAGTTGCCAAAATTCTTTTGCGATAATTTGTCCTTGTTCACTTTCGGGTGCTATGCCGTTCTCAATGCATTTTTCTATTTTTCCGACAATTAAGTTAAACTTATTTATAAACGCAACACCCGTATCTTTATCGAATTTCTTATGACAGTAGTCGAGCATATTATCGTCAAAATATTTAATTAAACCGTAATACTTATTTCCCATTTGCAAGTTGACAATTATATCGGCATACTTTGAAAAGTCAACTGTTTGCATTTGTTCTATTTCGTTTTTTAATAATTCGATTGCTTGTAAAGATTGCGTAAGCGTATTTATTTGTGTTTGTATCGAATTGCTTTGTTCGGTCAACGCTATTATTGCCTTTTGTGGCGTATCAATAGAAGTCAAACGATTTTTAATTTCATCAAATGAAAACCCTAACGATTTAAGAGTAAGTATTTGATGCAACTTAACAATATCTTTATCACTATACAAACGCCGTCCGCCTTCGCTGATACAAGACGGACTAAATAGCCCTTCGCGGTCATAATATTGCAACGCCCGAGCGGTTACACCCATTTTCTTTGCGACTTCGCCAACCGTCATATAGCCTTGCGGAATTGCTTTATATCTTGCCATAAATATACCTCGCATATATTATAATTCATTACGCGGCGTAACGAGCAAGCATTTTTAAGTATTTGTTATAAAAAAGTTTTCATTTATAAAATTCGACATAATTCACAACTCTTTGATAATTTTTGTTGTTCTAAATCTGATAAAATCAACGTGAGGTTTTATATTCTTTTCCATAAGAATTACATAGTTTGTTATTCGCTTGTGCTTACCGTCTGGGGGCGGAATACGCCGCCTTGACAAATTATCAAGGGCGACGATTTATCTCCCATTAGGCATAAAACCGTCGTCGCCTACGGCGCAAACCCTTGACAATTTGCCTGCGGCGGCATTTTTTGCCGGTTAAGACGGTAAGCACCAAAGCGAACAACAAAATTTTTAAGCCGCAGTCCGCACACACGCAGACCGCGCAAAGGAGTAAACGCTATGAAGAACGCAGTTATTTATGCAAGGTATAGTTCACAAGGACAAAACGAGCAGTCTATCGAGGGGCAAGTACGCATTTGCACCGCATACGCCGAAAGCAAGGGATTTACTGTCGTAAAGACCTATATGGACAAGGCGCGAACGGGAACGAACGACAACCGCCCAGACTTTCAGAAAATGATAAGCGACGCGGACAAAGGCGCGTTTCAGCATATTATCGTTTACAAGTTCGATAGGTTTGCACGCAACCGCATTGACAGTATAATGTATAAAGCGCAGTTGAAAAAGCAGTACGGCATACGGGTAGTTTCTGCAACCGAGCCAGTCAGCGACGACGAGGGCGGCGAAATATACGAAATGTTTTTGGAATGGAACGACGAGAAATACAGCGAAAGACTTTCCAAGCGTGTACGCGACGGACTGGACACGAGCGTTAAAAACGGAACGTATTGCGGCGGTTATCTCATTTACGGGTATAAACTCATAGATACCGACAAGAAAGGCAACAAAGGCACGATACACAAAGTAGCCATTGACGAGGAACAAGCCGAAATTGTGCGCTTTATCTTTACTGAGTACGCCAACGGCACAGACAAGAAAGAAATAGCCGACGAACTGAACAAGCGGCACATACTTTACAAAGGCAAGCCGTTTACTTTCCGCACGTTTGAAAACTGGCTGTCTAACGCCAAGTACACGGGCGAATTTATGCACGGGCAACGGCTATGTGCGAATACATATCCCGCCATAATAGACAAGGCGACTTTTGCAAAGGTGCAAAAAAGGTTACAGCAAAACAAAATACTTGCGGGAGCAAACTCTGCTATTGAGCCGTATTTGCTTACTGGTAAGGCGTTTTGCGGGCATTGCGGCACGGCTATGATAGCGGGCGGCGGTACAAGCAGATTAGGCAAAAAACATTACTATTATGTTTGCAAGCAGAAAAATAAAGCCCTCTGCGACAGGAAACGCGAGGACAAAGACAAACTGGAATTGTATGTTACCCAAGTGGTACACGACTTTTTGAGCGATAGAAAAAACGTTGAGAAAGCTGCGCAAGACACGATAAACTATTATGAACAACGCACGGGCGACAACGGAATGAAAAGCATAGAGGCGCAAATACGGCACGCACAAGACGAGGCGGAACAACTTACAAACGCCTTTATACTGGCGCGGAACGACCTACTGCGGGCAAATATAGAACGCAAAATGCAAGAGGTTGAAATACTGATAAAAGACCTAACCGCACACAAGGCTCAAATAGAGTTAGAGCGCGGGAAAAAGATAACAAAGGAAAAGATTATTGACTTTGTGGCTATGCTAATAAAGGGCGACCCTAACGACAAAGAATACCAAAAGAAACTGATAAACAATCTTATTTACAAGGTGTTTGTTTACGACGATACAGTAGTTACATATCTGATTTTCGGCAACGACAAGGAAATTAAAGAAATAAGCCTTGCCGATAACGACAAGGCTATTACTGGTTTAACGCAGAGGGTTCAACCTCTATCGTTACTGGTGCCGCCGACAGGACTTGAACCTGCATGGTCGCCCACAGGATTCTAAGTCCTGCGCGTCTGCCAATTCCGCCACGGCGGCACGATATATTAATTTTAATTTACCGGTCAAAAAAAGTCAACTTTTGGTTGCCGCAATTTTACGCCGTTTTCACAAAACAGCTATTTTTTATTCACTTTGATATTTTATGATAATTACACCAAATTATAAGGAGAATTCTACCTTGAAAAAGCCGACATCCCGAAATCAGACGCAATTACAAGAAAATTTGCAATTTCTTACGCTCAGCGAAGTAGGAAAGGAGTATAAAAGCGGCAGTATCTGCGTACAGGCATTGAAGAACGTAAGCTTTTGCTTGAACGACGGCGAGTTTGTTGTGATTCTGGGCAGTTCTGGCGCGGGCAAAACCACGCTCTTAAATCTTTTGGGCGGAATGGACGCGGCTTCGGAAGGAAAAATAATTCTCGACGGCAAGGATGTAACCGCTCTTGATAGAAAAGGGCTCACCGATTACCGTCGTAACGACGTGGGATTTGTATTTCAGTTTTATAATTTAATGCCAAATCTTACCGCGCTTGAAAACGTTGAAATTGCCGTTGAAATATGCAAAGACCACTTAAATCCCGAGGATGTTTTAAAGGAGGTAGGACTTGAAGAGCGTTTAACCAACTTCCCCGCGCAACTTTCTGGCGGTGAACAGCAGCGCGTTTCAATTGCCCGCGCAATAGCTAAAAACCCCAAGCTTCTGCTCTGCGACGAACCCACGGGCGCCCTCGATTATGCTACGGGTAAAAAGATTTTAAAGTTGTTGCACGACGTTTGTAAACAGCGTAACCGTTTGGTAATAATAGTTACGCACAATTCCGCGCTTAAAGATATGGCGGACAAAGTGATTTACATAAAGAGCGGACTAGTGGAAAAAATAGTAACCAATGGAAATCCCGCGCCAATCGAGGAGATTGAGTGGTAATGAAAACTTATCTTAAAACGCTTATACGCACGTTTAAAAAGCATATAACGCGGTTTCTGTCTATCATTTTTATGGTGCTTGTTTCCGTGGGGTTCATTTCGGGAATAGGTTCTTCCACCGATAAAATTAATTTTTCCCTTTCGGACCATTACGCTTTGAAAAACGTGAGCGACTTTATAATAAAATGCACGAACGAAGACGGGTTTTCCAACGGGCAGATTGCAAAAGTAAAGGATATGTATGGGGCAACCAATGTAAACGCGGGTATGTCGTTTGACGTGGACGTTAAAATAAACGGTAATTCGCGCCTTACAAGACTGTATTTCGTCGATTTTAACGATTGGACCGTGAATATGCCGGAAATAACGGCTGGCGATGCCCCTGCGGACAAGACAGAAATTTATTCCGAAGCCGCCGACAATATGATAGTCGGGGTGGAAACCGGCACGGAAGTAGTGCTTGACTTTGCCGATATTTTAAAGCAGCTTGCCGCTGAAAACGGAACCGAAATCGACGGCGTTATGGAAAGTATGCTGGGCAGGCTTAAAACGGTTACGCTTAAAGTAAGCGGAGTAATTCAAAGCCCTTTAACGTTTGCAAAAGACGGCGAACCCAGTTACAAGAATCCGGAAGATACCAAGGTTCCCGACAATATTACCGACGCGAATAAATTGATTACGCTCAAAAATATCCTTTATGTTTCAAAGGACGTTATTCCCACCTATAAGGATATTATGTCGTTTCTCTCCCCGAACCCGTTGATAAACTCGGGTGATTTATATGTGGCTCTTCCAAACCGCAAAACGTTTAACGCTTTTGACAAACGTTACGACAAGTATATCGAAACCGAAAAACAGAATATATTAACTGCGCTAGGCGGTCTGGAAACGGATGCGGAAGGTCAGGCTTTATCCGTAGAGGCGTCAGAGGAAAACGACAATTACAGGTTTATAACGCTAAAGGATAATTACAGTTTTTGTTCGCTTCATTCTTACGGTCAAAAGGTAAAAGGTATAGGCGTAGTATTAATGGTTGCATTCATTTTTGTAACCGCCCTTGTAGTGCTTTCTACAATGACAAGACTTCTGGAAGAGGAGCGCGGGCAGATAGCGTGTCTCAAAACTCTGGGATATTCGGCGCCTAAAATTATTTTTAAATATATTTTGTTTGCTATGCTTGGTACGGGGATAGGCGGCGCCGGCGCATACTTCGTTGGGTTGGGGCTTGCCTATCTTGTGTGCGGCGCGTTCAGTTTCAGCTTTGCAATGCCTCCCATATCTTCGCACGTGGCGCTCGGGTTCTTCCTCATAACTTTTTTTGTAATCGTTGCCGTCACGCTGTTCAGCACGCTGGTTGCGGGGCTGCATATGACGCGTGAAAAACCTGCAAATCTACTGCGTCCCAAGCCTCCCAAAGCCGGCAAAAAAGTATTTTTGGAAAGAATTCCTTTAATATGGAACGCTCTTTCTTTCAAATACAAATCCACAATGCGCAACGTATTAAGATATAAAAGCAGATTTTTTATGACGGTTATTTCAGTCGGCGTTTCTATGGCTTTGGTGCTTGCCGGACTGGGACTTCTGGATTTGTGTCTTTTCGGCGGACTCGATTCGCCTACGGTTATGGCAATCGCGCTTGTTGTTGTGGCGTTTGCCGGACTTTTGACTATGGTGGTTATCTACACGCTTACCAACATCAATATAAGCGAACGGAATAAGGAACTGGCTACATTGCAGGTTCTCGGATATCACAACAAAGAGATAGCCGGCTACATATACCGTGAAATTTACATCGATACGGCGGCGGGGATAGTGCTCGGCTATCCGCTTTCTCTTCTCATAATGTGGCTCGTGTTCAGCGTTATGGCGGTCGGTTCTATCGGCGGGGTAACGTGGTTCTGGTGGCTGATAGCGCCCGTAATCGTGCTTTTCTTCACTTTTTTGGTTACTTTGGTTCTGCGCCGCAAAATAATCGGCATAAATATGAACGAGAGTTTAAAGGCTAACGAGTAGCCTGATACGGCGCGTTTTAAAAAAATATTTATAAAAAAATGCCTTAATATGTTTACTTTTGAGTTTTTTTCGGTTATAATATAACAAACCATATTTTATTAAAATAAGGAGGGCGTAAAATATGTTGATGGTAGATTGGATTGCGCTCGGCATAATAGTCGTTTTTGCGGCAATCGGCGCACTCATAGGGTTCGGCAGGGGATTAAAATTCCTTACCGGCGGAATTTTCGGTATAATAATTTCGGTTGTGCTCTGCTACATATTCGGCAGTATGATTCTGGGCGTTCCTTTTGTAAACGATTTGCTTACTAAGCTTGCCGAGTCGATTGGCGGCTGGAGTATTGTGGTTACCGTTATATATTATGTTGTTCTTTTTATACTTTTCACATTAATAAGAATTCTCATAGTTAAAATAATCAGAAAAGTTGCCGAAGCGGACGTTCTTATTATGAAAATAATAAACAAAGTCTTCGGTGCAATTCTTATGGCGGCTTTCGGCGTTCTTCTCGGAATGCTTGCTTTGCAGATTATTTATTGGGTGCAGGCGAATCCCGATTCGCTTGGAGATATATACGTAAACTGGATGATGAATGCGGAAACCGGCGACCCGAGCGCAATAGTTGGCGCACTGTATGTAAACAATCCCCTTTCGGCTTTGGCAGATTATTTCACTCAGATAGTTGAAATGATTAAAGGCGGAGTAGAAGGCGCGGCGTTGGTTCTTTAATTTAAAACTTATATAAACTTTTGCGGCGGGCAATTTTAAATTGCCCGCCGCATATATTATATAGAATATGGAAACAACTTTCGGTGAAATAAAACAAAAAGACGTAATAAATCTTATAAACGGCGCGCATCTCGGCAGGGTGTGCAACATAACCTTTTCCTTCCCCGAAAATAAAGTGATTGGCTTTACGGTAACGGGGTGCCGCGGTTTTAAATTTTCAAAGCAGGAAATTTTTTTACCTGTAAATTGTATTGTAAAAATCGGGCAGGATGCGGTTCTTGTAAAATTCGGCAAGGAGGAGGAAGGACCTCCGCCCCATAAGCCGCCCAAGGGTTGTCCCCCGCCGAATTGCTGCCCGCCCGAATTTCCTCCGTGTCCGCCTCAAAATAATTGCCGCCCCGGCGGAGGCAGACGCAGTTACGACGAATACGAATAAAAATTATATAATTAGGCGCCCCTTAAGGTTAAGGGGCGCCGTTTATTTTTAAGGCATGTTCAAGTATTTTATAAAATATTTTCCCATCTCAAACGGTAAGCGTCGGGCAGATTTTTTGAAATTTCCTTTAATACTTCCACGTTTGCCAGTGCAAGGTCGTAATTTTTGGTATAAATAAGCGCGCACGCCTCGTTCAGCCAATAATCTATATAAGAAATATCGTTGTGCGGTACAAGCATATGCAGTTTGCTTTTTTTATCTTCCCAAACGGCGCGCACGGCGTAACCGTCGTCGCGGGTGGCTGTTTCATTTTCTATTTTATCGTAAAGCGTGTTCAGGGCAACCGAAAAATCGTCAAACTGATTTCCGAGATACCATTCCGCAAAAATAAAAAGTCCTACGCACAATAATATCGCAGCAAGAGTATAGCAAATAGCCTTTACCATTGTCCCTTTACCTCCGTATTTAAAATTTTATATTTCTCTCCGCGTTTTTGAAAGTAAATGCGCCCTTCTCCGTTTATTGTCATGGCAACAACTTCCTTAGGCTTTGCGTTCTGCTCTTTCAAAAATGCGTTAAGCCGCTCCTTGTCAAAGCCGCACCTTTCAAGATTCTGGTTGTCGGGTTTCCCGCGGTCGATAAGCATAAGCGGCAGAGAGGTGGACGCTATTTCCTCTTTCGGCAAAGCTGAAAAGGAACCGTTAGATTCGAAAAGTCCGTAATATACGTCGTCTAAATTAAAGTAACCGGCAACGCGCATACTTTCCACAAGGTCGCTTACGTCCATATTGTTTTTCTTTAACTGAAATTCGTCAATGCCGTTTTTGTTTATCACAACCGAAGGTTTTCCGCTGATTACCGTCTTTGCCGGCTTAAACCAAAGACTTAAAAGCCACATAATTTCGTGCAGAATAAATATTGTGACAATCGCGATTATACCGTATAAAAGAGGAATCGATGTGTCCGCCATGGGTATGCAGGCAAGTTCTGCGATTAACAGCGAAATAACAAACTCGAAAGGCTGCATTTCACCTACCTGACTTTTACCCATTAATCTCATAATAAGTAATAGCGTAATAAAAATAATCGCCGTGCGAATTAATATCAGTGCCATAAAATAAGTATTCTCAAAAATTTTTACAATATTCTTGAAAATCCTTATGCGCCGTGCTATAATGTATAAGTCGAAATTTCGGATTTTTGGAGCAGTTATGAATGCAATAGCCGCGGTTAAACAGCTGTATACAAGGGGCTTAAAAACGGGAACGGAACGTACTGTTGCAATTTTGAACGCACTGCAAAATCCCGATAAAGATTTAAAAATAATCCATGTTGCGGGAACCAACGGCAAAGGCTCCGTAAGCGAGTATATAACGCAAATTCTTCTGGCGGCGGGGAAAACCGTCGGTACGTTTCAGTCGCCCGCCGTATACGGTTATTTCGAGCAGTTCCGTATTAACGGCTCGCCGATAGCGGAAGAGGAGCTTGAAAGAGCTTTCAGCGCGGCGCTTGTTTACGCCGGCGGGTGCGGGGCAACCGGTTTTGAAGCGGAAACCGCGGGCGCGATTCTCGCATTTAAAACCGCGGGGGTGGAATACGCCGTAATCGAGTGCGGGATGGGCGGATTAAACGACGCAACTAACGCCGTTTCAAAAAAGGAACTTGCGGTAATAACTTCAATCGGGTTGGAGCATACCGCATATCTCGGAAAAACGCTTAAAGAAATCTGCGTGCAGAAAGCGGGCGTAATCAAAGACTGCCCCGCGGTGATAAGCGCCCTCCAACCGGATGAAGTAAAGGCGTACTTTAGTGGTAAGAACGTGGTTTTTGCCGATAAACCTATAAAAATAATAAAGAGCGACTTAAACGGACAAACCTTTTTGTACGGTGAAAATCAGTTTGATATTACTATGGCGGGCACGGCTCAACCATATAACGCGGCTTGCGCGATAGAAACGGCAAAACTGCTCGGCATCGGTCACGGCGCAATATTTGCGGGGCTTAAAGCGGCAAAACTTTCGGGGCGCGCCGAGATAATCCAAACAAATGGCGCGCGTTACGTTTTGGACGGCGCTCATAATCCGCCTGCAATGTCCGAGCTTGCAAAATTACTCAGGCAAAATTTTAAAAAAGAACAAACGGCAATGATTTTCGGCTGTCTTGCCGACAAGGACGTATTGGGCAACGTAAGCGCTATTGCGGGTACGGTTGCGGAAATAATTGCCGTTCGTCCCGATAACTCACGCGGAGCGGAGCTGAAAGAAATTGTTTCCGCCTGCAAAAAACACTTTAAAAATACTCGTTCGGCGGCGAGCGTTTCTCTTGCCCTCGATGAAACGAAAGATTATAAAAACGTAATAATCTGCGGTACTTTCACAATATTGACGGAGGCAAAACAATGGATAGAGAAAAGGTTATAAAAGCTCTGGGCGAGGACGTCTCGCGCGAAGGGTTAAAGGACACTCCGCGCCGTGTTGCAGACGCATATGCCGAACTGTTGTCCGGCACGGACAAGACTGCGGAAGAGGGACTTTCCCGCACTTTTGCCGCGGACAGGGGCGGCGTCGTTATTGAAAAGGATATCTGGTTTTCTTCCGCTTGCGAACATCATTTAATGCCTTTCTTCGGCAAAATGCACATTGCGTATATCCCGCAGGGAAGAGTGGCGGGGCTTTCAAAACTTGCGCGTACCGTTGAAATATTTTCAAAGCGTCTGCAATTGCAGAAACGGCTCACTTCGCAGGTTGCCGAAGAAAATTTGCGTTGTTTGAAGCCCGAAGGGGTTTTCGTAATATGTGAAGCCGAACATACCTGTATGACGTGCCGCGGAATCAAAAAAGCCGGCAGTAAAACGGTGACTTATTGTGCAAAAGGCAATTTTCCGCAGGAATTGCGCGGTGAGGTTTTGGCGGCAATAAAATGAAAATAGGCAATAAAATTTTTGAAAATTACACTTATGTAATGGCGATAATCAACCTTACGCCGGACAGTTTCTGGCAAGAGAGCCGTAAGAGTGCGGACAACGTTCTCTTTGCCGTTGAAAAGGCAATACGTGACGGCGCCGCCGTAATAGACTTGGGCGCGCAGTCCACACGCCCCGGTTACGGTGAAGTAACCGCCGACGAAGAAATTTCCCGCCTTGAAAAACCGTTGCGGATGATAAAAGAACGTTTTGACGTTCCGGTATCCGTGGATACTTATTATTCAAAGTGTGCGGCGGTTGCGTTGGAAACGGGCGCCGATATGATTAACGACGTGTGGGGGTTGACTCACGACGGGGAAATGGCGCAAATTATTGCGCGGTACAATGCATCGGCGTGTATAATGCATAACGCCGAATGTACATTATCGGGTGATATATGGCACCCTATTATCGGGTTTTTACGAAACAGCGTTCGAATTGCGCTTGATTCGGGTATTGAAAGTGACAAAATTATTTTGGACGGCGGAATAGGTTTTGCTAAAAACAGAGAGCAGAACTGGGAACTTTTAAACGGTTACGATAAGCTTTACACCCTGGGATATCCCTTGCTTTTGGGCACAAGCCGCAAGTCGATGTTCGGCGGCGAACCTGCGGACAGGCTTCCGCAAACGCTGCAGTCAACCCGCCTTGCGGCGCGGAAAAAGATATTGTTCGTGCGCGTTCACGACGTTAAAGAGAACGCGCAGGCAATACGTGAAGTTTATCAAAACTGAAGCATATTCCTGCCCCAATACGCTAAATATAAGGAAAATATGGATAAAATAATAATTCGCGGTCTTACCGTAACGGCTTGCCACGGCGTGCACGGTTACGAAAAAACTACCCCGCAAAAATTTATTTTCGATTGCGATTTGTACAAGGACTTGTCTGTCGCCGGGCAGACGGACGATTTGAACGATACCGTAAATTATTCCGCAGTGTGCAACGCAATTGCCGGGCTTACCGCAAACAACACGTTTAATTTAATCGAAAAACTCGCGTATGAAAGCGCTTACAAGATTTTGGAAAGCTTTCCCGTGTTAAAAGTTGGCGTAACCGTCTGCAAGCCCGAAGCGCCCGTAAAGCACTCTTTCGGAACAGTCGGCGTAACGGTAGAGGCTGAATGGACAACCTGCTTTCTGTCCCTCGGTTCAAGCGTGGGCGACAAAAAAAGTTATCTGGACAGGGCAATAGAAAAGCTTGAAAAAACCCGCGGAATACGTGTTGAAAAAGTTTCTTCGCACATTGAAACCGAGCCGTATGGCGGAGTTGCAAAAAATCGGTTTTTAAACTGCGCGGTTAAAATAAAAACCTATCTTCCGCCTCGGAAATTGCTTGCGGAAATCAACCGCATAGAGGCGGAGTGCGAAAGGGTACGCCAAAAGCGCTGGGACGACAGAACGCTCGATATCGACATAATTTTTTACGGTAACGAAATTATAAACGACGATAATTTAACCGTTCCCCACCGCGAATATCAAATGCGCGATTTCGTGCTTATCCCTTTAAAAGAAATTGCACCCGATTTCGTTTGTCCGCTCAAAAAATGCAGAATAAGCGAACTTTGAAAATAAATTGCAAAAAACGATGATTATTAATTTTTATGTGCAATGTGCACAAAAATTTTTAAAAAATCTATACAAATAACAAACATTATGTTATAATATGGGCTAAGCTGAAAAGTATAGCGTTTGCATAGCGGCAATAAAAATAAACTTAAACCGCCGCAAAGAGGTAATGAATTGGAAAAGCTCGGCATTATAGATTTAGGCTCGAATTCCGCAAGGCTTGTAATTGTGAATTTATTCGCTGACGGCTACTTTATGGTGGTTGACGAACTCAAGGAAAGCGTACGTTTGGGGCAGGATATGGAACGCGACGGATTTTTAAAACCCGCACGTGTTGCCGAAACGATTAAAACTTTAAAAATGTTCCGCAAGCTGTGCGACGCGGCAGGCGTAACGCGTATAATCGCCGTCGCTACCGAGGCTGTCCGCCGTGCTAAAAACCAGCGCAGCTTTCTCGATGAAATTCAGGCTAACTGCGGCATAAAAATCCGCGTGTTATCCGCAGAAGAAGAAGCGGTTTTGGTTTACCGCGGCGTTATTAATACAATGGACGTCCCCAAGGGCGTTGTGCTCGAAATCGGCGGCGGCTCCACTAAAATCGTATATTATAACCGCAGAAATATGCTCAATTACGTAACTTTACCCTTTGGCGCGGTTACGTTGACGGGGCTATTTTCCGAAGACGGTTTAAAACCCGAACAGCAGGCGGCAAAGATAGAAGAATTTTTCACCGAACAGTTAAAACAGGTGGACTGGCTTAAGGAAATTGACCCCGACGTGCAGATGATAGGCGTCGGCGGCTCGTTCAGAAATTTATTCAAAATTTCTAAAATGGTTCACAAATATCCGCTTGACACGGTGCACAACTTCAAAATGAGCGTTGATGAATTTTTGCCCATATACGATATGCTTAAAGTGCTTGATTTGGACAAAAAGAAGAAGATTAAGGGCTTATCCGCGGAACGCGCGGATATTCTCCCTGCGGCGCTCGCCATAGTAAAATCTTTTGTAAGTTATCTTAATCTCGAAGGCTTCACTTTTTCTGGCGCAGGCTTGAGGGAAGGAATAATGTTTAATCAGGCGCTTCCTATGACGCTGGAAAAGCCCATTGCCGACGTCTTGAATTATTCGCTTACCACCCTCGTAAAATATTACGACTGCGACGAAAAACACGTGGAGCACGTGGTTAATCTCAGTATTCAGCTCTTTAAGCAATTACGCGTATTGCATAAATTCCCCCGCCAATATCTTAAAGTTTTAAAGGTTGCGGCAATGCTTCACGATTGTGGAATGCGCATAAAATATTATAACCATCAGCGGCACAGCTGGTATATGATTTTAAATTCCACGCTTTACGGCGTGACTCACCGCGATATCGTCCTTGCCGCGTTCACGGCGTGCTGTCATAAAAAAGAGGATATCAATATGTACGACTGGATGCGCTATAAGGACGTGGTTTCGGAAGACGATTTGGAAATCGTCAAAAAACTCGGCGTAATGCTCCGCATTGCCGAAAGTCTGGACAGGGCTAATTCCGGCACGATAAAGAGCATTAACTGCGACATATTGGGCGATTCCGTGATTATGAAGACAGAAGTGGACGGCGATGCAACTTTGGAAATACGCAATGCAATGACGGCGGCAACCGAATTCAGAAAAGCTTTCCATAAAAATTTAGAACTTTTATAAAGTAACGTTGCCGCCTGTGAAGGCGGCAATTATTATTAAAGGTGAAACCAATGAAATACGTACTTGCCAGCGCTTCGCCGCGGCGCAGGGAATTGCTGTCGCAGATACTTGAAAATTTCGAAGTGGTTCCCGCTGTTGCGGAAGAAAAAGTCAACCTCTCGCTGTTTCCCGAAAATATGGCTTGTTCGCTTGCCGAAAGCAAGTGCGACGAAGTTTTTTTGAATAATCCCGAAAAAATCGTAATCGGTTGCGATACAATAGTTGTTTTCAAAAACGAGATTTTGGGCAAACCGAAGGACAGAGAAGAAGCGGTAAAAACTCTTAAGATGCTTTCAGGCAAAACGCATTACGTCATCACGGGCGTATGCGTTCGCAGTAAAAATAGAAAAGTAGTCGATTTTGATAAAACCGAAGTTAAATTCAACGTTTTAACCGACGAATTTATACAAAATTACGTTAACGGCGGGTCTCCTATGGATAAAGCCGGCAGCTACGGAATACAGGACGGCGGCGTGGTAAACGTTTATTACGGCAGTTACACAAACGTAGTCGGGTTGCCGGTTGCGCTCACAAAAAAACTTATCGAAGAGGTAATAAAAAACTCATGAAAAAAATAGCCGTCGATTTTGGTTCGGGTACAACCAAAATTTATATTCCGGGTTGCGGCGTGGTCCTGTGCGAAGCTACGTGTGCGGCCGTAGAAGAGTATGAAGAAAACGGACAAACGGTATTCGGCGTAAAGGCTTTGGGCGATAAAGCTCGCGCTCTTTCGGGCAGGGCGGCAGTAAATACGCACATTGTTAATCCTGTTGTCGAGGGCGATATAAAACACGAAAAACTTGCCGCCGCTCTTTTAAAATATTTTCTGGAAAAAATCGAACTTGGCGGAACGAAGGCTAAGCGCGTCGAAGCAATCTTTACTTTACCCTGCGGAATTAAATCACAAATCAAACAAAAATACGTACGTCTCGCTCAGAATTGCGGTATCGGCGCGGCTTACTTCACGTTTGTTCCCTTTGCCGCGGTGCTCGGACATAATGTGTCGCTCGGCGAAAGTACTCCGGTATTTTC
Organism: Christensenellaceae bacterium; assembly: GCA_948890655.1. Taxonomy (GTDB): domain Bacteria; phylum Bacillota; class Clostridia; order Christensenellales; family Borkfalkiaceae; genus Coproplasma. Next base: position 219,123 of record CAQTYU010000003.1, read on the forward strand.
ACTCGATATCGGGCAATCGGTTACAAATATAGCCGCTTTTTCAAAGGACGGCGTAATTTCGGGGCTTTCCGTCAATCTCGGCGGCGGTAATATAGACGTGCATTTAATCGACGAACTCGCCGAAGGCAATAATTTTAAAATAGGCACTTTAACGGCGGAAAGGCTTAAAAATACGGTAGGCAGTCTTTTGGAAGACGATAATAAAATGCTCGTTATCGACGGCAGACAAATTTCCAACGGCGCGCCCGTCTCGCTTGCCGTCAATTCTTCACAGATATACGACGTAATCACAACTTACGTCGATAAAATTTTAGATTACGCAACTTTAGTAATTTCCGAACTTCCCGCCGAAGTGGCGTCCGCAGTTATGCGCGGCGGAGTGTATCTTTCGGGCGGAGTTGCAAAAATGGACGGGCTCCCCGAATATATTGAAAAAAAATTAAGCATCCCCGTGAACGTTGCGGAAGAACCCCGCCTGGCCGCGGTAATAGGTGCCGGAACAATTCTTTCTTCCGACGACCTTCTAGACGCTTTCGCCTCCGTCGAAACGTAAATTAATGTAACAATTCAACTTAAAAACACGCGGCGCGGAGCATTGCTCCGCGCCGCATTTATAATTTTATGGGCAAAACTAGCTAACTAACGGTTAAATTAATACAAACTTAAATCTGACTGCGTTACACTTAATAAAAAAGGAGTGCATTTATGAAATCGATTATAGCTAAAATGTATGATTGCGGGCAACCGTCGTATGAAACCATAAAAGATAGCAAAGAGTATTATGAAAATATGCAAGAATTTTGCAATTGCGTAGAGGATTTTAAAAGCAGGTTAACCGAAAAGCAAAAGAAAGTTTTTGAAAAACTTGAAGATTTACATGATAATATGGAGTATGAGTCCGGCTTAACAAGATACGTTGCGGGGTTTAAGTTCGGTTTAAAGGCGGGCTTAGAGGAGGGCGAAGATTAACAGATTATTTCCTTGCTTTTTTGTTGCCAAACACCGGCTTATTTTATATAATATTGAATATGGCAAACAAGAGTAATATCCGAAATTTTTGTATAATCGCCCACATCGACCACGGCAAATCTACCCTTGCCGACAGACTTATGGAACGCACGGGGCAGGTTTCCGAACGCGATATGGAAGCCCAGCTTTTGGACAGTATGGACATCGAGCGCGAACGCGGCATTACAATTAAGCTCACTCCCGTAAGAATGTTTTACAAGGCGAAGGACGGAGTTGAATACGAATTTAATCTTATAGATACCCCGGGGCACGTGGACTTTACTTACGAAGTCTCGCGCTCTCTCGCCGCGTGCGAGGGCGCAATATTAATTGTGGACGCGTCGCAGGGGGTAGAGGCGCAAACGCTGGCAAACGTTTATCTCGCGCTTGAAAACAATCTTGAAATTTTGCCCGTAATCAACAAAATCGACCTTCCTTCCGCCCGCCCCGACGAGGTGAAAAAAGAAATAGAGGACGTAATCGGTCTGGACGCTTCAAACGCTCCCCTTATTTCCGCAAAGGAAGGAATAGGCGTAGACGACGTTTTAGAAGCGATAGTAACCGCTTTTCCCGCACCCGAATGCAATGAAAACGTTCCGTTAAAGGCGCTCATTTTCGACAGCTATTACGACAATTACAAGGGCGTAATTCTCTTCGTCCGCATCAAGGACGGCAAAATAAAAGCTGGCGACAAAATTAAAACTTTCCGCTCGGACAAGGTTTACGAAGTTGTGGAAACGGGCGTGTTTGCCCCCGATTTATCCCCCAAAAACGGGCTTTCCGCGGGCGACGTAGGTTATGTTGCGGCATCTATTAAATCCATTCAGGACGTAGCCGTCGGCGATACTTTAATAAATGCGGAATACCCCGCCGCCGAACCTCTTCCCGGTTACAAAAGGGTGCAAAGCGTTGTTTTCTGCGGAATTTACCCGTTAGACGGCAGTAAATTCAACGATTTAAAGGACGCAATTTTAAAATTACAGTTAAACGACGCGTCGTTATTGTTCGAACCGGACAGCTCGGTTGCGTTGGGTTTCGGTTTCCGTTGCGGCTTTTTGGGGCTTTTGCATATGGAAATTATTCAGGAGCGCATCGAGCGCGAGTTCGGGCTTGAAATAATTACTACCGCCCCTTCGGTAAGCTATAAAGTAATAAAAACCGACGGCGAAGAACTGTTTGTGGACAACCCTTCGCATTTGCCTCCGGTGTCCGAAATAGAGCATATGGAAGAGCCGATTGTAAAGGCGGACATCTATTCCCCGCCCGACTATCTTGGGCAGATTATGGATTTGTGCCGCGAAAAGAGGGGGGTATTTTTGCAGATGACCTATCTGGATAAATCCCGAGTGCGGCTTGAATATAACCTGCCTTTGAATGAAATAATCTTCGACTTTTTCGACCAGATTAAATCGCGTACGCGCGGTTACGCCAGTTTCGATTACGAACTGATAGGCTACGAGCGCAGCAAGCTTGTAAAATTAGACATAATGTTAAACGGCGACGTTTGCGACGCGCTCTCTATGATTGTGCACGAGGATTCGGCTTATACCCGCGGCAGAACGCTTTGCGAAAATTTAAAGGAAGCAATTCCGCGCCAGCTTTTCGAAGTTCCAGTGCAAGCGGCAATAGGCGGCAAAATAATCGCACGCGAAACGGTTAAAGCCGTGCGTAAAGACGTGCTTGCCAAGTGCTACGGCGGCGACATCACCCGAAAGAAAAAGCTGCTCGAAAAGCAGAAAGAGGGCAAAAAACGTATGCGCCGCGTTGGTAACGTTGACGTGCCCTCGGAAGTCTTTATGCAGATATTAAAGACCAATAAGGACTGAAAATGATAAACGGCGATGAAAAGACGATAATAAAAAATTTTATAGAGGGAAAAATTTCGTCCGAAGATTTTCAAAACGAGGTCGTAGAAAACGACGGACTTCAAAATTATCTCGAAAACAACGCTCGTTATACGCCGCGGTTTTTAAAGGAGTCGGGCGATAAGCTTTGGGTGTATCTCGCGTGTATCGACGTCGGCTATGTCGGCGGAAGATACGATATGCACGCGTTGGTTTACGAGCTTTTCAAGGAAAACGATTATAAACCTGCAAAGAAGTACGCGGACGATTTCAGAGTGTATTTAAAGCTTTTAGAAGCTGTAGGATACGTAGATTGTCCGGAAATTACGGAAGAACTCATAAGGAGTTTGCCGCCCGTGAAATTTTCCGAAAAGGTTAAAATCTTAAAGACGAAGATAAAGGAAATTTTCCGTTACGACGAAAACCCGCCCGAGTGGATTCAGGAACCCGATTGGCAATGCAGAAACGGAAAGCCGATGATATTCAGGGGGCAATACGATATCGACGGCGGTTGCCGATATGTTTTTTATGACGACGAGGGTATAATAGAGATAGAGCAATATGATTGAACACGGTAACGGATTTTTCGAGC
>CAQTYU010000004.1 GCA_948890655.1 Christensenellaceae bacterium
AACCGAGCGGTTAAACCTTGCCCGTACCGTTCCAATAAGTGGGTGTCTGACATAAGGACGTAACCGAGCGGTTGAAGTCTGTAGACGAAGAACTTTACGAAAAGGTTCGTACGGTTTTGGATAAAAACCTATCCGAGCGGCATATTCGCGGCGGTATGGCAACTAAGAAAAAATATTCAAACGAACAAAACTAAATTTTGACACAGCCGCTCGCGCGACGATACGCGCGGGCGGCTGTGTTTAGGCGTGCAAAGCTTAAAAAATAAAATTTCATTAAATTTTAACAAAATTTGTATATTCATAAATTTGAAAAATTATACAAAGCTATGATATAATTTCTTTGAATACATTATTGACGGAAAACAAATTGAAACTTTTAGGCATAGACGTCGGTTCAACCACGGTTAAAGTCGCGGTCATCGACGAAAAAAACAACTTAATATATTCGTCCTACGTCCGTCATTTTTCCAAGGTCAAGGAGACGGTTCTATCCGAGCTTAACACCGTTAAAGAGAAGTTCGGCGGCGCCTTCGCCGTTTCGGTTACGGGCAGCGCGGGGCTCGGTCTTTCGCAACGCAGCGGAATAAACTTCGTACAGGAAGTACAGGCTGCGTTTATTGCCATACGCAAAATTTATCCCGATACGGACGTTGCCGTAGAGCTTGGCGGCGAGGACGCGAAAATCATTTTCGTAACGGGAGGAACCGAGCAGCGTATGAACGGCAGCTGTGCGGGCGGTACGGGCGCGTTCATCGACCAAATGGCAACCCTTTTAAACGTGTCTGTAGAGAAGATGGACGAACTTGCCCTTTCGGCGGGCAAGACTTACCCCATAGCTTCGCGTTGCGGCGTTTTTGCAAAGTCCGACGTGCAGCCCCTTTTGAATCAGGGCGCTGCCAAAGCGGACATTGCAGCGTCTATTTTTCAAGCCGTCGTCGACCAGACCGTTTCGGGCTTGGCGCAGGGTCGAAGAATAAAGGGCAAGGTCTTGTTTTTGGGCGGTCCCCTGTACTTTTTAAAGGCTTTAAGGCGCGCCTTCGTCACCACTTTGAATTTAACGCCCGAGAACGCGGTGTTCCCCGACGACGCCCCCTGCTTTATGGCAATAGGCGCGGCGTTGTCCTCCGCAGGCGAGCGTGTCGAAAATATTGACGCAATAATAGCAAAGATTAAAAAAATTACCGAAAACCAAGCGGTAAACACAGGCAAACCCTTATTTGAAAGCAAAGAGGAATACGCTGAATTCGTAAAACGCCACAGGGCTACCGACTTGAATTTTGCGGATATTTCTTCGTATTCGGGCGACTGCTACTTAGGCATCGACAGCGGTTCAACCACGACGAAACTTATGCTCATCACGCCCGACTGCCGCATTCTGTGGTCACACTACCAGTCCAACAACGGTCAGCCGCTCGATATTGTCGTAAGTAAGCTTAAAGAACTGTACGCTTTGGGCGGTAACAGGCTTAAAATCCGCGGCAGCGCAGTTACAGGTTACGGCGAGGATTTGATAAAGAACTCCATAAAAGCCGATTTCGGTATCGTGGAAACGGTCGCGCACTTCAAGGCGGCGTTGCACTTTAATCCGCAAGTCGATTTCATTATCGATATCGGCGGGCAGGACATCAAGTGCTTTAAAATCAAGAACGGCGCTATCGATTCCATTATGCTGAACGAGGCTTGCTCGTCTGGCTGCGGTTCGTTTATCCAGACCTTTGCCCGCGCAATGGGCATGGAAATCAACAAATTTTCAGAAAAAGGTCTGTATGCCAAACACCCCGTTGAACTCGGTTCCCGCTGCACCGTGTTTATGAACAGCGCGGTTAAGCAGGCGCAAAAGGAGGGTGCAAGCGTGGAGGACATCTCCGCGGGTCTGTCTTCGTCAATAGTCAAGAACGCCATTTATAAGGTTATAAGGGCAACTAACGCCGACGAGTTGGGCGATCATATCGTTGTGCAGGGCGGTACTTTCTTGAACGACGCAGTGCTGCGCTCCTTTGAAATGGAAACGGGCAAGGAAGTGGTCCGTCCCGGCATAGCGGGCTTAATGGGCGCGTTCGGCGCGGCGCTTTACGCTATGGAGAACGTTCCTGCGGAAAGCGCCACGGCAAGCGCGGAAGAGCTTGAAGAGTTTTCATATTCCTTGCAAGCTACCAATTGCCGCGGTTGCACGGCAAACTGTAATCTTAACATTATCCGTTTCAACGACGGCAGAAAATTTATTTCGGGCAACAAGTGCGAGCGCGGCGCTGGCAGAAAACCCGCGCTTGCCGATATGGATATATACGCATATAAGCAGGTCAGACTTATCGACTGCGTGCATGGCGTAAACGGACAGGGCGGCATACGCGGCAAGGTGGGGCTTCCACTGCAACTCGGTATGTACGAGCAGCTTCCCATTTGGGCGGGCTTCTTTGAAACGCTGGGTTTCGAGGTCGTCTTATCCGCAAAATCCACCCGTCAGCTCTATTTTAAAGGTCAGCATACCGTTGCAAGCGATACGGCTTGCTACCCTGCAAAGCTCATTCACGGGCATGTGGAAAGTCTTTTGGACGAAGGCGTGGATTTCATTTTTATGCCATGTGAAAGCTACAATTTAGACGAGCACTGTTCAACCAACCACTATAACTGCCCGGTCGTTGCGTACTATCCCGAGCTTTTGAAGGCGAACAACGAAAGGCTTACGGATAAGAATTTCCTTATGCCGTACCTCGATTTGAATATGAAAAAGCCCGCCGTAAAGAAGCTTTTGGACCTTTTCAAGGGCTACGACTTTACTAAGCGCGATATAGAGGGCGCGCTTGAAGAGGGCTTTGCGCGGCTCGAAAAATATCACGAGGACGTGCGCTCCAAGGCGGACGAAATTCTGTGGAAGGCGGAAATGCAAAACAAGCAGGTCGTAGTGCTTGCGGGCAGACCCTACCATTTGGACGGAGAAATCAACCACAGCGTAAACAAGCTTTTAACCTCGTTGGGGTTGGCGGTGCTGTCGGAGGATAGCGTGTTTGAAAAGGGCGACGTGGTAAAAGTCGACGTTTTAAACCAGTGGACTTACCACGCAAGGCTGTACCGCGCGGCGGACTTCGTTTCAAAGCGCAAGAATTTGAATTTGGTCCAGCTCGTTTCTTTCGGTTGCGGGCTTGACGCAATAACTACCGACGAAGTGCGTTCAATTTTGGAAAAGAACGGCAAGCTTTACACACAGATAAAAATAGACGAAATAAACAATCTCGGAGTCGTAAAAATACGTTTAAGAAGTATGCTTGCGGCTATAGAAGAGGCGGCTAAAAAGTAATGGACGAAAAGACTGCGTTTACCGACTATACAACTGAATATCCCAGGTGGGACAAGTCTATGAAGCGCACCCATAAAATCCTCGTTCCCGATATGTTGCCGTGGCACTTCCTTATAATCGAAAAGGTCCTAAGACTCGAAGGGTACGACTTAGAGGTTTTGAAGAACGAAAGCCGCGCTGTCATAGACGAAGGCTTAAAGCACGTTCACAACGACACTTGTTATCCCTGCCTTTGCGTAGTGGGGCAGTTTATCGATGCGCTCAAAAGCGGCAGGTACGACTTGGAGCATACCGCAATTATGATGACACAGACTGGCGGCGGATGCAGGGCTTCCAACTATATGCCCCTTATACGAAAGGCTATAAAGAACGAGTTCCCCGCCGTGCCGGTCGTATCTATCAACTTTTCGGGTCTTGAAAAGGAAAGCACGTTCAAAATCGGCGTCGGGCTATTCGTTAAGCTTGCGTTTTCCATACTCTACGGCGATACCGTAATGTGGTGCTATAACCAGACCAAGCCGTACGAAGAGGAGAGTTGCGCCGCCGACCGTGCGCGCGACGAAGCGGTAAATTTTATCGTGTCAAGTTTTGAAAAGGGCGGTTACCGCCGCTATAAAAAGATAAATAAAAAGATAATCGATATATTCGCCGCCGTCAAAAGAAAGAGCGAAAAGAAAATAAAAGTAGGCATGGTAGGGGAAATTTACGTAAAATATTCCCCTCTCGGCAATAACGAGCTTGAAAGGTTTTTATTAAACGAGAACTGCGAGCCCGTAATCCCCGCCCTTTTGGACTTCATTTTATACTGTATAATCAACGTTGTGAACGACTACACGCTTTACGGGCACGGGCGCGTCAAGGCGCTTGCGTACAAGGCGGTGTACGGTTTAGTTCACCGTATGCAGTTAAACGTAATAAAACAGTTTAAAGAGGACGGCACGTTCGAGCCCGTCCACGATTTCGAGCATCTCCGCGCCTGCGCCGATAAAGTAATAAACCAAGGCGTAAAAATGGGCGAAGGGTGGCTTATCCCCGCGGAGATGGCTGCGCTTGCGGAAACGGGAGTGAAGAATATCGTCTGCGCCCAGCCCTTCGGTTGCCTGCCCAACCACATAGCGGGCAAGGGCGTTATCCGCACCCTCAAAAATATTTACGCCGACGAGAATATCGTCGCCGTCGATTACGACCCCTCGGCAACCAAAGTCAATCAGGAAAACCGTATAAAACTTATGCTTGCTACTGCAAGGGAAAACGAAAAACCGTAATAAAAACCGCCCCGCCGAAACTCGGCGGGGCGGTTAGCGTTTTACTTTATCAGTTTATAATTCAGTTCAAAAGCTCTTCTGCGTTTTTCGCGGACGGGGTAGCCTTCCGCCTTATAGCCCAGCGCAACGACGAGGGGGAAGGGAGTGCCTTGCGGCAATCCGAGAAAATCCGCAATTCCGTTTTCGTCCCGCAAGCCTATTATGCAGGTCTGCACACCCGTATTTTCGGCGGCAAGCGTCAGATATGCGGTTAGAATTCCTATATCGTTAGATATAAATTCTTCGTTCGATACTCGCCTTTCTCCGCGCATTACCGCGTGTGCGGGGCGTTGTTTTATTACGATATACGCCTTTGCTCCGTCAGCCCAACCGTTTGCGCCGTCTTTTTGCACGAACTTTGCGAACTCCTTCGCCTTGTCGCCGTTTACCGCGTACAAGTCCCAAGGTTGCGCGTTTATAGCGGAGGGGGCAAGAGTTGCAAGGCGGCAGATTTTTTCTATAACCTCGTCGGCAACGGGTTTATCGCAAAATTCACGCGTACTTTGACGAGTTAAAAACAATTCTTCCAAATTCATACCGTACCTTAATTATATGTTTAAAAACTAACGGCGGTTAAACCGCCGCTTATAAATTATTTGCGTTTTTTCTTGCCGCCGTTATCTTCGTCGGCGTTCACTTTTTCAATCGAAAGCTTTGCCTTTTCGGCGACGTTTTCACTCGTAAAGCCGAAGTGTCTGAACAAATCGTTGGCGGGTGCGGAGCAACCGAAAGAGTGCATAGCTATCACCTCGCCGTAGTCGCGGCAATATTTGTACCAGGCATAGTGCGAAGCCGCTTCAACGCACACGCGCGCCTTAACGCTCTTTGGAAGAACGCTTTCTTTGTATTCTTTCGTCTGGTTTTCAAATTCTTCAAGGCAGGGCATCGATACGACGCATACGTTCAGTCCTTCTCCCGTAAGAATTTCCTTTGCGCCGATGCAAATATCTATTTCCGAACCCGTTCCTATCAAAAGTACGTCTGGCGTGCCGTTGCAGTCGTCAAGCACGTAGCCTCCTGTAACCGCCTTAATGCCTGAACCTTTATGTTGGTTAACCGCTTGTCTTGAAAGCACCAAAACAGTGGGCGATTGCCCCGTCAATGCCGAAATATACGCCGCAAGCGTTTCTTTGCCGTCGCAGGGGCGGAAGACCTTGACGTTGGGGATAGAGCGCAAAGCTATAAGCTGCTCCATCGGCTGATGCGTGGGACCGTCTTCGCCTACGCCTATCGAGTCGTGCGTCATAACGTATATAACCGGCACGTTCAAAAGCCCGCTCAGTCTTATCGCGCCCTTCATATAATCCGAGAAGGAGAAGAAGGTAGAGCAGAGTATCCTCAGTCCTCCGTGAAGCTGTATGCCGTTTGCAATCGCCGCCATAGCGTGTTCGCGTATGCCGAACTGAATATTCCTTCCCGAACGGTTTTCGGGCGAGAAAGCGTCCGAGCATTTCAGCTTCGTCAAAGTGGAAGGGGCAAGGTCTGCGGAACCTGACAACAGGTTGGGGATGTTTTTTGCTATTTCGTTCAAAATTTTCCCGCTCGAAGCTCTCATCGCTTCTGGAGCGGAGAAGTCGAACTTACTGAACAGCTCGGTATAATCGAAGTCGTAGCCGCTCATATAATTTCTGTATTTTTCCGCAAGCTCGGGGTAAGCCCTCTCATAGCGAGCGAAAAGTTCATTCCATTCTGCCTCGTAAACGCGCTTACCGTCCGCAATTTCGCGGCAATAGTCTTCCACGTCCGCAGGAACTTCAAAAGGCTCTTCCGTCCAATTAAGGCTTTCCTTTAATTTCGCAAGGTTATCTTCGCCGATAGGCGCACCGTGAACTTTTTCACTGCCTTCTATGGGGCAGCCGTAGCCTATTTTTGAAGTGCAGATAATAATAGAAGGGCGCGTAAGGTCGCTTTTCGCTCTCTCGATTGCAGCCTTCAATACCGCAAGATTGTTCGCGTCGGGTACGCGTATAACCTGCCAACCCTGTGCGCAGAAGCGCGTTGCTACATTCTCGCTGAAATTTGTTTCTATATTTCCTTCGATGGTAATATCGTTTTTATCGTATAAAAGAATAAGCTTACCGAGCTTCTGCGTGCCCGCAAACGAGCAAGCTTCGTAGCCCAAGCCCTCTTCAAGGCAGCCTTCGCCGCATAAAACGTATGTGTAGTGGTCAACGATAGGGAAGTCTGGACGGTTGAAAACCGAAGCTAAGTGCGCTTCCGCAAGCGCAAAGCCCACTGCGTTGCCAATGCCTTGTCCCAACGGTCCCGTAGTTGTTTCAACTCCGTCAGTCTTGCCGTATTCGGGATGACCGGGCGTGCGCGAACCGAACTGACGGAAATTCATCAGGTCCTCTTTCGTCACGTCGTATCCGAAAAGGTGCAAAAGGGAGTACAAAAGCATAGAGCCGTGACCTGCTGAAAGAACGAACCTGTCGCGGTTGTCCCATTTCGGGTTGTTGCTGTTGAATTTTAAAAAATCTTTGAACACTTCAAATCCTATTGGCGCCGCGCCGAGGCAAATACCGGGGTGTCCCGATTTTGCACGCTGTATGGCTTCAGCCGAAAGCACGCGTATTGTATTTACGCATTTTGCATTTATGGACATTGAAATTTCTCCTTACGATGTAAAAATTTTTAAGTTATTAAGTTCGAGGAAGGGGTAGCCCTCCAAAATCTTCAAAAGTGTCTTTGCGGCTTTTACGTTGCCGCCTTTACGGTTGCTTTCAAAATTTATCGGCATAACGGGGTCGTGTACGCTCATTCTCACAAGCAGCCAACCGCCTTCATGGAAATTTATTCGCACGCCCTCGTAATTCACGGGCGATAAAATCATATTAGTATCTCTTGCGGCAATTGCCTTTAAGTCCTCGATAATTCTTGCACCCTCCGTCTTAAAGTCAACGCTGTTGCCGTTAAAGGTTATGCGCACTTCGTCCTCTTCGCAGGGCTCTTTAAGCTCGGATATAAGCGAAGAAATTCCGTCCTTTTCCCGTGCAAGACAAATAAGAATTTTTGTTATTAGGTACGCGCCGTCGTCAAGATAGTAATTTTCCTTAAACGCCGCGTGCCCTGAAGTCTCCATCGCAAGTGGGGAGTATTCGCCGTCAGCGTTCAGCTCTTTGCACTTGTCTATAACGTTTTTGTATCCGCGTTTGTACCTTAAATGCTTTCCGCCAAGGCTCTCTATAAACTCCGTCAAGCCGTCGCTCGTCACGCTGTCGGTCACTATGGTGCCGGGTTTCTCCCTTAACAGTATGGCTGAAACTAAGGCTATTAACCTGTTTCTGTTTATTTCGTTACCGTAACGGTCCACAATCCCCGCACGGTCGACGTCGGTATCGAATATTATGCCGAGGTCTGCGCCGCTCTTTATAACGGCGGACTGCAAGCTGCTCATCGCAGCCTTGTCCTCAGGGTTGGGTATATGGTTCGGAAAGTATCCGTCGGGTTCTAAAAACTGGCTTCCGCTTACGTCCGCGCCCAATGGCTTTAACACCTTTTCCGCAAAAAATCCGCCCGCGCCGTTGCCCGCGTCAACTATAATCTTTTTCCCCTTTAAAGGTAGCTTTCCGCAAGCGCTTTCAACGGTTTCAACCAATATCGCGGAATACGTATCCATAAAGGATTTTTCCTCGTAGCTTCCGCAGCCTTTAAGTTCTCCGCCGTCCGCCGCGATTTTTAATATTTCGTCGACATCCTTACCGTCAAGCCCGCCCTCTTTCGTGAAAAACTTCAAGCCGTTCCTGTCGTAAGGCAGATGCGAGGCGGTAACCATAATCGAGGCGTCGGCGTCCCAACCCGACTTTTTAAGTAAAATGAACATCGATGGGGTGGAAGAAAGCCCCGTATAAACAACGTCGCACCCGCTTGAAATAAGCGCATCCTTTGCGCAATTAACTATCCTGTCTGAGGAAATACGGCTGTCGTTACCTATTGCAATTTTGAATTTACGCTTGCCGTACCTGTCGGAAAGCCACTTAATAAACGCCTTGACGATAAGCTCAACCGCGCAGTCCGTCAAGGTCACGGCGCGTTCGCCCTCAACGGCAACGCCGCGCACGTCCGTCCCGCTTTTAAGTTTTTTCAATTCCTCGTATTGCATACAAATTAATTATATAATATCGGGTTGTTTTTTACAAGTGTTTGAACGAGACAAAATCAAAAAATAAAACGGCGTTGCCGCCGCTTTAAATATAATTTATACGGTTAATATTTTTCAAACGAGTCAATTAAAGCGAATATCGCATTTCTTTGTTCTGATGTAAGCATATTTATTTTGCGGTAAAGGTCTGCGTTGCGATTGGTATTTATCGGCTCTGCCGTTTGCGTTATGTTTTCTCTGTAAAAAAGTTCGTCTAAACTCACTTCAAATAAATCGGCGATTTTTAATATCGTTTCGCAATCGGGCTCGCTGACGCCGTTCTCCCAGTTGCTTATATTTCGCTGTGTATTAGATAACTTATTTGCAAGTTCTTTTTGCGTCATACCGAACTCTTCCCTAAGTTCTTTGATTTTTAATTTCATTATCTGTCCTTATACAATTATTTTTCTACAAAATACCTAAAAAATTTCTAATTTTGTGAAGAGTGTTATAATGAAACGCATTGGATGGGTGCGGAAACTTCGTGGGCGGACGGCGACCTCTGTTTAGAGTGTTACGGCGATAAAATCGTCGACATACACAACGAATGTGTAGACGACAACAAAAAGCGCAAAAAAAGGTTGATAATAAGCTGCATAACTTACATTCTTGGGCTTATTTGCATATTTACAGGTGTATATGCAATTTCTATAGGCGACTCTATAACTGAAATTGCCGTTATTATGGGAATAGGTGTGATTCTTTGCGGCGTATACACCGGCTTAACTTGGCATAAGGCTGCGGTCGAAGAGCACGAGGATTACGAGAGAAAACACGGTGTAACATATACTATAGACGAAAACGGCATACATAGAGATAACGGCATTATATTAAAAATTATATTTTTTATTATAGGCGTATGTCTCGGGTTGATATGGACGCCTATTAGAATAATTATCGATGCCGTGAATTACAAAAAAGATAAAAAACCATACAGAATTGCAGTAATATTTTAACCAGAATATCAAGTATGTAAATATTGTAATATATCTGAAATTGCAATAAACAAAAATTTATTGCCCGCGGAAAAAATCTTTCCGTGGGCATATTCCGTTTACTGTAAAAAATTTCTTGTATTAAAAAAATTTGTATGCTATAATGTTTTAAAATTAATTCGGAGCAAATTATGGCAAAAAAAAGTTTCGTTGAACAGATTGCGGATATAGAAAAGGACTTCCCCCAATGGTATACGGACGTGGTTATAAAGACCAAACTCGTTGACTACGGTCCGGTAAAGGGCACTATGGTAATCCGTCCCTACGGCTACGCCATATGGGAAAATATTCAGACTGAGCTTAACAAGCGTTTTAAACAAAACGGGTATGAAAACGCGTATTTTCCTCTGCTTATTCCTATGAGCTTTTTCACCAAGGAAGCGGAGCACGTCGAAGGCTTCGCGCCCGAGGTTGCCGTCGTAACCCACGCGGGCGGGGAAGAGCTTACCGAACCCTTGGCAATCCGCCCCACGTCTGAAACGATAATAGGCAATATGTATTCCAAGTGGTTGCAATCTTATCGCGAACTTCCTATCCGTATAAACCAATGGGCAAACGTTATGCGTTGGGAAAAGACCACCCGCCCGTTTTTAAGGACTTCGGAATTTTTATGGCACGAAGGTCACTCGGCTTTTGCCACCGCCGAGGAAGCGGAGGAGGAAACGGCAAAAATGCTTGACCTCTATAAGGAATTTGCAGAAAACTGCCTTGCATTGCCCGTAATCTGCGGCAGAAAGACCGAAAAGGAGAAGTTTGCCGGCGCAGTGGCAACCTACGGAATGGAAGCAATGATGAAGGACGGCAAAAGCTTACAGTCGGGCACTACTCACTTTTTGGGTCGGAACTTCGCGAAAGCCTTTGAAATTCAGTTCCTCGATAAAGACGGCTCGCATAAATTTGCATATACTATGAGCTTTGGCTTGTCCACGAGGCTTATAGGCGCTCTTATCATGGCTCACGGCGACCAAAGGGGACTCGTGCTTCCGCCCGTAGTCGCGCCAGTGCAGGTCGTAATAGTTCCCATCGCCGCAAAGAAGGGCGGCGTTTTGGAGAAGTGCGCCGAACTAAAAGAAAAGCTTGAAAAGGCAGGCGTTCGCGTCAAGCTCGACGATAGCGACAATTCGCCCGGGTGGAAGTTCAACGAATGGGAAATGAAGGGCGTGCCTTTAAGAATAGAGTTGGGACCCCGCGACATCGAAGAGGGCAATGCGCTTATATTCCGCCGCGATACGCTTGAAAAGACCGCGTATTCTTTGGTCGGGCTTGAAAATTCCGTTAGTGATTTGCTCAAATCCGTTCAAAGCGATATGCTTGAAGCGGCAAGGGTCCGTCGCGATAACCGCATAGTTTACGCTACCGACCTCGACGGTATTTTAAAAGGTGTGGACGGCGGCAACTTCGTTAAGGCGGGTTGGTGCGGCTGCCGCGAATGCGAGGACAAGGTAAAGGCTTACGCGCAGGCAACCTCGCGAGTGTTCGCAGAAGGCGAAAGCGCGGAATCTTGCGCAATTTGCGGTAAAAAAGCCGAACGCGTAATTATTTTTGCCCGCGCTTATTAAATTTAAATTACACGCAATAAAAAAGCGGCGGACGCGAAACGCGTCCGCCGCTTTAATAATTTCTACGGTTCAAAGTTATATGTCTTGGCGTATTCCTCAAAAAGGTCGTAATAACGCCCGTAATAGGGACAGGCATTACGCATAAGCTCGGTTTCGTCGGTTTTAATTCTGTGCCACCATTTTTTAGTGAAAAGGACCTTGCCTTCCCTAATCGCGCAAATGTGGTGTAATACGTTGTCTTTCTTATATTTAAAACTGCAAAATCTGTTGGGTATAACTTTCTTTTTCTTGGAAGCGGTGTTCAAAGCCGACATATCTATGTAGCAAACGTACTTTTTCTTGCGGCAAAGTTCGCAGCTTTTTTGGAAAGTTCCGTTTTCCCTTATCAGCTTCATATTCAAAAGCATAACGCCCGAATGAATATATTTGGTTATTCTTCCGGCGTCGCGCCTGCCCATAACCTCATATCTTTCGTCAAATATATTCCAAAGTTTTTTAACGTCGTCGTTAAAGAAAACGTCGGTATCGAGGTAAATTACTTTATCTCCGATCTCGGGCACGAGGTCGGCAACCAAGCGCAACGTAACGAAGTAGTGGTAGTACCTGTTGGGATAGTTCACGCTGGGCAATAAGTTTTTGCGGAATAAGTCGGAAATATCCACCAAATTTACCTTACTTTCGGGGTTCTTTGATTTTAAAAGCTTTTCGCAAATTAAACGGTCGGCTTCCGTGTGCGCCTTATTTTTTGAAATCTCGCTCACTTCCTCGGTTAAAATCGTCACGTTCAAAACTTCGTCGGTGTGGTCAACAAGCGTAATAAGCGATAAAAACAGTTGTTTAAAATATTTTTTATCCGAACAGTAAAATATATTAATCATAGTCAAAATAATATCATAACTCAGCGTGTATGTCAACGATACGCAGCGGATTGCCCGTCTGCCCCAAGCGTTATTTTAAGTACTTCTTTAAATCCTCGGCTCTGTTTACCCTTTCCCAGGGCAAGCCTTCCTTACCGAAGTGCCCGTACGCCGCCGTATTCAAGTATATGGGCGCGCGTAGTCCCAAAGTTTTTATAATTGAATAGGGGCGGAGGTCGAACTCATTCACGACTATATCCGCAATTTCACCGTCGGAAAGCTTGCCCGTACCGTAGGTATCTACGAATACCGAAACGGGTCGCGCAACGCCGATAGCGTAGGCAACCTGCAATTCAACCTCGTCGCAAAGCCCTGCGGCAACTAAGTTCTTGCAGACGTATCTCGTCATATATGTAGCCGAGCGGTCAACCTTAGTGGGGTCCTTGCCCGAAAAAGCCCCGCCGCCGTGCGCGCATCTGCCGCCGTAAGTGTCTACTATAATCTTTCTGCCCGTAAGCCCGCTGTCGCCCTCCGGACCGCCTATTTCGAACCTGCCGGTGGGATTGATAAAAAATTTCGTATTTTCGTCAAGCAGTTTTTCGGGGATAACGGGTATCACGTGCTTTAAAATATCCTCTCTCAACTGCTCCTGCGTAACCTTTGTATTGTGCTGTGCGGAAACGACCACCGTATCCACCCGCACGGGCGTTTTTCCGTCGTACTCAACCGTTACCTGAGACTTGCCGTCGGGGCGTAGGTACGGCAATATGCCTGACTTTCGCACTTCCGTAAGTCTTAAAGCAAGCTTGTGCGCAAGGGAAATGGGGAGGGGCATAAGCTCCTCGGTTTCTCTGCACGCATAGCCGAACATCATCCCTTGGTCGCCCGCGCCGAAGCTGTCGCAAAGGTCCTTTTCGTCCGCCCTGTCAACGCCCATAGCAATGTCGGGGCTTTGGCGGTGCACGGCAACCTGAACGTTGCACTTGTCGAACGCAAAAGACCCGTGTCTGTAACCCGTCTTTTCAATGGTATCCCGCGCAATTTTTTCGTAATCTATCTCGGCGTCGGCTGTAACCTCGCCCATTATAAGCAGTCTGTCGTAAGCGGCGCAGCACTCAATCGCGCACCTCGCGTTTTTGTCGGCGGTTAAAACCGCGTCAAGGCAAGCGTCGGAAATCTGGTCGCAAAGCTTGTCGGGGTGACCTTCCGTCACGCTCTCGCTCGTAAAAAACTTTTTCATTTATTTATCCTCAAGTTTATTTTTATCTGAATTTTTTTGACATTTGAATATAATCGAATTCTTCGTAACCTAACGCGCGGTATAGCTTTAACGCCCGCGTATTGGTTTTCTCGACTTCGAGCCTGCAAGCAACCGCGCCGCTTTTCTCAACGAATTCAAAAATCTTTTTGCCTATCCCGCGCCTGCGCATAGCAGGTTTTATATAAAGTTCGTCGAAAAACGCAGTCTTACCGCCGAATTCCTGCGAAGCGTAATATGCGATAAGCGCGTAGCCGGCAACCTCGTCGTCACATTCTATTATATATCCGTTAATAAACTCACCCGAAAGAACTTCATTCCAGAAATTAAGTCTGTTTTCTTCGGGAATGGGCGCGTGCGCCGCCCCGCATACGTAAAAATCGCGCGACATCGCAAAAAATTCTTCTCTGTCGTCTGCCTTAATTTTTCTCAGCGTTACGTCGCCTTTCATATTTTCCTCAAATAAAAGCCCCTTCCTGCCGTAGGAAGGGGCTTAAGTTTATATTTTCCCCATCGGTTCGGCGTTAGCACCTTGCCTTGCAGGTTGCTGTGTGGTCGCAGGGCCGTTCCCTCGCACACTCTTTATAGGTTTGAAAATATTATACCGTTTAAAAGTACGATTGTCAAACGATTTGCTTTTGTTTTGCTTTTATCGTATAATTTAATTATGAATTGTTTCCAGTGCCCCGTATCCTGTGGCGCCGACCGTAAAAAGATAAGCGGCGCGTGCGGCGTTAAGGGGATAAAAATAGCAAAATATTATCTTCATCCGTTTGAAGAGCCGCCCGTCTCTTTCAAAAACGGCAGCGGTTGCATATTTTTCTGCGGCTGTTCGCTCAAATGCGCGTTCTGCCAAAACTTCGAGCTTTCCCGCAATTTGCGTGGGAAAGAGATAACGGAAGGGGAGCTTGCCGATATTTTCAAAGACCTCGAAGATAGGGGTGCAGAAAATATAAATTTGGTCAATCCTACCCATTATTTAAGGCATATAATGGGGGCAATCGATATTTACCGCCCAAAAATACCCGTAGTTTACAACACTCACGGCTACGAAACAGAGGAGGCGCTGCGCCTTGCGGACGGGTTTGTCGATATATGGCTCACCGACCTCAAATTTATTGATAACGCGCTTTCAAAGCGTTATACGTCCCGTCCCGACTATGCAGATTTTGCACTTCCCGCCGTTAAGCTTATGGCGCAAAAGCCTTTGAAAATGCGTGAGGACGGCAAGATGCTTTCGGGCTGCATCGTCCGCCATTTAATTCTTCCGCTTGCCGCTTACGACAGCGTGAACGTAGTAAAGTTCGTCGCAACTCTTCCGGAGTCCGTGTATTTCAGTCTTATGAGCCAATACACGCCGTTCGGTGAAATCGGAAATTATAAAGAACTTCAACGCCGCGTCACTCGCCGCGAGTACGAAAAAGTAGTTGCCGCAGTGGAAGAATACGGGCTTCAAAACGTTTTTTTGCAGGACTATACGAGCGCAACGCAAGATTTTATACCTAAATGGGATTATTGATAAATGTTAATTACGGTAGACAACGCTAAGTTTTCTTACGGCGACAATTTAATATTCGAAGACGTTTCGTTCGCTGTGAACGAGGGCGAGCGCGTAGGTCTTATCGGCGCCAACGGAGAGGGTAAAACCACCCTTATAAAACTTATAACGGGGGAGCAGTATCCCGATGACGGCAAGGTTATAAAAAAGAACGGCGCGCGCATAGGTTATCTTGAACAGAACGGCGGAATAATAAGCGGGCGCACGGTCTATGAAGAAGCCAGAAGCGTCTTCAATGCCGAGCTTTCCGCGCTTGCAAAGCTTGAAAATCTCTCGCGGAAATTATCGTTGATTGACGGATATACCCCCGAATATGCCGCAGTTTCGGCGCAAATTGAAAGTTTAAACGCTTATATTTCCTCGCACGACTGCTACTCCGTGGAAGTCAAAGTAAAGACCGTTTTAAACGGTATGGGCTTTATAGACAAGTACGACCAACCCGTCGGCACTATGTCTGGCGGGGAGAAAACTCGGCTTAAGCTTACAAAGCTTCTTTTGGAACAGCCCGACTTGCTTATTTTGGACGAACCCACGAACCACCTCGATATCAACACCCTTTTTTGGCTTGAAGATTACCTTGCTTCCTTTAAGGGCGCAATTTTGGTCGTATCCCACGACCGATACTTTCTCGATAAGCTCGTTTCCCGCGTTTTGGAGATTGAAAACAAAAAGCTTTTGTCGTTTTCGGGCAACTACTCCAAATATAAAATTTTAAAGGCTGAAAGGCAAGCGCGACTTTTGAAGGAATACGAAGCGCAGCAGGAAGAACGCGCTAAATTGCAGGGCTACGTCGACAGGAACATCGTCCGCGCAACCACGGCGAAGTCCGCGCAAAGCAGGGTCAAACAGCTTGAAAAAATGGAAATTTTAGAAAAGCCGTTCACCCCGCCGAAATCGCCCGTTTACAGATTCACATTTGAAAATTCCTCTTACGAAAATGTTTTAAGTATCAGTTCGTTAAACCTTGAAATTGGCGTTAAACGGCTCATATGCGGGGGGCAATTACAAATTAAACGGGGTGAAAAGGTTGCATTGACCGGTGAAAACGGCACGGGCAAGTCCACGCTTATCAAGGAGATTTTTAAAGGCGCAAACCCTCAAATAGATATAGGTCGCTTTGTAAAGCTTGCCTTATACGATCAGGAGGGCGCGAATTTAAACGGCGACAATACCGTGCTTTCGGAGCTGTGGGAAAGGCACGTGGGGCTTACCCAGACCGAGGTCAGGTCCGCGCTTGCAAGATGCGGGCTTTACGAAGAAGATATGGAAAAGCCCGTAAAATCCCTATCGGGCGGAGAACGCGCCAAGCTTGCTTTATGTATTTTAGAATGTGAAAAGGGCAACTTCCTTTTATTGGACGAGCCCACAAACCACCTCGACTTGCCTGCGCGAGAGAGTCTTGAAAAGGCTTTAATAAGCTTTGACGGAACTATTCTCTTCGTCTCACACGACAGATACTTCATCTCCGCGATTGCGCAAAAGGTGGTTGAAATAGAGGACGGCAAGTTTAACGTTTACGACGGAGGATACGACTTCTATACCGAAGAAAAGAAGCGCAAGCGCGAACTCGCAAGACAGAGCGAGGAGGAAAAACGCCGCCAAGCCGCAAAGGAAGAAAAGCAGACCTCCTACCGTTCCAAAAAAGAACGCGCCGAAGAAGAGCGCAAAAAAACGGCTATAAAGCAGATAGAGCGGAAAATTTCCGCTTTGGAAGATGAAGAAGAACGGTTAAACGCTCAGCTTGCCGACCCCGCGGTTTCCGCAGATTACAAAAAAGTAAATGAAATTTTGGAGCGGCTTCATTCCATAAAATTACAAACGGATAAACTTTACAACGAGTATTCCGATATGATATAATAAACCTATCCACTGTAAAACAAGGTCTGATATGGATAAGAAAGAGAACGAACGGCAAACCGAAGAGCAAGTTAACGTCCGCCATACCATAACCGCGGAAGAAACTTTTACGCTTGCAAAAGACATCTTCGATATCCGCTGTTTTTTAAAAAACGTATACGCAAACCGCGCCGTCATCGCGAGAAGGCTCAATATCCTTACCCTGACGGTAAGCACCGTCTTTATGTTTTTGTACGCGGCGTACGTGCTGTTTACGGGGCTCACGAAAGAGCTGGGCTTTGAATTCCGGATAGTTCTTTACTGTATGCTTGCCGCATACGTCGTCGCATTTGCGGTTTTAATAATCGTTTCCGTTCTCGGAAGCAAAGCGGGTACTAAGGGCGTTATAAAGGTAAAAAGGACTATAACCGTTTTTAAAATTATAGTAAGGCTCCTGTCGGTTGCAATTTCTATAACGGCAATCGTCCTGTCGCGCTCGGGCGAAGATGCCGCCGCGGCTAACGTTGCGGTAGATATTTTAATTATAATACTTTCGGTAATAACGATAATCGTCCAGCTTTTGCCGCTTTTCTTCGGCGGTACGGGCAAGCTTGTCCGTTGGCTTTTATCTCCCGTTAAAATCAAGTACAGGTTTTCAAAGGTTATTCTCGAATGGTACGAGCTTGCGGTGTCGGGAAACGCTAAGAGCGGTGCGGTAAAGAAAGTTTCCAAAAAATATTTTGAAGACATAGGAACGCAAATCGATACGTATTTAATTCCCGCGCTTGGCAATAAATATATTAATTCCGTTAAACCCGCTCATCTTTTAAACGCTGTTGACCGCGCAAGCGAAGAGGACAGACCCGTTTTGGAAGGTGTTTTGAAAAACGTGTTTTCCTATGCGGCGGAGTGCGGCTACGTGACCTTCGACCCCTGCAAGGATTTGAATTTTGAAGGCAGCGTAGAGGAAGAGGAAAAGCCGCAAAGAACGACTTTTAAGGAAAGAATTTTAAAATTCGGTATAAAAAAAGGTAAGTCTATGCTCGATAAATACATTGCGGACAGTATGGACGAAAATCAATAAACGGAGAAATTATGAATAAAGTTGAAAAAGACGAAATAAGCCAATTACCCTATAAGTATCACCCTCTCACTATGTGGAGCATAATAGGCTGGAATATTCTATTTAACGCTTTTTTCGGTATAAGCTTCATTTTAACGCTTGTTTTTGCTTTCAATCGCGGCAATATAAACAGAAGAAGCCTTGCAAGATTCTGGCTTTTATTAAAGCTGATAGGCTTGATACTCGTAGGCGTAGCGATCGGAATACTGTTCGCAACGGGCGTTATGGATACCGTAATCGAGTATATCAAGGAAATGCTTTCGCAAATCATACCCCAATAAGTTTAAACTAAAAGCCCGCCGCGCTTTGTTAGCGCGGCGGGCTTTTTATTATCGATACTTAAAACTCCAAGCTCTTTTCAATATACGCTTTCAGCTCGTCAACATTAAGCCTTATCTGCTCCATACTGTCCCTGTCGCGCACGGTAACCGTGTCGTCGTTCAGACTGTCGAAGTCGACGGTCACGCAGAAGGGAGTGCCTATTTCGTCCTGACGGCGGTAGCGTTTTCCGATAGACCCCGCCTCGTCATAGTCGCACGCAAAATACTTTGCAAGTTTTGCGTAAACCTCTTTCGCCTTTTCGGAAAGTTGTTTTTGTAACGGCAAAACCGCAACCTTATAGGGTGCAATGACTGGGTGGAAGTGCATAACGACGCGTGTATCGCCGCCCTCTAAAACCTGTTCCTCGTACGCCGCGCAAAGCAGAGCAAGCGTAAGCCTGTCCGCGCCGATAGAGTATTCTATAACGTTGGGCAGGTATTTTTCACCCGTGAACGGGTCAATATAGGTCATCGCTTTCCCCGAATATTCCTGATGTCTGCTCAAATCCCAGGTGCCACGGTGGTGTATGCCGTTCAGCTCCTGCCAGCCCATAGGGAAGTTATACTGTATGTCGCAAGCCGCCTTAGCGTAGTGCGCCAGCTTGTCGTGGTCGTGGAAGCGCAAATTTTCCGCTTTCAAGCCAAGATTCTCAACGTACTTTATCGCCTTTTCTTTATACTCTGCGTAGAATTCCATAGACGTCTCTTCCTTGCAGAATAATTGAAGCTCCATCTGCTCGAATTCAACCGTCCTGAAAAGAAAGTTTCCTGGCGTGATTTCGTTTCTGAACGACTTGCCTATCTGTGCAATCGCAAACGGAATTTTGGCGCGCGTCGTCCTCTGCACGTTCAAAAAGTTAACGTACTCGCCCTGGCAAGTTTCGGGTCTTAAATATACCTTGTCCGACTCGGCTTCCAACGTTCCGCGCGAGGTTATGAACATAGGGTTGAACTTTCTAATAGGAGTCCAACTTCTCACGCCGCAGTGGGGGCACTTTATATCGTGCTCCTCGATATATTTCTCCATTTCCTCGTTGGTCATGGCTTCAGCCGCAACCGTGCCCTTGGAATGTTGCTCAATCAAAGTATCCGCGCGGAACCGCTGCTTGCAGTTCTTGCAGTCCATTTTGGGGTCGCCGAAGCTTGCAACGTGTCCGCTTGCTTCCCAAACCTTCGGATTCATAAGAATAGCCGCGTCCACGCCGTAAGAATTAGGGCTTTCCTGAACGAAGCGTTTCCACCACGAACGCTTAACGTTGTTTTTCAGCTCAACGCCCACGGGACCGAAGTCCCAGGTGTTCGCAAACCCACCGTAAATATCGCTGCCGGGGTAAACGAACCCGCGGTTCTTGCAAAGATTTACTATCTTTTCCATCGTCAACTTATTATCAGCCATAAAAATAAACTCCTTTCCCGCACTTGGCAATAATGCGGAATTTAATAAATCAAGTTTAATTTATTTGCCTTTTCAAGTCAAGTAAATAAGGGGGAGTTAGTTTTCAGACTGCTGCAAAACTACTATGTAAGTATCAACAATTTCTTCTTCGCTACCAAGTGACAGTTTTTCGTCCAAATAATTTCTGATGTCGTGTAACTTTTCAAAGAAAACATCGTCCTCACGGATAGAGTGGATTTGCAAAAGCAACTCTAAATATACGTCTATAAAATGCCAGCAAAATTCTTGTTTGGTTTTAGTAATTTTAGTTTTCATGAAAAAATTATACTTGCATGAAATGCATGCAAGTCAAGCGAATTGCACCCATTGCGTGCTAAAATTTAATAGGAGGAAATAATGATAACACTTGACAATATTAAAGCAAAGTTAGCTGAAGCAATAAAGCATAGCGGTTTATCGCAGTCAGAAATAGCACGCAGATTAGGAGTAGCCCATCAACAAGTGTCGGGTTATGTGTGTGGCAAGCAAATGCCCGCGCTTGATACGCTTGCAAACCTTTGCGTTATTCTTGATTTAGACGCAAACGAAATTCTTTGCGTAAAGTAAATAATTTTATTTACAACGCACATTTAATTGTGTTACAATTAATCATATGTTAACCGATATTGAAATCGCTGAAAGTTGCAAATTGCAGGACATTCGCAAGATTGCAAAAAAACTTAAACTCAAAGAGGACGATTTAGAGCTTTATGGCAAGTACAAGGCAAAAATTAACCTTGAAAAAGTCAACCCTAAGTCAAAGCTTATTTTAGTTACGGCAATTAACCCCACTGCAAGCGGAGAGGGCAAAACCACCGTTTCAATAGGTCTTGCCGACGGTATGGCGAGGCTTAATAAAAAAGTCTGCCTTGCTTTGCGGGAGCCGTCTTTGGGTCCCGTATTCGGCATTAAAGGCGGCGCGGCGGGCGGCGGCTATGCGCAAGTCGTGCCTATGGCGGATATAAACCTGCACTTCACGGGCGACTTGCACGCAATTACCGCGGCAAACAATCTTTTGTGCGCCATGATTGACAATCATATTTTGCGCGGCAACGCCTTGGGCATAAAGGAAGTGTATTTCCGCCGCTGTATGGATATGAACGATAGGGCGCTACGCGATATAACGCTTCACAACCCCGCGGGCAATATGAAGGGTTGCGTCAGCTACGACCGTGCGGAGGGCTTTGAAATCACCGCCGCATCCGAAGTTATGGCAATTCTGTGCCTTGCAACCGACCTTAAAGATTTGAAGAAGAGGATAGGTGATATAGTAGTAGGCGTAAATGCTGAGGGCGAATTCGTTCGTGCGCGTCAGCTCAAAGCCGACGGCGCAATGACTACCCTTTTAAAGGACGCCATAAAACCCAACTTGGTTCAGACCTTGGAGGGAACGCCCGCAATAGTTCACGGCGGACCCTTTGCCAATATTGCGCACGGCTGCAACTCCGTCCGCGCAACCTATACCGCAATGACCCTTGCGGATTATACTGTAACGGAAGCGGGCTTCGGCGCAGACCTCGGCGCGGAAAAATTCCTCGATACCAAGTGCCGCGTTGCGGGCGTTCAGCCAGACTGCGTGGTGGTTGTCGCAACCGTCAAGGCGTTAAAGCTCCACGGCGGCGCGGATAAAACCACTTTATCCGAAGAGAATTTAACGGCGTTAAAGGCGGGGCTTCCAAACCTCTTGAAGCACGTAGAAAATATCAAAAAGGTTTACAACAAGCCTTGCGTCGTCGCTATGAACAGATTTGCAACCGACACCGAAGCAGAGATTTATACAGTACTGCAAGCCTGTGTCAAAGCGGGCGCGCTCGCTGTATTTACCGACGTCTTTTTAAAAGGCGGCGCAGGCGGAGAGGAGCTTGCCAAAGCCGTTATCGCCGCTTGCGACGTAAAGAGCGAACTTCACTATTCCTACGATTTGAACGACGGAATTTGCAAAAAAGTCGAGGATATCATCAGAAACGTTTACGGCGGCGACGGTGCGGAATTTTCTGAAACGGCATTAAAAAAGATAGAACAAATTGAAAAGGCAGGTATCCACGGTTTGCCCGTGATTATCGCAAAAACGCAGTATTCGCTTTCCGACGACCCCAAAAAACTTGCCGCGCCCACGGGCTTTAAAATCAAGGTTCGGGACATAATCTACAAGGGCGGCGCTAACTTCATCGTTGCCGTCGCGGGTGAAATTATGCTTATGCCCGGTCTTTCCAAAACTCCGTCCGCAGAGCATATCGACATAGACGCAAACGGCAAAATAGTAGGGCTTAGTTAAAAGTAAATAGGTGCAATATATGAATTTACCTGAGGCAACGAATTTTATTGAACAAATTATCAACGAAGAGCTTGAAGCCGGCAAGTTTGAATCGACTGGCAACGAAATCCACGTTCGTTTCCCGCCCGAGCCCAACGGCTATTTGCACATAGGTCACATAAAGGCTATGTGCATCAATTTCGGCGTTAAGGAAAAATACCACGGCACGCTGAACCTTCGTATGGACGACACTAACCCCGCCAAAGAGGACTACGAGTACGTCAATTCCATAGTCGACGCGGTGCATTGGCTGGGCTTCAAGTACGACAATCTCGTATTCGCCTCCGACTATTACGACAGGCTTTACGAAATTGCCGAAAAGTATATCTTAGACGGCAACGCGTACGTTTGCGACCTGTCTGCCGAAGAAATCACCGCAACCCGCGGCACTCTTACCGAGGCGGGCAAGGAATCCCCTTACCGTAACAGAAGCGTTGAAGAGAATTTAAAGCTTTTCCGCGAAATGAAGGCGGGCAAATACCCCGACGGCGCAAAGGTTTTAAGGGCGAAAATCGATATGTCGTCCCCCAACGTTAACATGCGCGACCCGATAATTTACCGCATTGCGCGAGTACCGCACTATCGCACGGGCGATAAGTGGTGCATCTATCCTATGTATGATTTTGCTCACCCCGTGTCCGACGCGATAGAGGGTATAACGCATTCTCTTTGCTCCCTTGAATTTGAAAACCACCGTCCCCTGTACGATTGGTTTATCGAAAAGGCGGGCTTCCCTGCGCCCAGACCCAGACAGATAGAGTTTGCAAGGCTGAATATAACCAACACATTAATGTCCAAACGCTATTTAAAAAAGCTCGTTGACGAGGGCTTCGTCGACGGCTGGGACGATCCCCGTATGCCTACCGTTATGGGCTTGAAAAACCGCGGCGTTCCCCCTATGGCGTTAAAGAAGTTCTGCGCTGCCGTCGGCGTTGCAAAAGCCTATTCGGTGGTAAACCAAGCACAGCTTGATAGCTGTATCCGCGACGAGTTGAACGCGAACGCAGAGCGCGCTATGGCGGTTATTAACCCCGTTAAGCTTATCGTAACCAACTATTCGGGCGAGGAAGAGCTTGACTTTGAAATCAACCCCACCAAGGAAAACGGCGGAACACGCCCCGTAAAATTTACGGGCAGCGTGTATATTGAAAGAGACGACTTCTCGTTAAATCCCCCGCCAAAATACAAGCGTTTGCAAAAGGGTGGCACCGTCCGTTTAAAGGGCGCGTATATCGTCCGTTGCGATGACGTAAAGATTGATAAAAACGGAGAGGCTGAGGAAGTTTACTGCACTTATTTCCCCGAAACGAAGAGCGGAAGCAATGCAGTAACGGATATAAAAGCCAAGGGCGTTGTGCAGTGGGTTGACTGTAAGTACGGCATAGACGCGGAGTTCAGACAGTACGAACCGCTTTTAAACGACGAGGAATACCCCGATCAGGATTATGCCGAAAGACTGAATAAGAACAGCCTGAAAAAGTTCCGAGGCAAGGCTGAACCCTATCTTGCGGAGAGTGAAAACGGCAAGCCTTTCCAGCTTATTCGCATGGGTTACTATAAAAAAGATACCTGCGGCGGGCTTGTGCTGTCCGAAATCGTATCGCTCAAAGACAACTTCAATAAATAAAACGGACGGCGGAAGCAAAACTTCCGCCGTCTTTTAAAGGTTATAAGTTACACCTTTTCGGAATAGCTTTCGCAGCAAGTGCAGTCAACCTTGTTGCAAGTGCAGCCAACCTTTATGTGGTCAAGCGTGCAGTTGCAGCCGCGATGGTTGTACTTGCAGTTTGCTACGTCGCAAGCTATATTGTGATTAACGTTTTCCATAAAATAACCTCCGCTATTATTTTGCGTCGAAACGCTTTAAATATTCACCGCTCTTGACAAACCGCCTGCGCAGCGTTAAAATATATAAAAGAGGTGTTAAGATGAAAGTTATATTGTTACAGGACGTAAAAGGACAGGGCAAGAAGGGAGAGGTTATCGACGTTAACGAGGGGTACGCCCGCAACTTCCTTGTAAAGAAAGGTCTTGCAGAGGTTGCGACCGCCGTTAAACTGAACGACTTAAAGCAGAAAAATACCGCCGCGGAGTTCCATAGGGCGGAAGAGGTCAAAGCCACCCGCGCCCTTGCAAAAGAGATTGAGGGCAAGAACTTCACCGTTAAGATAAAGGCGGGTCAGGCGGGAAAGGTGTTCGGCTCGGTGACGGGCGCGAATATCTCGGACGCGTTGAAGGCTGCGGGCTACGATATCGACAAGAAGAAAATCGTTCTCCCCGCACCAATTAAAACCTTGGGTGCATACGATATCGATTTAAAGCTTTTGGAGGGGATTTCCGCCAAAATCAAAATTACGGTCGAAGCGGAATAATAAAACAAGGTAAGCTGAATAATGAAACATGCGGCGCGGGCAATTGCCCGCGCCGCTTTAATTGTTTATGCGGTTATTTATTATCTGAAACGTCCGCCGCCACCGCCGTGTCCGCCGCCGGAGAACCCTCCGAAACTTCCGTGTCCGCCGCCCGATACCCCCGAAGAAGAGGGGCGCGAAACGAAATTAGACGTCATATTTGACATTGACGCTCGCATAATCGAGTTGAAGATATAGAAGTTAAACAGGGTATTTGCGGTGGAGCTCGTCGCCCATTGGGGAGGCTGAACCGTGATATCCTTGAACTTGTCTTCCCATTTATCGGAAACGCCTAAAACCTGTGCGTAGGGCAAAACGTGATAGTAGAACTGCGGGTCGTCTTCAAGCAACTTTTCGAGCTTATCCTTTTCAACCAATTCTATAAAATTTTTGAACCCGACAATTTCGTTCAGTTGCTCGGTATATTCCTTTGTTCTGGTTATTATAATTACCGCCGTGCCTGCGGTTGCGCAAGCTATAAGGCAGAGCAAAATTTTCGGGATAATACCCAAAATAAACGAAGGTACGAACAACGTATAGAACAGAGTAGTCAATGCGCTTATGCCTATTGCGGCACAAATAAAGGCTATTTTTACGCCTTTTCTGGATTTGTATTTATTGTTTACCAAGCCCATACTGAAAACGTTTACAAAGAACAGCGGCACTATGGCAATAAAAGGCGCGATTATAAGATAGTGTAAAGAAATCTGCGACAGCGCAAGAACGAGCGGCGCTAACCCAAGCATTAAGCCGCCGAGAAGCGCAAGCGCGTATGAAAGTATAACGCTCTTTTTCTCGTAAAGCTCTTTGGTTCTGTCGTTTACGGTTTTGGTGACCCTGTCAACCGTACGGTAGAATTTATACTTAAGCATACTGGGCTTTATCGCGTCCTGTCCGTCGAACATCTCAGCAAACATAAGTTGCTCGTAATCGGGCGCGTCCTGCGGGAGTGCTTTTACAATACGGATAATGGCGGGGTCCCTCTGGTCGTCAAGGTTTATCTTCAAATAACCCTTATCCGCCCAATAGAAAATCATGGAGCTTATATCTTCGGAATCTATTTTTCCGTCAATCAGCTTACCCATAAGTAAAGGATTCATTTTATTCGGCGCTTCAAAGTTAATAACGGGGGTAAGCGTGCCCTTGTTAAACGCTAAAAATTTCAGCGCAATTACGAAGAGAAGGATGACCGCCGCCGCGATTACGAACCAGTAAGGCGTAAAATCAAAGTATGTAGTAAGCGCGCCTTCTTCAAATTCCAAGTCGAATCTTAAAGCATAATTTAAAATAACGTTTTCGTAATCTTCAAAGCTGATAACGGTTCTGCTGTCAACCGTTTCCGTAGCGGTTTCAGCCGTTTCCACGTTTCCGGATATGGACTGATAGAAACAATTGACGCTATTCGCTACGTATCCCTCTGGCAGTTTAATTTTTACAGATATATTTGTAATTTCACAGTTCCAACCGGTGCCTATCGGTGTGAGCGCAAGCGCGTTGGCTCCCTCCTGTGCCTTCGTCAGACAGTAATCGTATTTTATACGGTAAGTATGCTCGTCGTTTTTGTACGAACTGTCGCCAATGTCTATCGACAGAAAACTACTGTCCTCAACGAATACGTCGTAGAAAACAGGGGAGGGTACGCCGCCTTTCAATTCGCTCACCCTAACGTTTTTGATAAGTTCGCCCGCATTCAATGGGATGTCGCGTATTACGCCCGTGTTGTTGTAGTGATAAACGGTTATATCTTCGGTAACGGCAATCGAGCGGTCGCTTTTTATATCCATTTCAACGGCGTAACCCGAAAGGTAGGGATGGCTATAAAGCCTAGTGATGCGCGTCGTTCCCGCGCTTGCGGGCTTTGTCGTGCTGAAAGCTACGGCAAGACATACCGTAGATAAAAGCAAGATAATAAGAGCGTATAAATAAGGCTTGAATTTTATTTTCTTCATACTATTCCTTTTAAGAAGTAACGGCGCAAACGCGCCGTTACTTCTAATATGTCTGATTAATTAAAACTGCACTTTTACGTTTTGTCTTTCTTCGGGGCTGTCAACCGTGAAGTATTCGCGCTCCTTAAGCTTCATAGCCTTTGCAACGATGAGGGAAGGGAAAGATTTAATCTTTTTGTTAAGCTCCCTAACGCACGCGTTGTGATACTTTCTCGCGTTTACAAGTTCGTTTTCGATGTTCCGCAGTTGGTTCTGCAAATCGAGGAAGTTCACGTTCGCCTTTAAATCGGGATAGTTTTCGGTTACCCGTCTGAATCCCTGCAACACCGTTGTCAGTTCTTTGTCCGCCGCAATCTTTTCGCTTACGGTGGTTGCGCTCATAGCCTTGGCGCGCGCTTCCGTAACCTTGGCAAAGGTTTCGCTTTCGTGTTTAGCGTAGCCCTTGACAGTTTCAACTAAGTTGGGGATAAGGTCGTACCTCTTTTTAAGATACACGTCAATGGTGGAGAAAGCGTCGTCGCAATTCGTGCCAAGCCCTACGAATTTGTTGTAGGTTGCAATCGTCCAAACGATAAGTATAAGCACGACCGCTATAGCAACGCCTATACCGACCCAGCCGCCCACTGAAATCAATAAATTCATTTTTTTACCTCACTTAAAATTTTTTATTTCTGACAGGGCGGTTTTTAAAAACGCCTCCGCCGTGGAATCTTTTCTTATCGCTTCCCTCGCGTCGTCGAAGGAAAACCACTTGACGTCGTCAATCTCGCTCTCGTCGATGACCGGCTCTCCGTCCTCCGCCATGGAAAGGTAGCCAAGCATAAGCACGTTTTTAGGCTCGTGATAGCGCGAACCCATGTATTTGAATTTCACCGTGTTTAATTTGGTTTCTTCCTTAAATTCGCGCGTGACCGCTTTTTCGGCGGTTTCGCCTTTTTTAACGTAGCCCGCAAACAGAATATAATCGCCATGTCCTTTATGCTTAGCCAAAAGAATTTTATCCTTGCTTCTGTTTGTTACGACCATACTTACGGCAGTAGGAAACTGCGCAAATCTGAATTGTTCGCACGCCTTGCAATAAGGGACGAGCCCTTCGCCGCTTGCGAACATCAGGGTTAATTTTTCTCCGCATTCGGTACAATACATATTTTTCCCCCTATTTAATACTTATATCATATATTTTCAATTATCTATTATACTCCTTTTTTCTGTGGTTTTCAATAGATTAATGCAAATTTGACAAATATATTGACATAAAATTATCAATATTATATAATAAATACAACTTTATTTAACAAAATTTTAATAGAAATTTCACCTTAGAGTTTTAATATGGATTACGGAAGGACAAAAATTTATTTAGAGGAGCGCGGGCAGGCTCATCTTTTAAAATATTACGACGGGCTGACAGACGAGGAAAAACTGCAACTTTTAAACGATATTGAAAAGACCAACTTTTCCGTTTTGAAAAAGCTTGATAAGTCAATAAAAAAAATCGGGAAAATCACCCCCGTCAACGCAGTTACCGTCGATGATATAAAACGGCGCAGGCTTCAATTTGAAAACGTCGGATTTAACTTTCTTAAAGAGGGTAAAGTCGCCGCCGTTTTGCTTGCGGGCGGTCAGGGTTCGCGTCTGGGATACGAGGGACCAAAGGGTACATTTGATATCGGCTTAACGCGCAAACTTTCGATTTTCGAGCTTCTTATTGGAAACCTTTCCGCCGTAGCGGAGAGGGCGGGAAGATATATTCACTTATTCGTAATGACGAGCGTGCAAAACCACGGCGAGACCGTAAAGTTTTTTAAAGAAAATAATTTTTTCGGTTACCCGCAGGATTTAATTCATTTCTTCATTCAGGACGTTGCGCCCACTTGCGATTTCGACGGAAAAGTTTATCTTGACAGAAAGCACCGCATATCCCTTGCCGCAAACGGCAACGGCGGGTGGTATTCATCACTAGTCAACAGCGGTCTTGCAAGGGTAATGGAGCGCGAGAATATCGAGTGGCTCAACGTTTTCGGCGTTGACAACGTTTTACAGAAGATGTGCGACCCCTCTTTTATAGGCGCAACAGTATTAAAACGGTTCCGCTGCGGCGCAAAGGTCGTATCAAAGGTTTGCCCCGAGGAGAAAGTGGGCGTTATCTGCAACGAGGACGGCAAGCCTACCGTTTTGGAATATTTCGAGATTCCCGAAAATCTTAAAAACAAGACGAAAAAGGGAGAACTCGTTTACCGTTTCGGCGTCACGCTTAACTACCTTTTTAACGTTCAGGATTTAAACATTACACTGTCGGGAAGGCTGCCTTATCACCTTGCGGAAAAGGCTATTCCCCATATGGAGGACGGAGAGCGCGTCACGCCCAAACAGCCGTGCGGCTATAAGTTTGAAACGCTTATCGTCGATATGGTAAAACTTATGGGCAGTTGCCTTGCCTACGAGGTCGAACGGGAAAAAGAATTTGCACCCGTAAAAAATCTTGTCGGCGTTGACAGCGTGGATACAGCCCGTGCGCTTCTTATCAAAAACGGCATAGTTTTATAAAATGCATATATACGCCGTCCAAATCAGGCGGAAGCGCCTCGTTCTGCCCGTTTCTCTGCGTTCTAATTTGATTAAATATTTAAGGATTTATATGAAAAGAAAATTCGCATTACTTGCATCAACCGTATTGCTCGGCTCCGTGTTTGCGTGC
Source organism: Christensenellaceae bacterium (assembly GCA_948890655.1). Classification (GTDB taxonomy): domain Bacteria; phylum Bacillota; class Clostridia; order Christensenellales; family Borkfalkiaceae; genus Coproplasma. Next base: position 29,054 of record CAQTYU010000004.1, read on the forward strand.
GGCTGTTCGCTACCGTTTTCTGGTACGAACGGCAGGGACGGCGTCGACGGCAAAAACGCCACGGCATACGAATATTACGAACTTGCCAAATCCGTCCACGGCGACGATTATACCGTGGAACAGTTTTTAAACGATTATCTAAACTATACCCCTGCGGAGCTTGAAGAAGCTTTTTCGTTGCAGGCAAGCGTAAACCGTTCGTTGCGTTCCGCCGTATCGGTTGCCGCACAGTTCAACAACGTCCATACGTCCCTCGGTTCGGGCGTTATCGTAGATTTGGACAAGGAAAACGGCGATGCTTACGTTCTCACCAACTGTCATGTAATTTATAACGACGCAACTTACGGTTCGCACTACGCGAACACCGTCTATTTGTATCTGTACGGGCAGGATGAGGACTATAACGACGACGACAATAGATTTAACGCAACGGTCGTCGGCGCTTCCATAACTTACGACGTGGCGCTTTTAAAAGTCACGGGCAGCGAGCTTTTGAAAAACAGCGCTGCGGAGGCGGCAACCTTTGCCCGCGAAGAGGATATTTACCTCGGCGAAGAGGTTTACACAATAGGCAATGCCGAGGGCTGCGGGATGTCTGCAACGCGCGGTTTCGTTACAAAGGACAGGGAATACGTACCATTAAATATTTCAACCAGATACGAAAATTCGGACGGCTACGTAAACTATTACTCCGTTCTGCGTACGGACGCGGCTATTAATGAAGGAAATTCGGGAGGCGCGCTTTTCAACCGTGCAGGAAAAATTGTAGGACTTATCAACTCTAAAACCGCGGAGAACGGCATAGAAGGAATGGGTTACGCAATTCCCGCAAGCGCTGTAAAAAGACTTTACCCGCTTATGAGGGAGAGTTACGAGAAAAACGGCTCTTTAAACACCCGCTTTGATCGCGCGCACTTCGTGGTCGAGAACGATTTCAGTAAAGCGGAAAAAGAAAACGAGTATGTAAAAAGCAAAATAGAAGTCAAGTCCACGGGCAGCTCGTCTACGTGGGATTCTGAAAATAACAGGTTCGTTATAAACGAAAAGATAAGCGTAGTAAGGGACTGCAACGGCTTGAAAGCGGGCGATTTGATAACTCACGTTAAAATTACCGACGGCTCTGCGGTGGTTGAGGATATGGACGTAACAAGGCTCTATCGCTTGCAGGATACTCTGCTATCCGCCCGGCAGGGCAATGCGATAATTTTTACCGTACAACGCGGCGACGCTACGGAAAATGTCACGGCAAATATGGCTTTTTCACAGTTCGATTAATAAGCGTTCAGCCTTATCAAATTAAAATTACCTATTAAAAACGCAGCCCCCTCGGCAATTTAGCCGAGGGGGCTTTTTATTTTTATATAGAAGTTATGTCGTATGGCGTTACCTGATATACGTAGTAGTTCAGCCAGTTTATGTAGAACAGATTCGCTGTGGAAGTCCAGTTCATCTTGACTTCCGTCAGGTTCTTATCCGCAAAATAGTTGACGGGCGGCTTAATGTCAAGACCCGCCGCAATGTCGCGCTCATACTCGTTTTTAAGGGTGTTCCTGTCGTATTCCATATGTCCCGTAACGAACACCTGTCGGTTGTCCGAACTCTTTATTACGGAAGCTCCCGCTTTCTTCGAGTATGCAAGGATTTTCAAGCCGCGTATATTCAAAATGTCCTTCGCGTAAATAATTGTGTGCCTCGAATGCGGCATATGGAACTCGTCCGAAATTCCCCGCATAAGCGGCTCGGAAACGCCGTCGCGTATGCGTTGGTGCGCAAATATGCCGAAGCACTTTTCCTTTAACGGATGCTTGTTTATCCCGTAAAAATGGTACAACGCAGCCTGCGCCCCCCAGCATATAAAAATGGTAGAGGTAACGTTGCTCTTAGTCCAGTCGAATATTTCTTCAAGCTCTTTCCAGTATGCAACCTTTTCAAACGCCATATTTTCAAGGGGCGCGCCCGTGATAATCATACCGTCAAACTTCTGTCCTTTAACCTCGTCAAACGACTTATAGAACCTGTCCAAATGGCTCTTATCAACGTGCGTCGCCTTATAGGTTGAAGTCTTAATAAGCGTAATATTGATTTGAAGGGGAGAGTTGGACAGTAGCCGCATAAACTGCGTCTCGGTAGTTTCCTTCGTCGGCATAAGGTTTAAAATCGCAATTTCGATAGGACGGATGTTCTGCGCAACCGCTCTTTCCTTATCCATAACGAAAATTCTCTCGCCCGTCAATATTTTATAGGCGGGTATATCTTTATCAATAACGATAGGCATTTATAAACCTCATATATACTTCGCAATACTGCGTTGCGTTTCGTGCCGGAAAAAGGAAGTTTTCTAATCACAGCTTTTCCAATGCCTGTTCCAAATCGGCGATAATATCGTCGGGGTTCTCTATTCCCACGGAAAGCCTTATAAGATTATGGGGTACGCCTGCCGCCTTCAAATCTTCTTCGGAAAGCTGTCTGTGCGTAGTGGAAGCGGGGTGAAGAACACAGCTTCTAACGTCCGCAACGTGCGTTTCCTGTGTGATGAGCTGCAACGCCTCCATAAACTTAGCGCACTCTGCGGCGGTGCCCTTAATGCCAAAGCTCATCATTCCTCCCTGTCCGTCGGGCATATACTTCATTGCAAGCTTGTGGTACTTGTTGTCGGGAAGAGAGGGGTGGTTTATCCACTCAATCTTCGGGTGGTTTTTAAGATAAGCCGCAACCTTTTTCGCGTTGGAGGAGTGCCTTTCCATTCTCAATGCCAGCGTGTCGCTGCCTATGTACGAAATGAAACCGTTTTGCGGACTCATAATCGCGCCGAAGTCGCGCATCATCTGCGCGCGGCACTTCGTCCCGAACGCGACGGGCAAATCCGCATAGACCAGCCCGTGATAACTTTCGTCGGGTTCGTTGAACGAGGGATAGCGCTTATTGCCCTTGAAGTTGAAATTTCCCAAATCGACGATAACGCCGCCTAACGCCGCTGCGTGTCCGTCAAGATATTTTGAAGAGGAGTGAATGACGAGGTGCGCGCCCCACTCCTTAGGGCGGCACAGAACGGGCGTTGCAAGCGTGTTGTCAACGGCGAAAAGCACGCCGCGCTTGTTCGCAATCTTCGCAATTTTTTCAAAATCGAGGACGACTATCGCAGGGTTTGCAACCGTCTCCGTAAAAATCATTTTGGTTTTACCGTCTATAAGCTTTTCAATCTCTTCCGCGGGTGCGTCGGGGTCGAAGAAACGGCACTCGATGCCGAGCTTAGGCAAAGTGGTGGAAAACAAATTGTAAGTTCCGCCGTAAACCGCCGAGGAAGAGAGGATATTATCGCCCGAGCCCGCAACCGTGAAAACGGAAAGGGAAGTTGCGGACATACCGGAAGCGCAGCCTATTCCGCAAACGCCGCCCTCAAGCGCGGCAACCTTACCCTCGAACGCCGCAACCGTGGGGTTTGCAAGTCGGGAGTAGAAGTACCCGTTGCTCTTTAAATCGAAGAGGTCCGCCATCTCCTGCGTCTTGGGGTAGAAGTAAGTGGTGGACTGTGAAATGGGCGGTATTCTCGCCTCGCCCGATTTGGGCGAATAGCCCGCCTGTACGCATAAAGTATCCAATTTATAGTTTTTTCTCATGCCGTTAATCCTTCTTTTTTATCTGTAATTTTTAATTTCTCTGTCAAGCGCGCGCTTTTGGTCGCGTTCGGCTATCGTTCGCTTTTTATCGTAATTCTGTTTGCCCTTGCACAGAGCAACTTCGACTTTAACGAGCGAGCCAGCAAAATACAGCGCAAGCGGAACAATCGTAAAGCCCTTTTCGTTCACCTTGCCCGCAAGCCGCGCAATTTCCGCCTTGTGCATCAACAGCTTTCTGTCGCGTTTGCTGTCTTTTGAAGAGAACGCCCCCGCCCTGTCATAGACGGGTATATGCAAATTTTTAAGGGTCAGCTCTCCGCCGCGGAGAAGGCAAAAGCTGTCTTTAAGGTTGCAGTTTCCATTCCTCAGTTGCTTAACCTCCGCGCCTTCGAGAACTATTCCCGCCTCATATTTTTCTAAAACGAAATATTCGTAAAGGGCGTACTTGTTGTAAGCAATCTGCTTCATAAATTCATTATACCTTCATAAAAACCAAATAGCAAATTTTTTAAACTAAAAGTTTAAACAGAATCTTCATTCTTCCGAGGTCGCAGTCCGCAACCTTAATTTTTATCTTCTGTCCCATCTTAAACGAGAATTTATTCCCAGCCAAGGTAAACTTTTCTTCGTAATATTCGTAGTTGTCTTTCGGCAAATCCTCCAATGGGATAAGCCCCTCAACCGTGTTGTCAAGCTCTGCGAATATCCCGAAGGCGGTCACGCCTGATATAACCGCGCCGTATTCCTCGCCCAGCCGCTCAGCCATATAGTACAGCTTGTACAGGTCGTCAACCTTTCTTTCGCATTCTTCGGCGGCGCGTTCCCGCGCGGAACAGTCCGCGCCCGCGTCGTGCGCAAAATTTACGAGTTTATCAAATTTTTCCCCGCCCAAAACCGCCTTTACCGCGCGGTGAACGAACAGGTCGGGATAGCGGCGGATGGGGGAAGTAAAGTGGCAGTAACACTCGGAAGCCAGCCCGAAGTGCCCCCTGTTTTCTTCCGAATACCGCGCCTTCTGCATAGAGCGCAGCATAACCTTATTTACCACCGAAGAATAGGGCTTGTCCTCAATAGCTTTTAAAATTCTCTGAAAATCCAAAGGTTTAATATCTTCACCGTCGTATCTTACCTTAACCCCCAAATCGCGCAGGAAGGAAAAGAAAGTACTTGCTTTTTCGGGTGATGGCTGCTCGTGTATGCGGTAAAGGCAGGGCGCGCCGTTTTTCTCCAAAAACTCGGCTACCGCCTCATTCGCGGAAATCATAAACTGTTCTATAATCCGCTGTGAAATCGTCCGCTCGGCAGGCGGAATAACTATTTCGCCCCCGTCGTTAACGTAAATATGCGCTTCCTTCACGTCAAGGTTCACGTTTCCCAGTCTTTCGCGCCGCTTTTCCATCATAAGGCACAGCGATTGCATATTCTTTACGGTTTCTACCAAATCCGGGTACTTGTCGCAAACCGCTTCGTCGCCGTCCAACAATGCGGTAATTTCGTTGTAGGTTGTGCGGTGGCGGCTTCTTATCAGGCTTTTGCAGACTCTGTAATCTAACCGTTCACCGTTCCCGTCAAAGGTCATAATACAGCTCATTGCGTATCTGTCCTCGCCCTCGTTCAAAGAACAAGCCCCGTTTGAAAGCTCTTTCGGCAACATAGGCAGAACGCGGTCGGGGAAGTACACGCTCGTTCCCCGACCGTACGCGTCGTTGTCAAGAGCTGTTCTCGCCTTAACGTAATGGCTGACGTCGGCGATGTGTACGCCCAAAATATAATTCTTACCTTTGCGCTCCAAGGAAACGCCGTCGTCAATATCCCGCGTGTCCTCGCCGTCAATAGTTATAATAAGCTCGTCCCTTAAATCCTCGCGCCCGTCGGGAATAATTCTGCCCTTTGCAACCTCTTGCGCTTCCTTAAGCGCGGCTTCGGGGAATTCTTCTTCAAGATTATAGGAGCGGATAATTGAAAGCTCCTCGGCTTCAATCTCTCCGCTTTCGCCCAAAATTTCGCAAATCTCCCCGCCCGGTATCTTGCCTTTGGGGTATGAGGTGATTTTGCAAACAACCTTTTCGCCGTTCTTTGCACCCGAAGAAAGGGAAAGGGGTATAAACACTTCGGGCTGTTTGGGGTTGTCGGGATAGACTAAGGCTCTGCCGCGCTCCCGCATGAAAGTGCCTATACAAACGTCGCTCCCGCGCTCTAAAATCTTAATAATATAAGCTTCGTCGCGCGTTCCTCTCACGTGCGCCGCAAGCACCTTATCGCCGTGGAACGCGCCGCAAACCGAACGGCGGGGCACGAAAAAGTCGTGTCCGGTCGTTTCGTCGTCGGGAATAATAAAGGCGTAGCCCTTGTCGCTGCCCTGCACAGTGCCCGTAAATTTCTTGTCTTTTTTATTTTTCAAATTTTCGTTTTTATATTTCATACGTACTAAAAAAAGAAAGCGACCATATAAGTCGCCTTCGTATTATTTCTTATCTCTTATTAAATGGTCAATATCTGTACGATATATGCAACCACGGAAAGAACTCCGATAACTCCCAAAACAATCCAGCTCCATTTTTTAAGCTTGCTTTCAATCGAACGCCCTCTGTTTTTGCCGTAGAAGGTTTCGCTTGAAGCGGTTATGCCCTGAATGCCGTCGGAATTGCTTTTCTGGAATAACACGAGAATAATTGCGAAAAGCGCCGCAAGGAATATGACTACCAGGCAGAATATCATTATGGTCCAGTAAACCGCCTGCTCGGTAGAATTCATTATTTTGTCTGCCAACAAATTAACTAACATATAAAACCTCTTAATAAGTTTACTGGGAAATTATAACATATAAGACGGCGTTTTTCAATCAAAAACGCGCCTAAATTAAAATTTTTATTCGGTATTTTCGTCAATTCCGTCAATTTTTCCGTTTTCCCCCGTTTCGGTCAAAGCTTTTGCTTTCGGCTTTCGCTCCCCGAATTTATTTATGACGAAAATTCCCGCGCAGACAAGTATAAGCGCAATAAGCGTAAACCAGCTCAAAAGCTCGCTTTCACCCAAAATTATCGCGGAGAACGCCGCGCCGAAAAGCGGATTCGTACTTTTGAATACCGCCACCTTTGAAACGGGGTTGTACCTTAAAAGCACGCCCTGCAACGTAAACGCCGTGGCGGACAAAAATGCAAGATATAATAGCATAAACGCCGCGCCGACGCTTACTGCGGGTATCGTTCCGCCAAAACTCAAACCTATGATAACGAGAATTATTCCGCCGAAAAAGAACTGGTACCCGCACAGCGCGGTAGTATCCTCGTGCTTTGAAAATATCTTTACAAGCCCCGCCGCAATAGCAGAGGACAGCCCCGAAAAGATTACGAAGCCCTCGCCAAGCAGCGTAAACGAAAAGGTGAAGTCCCCGCCGAGGTTTATAAGTATAACCCCGCCGAAGCCCAAAACGCACCCTGAAAGCTTTATAAGATTAAATTTTTCCGTGCGAAACAGAAAGCAAGCCGCAATAATCGTGAAGAACACGCCCAAGCCGTTTAAAACTGAAGCCTTTACGCCTGCGGTGTTGGCAAGTCCTATATAAAAAAAGGTGTATTGCAAAACGGTTTGAAACAGACTTACAAGCCCTACGCGCCATAAATTTTTGGGTTTGGGGATTAAAAACTTTTTCTTAATTATGCACCCGAATATAATCACCAGTACGCCCGCAAGCGTAAAGCGAGTGCCCGCAAACAGCATTAAGGAGGGCACGTTTTCGGTATCTATTTCAAAAAGCTTATAACCTATTTTAACGCATGGGAAAGCGCTGCCCCACAAAAGGCAGCAAAAAATTGCGCATATGCATACGATATAAGTTTTTGAAAAAAATTTCTCTTTGTTTTTAATAAGCACGTTATCATTATATTTCAAATCAAAAAATATGGCAAATAAAATTGTACAAATTAAAAAAGCCTTCCCCTTGGGGGAAGGTGTCCCAAAGGGACGGATGAGGCTTTACTTATTAAGCCCCAGAATGTCGTCAGCTGAAACGTCAAGTATTTCACAAAGATTTGCAAAAGTGTCGATTGATGGAAACTTATCGCAATGCAAATATTTACTTATAGTAGAAGGGTTTACGCCAAGTTGTACGGCAAGTTCTTTTTTTGAAATATTGCTTGTTAAAATCGCATCTCTTAAATTTTTTTGTATTTCCGTAATAGTAATCATAGAAAATTATTAGCACAATGTACAAATTTTTAGTTGACTTTTGTACATCGTACAAATATAATATAATTTGTGAAAGGTTACAAAACTTATTCTTAAAAATTACGGTAGGAGAAAACAAATGAAAGAATATAAAACGCTGAGGGTTTCGCCGGAGGAGGAAACGGACACATTGACCGCTTATGCGCGGTTCGGCTGGAAGCTGGAAGACAGCCGAGAGGTATACAACGAAAGCCAAGAAATAATCGGAGTAGATGAAAAGGTTACTTCTTACGGCTCTTTTATGCGTGGGTTTACGGGTAACGACGGAAAAGTGGAAACGCAGGTTAGAACGAAAACTAATGTAACGCATTATATAACATTGCGTTTTTCCCGCGAAACATCAATAAAGGATTATGACAGACTTGTTGCGATGGAAAACGAGTTTTTCAATCCCAAGGAACCGGTGTATATCGCGCTTAAACAACTCGTTAAAAATAAACCGCCAATTCTATTTACAGTTATCGCCGTGATAGCGTTGATAGTAGTCGGGATATCGTTAATTCAGATTATTGCCGGCGTTGAACCCGAGCTTTGGGAAATAGTCGTTTGCGCCGCAGTGGCGGTTATTGCGATTGTCGGAACGGTGGTTTCGTGGGTACTGTATAAAAAGAATTATTCAAAAAAAGCTAAGCAAAACGAGATAATAGCACAGGAAAATAAAGAAATCGAAGCTGAAAATGAAAAAATAAAAACAGAATATAATGCCGAAAGGGAAAATCTTCTGGTGGAGGTTAATAAAATTTTAGAAGAAAACGGATTAAATTTATAATAGCGAACGGAAAAAGCGGCGGACAAAAGTCCGCCGCGCCGTTTCTGTTTAAAATTATTTTATCAAACTTTTTCCCGTCATTTCTTTGGGAATGGGTAAGCCCATAACCGTTAAAAGCGTGGGCGCAAGGTCGGCAAGGACGCCGTCCGTGCGTAGCGTAGCGTTTTTGTATTCGTTGCTCACCAAAACTACGGGCACTGGGCTCGTCGTGTGCGCGGTGAAGGGCGCGCCGTCATCGGTTAAAAGCTTATCCGCATTTCCGTGGTCAGCCGTAAGAAGAGCAGAGCCGCCCATTTCAAGAATTTTATCGGTAACCTTTTTCACGCACTCGTCAACCGTGCCCACGGCTTTCTCCGCTGCAGAGATAACGCCCGTGTGCCCGACCATATCGCAGTTGGCAAAGTTTAAAATTACAACGTCGAACTTACCGCTGTCCAACTCTTCCAAAACCTTGTCGGTAACCAAGTACGCGCTCATCTCGGGCTGTAAATCGTAGGTCGCAACCTTCGGCGAGGGGATAAGGTCGCGCTGTTCGCCCTCGTTAGGGGTTTCCACGCCGCCGTTAAAGAAAAACGTAACGTGCGCGTATTTTTCGGTTTCGGCAATTCTCAGTTGCTTTTTGCCCAGCTTTGCAAGGTATTCGCCCAAAGTGTTGTCAAGGCTCGTCTTGGGGAAGGCGATTTCAAGCCCCTTAAACTCGCTGTCGTAAACCGTAAAGCAAACGTAGGTGGGGGCAAGATAGCCCGTTTTTCTCTCAAACGCCGTGCCCTTTGGTGCGATAAACTTCTCTTGCGATACGGCGCGGGTAATCTGCCTTGCGCGGTCGGGGCGGAAGTTAAAGCAAATCACGCTGTCGCCCTTCTCTATAAGTCCTAACGGCTTTCCGTCTTCGTAAATTTTGGTCGGCTTTATGAATTCGTCTGTAACGCCCTCTTTATAGCTCTCCTCAACCGCAACCGCCGCGTCGGTCGCCTTAACGCCCGTGCCGAGCGTAAGCATATCGTAAGCAAGCTCAACCCTGTCCCAGTTGTTGTCGCGGTCCATCGCGTAATATCTTCCGCATACGTCCGCAACCTTGCCAACGCCTAATTCCTTCATTTCCGCTTGCAAAGCCCTTATAAAGCATGCGCCCGAAGTGGGGGATACGTCTCTGCCGTCCATAAAACAGTGAACGAAAACTGCTTTAAGTCCGCGCGCCTTCGCCATTTTCAAAAGAGCGTAAACGTGCGTTATATGGCTGTGAACGCCGCCGTCGGATAAAAGCCCGTAAAGGTGCAGCTTCTTGCCGTTATTTTTTGCGTTATCCATCGCCTTGATAAGCGCGGGGTTTTCAAAAAAATCTCCGTCGGAAATAGCTTTCGTTATCTTTGTCAGGTCTTGGTAAACTATTCTGCCCGCACCCATATTCAAGTGACCCACTTCGCTGTTGCCCATCTGTCCGTCGGGTAGCCCCACGCACATGCCGCTTGCTCCAAGCGTAGCGGAAGGGTAGTCGCTGATAAGCTTATTTACGTTCTTGCTGCCGTTTAAAGTAATGGCGTTGCCAGCGCCTGCGGGCGCAAGCCCGTAACCGTCCATAATAATTATCGCATAAGGAATTTTTTTCATATAAAACGCCTCTGAAAATTTTTCTTATATTATATATTAACCAAAATCATTTAGCAAGCGAAAAAACCGCCCCGCGCAAAACTGTGCGGGGCGAAATAAAAGTTATTCGCTTAAACCAAGTAAATAATCAACGCTCTCTTCAAAATACTTTGCAAGGATAATAAGCGCGGACGCGGTAGGTTCGGCTTTTTCAAGTTCCCAACGGGCAATAGAAGATTGGCTTATCCCTGTTTCCCTCGCGAGTGTCATTTGACTAAACCCTTTTTCTTCCCGAAGTTCCCTCAGTCGTTTCGCAAAATTCATACGAATATTATATGCATTTTAAGTCGAATATGACTTGATATAATATACTTAATTCAAGTCAAATATGACTTATTTGTGGTTGCGGGAGGAGAATATGAAAGAATATAAAACCTTACAAGTATCGCCCGAAAAGGAGTGTGAGACCATAACGGAGTGCGGTGCTTTCGACTGGAAACTTGAAGACACGCGCGAAGTTTATAACGAAACTCAGGAGATTTTGGGCGTAGACGAAAAGGTTACGGCTTGCGGTAGCTTTATGCGCGGTTTTATTGATAGCCGCGATAGTTGCGGTAGCTTATCTTTTGATTAACGAATCTACGCGTACAGCCGGTTGGGCGATTGCGGTTGACGTAATCGCTTTGGCGGTCGACGCTATATGGACAATCACGATAGTGTGTTCTTGGATGCGGTACGTCAGAATTCACCTAAACGAGGATAAAATAAATGCCGAGATAGAAGAAGAAAACGAAGTATCTGCAAAAGAGAATGAAATTATCGAGTTTGAAAATAAGCAAATAGAGAAACAAAACGAAATGATTAAACACGAGTTTGAAACTCGCGAAAGTCTTTTAAAAGAAGTCCGCGAAATTTTGGCGGAAAACGGTATGGAAATTTAAGTATAGAAAGCGGCGGACAACTTGTCCGCCGCGTGTTTTTTGATGTTTTAAATTATTTATCGTAGTTTACAACTTTTGCAAATTCGGTAGTAAGCGAAGCACCGCCTATAAGTCCGCCGTCAATGTCAGGCTGGTCCATAAGGTCAAAGCAGTTTTTAGCGTTCATGCTGCCGCCGTACTGAATAATAACTTTATTTGCGCTTCTCTTGTCAAAAAGCTTGCCTAATTTTTTACGGATATAAGCAATGGTCTCTTCAGCCTGCTCAGGCGTAGCCGTTTTGCCTGTGCCTATAGCCCAAACTGGCTCGTAAGCGATAACTACTTTAGTAATATCTTCAATGCCGTTCAAACCGTCGGTAAGCTGACGGTTAAGTACTTTTTCAGTGGTGCCGGATTCTCTCTCTTCAAGCGTTTCGCCAACGCAGACGATGGGGGTGATGCCGTTTGCAAGCGCAGCCAACGCGCGTTTGTTCACGCTCTCGTCAGTTTCTCCAAAGTACTGTCTTCTTTCGCTGTGCCCGATAATCGCGTATTTAACCCCGTATTCTTTAAGCTGCCCGCACGAAATTTCTCCCGTGTACGCGCCCGACTCAGCCCAATGCACGTTCTGTGCACCAAGCTTTATTTTAGAGCCTTTAACGGCTTTAGCCATTGTGGGAATTAAAATTGCGGGAACGCAAAGCGCAATGTTGCATCTTGCGTCTTTCACAAGAGGTTTTAATTGCGCTATAAGTTCTTTGCCGCTCTCCGCCGTCATATTCATTTTCCAGTTGCCTGCAATAAAAGGTTTTCTTGCCATAATTTCTCCTTAAAATTTCAATAGACCCCAATATATCCCCTAAATAACAGGGAATATACGGAAATTTAAACGTTTAAATAAGAATTCAAAACGCTTCGTAAAAACGAATACAAATCTTGATTAAACGGACCGTTTATCGTTTAAGCACGCAATGCCGGGGAGGACTTTTCCCTCGAACAGTTCAAGCGACGCGCCGCCGCCCGTAGAGATGTGCGTAACCTTATCGGCAAAGCCAAGTTGCTGAACGGCAGCCGCGCTGTCGCCGCCGCCAATAATTGTGGTGCACTTGCCGTAAACGTCCGCAAGCGCTTGCGCAACCGCGATAGTTCCCTTTGCAAGGGTGGGGTTCTCGAACACGCCCATAGGTCCGTTCCAGATGACCGATTTAGCCGAAGCTACTTTGTCTGCGTAAAGTTTTCTCGTCTTTTCGCCTATGTCCATACCCATCTTGTCTGCGGGTATTTTGTTTGAAGGAACGGTTTTGACTACGATTTTCTCGTCGATAGGTTCGGGGAAGTGGTCGGTAACGACGGTATCGATAGGCAGAAGAAGCTCCTTACCCGACTTTTCGGCTTTTACCATCATTTCTTTGCAGTAGCCGATTTTCTCTTCGTCGAGAAGAGACGTGCCAACCTCGTAACCCTTAGCTTTGAGGAATGTATACGCCATACCGCCGCCGATAATAAGCGTATCGCACTTTTCCAAAAGGTTGGATATAACGTTCAGCTTATCCGCGACCTTTGCCCCGCCGAGAATTGCCACGAAGGGACGTTTGGGGTTTTCAAGCGTGTCAGCCATAACCTCAAGCTCTTTTTCGATAAGGAAGCCGCAAACGGCGGTTTTAATAATGCCGTATTCAACGATAGCGGCGGTGGAAGCGTGGGAGCGGTGCGCCGTGCCAAACGCATCGTTTACGTAAATTTCGGCGTTATACGCAAGCTCTTTGCAGAAGCCTTCGTCCTTTTTCTCTTCTTCCCAGTGGAAGCGCAGGTTTTCCAGAAGTACCGCCTCGCCGTTCTTTAATGCGTCGCGTTTGGCTTTTGCGTCCTTGCCTATAACGTCGGTTGCAAATACTACCTTGCCGCCCAAAAGCTCGTTAAGTCTTTTTGCAACGGGCGCAAGTGTAAGCTTTTTCGGCTCGTCCTTTTTAGCCTTTTCAATAATAACTTCCTTGGTGGTTTCGCCTGCGTCAACCTTCTTCAAATCTTTTTTATTCAGCTTAACTTCCGCAGAGAAAATAGAGTGGGGCTTGCCCATATGCGAGCAAAGCGTAACTCTTGCGCCTGCGTCAAGCAGATATTTAATCGTAGGCAGCGCACCCTGAATTCTGTTCTCGTCGGTGATAACGCCGTCTTTCATGGGAACGTTGAAGTCGCAGCGAACTAAAACGTTTTTGCCTTTTAAGTCCTTTAAATCTTTAACGGACATTTTGTTCATAGATAAAAAATCTCCTTACAAATTTCATTCACGGATTATTATAGTAATTTTTTTATCGATTGTCAATGAAATGAATGAAAAATTAACCGCCGAAAAACTCTTGAATAACTTATAAATTTATGCTATAATTTCTTTCGGACATTTTAAAAGGTGAAAAAATGAAAATTTGCGTTGCCGGCTTAGGCATTATAGGCGGCTCAATCTGTATGGCTTTAAAACGGGCGGGATACGCTGTCGATGGGTACGATATTTCCCCGTTCCCCCCCGAATATGCTTTAAATAACGATATTATCGATGGGGTTGCCGACCGCTTTGACGGCTATGATACGGTGTTCGTCGCAATGCCTTACGGCGCAACCTTAAACTTCATTTTGAATACAAGGTTTAAAGCGGGCGCAGTCGTCAGCGATATCTGCGGTGTCAAAAAACCCGTTGAGGACGCGGTGCTTTCGTATAAGCGCAATTTTTCTTACGTTGGCTGCCATCCAATGGCGGGCAAGGAAGTCAGCGGAATCGAAAACGCATGCGCCGAACTTTTCGACGGCAAAAATATGGTAATCACCGGCAATTCCGAAACCGACGAAAAAGCGGTTGAAACGGTTATGAAACTAACGGAAGAAATGGGTTTCGGCTATATCGTCAGATGCTCCGCGGGAACTCACGACAGAAAAATTGCCTACACCTCGCAGCTTGCCCACGTCGTATCTAATGCCTATGTTAAAGACGCGGACTTAGAGGATTGTTTGGGTTTCACGGGCGGCAGCTTTCAGGATATGACGAGAATTGCAGGCGTCGACGAAGAGGTGTGGGCGGCTTTATATCTTGCCAATGCCGAAAACGTTACGGAAAAAATTTCTTCTTTGATTTCTTCTCTTGGGGAAATTAAACGCGCTATCGCTGGCGGCGACGCTGGAGAACTTAAAAAAATTCTTGCCGTCGGGCGCAAGCTTTTCGACGGCAGTAAAAAAAATGACGGCAAAACCGATATTTCCGTACGAAAATTGAGGTAATTTTTACAAAATTGTGTTATAATCGGATAAAGGTGAATTGAAATGAAGTGTAAAGTTATTTTAGATAACGGCAAACCCGACGGATATTTTACCGCAAACGGCGAGCTTAATTTGGGTTTAAACGGTTTCGGGCTGTTTTATAGTTTAGACGGCGACAAGTGCGTGTTGAGGTATGAAAACGGCGAAATAGTTCAGGAACGCCGCGGCTCGGTGCCTATGGTTATGCGTTTTAAGCTGGGTCGGGAAACGACTTGCGTTCTCGGAATGGGCGCAAATTCGGGTAGTTTTCCGGTTTTTACCAATAAAATGAGCGTGAAAAACGACTCTAAATCCGTCGAGGTCAAGCTCAATTACACTTGCGGCGGAGAAAATATTACTCTGGAAATCACCGCCAAAGCATAAGGAGAGAAAATGATTATCGAATACCTCGGTCACTCGTGCTTTAAACTTATTGAAAGCACGGGAACTTCTATCGTCTGCGACCCGTACTCCGAAGAAATAGTGGGTTATGAAATGCCCGCGGCGCAGGCTGACGTTATAACAGTGTCGCACCACCACAACGACCACGACTTTACGCAAAACGTCGTCGGTTCTCCCGTCGTAATCGACAGGGAAGAAAATGCCGATTTTGAAGGCGTTGAAATCAACTCTATCAAGTCCTTCCATGATGCGAGCCGCGGCAAAAAACGCGGTGAAAACGTCATCTTTAAGTTCAGAATGGACGGAATAGACGTGTGTCACCTTGGCGATTTGGGCGAAAAATGTTCTTCGGATTTAATTGAAACTCTTTTGCCGGTCAACGTTCTGTTAATTCCCGTCGGCGGCAACTATACCATCGACGCTGAAATGGCAAAAGAATACGTCGACAGAATTATGCCCGATATAGTTATCCCCATGCATTACCGCACCAAGGACTGCAAGCTTGATATCGACAGAGTCGACGAGTTTTTAAATCTTTTCGACGGCGACGTTATAGAAGAGGTCGACGGAAGCTCAATAGAACTTTCAAGAACGGATTTAAGCGGAGAAACAAAAATAGTTGTTTTAAGGAGAACCTGATGCAAGGCGACGAAATGCTCAAAGACGTGCGGGAACGTCTTGAAAATATGACGATTTACGAAGTTCGCCAAATAGCTCGGGAAGTCAAATCTCACTTAACCAGCGGGCAAAAAGGCGCTATTATCGAGGCGATTTTATCTATTGCCCGCGGAGAGGTGGAATTGGCGCCCCAATCCAAACGCGGCGCTCCCCCCAAATCGGACAGATACGACGAACGGCTCGTTGCCGACGTTTTATGTTGCAGGGAATATTTTCTTTCCCTGAACGGCGGGCGTTCCGAGAATCCGACTATGACCGTAACCGATTCGGTATGCGCGTACAACGCGCTGCCCGAAAAGGAATACTGCGGTTATCTCGACTGGGACGGACGGAACTATTTTCTCTTCGGCAAAGAGCGGGTGTTCGTCTCCGAGCTGTTCGTTACAAGATTTTCTTTGCGGCTCGGCGATGCCGTCCGTTGCAAGGGTTTAAAGAAGAACGCGGCGGACGCGGCGGGAGCAAGCGAAATTTTAACCGTAAACGGTACTTCAGTCTGTGAACCGTTAAAAAGAAAAAACTTTTCTTCTCTCACCCACCTGTATCCCGCAATGCGCGTAAATCTTTCTTGCGGGGATAATGTTTCGCGTAGAATGATTGACCTTTTCGCGCCGTTGGCTTTGGGTCAAAGAGGGATTATTTCCGCCCCTGCAAACAGCGGCAAAACTACCCTTATAAAATCTATTGCCCACGGGATATGTGCCAATTACCGCGATTTTGAGGTAATAGTTTTAACCCTTGGCACTCGTCCGGAGGAGATAACCGAATTTACTAAATCAAGCGATAATATCACTTATTTTTATACGTCCTTCGACAGGTCGGACGAGGAGCACTTATCCCGTGCAAATCTTGCGTTTGAGTACGCAAAACGTCGCGTGGAGCTTGATAAAAACGCAGTAATTTTAGTTGACGGACTCTATGAAAACGTTCCCGCGGAGTTTATTAAAAATTATCTTTTCTGCGCCATAAACGCTGAGGAAGGAGGCTCTTTAACAGTGATTGCCGCAATGCCGTCGGATTTCAATTATTCGGGAGTTGCAAATACGGTTTTAAGCTTATCTTCCGTCTTGGCGGCAGAGCGAACCTTTCCTGCTATCGATATATTAAAATCCTATTCGGGCAGGGAAGAAATTCTTTTAAACGAAGAAGAAAGGCGGCTTTCGGTTGCGCTTCGCACCAAGCTTTCCCACGGGGAGACGGCTGAAAATATCATAAATCTTTTTAAAGAAACGAAATCAAACGCTGAACTTGCGGAATTAATTAAAAATGGCAGATAAAAATTTATTTACCGACAGGGTAAAAATAACTATAAAATCAGGCGACGGCGGGGACGGAATGAACTCGTTCAAGTCCTTTAAGGGAAAACCCGCGTGCGGACCTGACGGCGGCGACGGAGGAAACGGCGGCAACGTCTATATTCAGGCTGACGGCAGTATGAACGACCTGCTGTCCTTTCGCTATACGAGCAAATATTTTGCAGGCGACGGCGAGCGCGGCGGTTCCAATAAGTGCTTCGGCAAGTTCGGACAGGACGTCGTTATAAAAGTTCCATTAGGCACCGTCGTCAAAGACTTTGAAAGCGGTGCGGTAATCGCCGATATGTTCGGAGACGGAGAAAAGAAACTTATTCAGGAGGGCGGTAGAGGCGGAAAGGGCAACGTCCGCTTCACCACTTCGCGCCGTCACGCGCCCAATTTTGCCCAAAAGGGCGAAAAAACCGAACCTCATGTGCTTGCCTTGGAGCTTAAAGTTATAGCAGACGTGGGTATTATAGGCTTTCCCAACGTGGGTAAATCAACCCTTCTTTCAAAGATTTCGGCGGCAAAGCCCAAAATCGCCAACTACCACTTCACTACCCTTTCCCCCAACCTCGGCGTGGTTAAGTATTACGATAATTCTTTCGTTGCGGCGGATATCCCCGGGCTTATCGAGGGCGCGGCGGACGGCGCGGGGCTTGGTCACGACTTTTTAAGACATATTGAAAGAACGCGCATGCTCGTCCACGTAGTGGATATTTCGGGGGCTGAAGGGCGCGACCCCGTAGAGGATTTCAAAAAAATCAATTCGGAATTGAAGGGCTACTCCGAAAAATTAGCGGCTCTTCCGCAGATAATTGCGCTAAACAAATGCGACGTTACGGGCGCGGAAGAAAACGTAAAACTGTTTAAAAAGAAATACGGCAAAAAGTATAAAATCTGCACGATGACCGCCGTCAGCGGAGATGGCACAAAAGAGCTTATTTCAAGCATATTCGGCATCCTATCGGGTTTACCGCCCGTTTCGAGGGTTGAAATTGACGAGGATTTTACCTACCGTAAAAGCGGCAATTTGGGCTTTGAAATCTATATGGACGAAGGCGTTTACGTAGTTGTCGGCGACCTCGTCGATATGCTTTGCCGCAACGTCGTTTTGAACGACCCGGATTCAATGGCGTATTTCCAGAAGATTATCCGTGAAAAGGGAGTCATCTCGAAACTGAAAGAAATGGGTATAAAGGAAAACGATACGGTATCTATAGGCGAAGTGGAATTTGATTTTATACCTTAAACGCGATTTAGAAAGGAGAACGCAATGGAAAAGGGCGTAAAAGCAGTTTTCTATAAATATAAATATTATGTTTTCCCCGACGGCATTGATATAACGCAAGTTGCCGACGGGACGGTAATAAACGCAAAACGTTTAAAAGAAGAACGATGCATGGCTCCCGACTTTATATACGAAAGTATTGAAGAGGAAAGCGTGGAGATTGAGAGCGCGCGGCTTCTGTTCCCCGTAACGGTCAACCTGTATACAGGTAAAGAGTACGACGCTATTCTGTCTGAGCAGGTCGACAGGGTTTGCCACGGTTGTTCGCGCTTTGACGACAACGGCGACGAAAGCTTGGACGGACATCACCGCGAAATCTCTTTGGGCGGTGTCTGTTATGAAAAGGAAACTGACGACGCCAAGCCTACATATGCATTGCGTACCTATTGGTTTTTGAGCGCGATTGCGGATAATATCGATGCGATAAAGAAGTGCATTGATACGCGGAACGAAAAAAAACTCAATAAAATATGTAACAAGTTTGATTGGATTCCGTTGCCTTACAAATTTTACGGCGACAAGTCTGATGGGAAGTACAGGCTTTTTTGGCGTAGCTTCGGCGCAGACGATTTGGATAGAAACGTTCAGTATTTCACAGCGAAAGCTGCGGCGTCCGAGGCAAGCCCTATAAAAGATAAGGACTTTGAAATTATTCCTTACATACCAAAAGGCGCCGACGTGGATTTGGGTAAATTTAACGAAACCGCTGCCGTTTTCAGTGTGAGCGAAACGCGAGTTACCAATATCTTAAGCGTCCACGTTTACAGCAAAAAACGGCTTGACGAACAGAAATACGACAAGCTGCTTTGTGCCGTTCACAATAATATTTGCAAAAGAGCGGGCGAAGACTTCGCTATGCGCACCATTGCAGGCTACGATGTTATTTATGATGCCCCCGATAAACTTCTCACTCTGGAACAGCTGTTAAACGTTCTTAAAGTAAACGACGTTGCGGGTTCCGAAAGCCGTTATCCCGAATCCTTGCCCGTCTGGTGGGAAAAGCAGGAGAACGCGCTTTACGGCAGGCGCAATTTTGAAGGCGTAACCTCTTGCTACGATTTAACAGCTCTTGCCGCGGATTCTTCATTGGTTTCCGAAAAGGATTTTTACGACTGTCTGGCTTACGCCTATCTGTTTATTCCCGCAACGTTTGAAAATTACGACAAAATCGGCGAAGCAGTTGCAAACTACTTCGCAAATGCCGAGGAAATTCCCGAACCTGTTATCCTTAAAGAGGTGGATTTGGGTTGCTTCGTTCATATCGGCGCAGGAATGTGTACGCGTGATTCCGTTAGGGAAGAAGAGGACTGCGACGAAGCCGCGATTGCGCGTCATAACGAAAACGAAGGGCTTGCGCTTGATTTTCTCGTCACCGACGAGAACGCTTTTTTCAGGTTTATAAAAATTCTTGCGCCCGTGTTACGGTTTTATAACGCGCGCTTAGTCGTGGTTAATAATTCGGGCGTCAACGAATACTGTTGCGGATACGAAATAACACCCGTCGATAGTATGGATATGAATTGATTTTCAGGAGAAATTATGTTGACTTCAAAACAGCGCAGTAAATTAAAAAGCCTTGCCGCGAACATTACCCCGATAGGGCAAGTTGGCAAGGAAGGGATAGGGGAGAATATGCTTGCAAGCTTTTCGGACTGTCTTGAAAAGCGTGAGCTTATAAAAATCAATATCCTTGAAAATGCGGACGGCGACCCTAAAGAAATCGGGCGCGAACTTGCCGCAAGGCTTTCGGCGGAATGCGTAATAGTAATAGGCAGAAAGGCGGTATTATACCGCCCTTCCAAACGCAAGGATATTGAACATATTAAAATTAATTGAAAACCAAAGCGATAGCGGATAGAATAATCATTATTCCGCCGCTCACAATATAGTATATGGGAAAAAATGTGAAGTAGCTCAAAGCAAGCAACGCCGCTCCCGACCAGAACAAAGGCGCGCAAAGCTTTTTTGAAAACCTGAGCTTTATGCGCTTAAAAATGCTCGGTTTTTTCGGCTCTTCGTAAACGTATTTTTCGGGCAACAGTTCGCTTTTTTTCAAAGAAGAGAAGACCTCGTCTATTCCGGCAATTCCTATTGAAAAATTACTTGCAAGGGCGGCGGCCTCTGCGGAGCATTTCACGCAGAAAATTTTCTTCTCTCCGTTGCATTTAAACTTGATTACCCGCGCGACGTCGTCCTCGCTCAAAGGTTGCATCTTAAAGTTGAAAAAATTCGATACACCCCCGCATATGACCCGTTTACCGCGTATTTTTGCGTCCTCGCCAAAGCTTTTTTTAAACAGGCTTTTAACGTCCTCGTCTCGGGATAGCGACAGGTGCAGGGCTAAAAGCTTTTTTTGCTTTTCATCCTTGGAAAGAATAAGCGATTTATTTTGTTTTCCGCTTATGTAGAGGAAGCACAGCATTCCGAACAGCACGCCTGCGCACAAACCGAATATAAGTCCTATAACCGCGCTTTTCGTGTAAAATCTGATTGCGGTGAAAAACAGTAGAAAAGCGCCAATTGCGGCAAAAACGGTATCCAGTATCAAAGGTAAATTCAATCTTTTCATATTGAAGTTATTGCCTTTGAAATTATAATTTAAACTATGAAAGTAGCGCTTTACGGCGGGGCGTTTAACCCCGTACATTCGGAACATCTTAATATCGTGCTCGCGGCAAAACGGGCGTTGGGGCTTGATAAGGTTATCGTTATTCCAACCAATATTTCTCCCCATAAGAAGGGCGTTTTAAGCGCCCGCGGCAAGGACAGACTTTCAATGTGCCGTCTTGCCTTTGAAGGTGTTAACGGTGTTGAGGTTTCGGACGTTGAGCTTAAACGGGGCGGGGTAAGTTATTCCTACGTGACCTGCCGTCACTTTAAAAAAATTTACGGCGGTGACGAGCTCTACTTTATCATTGGCGCGGATATGCTTCAAACCTTCGGGCTTTGGAAGGAACCCGACGAAATATTAAAGTGCGCAACGCTTGCCGTCTGCGCCCGTGAAAACACAGGCGAATTGACGTCTTATATAAAAAATTTTCAAAAGCGTTTTAAAAAGGAAATAGTCAATTTCGGTTATGTGGGTAAACCCGTCAGTTCAACGCGCGTAAGAGTTCTTGCCGCCTTAGGCGAGGACACTGCTGGGTTTGTGCCCGAAAACGTCCGCCTCTATATACGTAAACGTCGCTTATACGAGCTGACGGAGCTTTTAGGCGTTAAAAAATATTTAACAGATGAACGTTGGCAACACACCGTGCGCGTTGCCGTTCTTGCGGCGGAATACGGCAGGGCTGCAGGTGTTTACGAAATCGACGCTATCACGGCGGCGGCTCTCCACGACTGCGCAAAGTTTCTTTCTCCCGCCGCTGAGGAGCTGAAAGGCTTCGTTCCGCCCAAGGGCGTTCCCGCATCCGTTATGCACCAGTACGGCGGCGCGTTTGTGGCGGAGCATATCTTCGGCGTGAAGGACGAAGGGGTTTTGAACGCAATCCGCTATCATACGAGCGGCAGAGAGAATATGTCCAACCTTGAAAAACTGATATTTCTTGCCGATTTGTTGGAGGAAGGGCGCGATTTCGACGGCGTAAAGGAGCTTAGGGCAAAGCTCAACGGCGGGCTTGACGGTTGTCTTTGTGCCGCGCTCGAACACCAGTTGAATTATTTAAAATCAAAGGGCGAGCCTGTTTATCCGCTCACCGAACGGGCGTACGTGTATATTAAGGAGTTATTATGACAAGTAAAGAAAAAGCGTTATTGATTTGCGAATATCTTTCTTCCAAAAAGGCGAAAGGCATAGTTTATATTGCAGTTGAGCATAAAACCAGCCTTTGCGATTATTTCGTGGTTGCTGGCGGCTCATCCAAAACGCAGGTTAAATCCTTGGGTGAAAACCTTGAAGAACTTTTGGAAAGACAGCACGGCTTAACGCCCCGCCGCCGCGAAGGCGTGCGCGAGGGCAGATGGGCGGTTTTGGACTATGCAGACGTAATAGTCCATATCTTCGGCGACGAGGAGCGTGATTTTTACAACCTTGAACGTCTTTGGGAGGACGGAGAGAACCTCGTCCGCTATGAAGATTAATTCGACGATATCGATACGGGCGCGCGCCTTATAAAAAGGCGCGCGCCCGTATTTTTATTTTTTAAACTCTATTTCTTTCGGTTCTGAATAGTTTGTCTTTCTCGCCCGCTTTTTTTCAACTATGTAGTACACTGGCTCAGTCTTGGTGGGCGGCAGCTTCTTTTCCTCGGTTTGAGCAGGTCTTTTCAACGTCGTTATCCCCAAATATGCAAGTTTTATTACCGCTACGAGAATAAAACAGAATATAAAGGTCAAAAACAAATACAAAATCCCTATAAACATAATTACATTTTATTTGCCTTGCGGCAAAGGAATTTGTGAAAATATAAATGTTTATAGCTAAAAAGGAAGAAATTTATGGATGCAACCCAAGATACTACCGCAACCCCGCAGATATCGCAGAGTGAAAAATTACTTTATTCCCAGTTCAGGCGCAAAATCAATGCTGAAGCCGCCCGTTCCCAGATAAAGAAACTCGAATACGATTTAGCGACCGTTAAAGCAGGCCTAAGCGTTTTAAAATCGGCTTGCGCAGACGCTAACTCTTTAGAGCTTGGCGCCGTGTGCGTTCTTCCGTGCTTCGTTAAAAACTGTTCGGTCTATTTGGGTAGCGAAAGGAAATGCGGACTCGTTGCGTGCATAAGCTCTCCGCACGGCGGCGATACGACTCCAATCAAGGTTAAAGCCGTAAAGCGGGCAATCAACGACGGCGCGGACGAAGTGGAGGTCACCGCACCCGTTGCGCACATCCGCGACGGCAATTTTTCATACGTTAAAAAGGAGTTCAAAAAACTAAGAAAGGCGGTAAAGAACAAGTCGCTCAGGGTAGATTTGGAGTGTAATCTTTTATCTCACGAACAAATCTTGCGTGCCTGCACTCTAGCCGCCGACTGTGGCGTCAATTCCATAAAGACGAGTTCAAGCGCTCTGTCAGGCGGAAACGAGATAGAGCGGATTAATGAAATCAAATCAGCCGTCAAGGACAAATGTACTATTAAGGCGGAGGGGGTGGCAACCGTTCTGGAAATGTCAAGCGCAATAGATACGGGCGCAAGCGTAATAGGCAGTAAAAATGCCGCGGACGTAGCCCGCGCAATCCTCGCCGCCGCGGACGCAGATTTTTAATTGCTCCCCATATATGCTTGAAATAAATCAAAAAACCGTGAACCATTTCAATAGGGTTTACGGTTTTTTTAATTATCTTATTATTAGTAAATTCTTTTTTGCGCGGGTTATCGCGGTGTAAAGCCAGCGGGCTTTATCCTCTTTAAAACAGAAACTTTCGTCAAAAATCACTGCGTTGTCAAACTCGCTTCCCTGCGCTTTATGGCAGGAAATGCAGTACCCGAATTCAAATCTGTTCAGGGTAAAAGCCCCCGTAACCTCGCCGTCTTCGTCAAACTTTTCAAAATAATCTCCGCGCTTATAGCGGTAGTACCCGTCGGTAAAAATGCCCGTGTCTATGGGTAGCGCTTCAGGGCAGTTCTCGTCAAGGAAGTCGGGCTTGAATTGGATAAATCCTATCTGTTTCGCGGTGTCGTAAAACGGCTCGATAACAGTTCCTATAATGCCGTTTACCATATTGAACCGCATCTCGCTATCGATAAAAGTTTCCCAGTTGTTTTGCGTGCAAATCAGCTTTTCCCCGCTTTGCGGCAACCCAGTAAAGCCTTTCAAAGCGCGTATCTCGTCGTTAATCTGCGCCCTCGTCTTGTTAGTGCCGCAGATAATCTGGTCGGCCCTAAGAAGGCACATCTTGCGTTTTTCACCGCTGAATAGCCGCTTGCTCGTCACCGTAACGTTATTTCCGTATCTGCCGAAAGGTATATATTTTCCTTCACGCGCCATTTCCGACAGCATAATTATCGGATTACCGAGGTTCTGCCTTACTATGGTTTTTAAAGTGTAGTCTGGCGCGGTAAAAAATCCGTTCAATCCTTCGACGGGCGGAAGCTGCGCATTGTCTCCGCATATGAGGATTTTTACGCCGAATTCTATCAAATCGTACAAAACCTCGTCGGACACCATCGAGGCCTCGTCTAAAACGATTAATTTTATACTCTTCCCGATACCGTCGCGCCTCTTGAACGTCAGCTTTTCAACCGTAATTTTTTTGCCGTTCAACTCAATTTCTTTCTCTTCCGTCAAAGAGGTGTATATAAGCTTGTGGATGGTCGTCGCGTGTATTCCCGAACGTATAAGCACGGTCGCCGCCTTGCCCGTGGGCGTAACGAATGCCGCGGTGTTTTCGGGATCGAGCTTTAAAACTTCGGTTACGGCGTACTTTAAAAGCGTGGTTTTGCCCGTGCCCGCATAACCCGCCAGGACGAAAGTCTGCCTCGTAGAGTGCAAAAACCAATCCTCTATTAACTTGCAAGCCGCAATCTGGTCGGCAGTCAATTCCTCAAGCATATTTCTTAAACAATAAACGGAGCTGCGTTCGTGTACAAAGTTTTTGTTAGATTATTATATCACACAAACAAAAGTTTTGTAAAGTTTAACCGTCGGATAATTTAAAATTCCGTTAAAAATATATAAATCGCTATTGACTATATTGACGGGATGCGGTATAATTTCTAATGTGGAAAAACTTGGAATTATATAATGGAGGCAAATCATGGCATATAAAACCAAAGAATGGCGCAACAGCATGCGCGTAACCGTTGACTATAACTATATGATGGCTAAGTCCCTCGGCGACAGGGGCGTAACCGATTCCGAAATCAAAGGTATGAAGGATAAAGCCGAACATGCTTTCGATTACGTTATGTCAAACCGCGGCAAGGACGAGTTGTTTATGGGTTGGACGGAGCTTCCGTACAATCAGGACGAAATAGTTGCTGATATTCTTGCAACCGCAAAACAGATAAAAAAGAAGTTCAAATACTTCGTCGTCTTAGGTATAGGAGGCAGCGCTCTCGGCCCTTCGATGGTGTTCAATGCCTTAAAGCACCTTCACTATAACGAGCTCCCGCCCAAAAAGCGCGGCGGTCCCAAATTTTACGTTGAGGATAACGTAGATCCAGTAAGAATGCAAGCCCTTCTCGACGTAATCGTGCCTGAAGAAACTTGCTTCAACGTCATATCTAAGTCAGGCGCTACCTCCGAAACGATGACGCAGTTCTTAATAATTGCCGATATTTTGGAAAAGAAAGGGCTAAACCTACCCGAGCATATGATTTTCACCACGGACGAAAGCCGCGGCAACCTCATAAAAATCGACAGTAAATATGGCGGCAACATCAAAAAATACGTTCTTCCAGACGGCGTCGGCGGAAGATTTTCCGAGCTTTGTCCCGTCGGGCTTCTCCCCGCGGCGGTGCTCGGCATCGATATTAAGGGTATGCTTGCGGGCGCGGCGTATATGGATGGACTTTGCTCCAAGCCATCGGTTGCTAAAAACCCCGCCCTTGCTTGCGCGGTGTTGCAGTATATCACTATGAAGCAGGGCAAAAACATCAACGTTTTAATGCCTTATTCTGACAATTTGAAGCTTATGGCGGATTGGTATTGCCAGCTTTGGGCAGAATCGATAGGTAAGGCGGAGGACTACGACGGCAACAAAGTCAACGCAGGCACAACGCCCGTTAAATCTCTCGGAGTTACCGACCAGCATTCGCAGGTTCAGCTCTATATCGAAGGTCCTTACGACAAGGTCATCACCTTTATTTCCGTAACCAACTACGGCTGTAAAATGCCCATTGCGCACGGTTGCGAAGATATTCCCGACGTAGGCTTCCTCGGCGGACACACTATGCAGGAGCTGATTCAAGCGGAAAACAAGGCTACGGCGTACGCACTTATGCGTGCGGGCAGAATGAACTACACTATCACGCTTCCAGAAGTAAACGCGTTCACCTTGGGTCAGCTTATGTTTCTCTTTGAATTGCAAACGGCTTACACGGGCGCGCTTCTCAACGTCAACACATTCAACCAGCCCGGCGTTGAAAACGGCAAAAAGGCAACCTTCGCGCTTCTCGGCAAAAAGGGATACGAAGGTCAGAAGAAGGAAATGGACTCCGCACCCGCTCTGGACGGCAAGTATATAGTTTAATTAATAAAAGGATAAGGGCGGGCGCGATACGCGCCCGCTCGGATTTTAGTTATGCAACCTTGGATTATAGCGTTAATAGTTATTTCGGCGGTTATCGTGTTGTTGTTTCTGCTTGCCGCTTTATCGTATCGTTTCGCTTTCGGCAGGCGTTACGATAAGGGCAAGCTTTTAAAGTATTTTACTGCGGAAGACTTCGGTCTTGACGCGGAAAAAATTTCAATTCCGCGCAAAAAATTCAGCTTGTGCGGTATTCTCTACCGCAAAGCGGACGTTCTGCAAAAGGACTCCGTCGTTGTTTTTGTCCACGGAATGGGCGCGGGGCATATTGCGTATACCACCGAAATAAACTACTTTTGCAACCTCGGCTATCCCGTAATTGCGCTTGACAGCAAGGGCTGTAATTTGTCGGGCGGTAAAAATATAATGGGAATGTACGAGGGCGTGAAAACCGCCGTCGCAGCAGTAGATTACGCGCGGTCTCGTTTTCCTGAGAAAAAAGTTTATTTGGTCGGGCACAGTTGGGGCGGATATTCTGTTTTATGCGCGTCAGTAAAAAGAAAGGTTGAAAAGGTCGTCGCAATCAGCGCGCCCGCCACTCCAGTAAGAACCCTTTACGAAGGCGCGGCAAAGTTCATTTCCAAGCCCGTCGCAGCAGTTTTATGCACGTTTTGGTGGATAATAAATTTATTTAAATTCGGAAAAGACGGCAATGCAAGCGCCGCGCGTTGCGCTCGGAAAAACGGTGCGCCTACGCTGCTCGTTCACGGTAATAAAGATAGTATAGTAACGCCGACTAAAGCGGTTTATTATAAAAACTACGGCGACAACGTAACTAAATATCTTGCAAAAGGCAAGGCGCACAACCCGTATAATACCGTTGAAGCCGAAAAGAAGCTTGCGGAACTTCAATACAATATATCAAACGCCGCAAAAATGACGGAAAGCGACAGGATAGACTATTTTGCTTCCTTTGATTTCAAAGCCGCTACCGAAGAAGACGAAGAAGTTATGAACGCGATAGCGGAATTTTTAAAATAGTAAAACGGCGGCACTGAATTAGCGCCGCCGTTTTGCTATTTAATTTCACGCTCTTCAAGTATGTTCTTTATGGTTTCAATATTCCTTATAGCGTCGCTTAATGCGTCTATAACTACGCCCCTTTTAATTGCGGGCTTATTTATTCTCGTTTCATAGCTTTCACAGCTTTCGTGCTTGCCGCAAATTTTATCGTGCTTATAGCACTGTCCAAACTTTTCCATATAAAATCCGCAGTAAGTTTTAGAGTAATATCCCCTGAAATATCTGCAACGAAGACATTCGTTTGACATAATTATTTCCTCCTGTCTTTAATTATAATTGAGAATACTCACTTTGTCAATGAGTTTACTCAATTTTTGCTATAATTTTTTTATGATTATTGCTAAGAGAATTAAGGAAATGAGAATAGAAAAAAAGCTTACTCAAAAGCAACTTGCAGAACAAGTTGGGTGCAGCCCTTCGATGGTTACAAGATGGGAAAAGGAGGAGTGCGAACCGACGGCAAGCGCGATAGTAAAGCTTTCCGAAGCGTTGAACTGCACAACCGACTATCTTTTAGGCAAGACCGACATATAACCTCAATAAAGCCTTCCCCTTTGGGGAAGGTGTTTTTTTCGTAAGAATGAGAAAAAGACGGATGAGGTGATTGATAAATAAAAACTTATCCCCCGCAGAAATCTGCGGGGGATTTTTTACGCCTTAACGCGGCGAACGCTTTTATATTATAGTGCGGTTAAGCGTAACGCTTATTCCTTGCCTGCAAGCTTCTTGTAGCCTTCGAGTCTTGCCTTAGCGGACTCTTCTGTTCTCTTGAACAGGTCGTTTGCAATGTCCGCGCCCTGCGTTTTAACGAGGGAAGCGTAACGTGTTTCACCTGCAAGGAACGCCTGATAATCGCCCGTGGGGTCTTTGCTGTCAAGCGTGAACTTATCGCCGTCGGGGTTATATCTGTAAAGCTGCCAATAGCCGCAATCAACGGCTGCCTTCTGCTCAAGCTGGCTCTTCGTCATATTGATGCCGTGGTTGATGCAGGGCGCGTAAGCGATGATAAGCGAAGGTCCGTGGTAAGCTTCGGCTTCGGTCAACGCTTTAAGAAGCTGTGCAGGGTTAGACCCCATTGCAACCTGAGCAACGTAAACGTAGCCGTAGGATTTGGCAATCATACCCAAATCCTTCTTCTTAATTCTCTTACCTGCGGAAGCAAACTTAGCAACCGCGCCGATGTTGGTTGACTTGGAAGCCTGACCGCCCGTATTGGAGTAAACTTCGGTATCGAGTACGAGTACGTTTACGTCCTCGCCGCTTGCAAGCACGTGGTCCAAACCGCCGTAGCCGATATCGTAAGCCCAGCCGTCGCCGCCGAATATCCAGATTGATTTCTTCGCAAGGCAATCCTTGTCCGCAAGAATTTCAGCAACCAACGCGTCTGATTCGCAACCGCAACCGTTGCAGCCTTCAAGCAATTTCAAAAGCTCTGCGGAAGCCTTCTTGGAAGCTTCTCTGTTATCGAAAGCTTTAAGATAATTTTCGCAAGCCGTCTTTCCATCGCCGCTCCAAAGTCCTGCAAGTTTTTCAATCTTGCCCTTCAAAGCGTTTCTTCTTGCGGAATACGCAAGATTCATACCGTAGCCGAACTCCGCGTTGTCTTCAAAGAGCGAGTTAGCCCAAGCGGGACCGTGACCCTGTTTGTTTGTGGTGTAAGGACAGGTAGGCGAAGAACCGCCGTAGATTGACGAGCAACCCGTTGCGTTAGCAACTACCATATCCTCGCCGAAAAGCTGGGTGATAACCTTAACGTAAGGGGTCTCGCCGCAGCCTGCGCACGCGCCGGAGAACTCGAACAATGGAGTAGCAAATTGGCAACCCTTAACGGTTTCCTTTTTGAACTTCGATGTATCAACGTCGGGGAGCTCAACCGTGTATTCCCAGTTCTCGGCTTCGCCCTTTGCAAGGGATTCCGCAAGGGGAATCATCTTTATTGCTCCGCCGTCCTTTACGGGGCAAACGGTAGCGCACACGCCGCAACCCATACAGTCGAGGGGTGAAACCTGCATCTTGTACTCGTAACCGGGCAAGCCGATTGCGGCTTTTCCGTTAAGAGTTGCAGGCTTGTCTGAACCGTCGGCAACGAGCGCGGGGCGGAGGCAAGCGTGAGGGCACACGAAGGAGCAGGTGCCGCACTGGATACACTTGTCAACTATAATTTCGGGTACGAGAACGGCAACGCCGCGCTTTTCGTACTTAGTCGTGCCCGTAGGAACGTGACCGTCTGCGTTGAACTGCGAAGACTTAAGCTTGTCGCCTTCGAGGTAAAGAATAGGCTTGATAATTTCCTGATAGTACTTGTTGTCCGCGCCCTTGACCATTTCCGCGCCCGTCTTGGCTTTTGCCCAGTCTGCGGGAACGTCAATCTTTATAAGGTTGTCGCCTGCGGCGGAATCTATTGCGTTATAGTTCATCTGAACGATCGCGTCGCCCTTTCTGCCGAAGGATTTCTTAGCCATATATTTCATATATTCGATGGCTTTGTCGTAGGGCATAATCTGGGGATTAACGCGGAAGAACGCCGACTGCAATATGGTGTTGGTTCTGCCTTTAAGTCCAAGCTCGCCCGCAATCTTGATTGCGTCGATAACGTAAAGATTGATGTGCTTTTTAGCGATATCCTGTTTAACCTTTGCGGGCAGGAACTCCTCCAAAGCTTCAACCGTGGTTGCGTTGGTGTTGATAAGGAAGGTGCCTCCCTCCTTGATGTCGCCCGTCATATCGTAACGGGTAACGTACGAGGGGTTGGAGCACTGTACGAAATCCGCGCTGTCGATTAAGTATTCGGACTGAATGGGCGTGTCGCCGAAACGGAGGTGTGAAACGGTGATGCCGCCCGATTTCTTTGAGTCGTAGAAGAAGTACGCCTGCGCGTGTTTTTCCGTATGGTCGCCGATAATCTTAATCGAGTTCTTGTTTGCGCCGACCGTACCATCGGAGCCTAAGCCGTAGAATTTGCAGCTCGTCGAGCCTACGGGAGCAGCGTCAAACTTTTCAGAGAAGTTCAAAGACGAGTGCGTTACGTCCTCGTAAATACCAACGGTGAAGTGATTCTTGGGTTTTGCGCTTTCAAGGTTTTTATAAACCGCAAGCACCATAGAGGGGGTGAACTCCTTCGAGCCCAAACCGTATCTGCCGCCTACGACCTTCAAATTGGTAACGCCCTTTTCAAGGAGCGCGGAGCATACGTCAAGATAAAGGGGCTCGCCGAGCGAACCGGGCTCCTTCGTTCTGTCAAGAACGGCAAGTCTTTCAGCCGTCTTAGGCAGCGCCTTTACGAACTTGTCCGCAACGAAGGGGCGGTAAAGGCGAACCTTAACAAGTCCGTATTTATGACCCATTCCGTTAAGCTTATTGATTGATTCTTCAATAGTTTCGCAAGCCGAACCCATACAAACGATAACGTCCGTCGCGTCTTTTGCGCCAACGTAGTCGAAAAGGTGATACTTTCTGCCGCATTTAGCGGATACCACGTCCATCATCTTCTGAACGATAGCGGGGGTAGCTTCGTAATAGCTGTTCGCCGTCTCTCTGTTCTGGAAATAAGTATCGCCGTTTTGCGCGGTACCCTTCTGAATGGGATGTTCGGGGTTCAAAGCGCGCGACTTGAAGTCCGCAACGTCTGCGGCGATTCCAACCTCGTCGCAAATATCTCTTATTTCCTTATAGTCGTCAGCTTCATCCCAAACGTCGATTTTGGCAACCTCGTGGCTCGTTCTGAAGCCGTCGAAGAAGTTGATAAAGGGAACTTTGGATTTCAAAGTTGAAAGGTGCGCAACCAATGCTAAGTCCATAACTTCCTGTACGGAGCCGTCGCAAAGCATCGCAAAACCCGTTTGGCGGCAAGCCATAACGTCCGCATGGTCGCCGAAAATGTTCAGTGAATGTGCCGCAAGTGCGCGCGCCGAAACGTGCATAACCATAGGCATAAGCTCGCCCGAAATCTTGTACATATTGGGGATCATTAATAAAAGCCCCTGCGAAGCGGTGTAAGTAGTCGTCAACGCGCCCGCGCAAAGCGAACCGTGAACCGCGCCTGCCGCGCCGCCTTCGGATTGCATTTCAGCAATTCTAACCTTCTGACCCCACATGTTGGTTCTGCCCGCCGTCGCCCACTCGTCCGCAACTTCAGCCATAGGCGAAGAGGGGGTGATAGGATAAATCGCGGCTACTTCCGAAAAGGCGTACGCAACGTGGCTTGCGGCGGTATTACCGTCGATAGTCAACTTTTTCATCAAAAAACCTCCGTTTAATAAATAATAATTTTTAACGTTTCCGTGTAAAACTCACACTTACATTATTATAATACGATAAATTAATCTTGTCAACATCGGTAATGAATTTTAATAGCAAAAAAAGTTGTACATTTTGACTGTTTTTGCTATAATAAAAATTGAATTTGTTTATTTATCAAGGGAACTATGGCGTCTGACTTTGTTATCGAATGCGAAAACGTAAAATTTTCTTACCCCGACAGCGGAGTTTATGCCGTTAACGGTGTGTCTTTTAAGCTTAAAAAGGGTGAGTTTTTATCCGTTATCGGGCACAACGGAAGCGGTAAGTCTACCCTTGCCCGTCTTTTGAACGGCCTTTTGGAAGCGGACAACGGCAAAATCTGCGTTCTCGGAATGGATATTGCCGAGGGCAAAAATGCAGTTGAAATAAGAAAACACGTCGGCGTGGTTTTCCAAAACCCCGATAACCAGATGGTCGCTTCCATCGTTGAGGACGACATTGCGTTCGGTCCGGAGAATATAGGCGTCCCGCGTGAAGAAATAGGCGAACGCATAGGTTGGGCTTTGAACGCTGTCGGTATGGAAGAATTCCGCGCGTCAACTCCGGCAAGGCTTTCGGGCGGTCAAAAGCAAAGAATAGCCGTTGCGGGCGTGCTTGCCATAAAACCCGACGTTTTGATATTGGACGAATCCACCGCAATGCTCGACCCCAAGGGCAGACGGGAAGTTATAGAGGTAGTCAAAAAACTCAACGAAGAAGAGGGGATGACGATAATTCTCATTACCCACTTTATGGAAGAGGCGCTCCTTGCCGACAGAACGATAGTTATGAACAGGGGCGAAATTGCCTTAGAGGGAACGCCGGAGGAAATTTTTACAAGCGGAGAAACGCTTGAAACCTTTAACTTATCGTTGCCGAGAACTAGCGTTATTTCCCAAAACTTGCGCAAAGCCGGAATGGATATAAAGGACGTTTTGCACCCCGAAGAGCTTGCGGAAGAAATATATAAAAACTTCGTTAATTGCGGTATATATGGGGGGCAATCTTCGATTTGTCGGGAAAAATCCATCGAAAACGGTCACGAATGGGATATCGATGTAAAGGATTTAACCTTCACTTATTCCAAAAAATCTCCGTTTGCAACCAAAGCTTTAAAGGGTGTAAACCTTCATATCGACGAAGGCGAGTTTTTCGGTATAATCGGACACACCGGCAGCGGAAAATCTACCCTCGTTCAGCACCTTAACGCCCTCATAAAATTGCCGCAGGCGCAGAAAAGGTATAAAAAACCTAAGGCTAAAAAAGGGCGACCTACTCCCGTTATTTCAAGCATATCCGTGGGGCAATTCGATTTAGGCAGTAGAAAATGCGACTTTAAAGCGCTCAGGGCAAGTGTCGGAATGGTATTTCAGTATCCCGAGTATCAGTTATTTGCCGAGTCGGTCTTTGCCGACGTGGCATTCGGGCTTAAAAACTTTAAGAAAGGAATTTCAAAAGAAGAGATAGAGGAAGCCGTTAGGCAAAGCATAGAAATCGTCGGACTCAACTACGAAGAGGTAAAGGACAAGTCCCCGTTCGATTTGTCAGGCGGACAGAAGCGGCGCGCGGCTATCGCGGGCGTAATCGTAACGAAACCGCAGGTTTTAATTCTCGACGAGCCCGCCGCAGGTCTTGACCCCAAGGGCAAGAACGAAATAATGGAGCTTTTGCACAAGCTCCACCGCGAATGGTGCAAAACAATAATAATCGTTTCCCACGATATGGACGAGGTTGCAGATAACTGTACCAGGGCTTGCGTCATTGCAAACGGTCAGGTTTTCGCCTGCGATGCGCCTTATAAAATTTTTAAGCGCACGGACGAACTTAAAGCTTTGGGGCTTGACGTTCCTTTGACTTCTAAAATCGCTCAGTCGCTAGCGGCTAAGGGAATAATAATCGACAGCGACTGTACTGTGTCGGACTTTTCGGACAAGGTTATAGAAGTTTACAACCGTGGCAAAGCCGATAACGGAGGTGCCGCCGATGCTTAACGACGTAACCTTCGGGCAATTTTACCCCACACAGTCATTCGTTCACAGGCTTGACCCGCGCATAAAGCTTTTGGCGCTTATTGCGCTAATCGTTCTTCTCTTCGTCGCTAACAACTTCTATTCGCTGTTTGCCGTTGCGCTCGTAATCTGCGTAGCAATCGCGGCGGCGCGCGTTCCTTTCGGAAGAGTGTTGCGCTCCGTTAAGGGCATTTTGGTTATTCTCGTATTTACGGCTGTTCTTAACCTCTTTTTCCACGGCGGAGAAGTCGTCTACGTCGAGTGGTGGATAATAAAAATTACGAGAGAGGGAATAATTTTCACGGTATTCTTCATTTTAAGGCTGTTTTTCCTTGTAATGGCTTCGTCTGTTCTGACTCTTACTACGACCCCCGTATCCCTTACGGACGGCATCGAAAGCCTTTTAAAGCCCTTAAAATATATAAAATTTCCCGTGCACGAGCTTGCGCTTATAATGTCGATTGCGCTGCGCTTTATTCCTACTTTAATTGATGAAACCAACCGCATAATTTCCGCGCAGAAAGCGCGGGGTGCGGACTTTGAAAGCGGCAATATCTTTAAAAGAATAAAGGCAATCGTGCCCATACTTATACCTTTGCTTATAAGTGCGTTCAGGCGCGCGGACGAGCTCGGAGACGCTATGGACGCACGGTGCTATTCGGGCTCGAAAAACAGGACGAAATTCAAAAAACTGAAATTAGGCTGGCGCGATTTGGTTGCCTTTTTGGTTTTTGCAGCGCTTATCGCGGGAGTAGTTCTTCTGAATATCTATTGCGCGGACATCCTCCCGCAGTTCTACGAGTATATAAAATTAAGCTGATGAAAAAAGGTAACCGGGCCGCAGTAGAAATCGGGGTTAAAAGCAAAAGAATATTTACCGATTTGGCGGGGATTTTTACGTCAATAATAGGGATGGCTGTGATTTTAACGTGGCTTTTGTGGAACGGCAACCTTTATGGCGTTTTAGAAAAATGATGGTTGAAAAATGAGATACGCGATACTTCTTGCCTACGACGGAACGGATTACGGCGGTTGGCAGATTCAGAAAAATTCAATAACCGTACAGGAAAAGTTGGAAGAGGCTTGTGAAAAGGTCTTCGGCAAGAAAACGGGCGTAACCGCAAGCGGCAGAACCGACAGCGGTGTTCACGCGGCAGGACAGGTGTGCCATTTCAACGCCGAAACCACCATACCCGCGGACAAAATCGCAGACGTTTTAAACCGTTTTCTTCCCCCCGATATTGCCGTTTTACAGTCTGCTGCCGCACCTGAAAATTTTGATGCAAACCGCAGCGCAAAAAGAAAAACCTACTGTTATAGAATCTATTTGGCGGAGAGAAGAAACCCGTTAAAGGACAGATATTCCGTGTGGGTAAAAAATCCCGTTAATATAGCGAAACTAAGGCATATATTGGGGTCTTTTGTCGGAAAACACGATTTTAAGGCGTTCTGTAAAAGCGGCTCTCAAGTTAAAACGACTGTGCGCGATGTATACTCGGCAGAAGCTGTAATAACCAAATCCGCGCTCTCAACCGACGTTGAAATTTACGTTTGCGGCGGCGGTTTTTTATACAATATGGTCCGCACTGTAGCGGGTACGGCAATAGGCTTTGCCGAGGGCAGTTTATCGGAAGCAGATGTCGCCCGTTCGTTAAGTTTGGGCGACAGGGAAGCCGTAGGCAGAACGATGCCCGCAAAGGGCTTGACGCTTGAAAAAGTCGAGTACGGCTTCACGCTTTTTGATTAAATTTTTACAACGTTTTCACGGACCGATTTTATTTTTAACATTTAGCACATATATAATTATGTAACTTAAAAATTTTAACTATTAACAACGCAACCAAAAACCACGTTTTTTGGTTAGCGCACTCAAATTGCGCATACCTGCGCCTCAGCGAGGGTGAAGTGTCGCAATTATATATCTGTGTGCCCTTAAAAATTGCGGCGCGAGGGGCGAGAAACCCCTAAAAATCACGAAATATTTTACGCGCTTAAATAGCGTGAAATATTTGTGAGGAGGATTTTATGGATTTCTTTGAATATGCAAGCGTTGCGCAAATATTCGTAAACAGCGATACGTGGTACGTTCCGCTTATCGTTGGCGGTCTGTGCTTTTTGACTGTTTTCGTATTTCAGGCAGTCGGTCTGTTTATAATTGCGGGTCGCGAGGGGTATAAAAACAGATGGATGGCGTTCGTGCCGTTTTTAAATACCTACTATATCGGCGTTTGCGGTCAGAAGAACAGAACCTTCAAGAGCGTTGATACCAAGATTTTTGCGCTCATTGCCGCCATTTTGGAAGTTTTGCTCGTCGTTGGATATGTTTTAAACTATGTTGCAAGGTTTTTATTGATATCTTACAACCTCATTGAATACGTGGACAGTACCAACGGTTATGGTTTGAAGTGGGTAACGGAAACGCTTTCAAGCAGTATTCACGAATATCCCGAACTTCTTTGGGCTGGCTGGTGCTTTGAATACTTGGATAAATTCATACTTAGTTTTATGGAGCTTGCTTTCCTCGTAATGCAGGTATTCACTCTTTCGGCGTTTTTCCAGACGTTTGCCGCAAGACGCTATATGCTTTTCACGATTACGAGTATTCTTTTCCCCGTGCAGGGCATTTTAATCTTTATTTTAAGAAATAACCGCGGAATGGGCTACCGCGAATTCGTCAGAAGAGAACAGGAACGCCAGTACAGAATGTACCAGCAATATCGCCGTCAGCAGGACTTTGACCAAAACCCCTACAATCAAAACCCTTATTCAAGAAATCCTTACGAGGGGGAATACGCCGACGGCGTTTCAAATGCGGGGGACGGCAACTCAAACCCTAAAGATTCTCCCGACGATCCGTTTTCAGAGTTCGGCAACGGCAATAACGGTAACGAACCGTTTGAAAATTAAAAGTTAGCGACTTTAAAAGAGTACTTTTGAAAAGTACTCTTTTTCTTTACTTTTTCATATCGCGGTGCTATAATTTTAAAAAGAACGTATAAGTTTAAGTTATACTTTGAGGTTTTATGCAGGAAAGTATTGCGGCAATTGCCACCGCTTCGGGCACGGGCGGGGTTGCCATTATAAGAATAAGCGGCGAGAATAGTCTTGAAATAGCAGGCAAAATGTTTACGCCTTACAAAAATTTCAAACCCAACTATATGTACGCGGGGCATATCCAAGCCGACGGGTTTACCGACTACGGCTTTTTGGTGTATTTCAAAGCCCCTAAATCATTCACGGGCGAGGACGTGGTTGAACTACATTGTCACGGCGGAGTACAGCTTGCTCGCGGCGTTTTGAAAAAGTGTCTGTCTCTCGGCGCACGTCTTGCGGATAGAGGCGAATTCACTAAACGCGCCTTTTTAAACGGTAAGCTCACCCTTGCTTCTGCCGAGGGTATGGCGGATATGATAAATGCCGAAAGTCTTGCGCTTCTCCGTGCAGGCAGTATGCTTTACGGTGAAAAACTTTCAAATGAGGTTGAAACCCTTCAAAATTCTCTCAAAGATATTTTAGCGGAAGTCGCGGTTGAAATCGACTACCCTGAAGAGGACGATGGCGGGCTTGACTTAAAAAAGATTAAGTCGCAGGTCGCCGCATTAAAAGTCGCAACCGACGGACTCGTATCAGGATATAAGTGCGGCAAAAAATTAAAAGAGGGCGTAACAGTTGCCATTTGCGGCAAGCCTAACACGGGCAAAAGCTCGCTTTTAAACGCGCTTTTGGGCTATGATAAAGCTATTGTGTCGGCGGAGGCGGGCACCACGCGCGACGCTGTTGAGGGCGCAATCGATATTGACGGAGTAAAATACAACTTGATTGACACCGCAGGTATACGCGAATGCGCGGGCGCGGTCGAGAGTATAGGCATAGAACGCGCAAAAAAAATCGTTACTACGGCCGATATAATTCTTTCCGTAAGCGAAGGGGAGGATGCAGATCTTCCTGCGGACGTAAGCGGCGAGGTGATAAGGGTTTTCAATAAGTCGGACTTAAAGAAACCCGTCGGCAAGTTCGATATTGCCGTGTCCGCAAAGACGGGTAACGGGTTGGATAAACTGAAAAAATTAATTGCGGAAATAAGCTTCGGCGACATTGCCTTGGATAAGGCGTACGTCGTTGAAGAAAGACACTACGCGGCGCTTTTAAAGGCGGCAAAAGCGTTAAAGTCTGCAACGGAAAACCTTGAAACTTTAACCCTCGATATAATAGCGGTGGACTTGAAAGACGCGTGGGACGCACTCGGTGAAATTACGGGTGAAACCGCGAACGAGGAGATTATTTCAACCGTTTTTTCAAAATTCTGTGTCGGTAAGTAAAAGCGCGAATATGCTTCGCATTACTGCGTCGCGCTTATTCCGCCTTGGTTGCGTACTGTTTAGTATGCGCCATGCGGTCGTCGTTCGCGCTCTTTGTTCTGTTTGTGTCTCTGCGCTTTTCGCTAAGTGTATAGATGCGTTATTTCAAGCATATGTGGCGTCCAATCAAAAAAATCGAGGTAAAATCTATGGTAAATTTAGAGCTTTATAAAGTATTCTATACGGTTGCAAAATGCGGCTCTTTGACCAAAGCCGCACAGGAGTTGTTTATTTCCCAACCCGCCGTATCCCAAGCCGTAAAGCAGCTTGAAGGTCAGCTCGGCGTTTCCCTTTTCAACCGTACGCATAAAGGCATGGAACTTTCCGCCGGCGGCGGCAAACTTATTTTTAATCAGGTCGAAGAAGCGCTTGAACTTTTGGAAGGGGCGGAAAACAAGCTTACGGAACTTAAAACGACCGCGACCGGCACCATAAGGATAGGCGCAACCGATTCCATCTTT
This sequence comes from Christensenellaceae bacterium, assembly GCA_948890655.1. Taxonomy (GTDB): domain Bacteria; phylum Bacillota; class Clostridia; order Christensenellales; family Borkfalkiaceae; genus Coproplasma. The sequence continues at coordinate 67,442 of CAQTYU010000004.1, forward strand.
TCTCACGTACTTTCGGATAAGCTTGCGCAGTTTAACGAAAAGTACCCCGCTGTAAGACTGGAGCTTATTTCATCCACTTCGCCGAACACCGTAAATCAGCTCAAAGAAGGGCATTGCGATATTGCTTTCATCAATCTCCCGTTAGAGGATGACGACGTAAGGTTTTACGGTACGGTGTCGCACCTGTCGGACGTGTTTGTGGCTGGTAAAAAATATTCGGAATTAATGTTTGAAGAAATTCCTTTGAAGCGTTTGCACGATTATCCGCTTTTAATGATTGAAGAAAATACCGTTGCGCGCCGTGCGCTTGCTTCGTCTGAAGAGATTTTGGGCGTGCACTTCACTCCCGATATCGAAGTTGCCAATTGGGACTTAATGATAAAACTCGTTGCAAAGGGTATGGGCGTGGGCTGTATCCCGCGCGAGTATTGCGAAGCCGAGTTTGAAAGCGGGGAGCTGTTCGAGTTGAAAACCACCCCAACGCTTCCCGTCCGCGGAATAGGCGTTGCAATAGCAAGACACGTGACTCTGTCTTTTGCAATGAAAGAATTTTTAGCAATGTTCAACAAGGATTAAAGTACTTTTTATGGATTATACCGAGCTTAAACAAAGCGTATCCGAAGGCGCAAAATCAATTTATCTGTTAGAGGGCGACGACGCGTATTTCAGGATGAAGGGCGAAGAGCAGATTAAATCCGCTTTTTTGGAAATGCCTGAACTTAACTTTACCTCTTTTGACGGAGAAACATTAAAAGGCGGCGGAATTTCCGCTCTCGTTTCGGCTGTGAAAAATTATCCGTTTATGGCGGAAAGGCGAATAATAAAGGTAAGCGAGTTTTACCCCACGGAAAACGAATACGAAAAATATCTGAACCCCCTTTTTGAAAACTTTCCGCCTTCCTCCATTCTTTTAATAGTCAATTCGGGTGCAAAAAAGGGCGTTGATTTAAAACGCAAGCATGCGGTAACTTTTGTCAACTGCGGCAAAGCTGACGCCGAAGTCGTTTCAAAATGGGTTTATATTACGCTTAGGCGCGCAGGCGTTAATGCCTCTGCCGCCTGTTGCGAGAGCGTAGCCGAGTATTGCCTTTGCAATATGGCGCGCGTGTCGGTCGAAGTGCAGAAGCTTATCGACTTTAAAAAGACGGGAACCTTAACGTGCGAAGAGGTGGACGCCCTTGTCTTTAAAGACGCAGATTACAGAATTTACGAACTAACCAATGCGGTTGCAACCCGCAATTTTACCAAGTTTTGCGAAATTGCGGACGAGCTTCAAAAGAAAGCCGGAGACGAAGTTTTTCTTTTAAACGGGCTTTTCAACTATTTTAAAAATCTTTTAACGGTTGTCGCTTCCGGCGATAGCGATGCAAACCTTTCTAAGCAGTTAAAGATGAAAGAATACGGCGTAAAAAAGAGCCGCGAGCAAGCCGAAAGAATAGGGCAAAGCCGTCTTGAAGAGTTGGTAGAATACGTTTACCGCGCGATTTCCGATATGAAGTGCGGGCGGTTAACTCCTCAAAGCGCCATGCAAACGGTCCAAAATGCAATGTTTTTCGGGATTGGATGAAATTAGATAGGCGTAAATGCTTTATTTTTTTAAATTTAAATTATATAATATAGTTAAATATCGTAATCTTTTATGTGGTGAACGGAATGGGTAATTTAGGAGAAAGATTTCAAAAATTTTTTGACAGCTTCGGACAGAACTGGGCAGGATATTTGTTACAGTTTATTTTGATTGCCGCCGTATTTTACTACGTTTTTAAAATTTTAAAGGTGAATAAAGGCGGTAAGTTTATAGCGGTTGTAACGGTTGCCGTTATAGTAAGCGGCTTGGCATTCGCGCTTACCGATACGTTCTCGCAAGAACTCCTGTTTATAGTCATTTTAATGATTGCGCTTTTGATTTTTACTATGTTCCATACCGAAATCAAGCGTGCGTTATTGGACTCTAACGTAAAAAAGAGCAAAAAGCAGGACAGTATTACGGTAACGGGCGTTGAACTCATCATCGAGGAAACCGTCCGCGCAGTGCAGAATATGTCAAAGAAAGACGTAGGCGCGCTTATAGTTCTTTCAAACGAGAACCTTCCGGAAGGCATAATTGAAAGCGGTACAGTCGTAAACGCCGACATTACCGCGCAAATGATTGAGGCTGTTTTCTATCCGAAAGCGCCATTGCACGACGGCGCTATGGTAATAGAAGGTACCAAAATTTATGCGGCAGGTTGCTTTTTGCCCCTTGCGCAGAGTGAAAAACTTCCCAAAGATATGGGCAGCCGCCACCGCGCAGCGCTCGGAGTAACGTCGGTCGCAAGCGTTACGGCAATAGTCGTATCCGAAGAAACGGGCATAATCTCAATAGCGAAGAACGGCGTTATAAGAAAGAAGTACGCCGATGCGGCGGACATTAAAAACGCACTTTCGGAATACTACTGGTCAGATCTTACCGCGGAGGGCAAGTTATGAAAAAGTTCACAAATTTTTTAGTCGGCTTGTTTACCAAGCACATTCCCATCAAAATACTTGCAGTAGCGCTTGCGGTGTTTGCGGTTTTGGTTTTAAATTTGTGAGGAGTCTATGAATACGATAAAAATTCCCGATATTCTTTTGCCTTCCGACGGAATAGATATGACCGCTTGGGCGGTCAACGCGTGCGACCAGTACACTTCGGATTGCGCCTATTGGAAAGAGGTTGAAAGAATAACGGGAGGAAAGCCCTCGACGTATAACTTAATATTTCCCGAGATTTATCTCAACGACCGGCCCGAAAAGCGTATCGCGCACATCAACAAGACTATGCGCGAATACCTTTCGGGCGGCGTTTTTAAAAAGGTATCCGGTGGATTTATCTTGGTTGAACGCACTACGCCTTCGGGCACCCGCACGGGCGTAGTACTCAGTATCGACCTTGAAGATTATTCGTTTTCGGTCGGCGCAAAAACGCCTATCCGTTCCACCGAGGACACGATTTTAGAGCGAATACCTCCCCGCGTTAGAATAAGGGAGAACGCTCCTTTGGAGCTTCCGCATGTAATGCTTCTTTATAACGATGAAAAAAACTCGGTTTTAAACGTAGCAGAGCGCGGTAAAGTTTTATACGACTTTGATTTATCGTGCGGCGGCGGACACGTAAAAGGCACTTTTATTACAAATTCGGAAGAAGTTAAAAATGCCTTTTATAATACCGACGGTAATCTTTTATTTGCGGTGGGCGACGGCAACCATTCCCTTGCAACCGCAAAAAAATGCTGGGAGAAATTGAAACCTAGGCTTACCGAAAAGGAACTGGAAAACCACCCCGCGCGTTTCGCTTTGGCGGAAGCCGTCAACGTGTTTGACAATGCTTTGAAATTCGAGCCTATCCACAGATTTGTGAAAACGGATAATCCCGAAGAGTTTTTAAACGTTTTGCAAACCTCGGGCAGCGGGAAAGCGTATATTGTAGTGAAGGGGGTAAAATCGGAAGTACCCTTCAACGCAAATACTCCCGCAGGCATAAGGGAGCTTGATGCCAACGTTTCGGAGTTTATTTCACGGTACGGCGGCGAAGTGGATTATATCCACGGAGAGGATGATTTAATAAAATTAACCGAAAACGGCGGTGTCGGAGTTTTACTTCCCGCTATAGAAAAGAACGCATTTTTCCGCCTTATAGAAATGGGCGGCAACCTTCCCAGAAAAACTTTTTCAATGGGCGAGGGTTTTGAAAAGCGGTACTATATCGAGGCAAAAGAGATAATTTAAGGAAAAATATGTCAGTTAAGGTTTGTAAATTCGGCGGTACGTCTATGGCGGACGGCAACGTCATAAACGGCGTAAAGAAAATAATAGACGCCGACGCACGGCGTAAATACGTCGTCGTTTCAGCGCCGGGTAAAAGATATTCGGGTGATACGAAGGTAACCGACCTGTTGTACGCGTGCCATAAAGAGCTTGTTGAAAAAGGCTCTTGCAAGAACGGCTTTGCCGCCGTCCGCGCACGCTTTAATTCTCTCGTAAAAGAGCTGAATATCCCTTTTGAAATTAACGCTCTTTTGGACGAAACGGAAGCGGCGATTGACAGTGAAAGGAGTGAGGATTTTACCGCTTCGCGCGGGGAATACCTCTGCGCTCGCATAGTCGCGGAAGTTCTGGGCGCAACGTTCATTGACGCAAAGGACGTAATATTTTTTAACGAAGACGGCAGTCTGAACGGCGAAAAATCCTATAAAGCCATATCGTTTGCCGTTTCGGGTGCAGAGCGCGCCGTAATCCCGGGCTTTTACGGCAAGGGTTACGACGGCAAGGTTAAAACCTTTTCCCGCGGCGGTTCGGATATTTCGGGCTCGATAATCGCGCGTGCTGTAAACGCCACCGTTTACGAAAATTGGACGGACGTTTCGGGTTTTCTTGCATGCGACCCACGCATTGTAGAGAGTCCCGTAAAAATGAAAACCATATCCTATAAGGAATTGCGCGAGCTTAGTTATATGGGCGCAAACGTTCTGCACAGCGACAGTATCTTTCCGTTGCGCAAGGCAAATATACCTATTCAGATAAAGAACACGTTCCGCCCTCAGGACGCGGGCACGTCAATCGTACCTAGCGCCAAGTATACGCCAAGCGGTAATCTCGTAACGGGCGTAGCGGGCAAGAAGAATTTTACGGTTATCTTCATTGAAAAATCGCATATGAACGCCGAAGTGGGCTTTATGTGCAAAGTTTTAAGCGTATTAGTCGAGGAAGAAATTTCTATCGAACATATCCCGTCCGGCATCGATACTATGTCTTTGGTGGTCGAAAGCAACGATTTATCAAAGGAAAAGCTTGAAACCGTCATTGAAAAGATTAAAAGCGCGGTTGCCCCCGACGTTATCCGCGTAATTGAAGATATCGCTTTAATTGCCACGGTAGGTCACGGAATGTCCTCGTCCGTCGGAACTTCGGCAAGGCTCTTCAATGCAATAGCGGCTGCCGATATCAATATTAAAATGATTGACCAAGGTTCAAGCGAACTAAACATAATCGTAGGCGTGCGCAACGACGACTACGAAAAATGTATTCGCGCCATTTACTCAGAATTTTTTAAATAAACAGTTTCAAAAATGCCGCAAAAGAAAAAGCGCAAGTTATCGCGTCACCATATAATCATTATCATAATATCGGGAATAATGCTTGTTGCGACTATTTCCGTTTTCGCTGTCAACTCGTTTATTCCTCTTAAATATCTATCGTCTTTCTTAGTTTTCGGTAATCCGAACGAAGAGGGACTTTTACGCGTAAATTTCGTGGACGTCGGCAACGGCGACTGTACGATTATTGAGCTTCCCGACGGAAAAATTCTTATGATTGACGGCGGCGACGGAACGCACGCCCACAACGCCAAAATTTTAAAGGAGCTCAACAGCCGTAACGTCGATAACATAGATTATCTGATATGTTCATCTGTAGAAAACGGCTCTTGCGGCGGTTTAAAGGAGATTTTAAATTATAAAACCGTCGATAAAATATTTGCGCCTTACAGTCCCGTAACGTATATTTCCGAAGGCTTCAAACACTTTACGGACGCGATTAAGCAGCTCGATAAAGAAATTTCTTATTGTGAATACGGCGTCGGGATAGAGGGCAAGGGTTACTCGTTCTGTTTTCTTTCGCCGGATTCCCACCTTTACGAGGGCGGAGAATACGGTACGCTTCTGAATTCCCCGACCGAACAAAATATCAAAAACGCTTCCGCGGTAATCTGGCTTGAATGCGACGGCGTAAATTTTATGTTTTTAGGCAATACGGGACAAGCCGTTCAGAAAAAATTGATTAATTATTACAACGTTTCGGGTTTGGAGTTCGGCGGGCGTACGATTGATTTAACTAAGTGTGATATTTTAAAGATGTCCGATCACGGGTCTAAAGAAGGCGCCTTCGCACAGTTTATTGATTTATTAAATCCGCATACGGCAATAATTTCGGTAGGTGAAAACGGCCGTGGCAACCCAACGCTTGCGGCGATTGCTAACGCGCAGAAGAATGTGGGTGACGAACTTTACAGAACGGACGAGCTCGGCACTATAACAGTAACCGTAAAGGGCGGAAATTACGAAATTTCAAAGGAGAAACAATGAAGTTAACGACGGCGGGAGAATCGCACGGCAAAGCTCTTGTAGGCATAATAGAGGGGTTGCCTTCCAACTTAAAAATCGACGTTGAAGAAATAGATTACTATTTAGCTTTGCGGCAGAGCGGTTACGGCAGGGGCGACAGGCAAAGGATTGAAAAGGACGCCGTTGAAATAATAAGCGGCGTAAGAAACCGCTTAACGCTGGGCAGTCCGCTTGCTTTTGCCGTTAAGAATAATGACTATGAAAATTGGCGTGAAGTCATAGCCCCAGAAGGCGCGGACACAACGCGGAGAAGGCTCACTAAGGTTCGTCCGGGTCACGCCGATTTGACGGGTGTTTTAAAGTACGACCAGACCGACGCGCGCAACGTTTTGGAGCGCGCAAGCGCGCGCGAAACTGCGGCAAGAGTAGTAGGCGGAAGTATAGCAAGACAGTATTTAAAGGTTTTGGGCGTTGAAATATCGGGCTATGTAAAATCGGTCGGAAACGTCGTAGACCCCCATATATATGGCTTTAAACGCATTTTGGAAGCAAAGAAAAGTCCGCTTTTTATGCTTGACGGTAAAAAGGAGCAGGAAGCGAAGAGGCTTCTTGACGGGCTTAAAGAAAATGGCGACACTGCAGGCGGTATTATCGAAATTCGCGTCAAAGGTTTAAAGCGCGGCTTCGGCAGCTGTATGCAGTATGCCACCAAGCTTGACGCAATTTTATGCGGGGCAATGATGAGCGTACAGGCAATAAAGGGCGTCGAGGTCGGTCTTGGCTTTGAAGCCGCAAGGCTTGAAGGAAGCAAGGTTCACGATGAAATTTACTATAACGGCGACTACTTCCGCAAGACCAATAATGCCGGAGGCATAGAAGGCGGAATGTCCAACGGAGAAGAAATAGTTCTCCGCGCCGCAATGAAGCCCATACCAACGCTCATGAAAGGGCTTAAAACCGTGGATATTTCCACTAACGAGTCCGCTGAGGCGGCAAGCGAACGAAGCGACGTAGCCGCAGTGTGCGCCGCTGAAATTATTCTGGAAAGCGTGGTTGCGTTCGTGCTTGCCGACGTAGTGTCCCAAAGATTGGGCGGCGACAATATGCGCGAGGTTTTGGAAAGATACCGCGCTTTGAGGTAAACAATGAAAGATGTAACCTTGAAAACGGCGACGGCTGAAAGCGTTATCCGCTGCGGCGCAGGCGCGTTTGAAGCGTATGCTCCTAAGCTTAATAGCAGGCAGTTGTTTATAATTACCGACGGTACCGTAAATAAACTATACGGTACGCATTTAAGCTCCGTTTTCGGCGAAAGACCGAAATACGTTATCCCTGCCGGCGAAAAGAGCAAGAATCCGCGCGTGCTTATGGCAATTTTGAAAAGCATGCTGGAAGCTGGCGTACGCAGAAACTCGACGGTGATTGCGTTCGGCGGCGGTGTGGTAGGCGATATTGCGGGGCTTGCCGCCGCGCTTTATATGCGCGGGGTTCGTCTCGTGCAAATTCCTACGACTCTTTTGGCTCAGGTTGATAGCTCGGTCGGCGGTAAAACTGCCGTAGATATGGACGGCGTCAAGAACGTTATAGGCACGTTCTATCAGCCCGAAGAAGTTATCGTCGACCCCGTGTTTTTGAACACTTTGCCGAAACGTGAAATCCGTTGCGGTTTGGGTGAAATCATAAAGTACGGCGCCCTGAACGCGGAAATTTATAAAAAGCTTTTAAAAAATATTAAAAAGTTTACCCGTGCGGCTTTTCTTGAAGATATAACTTACGACTGTATCCGCCACAAGGCGACGGTAGTGCAGGAGGACGAGCACGATTTGTCCGGCGCGAGGAAGGCGTTGAATTTAGGTCATACCACGGGTCACGCCTTGGAGCTATTATACGGCAAGCGTTCCCACGGCGAATACGTTTTAATCGGTGCGTATTACGAGCTGCAAATTGCCCGAAACTTCGGTATATGCGTGGGGCAATATGCTGAAAATCTGGAAAAACTGATATTATCGGTCTTGAAAAAAGTTCCTTCCTTCGACGTTATAGAGAACGCCGCGAGTGTTGCTGCCCATGACAAGAAGAACGATAACGAGCTTATCTCTTTAATAGTTCCAAAACGTGAGGGTCAAAGCGTGGAAATGAAGATAGAATACGGTAAATATGAGCAATATTTAAAGGAAATCTCCGATAATTTGAGGAATAAAAATGATTAAAAACAAGCTTGCGGTTATCGGCAAGGACGTCTCGAAATCAACGAGTCCGCAAATTCACGCGTTTATTGCAAGCCGCCTGAACTTGTCGGTTGAATATAATAAAATTTCAATTCGCGAAGACAAGTTTGAAGACGAGATAGACGCGTTACTTGCGGCATATGACGGGGTTAACGTAACTATTCCTTATAAACTTCCGGTAATTGCACACCTGAAAAATATTGAGGGTGACGCTAAAATTTTCGGCGCGGTGAACACCGTAAACTGTAAAACTTTAACGGGTGACAATACCGACGGCTTGGGCTTCACGCTTATGCTGAAAAATAACGGCGTTGACGTTTGCGGTAAAGAAGCCCTCGTTTTAGGCGCGGGCGGCGCGGGCAGAAGCGTTGCCAAAAAGCTTGCAGATTCGGGCGCTTCGGTTTATGTGTACGATAAGAACGCTGAAAATGCTTTGGCTTTGGAAAAGGAATTTAACGGCGTTCACGCTTTGGATACGGTTTCGGATAAATCATATTTTCTTATTGTAAACGCAACGGGCGTGGGGATGCACAAAACTGAAGGTATATCTCCCGTCGGGGAAAACCTTTTAGGGCTTTGCGCTGTCGCGGTTGATTTAATCTATGTACCCGAAAAGAGCGAATTTTTGAAAGTTGCCGAACGGCTCGGTAAAAAAATAATCAACGGGAAAGCTATGCTTTTTTATCAGGCGTATTATGCCGACTGCATTTTCTTCGGTTTACAGCCCGACGAAGAGCAGGCGAAAAAACTGTTTACGGAATATTGTGAGGTGGTAAAATGAAACTTCTGTTTATCAACGGTGTCAACTTGAATATGACGGGTATGCGCGAAAAGGGCGTGTACGGTACGGAAACTTTGGACGTGATTAACGCGGAAATTGCCGCGCACTTCAAAAACGATACCTGCAAATTTTATCAAAGCAATTTTGAGGGCGATATCTGCACCGAACTTCAAAAAGCCCCCAAGGACGGCTTTGACGGCGTAATTTTAAACGCGGGCGCGTTCACCCATTACAGCTACGCCATACGCGACGCTATCGCGGCGATAAGCGTTCCCGTGGTCGAGGTGCATATGTCAAACGTGCACTCCCGTGAGGAGTTCAGGCACAAGTCCGTTTTGTCGGAGGTCTGCAAGGGCGTAATCTGCGGTTTCGGCAAAAACAGCTATATCTTAGCTGCGGAAAGTTTCAAATTATGAATGTAGTTTTAATCGGTATGCCCGCAAGCGGTAAAACCACCGTTGCGGAAATTTTGGGCAAAGAGCTTGGAATGTGTGTGCTTGACACGGATGCGCTTATCGTAGAAAAGCACGGTGAAATAAACGGGATTTTTGAAAGGCACGGCGAAGAGTACTTCCGAGACCTTGAAAGCGAGGCTGTCAAAGAAGTTGCAAAAGCCGCAAACGTCGTTATCTCTACGGGCGGAGGATGTCCGCTTCGCAAAGAAAACGTGCAGGTTTTGAAAGAGAACGGAAAATTAATTTTCTTGCGCGCGTCGGTTGATGAGCTTATCAGAAGAACGGCGGGCGACGGAACCCGCCCTTTACTAAAGGGCGAGCGGGAGAAAAGGCTTAAAAGCCTTCTTGCCGTCCGTACGCCTATTTATGAAAAAGCGGCGGACTTCACCGTCGATACGGACGGGCTCGCGCCCGAAGAAATAGCGAACGAAATTACGGAGTTTATAAAATGAAAACTGCGCTTGTTACGGGCGGAACGAGGGGAATAGGAAAAGCCATCGCGCTTGCATTTTTGGAACGCGGTTACGAGGTGGTTATAAATTACTGCCATAATGAAAAGGAAGCTCTCGCCACTCAGGAAGAGTTCAATATATTAGGCTACTGCCCCGTGCTGCTTCGCGCAGACGTTTCTGACGAAGCTCAGGTGCGCGCAATGTTCAGAGAGTTTTTCTCTATTTACGAACGGCTTGACGTGCTCGTCAACAACGCGGGTATCTCGATCGTTAAAGTAATTCAGGACACAACGCCGCAGGACTGGAATAAGATTTTCGACGTAAACGTAAAAGGCGTTTACCACTGTTGTCGCGAAGTCGCGGACAAAATGATTTTTGCCGGCGGCGGAGCTATCGTAAACGTAGGCTCGATATGGGGCGAAGTCGGGGCAAGTTGCGAGGTCGCTTATTCCGCTTCAAAAGGCGCGGTTATCGCTTTTACGAAGGCGCTTGCAAAAGAACTTGCGCCCTCCAACGTCCGCGTAAACTGCCTGTCTCCCGGCGTCATAGACACGCAGATGAACGCCCACCTCATAGGCTCGGAAATGGAAGAACTTATTTCTTCGATTCCTATGGAACGGATAGGCACTCCCGCAGAGGTTGCGGAAGCTTGCGTGTTCCTTGCCGAAAGCACGTACGTAACGGGTGAGGTTTTATCCGTCGGAGGACTGTTCGGCAAATAAGAACTACGCAATACGAGTTGTCATTATATTGCTTTAAACGTGTAGTTGAATTATTTTTTTACTAAAAAAGTAATTTTGAAAAATTTTTCGTATCATTTTATCGGGGAAGATAAATGCAATCCATTAAAGAGAGAACTTACGCCATAGAAGACGCTTTCCTGTCGCAGTACGCATGTAAATCGAAAGACACGCTCGGGCGCGACAGAGAAGAAGAACCCTGCGTGATGCGTACGGAATTCCAGCGCGACAGGGACAGAATTATATACTGCAAATCTTTCAGGCGTTTAAAAAACAAAACGCAGGTCTTTTTTTCTCCCGAAGGCGACCACTATATAACCCGTTTGACTCACACTTTGGATGTTTCGCAGATTGCAAGAAGCATCGCCCGCACATTATCCTTGAACGAGGATTTGGCGGAAGCTATCGCGCTCGGTCACGATTTGGGGCATACCCCTTTCGGTCACAGCGGCGAAAGAATTCTGGACAAGCTCGTGCCTTCGGGCTTTAAGCATAACGAGCAGTCCGTAAGGGTCGTTGAAGTACTTGAAAAGGACGGCAGAGGGCTGAACCTTACCAAAGAAGTAAAGGACGGTATTTTGAATCATCCGAAAAGCGGCGCGCCCGCAACTCTGGAAGGCAAATGCGTCTCTTACGCAGACAGGGTTGCGTATATAAATCATGATTTGGACGACGCAATCCGCGCGGGTATTTTAACCGAAAACGACGTACCTAAGTCCGTTAAAAAGGTACTCGGCAATACGTCGAAAGAAAGAATTAATACCGCAATATCCTCCATTTACCGCAATTCCGCAGGTAAAAGCTTCGTTAAAATGGAAAGTGAGGTGGAGGAGGCAAGCGAACGGCTTCGTTCGTTTATGTTTGAAAGAGTTTACCTGTCCCCGACGGCTAAAAGCGAAGAGGAGAAGGCGGAAAGAATGCTCACTGAAACGTATATCTATTTCGTCAACAATCCCGAAAAGCTTCCCCATTCGTATCTTAAATTTCTGGACAAATTCAGTAAAGAGCAAGTCGTTTGCGACTATATCTCTTCTATGACCGACAGATACGCCGTCTACACATTTAATAAAATTTTTGTGCCCAAGGGCTGGACCTTTATCGACGAAAGCAACTAAAATTTATGGGTTGATTCGCGATTGACCCCTTAAAAAGATATCTGATTAAACGGAACCTTACGCTTATGGCAGGCGAATTAAAAGAGTTTTTGACAACTTTGAAAGAAAAATTGAATATAGTAGAAGTTGCGGGAAACTATATAAGCCTTGAACGCAAGGGTGGAAGTTGGTGGGCGTGTTGCCCTTTTCACCACGAAAAGACCCCATCCTTTGCCATAAACGAAGTCGACCAGTATTATCACTGCTTCGGCTGCGGCGAATCGGGAGATATATTCAAATTCGTGCAGAATATGGAAAATATCGAGTTCATGGACGCGGTAAAGCTCCTTGCCGAACGCGCTAACATAGAGGTGCCGCAAACGGGCTTTGACAGCCGTCAGACGGTGGAGTTAAAGCGCAAAAAGGACGCAATTTTAAAAATTCTGAACGATTGCGCGCACTTCTATTTGAACAACCTCAATTCTGGCAAAGCCGACGAACACGTCGCGTACATATTAAAGCGCGAGATTCCGTCTCCCATAGTAAGGCGTTTCGGGCTTGGCGCAAGCTTAAACTTTTACGATTTGCCCAAGTTTTTGCTCGCAAAGGGTTACGACAGGCATGATATGATTGATAGCGGAGCTATCAACGAGGTAGACGGTAAGCTTCTTGACGCGCAGGGCGGCAGACTTATTTATCCCATTATTAACGCTATGGACGAGGTGGTTGCGTTCGGCGGCAGAGTTCTTCAAAAAACCAATTTTGCCAAGTACAAAAATACCAAGGAAACCTTAGTTTTTAACAAAAGCAAGACGCTTTACAACATAAACCTTTTAAAAAAGCTCAAGAAAGAGCAAACTATTAACGAAGTAATTATAGTCGAAGGGTATATGGATACCATTTCGCTATATCAGGCGGGCTTCAAAAACGTCGTTGCAAGTATGGGCACCTCCCTCACGCAGGACCAGGCGCGACTTTTAAAACGCTATACAAGCAACGTGCTTATTAGCTACGACGGCGACTCCGCAGGTCAAAACGCCAATATGCGCGGGTTGGATATATTGAAAAGCAACGGCTTGAACGTAAAAGTCGTACCCTTAACCGACGGGCTCGACCCCGACGATATGATAAAGAAGAAGGGCGCGGCAGCGTACAGGTACTGTCTCGATAACGCTATGCCCCTCATCGACTATAAGCTCGCGTCCGTGGGTCAAGGCTTCGACCTTACTAAAACCGACGATAAAAGAAGGTACGTGCAGGAAGCCATTAAGGTTATACGCACGTCGGACAGCGCATCCGAGCAGGAAGATTTATTAAAATCTTTAAGCAAAAAGTCGGGCATATCCTACGAAAGTTTAAACCGTGATTTGCGCTCCGTCCCCCAAACTCCCGTCCCAGCGCCAAAACCCGTTGAAAGAAAGGATAATTCTTCCATGCAAGACAGGGCGTCAAGGTTCGTTGTGGCGGCGTTCCTTTTCGGCTCTAAAATCGCAAAGGGAGAGGATATTTCTAAAATTCACTTCCTCAACGGCGTACACGATATTATCGCAAAATATATCTTTTCAAAACAGTTTCTGGAAGAAAGAATACAGCCGTCCGAGCTCTTCGAGTTCTTCGACGAGGGCACGGAAGAATATGCCGAGCTTACGAGAATTTTAGACTATTGCGACGGCAACGCCTTACAGGGCGAAGTTGCGGCAAAGTATTTCAAAGACTGCGTCAAAACGCTTGAAGTAGCGAATATAAAAGCGGAAATTGTAAGCGTTCAAACTCAGATAGCTGCCGAAACTGACGGAGAGCGGCGCAAGGACCTTACTTCAAAATTGCAAAGACTTATAAACCAACAGAAAAAAATTAAAAGCGGAGAATAGGAATGAATTTATCCGAACAGAAATTAGGTGAAATTTTAAAACACATCATCGATACTTACGGCGCAAAGGGTTCTATTACGACTAATACCCTTTGCGATATTATGGAAAAGTACGAGACCACCCCCGCGCAAATGGACTTCGTTTACAAATCCATTGCGGAGGCGGGAATACAGATTATCGACGAGGCGGAGCGCGACAAAGAGCTTTACGAACAGGCTTTATCCGATATCGGGCTTGACGACCCCGTAAAAATGTATTTGAAGGATATAGGCAGAGTTTCCCTTCTTTCCTCCGACGACGAAATAGAGCTTGCCCGCAGAATGCAGGAAGAGGGCGACGAAGATGCCAAAAAACAGCTTTCCGAAGCCAATTTAAGGCTCGTCGTATCAATCGCAAAAAGATACGTAGGGCGCGGAATGCTCTTCCTTGATTTAATTCAGGAAGGCAACTTAGGGCTTATGAAGGCGGTTGAAAAATTCGACTATCAGAAGGGCTTCAAGTTCTCAACCTACGCTACGTGGTGGATAAGACAGGCAATTACGAGAGCGATAGCCGACCAAGCCAGAACTATACGTATTCCCGTGCATATGGTCGAAACCATAAACAAATTAACGAGAGTATCGCGAATTTTATTGCAGAAGCTCGGCAGAGAGCCTACTCCCGCCGAAATTGCAAAGGAAATGGGCATCAGCGAAGAACGCGTCTGCGAAATCCAGAAAATCGCGCAGGACCCAGTGTCGTTGGAAACGCCTATCGGCGAGGAAGAGGACAGTCACCTCGGCGACTTTATAGAGGACGTAACCACGGCAACCCCGTCGGACAGCGTATCAACAACTATGCTTAAAGAAACGCTTCTCGGCGTTTTAAACAGCTTAACCCCGCGCGAGGAAAAGGTTCTAAGGCTTCGTTACGGCGTGGACGACGGCAGACCCCGCACCTTGGAAGAGGTGGGCAAGGAGTTCAACGTCACCCGCGAAAGAATAAGACAGATTGAAGCAAAGGCTTTAAGAAAGCTCCGTCATCCCTCGCGTTCCAAGCACTTAAAAGATTTTTTAGATACCTAATGGACAGAATAAAAAAGCTTTGCTCTTATCTTGATAAATGCTCAACCTTTGCGGACGTGGGCTGCGACCATGGCTACTGCACGCTGTATATGCTTAAAAACGGTTTATGCGAGCGGGCAGTTATATCGGATATAAGCGCAAAGTGCTTGCAAAAAGCCGAAACTCTTCTTGCGGGTTTTATAAAAAACGGCGTAGTCGCTTCGGTATGCGGTAACGGACTTGACGGCATAAGCGAAGTTGTTGGGCAGGTTTTAATTGCTGGAATGGGCGGCGAAGAAATAGTTGATATTTTAAAAAACTCTTTCATTCCCCGAAGCTTCGTTTTGCAACCTATGAAAAACGTTCGCGCAGTGCGGGAATACCTTTTATCGAACGGCGCACACATTACTTTGGATGAGCCGTTTGAAAGCCGCGGCAAGTTTTACTTCGTTATAAAGGGCAGTAAATGCGGCGTACCTACGGCGTATAACGGCAAACAGCTTGAATTCGGCTTGAATTTAACGGGCAAAGCAACTGAAAAATATATTCAAACCGAACTTTTTAAAAAGCGCGCGTACCTTGAAAGAGATTTAAAGGACGAAACGCGCAGACAAATAGAAAACGATATCTGCTTTATGGAGGGCGTAATTAATGAAGGTTGAAGACGTTTACGCGCTTTTGGAAAAGGAAGTCGCGCCCGTAAGTCTGTCGGACGAATTCTGTTCGAAGCATAAAATGTATGACAACAGCGGCATAATCATTAATTGCGGTTTACAAGTCACGGGCGTTCTTTTCACGCTCGACTTAACGCAAGAGGCAGTTGCTCAGGCGAAAGCTCTCGGCTTCAATTTGATAGTAACTCATCACCCCGCAATCTACGGCGGGATTTCAAGTTTCGATTTAACGGACAACCCTCAGGCGAAAACTCTTGCGGAATGTATGAACGGCGGCATTTCGGTAATCTCAATGCACCTGAATTTCGATGCTGCCCCGCAGGGAATAGACTATTATCTTTGCAAAGGCTTGGGCGGGGAGAACGCGGAAATCGCCGCGCCGTTATCTAACGGCGGCTACGGCAGGGTTTCTTCTGTCGCAACGGTCGCCCTCAAAGACTTTGTTAAAAAAGTAAAAAAAGAGTTTTCCGCCGAAAAGGTTATAACTTACGGTGAAGACTATAAAAAAATCAGTCGCGTCGCTTCGTTTTGCGGCGCAGGTTGCGACGATTACAATATGGACTTTGCCGCAAAGGGCGGGGCGGATGTGTTCGTTTCCTCGGATATGAAACATCACGAAATTTTAGCCCTTAGGCAAAGAGGAATAGCCGTTATAGTTTTAACGCATTATGCGTCTGAAAACTACGGCTTTGAAAAAATTTATCTTAAAATTAAAGACGGGTTTAAAGTCAAGTCGGAGTACTTTACCGATACGGCTTTACTTTAAATCCTAAGGAGTATATTATGACGCAGGTTGAAAAACTTTTAAAGTATCAGGAAACGGACGAAAAGCTTTTAAAGCTTGAGCGCGATTTGGGCAATTCCGATGAAAGGAAAAACTACGTGCAGGCAAAGTCGTTCCTGACGAAGGCGCCCGAGAAGCTTGACGCTTTGGAAGCAAAGGCGGTGGAGCTTGCCGCCCTTGTATCCGAACTGAATAAAAAATACGCGGAAATCGCGGAAACCCTCTCGGACTTCGACCATATTGACGAAATGGTCGACGGCGGGGCGGACATTTCTTTCTACAAGAAAAACGTAACCCAGATATCCGACAGGCTGAAATCTATCAAAGCCGAAGTTTCATCTCTTACCAAGGCAATAAAGGACGCCGACGAAGAGTATCAGCAGATGAAGAAAAAAACCATCGATATGCAAAAACAGTACTCGGAATCGACGGAAGCTTACAAAAAGCTTAAAGAAAGTTTGCAGATTGAAGCGCTTGCAGTCAAAAAAGAGCTTGACGCGTTAAAAAAGAACATTGAGCCCGAGGTTATGAAGAAGTACGAGATAAAGCGCAGTGAAAGAATTTTTCCGATACTTTGCGCCGAAAACGGCGGCAGATGCTCCAAATGCGGAAGCGAGCTGTCTCTTGCCGGTAAGGAAAAAGTTTCTTCGGGAAGCGTAGTCGAGTGCGACAACTGTCACAGAATGTTATACAAAGGCGTATAGGCGCCAAAGTATTGCGTTTTAATTATTTTAACAAGTTTTTAGTGCAATATGCACAAAAAGTCGAAGTCAGTATTGACAAAATCCGACAAACATGCTATTCTGTAATTCCTCTCTCACGAGGGGGCTATTCATGCGGCGGTAAAGCTGTAATTAATAGGGGAAAATTAAACCCGTCGGAAATAAATTTCGGCGGGTTTATCTTTATCAAATTTTTAAGGCTGGGAATTTTTTATGAACTTTATCGGAAAAACGCTTGCCGTTTTCGGAGACAGTATAATAAACGGCTCGGGCAATGATAATTTCGGCGTCGGTGAGTATCTTATAAAAGACTACGGGTTTGTTCTTTTAAAATACTGCGTAGGCGGAGCGAGAGTCGGCTACTGCAAGGATAAAAATTGGGTTGCAGATCAAGTCAAGCAAGCTTTAGCCGATGGAATAAATCCCGATTATATAGTTTTTAACGGGTTCACCAACGACTGCTTCAGAACGGACGGCATAAATTTCGACGTTCCGATCGGAAGTTTAAGCTCTGCCGTTCCCGACGTTTCGGAGCTAAAGACGACAGACAGCTTTTCAATTTGCTTTGAAAGTATAGTTTGTGCGTTCCTGAAATACTTCCCGTCGGCGAAAATAATTTTCGTTCGTCCCCATAAAATGGGAAGAAGAGAGGACGAGGCGCAAAGAATTTACGGCGAGAGAGCCGTGGAAATCTGCAAAAAATACGGCGTTGCCGTTGCTGACGTCTATAAGGACAGCGGCTTAAATACCTTTTTGCCAGAACATCGCGATAAATACACCGCCGATACTTACGGTTGGGGCAAAGGCGACTGCACTCACCCCAATGCCGTCGGCTACGAAAAATTTTATATGCCGATAATTGAAAAAATTATTACGTCACTGTCATTTTGAACGAAGTGAAGAATCTCATTTAGATAATCACGGCGCAAACCGCAGTTAAAAATCAAAAAGGAGTAATTTATGAAAGTTTTGCTCATTAACGGCAGTCCCAATAAAAACGGTTGCACGAATGCGGCGTTAAGCATTGTTGCGGACGAGCTAAAAAAACAGGGAGCGGACGGCGAAATCGTCTGGCTCGGCAACGGACCAATAAGGGGGTGTATAGGTTGCGGCGGTTGTAAAACGGGCGACGGTTGCGTATTCGTCGACGACCCTGTCAACGCTATAGGAGAAAAAATCAAAACGGCAGACGGCTACGTCTTCGGCGCACCCGTACATTACGCTTCTCCTAACGGCGCAACGGTTGCCGTACTTGACAGACTGTTTTATGCTTACGGCAGATATATGCAATTAAAACCCGCTGCAAGCGTCGTTTCGGCAAGGCGCGCGGGCACGACGGCTTCCTACGACGTTTTGAATAAATACATAGGAATAAACAATATGCTTCAAGTTCCTTCAACCTATTGGAATATGGTTCACGGCAGCAAGGCGGAGGACGTTTTAAAGGACGAGGAAGGCGTAACTATAATGCGCGCCGTCGGCAGCAATATGGCTTGGCTTTTAAAACTCTTGCAAAACGCAAAGGGCACACCGCTTGAAAAGCCCGTGATAATTCCCAAAGCCAGAACCAATTTTATAAGATAATGTTTTATAAGCTTGATAAATCAAAAAAGTACGGCGTTGAAGGTACAAATAATAAGATTGGCAGTGAAATTCTTTTTTATGTCGTACTGTTCATATTTTGGGGTATAGCCGTTGCGGCGGCGGCACTCAATTTTAATATTCTGTTTGCCGACATCGGTGTAACTGTATTTATTTTAACGTTTGTTGTGATTCTTTCGGTAATAAGCGCGATATTTTTTATGAAAGCCGTTCCAGTATATAAAAAAAGAATAAATGCGCGCAGAGTTTTACACGACTGCATTTTGACGGACGGAACAGTTACAGCCGTAAATGAACAAAAAATGTGGCATCATGGAGAAGAAATGTACCGCAATTATTTTTATTGCAGAGTTTTGATGGAATACAGCTATGTCGGTTTTGACGGGGCGCTTCGGTGCGGAAGATATGCGGGAAATTATGGCGAAAATCCTTTTTACATCGGTCAGAATCTGATGATTGCGTTTAACGATACGGACAGCATAATTATGAATAAATTTACGCTGTCAGACGGTGCGGAAGACTTTGCGAAAGCGGAAGAACAAAGAGAGCAAGCCGATTTTAAAGGATTAACAGGCAAATTAATTAAAGTTGACTTGTCAGAACCCGTTTCTATTGCTGATTACGACTTGTCGCTAATTAATAAAGCTAAAAAGAGAAAAAAGTTACAACAAATTTTGCAAGATTATCCGCGCTTTACAGTAGGCAGATTTTTTGTAAAGAAATGTACTTACCGTTATAAAGCGGGAAATAAGCGGTTTTATTGCTATATTTCCGAAAACGGCAAAAAATATGTGGAAGAGTGCGCAAGGATATACGGCATAAAAGACGGAGATGAAGTTACGGTTGCATATAGCGGCGGTAATTCGGAAATAGTTTCAAACTACGCTTTGAAACTATTTCCGAAGCCGAGGCGTAAAAAATCGGTTTAACCAAATGCGGCGCGGGCAATTTGCCCGCGCCGTTAAGTTTGATATATAAAAATTTCATATTACGGTATAGCTGTTAAGCTACTTGATTAAATGGAACGTTTACGGTGAAACCCTGTTTATATCTCTGGGGAACATAGTCGCATTCCTTACGTTTTTGAAACCTAAAAGGTGCATCGTAAGCCTTTCAAGCCCAAGCCCCAATCCGCCGTGGGGGGGCGCACCGTACTTATGGAGCATAAGATAGGTTTCGAATTCGTCGGGGTTCATTCCCATTTTCTTCATTTTTGCGACCTGCTCGTTGTAATCGTGAATTCTCTGCCCGCCGCTCGTTATTTCGATTCCTCTGAAAAGCAGGTCGAAGGAGAGAGTAACCTCGGGGTCTTCGGGGTCGTCCATCGTGTAGAACGGGCGCTTTTTGGAGAGGTAGTGGGTCACGAACAGAAAGTCGGAATTAAACTGCTGCTTTGCCCATTTGCCCAAGAACGCTTCTTCCTCGGGCTCGAAGTCCTTCATATCGGTAATGTTTTTCAGCTTCTTCACGCAAAGCTCTTTCGCGTCCTTAAACCGTACGCATGGTATAGAGGTGATTTCGGGAATATCGACTTTTAACAGCTCGACTTCGGGCGCGTACTCCGTCTTTAACAGGTTCATAATATATTTGAGTGCGCCCGTTTCCATATTCATTATATCGGTGAAGCTCTCTATAAATCCCATTTCAAAGTCCATTGAAATGTATTCGTTCAGGTGCCTCGAAGTGTCGTGGTGTTCCGCGCGGAACACGGGGGCAATCTCGAATACCCTTTCAAACACCGGTACCAGCGCTTGCTTGTAAAGCTGGGGGCTCTGCGCAAGATAAACGATTTTGCCGAAGTAGTCGAGCTTGAAAACGTTCGTGCCGCCTTCCGCGCCGGCAAAATTGATTTTAGGGGTGTGGATTTCAGTGAAGTTCTGACTCTGCAAATATTCGCGGAAACCTCTCTGTATGCCTTCCTGCAATTTGAAAATCGCGCGTTCCTTGGGGTTGCGCAAGGTAACGGGGCGGTTGTCAAGATTTACTGAAAGCTCGCAGTTAATCTGTTTTTTAGAAATAACCACGGGCGGAATTGCGGCGGGGGTGGAGATGATTTCTATATTGTGAATCTGCAATTCGTATCTCTCGCTTCCGTCGCGCGTCTCGCTCTTAACGACTTTACCCATGATTTTCGCCGAAGCCTGCTCAACTATGCTTTCGTTTAATCTGAACGCCGAAAATTCGGGCGAGTAAACGCACTGAATAAGCTCGCGCGCGGTTCTTACCAAAATAAATGCGAAGTCGGACATTTCACGGATATTGTGAATAACGCCCTTTATTTTAACTACCTTTTCAACGTTATTCTTAAATTCCGAATAGGGAGTGTATTCGGAATTGATAACGCCCGTCATTTCTTCCATAATTTTCCTCTTTTTCAAGTTGTTCAACACAATTTTACGGCTTTTGCACCTAAAAATCAAGTAAATAGATAACGGCGTAAAAAATAAATTTTGCGATGTAAAAATTTTCTTGTTGCATTTATATAAGAAATTCTTTATACTATATAGTGAGTCTGCGGTGCGCGTGGTATGGGAAATTCGTAATCCACAAAGTTAAAAAGGGAGCAGCCGTTCGCGGAAATAGTTAAGGTCTGTTAATTCGGAAAGAACGATGTTCGGCGACGCTGCACCCACCTGCGAGAATGCGGGTTAACACTTTTTCATATCACGGCACAGGCGGATTTTTTCGTTTTCTCTCTTCCCTGTATCGCAGGGAAGGTTTCATTTTTTGGTGAATTGCAAAAAATGTAAGTAACTATCAAAAAAAGAAAATAATTTAAAAAATCGCCTTGACATACGTATATATAAAGTGATAGAATTTATTTGTTAAATTGCGCAGTATGGGTGTACTATGCAATTTTTTCTTAATCGAAAAATACAGGAGGAAAATATGATAAAAATCAAACGCATCGTACCATTCATTTTGGCTGCCTGCATGGTTTTTTCGCTGTTCTTCACGCTTGCCTGCTCTACGGCAAAAGAGCTTGACGCCTTAACGCTTGATACGACTAACGCCAAATTGGATTTCAGTCTTGGGGAGGAATATCGTCCGACGGGGCTCGTAGTTTATGCAAACTACGCCAACGGCGAAACTGAAACCGTTGACCTCGGCGCCGTTACTATTGACTCAAGCAAGTTTAATCCTGCCGTTAAGGGAACGTATACGGTTTCCGTATCGTATTCGTACGAAGAGAAAACCGTTTCCGCAACGTACGACGTAAACGTAGTTGACGCGTTGTTCGGCGGACTCGTCGTCACTCTCAAAGAGGGCAGGAAGAACAGATTTGACCTTTCCGCAAACAACAAGACGATAGACTTTACCCACGCCGCAACGTGGATTGAAGTAAGATTGCCCGACGCTAACGGTAACGTTGATATGAACGCCGCCGCTTTGAGCAGGGATAGCTATACGGTTGAAGTTTTTAAGGGTAGCGAAAAGGTTACCGATTTAAGTGGAGTTAACCGCGGCAACTATCAGATTTGCGCTTCTATTTACGATGCAAAGGAAGACTTCACTTATTGGGGCTTCACCAACATTTTAATATTCGACGACGTCAGCAGCATTGAGTTTAAGGAAGGTACTCTCCAACAAAAAAGAGGACTCAGAGAGACGATGACTCCGACATGGAAGTTTACCGTGACCTACAACAGCGGCGATACCGCAGTGGTTGAAAAGGGTAATGTCCATTTATCGATTCCCTCGATAAACCCTAACGTCGCTAAAGATAACGGCAGCGTAGTGGTAAAATACAGAGAGCCCGATACGAGAGAACAAAGTACGACCGTAAATTATCAGCTTACGGGCGTTCAGGCTAACCCCGATTTAGCATTCCTTAACTTCTCGGATACGGATGTATTTACGGCTTCCAATACGAATGAATTTATCGGGACCGTAGAATACAACGGTGGCGATGCAAGCTTTAACGTTATCGGCGGTAATCCGGGCGGTAAATGCAAGATAGTAAGCAAGAGCGCTACGATAAGCTTGCCTACGGGTATCGTTATCAACGGTCTTGAAACGTTCTCGGCAAATCAAGCTTATCAGTCTGGCGGCGCAAGTTCAGCCGCTAACGGAAAATATATTACCTTCACCTTAGACAGAAACTGTGAAATCTATGTATACGCTAAGTCCAACGGCGACGACGACAGATGTATGTATCTTGAAACGGAAAACGATTACGCGATAATCACAGGCGTAGAAGGGTATCTCAATATCAACGGCGTGCCTACGGCGTACGCAAAGGTCGACCCTGCGTCGTATTCGGCTCACGCAGTCAGCGTTACTGGTCTTTCGGGAGAGAACCCTGCCGACTTCTCGCTAACATTTGACGCAAGCGTTAACGTGTTCGGTATTCTCATAGTCTTCCCCGAGGAGGAGGTATAGTAATATGAAAAAGAGCAATTTGAAAAAATTTCTTTCGGCGGCAGCCGTTCTTGCGATTTCCGCAACCGCGGCTCTTTCCGCCATATCTATTGCTGGATGCGCAAGCGATAAAGACTCCGCTTACGACGAGAACGAGAAACTCATAACGGCGGACGCAAATCACCGTTCCGACGTCATCTCCACGGCGCTTGGTACCGTAACCAACAGGTCCAGCGGCAGAAAGTATTATGTCGCGCCTAACGGTGTGAATACGAACGACGGCTTGTCGTGGGATACTCCGATAGATTTTACTACAATTTTGTTGCGTGAAGAAAATCCTCTGCAACCCGGCGATACGGTTTACGTCAAACCGGGCACTTACAATATCCAGTCGGGTATAGTAGTCCCCGGCACGGTAAAGGGCGAATACAACAAATATATAAGAATCGTAAACGCGTATTATGAAAAAGAGGAGAGCGGTTACAACGGCTCTGAAAAGATTTGCACTCTTGATTTCAGCGACCAGTCTTTCGACAGTACTTCGCGCGGCGTAGAAATGACAGGCGACTACATTTATTGGTACGGCATCGATATATGCGGGGCGGGCGATAACGGTCTTTATATCGGCGGAAGCTATAATACGATTGAATTCAGTGAATTCTACAACAACCGCGATACGGGCTTACAGCTCGGTAGGTCGGATTCGGGAAAGAATTCTTTTGAACAGTGGCCCAGCTATAACCTTATTAAAAACTGTACTTCGCACAATAACTACGATAACGAAACCTACGGCGAAAACGCCGACGGCTTTGCGGCAAAGCTTACGGTAGGTTACGGCAACGTATTCGACGGCTGTATAGCATACCGTAACTCTGACGACGGTTGGGACTTGTATGCTAAGACCGACTCCGGCAATATCGGTTGCGTTATCATCTACAACTGCGTAGCATTTGAAAACGGTTATCTTGAATATACGCAAAGGGAGTGCAACGCGCTTTTCAGCAAGTGGACCGGAACTTATAGCGAAGACCCCGAAAACCCGTTAGGAGCAAACTCTTATTTTACGCGTGACGGCGACGGCAACGGATTCAAACTCGGCGGTTCGGTTATGGAAGGCGACGTCCAGCTCTATAACTGCCTTGCTTTCTATAACAGAATGCACGGCGTTACCGATAACTCAAATCCCGGCTATCTCTATATCGACGGTGTAACCAGCGTTGATAACAGCGCAGTAGTAGACGACAATCCCGCAAGCCCTACGTTCGGTCAGATAATAAGGACAGAAAACAAGGATACGCACAACAATATCGACGTGTCGCGTCAGACTTACAGCTATAATACCGTTAAAAAGACGATATCCGTAAACAGCGATATTTCAGTATCCGCAGGCGCCGACAGATACCGCGGCTCAGTTACGGACAGCATTTTAAGTAACGGCTCGGATTCCGCCAAGGCAAACTATATCGAAGGCAGTATTGACGCCGATACTAAGAACGTAGGCGGTATTGCTTTTACAAGTCAAAAGCCTGCGTTGTCCGCCGAAAACGTTTTTGAAAAAATCGCCGTTGACGTTTCTTCTTCAGTTACAGGAGAGGGGGAGACGGCTGAAACGGTTTACAGTTATGAATACAACCTTACGGGTCTTGAAGATTTATATACGAGTTATGAAAGTAAAGAGTTAAACCCCGACAGAGTTCACGTAAAGTTCCGTAATAGCGACGACTCAATAAATATGGGGCAGTTCTACAATATCAAATCGGACTTTACGGGAATAGAAGGCGTGCAAATCGGTTCGCGCCTCAACAAAGGTTCATGGAGCGAATACGTTCATTTTTACGATAACGATTTCATGAACGGCAACGCTTCAAGCGAAGACCAGGCAAGACTTCAAAGAGCGGTTGAAACTCTTACTATAAACACCGACCCCAGCGCGGTATATCAGGATTTTGAAGTTCCTTTGAAATTAAATAAAGCAAAAATTTCCTGGGCGTCGTCTGATACGAACTTCGTTCAAATCGGAACGGACGTAGAACAGTCAATTTCTACCACCGAATATATTACGATAGCGGTTTACCGTCCCTTAAACGAGGACGCTCACGTTACGCTCACTGCAACTATTACGGTAGGCGATGTTACTGCAACTAAGGACTTTAATCTTACCGTTAAACGCGGAACTCCTTCAATAGGCACCATATACGTTAAAACGCAGTCGGGCGACCGTATATATAACGGAGGGTCGTACATCGTAGACAGATTCAATATCTTCCGCGAACCTACGGTCTATGTGGAAAACGGTATTGACTACAACGGTAAGCTTCTCAACAACAGCCAGTTCACTCATACGTCATCATATACCTACGCTCCCGATAAATCTTCTGCGCCGATAGCAATTAAAGGCTTCACACCTTCAAACGACGGCGTTTACACAATAACTGTTACGGTGACACTTGCAAGCGACCCTACGCAGTCGGCTTCCATAACTTACAATATGTACGTTTCAAGCCGTACGGCAAACGTTGATTTTATGAAAACGGGCTCGGAGCCTGACGTAAAAGTAGAATCTGCGTTAAACGTTAATCTCGACGGTTATATAATTTCGGGTAATTTGACGAATGCAACCGGTAAAATTTACGCCCTTTCGTCGCCCACTCAGCTTAATCTGACGGCTTCCGATATTAAAACTGCGGCAGGGGTTAAATCCTACACGTTCAGATCGGATGCTATAAGCTATCAGTTCGATAACGCCAACAACGGCGCTTATTACGTTTATTATGCGCTTGCAAACCTCAACGACGAAATCACCTCCATCGTTTACGAGAAACAGGTGCAGGTTGTAGAAATTACAAATGCGAAAGACTTTATAACGATGGCGGGAGGGGAGAAAGTAAACGAAGAGAACCCCGACACCACGATATACAGTTTGACGAAGGATCTCGCGTTCACGGCAGAGGATAATAAGCTTTGGGCAACCAGAGGCAAAGCTTCGTTCACCGGTCTTTTCAACGGTAACGGTCACACGATTTCAAACGTAAATATCGTTAAATCTAATAATGACGACGGCGGCGCAGCAAGTATATTCTACAAGGTCGAAGGCGGTACTATAAAGAACGTTAAGTTCGATAATATCACTATAAAAGGCGGTAAACAGCAAACCGGAATTGTTGCTACGTGTTACGGCGGTTACTTCTACAACATTGCTTTAACTAACCTTACTATAGACGGCGTTACCCGTGTGGGCGGACTTATCGGTCACGTATTCGAAGCTTCGCTTCCTACCAAGATAAGTTTTGTTTCCCTTACCGACAGCAGCTTAACTTCTTCCAGTCACAGATTGGGCGGCATAATAGGCTTTATTCAGTCAACAGGTTCGCCCGTTGAAAACGTAAACGTCTACGTTTCGGATTGTTACGTCGTTGCCAACTTAAGCGGCTATCAGCAAGTCGGCGGTATACTCGGCGCGCTTGATAACGCTAAGCCTACCATCAGCTACTATCTTGAAATTATGCGTTGCTACTTTGACGGTTCGGTTTCTTCAACGTACAGTACGCCCAGAATCGGCGGTATAATCGGTTATCAGTCGGGTGCGATAGGTCGCTTTAAAATTGCAAACTGCCTATCGATAGGTAATCTGTATGCTTACGAGTCGCACGTTCAGGTATCGGTCGCCCTTAAATCCGCGTCGCTGATTGTCGGCGGATATTCTACCGTTGCATTGAATGAAGTAACTAGCTGTATTGCGACTATGCAAGAGTACAACTCCGATTTCGACGTCAATCTCTTTACGTTCAGAAACCTTGAAAGAAGAATAGACGACGTTGTATTCTACTTGGGTATCGGTAAAGACGACCCCGTATGGAAGTATCAATACAAAGGCGATGCGGCGCATCCTGATTATCTCAAAGCGCCTTACCTCGTATTGAATTTCATTGAAGAAGCGTAAAATTAATTCTCAGCAAAAACGGCAGTATCTTATAAAAGGTACTGCCGTTTTAAATTTTTAAATTATCGTCAAATTTTCGCTTGCCAATAAAAAATATATGTGATATAATCACTAAGCAATTGAACAAGGCCCTGTGGTCAAGCGGTTAAGACGGAGCCCTCTCAAGGCTCAATCCCGGGTTCGATTCCCGGCAGGGTCACCACTCAGTAACAAAGTCGAACCTTTCACAATGCTGGAAGGTCGGCTTTGTTTTTTTGTGCCGTCAAGCCGTACAGTTTAGGCTGTACGGCTTTTTCGCTTATTTTATCAAGCGCCCGCCACAGTGCCATTTTACTTTTTACGGCTTTATATGGTTGAAAAATTGTCTTGTATGTTGTATAATTATTTTGCTTAAATCAAGCGATAAACAGTAATTTGGTGGAGTGCCTTCAAATGAAATTACTATTCAAAAACAAAGATGAAATACACCCTCAACCCAAAGTTCCGTCGCTTTGCTACATAAAAAACGTGATAACAAATCCGAATATTATCGTCGGTGATTATACCTATTATGACGATATACATTCAGGTGGAGAAGATTTCGAAAACCACGTTACGCACTTTTATCCGCATTTAGGCGACAAACTCATTATCGGTAAGTTTTGTAGCATTGCAAAAGGCGTTGAATTCATTATGAACGGCGCAAATCACCCTATGAACGGCATTTCGGCGTTTCCTTTCGGAATTTTTATAGAAAATCAACCGACGATACCCAAAGATATTGTGCCGTATAAGGGTGATACCGTTATAGGAAGCGACGTTTGGATTGGGCAAAACGTAGTTTTTATGCCCGGCGTTAAGGTGAGCGACGGTTGTATCATAGGCGCGAATGCCGTTGTAGCAA
Organism: Christensenellaceae bacterium; assembly: GCA_948890655.1. Classification (GTDB taxonomy): domain Bacteria; phylum Bacillota; class Clostridia; order Christensenellales; family Borkfalkiaceae; genus Coproplasma. The sequence goes on from CAQTYU010000004.1 coordinate 95,153, forward strand.
AAGATATTCCGCCGTATTCCATAGCGGTAGGTAATCCTGCAAGAGTGATTAAAAGACGATTTAACGACAGCACGATTGAACGGCTGATTAAACTTAAATGGTGGGATATGCCCATTGAAACGATAGAAGAAAATTACGAACTTTTGCAAGATAAAAATATAGAATCGTTTATTTCTAAATTCGAGCGATAAATTTCAATTTAGCGGGGTATTTCGGTTTAGTCATTAAGTCGGTCATCAATAAGTAACAAAATCGAACTTTTTTGCAAAAATTTATTGAGAGCGGACGGCAAGGAATAACGTACGGAGAATGGAACGACAACGGGCGTTTGCTTAGTTAATGATAAAGTTCGTTTAAATGTAAATAATGCCATTGTTGCATCTTAAAATAAAAATATAATATTTTAAACAATAGGAGTTGCGTATGAGCAAAAAACTTGTAATCAATAACGATAACTGTCCTAAAAATCACGCATGTCCCGCGGTAAAAATCTGTCCCGTAGGCGCGCTGTCGCAAAACGGTTTCAACGCCCCCGTAATTGATTACGGGAAGTGTATAGCTTGCGGCAAGTGTTCAAATTTTTGCCCTAAAAAGGCATTGGTTTTAAAATTAAATTAAAAATATGCGGGGAATCGAATTTCGGTTCCCCGCATATTTCCATTCTGCCGAATTGAGCACGCTAAGATTTTAAGACTTAAACTATGGCGTCGCTCATCGTGTATCCGCCGAGCGAATTTGCTTTAACCTGAATACATATATATTTTAATGCTTTTTCAGTCGAAGCGAAGAACCGTCTTCTTGCAGACGCCGATACGCGCAACCAATCGCCAGCTTTTAAAGCAACGTTTTCACCGTCTATCTCGGCGTAGCCTTCGCCTTCAAGAACGGCATAAATTTCTTCGTTTTCCTTGTGTGAATGAACGAACGGCACGCTTGCGCCCGCGGGCAAGGCGTTAACGCTTACTTCCGCTCCCGTAAGGTTTAGTAGATCGTGAAGCTCGGTTCTTGCCTCTCCAGCAACGCTGATTTTATTAAAATTGTTCATAAATAAATCCTCCGAAATTTAATTTATACCCAAAGTATAGCAAAGCAAATAAACCGTTGCAAGACCGTTACTTTTTTATTATTTGATAATAGATTTGTAACTTTGTTTATTTTTTGAACTATTGACACGGCATTTTATTTGTGGTATGCTGAAATAAAGAGAGGTGGAGTATGCTGACGAGAGAAGAATTACCCGAATGCCCCGTTGCAACCACGGTGCAGCTTATCGGCAACAAATGGAAGCTTCTTATAATACGCAATTTAAATTTTAACGATAAGCAACGGTTCACCGATTTTTTAAAGTCGATTTCAGGGATAAGTAAAAAAGTTTTAACCGACGACTTGCGCGCGTTGGAGGACAACGGACTCATTGAAAGAAAAGTCTTTGCCGAGGTCCCGCCGCGGGTTGAGTATTCGCTGACGGCTCTCGGAAAAACCTTAAAGCCCATTTTGGATGCAATGTCCGTCTGGGGAACCGATTATAAAAACAGTCTATAATTTAAGGGGACAAAACGGTGGGAACTAAAAGTAAAGCTTTTTCCGCAATATGTATGGTAACGTGCGCACTGTTTCTTGTGTGCGCGTGTGACAATCAAGTAAACCTTGAATGGAATCTTATAAATGTTGGCGCGGACGTAAGATGCCATACTGCGGAGCAACGCAATTATTTAGACGGCGATTATACGAAAATAAGTGCAAAGGGCACGGAAGAATTAAGCCGCCCGCAAGCCGTAACTTTCTCGTGGTCGGCGGAAAATAACGGCGCTGCGGCTTTGACGGAAAACTATACGTTGGAGCTATCCCTTACTGAAGACTTTTCCGAAAGCGTGAAGTATGAAACCGACGAAACGCAAATAGACGTTTACAATCTCTTGTTGGGCTCGCTGTATTTCTGGCGGGTTACCGCGGATTTGGAGGGCGGGCAGAAGAGTACTTCTTCGGTTTCGCTGTTCACCACGTCGGCGGCTGCGCCCCGCAACTTATATGTCGACGGAATAACCAACGCCCGCGACTTGGGCGGTTGGGAAACGGTAGGCGGCGGCAAGGTAAAACAGGGTATGATTTACCGTTGCGGCAGACTCAACGAAAGCAAGCGCACGGACGTTAATATCGAAATAACCGATAAAGGTATAAAGGAAATGAAAGACGTACTCGGCGTAAAGACCGAGATTGATTTGCGTCTTAAAGAAAATAACGAAACGGGCGGAATAACTTCAAGTCCCCTTGGCGACGACGTAAAATACGTTAATATTCCGATGGAGGGGGCTATGGGCAGCAACTGCCTGACCGATACTAAATTTCATCCGTCTATCAAACGGTTTTTTACACTGCTTGCCGACGAAAGCAATTATCCGCTTGCGTTCCACTGTGACATAGGCACGGACAGAACGGGTTTCTTCGCGTTTCTTATAAACGGCTTGTCGGGAGTGGCGGAAGAGGACTTGTATCGCGACTATCTGTTTTCCAACTTCGGCAATATAGGCGGGCCGAGAAGCCTTACCAATATAAAACCCTACGTTGACACGATAAAGAAAAGTCAAGGCGCCACTTTAAGCGAGAAAATCGAATATTGTCTTATACATACCGTCGGCGTACAGAAGTCTGAAATCGACGCTTTGCGCGCAATAATGACGGCGTAAAACCAATAATTATTATATAATAGAGTAAAAAGCGTCCCTCGCAAGAGGGACGCTTTTTTGTTTTGTATTAAGCCCATTCTTTATCAAGCCAAGCTATGCGGTCGGCAAACCATTTTCTAAGAAGCTTGCTGTCGTTTACCCAGTCGTTTTCGGCGGCTGACTGCGTTTTCTTGTTCCATTTTGCATAATTCTTGCCCATTGCAGCTCTGTTTGTTGCGTAAACTTCTTCGTTCATTCTTTCGTTCAAAAACGCCGTTATCTTGGGAGAAAGCAACTTCCAACGCGCTTTTACCGCGCTCTTGAAAGCGGGGACTTCATTGTAAAGCGTTATATAAAGCTCGCTTGCCGTGTGCGCAGATTCCGTCTGAACGGAACCCGCTACGTAAATTCCCTCGGGGCTGCCGTCTCCGCGCGATACGTTCGTAGTTGCGTCGAAGTCCCAAGGAGGACCGGCATACAGTTTGCCGTCAGGCTTTTTATAGAGGAAGAAGGAACTGTATCCGGTATCAGAATTCTTAAAGAGCTCGTGCAGGATATACATATCCACAAACGAATTTGCGTCGGCAAGCTCCTTAAACGTGTTGTAATCCTTTGAAAGCGCCGCGTTGTACACGCGCGTCACGTAATTTTTAATATACGCAACCTGTTGCTGGTATTCCGCCTTGCTTATGCCGTCTTCCAAATAGTCCTCGGGGTCGGGAGATTTAACTGTGAAGGGATATTTAAGTCCTGCGACTCTGAAATAATTTATGCCTTCTTCAAAAGAGGTTTCGCCTTTGTCTGCATTCGGCTGGTCGCCGTAAGCGTCGTACTCGACGAGGAAACCGTTATGCTCGGGCGCAGTGGTATATTCTGAGTCAATATCGACTCTGCCTTTTCCTACGCGCACGTGTTCGCACAAAAGATATACGCCGCGGTACTCGCCGTTCACGTATAAATCCAACCAACGCGCGGTGGTGGAGTATTCGATATCTGTGAACACTTCGCTTGCCATATTATAAGCAAGATAATTGTGGTACATAGTGTTATCGTTAAAGTTCGAGCATGCTATTAACACCCAATGTTTGTTGGCAGTCCTCCCGAAAAGCGACTGTTTTTTATCGAACTTAATCTTATAACCTCTTTTGCCTATGGGATCAGCCGAAAAATCAATGTCCGTCCAGGAACCGTTTCCGCGTCCCCTGAATTCCGCAACTACCGAATTTAAAAGATAATCGTCCTCGGTGTTGGTAACGGTAACGGTGCTGGGCACGTAATCTTTGCGGTTTACCGAACTTAACGGAACGTTGTCTAAATCAATAAATATTGCGGGCAGGTTAGTAAGCTTTTCCCATACCGCAGTTAAAGTCGCGTCCTTGTCGGGCATAACCTTAAAATCGAACTTTTGTCCGTTGAGCTTCCAATAATTCAGGTAATAACCCTGCCTGTGTACGACGGGCGGGGTAATGGCTCCGCCTGCAACTTCTACGAGCGGCTCAACTGTTATACCGTTTACGCCCGTGCTGAAAGTTAAAGTTATTGCTTTCGCCCAGCTTGCCGTAAGGGTAAGGTCTTTATCGGGCATTACTGTGGAGGTAAAGGGTGCGCCGTTATCCGTCCAGCCCGTAAATTTATAGTGCGGGCGCGATACCGTTTCCGGCAAATCCAAAGCGTCGCCCGCCGCGTAAGTCGCGCTTTGGACTGTTTCGGCGTCGGCTGCCGTCACGAATGTCAATGAGTACAGCTTGCTCCATTTTGCGGTAAGCGTCGTATCGTTTTCGGGCATAACGTCAAAAACGAACTCTTGCCCGTTCGCCTCCCAGTACTCAAAGCGGTAGCCTTCGCGCACAGGGTCTGCGGGGGGGTAAATCTTGCTTCCCGCCTTTGCGGTTACAGGATTAACCGTCAATCCGTCAATGCCCGTCACGTAGGTTATCGTCACATTGCCGTTTCCGCCGCTGTTATCGCAAGCGGACATTAAGGGCGCGCAAGCCAAAACGAACGCAAGCACTACCGCCAATAAAGCGGTTTTAAGCCTTGTACATTTCATTATCGTTATCTCCTTAATTTAGAGTAGTCTATAATTATAGTATCATTAAAACTTTTGCAAAGTCAATAAAGTTGTTAAAATTATTAAAATATTTTTAATTAGTAACATAAAATACCAGTGTAAATATGTTACAATGCATCACGTTTAGAAAATATTTATCAATTTTTATTGACAAAGCTTGATAAAAGTGAGATAATATATAAGGTTAACTATATATTATCAAAAAAGGGATATCCCTTTTGCGTTTGCAAACAAACGCAAATATTTTTAATGGTTACTTAAGGGGGCAAATCAGGTGAAAAAGTTCATACATGTGCTTGCGTCTATAATGATATGTATAACAGCGTGTCTTTGCGGCGCGTGTAGCGAAGGCGAAGAAGAAACGAAGCCGCTTATTACGCAGAACACGCAAACTTTTATCAATATCGTAGCGCAGATACAGGAACCCGTCACCGTCGATTCCGGCTATAAAATAGAAGCGGCGCTACTTGTTTACGACTATCTGAACGCCGATGAGAAAGGCAACGCCGAGGTTGCTGCATCCAAGACCCGTCTTGACGGACTTAAATCCAAGTACGACGTGGTAAAAGCCGAAGCAGACAAACAAGCGGAAATCGCGCGTGAAGAAAAACTTGTTACGAATTTTATAAACGCAGTAAACGAACTGCCGGTTAAACTTAAAACCGAGGACAGGGAAGCTATCGACGGTTTGTTTGAAAAGTACGTTCAGCTTAAAGACGAAAGCAAACAGAAAACCGAAGTTATCGACGCTTACCTAAAGCTTAAGGAAGCCGATGCTAAGGTTGCGGAGCTTGAAGAAGCCGCGCGACTTGAACTGATTAAAGAAACTGCCGAAAAATTCATAAGCGCAGTGAAAGAAATAGAGGAAGTGACTCTTGAAACCGGCACGGTTTTAGAAAATCTGCTTTACGATTACGAAGATTTTGACGAGGACGTAAAGGCGTACGAGGGCGTTGCCGCCGCTAAATCTAAGCTTGACGATATGTATGCCGAGTATTCGGTTATGCGCGACGAGGAAGACGTAAAGAATTTCAAAGCGCTCGTTGAAGCGCTCACTCCTATAGAGGAAAAAGTTACGCTCGAAAACGAATCCGCCGTCACGAAAGCGGAGTCCGCTTATAAGTATATGTCCGACAACGCAAAGAACGCTGAAGGAGTTGCCGAAGCGTACGCGATTTTGCAGCAAGCAAGGGAAAAATTCGACGCGCTGTTCGCCGTGGCGGAAGCTGAAAGAGTGCAGCAATTTATCGCGGCGGCAAATCAAGTGGGTACGGATATCGAAAACGTGGATATCTCGTGGTTCGACGTTCTCGATGCGGCAAGCAGAGCATATAACGCGCTTGCGTGGGATTCCCACGACCTTCCCGAGGTTAAGGAAGCATTTACCCGTTGGAACGCCGCGCAGACCGTCTTTGACAAAAAGGGATATAAACAAATACCCATATCGGACCCCAACGTTATTTTCTCCGGACATACGGTTGACGCGCTCATCGTTCTTCAGAACGAACGCAATATGATTAATCCCGTACTTGAATTTTATAACGCCGACAGTCTTAGCGAAATTGCGGATAAAGTTACGCTTTGGCTCAACGTTTATATAGACGGAGAGTACGCGGGGCGCGGAGAGTTGTCGGTAACGCTGCTCGGTCACGAAATAGCCGCGAGTCACGTTCAAGGCGTTTTAAGACAGGTCGCGGCAGATAATGATAGAGTGGTAAGCGGCGGTACGTTCGGTTTCTCGTTCAATTTCGAGGATAATAAAAACGAATTTATCCCTTCCGCTAAAACCAAAGTTTCCGCAAGCAAAGCGTATACTTTTTAATTGATAAGGAGCAAGAGGACGAAATGGCAAAAATGAAAAAGCGCACTTTAACACGTGAAGAAAAACTTTTAAAGGGCTACCAAAGAAAACTGACGTTAGAAGCGATTGTAAAGTCGCTTGTATTAGCGCTCATTGCGGGCTTTATGCTTTGCATACTCGTCAGCATAATATCTTTTGCAACAAAATTTAACGCGATATGGATAGCGCTTGGCGTATGGGCTGCCGCAACGGTCGGTTTCTCCGTGCTGTTTTATTTTAAGATATTCCGCACCACGCTCGATAAAACGGCTTCCCGCGTGGACGGAATGGGTCTTGACGAGCGCGTTATAACTATGATTGAGTTCGCCGACAGCGACAACTTGATTGCCCAAATGCAAAGACAGGATACGGCGGCTATTCTTCAAAGCGTTACGCCCAAAAGAATGAAGTTTGCAAAGACTAAAGTATTCATAATACTTGCTTCGTTTATGGCGGCAATCGCTTGCGCGGCAATTTTAATGATGTCTTTTTCCACCGTAAAGGCGGAGGAGTATAAGCGGCAAGAAGCTGAAAAAGAAGCCGCGGCGGGTCAAGCCCCCGAGCTTTCGGAAGAAGACAAGATAATTAAGCAAATGCTTGAAGATCTCCGCAAGATTATCGCGGACGCAAAAATACAGACTTCTTTGCGCGATAAACTCAACGGTATGGTTGACGATTTGGAGGAAAGCCTTAAACCGACTGATACCACGGAAGTTAAAATTGCAAAGATATCTGAAACCGCGCAAAAAATACACAAGATTTTAGAGAACGATATTCCCTATCAGTTGCAGCAGCACGACACTACTAAAATGCTTGGCGAAGCGTTGGATTCGGGGGATATTACGAAAATCGAAAAAGCTTTCGAAGATATGTATAACTCGATAGCGGTTTTAGCGGGGCAGAAAAAATACGACCAGTTGAAACAGACGGCAGAGGACATCTTGCAGTCGATAGACGATGCGGAAGCGGTGGACGAAGAGCTTGCCGAAGCGCTTGAAAAGCTTGCGGAAGCTTTCCTAAAAGCTATACCGCCTCCTCCCGAAGAAGAAGGTGAAGAGCCTAAGTCTGACGCAGAAGTCAATCAGGAAGTGCAGGACGCTATAAAAGACGCGCTTGACGCCATTAAAGACAATAAGGACGACGTTGACGAGCTAGATAAAGATATTCAGGACACGATGGACGACGCGATGACTAATCTCGGTCAGGAAACGGCGCCGCCAAAAGATGAAGAGGACGATAAAAAAGACGAGGATGAGGAAGAAGCTGAGGCGAATAAGCCCTCTCATCCTTCCGCCGACGGTGAAATCGTATACGACTCAGTTATCGATGGCAAAACGCCCTATATTGACGTTTACGACGAATATTACAAGAAGGCGCTTGAGCTTTTGGCAAGCGGAAATCTGACGGACGAAGAACGTCGGATTATAGAAAACTATATAGGTCTTTTAAATTAATTAACAGAGGGAGATAAAAATGGTTCAGGAAAAGGATTTACAGCAATTCAGCGCACAGTGTAAAAAGATATACGAAGAAATCGGGCGCGACGTCATAGGGCAGAAAGAGGTGGTGGAATACACCGTCATTGCAATGATAGCCGGCGGCAACGTCCTGTTGGAAGGCGTGCCCGGCGTTGGTAAAACTAGGCTCGTGCGTACTTTGGGGCGCGTTTTCGACCTTCCGTTTTCCCGTATCCAGTTTACCCCCGATCTTATGCCTGCGGACGTGACGGGTACCAACATAATAGTAAAGGACGAAAAGGGCAACTCGCAGTTCCAATTCCAGAAAGGACCAATTTTCAGCAACATTATCCTTGCGGACGAAATCAACCGCGCAACTCCCAAAACGCAGTCTGCGCTTCTCGAAGCCATGCAGGAACACAAAGTTACTGTTATGGGCGTATCCCGAAAGCTTGAAGAGCCGTTCTTCGTACTTGCAACCCAAAACCCCATAGAGCAGGACGGAACCTATCCCCTGCCCGAAGCGCAGATGGATAGGTTTATGTTCAAGCTTTTGGTAACTTACCCCAATCTTGAAGAGCTCGGACAGATAGTCGGAATGACGCAGGTCACTATGGACGAAACCGCGGACGCGGCTTGCAATGCGGAGCAGCTTTTAAATATGCGCACCACCGCAAAAGAAATCCCCGTCGCCAAGGAGGTTATGACTTACGCGCTCAAACTTACCCTTGCAACCCAGCCCGAAAGCGAGCACGCCGCCAAGATAACTAAAAAATACATACGTTGCGGAGCTTCGCCCCGTGCAGCGCAGGCAATCATATCGGCGGCAAAGGTGCGCGCGCTTATGAACGGACGCTATAACGTTTCTTATAACGATTTGAACGCCTTGGCTTGCCCTGTGCTTCGTCACAGAATTAAGCTCACTTTTGAAGCCGTTACGGATAACGTGTCGGCAGACGATATAGTAAACGAGATTATCCGCGAGCTAAAAACGGGCTCGGAACCCGTAAAAGATACTCCTAAGGAAAAGCCTGCGGAAAATAACGACCCCGTCGAAAAGACGGCGACGGACGGAGAAACTTCCGAAAAGCCCGCAAAGCGCGGTTTGTTCGGCGGTAAGAAAAAATAAAGATGGGAAAGGTCATTGACGACAAATTCCTGAATAGGCTCGAAGCGGCGGCGCTCTACGTCCGCACGAATATGCAGGGCTACTTCGGCGGCAATCACCAAACGCACTTCCACGGCTCGACCGTGGAGTTTGCAGATTACCGCGAATACGTTCTTGGCGACGACATCCGCCGTATCGACTGGAATTTGTACAGCCGTTTTGAAAAATATTTCATAAAACTGTTTGTTGACGAACGTCAGATGCATATCCAGACGTTTTTGGACTGCTCCGCTTCCATGCAGAAAGCGGATGAGAACAAAGCGCTTTACGCTATGCGGATTGCCGCCGCAATAGGCTACCTTTCGGTAAGGAATATGGACAGAACGTCCATAAGACTTATAAAGGGCGACGTAGCTGAAGATTTATGCGGAACGATTACGGGCAAAAACTCTTTTTTCCGCGGTATAGGCAAGTTCGATACCTTGCAGTTCAAAGGTAGCTCTGATTTGGAAAAGGCGATAATAAACTGCCCGCATCCCGGTTCCAATAACGGTCTTACCGTCATAATTTCGGACTTTATGACCGAAAGCAACTGGAAAAAGGCGGTTGACTTTCTACTGTTCCAGAAGAGACAGGTTATGCTTATTCAGGTTCTTTCTCCCGAAGAGGTGGATCCGGAATACAACGGTAGAATCCGTCTCGTCGATTTGGAGGCGCAAGACCCCATGGACGACAGACATATTAAAATGAAAATAACTAAAAGTCACATAAAAGCTTATAAAGAAGCTTTAAAGGACTTTATAGACGATATCAAAAGATTTTGCTCCTCGCGTGAGGTTGACTTTTTATCGGTCACCTGTGACGAACCTATCGAAAAGCTTTTATTTGAACGGATGTATTTAACGGGTACTATCAGATGAAATTTGCGCTTCCTTTGGGTTTGTTGGGTCTGATTGCTATCGCTGCACTCATACTCATCTATATCCTAAAACCCAAATATCAGGACAAAAAAGTTTCCAGCACTTACGTATGGGAACTGTCCTTGCGTTACCAAAAGCGCAAAGTGCCTTTGCAGTGGCTTAAAAGCTCACTGCTTTTAGTCGTTCAAATAATTATTATTATAGTAATGGCTTTTATGATGGCGCAGCCTCTCGTTGTGCTTGCTACTAAAACGGGTGAAAAGATAGTGGTGCTTGAAGCGTCCGCTTCAATGCTTGCCGAGGACGGCGGCAAAAGCCGTTTTGACCGAGCCGTTACCGAAATAGGCAGTCTTGCCGAAAAAACCGCGGTAGAGGGAGATAAGTTCACGGTAATTTTAGCGGGGGAAGAAGCTTCTTTCGTAGTTCGCCGCTCCGATTCCGCAAGCTATATTAAACAAAAGCTTTCCGAAGCTAAGTGTACTTTTGCAAGTTCAGACGTTGAAGAAGCCATGTCTCTTGCCGAAGAAGTGCTGAAAGAAAACCCTCAGGCAGATGTTTACCTTTATACCGACTGCGACTATGCGGACGCGGGCAAGGTTACGGTGGTAAATATGGCGCGCTCAGAGTGGAACGCCGCAGTCCTTGATTTTTCCGCCAAGAGAGAGAAAGGGAGATATATCTTTACCGCAAAGGTAGCAAGCTACGGCAGGTCTGCCGAAATTGCGGTAAACCTCAACGTTGACGGCAAAGCTCGGCTTCCCAAGCTTGCGCAATGCGAAGCGGATGAAACTGTGTCCGTCGTATGGGACGCTCTTGATATAAACGAATACGATAGTGCGGACGTGCATTTGGTTGCGGACGACAGTTTTGTTTACGACAACGAGTTTTACATTTACAGAGCAAATACGTCTAAGTTCAAAGTTCAGCTTGACAGCGTTGACCCTGGCTTTTTATACAGTGCGTTGCACTCCGTTGAAAGATGTCAGGTCGATTTGGTAACGAAACCCGAGCAAGACACGGAGGAGACCAAGGATCCCGCTCCTGCAAAGACGAGCGGTTACGACCTGTATATTTACGATGGTACTTATCCCGAAAAAATACCTACGGACGGCACGGTTTGGCTCATTAACCCGCCCCGTGACCTTCCTGTTTCCAAGTGGGGTATTTCATTTAACGGTACGCGTAGCGGAAATTACGCGCTCACCGCTGATAACGTAAGCGGCGAAACTTACAAAAAGATAATGAACGGCGTGTCCGTTTCTTCGATGAAAGCGACGGAGTATTCCCGTGCGGTAAGCTATGCGGGGTACGAAAGCATATTAAAGTGCAACGGCGATCCCGTTTTGCTTGCAAGAGATATTGGCGGCGTTAAAACCGTTGTGCTTGCGTTCGACCTGCATATGTCGACGCTCCCCGTGCTATTAGTCGATTTCCCTTTGTTGATAAACAATCTTTGCAGCTATTCGATGGCTCATACCGTCGATAATACCTTATATAACGTAGGCGACTTAGTAACCGTGAACACTAAAGCTGACGCCGAAATCGTGTCAATCAGCGCCAAATACGCATCGGGCGAAGAGGAAAAGACCGATTACACGGAATTCCCCGTAGTTTTAGATGCAACACAAGCGGGCGCTTTTACGGTTACGCAAACTCTTGCGTCGGGCAGAGTGGTTGAGGATAGCTACTTCGTGCGTTTGCCCGAAAACGAAAGCCTATTCAATTTTACGGGAGATATGCTCGTAAATCCCATAGTCATATCAAGCGTCGGTACCGATACCGAAATCGAGAACGACACTATGGATATTTACGTTTATTTTGCCGCTGTGCTTTTAGCGCTCGTCTGCGTGGAATGGGGGTTACAATATCGTGAACAGTATTAACGCCTTTTGTGCGCTCAGCGTAAGTTTTAAAATTCCATGGCTCCTGTTTTTGCTTATACCTGCGTTCGCTCTGATGCTCTGGCCTTATTTCAGACTTCCAAAGCAGCACAGAAGAACCACTAGCCGCGTCGTGTCCCTAGTGTTACACTCCGTGATATTATTGTTGTGCGTATTTATGCTCTGCGGAATGAACTTCGAGTACACGAGCGTATCCATCAAAAACGACGTAATTTTGCTCGTTGACGTTTCGGACAGCAACAAGGCGTCCGAAGACGATATGAATTCGTTCATTCGGGATATAGTCGACGAAAGCGAGGAGGGCTACCGCTTAGGCATAGTAACATTTGCTAACGGACAGGTCTACGCTGCAGAGTTAAACGGCAACGGCGCACAGGCTTACGAAAACTATATTGCAAAGTCTGAAACCGACAAGCCCGAGGGAAACGCTTCGGATATATCTACGGCGCTTTTATTTGCCCGTGATAAGCTTGCCGACCCTTCTTCGGGGCGCATAATCGTGCTTTCGGACGGCTTGCAGACCGACGGTAACGCGCTTGCCGTAGTTAAAACTCTTGCAGACGGCGGCACGCGTGTGGATACAGTATGCTTCTCGCCTAAGGGCTATAAAAGCGAAGTGCAGATAAATTCGCTGGAAGTGCCGCAAAGAATTGCCGTCGGAGAAACGTCTCAAATCACCGTAGAATTGCAAAGCGCTTCCGCAGGCTCCGCCATTGTTACGCTCTACGATAACGGCGAATATTACGACAGACAGGAAGTAGTGCTCGGCGGAGGAACGGAGCACTGCCAATTCAATTACACTTTAGTAACTCCAAAATTCCACGAATTCCGCGCGGAAGTTACGGCGGAAAACGATACCCTTTCGCAAAACAACGTATATTATTCTTATATCGATGTAGAGTCCTCCAATAAAGTTTTGCTAGTCGACGGTACGGGCAACGAAACCGCACGGTTAGAAAGTATTTTAAGCGGCGAATACGACATTACGAAAATAACTCTTGACGGATTGCCTAAAACGCTTGAAGAGTTGTGCAGGTATGACGAGGTCGTGTTTGCAAACGTTGCCAACGCCGACCTTCCCGCAGGGTTTGACGATATTTTAACCGAGTACGTTGAAATCTACGGCGGCGGTTTCTATACGGTCGGCGGCGACAAAGCTTATAAGCAAGAGGATATGGAGGGCACTAAATATCAGGAGCTGCTGCCCGTCATTGCCAATACCGAGGCAAGAACTCTGGGACTTATACTCGTAATCGACTGTTCCACCAGTATGAAGGAAATTCCTTCCGGCAGCTCGTCACAGCGAATAGACCTTGCAAAAGAAGCTGCAATTGCCAGTGTTGAAGCGTTGGGGCCAGACGATTACGTCGGCGTAGTAACCTTCAATAATAAAGCAACGCGGCTTGTGGAAATGTCACCCTTATCTCGTAAGGAGTCTATTATACGTCAGATAAGGGAGGGAATTAAGATATCGGAACAGGGAACCCATTACACCAACGCGCTTAAAGCCGCGGAAGGTATGTTTTTAGGTTTCAAAGAAACCGAAATGAAACATATCATTTTCCTTACCGACGGTGTGCCGGTAGGGGACAGCGAAGCCAACTTTATGAATGAAATTGATAGAATAGCGCGTATGGACGTAACTCTTTCAACGATAGCGTTGGGCTCCGACGTATCCACTGAAACTGCAGAGGAAATGGCTGAGCGCGGCGGCGGGCGATTTTACAACGTCTCGCGTGAGACGGAGCTTAAAAGAATAATGGTGGAGGAAACCACCGTTGCCGCAAGCCAGTATGAAAACGAAATTAAAGTAACGCCGAAAATAACCAGTATTACCGCTGCGGCGGTTTCGGGCATTACCGAGCTTCCCGAGCTCGGCGGCTTCTACGGCACGAGAATGAAAGACGGCGCTATAATGGTGCTAGGCTATGAAGGTAACCCCATTTACGCCGAGTGGCAGCGCGGTGCGGGCAGGGTCGGCAGCTTTATGAGCGATTTAAGCGGTAAGTGGTCTGACAAGTTTTTATCCGACGACAACGGCAAAAAATTCATAATAAATTCCGTAGGCAGTCTTTTGCCAACGGAAACGAACCAGATCTATGCAGAGATAAAGGCGGAAATAACCAACGTCAACTTCACGTCTGAAATCCGCGTCTACACTGATACGGCGGAAGGTCAAACCGTAACGGCGCAGCTTATTTCACCCGACGGGCAAATTTCCCAAATTAACCTTGAAAAGCAGACGGGCAACCTCTATGCGGGCGTTTTCGATACCCGTACGGTCGGCATTTACGAGATTAAGATAACGAAAAGCGGCGCGGGGGAGACGACGGAAACTTCAGTATACACGGTATTATCTTATTCGGCGGAATATTCCGCGTTTGCCGACGATACCGAGTGTTTCCGTTTCCTTGAAAGCGTAGCGGAAAACGGCAACGGTTCAGTGTTGTTCTCTGCGGAGAATCTGTTCGGAAGACAGAATGAGGTAACGCGTAGTACGTTTAACCCGCAACTTACGTTTTTAATATTAAGTATCGTTCTGTTTCTATTAGATATCGTCGTTCGTAAATTCAAAATTAAGTGGCCGCACGAAATTATCCGTGAACGCCGCAATACTAACCAGGGAAAAGCTGCATAGTGATAAGGTAAGGAGAAATTTTATCATGAAAAAGATGCTGAGGATATTAGCCGCTATAATGTCGGTTTTGCTTATTCCGGCTATGTTCGCAGCCTGCTCAACGGAAGAGCAGGTTACCGACCCCGTATTCACGCTTGATAAAACAAGCGTGGACCTCACCGCAGGTGGCAACGTTGAAGTTTTAACGCTTACGATTGCCAACGTGAACGAAACGCCCGAGTGGGCGTCTTCCAATTCTTCCGTTGCAACCGTATCCGTCGGTTCAAGCGCGAACAAGGCAACGGTAAAAGGCGTTGGTGCAGGCGCTGCGGTAATTACGGTAAAAGCGGGCGCAAACTTGGCGATTTGCGCCGTGACCGTCAAACCGGGCGCGTATATCAATCTTGATAAAACAAGTGTAAGCTTGCTTGCGGGCACTACGACAACGCTGTCCGTTGAGACCAATGTAACGTCGTCGCTGACTTATACGTCATCAAATCCTTCCGTTGCAACAGTATCCCCAACAGGGCTTATTACGGCGGTTTCGGGCGGCGTTGCAAAAATTACCGTTTCGGGCGGTAACGCTTCCGCAACCTGTACGGTAATAGTTACCGACCCTTATGTAGTTTTAAATAAAGAAATGGTCTTGCTCACCTTGGAAGAAGGGCAAAACACATTCCAGCTTGAAGCGGATTCCAACGGCGACGTTGAATGGTATTCGGATAACGAGGATGCGGTAACGGTAAGCGAAGAGGGCTTGGTAACCGCAGTCGCTAAAGGTGAAGCAACTATTACGGCAAGTTACGCTTCCGCAAGCGCCCTGTGCGTCGTAAAAGTCAAGGAAGAAATTTTAACTGTAACGATATTTAACGAGGGCGTCGAGGTGGAAGATACGCTCACCCTTCAGCCTAAATCTTCACTTGCTCTTACGGCAACGATAACCCCCGAACAGCAGGACGACGACGCAAAAGTCACTTGGTCCGTTAAATCTGGAGAAACCGTCGTATCCGTTGACGAAAACGGCGTTGTAACCTCTCTCGGCGATATCTACGGTACTGCGGTTATAGTCGCAACGAGTGTAAAAGACCCCGATTGCACTGCGGAATGCACAGTAAACGTACCCGACCCCTATGCCGATTGGCTCGTTATTTCGGATAAAGCTTCGCTCGTTGCGGCTTTCAAATCTGGCAACGAAAATAAAAATATGTACCTTACCGGCGATATCGACTTCGACGGCGCAACGTTGAACAGCTCTATGGGCAACTTCAACGGCACGTTCGACGGCAGAGGTTACGAGATTATGAACTTCTCATGCAACGGTCTTTTCGGAGGCGTTGACAGAAAGGGCACGGTAAGAAATCTTGCCATAACCTGTACTTCTGGGCGCGGCGCGGAGTTCAACGGACTTTTCGGACAATTCGTTTTGGGTAAAGTCGAAAATTGTCGTTTCGATATTACGGTAAACGAAAACAATATGGCGACTATTGCGCACCATACCGACCGATCAAGCGTTATAAACAACGTAATTATGCTCGTCAGAAATCCGTTAAACAAAGAAAATATTTACGCGGGTTGTTTCCTCAACGGCGCTTGGAGCAATTCCTACTGTGCGGTTTTGGAAGGCAAAGTTGCGCAGGTATTCGGACCGCAATCCAAGACCGAAGCAGAACTTAAACAGGCTTCGCTGTATGCTGATTGGGACGGGACCGTATGGCAAATAGAAGACGGTGAAATCCCCGTATTGAAGAACGGCGGCAATATCGGCGAACTCAGAGTTGTTCTCAACACGACGGCTGAAACTATTTATAAAGGCAGTTTCTTGGACCTCGTTGCGACCGTAAAGCCGACTAAGCTTCCCGTAGCAGACAAAGGCGTAATTTGGTCGTCGGATAACGAAGACGTTGCAACCGTTGACCAAAACGGTTCCGTAACGGCTGTCGGCGAGGGCATAGCTGTGATAACCGCAACCTCCGTCAAGGACGACACGAAGTTTGCAAGCTGCACGATAACGGTTGAGCTTCCCGACACTCAACCCGAACCTATAGTTGAAATAACTAATAAGTCGGCTGTTTCGGAAGGCTTAAAGATAAATAATTCTTTAACTCTGACTACCAGAGTGAATAGAGACGACGGCTCGGTAAGCTGGTCTTCTTCGGACAGCGGCGTAGCGAGCGTTGACGATAGTGGCAAAGTAACCGCAAAAGGCGAAGGCGAAGTTACCATAACCGCAACCTTTACGACCGAAAACGGCAAAATTGCAACGGACAGCGTTACCATCACGGTATACGGCGACGGTTATATAGAGCTTGCGCTTCGTGCGCGCTCCGTAAGTGTCGGCGGCACGTACAAAATTGATTTCAAAGCTTTGGGCGGCACGGTAAACTGGACTTCGAGCAATCCTCACTTTGCAACTGTTGATGCAAGCGGCACTGTAAACGGCATTGCGGTAGGTAAAACTACCATTACCGCAAAAGTCGGAGATAAGACCGCTACGATGGTAATTCAAGTCTACGACAAACCCGCAGGCGCAACCGAAGTGTCCACGCCCGCACAGTTCAAGAATATCGGCAACGGCACGTACTTCATCGTCAATGATATCGATATGGGCGGCGAAACGGTAAATACGCTTAACGAGTTTGCAAAAATAAACGGCTTGGGCTATAAAGTAAGCAATTTCAGTACGCCTAAACTGTTCACGCAGTTCCAGGGCTATATGAGGAATATCGAAATATCCTGCGTGCTTAACGGTAACGGCAACTTTGACGGCTTGTTCGGCACGTGGATAGGCGCAGCGGACGGAACCGTTGAGAACTGTATCCTCGATATAACTTTCTCGGGCTCCGCAAATCAATGCGCCCTCGTTCACCACAACAATAACGGTACTGTAAGGAATATAATTTTAAAGGTAACCTGTGAAAACGGCGCAAGCGGGCAAAAGTTCCCCGCGTGGTTTGAGAAACCCGGTAACGGCAACGTAGAGAATATATTCCTTCTTAAAGGTAAAGGTACGTATTCGGCTACCAACGGCGCAACCGAAAAAACCGAAGCTCAGCTTAAATCGGCTTCGACCTTTGACGAAAGCTGGGATGAGGGCTGGGTAATTATCGACGGGCAGCTTCCCGTATTAAAGGGCGCACTCGTAACCGAACCCTTAAAAATTAAGCTTGACAAAACGACCGCTGAGCTTTTCGTAGGAGAAACCGAAACGCTTACAGCAACGGTAACCCCTACCGAGCTTACCGAAGAAGAGCGCGCAATCAAGTGGATTTCAAGCGATACCAAGATTGCAACGGTTGCAAACGGCGTTATAACGGCGGTTAAGGACGGGACCGTCACTGTTAAGGCCGTATCGGTAAACGACGAAACCGTCTTTGCAACCTGCACCGTAACTGTAACTGCAATTGAAATTTCAATCAACAACGAGGATAAGATTTCAGAGCTTAAACTTAACGGCGCAAAGCAATTAAACGCAACGGTGAACTGCGGCAAATACGAGTGGGAAACCTCTGACAGCAGCGTTGCAACCGTTACCGACGGACTCGTAACCGCTGTGGGAGCAGGTACAGTAACGATCACCGTCCGTTCCGAAAACGATCCCACGAAGTTTGACAGTATCACCATAGAAGTTAAAACTACGATAGTAATTACCGTAGAAATTTCCGAAACGTCGCTTTCGCTTGATCGCGACGATACCGCAACCCTTACAGTAACCGTCGGCAATTCGGACAGCGGCGTAACCTGGACTTCCGATAACGAAAGCGTGGCAACGGTTGATGAAAACGGCAAAGTGACCACCCACGGTGCGGACGGCACCGCAACCATTACGGCAACGTCTAAGGACGACGACGGCAACGGCAATCATACGACGGCAACCTGCATCGTAACCGTAACCTATGTACCCGTAGAAATCGAGCTTAAAGCTCAAAACTTCAACCTGTTCACGGGCGGTATACTCAGCGTTTCGGAAATAGCCGAAGCAAGCAAGGGTGAACTTACCCTTTCGGTTGTAAGCGGCAGCGACGTGGTTTCGATTGAAAACGGCAAAGTAACCGCAACGGGCGAAGGTACGGCGACCGTGCGCGTAACCTCGTCAATCTCTTACGACGACGTAACCGCGGTTTACGAAGAGGTTGAAATAACCGTTGTCGAAGCCAAAGTTGCAATAAGCATCAACGTTGAAAAACGTTCCCTTCACGTGGGTGGAAGCGGCAACGCTTGGACTTTGGAAGTTACTCTTGACCCGATGCCCGCTTCACCTGCGGCAAGCGACGTGGTTTGGACTTCATCCAATCCTTCGGCAATTTCGGTCGTTGGCGGATTTTCTGACGGTAAGTACACGGGTAAACTTACGACTTCGGCAGTAGGTAAAGCGACGATAACCGCAACTAGAACGGTAGACGGAATAGATTATACTGTAACCTGTGAAGTAAACGCGTTCACGGCACAAGGCTCTTGGAGACCCGTCGACACACCCGATACATTGAAGACTATTACAGTCCCCGGAACGAACTGGTATCTTGCAAATGATTTGGATTTTGCGGATATAGAAATTACGTCAAATTATTTGGGTAATATGGATAGCGTACATCTGGACGGCAGGGGATATTCAATTAAAAATATCAAGACGAACTTTACAGACCGTGAAGCTGGATTTATCTCAATTCTGGTAGGCTTGACGGTTGTGGAAAATGTTAATTTCATAGGTTTTGATATTAACGGAAGCAATTCGTTTATGTACGGCGGCTTAATACGTCAAATTGACGGTAGCGCATCGATTCGTAACTGCTATTTTGAAGGTACGATTAGCGCAAGGGGTACGGGTAACGAAGCGTATATCGGTTCAATAGGCGCTAAATTCGGCGGTGGCGTTATAGAAAATTGCGTATTTAACGTTGGACTTGGCGACGTGGCACCTAATTCGAGCGCTAACAGTAATCCTCGCATTATGGTAGCCCGTTGGATTGGCGGCGAAGTAAAAAATTGTATAGCGTTTAAA
This sequence comes from Christensenellaceae bacterium, assembly GCA_948890655.1. Lineage (GTDB taxonomy): Bacteria > Bacillota > Clostridia > Christensenellales > Borkfalkiaceae > Coproplasma. The sequence goes on from CAQTYU010000004.1 coordinate 114,726, forward strand.
GATGCTGTAAGTTCGCCTGTACACGCGGCTCCGGGTGACGGATTCTCCGCAGATAAGTACGCTTCCGCATTCAAGACGGAAGAGCAGATCAAAACAGCGGCAACTTTCGACGGTTGGACGGCTTGGGTAGCCGTAGACGGCGAATTGCCCCGTCTTGTATGCGACTGGGAAGAATAAAAATACGGTAAGGAATTACGGCGGAGTTGCCAAATAGGCAACTCCGCCGCTATATTTTAAAAGTATTAACCCAAAATTTAACACCCCGCCGAAATATGAAAATACTTGACTATATACGCCCTTTTTATTATAATAATGTAAAATATAAAAAACGGGAGGTAAAGAGGTGAAAGCAAAAAGAATCCGTTACTTTTACGGCGTATTTTTAAGCGTATTCACGGCGGTTTTGGGCACGCTTTTCATAGCTGCTGCGGTGGGTATTTTATCCGACGGCAACTGGGAGCAGGGTGCGTATTCAAGAGAAATCGTCGCTGCCCGCCTTTTCCCCGTATCGATAGTATTCTATATTTGGATTGCGGCGATAATTGCGGGCTTCGTTTTATCGCTTGTCTATACCTATGACGAAAAACCCGATAAAATCCCTCAGGAAGATGCAACATTAAGGCGTTTAAGCACTCGCATTCCCGCAGGCGGCGGAGAGAAGTACGACGGCGAAATGAAGCAACTGCGCGACGAAAAGCGAAACCGCCTTGTTGCATATATAATCTGTACGGCAGTCTGTTTTGCCTGTGCCGTAGCAAGCGCCGTTTATTTGTTGCAGCCCGCTAATTTCAAGGGCTTGACTGCAAACGACGCAATGCTCAATATGATGCTGTGGGTTCTTCCTTGCGTGTCTGTCGCGCTTATAAGCTGCGTTTGGATAACGTTGTACGAAAGGGAAAGCCAAATCCGCGAAATTAGCACGATAAAGCGTATGATGTCGTCCTATAAGGGTAATCCCGTAATTCAAGCCGATATTAAACCCAACGCTGCGATAGCGGCAGTAAATAAGTTTTTTGCAAACAAGTATACCTTGCTCGGCATAAGGGTGGGGGTTGCGGCTCTTGCAGTAACGTTCGTTATTCTCGGCATTTTTAACGAGGGTGCACGCGACGTACTCGTCAAAGCTATCAATATTTGTACCGAATGTATAGGTCTTGGCTAAAATGAAAGCAAAATTCAAGAGTTTTTTCATAAAAATTAAAGATTGGTTCGTGCGGCATAAGCCAAGTAAAAGGCGGCTTATTCAAGTCTACGCCGCACTTTTGTATAACGCCAATATAAAAGGGTTTGTTAACGGCAGAATATATACCGGCAATACTAAATATGCCTGTGTTCCGGGGTTCAACTGTTATTCCTGTCCCGGCGCGGTAGGAGCGTGTCCGTTGGGTTCTTTGCAAAACGCTCTTGCGGCTTCCGGCACCACAGCCCCGTATTACGTCTTGGGCATTTTGGCTTTATTCGGAATATTACTCGGCAGAACGATTTGTGGTTTCTTGTGTCCCGTTGGGCTCGGTCAGGAGCTGTTGTATAAAATTAAAACTCCGAAGATTAGAAAGAATAGGGTTTCAAGGGTATTTACATATTTAAAATATATTCTGTTGGTAGCGCTCGTTATCGTAATTCCGATAATGCTTCAATCTCCGACTTTCTGTAAGTATATATGCCCTGCAGGAACGTTCGGCGGAGGAATAGGACTTCTCGTCCATCCCGAAAACGCAGACTTCTTTGCAATGCTGAGCGGCTTATTTACCTGGAAATTCTTTTTATTGATTGCAATAATAGTACTCAGCATATTCTGTTTCAGATTTTTCTGCCGCTTTCTGTGCCCTCTCGGCGCGATATACGGTTTCTTCAATAAGTTTGCGCTTATCGGCGTAAAGTTGGATAAATCAAAATGTACCGATTGCGGACTGTGCGTAAGCCATTGTAAGATGGATATAAAGCGCGTCGGCGACCACGAATGTATCAACTGCGGAGAGTGTATTGCAGTTTGCCCCACGCAGGCAATAAGCTGGAAGGGCTCGCAAATCTTCCTTCACTCCAACGCTATAGAGAAAGAGGAAGAAGCCCAACCCACGCTGAACTCTATTTTAGAGAAGGGGACGACTGTACAGCTTGCAGGCGATGCTGAAGTAACGGAAGTTAATTCGGTTTCTGCTATGGCTGTAACGGTCGTCGAACCCGACCCCGTGCCGTCAAGCGAGGTTAAAGAGCAGGAAAGCAGCTTAGGCGAAGTTGCAAAGCCCGTTGAAAGCTCAGCTGCGTCAAGGGTTAGGAAACGCAACAAATGGCTTGAAATAGCGGCGTGGGCGCTTGCAACGTTGATTTTGGTATCTGCGCTCGTGTACTATAACTTCTTTGCAAAGGAACAGGAAATCTTCGTTTACGGCGTCGGCGATAAGTGTCCCGCGTTCACGGTACAAACTTATGAAGGAGAAACGGCGGGAGAGTTTTCCCTTTCAGATAAGAACGGCAAAGTCGCAGTTTTGAATTTCTGGGCAACTTGGTGTACGCCGTGCAAAGAGGAACTTCCCGAGTTTAACGAATTGCAGGTAAATTATTCCGATGAAGTAGTAGTCGTGGCATTCCACCAGATTGGATACGAATACGACGACGTGCAAAGTCTTATAAATTCGGAAGGTTGGGGCGATTACTCTTTGATATTCGCTCAGGACGATAAGGTATTAAATCAGGGCACGGCTCCGTTATTTGATTCTCTCGGTGGCAAAAGCGTTTGGCCTATGACCGTAATACTGGATAAAGAAGGTAGAATCAATTCCGTCCGTCAAGGAAAAATGTCTTACGCTGATCTTGAAAAAGCAGTGTTGGAAGCATTAAATAATTAAGCAAAATGCTGCAGCTGAATAAATGTCAACCTCGACACACAAAAAGCCCCGCCAAGCGGGGCTTTTTGTGTGAGTTTCGATGCAGCTATTTATACGTTTTCGATCTTTACAGTATAATTTAAAGACGTAGTGCCATCGCTAACGAGGTTAGCATAATCGTCGACAGCGGGTCCGAATGAGATTATATATTCGGTATCAGCGTTAAGCGTATAAGTGAAATAAAGTTCATTATCGTTAGAACTTGATTCGGGGACGTCGGGATAATGTGAATAATCCTTAGCGTAAATATCAGGGTCGATATCGTCATTAGCAAGCCCAAGAGTTAACGTAACTTTATATGTGCCCGCCGTGGTCGCTGTAAAAGAGAAGTGGTAAGCTTCCCACGTCAATAACGTTGGAAGCTTTCCGGTTTCCGGATCGGGTTGACCCCATCTGTTTTCCTGCTCAACCAATTCTACCGTGAAATTTGCCGTTGTGCCTAACGTAAGCTCCTTGGGATTTTCAGCCGTACCTTCTGCAGTAGACTCAGTTTTAGCAATGAGCAGTGTGCAAGGACCTCCAACCGTCACGTTAACCGATTCGTTTGCCTTAATGGTTAAGCTGCTTTCGGTTGAATTGAATTGGGTAACGCCGTTAATTGTCCAGTTGACGTCTGTGTTGTCAACTGTTATTTTGTAGAAACCTTCTTCGGTTGCGGTAAACACGTAATTGTGTCCTGCAACCGCATTTATAGGGGTGCCGAGCGTTAAAGCGGTGGAAGGGTCGACTTTTTTAGCGAGGGTAATAGTCAAAGCGGAGGGGTCTGTTATATCTACGTGGACGCCTTTACTTTTTTCGTAAGGCGTACCGTTTGCATCAACGTACTGATACCCTTCGGGGATTGCGGTAAGATGAACTTCGTATATCTTGCCGTTAGCTTCGTCAATACCTCTCGTAATCGTCGCAACGCCCTGAGCGTCAGTTCCGACCGGTTCAAGGCAAGCGCCAAGCGTACCGTTTTCACCAACTACGCAAAGCTGGACCCACACGCCCTGTGCGGCAGTATTATTGTCAAGCTTAACGGTTATGCTTACAGACGTAGGGAAAGTATCTTTATTTTCGTCTGGATCATTGTTGCAGGCTGCCGCAAAAATACCGAGACACGCCGTCATACAAACGGTAAATAAAGCAATCATAAAAGCTTTTAAGTGTTTACTCATAGTAAAACCTCCAAATTTTAATTCATAGATAGTTTATCATTATTTTATATAATGTGCAAACGTTTTAATCAAAAAACTATAATATTTTTTGAATATTCCGTTAATAAATGTATAATTATGAATATTTTATTAAGTAAACCGCCCGTACTTTTAACTGTACGGGCGGATATGCCTTTAATAAGTTTTACGCTTCGGCGTCGTCTGCGTAATAACCGCAACCCAAAAGCCAAGGGTGCAGGGGTTTAGTCATACTACCTGTTACGCTTGAATAATGTTGGTTCATATACCTATCGAGGAACAGCTTCAATTCATCGTTTACCTGATATACGCCGTCGCTGTTAACGTAGCCATCGTGCTCAACATTGCTTGCGTCCGTATAGCCTGCGTATTTTTCAATAAAGCCGGTATAGTTCCATGTAGTGTCTAAAGTTGACAAATCTTCGTAAACGGTAAGGGCGTTGTTAACTCTTGTATCAGATATTTGTTCATTTTCACCCCAATATTCAATCGTTGCAAAGGAATAATGCCATTCGCGCAAATTCTTGGTTATCGCTATGACTAAAGGTTTCTCCGTGCCGTCTGGAAGTTTAACGAACCATTTTCCGTCATCGTGGCGGACGGTTTCCAAAGAACCGTTAGCGGGCATCCAGGTAAATGTGCCTTGCTGGTCGGCAAATTTTTCGGAAACGTCCGTCGTTGCGGTTTTTCGCTCAATTTCTTTTTCAAGTGCATCTCCGGTTCTTTCAATGTTGACTTTAATCTGTAAGGGATAGTCTATAACTTCGTCTTTGATTATTATTTTGTATTCCAAAGTTACGCCAACATATCTTTGCGACAGTTCTCTTGTGAAAATAAAGTTTTTGCCGTCGCCCGCCCCGTTATCATTACCTGCATAGCCTTTGTAATCGCCTGTTAAATCGCTGTTGTCGTCTAATGCAGGGAAGCTGTTTGCATATTCTACAATCATAACGTCGTATTTGTCGGAAACAGAAGTAAACTTATAAGTGCCCTGACCGAATCCTTCTTTAGGGTTATTAGATGTAACGAACCATATTACAGCCGTATTGTAGTTTTGGAATGTCAACGTGCATTCACCGGGTGAAATAACCGTGGTGGAAATAGGCGCAGGTACGGGCAAGCAAACAAGAACTTCCACGTTGCAAGCCTGCCGCTTTGTCGATTTGACGGAGAAAGTAAGCGTTTTGTTCTCTTCAATACGCATTTTCTGTACGTTGTTGCCTTGATTCATTTGACTTGAAATAGTTAAACTGCTGTCAACGTAGGTTAAGTCGTCGGAATAGAACTGGATAATATAGTCGTTGCCCTGTTTTGAAGCAATCGTGTATTCGCCTGTTTTGGGTGCGTGTATTTTGTAAAATACTTCTTCGCGTTCGCCCAATTCGGCAATATACTGATAGCAGTCGCCGTCTTTATTAAACCTAAGCATAGAAAGGTTATCGTAACTGTTAAGCGCGTCGTCCCAAGGTTTAATCGTATCTTCGTTGAGCTTATCGGCGTCGTCAAATGTAATATCAGTTATGCGTAAAGCTGTAATGGAAAGAGGGGATGCAGCAATTGTCGTTGAAGCCGGTTTATAAGTATAACCATTAGGCATATTTACAAGCTGGACAGTGTACACGCCGCGTTCAATTGTTGCGCTTGTTGCAACGCCTTCGCTGTCGGAAATCGCCGTTGCAACCGTTTCGGTTCCATTCATGAGCTTGACTACGACGTCTTCTACAGCCGAACCGTCATAATATTTGACGTTTACCTTGTAAGAGGTAGGTGCGTCAAGTTTTAAGCTTACGGTATAGTACGCTTGTTCAGCTGAAGTCTTGACTTTTTCAAAAACGTAGCCGGTGGGGTAGTCGTTTATCTGAATATAATACTCACCGGGAGTAAAATAGTTAATCTGAGCAATACCTGATTCGTTGATTTCCGCATAGGCTGCTTCGTGTACTCTTTTCCCGTCAGCGTCAACTAATTCTACGTTTATGGTATCCAGGCGGTATTCTGCATCGCTACCTTTTACTATGGAGCCGTCTGGGTATTTAACAGTTATAACGTATCCGTCTACGGCAGGGTCGCCCAAATCTTCCTGAACGGTACACGCCGCAATTATGCCGAACGTTAAAGTCAGGCAGAAAGTTGCCGTTAAAACAATCAGCATTTTTAATTTCATTTTCATTTTTCACCTCTGAACGTTTTTAAAAATTTCCCCCGTACCGTGAAGTACGGGGGACTTTCGGTTACAGTAAATTAATTATTACCTTTAACGACTACCTTATAGCAACAAGCTTTTAACCACTCGGTATCGGTGTCGTATCCCATAAATTTTGCATTGTACAGTTGAAGTATACCGTATAACTCTGCGTTTACAGGCAAAAGTCCGTACATTTCGTCGTCCTTACTTATGCCTTCCGTTGCCTTTGCAAAATACTGCTTCATTATATCGGTATAATCTTTTATCTCAAGTCCCTTTAACGATTCGGGAATCTTGTCAACCCCGCCGAATTCCTTTTCAAGATTGAGCGAAATATCGATTTCTTCACCGCTTGATGTTACGAATTTTTCCTTAGCAATATCAAACGTAAACTGACCCGTGCCGGTCGTGCTGTAAAGGATTTGTTCTATCGTAAAGTTGTTGAACATAAGCGAATACTGCGTGAAATCAAGATAGATTAAACTTCCGCTTTGCTTGTCGTACCATACTTTTTCGCCGCCAACCGTATGAGTTTCGTCGAACGCAGGGTCAACGAAGAGGGGCAGTACCATCTTATTGTCTACGTCAAGGGTATAATAACCTGCGGTAGTTTTGTCGATATAGCTGTATTCGTCGTCGGCAATCTTGTCAATTCTGAACGCGAATTCGCCTAATGCTTCAACCGTTCTGAAGTTGACGGAAACGTAATACGTCTTATTTGCCTTAAGATAATGGTATATTTTGAAGCTCAGCTCATTTCCGTCTCTGGAAAACCTGTCTTCATCGCTATCCTTCAAAGATTTAGCGTAAACGCTTGAAAGGTCAATACTGTCGTCGAACAACTGTGCGTCCGTATATTCGTAAACGATTGCGGATGTTAATTCGTTCACATAGTAGCAGTCTAATGCCTGTATACGGTAGACGCCGTCGGTTTTAGGTACGAATTTAAACATATAACCGCGCGGCATTATTATTTTTTCGAACATAACGGTATTCAAACCTTCGTTCCAGTTATATTCGCCTTCGTCAGCACGTTTCGTTCCTTCAACGTCTACGTATTCACCCGTTTTCTCGTCAAAAATGAATTGACCGGTGCCTTTTTCTACTTTTACGTAATTATCAACTATATCGGTCGTGTCCTTTGCTTCAAAAGCGGAGAAGTATGCCAAGCCCTTTATAGGGTCTTTAAGCTCCTTCTGGACGCCGTACTGTCTGTAGCTTACGCAGAACTGCAACCAACCTTCGTCGCTCCAATATTCGTCTGGTGCGTTCTCCTCTTCCATAAGATGTTCGTAAAGCATCATGAGCATATCGCCCATATCTTTAGTCACCGGTATAAGACCGTGATAATCCGAATTGCCCGAGAACAGGACGTAAGATTGAAATTTTTCGGTGTAGTTTATGCCGTCGATAATTACGCCGCCCTGAATCAGATTGTATAAGCTGCTTGCATGGCTTCCGAAGTAGGGAACCGAGTGCGTCAAATCAAGCATAAGATAGGGGTCGTTTACTTTCGCGGTTGCGGCAGTCCCGATATGATAATAACCGTCGGACGCAAGGTAAACGTCATCTATTACCGTGAACTGTTTATTGCGGTATTCGCGCGTTGCAAAGTAAGGAATTTCAAGCGTTTCATTTCTGTCCGTAAGATTCGCATTCATCTCGTTGACGGATACTATTCTCAGGTTATTTATATAAATCTTGTCATCTATAGAAGAAGGGGCGTTTGCCATCGATCTGTAGTAGGAGAACGCAATCTCGTGCGTGCCCTTTTCAAGTGCGGCGTATGCGTAACCCGTCTGCCAATCCTGCACGCCTGTAAGCATCGAAATCTGTCTGCCGGTACCTTTGCGTGCGTCTACGGTAACGTAGAAGTAGTCGTTTTCGGCGTTGGTTGACATCTTGTAATCGAATGCCAAAGCCTCGCCTTCGTTGAGCTCTAACTGTGCGTAAATCGTTCCCATCGTAGAGCGGTGTCCGCTGTTCGCGGGATAGATTGCCGTACCGTCTTCAGTTAAAACCCAAGGCCAACCGTTGCTGCTCGTCATGTTTTCGGAAGAGAACACTATGTTCTTGTTCGTGTTGTTAATTGCCGAGCTGATTAATGAAGAATCGGGCATGGTTACGTCGGGTTCGTCCGGAACAAATACTTCGCCGCCGTTACTATCGTTATTAATATCTTGCGAATAATCAGGGCTGGTGTATTTTTCAAACCAAGCTTCCCACCAGTTTTGGTCAAGCTGACCACCCGCATACCAATCGGCTATGATGCCGTATCTGTCAATCATAATGGCGGTGGGGTAGCCGCTTTTAAGCGCGTTGAACCAAACGCCTACGTTGCTTTTGTCTTTACATACGAGATAAGGAATTTTGTCTTCAACGACGAGCCTTTGCAACTCGCTCAGCGTTTCGTCGGGGTTGCTTTCGGAAATATCGTTTATGCCCAATATTTCAAGGTCGTCGGAATACTTCTCGTAAGCGGCTTTCAAATAAGGGTATTCCCGTTGGCACCAGCTGCACGTGTTGTAGAAGAAATCTATCATAACGGCTTTCTTACCTTCTTCAAAGAAATCCGAAAGTTTTTTCTTTACGGTTCTCATCTGAGTTTTGTTGCTGCCGTCATAGGTATAGTAAGTCTGTTCGAAGTCGTACATTACGTCGCCTACGGAGTATGCGCGTTTGGGTGTGCCTTCTATAATTTGGGACTCCAAACGAATATAGGTCGTCGCGTCAGCGCCCTTTACGTTGTAGCTTGGCTTGCAGATAAACCCGTCCGGAGTACCGGTAAGCTTTGCGGTGTATTCTTTATCCGAGATAAGGTCGTAAGAAACCTTGCCCTCCTCGTCCGTTATCTTTGCGCCGAGCCCGTCGTCTCCGTTAAATAACTCAACTGTAACGTTTTTTAGCGGCATCCCGCCCAGTGACGTAACGCAAACGGTGTTGCTGCCGTTCGCTCCGTTCGGACCGCACGCGGCAACCGGTAAAAGCAACGTTGCAGATAAAAGCGCTACGACTAACGCCGCAATAAATGATTTGAACCTTTTCATTAGGTATACCTCGCCTATTATTTTCCGTTCAGGCAAAAAGCTAAACGGGTCATTTTAAAAATTAATTATTTTTATTATATATATTATAATAGTGTAAGTCAACTAAAAATTGTATTAAAAATGCATTAAAAATTTAAAGAACGGGTAAAATTGCGCGATTTTTTTTATTAATATAAATTTATGCGTTTTTTTGAATAAAATTGCGGAATTTTTTCACTAAAATTTTACAACGATTCAATTGACTTTTTTAGCAAATTTTCATTATAATACTTTATAAAAACGATACGATATTTATTAAGTTAACCGGAGCGTGTATGATAAAAACTTTACTTAAAAGCGTAAGGGAATATAAGGTTCCGTCAATTCTTTGCCCGATAGTAATGGTGGGTGAAGCGGTGATGGAAATTTTAATCCCGTTTATGATGACGTTTATAGTCGGGCAGTTACAGGATCTGGCGGAATTCGGCACACCTATCAATATAACCGACCTCGTAATTTGCGCGGTGCTTATGGTGGTTTGCGCTGTATTTGCTTTACTTTGCGGCGTTTGGGGCGGCAAGCTCGGCGCCAAAGCAAGCTGCGGATTTGCCCACAATTTAAGGGAAGATATGTACAACAATCTTCAAACCTTTTCGTTTGCAAATATTGACAACTATTCGACTTCAAGCCTTATAACCCGAATAACGACCGACGTTACCAACGTGCAGACGGCGTATCAGGTGAGTATAAGAATGCTCGTGCGCGCGCCCGTTTTATTTATATCGGCTATAATAATGACTTCGTTTATAGAGCCGATGATGGCGCTTATTTTCGGGTGCGCTGCGGTGTTGCTTGCATTAGTAGTATGTTTTTGTATGTTTAAGGTTATCCCTTATTTCAGAACGATGTTTAAAAAGTACGATAGTCTTAACTCTGTAGTTCAGGAAGATTTAACGGCTATCCGCGTCGTTAAATCATACGTTAGGGAAGACAGGGAAACGGAGAAAATGGCTCGCGCGTCGGAAGACCTGTATAAGTACTCTGTAAAAGCGGAAAGAATTCTGACCGTAATGATGCCTTTCGTAACTCTTACTATGTTTATAGTCAACGTTTTAATTCTTACGTTGGGGTCAAATATGTACGTCGGCAACGTCGTCGGCTGGGGGGAAGGTATCGAACCTAAACAGATACAGACTCTTATCCAGTATTCGGCGCAGATACTTTCGGGCGTAATGATGGTTGCAATGTGCCTGAACTTCATATTCCTTTCAAAAGGCAGTATGGACAGAATTTGCGAGGTATTAAACGAAAAAACGACGTTACCCAAGCCTAACGCTCCTGTTTTTGAAGTAAAAGACGGCTCAATTGAGTTTGAAAACGTTGATTTTGCATATTCGCAGAAGGCGAACGAGAAAGTTCTTTCGGAAATTAATCTTAAAATCGAAGCGGGAGAAATGGTCGGAATTATCGGTGCGACAGGGTCGGGCAAAACTTCCCTCGTTTCCTTGGTTCCAAGGCTTTACGACGTAACGCAGGGCGCAGTAAAAGTAGGCGGAGTTGACGTAAGGAATTACGATATGAACACCCTCCGCAACAAAGTTGCAATGGTGCTTCAAAAGAACGTTTTATTCTCCGGCACGATTGCGGAAAACCTGCGTTGGGGCGACGAAAACGCCACTGAAGAAGACTTGCGTTTTGTAGCAAAACAGGCTTGCGCCGACGAGTTTATCGACGGACTCCTCGGCGGTTACGACTACGATTTGGGTCAAGGCGGCGTAAACGTTTCCGGCGGACAGAAACAGCGTCTTTGCATAGCGCGCGCTCTTCTCAAAAAACCGAACGTTATTATCTTTGACGACAGCACTTCCGCTGTAGATACAAAAACCGACGCGCACATAAGGGACGCGTTGCGAAAATACGCGCCAGATACTACCAAACTGATAATCGCGCAGCGTATAGCTTCCGTTCAGGACGCAGATAAAATTATCGTTATGGACGAGGGCAAAATCGTCGGAATAGGTAAACACGGTGAACTTCTTAAAACGAACAAAATTTATCGTGAAGTTTACGAATCCCAAATGAAAGGAGGTGAAGAGAATGAGTAGAGCAATATCTTCTCCCCACGGGTCTCGTATGGGTAACGGCAAACACGCAAAAACTCCGATGAAGACCCTTAAAAGGCTATTGATTTACGCTTTTTCAAAGAACAAACTCGCAACGTGTTTCGTTGTCTTTTTCGTGCTTCTGTCGTCCGTTGCCAACGTAACGGCAGCGTCAAGAGTTTCCGATATAATTAAAGAACTTCTCGGCGGAAGAGATGTCGATTTGTGGGCAGCCGTTTATCCGAACATTATTATAATGGCGTGTATATACTTCGTTGGCGCGATATCGTCATTTGCGTATAACCTCATTATGATGTATATCGCGCAGGGTACTTTAAAGAAAATGAGAATTGAAATGTTCGGCAAAATGCAAAATTTGCCTTTGAAATATTTCGATTCCCACACTCACGGCGATTTAATGAGTCTTTACACTAACGACGTTGACACTATGCGTCAACTTCTTTCGCAGACGATACCTCAGCTTATTTCGTCAGCAATAACGTTGGTCGCGATATTCGTCTTTATGGTCGTTTACAGCGTAACTTTGCTTATAGTCGTTCTTTTGGTGCTTGTAGCTATAATCTTTGCAACGAAGCACGTTGCGGGCAGGTCTGCGAAATATTATCTGACTCATCAGCAGGCTTTGGGTAAACTCAACGGTTACGTTGAAGAGATGACAGAAGGTCAAAAGGTTATCAAGGTTTTTTGTCACGAGCAAAAAGCGCGTGAAAACTTCAAAAAGCTCAACGACGATTTGAATGACGCTGGCAGAGTTGCAAACTCGTATGCTTTTATTTTAGGACCTATCAACAACAACTTGGGCTATCTTTCTTACGTTCTCGTAGCTGTAATAGGCGTAATAATGATGTATTGCGTGGGCGAAACGGGACTGCTCTCTATTTATTGTTCCGTAATAAATGCCGGCGATGCAAACAGAGTTGCAGTAGTTGCCGGAATGATAGTTTCTTTCCTGATGTTTTCCCGTCAGTTCAATATGCCTGTTATGCAGGTTTCGCAACAGCTTTCGGCAATAGTTATGGCGCTTGCGGGCGCAGAGCGTATTTTTGAAATGGTCGACACCGAACCCGAAGACAAGGGCGGGGACGTAACTATAACCTACGGCGAAACGGAGGAAGGTAAGTGGGCGTGGAAAAGGCCTAACCCCGACGGTACTTTCGATTATGTCCCGCTTAAAGGAGATATTAAGTTTGAAAACGTAATTTTCGGCTACAATGACGAAAAAGTAATTTTGAAGAATATCAGCCTTTACGCAAAACCGGGACAAAAGATAGCTTTCGTGGGCTCTACCGGTGCCGGAAAGACGACTATCACTAACCTCATTAACCGTTTCTACGACATTCAGTCCGGTTCTATAACCTACGACGGACTCGATATAAAATCCATAAAGAAAGACGATTTACGCAAGAGTTTAGGCATCGTTTTGCAGGATACGCATCTGTTTACAGGCACGGTTATGGACAATATCCGCTACGGCAGGCTTGACGCCACTGACGAAGAGTGTATAAACGCCGCACGCCTTGCCAACGCGCATTCGTTTATAAAGCATTTGCCTGAAAAGTACGATACGTTAATTACGGGCGACGGCGCAAACCTTTCACAGGGACAGCGTCAACTTTTGGCAATTGCGCGCGCCATGGTTTCCAAATGCCCCGTACTGATTTTGGACGAAGCGACTTCGTCAATCGATACTAGGACTGAAAAACTTATCGAGCAAGGTATGGATAAATTGATGGAAGGCAGAACGGTGTTCGTCATTGCGCACAGGCTTTCCACCGTAAGAAACAGCCAAGCGATAATGGTTTTGGAACACGGCGAAATTATAGAGCGCGGCAATCACGAACAGTTAATTGCGCAAAAGGGTAAGTATTATCAGCTATACACCGGAGCCTTTGAATTAGATTAAGCTTAATAAAGAGAGCCGCCGCAGGTTTAGTCCGCGGCGGCTTTATTTTCGCCTGAAAATTTTGCCGAAAATAGGGACAAACAGTAAAACATAGTACAACCTGTCGAAAACATATCTTATAAAACCGACTAAATGAGGTAAAGCGTATGTTTTTTGATTTGTTAAGTCTGCTGTTCGATAAAATTTTTTTCTTTACCGGTATGGTGCAGGATAAGGGCACTTTTCCCAAACCGCTTTCTCCCGAAGATGAAAAGAAGTTTCTTATTCTGGCGCGTCAGGGCGACGAAGAGGCAAAAGAGATTTTAATCCGTCACAATATGCGCTTAGTTGCGCATATTGTTAAAAAATACGTAGGCTCTGCTGAAACCGACGATTTGCTTTCGGTCGGCTCGATCGGTCTTATAAAAGCAATTAACACCTATCAGGACGGTAAGGGCACCCAGCTTGCGACTTACACCGCGAGGTGTATAGAAAACGAAATTCTAATGCTGCTTCGTTCGGGCAAGAAACACAAAAACAACGTTTCCCTTACTGACCCTGTCGGCACGGACAAAGACGGTAACGAACTTACTTTAATCGACCTTCTTTCCGAAAAAGAGGACAGTGTTTTTGCACAAGTAGAAAAAAATATCCAGCGTGAAAAATTCGTTGCGCTTTTGAAAAAATTTCTGTCGGAACGGGAGTTTTCCATTCTTTCCATGCGCTACGGGCTTGAAGACGGCGCTGCGCTTCCACAGCGCGAAGTCGCCAAAAAACTCGGCATTTCCCGCTCGTACATATCGAGGATTGAAAAACGCGCAATAGAAAAGGCGCGCGAGCATTTAACAAAGGACGATTTTTATTAATTTGCCGTAAATAATTGCAAAAATTGCCAATCGGTGGTAAAATGACTCAAAAGGAGTTGTTTTATGGCAAACGTAATGGATACCCTCCGCGCGAGGGGGTTTATAAAGCAAACGGTTTATGAAGAAGATTTATATAAGCTATTGGGCGAAGAAAGCGTAAGGTTTTATACGGGTTTCGACCCTACGGCGGATAGTTTGCACGTAGGGCACTTTATGCAACTTATTGCAATGAAACATATGCAAGACGCCGGTCACCGTCCTATTATTTTAATAGGCGGCGGGACAGCAATGGTGGGCGACCCCACTGGCAAGACCGATATGCGAAAGATGATGACTCGCGAAACCGTAGACTATCACGTTGAGTGCTTTAAAAAGCAAATGTCTAAGTTTATCAGCTTTGAGGGCAAGAACGCCGCAATTATCGTCAATAATGCGGACTGGCTTTTGAAGCTCAATTATTTGGACTTTATCCGCAATATCGGCGTACATTTTTCCGTGAACGAAATGTTGCGCGCAAAGTGCTTTGAAACGCGTTTGGAGCGCGGTCTTTCGTTTCTTGAATTTAATTATATGCCTATGCAAGGCTACGATTTCTTGCACTTGTTTAAGGAGTACGGTTGCGTTCTCGAACTCGGCGGCGACGACCAATGGTCGAATATTCTTGCAGGTGCAAACCTTATCAGGATCAAAGAGAAGAAACCCGCTTACGCAATGACTTTCACGCTTTTAACCACGAGCGAAGGCAAAAAGATGGGTAAGACAGAGAAAGGCGCAATTTGGCTTGACGAAAACAAAACGAGCCCTTACGAGTTTTATCAATATTGGCGCAATGTGGACGACGGCGACGTGGAGAAGTGTTTAAATCTTTTAACATTCTTGCCTTTAAATCAAATTGCGGAGCTCGTAAAATATCGTGACGAGCGAATGAATGCCGCTAAAGAGGTTTTGGCACTCGAGCTTACGAAATTAGTCCACGGCGAAGAGAAGGCTTCAAAAGCGCAAGCAATGGCAAGAGCAGCTTTCGGCGGCGTGGGAGATCTTCCGGAAAAGGTTGTATCAGTTGAAATTCACACCATAATTCCGGTAATGGTTGCGGCGGGCATCTGCACAAGTAACGGCGAAGCGCGCAGGCTTATTCAACAGGGCGGAGTATCGTTAAACGATGATAAAGTAGCCGATATCAATACTGTCGTTAACAGCGGCGACGTTCTCCATAAGGGCAAAAAAGTCCACATAAAAATAAACTTTGCATAGCGCCTGATTGTGTAGACCCCTATATATGCCTTAAATAACGCTATTATGCTTGAAAAATATTTATCCGTTGCGGGTGAAACGTTTACGGAAAAGATCATTGAAAAATCAAAGTTTATAACTACATCCCGCCATATAACGAGCGAAGACGAAGCAAAAGAATTTATTGCGGAAGTATCTAAAAAGTATAGGGATGCAACGCATAACTGTTATGCGTATATAAGCGATAAGTTTGGAAACTTTCTGCGCTTTTCGGACGACGGCGAGCCGCAGGGAACTGCAGGGATGCCGATTTTAGAGGTGATAAAGTCAAAACGCCTAGTGGAAGCCGCTGTGGTAGTGACTCGGTATTTCGGCGGCGTAAAGCTCGGTGCGAGTGGTCTTGTCCGTGCATATTCGGGCTGTGCCGCAGAGAATTTGGACGCTGCGCAAAAGGTATTATATGAAACTTGTTCGGAACTGAAAGTGACGGTTGATTATCCGTTGATTGACGCCGCTCTGCGGTTTTTCGGCGAAGTAAACGCTGGTGTTATCAATACAGGATATTTGAACGAAGTTATATTTACCGTCGTTATAAAAAGGGCAGAAAAGGACGGGTTCGTTTCAACACTTAAAAACAGACTTTGCGGCAAGGTAAAAATTGAAAAATCAAGGGAATATTTTTTCCCGTTTAAGATTTAAAATAGAAAAGTGCGGATATTAAACCGCACTTTTTTTATACATAAATAAAGATTTTATCGTACCTTGGTTTTCTTAAATACCGTTTTAAAATCAAACTTTTTTCGCTACAAGCGTCCCGCGTGGGCAGTTGTTAGCGCACTTTAAACAGTGCAAACATTTATTGTTTATTTTGCCGTTTTCTATTG
This sequence comes from Christensenellaceae bacterium, assembly GCA_948890655.1. Classification (GTDB taxonomy): domain Bacteria; phylum Bacillota; class Clostridia; order Christensenellales; family Borkfalkiaceae; genus Coproplasma. The sequence continues at coordinate 130,988 of CAQTYU010000004.1, forward strand.
CGTATACGGGGCATAGACCCCCACATATGCCGCAACTAACGCGTTTTTCAGTCTTTTTATTTTAACTAATAAGCGGATTCTAAAATTCGGTAAAAATCCTGCGAATGGCATTTTTCTCAATCTCGGTATTTCCACGGGCGCGGGATTAAGAATTTTGGCGATTATTTCTTCGGGGACCATTGCGGTCTCGCCGTTTTCGCAGTAGGTATGCCTTGCAGGCAGATACGCCGCCGCAACGATTCACATTTTATAAGCATAGCTGCTTCGTGCAATGCGTTGCCGCAAGAGGCTCTTCCGTAGGTTGCTATAAGCGTAACGCGTTATGTCCTTAACTTCATAAAATAGTCTTTCAATGGCGCAGGGAAGTTTTGGCAGTGTACAGGGAATATTATTGCGGCGTTTTCAAAAATTTTCCCTTCCGCATTTTTTGTTTCATATAAGAAGTAACCAAGTCTATCTGACAGATTTTCGGCAACCGCTTTGCTCTGTCCGGAACAGGAAAAGTAAACAACTGCGTTCTTTTCTTTAAAAATTCCTTCATAATTTCGCATTCCGACACTGCTTAAAGCGAAAAGCCGAGTGTATTTTCAAGCTCGTAAACCGCTTGCTCGCGCGTAATGTTTTTGTTGCGGCTTGCAAGCGAGATTTCTATTGCACTGAACGGTATCATAGTGCTTTTCATATTGTAAAATATTGAAAATTACAAAAATTCTTTGCATTTTTTCAATTTTACAGCTCGTATGTAAGCCCTTGCCGGCGTCGTCCGGCGCAACCCAACCGCATTCTCTGATAATCAGCTCTTTGATGTTAGTCCATTCGTATTTTCCGCCGCTTATCGCGTCAAAATCTATCTGAACAAACGCCGGTATATTTCCCGTCCAAGAATATTTTCTCACGCTGTTTTTCAACGGTGTCAATAATGTCGGGACTTTTTGAACGGCTTTTGTGACGTTTTCCACCAGTTCATTACGGTATCCGGGCGCTTTCACGATTTTTTTCGTACTGAATGCAAGCTGTTTCATTGTTGCAAGCGTATGGAACTGTCCGCGCTTCAACGGCGGATGCAGAGTAAGTATTCTACCCAGATTAACGCAAAAATTTAAGAATTTGCTGTTGGGGAATTTATACGCTATCGCAGGCGCCATACCGTTATAGAACAGCCCAGTCATTTGCGCGGATTCGTTGCCTGCAATAAAATAAGGCGCTTTTTCCGCAACTAACGTAGGGTAAAAAAGAATGTATGCAGGCGAGGGGCAAGCGCAGGTATTTTCGTTCAGTGAGTAAAGCTTAAGATAAATTTTTTCAGGTCATCAAGGTTTGCGCTCCGCGTAACGAATTCAACGCTTTCAAGCTTTTTTCTCGTGTTTTCAATACTTTTTAAGGCGCTTTCCGATGCGAACGGAATAATTCAAGTCAACGCAAGACCGCGAAGATGCAAGACTTTAGACAAATAATACAACAAATAAGTTGAATCTTTACCGCCGTATAGAACACGGCAACGTCAAAGCGTGACTTTTTTGAACGTGGAATTTTTTCAATAATAGGCACTATGCTTTTGAAATTTTTCGTTATATGCACGCTTGCACACATGGCGCAAAGCCCGTCATCGGCAAACTCAAGTCCGGGTATAATGAAATCGTGTTTGCGCAGCACTGTGTGCAAAATCGCGCTTCCGCAAGCTAGGTAGGAGTTTTTTTGGTTAATTTTTCCGAAATTGCGCCCGAATCAATAATTTTTTGCAATTTTTTTGTTCTTTCAAGGTCAAATTTCGGGGCAGCCCGACAATTATATTTGCTTGCATTTTCGTCAGTTTTATCTTATTTTTATTAAGATTTTCACCCAATCTTATACCGCAATAGATTAAATTTTTTCCGACAAGTTTCCAGCGGTTTTGCAGATAGTACATAACAAAATTATAGCCCCGAAAAACTGTATGTCAACTGCGGCAATTGACAAAAAACAGTTACGGTGATAAAATAATTTTATGGCAGAAATTACTTCTATCGAACCACAGAAAAAGGACGCAAAACGCTGTAACGTGTACGTTGACGGCAGGTTTTATTGCGGAATAAAACTTGAGGTCGCAATAAAATACCGTTTAAAGGCTGGTATGCAGATTGAAAAGTCACAGCTTGACGAAATCCAGCTTGAAACAGAGAAAAGTCAGGCGTTAGATAAGGCATTAACCCACATTTCCGCTTCGCCGAAAACAAAAAAACAGATTGCCGATTTTCTCTCTGAAAAAGGCTATACAGAAGCCGTGCAGTCTTATGTTTTGGAACGCCTTGAATACTACAAATTCGTGGATGATTATGCTTATTGCCGCGCCTACGTTCAAAGCGTAACAGGAAAGGGCAAGCGCGCGTTGGAAGCGGACCTTATTAAGCGCGGAGCCGAACGCCGCGCAATTGAGGAGACATTGGGAGAGGTGGAAGAAGATAGTGGCGAAGCTGTGAAAATTTTGCAAAAATATATGCGCGGCAAGGAATTCACGAAAGAAAATCTATATAAAGGTTTCAAATATATGTTATCAAAAGGCTATTCCTACGACACAGCAAAGACTGCGCTTGAAGATGTAGGGGACGGCAATGAAGATTATTGAACTTGAAGAAGTTGGCTCCACGAGCGAATATTGCAAGCAAAACGATTGCGGTGAAGATTTATGCGTTTTTGCAAAACGCCAGACGGCGGGCAAGGGCACGAAAGGCAGAAGCTTTATATCTCTTGACGGCGGATTATACGTTTCTATTATGCGCCATTTCGACGATTTTCCTGCTGAAAACGCCTTTAAAATAATGGTGAACGGTTGTGTTGCCGTGTGCCGAACGCTTGAAAAATTCGGGATCATGCCTGTTATACGTTGGGCAAACGACGTGCTTGTAAACGGCAAAAAAATTTGCGGAACGCTGATTGAAAATACTTTTTCAAACGGTAAAATTGTGCGCTCGATTGTGGGAATAGGTATAAACGTCAACAACGGTATTTCTGATGAAATAAAGGAAATAGCGACCTCTATTAAGGAAGCTACGGGCAAAAAAATAAACTTGGAAGAAGTGAAGTCGGCATTTTTAGAAAATTTGGAAAAAGGCTTTACCATAGAAGACTATAAACGGTATATAAATTGGTTCGGTCGGAAAGTAACGCTTAAAACAAGAGAGGAGGAGCGGGTAGTAAACGCGCTCAATGTTACTGAAAACGGCAGGCTTTTGGTCGATTGGTGCGGTAATATGCTTGAAATAAGCGCTGCGGAGGTATCTTTAAGACTGTAATGGAAAAGGTTTTGTCAAACGCGCAAATGCGACTTGCCGACGCATATACCGTTAAGGGCAACGGCGTTTCTTCCGCCGAGCTAATGCGCCGCGCAGGCGTTGCGCTTGCCGATGAGACGGAAAAGGTGGCAAAAAAACTAAAAACCAATGAAATTTTAGTTGTTTGCGGTACTGGCAATAACGGCGGCGACGGCTACGTTTGTGCGTCCGAGCTTTCAAAACGCGGTTTTTCGGTCGCAGTATATGACTTGGAGGGTAAATTTTCGTGGGATTGCGAAAGGGAGAAACATGCTTATAAAGGGCGTTATTTGCGGCATATGTGGGGGGCAATCGTAATTGACTGCATTTTCGGTACGGGGCTTTGCCGTGAAGTAACTGGTGAAATACGGCCGCTTATAGAACAAATCAATTCTTACGGTGCCTATGTAATTTCGGCAGATATTCCAAGCGGTCTTTCGGGCGACAACGGAAAAATTCTCGGCGATGCAGTTAAAGCAAACGAAACCGTTGCGATAGCTGAATATAAGCTTGGGCATTTTTTAAATGACGGACCTGATACTTGCGGCGAAGTGGTGAAAAAAGATATAGGTATTTTGTTACCTCAAAAAATTTTGAGTGATTGCGTTTCGATTTGCAACGTCGGTGATATAGCCGCGTTTTATCCGCCGCGTAAGCGCAATTCTCACAAGGGTACGTTCGGAACTGCTGATTTGATTGCGGGGTCAAAGAAGTATCACGGTGCCGCCGCACTAAGCTTGCAAGCGGCGCTGCAGTCCGGGTGCGGTATCGTAAAATTAACTACGGAGGAAGGCGTGAAATTTGCGCTTGCCGCTAAGTACCCTCAGGCAATTTATACGGACGAGGTTGACTTGGGCGCAAATGCGATTGCGCTGGGTATGGGCTGCGGCGTGACGCCAGAACTCTACGGCAAAATCGAAAAATTACTGACGGAGTACACCGGCAAACTACTTATTGATGCCGACGGGTTGAACGCGCTTTCAAAGTACGGCTTGGGTATTCTCAAAGGTAAAAAATGTGAAGTTATATTGACTCCGCATATTAAAGAGTTTTCCCGACTTACGAAACTTTCTGTTGAAGAGATTACCGACGACCCCGTTATTCACGCGAAGGCGTTCGCAAAAGAATACGGCGTAATCCTCGTTTTAAAGTCAGCAACCACCGTTATAACCGACGGCGAAAAAACGGTTATCAACTTGCGCGGAAGTACTGCGCTTGCGAAGGGCGGCAGCGGAGATATCCTTGCTGGCTACGCGTGCGGAACGCTTGCGCGCGGGCTTGGCGCCTTTGACGCCGTAGTTTGCGCGTGCTATACTTTGGGCTTGTCCGCTGAAATTTCTTCCGAAGAAAAAACAGATTTTTGTGCGACGGCATACGATATAATAAGAAATCTACACGTTGCGGTAAAACGCATAACACAAAAAATTTAATCAAAACGCTTGACACAAAAGCGCTAATCTGATAAATTAAAATCCGTTGAAAGGGAGTAGTTACAAGGTTTACGGCAACAAACCCCGATTTTTTCCAAAATCGTGCCGTCGCCCCTTAACTTTTAAGGAACAAGACTTTCGACTTAAAGCAATTTAAGTCGGGGGTCTTATATTTTTTCTCCGACATGATAAATATATTATAGAGGTATAGAAAATGAATTACGACCTTATTCTGGATAATGCGGCGGCAACTTGGATTGTAAATATAATTTTGCTGTTACTCGGTTTCGTGTTTTTGGTGAAGGGCGCCGACTTCTTCGTCGACGGCGCGTCGGGTATTGCAAAGAAGTTAAAGGTGTCAACCTTTATTATCGGCGCAACGGTGGTCGCCTTAGGCACATCTGCGCCCGAACTTGCGGTAACAATCGTCGACGCGGTAGGAAGCACGGGCGAGCTTATCGTCGGGAATATATTAGGCAGTAACGTTTTGAATATATTTCTTATTCTCGGCATTTCCGCTGTAATTTGCAAGCTTCCCGTCGAGAGAACCACGCGATTTATCGATATGCCGTTTTTGATTTTCATAAGCGTGCTCTTCGTCGTTTTCGGCGCTGTCGGAGACGGCTTTGCGTGGTGGGAAGGTTTAATCTTAGTGCTTTTATACGCAGCGTTTATGTCGTATAATATCGTACTTGCAAAAAAGCAGAATAAAGTTCTTTTGGAAGAAGCGACTGCGGTTTCCGTTCCTTTTGACGGGGAAAACGCCGCAACGGATTCTACGCCCGCGTCGTGGTTAGGCAGAGCCAAAGCAAAGTATGAAAATCTTAAAGATAAGGTTTGGTTTTTATTGATTATCACCGTTATCGGCTTGATAATGGTCGTGGGCGGTGCAACCCTCGTTGTAAACGCGGCAAGAACGGTTTCTGTCGAGCTTATCGGCATACCGCCGGAAATAGTCGCACTCACGGTCGTAGCTTTCGGAACCTCTTTACCCGAACTCGTGACCTCGGTTTCCGCGGCAAGGAAGGGCGACGTGGGAATTGCAACGGGCAATATAATAGGCAGCAATATAGCAAACGTTCTGCTTATAGGCGGCGTCGGCGCGCTTTGTAAGGGGGCTGACGGATTGCCCTTTTCAACCGAAGGATTGGTATGCGGTATCGTTTCGCTGTTCGCGGCAGTTTTAATTTTCTCGTCCTGCTGGGGTAAAACAAAGAGCCTCGGTAGAATTGCGGGTATAATTATGCTCGTATGTCTTGCGCTGTATTATCTGTTTATTTTCCTGAATATGTACGTTTTTCGCCTTTACTGAGTATAAAACGCCGCCTTTCTGTCAACACTAACAGTAAGGCAGTACATATAATAAAATATACCCTGCCGATGGAGATATCAATATGACTATTAAACGCGGAGAACTGTACTACGCAGACTTGTCCCCCGTGGTTGGCAGTGAGCAGGGAGGAATAAGACCCGTTCTCGTAGTTCAGAACGACGTGGGCAATAAATACTCCCCCACGGTGATAGCCGCGGCGGTAACAAGCAAAATCAACAAAGCAAAGCTTCCCACCCATATAGAGCTTCCCTCTTCCGCATACGGGCTGGTAAGGGATTCGGTTATTCTTCTTGAACAAATCCGTACCTTAGACAAGCGAAGATTAAAGGAAAGAATAGGCGAGTTGAACGAACAAACCATGTCAAAGGTGGATAATGCAATACTCATAAGCCTTGGATTTGCAAAATAAATTTTCAAAACAGACGATACGCCGAAACTATTCGGCGTATTTCTTTATAATTCCACCTCATTTTCACACGTTCTTAATTGACTTTACGGCGATTTTATAATATCATTATTCTATGAATTTAAAAAAGATAAAGCCACACTTCGGCAAATTAAGCATAATATTGCTCATAGCTATCGCCGTGCTTATTGCCGCGGATTTGCTTACTAAGCATTTTGAAGTTATCGGTGACTGGAATGCGAAAATTATCCCGGGTGTGGTAGAAATAAACAGCGGAGTAAGAAACGACGGTATAGCGTTCGGTATTTATATAGGTCCGATTCCTACGCTTATTTTAACGTTTATTCTGCTTGCGATAATGATTTTTGCATTTATCGTCGTTCCTAACCGCTTTATTTTGCTCAAAGTAGCAATTTCAATGGTTATTTCGGGCGCTATCGGCAATATAGTGGACAGAATTGCTTTGGGCTATGTCCGCGATTGGTTCGGGCTGTGGATGTTCGGAAGTATCGCATACTGTAACTTTGCAGATTTCTGGATAGTTATAGGCGCAATTCTCGCCGCAATAGATATGTTGTTTATAAACGAAATCTCGGTGTTCCCGCTAACGAAAAAAGCGAAAGCGTTTCAGGCGGCGAAGAAGGAAGAGGAAGAGGGAAAAAAGACGGAAACAACCGTCTCTGCCGAAAACGACGCAGTAATAAATACGCAAGCGGCGCCGTTGGATGAGGAAATAAAAGAAGATTCAAAAGACGATAAAAAAGAATGAAAACGAAAAAGATAACAGCGCGGGAAAGCTTTGCCCGCGCCGATATATTTTTAAGCGAAAATTTAGAAGGCTATACCCGTTCCGCTGTAAAAAAGCTCTTTGACGGCGGCTTGGTTTTGATTAACGGCAAGCCGGCAAAAAAGCCTTCCGTACCGGTAAACGAGGGCGACGAAGCAGAGGTAACTCTGCCCGACGCAGTAAAGTATTGCGCAAAGCCCGAAGATATCCCTGTCGAAATCGTATACGAAGACGGAGATATTGCGGTTGTCAACAAGCCGCAGGGTATGACGGTGCATATGGGCAACGGCAATTTTGAGGGCACACTCGTCAATGCGCTTTTATATAAGCTTGACAGCTTAAGCGGTATAAACGGCGTTATACGACCCGGAATTGTTCACAGAATCGATAAAGACACTTCTGGGCTTTTAGTTGTAGCCAAGAACGATGCGGCGCATCTCAGCTTATCGAAGCAGATTGAAGAAAAGACCTGTAAAAGAACTTACCTCGCGCTTTTGGAGGGTAACTTAAAAGATGATAGCGGCACAATAACCACCTATATAGGGCGCGACCCCAAGGACAGAGTAAAGATGGCGGTAGTTCCGCCCGAAAAAGGCAAAATCGCAATAACCGATTTTACCGTTTTAAAAAGATTTAAGGAGGGTTACACTCTCTGCCGTTTCGATTTAAAAACTGGTAGAACCCACCAGATACGCGTTCATGCGAAGTATCTTGCGCACCCCGTCGTCGGCGACCCTGTTTACGGAGTAAAAAAGCAGAAATTCAATTTAAACGGACAGCTTCTTCACGCATGGCGCTTAAGGCTCGTTCATCCGAAAACAGGCGAAGAAATGACCTTTGAAGCCCCGTTGCCCGATTATTTTGCCGAAGTTTTAAAAAAGCTCAACGAAATTTAGTTAAAATTTTTGCATTAGCTTGCAAATGATCTTTTAAATTGATATACTGTTAAAGAAATATTTATAAAGGAGTGTTTTTAATATGGCAAAGAAAACGAGAAAAACCACGACCAACAGAACTACATCCGTGTGGGATATAGTTAAGTTTTGCGCCTATGTTGCAATGGTAATCGCGGCGATTGCGGCTATGCTCGCGTTTGTATTCGGACTTTTGGCTAAGTTGGACGTTCATATCGGTTGGGCAGGTAGAGTTACGGGAATTTGCAACACCGTTGCGCAAGTTGCGCTTATCGTTGCGGTGATTATTCCAGCTTATCACTATATGCGTTCAAAGAGCGCCGTAGTAAGGGCTTTCTTCTGGGTAGCGGTAATTTTCCTTGTGCTCGGACTTGTGGGTATCAACCTTGCTTTCTAAGCAATGACAGTTATCTATGAAATTTCCCCCGCTTTAAGCGGGGTTTTTTCTTTACAAATCAAATAAGTTCGTTTAAAATGTTTTTGTTATGAGTAAACCTCTTATCGCAATAGTCGGCAGACCGAACGTCGGTAAAAGTACGTTTTTCAATAAAGTCGTCGGCAAAAAAATTTCAATAACGGAGGACAAGCCCGGCGTCACGCGCGACAGACTTTATGCTGACGGAGAGTGGCGGGGCAAAGCCTTTTCTATCGTTGATACCGGCGGCATAGAGATGCGGTCGGATGACGTTATGTGGCGGGAAATTAAAAAGCAGGCGGAAGTTGCAATCGAAACGGCTCACGTCATTCTGTTTTTCGTCGACGGTAAGGAGGGATTGACCACTTCCGATTACGACGTTGCGGATATACTTCGCCGTAGTAAAAAGCCCGTCATTTTAGTCGTTAATAAAATAGACGACTATTCCGAGGATAAAATTTTCGAGTTTTATTCTCTCGGCTTGGGCGAACCATACCCCGTTTCCGCAGAGCATTCTACTGGGATAGGCGACGTTTTGGACGAGGCGGTAAGCTGGTTTGAAAAGGGCGTTATAGAAGAAGACGACAGTATCAAAATAGCCGTGGTAGGCAAACCGAACGCGGGCAAGTCAAGCCTTGTTAACAGGCTTTTGGGTTTTGAACGTTCGATAGTTACAGATATTGCAGGCACCACGCGCGACGCTATCGATACAAAACTTACGTATAACGGTAAAAATTACACGGTTATCGACACTGCGGGGATACGCAAAAAGAGCAGGGTAGAGGACGAAATCGAGTATTACTCCCAACTTCGCGCTTACGATGCCGTGCGCCGTGCAGACGTGTGCCTTCTCGTCGTTGACAGCACGGAGGGGTTAACCGAGCAGGACACTAAAATCATAGGTTTCGTGCACGAAGAGGGCAAGCCGTCCGTAATCGTAATGAACAAGTGGGACCTTATCGAAAAGGATACCAATACCGTAAATAAATTCGATGCTAAGCTAAAAGAAGATTTAAAGTTTATGGACTACTTTAAATCGTTATATATTTCCGCAAAGACGGGGCAGCGTGCCGAAAAGCTTTTCGTCCTAATCGACGAGGTGTACGCGCATTCCCGTTTCCGCGTTTCAACGGGTATATTAAACGATTTGATTGCGGACACCGTCCGCGTAAACGAACCGCCTAGCTACAACGGCAGAAGGCTGAAAGTCTATTTCTCCTCGCAGGTTGCCGTTGCTCCGCCCACGTTTGTAATCAAAGTCAACTCAACTGAGCTTTTGCACTTTTCTTACGAGCGGTTTTTAGAAAACGTTATAAGAAAAAATTTTGATTTTTCGGGTACGCCTATAAAGATAATTCCCCGCGAAAACGGCGAGGATTAAAAAGGAGGTTAAAACGAAATGCCGATAGCTTTTGCCGAATGTTGGTATTGGCTCGTTCTGTGCGCCGTATTATGCTATTTTATCGGCTGTTTTAACTTTGCCGTACTCATTTCCCACTTCAAGAAAAAGGATATCCGCGAAGTCGGAAGCGGCAACCCGGGCACTATGAATATGACCCGCGCGTTCGGGCTTAAAGTGGGCGTGTTCAACTTTGCCTGTGACGCCATAAAGGGCGGACTTCCCGCGCTTATCGGCTGGATAATTTTTAAAGATTATGTCTTTGCGGGCACTGATGTTCTCGTATCGGATTTTATTAGGTATTTCTGCGGCGTGTTCGTAATAATAGGTCACATTTTTCCCGTTACTTTAAAGTTTAAAGGCGGTAAAGGCATTGCGTCGACGCTTGGGCTTTTCCTGTTTGCGCTTCCGTGCGAAGAGTGGTGGTTTGTCTTTATAATTCTGGCGTTCTTCGGTTGTCTTTTCGCGTATATCGCAATAACCGAGTGGGGCAGTATGGCTTCGCTCTTGGGTGTGTCGGGGCTCACTATTTTGCAGGCTGCGCTGTTTATTGTAAGATATAAAAACGAAATAACTAACCCTTGGGTAATAGTTTTACTTTTGATTTTGTTCGTTATAAACTTTTTAACATGGTTCGCCCACCGCAAAAATATTTTAAAGCTTCTTGCGGGTGAAGAACACCATACGTCGGTTGTAAAGCATAAAAAGAAATAAAATCAAAGGGCGCGCCGCATCTGCGGTGCGCCCTTCATTTAACCTTATTCGCCTAAACTGCACTTATTTTAAAACTGCTCTTGAAAACCGCTTTAAAATATGATAGTATAATATTAATAAAAGATAAAATAACGGGAGGATCAATATGGGTAAAACAAAGAAAATATTAGTTGCGTTTGTTGTTGCAATTGTAACCGCTTTTTGCTTTGCAGGTTGCAATGCGAACACGGATGAATTGCAACGCAGAATTGAAGAGCTGGAATCCCAACTTCAAGTTCGCGACGAAAAAATGGCGCAATTGGAGGAGTCCTTGGAGAAATTAACAGAAGAAAATTCGGGTGCAATTTATACGGTTCAAGAAGCCTACGATAACGGATATTTGACTAAGGCGGACTTAATGAGTATAGCTTATTATCATAACGGCGGGCGGCAGCATAACGAGCAAATAATGGATGAAGCATATAACCCCGCGCCGAAAATGCCCGAGACGTTGAACGATAAAACGGAATTATTAATCAAAAGAGTAGCGGCAAAAGATTATAGAGATAATTACGATATAACCGAAGCGGAAGCAAGCGGGTTTACAATAACCGAATACGACGGTACTTACGGCGATTGTATAGCGGTAATGACGGAAGACGAATATACGGGCTATACCTGTGCAACAAGAATTGACACGATAGCTGGAGTAAATATTTATTATAATAACGGGAACTCAATTCGGATTTGGAAAAAGAACGGCGGTAGCGTTGTGGAAATTAAAAGCGAAAAGATAGTAGAAACCACCTTGTATAGCAACATGGATAACAGCAAAGATTTTATTGCCATATGCAATTCTCTTGACGAGTTCAAGGAAAAATGCATAAGCAACGGTTACGATTTTTTCGACGAAAATAAAGACCACGGTTATTATAATTCCGAAGTGGGGGAAAAGTTGCGCGGATATACTGACAAATACTTTGAAAATAAAGCGTTCTTGGTTTGCGCATTTTACAAAAGCTCTGATGCAGGACAATATCTCGTTAATGGGGTTAAAGTGAAATCAAACAAGTTAACTTTATTTGTAAAATATCCGAGAAGCAATACCGCAGACTGTGTTCTGAATGACGTTTTTTTGGTTGTCGGAATAGATAAGTCGTCCGTTGCAAGTATAACAGAATTAGATTATATTATAGTTTGATTAAATAACAGGGTGGATTTATATGAAGAACACAAGGAAAATCACATTAGTATCTTTATTAGCTGTTTTTGTTGTTGCAATTTTAACGGCGTTTTCCTTTGCGGGTTGCGGTAATAAAAATGTGACTACGTATTTTTTGGATGACGTGTTGGTGAACGATACGTTTGAAATCACCGTAAAATCGAGAGGCGGTACGCCTTATGAATGGCATTATGAAATTAATGGTAAGTCGGGGATTGAATATATTGCGGAAACACATATTCCGGAAAACGATGATCCGGATGTTATGGGAGGCGTTGTTAAAGTGACATTTACGTTTAAGGCGACGAAAACCGGTTTTTGTGAGATTAAATTAATTTATCAAATTATAGGCGAAGATGAACCGCCTCTTGAAATTAATTTGTATAAGATTCAAGTTGTAGCTGATAAATAATTTATTTAGGGGGGAATATTATGAAATCAACTAAGAATAAAAAATTAAATTTAATTAAAAATGTTATTTTGTTCGTTATAAACTTTTTGCATGGTTCGCCCACCGCAAAAATATTTTAAAGCTTCTTGCGGGTGAAGAACACCATACGTCGGTTGTAAAGCATAAAAAGAAATAAAATCAAAGGGCGCGCCGCGGATGCGGCGCGCCCTTTGATTTACCTATTATTTACTTTTTATCTCCGTCGACGTCGTTTTCCACTGAGTTTATCGTGTACTCGATGTTGCTATTAGCCTTTAACAGTTCTTCTATAAAATCTTCGTACCATTCTTCCTTGACCACGATAATTATAAAATTGTTTTCGTCAAAGTAAACGCTTAACTTTTTTGTTTTCCTGTCAAGCACCACACTTTGTATTTTGTCTATGTCGTAAGTGCTTTTAATTATCCCGAAGCTTGTTTTAAACTTTTTGTCTTTAATCTGATAATAAGAGGACAGTATCAGGCTAAGCAGTAAGACGAACGCTGCTACTGATACAAAGTACATCAGAACGTATCTTAAAATAGGATAAAAAGCGTTTGCCGCTTCGTCTATACCGTCGGCAAAAACGAAGTAAGTATTGAGCCCGAACGCCGCGACGGAAAGGGCTATCCCAATCCATATAAACGCCGTCATCAGTTTGGTAAATTTGTACTTATAGGTTTTCATACCGATATTATAACCTTAAACGGCAAAAAAATCAACTTAAATTATACGGGTGTACCGTCCTTAAAATCGAAGCGCACTTTGGGCATGGCCGTCTCTTCGCTTATAATCCCGTAATCGAAAATCGAAGCTTTGCCGCCTTGCGTTGTGTCGCAGCCCGCAAAGCAAGCTGCAGCGCCCGCCGCAATTAACGTAACTGCAAAAATAAAAGCTTTTTTCATATTATCAGTATGTAAATTTTTTCCATTCGTATTCATTTGCTTGTAAAAAAAAAAGTTCCGTGCTAAAATCAAGTCGTCTGAACTTAAAGGTTCGTCCTGAGGGTAAAGGAAAATCGAAGCATACCGCGCGGTATGCCTTTTGCCTTTGCCTTACTTTAAATAAAGTGAGGTTTTTTTATGCAAGAAAACAGGCTTGCCGTCATAAGCGTTATAGTCGAAAACAGAGAAGTAAGTCCTCAGATAAACGCACTATTGTCGGAATTCGGGGAATACGTTATCGGCAGAATGGGTATCCCTTATAAAGAAAAAGGCGTTTCAATCATAAGTATTGCCGTAGACGCCCCTGCGGAAATTATCAACAGGCTTACGGGCAAAATCGGAATGCTTAACGGGGTAACCGCAAAAACCTTAATGCACAAATCGTAACAGGAGAAATATATGAAAAAATTTTTAACGACTGTTTTAAGTTCGGTTTTAATAGGCGTATCTTCGCTCGGTTTTACGGCGTGCAAGGGCGTCGACGGCACGGGGATAGATGTGTTCGTTCCCGACGGCGCACCCGCGCTTGCAATCGCACAGCTTTTAGCCGAGGAGCATAATTTCGGTAAAGACGTAAATTATCACGTCGTGGACGCAAACGACGTTACGTCCCGCGTAACTTATGACGATATGAACAAGAATGCAGATATTTGTATTTTGCCCGTAAACGACGCAAGTAAACTTTTAGGGGACGGCTCTTCGTATAAAATGCTCGGCACTGTGACCCACGGCAATCTTTATCTCGTTTCGGCAACCGACAAGGTTGCGCTTACCCCCGCTAATTTTGCCGAAGAAATTTCGGGCAAAAAGTTGGGGGTGGTGCAAATGACTAAATTCCCCGGCGCGCTCACGAAATTGGTTTTAAGCGAGTACGGCGTTTCGGAAAGCGTTACCCTGCAAGCCGTTCAGCCTACGGAGGTTGCGGGCGACGGCTCGGAATTAGATTATTTCGTAATTCCAGAACCCGCCGCAAGCACGAGGGTGAGCAACGCCAACTTGAATTTAAAACAAGCCGGCAGTATGCAGGAACTTTACGGCGGTGAAAACGGCTATCCCCAAGCGGTGTTGGTCGCAAAAAACAGTCTGATTGAAAGCTCCCCCGAATTTGTATCCTTGTTTACTTCCGCAGTTGCTTCAAGCGCTCAGTGGCTTTTGAACGACGGCGTTTCAACCGAAGAGATTTTGAACGCGATAAAATCACATTATCCCGACCCGGAAAACACTATGCCCGCCTTCAACAAGCTAACAAAGTCCGTAATAAAAAATTGCGCCGTGCGTTTCGTAAGCGCGGCGGATTGCAAGACGGAAGTTAAAACGTTTCTTACCAAACTCAAAAATATAAATCCCGCTTTTGCAAGCGAAGTCACGGACGGTTTCTTTTATATAAATGCTTAAAAAATTCTTTACACAGCGAAAAATTAATATAATTGGCTCCGTTGCCGCGCTCGTTTTAATGTGGCTGTTTTGGTTAATTGCCTATTACGGCGTGGGCAACGGTAATATAGTGCCGTCGTTCGGTGAGACTATAACGTGTTTTTGGCAATTTTTATGGGACGGCGAGTTCTGGACGGCTGTGGGCAATTCTCTTTTGCGTACGTTGCTTGCGTTCGTAATCTCGTTTTTGCTTGCCGCGGCTTTTACGGCTTTCGGGCTGCTTGGCAGTTGGTGCAAAGCTTTAATTAAGCCCATAACCGTCATCATCCGCACTCTGCCTACTATGGCGGTAATTTTAATAATATTCAAAATCACGTACGGCAACAGGACCTTGTCGCCGGTAATCGTCACCGTTTTGGTGCTGTTTCCGATGATTTACTCCCAGCTCACTGCGGCGGCGGAGGGTATAGACGGCGGCATAAAAGAAATGGCGGAGGTCTACGGCGTAAGCAAAAAAGGAAGGCTTTTTAAAATCTATTTGCCCCTCGCATCCCCAGCCGTCTTTTCTCAGACTGGCGCAAATATATCTTTGGGGCTGAAAGTGATGATTTCTTCGGAAGTTCTCGTCAACACCGCAAAAGGGCTTGGCGGAATGATGCAGACGAGTAGCGGTGCGGGCGAGATTGCCCGTCTTGCCGCGCTCACGCTTGCCGCCGTAATTTTGGGGCTTATAATAGAGCTTGCCTTTTCACAATTTAAAAGAATAAATAAGAAGTGGCAGGGGAAAAAGAATGATTAAAATTAAAAATCTCACAAAAAAATACGGCGAACTTACAGTTTACGATAACTTCAACCTTGAACTCAAAGATGGCGAAATCACTTGTATTTTAGGCGAAAGCGGATGCGGTAAAACCACTCTTTTGAACTGTATAGCCCGCCTTACCGAATATGATGGCGAAATATCTGAAGTCAAATGTTCCTACGTTTTCCAATCCCCGCGCCTAGTGCCAAATTTAACGGTTGCGGGCAACCTTAAGCTTATCCGCAAGGATGAAAAAGCTATCGACGGGATTTTAGAAAAAGTCCGTTTAACAGATAAAAAGAACGCGTACCCCGTCGAACTTTCGGGCGGGCAGGCACAGCGTGCGGCTATCGCCCGTGCGTTTCTCTATGACGGCGATTTCATATTGATGGACGAACCATTTTTCTCGCTTGACTTAAAGCTTAAGAAAGAAATTTCCGAACTGTTTATAAAAATTCAACGCGACAGCGGAAGAGGCGCATTGTTTGTAACTCACTCTGCCGACGAAGCGTTGGACATTGCCGATAGAATTTTGGTTATAAACGATGGTGCAATCGTTTTGGACGTTTCCGCAGTCGGCGCGGATAAGGCTGAGTTGCGCAAGCGATTAATTGACGAGTTAATCGCTTGACAAACGAATAATTTGAATTTTATAATAAAATAAAATTTTAAACAGGAGTTGCAGAATGAAGAAATTTTTTAAAGAATTTAAAGATTTTATAACACGTGGAAACGTCTTGGACATGGCTGTCGGCGTTATCGTCGGCGGCGCGTTCACCGCAATTATTACCGCGCTTACGGGTCAGATTTTACAGCCGCTTATCAACTGGTTGCTTGCCGGCGCGACGGGAGAAGGGCTTGAAGCTGCGGTTACTATGCTTAAACCCGCATACGACGACGCGGGTGTCTTGGATTTGGCGAACTCGATTTACATAAATTGGGGCGCATTCATTACCGCAATTATAAACTTTATTCTCGTTGCATTTATTCTCTTCTGCATAGTTAAAACGATAAACAGCGTTCGCGCAGGCGGCAAAAAGCTTGCGGATAAACAGAAGAAAGCTATTGATAAGAAACTTAAAAAGGGTCAAATTTCCGAAGAGGAAGCAGCCAAAGCCAAGGCTGAAATCGAAACTCCCGCAGAAGCGGCACCTACAGTTGCCGCCGTTACAACGGAACAGCTTCTTGCCGAAATCCGCGACCTTTTGAAAGAGCAGAAAGCAAACGGTTCAACCGAAGAAAACAAGTAATAATTAAACGCGCCCGCGAACGTGCGGGCGCGTTTTCCGTTTGTCAAGCGTTTGGAACGGATAAAAGTAAAATTTTTATCAGGTATTTCATAAAAAATATCTTCTAAACGTTTTTATTTTGTCAATATGTTGTGTTATAATTGAATTATCTTTTACAAATATTGTGTGTCAGCGCACAACTATAAAGGACAACCCCGAGGAATACGCAAGATAGAAAAAGTAAATATTCAGTACGGCAACCACGGGCATTAAAATCATAAAAAGAATATTTTTAATTCTGTATCGCATTACGAACATACTTACGTAAATTGCAAGCGCCCCGCCGAGAATCGCCGCGAGAATAATTTTCCCGTCGCCTGTCGGCTTTGCGGGATTGTCTCCGAATTCGTTTCGTTGAGATACGAGCAGCATAACCGCATAACAGTTTACGGCAACTATATACACCGACAAAATTATATACAGAAGTACCATACGGGTAGTATGCTTCATAATTTAAAATAAATTGCATAAAGGCTGTGCGTTTTTGCATCGCTTGCTTATTTGCAATTTTGAAAGATATAAAACAGCACGAGAGGTCGCTTATGCCTAAGATAGCCGTATTAATGGGTAGCAAATCGGATATGTGCGTGGTCAAACCCGCAGTTTCCGTGATAAAAAGCTTCGGCGTTGAAGCGGAAGTGCGCGTTATATCCGCTCACCGTACGCCCGAAGAAGCGCGCGACTTTTCTTTGAACGCGAAAGCAAACGGGGTTGAGGTTATAATCTGTGCGGCAGGAAAGGCGGCGCACCTCGGCGGAGTAATCGCCGCGAGCACGACGCTTCCCGTAATAGGCTTGCCCGTAAAAACGGATATGATGGGCGGGCTCGACAGCTTGCTTTCAATCGTGCAGATGCCTTCGGGTATACCGGTTGCTACGGTCGGTGTAAACGCGGGTGAGAACGCGGGGCTTCTTGCCTTGCAGATTTTGGGTATAAAATATCCCGAAATCGCCGCAAAGCTTGCAGACTATAAACTTAAAATGAAGGATAAGATAAATTCCGACGACGCCGCTATTCAGGCAGAGATAGAGGAAATCTTAGCATAACCGCAATTTATATTGCGGTTATTTATATTGTAAACTAAAATTTTTATATATTTAAGGAGACCATCCGAATGGAAAAAACGAAGCAACTTTACGAGGGTAAGGCAAAAAAGGTTTATGCAACCGAAAATCCCGATTACGTTATCGTGTCTTATAAAGATGACGCGACGGCTTTCAACGGGCTTAAAAAGGGCACGATTTCGGGCAAGGGCGTAATCAACAATAAGATGAGCAACCTTATGATGACTATGCTTGAAAAGAATGGTATTCCCACGCATCTTGTCGGGCAGATTGACGACAGGAATACAGTCGTTAAAAAAGTTGAAATCATTCCTCTCGAGGTTATTATAAGAAACGTTGCCGCAGGCAGTTTTTCAAAGAGGTACGGAGTACCCGAAGGTACAGCGTTCTTCGCTCCCACGATTGAGTTTTCTTATAAAAACGACTATTTGGGCGACCCGCTTATCAACGATTATCACGCGCTTGCGCTGAATCTTGCAACCAAGGAAGAAATTGAAACCATAAAAAATATGGCGTTTGCAGTTAACGACGCTATGAAAGCCTTTTTCAAGGAACTTAACATTGACTTAATAGACTTCAAACTTGAATTCGGCAGATTTAAAGGGCAAATCGTTCTTGCTGATGAAATTTCTCCCGATACGTGCCGCTTCTGGGAAGCGGGCTCTTGGGATGCGACCGATCACGTAAGCCTTGACAAAGACAGATTCCGCCGTGATTTGGGCGGAGTAGAAGACGCTTACGCTGAGATTTTTAAGCGCATTACGGAGAACGGTTAATGGGCGGTTTTTTCGGTGCGGTAAAAAAGAACAGCGCGATATTCGATACATTGATCGGTACCGACTATCACAGTCATCTCGGCACTAAGCGCGGAGGTATGGCTGCTTACGACCCTGTAATAGGTCTGCAACGCGAAATTCACAATATTGAGAACGCGCCGTTCAGAACTAAGTTTGAGCGCGTTTTAAACGAGATGCAGGGCAACGCCGCTATCGGCTGTATAAGCGATACGGATCCGCAGCCTTTGCTTACCGTTTCAAAGCTCGGCACTTACGCTATCTGCACGATAGGAGTAATCAATAACGCTGCGGAACTCGTAAAAAAAGTCCTTGCGTCGGGCGGCTATTTCGACGGTATGACGGGCGGGAAGGTTAACGCAAACGAGCTTATTGCCGCGCTTATCAACAGTAAAGACAGCTACGTCGAGGGTATACGCTATGCGCAGGAGCAAATTGACGGTACGGCGTCGATACTTCTTTTAACAGATAGAGGCGCCCTTATCGCCGCAAGAGATAAGGTAGGCAGACTGCCAGTTCTTTTAGGCAGGTGCGATGACGGCTACTGCGTTTCGTTCGAGAGTTTCGCTTACAAAAAGCTAGGCTATGCGGACGCGCGTGAGTTGGGGCCCGCTGAAATAGTTGAAATTTCAGCAGACGGTATAACGCAGCTGTCCCCCGCAGGTAAAACGATGCACATTTGCGCCTTTCTTTGGTCGTATTACGGCTATCCCACTTCGAGCTACGAGGGCGTGAACGTGGAGATTATGCGTTGTAGAAACGGTGAAATTTTTGCAAAGAACGACGCAAAAATTCACGATATGAACGAAATAGATTTAGTAGGCGGTGTTCCCGATTCGGGCACGCCCCACGCTATAGGCTACGCAAACGCTTGCAAAATTCCGTTCGCCCGCCCCTACATAAAATATACCCCCACGTGGTCAAGGAGCTTTATGCCCGTAAATCAGACGGAGCGCAACAAGGTTGCGAAAATGAAGCTTATTCCCGTTCACGAGCTTATCGCAGATAAAAGATTGCTGTTGGTCGACGACTCTATCGTCCGCGGAACCCAGCTTAAAGAAACGGTTGATTTTCTTTATTCGCACGGAGCAAAGGCGGTGCATATGCGTTCTGCATGTCCGCCGATTATGTATGGTTGCAAGTATCTGAATTTCTCCCGTTCCTCTGGCGATATGGATTTAATCACGCGGCGTACTATGATGGAGCTTGAGGGTGAGGAAGCCGTAAACCATATGGAAGAATACAGTAATTCTGAGACTGAGCGCGGCAAGGCTATGCGCAAGGCGATTTGCGATAAATTCCAGTTTGAATCGCTTGAATTTCAATCGTTGGAAGGGCTTATCGAAGCTATCGGGTTAGAGCCGTGCAAGCTTTGCACTTATTGCTGGACGGGTAAAGAATAACCGTCACAAATTAAAATCGAACGAAAGGAGTTTAAAATGGCAATTTCTTATAAAGACAGCGGTGTTGACGTTGAAAGAGGATACGAAGCCGTACGACTTATGAAAGAACACGTTAAATCAACCTATACGGACGGCGTTTTGGGCGATTTGGGTTCGTTCGGCGGTTTCTTCCAAATGCCCAAGGGCATGAAGGAACCCGTCCTCGTTGCGGGTACGGACGGCGTAGGAACAAAATTGAAGTACGCAATCATTTCTGGCAGGCACGACACTATCGGTATAGACGCAGTCGCAATGTGCGTAAACGATATAGTTTGTCAGGGCGCAAAGCCGTTGTTCTTTTTGGATTACTTTGCGACGGGCAGTTTAAACCCCGAAAAAGTAGCAAACGTCGTGTCGGGAATTGCCGAAGGTTGCCGTCAGTCGGGCGCGGCTTTGATAGGCGGCGAAACGGCGGAGATGCCCGGCTTCTACCCCGAAGGCGAGTACGATATGGCGGGTTTTGCCGTAGGCGTCGTCGATAAGAAAAAGATTATAAACGGTAGCAAGATTAAATCGGGCGACGTGCTTATAGGCATAAATTCAAGCGGTATTCATTCCAACGGCTATTCGCTTGTAAGAAAGCTTTGGGGCGAGGACGTAACTGAGCTTGAAAAGTTCGACGCGGACTTAAACGCCAAGCCTATCGACGTTCTTTTAACACCTACGAAAATTTACGTAAAATCGATTTTAGAGCTCATTGAAAAAGTAAACGTAAAAGGCATAGCCCATATAACGGGCGGCGGTTTTATCGAAAATATTCCCCGCATCTTCCCCGAAGGCATAGGTTGCAGGATTGATACAAAGTCCTATGAGGTTCCCGCAATTTTCCGCGTTATGCAGAAAAAATCAAAGCTTTCAATGGAGGAGATGTACAACACTTTCAATATGGGTATCGGTATGGTGGTTTGCGTTAAAAAAGCTGACGTTGAAACTACTATCGCCCAGCTTGAAAGCACGGGCGAAGAGTGCGTTATTCTCGGAAAAACGGTTAAAGGCAGCGGGGTAATTCTCAAATGAAAAAAATAGCAGTTTTCGCTTCGGGCGGCGGCACCGATTTTCAGTCGGTAATAGAAGCCAACAAGAGTGAAAAATTTTGTGAAATTGCTTTGCTTATTGCCTCTAAGAATGATATAGGCGCAATCGAGAGGGCTAAAAAGCACGGTATTCCATCTCGCGTTTTTGCAAAAAAAGACTATCCCGACCCTGAAAAACTGTACGAAGAATTGACTTATCTTCTTAATTTAAACAGCGTGGATTATATCGTTTTGGCCGGTTGGCTTAAAATTATTCCCGAAAGCTTTATAAGGCATTTCGAGGACAGAATTATAAATATTCATCCGTCGCTGATTCCTGCTTTTTGCGGTGCGGGGTGCTACGGGCTTAAAGTCCACCAAGCCGTTATCGACTTCGGTTCAAAAATTTCGGGTTGTACCGTTCACTTCGTGAACGAAGTTCCGGACGGCGGCGCAATAATCGCACAGCGAGCGGTTGAAGTTAAGCCCGACGATACGGCGGAAACTTTGCAACAGCGCATTTTAGTTGAAGAACACAAGCTTCTTCCTTACTGCGTCAAAAAGCTTTGTCAGGGCAAAATAGTTAAGCGCGGCAGAAAAGTTAAGATTAATTAACGGAGGATATTTATGGAAATGAAGAAAAGGGCGCTTGTAAGCGTATCCGATAAAGGCGGCGTCGTAGAGTTCTGCAAAGGGCTTTTAAAGTTCGGTTTTGAAATAATTTCAACGGGCGGAACCGCAAAAACGTTAAAGGCCGCAGGTATTCGGGTTATAGGAATTTCGGATATAACCGGTTTTCCCGAGTGTCTTGACGGTAGAGTTAAGACCCTTCATCCAAACGTTCACGCAGGGCTTTTGGCTATGCGTTCCAATTCCGAGCATATGGCGCAGCTTGAAAAGCTGAACATAAACACGATTGATATCGTCTGCGTAAATCTCTATCCTTTCAAGGCAACGCTTGCAAAAGGCGCGGACTTTGCCGAGTGTGTCGAAAACATCGATATCGGCGGACCCACTATGATAAGGGCGGCGGCGAAGAACTATCAGGACGTTGCTGTTATTGTCGACCCCAAGGATTACGACAAGGTTCTTTCCGAGCTTGAAAACGGCGGAGTAACTATAGAAACGAAGAAGTATCTTCAATATAAAGTTTTTGCGCATACGGCTGTTTACGACTGCCTTATTTCCAACTACCTTGCCGCGCAGCTCGGCATAGAATTCCCCGACGAGGTAGCCTTCGCTTATTCAAAGGCGCAGGATATGCGTTACGGCGAAAATCCACAACAGCAAGCCGTATTCTATAACGAGCAGTTTATCCGCAAGGGCTCGCTTTCAAGTTCAAAGCAGATATGGGGCAAGGAGCTCTCATATAACAACGTAAACGATGCTAACGGCGCGTTGGAGCTTTTGAAAGAATTCGGCTCTACGCCCGCGGTCGTTGCCTGCAAACACGCAAATCCATGCGGAGTCGGTACGGGTAAAACAATTCACGAAGCTTATCTCCGCGCTTACGAAAGTGACCCCGTTTCTGTGTTCGGCGGAATACTTGCAATAAACGGCAATGTGGACAAGGACACGGCAGCAGAAATAAACAAAATATTTATCGAAATAGTCATGGCACCCGATTACACGTCGGAAGCATTGGAGATTTTAGAGCAAAAGAAAAATATCCGTATTCTCAAAATCGAAGATATTTCAGCAAGGCGCGAAGAGACGGCTTACGATATGAAAAAGGTCTATGGCGGGCTTCTTGTTCAGCGGTATGACGAAAGCTTAATACGCGGTGAGGATACGGGTCTATTCAAGACGAGAGCAAGCGTAGAGGTCAGCGTTCTTCCGGGCGGCAAAGAAAGAACGGTTTACGGGCTCGGCGTAGTTACCGACCGCGCACCTACCGAGGAAGAGACAGAGGCTATGCTGTTTGCGTGGAAGGTAGTAAAACATACCAAATCCAATGCAATCGTAATCGGCAAGGTGGGAAGAACAACGGGTATAGGAATGGGACAGACTAACCGCATTTGGGCTGCGCAACAGGCAATCGCTCACGCCGGTAGCGAAGCAAAGGGTTCGGTTATGGCTTCGGACGCCTTCTTCCCCTTCCCCGACTGCGTGGAAGAGTGCGTAAAGGCAGGTATCACCGCGATCATTCAACCCGGCGGTTCGATTCAGGACAAGGCTTCCGTTGAAGCCTGCAACGCTGCAGGCATTGCTATGGTGTTCGTCGGCGACCGTCACTTTAAACACTGATTTTTTCAATTGCCCCCAATATATGTGCCAACTAAAAATAAAAAGAGGATTTTATGAACGTACTCGTGATAGGAAACGGTGGCAGAGAACACGCCTTATTACTCGCACTTAAAAAGAGCAAAAAGGTTGATAAGCTTTACTGTATGAAAGGCAATGCGGGTACCGCGCAGATTGCCGAGAACGTTGATGTCAATTATATGAATATTGACGCTGTCAAGTCCTTTGTGGCGGAGCATCCTGAAATTGATTACTATGTAGTCGCGCCCGACGACCCTTTGGCTATGGGGCTTGTCGACGAGTTGGAAGCGCTAGGCAAACGCTGTTTCGGGCCGCGGAAGAACGCCGCAATTATCGAGTCAAGCAAGGCTTTTTCAAAAGAACTTATGAAAAAGTATAATATCCCTACGGCGGAAGCCGAAATTTTCAGCGATTACGATAAGGCTTTGGAATACGTACGTAAAAAGGGGGCGCCTATCGTTTTAAAGGCCGACGGGCTTGCGCTTGGCAAAGGCGTCTTAGTCTGTGAAGATTTAAAGCATGCGGAAGAGGGATTGAAAGAAATTATGCTTGATAAGTCCTTCGGCGCTGCGGGTAACGTCGTAGTTATAGAAGAATGTTTAAAAGGTCTGAAATATACCCCAGGCGAAGAGGTATCCGTGCTTGCCTTTACCGACGGTAAAACTATAGTTCCTATGATTTCGTCTTGCGACCATAAACGCGCAAACGATAGGGATAAGGGCTTGAATACTGGCGGTATGGGCGCGTTTTCACCCTGTCCGTTCTGGACTAATGAGCTTGAAAAGGAAGTTCTTGAAACGATAATGATTCCTACCGTTAAAGCGATGAATGCGGAGGGGAGAACCTTTAAAGGTTGCCTTTATTTCGGACTTATGCGTACGGATAAAGGGATGAAAGTGGTGGAATACAACTCCCGTTTCGGCGACCCCGAAACGCAAGTCGTTCTCCCTATGTTAAAGACCGATTTAATGGAAATTTTCGAGGCGGTTACCGAAGGACGGCTTGCGGATTTGGAAATCGAATGGGAAGAGGGCGCATGCGTGTGCGTCGTGCTTGCAAGCGGCGGGTATCCTTTAAGCTATGCTAAGGGCAAGGAAATTACTATCGGTGACGTGGCAGACGTGCAGATTGTCCATGCCGGTACTGCAATAAAGGACGGCAAATTGATTACTAACGGCGGTAGAGTTTTAGGTGTAGTCGCAAAGGGTAAAAACGTTGAAGCCGCCAGAAGAAAAGCGTATAAAGCCGTTGACGATATAAGCTGGGATAATATGTTTTACCGCACCGATATCGGTTTGAAATATCGGCAAGGTTAATACGATAGACCCCTTTATATGCTTGAAATAACGTGTTTTTTGTTATAAAAAGGTAAAATATGATATATAGAATTTTCGTTAAAAAGAAGGACGATTTGCAGGCAAAAAAAGTTAAGGAAGATATACAAAATCTTCTTAAAATCAACTTAAAAAGCGTTCGCAAGTTTTTGAGGTATGACGTTGAAGGACTATCCGAAGAGGAGTTTAAAGCGGCTGTTACATGCGTGTTTTCGGAACCCCCCGTCGATAACGTTTTCTATGAAAGCGTAGAGTTCGGCAAAGATGAAAAAGTGTTTGCCGTAGCTTATCTTACGGGTCAGTACGACCAACGCGCGGATAGCGCGGCACAGTGTGTTCAGCTTTTAACACAAAAGGAACGCCCCCTTATTAAATGCGCTCAGGTTTATGCCGTTTCGGGAGTTGACGAAAGCGAGCTTGCGATAATAAAAAGGCATCTTATCAACCCCGTTGAAAGCGAGGAGGTTTCTCTTGATAAGCCTACGTCTCTCGGGCACGAGGCAATTAACGCGGAGGACGTGAAGGAAGTTGAAAATTTCATTGAATTAACGGGTGCGCAGATAAAAGATTATCACGCGCAAACAGGGCTTGCTATGTCGGTTGAGGATTTAGCGTTTGTCCGCGACTATTTCAAAAAAGAGAAGAGAAATCCCACCGAAACGGAAATCAGGGTCATTGACACCTATTGGTCCGACCATTGCCGTCATACTACGTTTGCAACCGAAATAAAAAATATAAAAATCAACGGCAATAACGTTCACGTTAAAAACGCTCTTGAACTTTATAATAATCTCTTTGATGAACTTTATAAAGGTAGAACTGACAAATATCCCTGTCTAATGGATATTGCAACTATTGCTGTTAAAAAGCTGAAAAAAGAGGGCAAGCTTGACAATCTGGACGAATCCGACGAAATCAACGCCTGCTCCATAAAGATTGACGCAACCTTGGACGGTAAGCCCGAGAAGTACACGATAATGTTCAAGAACGAAACGCACAACCACCCCACGGAGATTGAACCGTTCGGCGGCGCAGCTACCTGCTTGGGCGGCGCTATCCGCGACCCCCTGTCGGGCAGAACCTACGTCTTGCAGTCAATGCGTGTAACGGGTTGTGCCGACCCTACCGAGCCTATTGAAAATACTTTGACGGGCAAGCTTCCGCAAAGGGTTATAACCCAAACGGCGGCGGCGGGCTTTTCTTCCTACGGCAATCAGATAGGGCTTGCTACTGGGCAGGTAGATGAAGTCTATCATCCGGGTTATAAAGCAAAAAGGCTTGAAACAGGTTTCGTCGTTGGCGGCGTCAAATCCGATATGATTTACCGCGCAAGACCCGAAAAAGGCGACGTTATTATTCTTTTGGGCGGTGAAACGGGGCGCGACGGCTGCGGCGGAGCAACGGGCTCTTCAAAGGCGCACGATAAAAAGTCGGTGCAGACTTGCGGCGCGGAGGTGCAGAAGGGCAACGCGCTGACCGAAAGAAAAATTCAACGCCTTTTCCTTAACGGAAAAGTTACGGAAATGATTAAAAAATGCAACGATTTCGGTGCGGGCGGCGTTTCGGTTGCAATTGGCGAGCTTGCCGACGGACTTATAATCGAGCTTGACAAAGTGCCTAAAAAGTACGAAGGGCTTTCGGGTACGGAGCTTGCAATTTCCGAATCTCAGGAGAGGATGGCTGTAGTCGTCGAAGCGAAAAATGCGGAGAAATTCATAGAACTTGCCGCAGAGGAAAACCTTACAGCAACCGTGGTGGCAACCGTTACTGACGACAGGCGGATGAAAATGCTTCATCGCGGCAAGGCAATAGTTGATATTTCGCGTGATTTTCTCGATACCAACGGCGTGAAGCAGGTTATTGACGCGGAGATTAACGAAACGGTAACCGATTTCTTCAATGCTCCTAAGCAAACGGCGTTTAAAGATAAGCTTTTAAATACGCTGTCACGGCTTAACGTTTGCTCAAAAAAAGGACTTTCCGAGATGTTCGACAGTACTATAGGCGCAAAATCCGTATATATGCCGTTTGGCGGCAAGCACCAACTTACGCCCGTCATCGCTATGGCTGCAAAGCTTATCGGCGGTGAAACCGACGATTGCACGGTTTCGGCTTACGGATACAGCCCCGAACTTATGTCGTCATCCCCGTTCACGGGAGCAATATATTCAATAGTCGCGTCGGTTTCAAAATTAGTTGCAAGCGGCGCAAAAGCAGACGACGTCCGCCTATCTTTACAAGAATTCTTTATGCGCCTTAGGGACAATAAGAAGAGGTGGGGCGTACCGCTTGCGGCTCTATTGGGCGCGTTGTACGCGCAAATAAATTTAGGGCTCGGCGCAATAGGCGGCAAGGACAGTATGAGCGGCACCTTCGAAGATATCGACGTTCCTCCAACGCTCATATCTTTTGCGCTTGCACCAGCAAAGGCTTCAAAGCTCATAACGAACGTTTTAACCCGTATCGGCGAAAATCTTTATCTTTTGCCTATACCGAAGGATAAGAATTTTATCCCCGGATTTAAGGGTCTTAAAATTATCTATGACCGCGTTAATTCAAGCATATATGGGGGGAAAATGACTTTTGCGACCGTAGTTGAAGCGGGTGGAGCGGCTGCCGCCGTTGCAAAATCCTGCTTTGGTAACGGGCTTGGCTTCAACTTTGAGTGCGGCTACGAAACTGCATTCAAGGAGGGCTACGGCGATATTATAGTATCCGTTAAGGATGAGGCGGTTCTTGACGGTTTGGACTACGCGTATCTCGGTTCAACCGCAAAGAAGGACTTCGTTTTCGGCAAAGAGAAAGTCAAGTATTCGGACGCGCTTAAAGCGTATACAGGAAAGCTTGAAAGTGTGTTTCCCACTACCGCCAAGGCTGATGGAAAAGTTCCGAATTGCGATTATAAGAAGGGCGGCATTTACTGCAACGTTGCTGTAAAAATTGCAAAGCCCCGCGTATTTATTCCGACATTCCCGGGGACAAACTGCGAGCTTGACACAGCCCGTGCGTTCAAAGCTGCGGGTGCGGAAACGGAAATTTTAGTTATTAAAAACCGCACTTCCGCAGACATCGAAGAGAGCGTTCAGGCAATTATAAAGGCAATCGATAGGGCGAATATAATTGCTTTCCCCGGCGGCTTCTCCGGCGGCGACGAGCCTGACGGTTCGGGCAAATTCATTGCAACCACATTCAAGAACCCTGCTATTTCGGAAAAAATAATGGAACTTTTGAACAACCGCGATGGGCTTGTCATGGGTATATGCAACGGTTTCCAGGCGTTAATAAAGCTCGGACTTGTGCCTTACGGTAAGGTGTGCCCGCTTAATTCCGATTCGCCTACTTTGACTTTTAATAATATTGCCCGTCACGTTTCAACAATGGCGGAGATCCGCGTTGCGTCTACGTTAAGTCCGTGGCTTTCGGCTTGCAAGGTTGGGGAAGTGTATTCCGTTCCCGTATCGCACGGTGAAGGGAAGTTGGTCGCCCCCGTAAAAGAACTCGAACTTATGAAAAAGAACGGACAGATAGCTACGCAGTACGTCGACCTGAACGGTAAGCCCACGCTGGTAAGTCCTTATAACCCCAACGGCAGCACGTGGGCGATAGAGGGCATAACATCACCTGACGGTAGGGTTTTCGGTAAAATGGGGCACAGTGAAAGAGTAGGAGAAAACCTTTATAAGAACTTTGACGGTAACTTCGATATGAAAATATTTGAAAGCGGAGTTAAATATTTTAAATAAGATTTAAACGTAAAAGCCTTAATTTGCTTTTCGGCGTTCAAGTCAAAGTTACGCAAATACTTTACAATTTGATTATTTTGTGTTAAAATATAAATCACGATACTATATGCTGTACAAAGGGATTAATTTATGAGATGTTTATTTTGCGGCTGTGAAGACAGCAAGGTAATAGACAGCCGTTCCGCCGACGAAGGCAGAACGATTAGACGCAGAAGAGAGTGTACGAATTGCGGTAAGCGCTACACTACGTACGAAACGATTGAGGATACGCCCGTTCTTGTCGTTAAAACTAGCGGACTCCGTCAGGCGTTTGACGCAGGCAAGATTAAAAACGGAATTATAAAATCCTGTGAAAAACGCCCCGTATCGCTTACGACTATCGATGAAATGGTTTCTGCCGTAACCAAGAAAGTTTATAACTCTATGGAGCAGGAAATTTCCTCTAAGCAGATAGGCGAAATGGTTATGGAAGAGCTTAAAAAGGTGGACGAAGTTGCTTACGTACGCTATGCAAGCGTGTACCGTTCGTTTAAGGATATCCCAAGCTTTATGGACGAATTGCAGAAGCTTATCGACAGCAAAAAACTTTAAATTAATTGAGGGGGTAAAATTAATTGCCCCCGTAATATGCTTGAAATAACGCAGTTTTGGGCAAAAGACGATATGATATATTCAACTAAAAAAATCAATATTGGCGGCGTTTACGTAGGCGGTGGGGAAAGCGTAAAAATTCAGTCGATGTGCACGACCAAAACGAGCGCCGTCGATAACACGGTAAACCAGATTACTAAGCTTGCCGAAGCGGGATGTGAAATTATCAGGGTTTCCGTTCTTGACGAAGAGGACGCTATCGCCGTAAAAAAAATAAAGGAAAGAATAAGTATCCCTATCGTTGCGGATATTCATTTTTCTTCCCGCCTTGCCGTGCTTGCAATAGAAAACGGCGCGGACAAGATACGTATAAATCCCGGTAACATCGGTGGTGAGAAGGAAATAAAGCTTGTTGCCGACTGTATTAAGTCGCATAAAATTTCCGTTCGCGTAGGTGCCAATACTGGTAGCGTTGAGGAAAAATTTCTCAAAAAATACGGCAAGAACGAAAATTCTCTCGTTGAAAGCGCGTTAAACAGTGTTTCGGTGCTGGAAAGATACGGTGTTAACGATATAGTTATTTCGGTTAAAGCCTCGTCCGTTCCGCTCACCGTCAAGGCGTATAGGTTGCTGGCGTCGCGTACCGACTATCCCTTGCACTTGGGCGTGACCGAAGCGGGTACGGAACAAATGGCTGTCGTTAAATCTTCGGCAGCTCTCGGCGCGCTTCTGTTGGATGGGATAGGCGACACGTTGCGGGTCTCAATAACCGACGACCCCGTGAAGGAAGTCGTTGCTGCAAGACGGCTTCTGCGCGCCGTCGGACGGGACGAAAACTTTGTCGACGTAATTTCTTGCCCAACTTGCGGCAGATGCCTGTGGGACTCTATGGAGCTTGCAAAAAAAGTCGGCTCTTTCGTTGAGGGAAGTAATAAAAAATTGAAGATCGCCGTTATGGGCTGTGTGGTTAACGGTCCGGGAGAAGCAAAGGACTGCGATTTGGGAATTGCCGGCGCAAAGGACTATTGCGTAATTTTCAAAAACGGCGAAATTGTAAAAAAGGTTGCGGCAGGCGTTGCCGAAAAAGAATTTTTCAAGGAGATTAACGCGCTTTTAAATGACCGATGAAATTATAGAAGAAATTCGCTCGGTAAGTAAAAATCTCAGCCGCGCCATTTTGCGCGGAATCACTTTGGACAGGGCGGGAAGGACGGTTACGGCAAGCATAATAACAGACGAGGCGTACACACCCGCCGACGAGCGTAGCGCCGCCGCAATAATAAGAAAGTTCGTACCCGAATATTTTGAAAGCAAAGTCGTAATATCCAAGCTTTCCCCCGACGAGGAAATGGTCGAAAAAAAAATAGAAGAGGCGATAAGTACGTTTTCAAAGGCTCTTTACGCTACGCTTTCAAAGGGTGATATAAGCGTAACTAAGAGCGAAAACGGATTTCATTACGTTATTGCCGTTGCTCCGTCGATTGCCCCCGCAAATCTTTGCGAGAAGGTGAGCGAATACCTTCAATCGGTATTTTGCGGAAGCTTTTCGGGTGAGTGCGTCGTTTCGCAGGCAAACCTTGAAGATTTGGAAGTTGAGGAAAGGCGTGACGAAATCGAGTTTGAAACGCCAGTCCGCACTTTTCAGATTGAGGACTTTAAAATTTTAGAGGGGGAGAAAATCCGCACTACCGCCGTATATATGAGCGATTTGAACCTTGTCAGCGACGAGGTCGTTTTGTGCGGCGTTATTGAGGATATTACCGAAAGATCTTACACAAATAAGAAAGGCGTTGAAAAAATTTATTATTGTTTCGTTTTGTCGGACACAACGGCGCGGGCGCACGTTACGTATTTTCCGAGACTTAAGACTGTCGAAAAAATAAAACAGTTAAAGGTTGGGGACAGCGTCGTGTGTACGGGACTGAACGAGTCCTACAACGGCAATCTGCGTTATACGGCTAAAACTATAGATTTCGGGAAAACGCCAAATGGCTTTGTTCCCGAAAAACGCACGTCTAAGCCTGTTCCTAAGTATTACAAGACGGTTAACCCGCAATCATATACCGATTATGAGCAGACGTTTCTTTTTACCGACAGAACGGTTCCCGAATGTCTGAAAGGACGCACGTTCGTCGTTTTCGATTTGGAAACGACTGGCTTGAATTCTTCTCCCGTATCGGGTAACATGGATAAAATAATCGAAATCGGCGCGTATAAGATAACAGACGGTGAAATAACGGAATGTTTTTCAACCTTTATAAATCCCGAAAGAAAGCTGTCGGAAGAGATTATCAACCTTACGGGTATAACGGAAGAGATGGTTGCAGACGCGCCCAAGACAGAAGAGGTTATGCCTGATTTTTTCAAATTCTGCTACGGCAGTATTTTGGTCGGACACAACATCGCGGGGTTCGATTTTAAATTCGTAGACCATTATTGTGCGAATTGCGGCTACGTGTTAGAAAGAAAAATCATTGATACGATCCCGCTTTCGCAGGAGCTTTTGTTTCTTTCCAACTATAAGTTGAACACGGTTGCCGATAAATTCAATATTACATTTAATCATCACCGCGCAACGGACGACGCTCTGGCAACGGCAAAAATATTTATAGAGCTTATAAAATTAAAAAAATCTTTACCAAATTACTGATAATCAAAAAAAACGCTTGCATTTTAAAGGTCTGTATGCTACAATAAACTCAACCTTAATCGTAAGTTAAGATTGAGTGCCTTGACGAAAGGCACTCAATCCTTTTTAAGGGATAAAAAGTTTTACCATCCGCAACGTTTTGTCGCGCTCGCATTTACTTTTTTAAAAGGTGGGATTTATGCAGATTAAACCTATAAAAGAGATAACCGAATTTCTTGAAAAAATAGCTACGCCTATGGGGATTGAAATTGTAGAAGTCGAGTGGAACGACAAGTCAGCTTCTTTGACTGTCTATATCGAAACAGAAACAGGCGTCGATCTTGACACATGTGAAAAATTTCATAATGCGATTTTAGATCCGATTGACGAACTTGACCCTACGTCCGACAAGCCTTACACGCTTAACGTGTCAAGCCCCGGGCTGGACCGTCCTTTTAAAACTGCAAGGGACTTTGAAAGGAACTTGCAAAAGGAAGTGGAAGTTAAACTTTACGCTCCGTTGAGAGGACGGAAATTTATTGAAGGTGTCTTGACAGATTTTGATGATAATTCAATATCCTTAGAAGTTAATAAAGTAGAAATTAAAATAAGCCGCAACAAAATTGCGAAAATAAACAAAGCAATAAAATTCGATTAATTAAAACAAAACGCAAACCTAAAAAATTTTTCGGGAGAAACAAAAATGATTAACAAAGACTTTTTTGCAGCACTTCAGGACTTGGAAAAAGAAAAAGGTATACCGCAGGAAGTGTTTTTAGAAGCGCTTGAAAACGCTCTTATTTCAGCTTGCAAAAAACAGTATGCAGGCACGGTCGGTACTGTGGAAATAAAAATGAACCCCGAAAAGGGCTCTATTGACTTCTATATGGTTAAAACCGTAGTTGAAGAGGTTGCGGACCCTGAAAACGAAATTACGCTTGATAAGGCGCGCGAGGTTAAAAAGAGCTATAAGCTAGGCGACAAGTATACTGAGAAAATCGTGCCCAAAGATTTCAGCCGTATCGCCGCCCAGACGGCAAAGCAAGTAATCTTACAAAAGCTTCACGAAACCGAGCGGGACGTAGCTATGAACGAGTTCTCCGATAAAGAGGGCGAGCTGCTCGTCGGCGTAGTAAGAAAAATTGACGCTAAAAATATTTACATTGAGCTTGGCAAGGGGCAGGTGGAAGGACTTATGATGCCTTCCGACCAAGTGCCCGGAGAAACGTACAACGTAAACGACAAAATAAAAGTATTTGTAAAGCGTATTAAAAGCGGCTTCCACGGCGCACAGGTTTTGGTAAGTCGTTCGGCGCCCGGACTTGTCAGAAAACTGTTTGAAGACGAAGTTCCCGAAATTAAGCAAGGCACCGTCGTTATCAAGTCAATCAGCCGTGAAGCGGGTGAAAGAACGAAAATCGCAATCTGTTCCGAGGACGAAAGGGTTGACGCTATCGGCTCTTGCGTAGGTAACAAGGGCGCAAGGGTCAACGCGATAGTTGAAGAACTGAATGGTGAAAAAATCGATATTATTCCTTGGAGCGAGAACCCTTTGGAGTTTATTGCAAAAGCGTTATCTCCCGCAAAAGTTATATCGGTTACGCAACTTGACGGCGATAAGACGGCTATGGCGGTCGTTCCCGACGATAAGCTTTCGCTTGCCATAGGCAAGAACGGGCAGAACGCCCGCCTTGCGGTAAGGCTTACGGGCTGGAAAATAGACGTTAAAAGCCAGTCCGCGGCGGCAAAGCTCGGTTTGACTGCGGGTGTCGACGACAACGAAGAAACGGCGGAAGAAGAATAAACCGATGACAGAAAAGAAAATACCGCTGAGAATGTGCGTTTCGTGCAGGGAATTAAAAGAAAAGAGGGATATGCTCCGCGTTGTGAAGAATGCGGACGGTAAAATTTTCGTTGACTTTTCTTCTAAGGCGTCGGGACGCGGCGCATACGTTTGCGACAACTACGACTGTATCAAAAAGTTGAAAAAACAGCGTATTTTAAATAAAGTTTTTTCCTGTGCGGTGGACGATGAAATCTATTCTGCCGTCGAGGAGGAATGTTTTGGCAAACGGCAAGGTTGAAACCTATATAGGTTTTTGCATAAAGTCTGGCAAGATATCCCTCGGTTCGGGGGCAATCTCCACGCTTAAAGGCGGAGTTAAGCTTTTAGTTTTGGACGGTACCGCAGCTAAAAATTCCCAAAGGCTTGCGCTGAAATTCAAAAACCGCTTCGATTGTCCTTTAATCGTTTGTAAATCGGGTTTTGAAAGGATTGTAAACTGTGAGGGCGCAAAAATTGCCGCGATACGAGACGAAGAGCTTGCAAAAGCAATTTTACGGAATTTAGACGATAACTACGAAATTTGTGCCGAAGGCAGTATTTAAAGCAATATTAGAAAGGGATAGCATATGGCAAAAAAATACGAGAATATTGAAAATATTAGTAAGCTTATTTCGGGCGGCTCGTTAGCGGAACTCAATAAAAAGATTTCCTCTGCCGAAAGGTCGGCGTCCGATATTTTAAAAAAGCTGAACGATATGGAAGCGGCAATCAAGCAGAAAAAGTTCGAAGAAGAGCAAGCCGCCGCAAGAGAAGCTGCCGAGGCGTTGAGGGCGCAGGAAGAAAAAGAGGCGCAAACGGAAAAAACGGTTGAAGAAAAAACCGTTCCTGTCGCTATTGAAGAAGTGCCTGAAAAGCCCGCCGAGAAATCGCAGGAAAAGCCTGCGGCGGCAGAGCGACCCGCGAAGCCTTCCAATCCTGCAATTGTCGGGCACATTAATTTACAGAACGGTCCGCGCGGCAGTCAATTTTTTAATAACGGCGCAAGACCTAAAAGAACGGAAAACAAAACGTTTATCAACCGCGATACCCGTCCACCCAAGGATAGGGCAGGACAACTTTTGCGCACCGGTCAGACGTCGCGCCCCGCAGGCGGAACGCGTTACAACGCCCCCGCTGCAGTGCCTGCTCCCGTTCCCGCCAAGGGAAAGAATTTCGGACCCGACAAAAAGAAAGGTTTTGAAAAGACTTATATTGAAAAAGACAGACATACAATGTCAAAACGTGCGCTTATCAAGCAACAGGGCGCAAGTGTTGAGGACTTTGACGAGAATAAGAGCGGTTACAGAAAATTAAGGGTCAAAAAAGATAAAACCAAAGCTGCGCCTACTATTAAAATCGAACACGCCGTCGTAACCACGAGCGATATTCCCATTAAAACACTTTCGGAGAAAATCGGAATTACAGCAAGTGTAATAGTTAAGAGGCTTTTCAACGAGGGCGTGATGTCTACGGTGAACGACTCAATAGATTACGATACTGCAGCTTTAATTGCCGCGGATTTCGGCGTAGAGCTTGAATACAAGCCCGAAAAGACTGCGGAAGAAGTTCTTACCGAACAGCAGGCGGATACCTTTGAAGAGATTGAAAAGCTCGTTCCCCGTGCACCGGTCGTAACCGTTATGGGTCACGTTGACCACGGTAAAACTTCCCTTCTCGATTATATCAGAAAGACCAAAGTTACCGCAGGAGAAGCTGGCGGTATAACGCAACACATAGGCGCATATACCGTTAAAGTAGGCAATAAAGGTATAACTTTTATAGACACTCCTGGACACGAAGCGTTTACTGCAATGCGTGCACGCGGCGCGCAGGTGACAGATATTGTTATCTTGGTAGTTGCCGCAGACGACGGCATAATGCCGCAGACGGTTGAAGCAATTAACCACGCAAGAGCTGCGGGCGTTGAAGTCATAGTCGCAATAAATAAAATGGATAAAACGGGCGCAAACCCCGACAAGATTAAGCAAGAACTTATGCGTTATGAAATCTTCCCCGAAGATTACGGCGGCAAGACGATAGTGTGCCCGATATCCTGTAAGACCGGCGAAGGTATAGATAACCTTCTTGAAAGTCTTATTCTTCTTGCGGAGACGAAAGAGCTTCTTGCAAATCCCGAAAAAGAAGCAAGGGGCATAGTAATCGAAGCCCGTCTTGATAAAGGAAAAGGTCCCGTTGCAACGATTCTCGTTCAAAACGGTACGTTGCACACGGGCGACAACGTTATTTGCGGTCTCGTAACAGGCAAAGTCCGCGCGATGATCGACGAAAACGGTAAAACCGTTAAAGAAGCAGGACCTTCGGTTGCCGTCAACGTTTTGGGGCTTGAAGACGTTCCCAATTCTGGCGATACCATAAATGCCGTAACTCAGGCGCTTATGAAACAGGTTCAGGGCGAAAGAAAGGACAAAATAAGCCTTGAAAAGGTTAAATCCCGTGTAAAGACCGATTTAAACGAAGCATTTGGCAACTTGCCCGACGAACAGCTTAAAAATCTTAACCTTATTATTAAGGGCGACGTCCAGGGCTCTGTTGAAGCCGTTAAGCAGTCTGTAGTTAAGTTGTCGAACGAAGAAGTGCAGGTCAAAGTTATCCACAGCGCTGCGGGCGCGGTTACCGAAACCGACGTTATGCTTGCGGAAAGTGCGGGTGCAATAATTCTCTGCTTTAACGTTCGTCCGGACGCAAAGGCAAAAATTCTTGCAGAAAGAAGCAAGGTTGACGTAAGAACGTACAGAATTATTTACGAACTTTTGGACGATATGACGGCTGCGCTTAAAGGAATGCGGGCTCCTAAATATCAGGAAGTTCTTCTCGGTAAGTGCGAGGTCCGTCAGACCTTCAAAATTACGGGTGCGGGCAATATCGCCGGCTGTTACGTTACGGACGGCAAAATCGTCCGCGGCGGAAGACTCAGAATATACCGCGAAGATATTCTTATCGTCGAAGGCGGCGTAAAGCAACTTAAACGTTTTAAAGACGACGTTAAAGAGGTTGCCGCAGGCTTTGAATGCGGCTGTTCTATCGATGGATTTAACGATATCAAAATAGGCGATATAATAGAGTGCTATCAGATTGAAGAGGTAGCGCAATAAAAGGTTTATGCGCCGAATCGTGTTGCGTAAATACTTTAAATGTAATTAAATTTATAACGGAGATATAAAATGAAAGGTGTAAGGGGAGAACGTCTCGCTGGCGAATTCCGGAAGGAAATTTCCTCAATAATTTCTTTAAAACTTAAAAGCGATTATCCCCGCCTTTCGGCAATAATCAGTGTGACGGAGGTGGATGTCGCCCCCGATTTAAAGAGTGCGAAGGTCTATATCAGCGTATTCGACACTGATAAGGAGAGGGCTGAAGGAAGCTTTTCGATTATCAAAGAAAACGCGGGGCAGATTCGTCACGAGCTTTCCAAAGTTATGCATTTAAGAACCGTACCGGAGCTACGTTTTATAAAGGACGGAAGCATGGAGTACGGTGAAAAAATTGACAAAATTCTTTTCGACCTCGGGAAAAAAGATGAATAACGCCTTTGAAGAAATAATTTCAGCATTAAACATCGCTAAAACCGTTGCGGTTTTCTGCCACGCCCGTCCTGACGGCGACGCGCTCGGCAGCGGACTTGCGCTGTGTCTTGCGTTAAAATCAAAGGGTAAAACGGCGCATATGTGTTGCGATGACGCTCCGTCTGAAAAGTTTTCTTTTATTCCTGCGATGAAAGAGGTGAAAACAGAACTCCCGAACGTTGAATACGATTTATTTATCAGCGTTGACTGTGCGGATATAATGCGTCTCGGCAGCTTTGCTAAAAAATATACTAAATTCAAAGGCGTTACAGTCAACTTGGATCATCACGTTTCAAACGGGCGTTACGGAAAATTAAATTACGTTCAAGCGTGTCCCGCAAGTTGCGAAATAGTAACGGAATTGTTTCAAAAAGCAGGTTTTGAAGTAACCGAAGAAATTGCAAATCTTTTAATGCTCGGCCTCATTACGGACAGCGGCAACTTCACCCATCTTGACGTTACCGAAAGAACTTACGGTATTGCCGCATATTTAAGGGGCAGAGGCGCGGATATTTATAAAATAAATTACAATATGTTTTCACGCCAATCCAAGACAAGGGCTATCCTGTATGGCAAAGTAATGTCAAAAATGCGATTTAAGCTTGACGACAGACTTGCACTTATTGTTATTCATAACGAGGATTTGCCTAAAGTCGGTTTAGATATGGGACTTACCGAAGGATTCGTTGATTTTCCTTTATCCGTTGACGGAGTGGAGGTTGCAGTGTCGCTTATGGAGTATAAGCCCAATCTTTACAAAATTTCTTTAAGAAGCAAGGGTAAAGTAAACGTAAACGAAATAGCCGTAAGTTTCGGCGGCGGGGGACACGTTCTTGCCAGCGGATGTCTTTTGGGCGGACCGTTGGAAGAAATAATCGAAAAACTTACTTACGCAGTTTATCAGGCTTTATGACAGGTTTTATAAATGTAAATAAAGCGTCGGGCGCAAGCTCGGCAAAAGAAGTAGCGGCAATCAAACGTTTAACTAAAACCCCTTGCGGGCATATGGGTACGCTTGACCCTATGGCTTCGGGCGTACTTCCCGTTGCAATAGGTAACGCTGCACGGCTATTCGACTACTTTTTGGATAAACGCAAAAAATATTTCGCAACTTTTCGTTTCGGCGCCGACAGCGATACGTTGGACAGTACGGGAAACGTGCTTGAAAACGTCGGGCGTATACCGACAAAGCAGGAAATAGCGGAAATTTTACCGCAGTTTTTGGGCGCCGTCGCGCAGGTTCCCCCGAGGTACAGCGCCAAAAACGTTTCGGGTAAACGCGGGTACGAGCTTGCACGGGCGGGCGTTGATTTCTCTCTCCCGCCGAAAACCGTAAAAATATATGCGTTAAAAGTCTTTGACAATAAGCTCGCAGACTGCTATGATTTTGAAATAGAGTGCGGCGGAGGAACTTATATCCGTTCGCTTGCGCGCGATATTGCGCAAAGACTTGGCACTCGTGCTATAATGAGTTCGCTTGTAAGAACCCAAAGCGGTCCGTTTTTAATCGAAAATGCGGTTAAAAGCGAAGACTTAACCGAAAACAATATTAAGAACCGCATTATACCTACCGAAAGTTTATTGCCGTTTGACAGTATTTATCCCGACGAAAAAACGGGTTTTAAGCTGTTTAACGGTCTGACTGTAAACTGTGAAAAACCTGACGGTATTTATAAAATTTATAAAAACAGCGTTTTTTACGGACTTGCAGAGGTTAAACAATCAATTTTAAAGGTGAGGATAAAACTATGTTAGAAGTCATCAGATTTAACGAAGACGAGTATAATTACCCGTGCCTTTTGGTGCTGGGCTGTTTTGACGGATTGCATCTCGGTCATTCGGAACTACTGAAAAAAGCAAAGCTTCAAGCCAAGATTAACGGTCTTGATTTGGGCGTTATGATGTTCACGAACGGCAAAGAGGGTAAAGAAGGCAAGCAGCTTTACACCTTTGAAGAAAGAGTAAAATTTCTCGAAAGCTTTAGCGTGAAATTCGTTCTGAAAATCGACTACACTGATGAGTTCAAAAGAATCAAGCCCCTTGAATTTTTAAGCGTCCTCGAAGAGAAACTTAACGTCAAGGCATATATGAGCGGTAAGGACTTCCGTTTCGGCGAAGGCGCAAAAGGTAAATCTTCCACGTTAAAATCCTTTGCCGAAGACGAAGAGAACGGCGTTTGGTATATGTCCATCAAAGACTTTATGATTGACGACGAAAAGGTAAGCACTTCCCACATAAAAGAGCTTTTAAACGAAGGCAACGTAAAGAAAGCGGGGGAGCTTCTCGGCAGACATTATGCAATTTGCGGTGCGGTCACCCACGGCGCAGACAGAGGCGCGAAAGTCGTGGGTTTCCCCACGATGAATATAGCATATCCCGAAAACAAGCATGAAGTTAAAGAGGGCGTTTATAGCGTAAAGTGTTCAATAGGCGAGCGGATTTATTACGGTATTGCAAATTACGGCGGACGTCCTACGTTTGACGAACCGTCGCCTATTTTCGAGGTATACCTTGACGGGTTTGAAGGAACGAATTACGACGAGATTATAGCGGTAGAGTTTATAGATTATATTAGAGAAATCCATAAATTCGACAGCGCTGAAAGTTTAAATGCACAGCTTACGGAAGACATACTTCACGCAAGACGCGAAGCAGAGCTTGCCGCAGCATCGGAAGTTATCGACCCCGTTCCAGTTGCTTCACAGATACCCGTTGTTCAGGCATCGGTTGAATCAGCGCCTACGATGGGAGAACAGACTGCGGATGCGCCTGCATCTGAAATTGAAGAGCAGTCCGCGACCGAATCTATGCCCGTTTCGAATGCTACAGATGAACCTGCTCCCGTGACGGAAGAGCAAGTCGCGACAGAGGAAGAGAAAGAAGAAGCGGCGACCACTGACGAGGCTGTAAGTGATTAAATTCGGACCGAGCGGCAACTGCGAAGCGTTTTACGCCGCAGGCTATAAACACAGTGAACAGTCCGCGAAATTCGTTAAGGATTTAGGTCTTGACTGCTTTGAGTATTCCTTCGGTAAAGGCGTTATGCTGTCCGAAGGTAAAGCAATAAGCATAGGTGAAGCCTTTAAAGAGCAAGGCGTTGAGATAAGCGCACATGCACCGTATTTTATCAATTTTGCCAATCCTGCGGACGAAGCGGCGCAAAAATCGTACGGCTACGTTATGCAAAGCGCAAAATTTATTAAAATTATGGGCGGTGAAAGGGTAGTCTTTCACCCAGCAGCGCAGGGCAAAGCAACCCGTGAAGAAGCGGTTCGAAGAACTTCGGACAGGCTTAAAGTTCTGTGCGAATATATCTATCTGAACGGTTTTGAGGATATTAAATTTTGCCCCGAAACCATGGGCAAGCTTGCGCAGATAGGTACGCTTGAAGAGATAGTTGAATTTTGCAAAATCGATAAATGCTTTCTTCCCGCGATTGATTTCGGACATATCAACGCGAGGGAACAAGGCAGTTTAAAGACCGTTTCAGATTATAAGTCGCGCCTTGAATATATGATTGCAGAGCTCGGTTTTGACAGAGTTAAAAACTTCCACGTTCATTTTTCCAAGATAATGTACGGCGGCAAAGGGGAGATAAAGCACCTTACCTTTGAAGACGCCGAGTACGGTCCGGAATTTGAACCGCTGGCGGTAGCTTTAAAAGAGCTGAAATTAGAACCGTATATCGTCAGTGAAAGCGCAGGTACGCAAGCCGAAGATGCGCTCGCAATGAAACGCATTTACGGGAATATTTAAAGTAAAGTTGACACTGACTTGTATTTTTGGTAAAATAAGGGTATGAAAATAACCAACGCACTAAAAATTTTCAGCGCGGTAGGCGCGCAAGCGGTTTTAACCGAACAACCCGATTTAAGGCAATATCTTACCGGTTTGCAAACGTCCTTCGGATACGTGCTTAGCGATAATTGCGGCAATACCTTTTATACCGATACACGATATTTAGAGGCGGCAACCGCCGCGCTTAAAGGTACTGATATTCAGGTAAAACAATTTCAAGGTCCGCTTGAAAATCTGTTAAAAGGCTATAAGGAAGTTGCGGTCTCACTTTCAAGGACGAGCTATCCCGAATACAAGCGCCTTGAAAATTTGGGATTGAAAATTGTTGACAGCGAAAAAGCGTTTATCGAAGCAATGTCTGTAAAACAGCAATACGAGCTGGATTTAATCAAGAAAGCGTGTGAAATAGCTGATAAAGCGTTCACGGTGCTTCTTGACAGAATTAAAGAGGGTATGAGCGAGAATGAAGTCGCTGCGGAGCTTGAATATCTTATGCGCAAGCTCGGCGCAAGCGGTACGAGCTTCGATACTATAGTTGCCTTCGGTAAAAATTCAAGCGTTCCCCACCACGAAACGGGGAATACGCAGCTCACGTTCGGCGACGTTATCCTTATTGATTTCGGTTGCAAGGTCGGCGGGTACTGTTCGGACTGTACGCGCACGGTCCTGTTCGGCAACGACAACAAGCACGGCGAATTTATAAAAGTTTACGACCGCGTTTTAAAGGCGCATATGCTCGTCAAAGAAAACGTTACCGACGGCATGACAGGCAAAGAGGGCGACGCGTTTGCGCGCGGTTATCTCAAAAAATACGGTTTGGACAAGTATTTCACTCATTCTTTGGGGCACGGTATAGGTATAAATGTTCACGAGCATCCCTATCTTTCACCCAAAAGCGAACATGTTCTTAAAAACGGAATGGTGTTTTCGGACGAACCCGGAGTATATTTCGAGGGCGATTTCGGAATAAGAATAGAGGATACCGTAACTTTAAAAGACGGAAAAGTTATAAGCTTAACCAATACGGATAAAAGTTTAA
Source organism: Christensenellaceae bacterium (assembly GCA_948890655.1). Taxonomy (GTDB): domain Bacteria; phylum Bacillota; class Clostridia; order Christensenellales; family Borkfalkiaceae; genus Coproplasma. The sequence goes on from CAQTYU010000004.1 coordinate 172,834, forward strand.
CTATTATATAAGTATATAAGTCAAAAATTAAGGAGAATATATTTATGGCATCAATTTTAGCAGGCGACATCAGAAAGGGTTCTACGTTTGAGTATAACGGCAAGGGTGTTTATACCGTAACGGAGTTCCAGCACGTTAAACCTGGCAAAGGCGCGGCTTTCGTAAGGGCTACGATTAAAAACGTAGTTACGGGTCAGGTTCTTTCGGATATAACTTTCAACCCCACCGCAAAGCTTGAAACCGCACAGGTTGAAACGAGAAAGATGTCCTATTCTTATACCGACGGCGAGTTCTATTACTTCATGGACCCCGACACCTTCGATATGATTACTTTGAACCTTTCACAGGTTGAGGACGCGCTCAAATACATCAAGGAGAACGACGTGGTAACCGTTAAGTCTTTGAACGGCAATGCATTCTCGGTTGAACCCGAAAACTTCGTAGAACTCAGAATTACCGAGTGCGAACCGGGTGTTAAGGGAAACACCGCAACCAACGCAATGAAGAATGCAGTGGTTGAAACGGGCGCAACCGTTCAAGTTCCTATGTTCGTTGAAGAGGGCGAGGTTATAAGAATCGACACCCGTACCGGCGAATATATGTCGAGAGTAGGAAAATAATGCGTGCCGTAATCCAGCGGGTTAGAAAAACTACGCTGTCAGTTGACGGTATTCAAATTTCCGAAATTCCGTTCGGGCTTGTCGTTTATCTCGGCGTAAAGGTTGGCGATACGGAAAAAAACGCACAGGCAATGGCTAAAAAGATAGCAGCGCTGCGCATTTTTGAAGACGGCAACGGTAAAATGAATTTATCTGTAAAGGAAGTATACGGGGAAATTTTACTCGTTTCTCAGTTTACTCTTTTAGGCGATTGCTCTCACGGCAACCGTCCTAGTTTTGTCGAGGCAGAACGCCCCGAAAGAGCAAACTCGTTGTACGAATATACGGCAACGCTTTTGCGTGAATGCGGGATTGCGGTAAAGCAAGGCGTGTTCGGCGCCGATATGAAAATTCAGCAATTCAACGACGGTCCTGTAACGATAATTTACGAAACTTAAAAAATATAGGGCGAAAAATTTCGCCCTATTTAATTTATTGAAATGAACTTTTTTAAACATTTAAAAACGGTAATCCGACACAGGCGCGCCGTAAGAAAGCTTTGTTTTAAATGCGGGCTTATCCGCCAAGGTCTCACACACGACTTGTCAAAATTCAGCCGAGCGGAATTTAAAGCGGGAGTAAAATATTATCAGGGCAACCGTAGCCCCCAAGCGAAGGAGAGGGAAGTTTTAGGCTTTTCCGCCGCGTGGCTACACCATAAAGGAAGAAACAAACACCACGCAGAATACTGGACTGACAGCGGAGGTGTGGGAGCAATGAGCCCTGTAGTAATGCCTGCAAAATACTTTGCCGAAATGGTTTGTGACAGAATTGCTGCAAGTAAAATTTATAAAGGCAAAAATTATAACGACGGTTGCCCATTGGAGTATTTTCACTGTCGGCGTGACAGCGTGGTTATGCACCCTGCCACCGCCGAAAGACTTAAATATTTTCTGATGATGCTAAAAGATGAGGGCGAGGAAAAGACGTTAAAAGAACTTAAAAAATTTGTAAAAGAAAATAATAAGAAATAGTATAAAGACGCGCGGTAATTTTGCCGCGCGTCTTTATAACTTAATTATTCTCGACTGTAACGAATTAAGGAAACCTTTATTTTGTTCTTGCAACGTACACGTTATCGGATTTGCGGTTTCTCAGCTCTTTTACAGGGTGTTCCTTATCCTGATAGCGGTAGTCCTGCCCAAGTCTTTCGATTGCCTTTTGTATAACGAGGTGCGAAGGGTTCCTGTCGGGGTCGCCTGACATAAAGTTCTGATAATCGAAATATCTGTGTTCGTCAGGCAACTTCTTAACTTCTTTATAACCGTCAACTTTTACCGTGTTGTCTGCGGTGAGATTGATGGTTTCCGCAAGCACCTTTCTTATATATTCCTTGTTGCCGCCGAGCTTTAAAAGTTGAGGAAATTCGCCCGTGCCGCATACGCTTTCAAAAGTTTTATTCTCATACTTTTTCAAAAGCTTTGCCGCAGTCTTTAAGTGCGAAACTTCCATTTTGAAGTGCTCCGCCCAAATCTTCTTTATATAGTCCACGCTTTCGTCCTGCATAGCGGAGTAGTACAGCCAACACTCGCAGTATTCATGCATAACCCACTGTTCCAGCCAGGAAAGATTAGGGTCCTTCAAACTTTCATATTGGGAAACATGCGCTTCTTCAATCATAGCTATTTCCGCATAAAGCTTTCTGCCCAAATCGTTCTTGTACCACTGCGCAATGTTCATATAATAGTTCATTGTTTGCTGCTCGGCAGCCGTTATAGTGCTTGCAACCAGCTTTGAATAAAGGTCAGCCTTTTCTGCAACCATATGCTTTTTTATGTCGTCCGCAGGGTAGCGGTGTTCGGCAACGGTGGGGCGTCCGGGCATAATTTCGGTATACTTGCCAACGAGCGTATCCGCGTCCTCACCCTTGTCGGTTTTAAGAAGATTTGCAAAGCGATAAAGGTGGTCGAAGTCTTCCAAAAGCGCAAAGTTCAACGCTTTTATGTTCGTTTCATCCTTATCGTGACGGGCAAGTACGGCGGTTAAGTCTATTGCAAGCTGTTCATACGCGATAGTCGTTTCAAGAATGCTTTCGTTAATGGGCTTTAAACAGCTTATACGCTTTTGCTGTTGCTGTTCCTGTCTGCGAACGACTGCAAGCGCAGAAAGAATTTCAGGCTCGTCGCAGTGCCTTGCAAACTGATGCATAAACCACGCCGATTCAAATTCAGTGCCGTTCATAAGGATAACGCGAGTTTTTGTGTAGGGGGAAGTCTTAAGCTTGTTATAGCTTTTGGGATACATTTTTTTCAAAGGTAGAAAGTTGTTTTCAAGTGATTTTGATTTTTCTTTAATAGGGTTCATAATATCCTCCGAAAAGGTTTTTCCCATTTAAGAAAATTTTTAAACAAAATAAAAAGATTTCCGCAGATTACTGCGGAAATCTTGCCGAACGTATTTTCGTCCAATTATAAATAACGTATAAATCTTTACCTTGATTGCCGTACGAATAAGAAATAGCTCCACCGTCATAGTCGCTACTTTGATTACTAGTGGGCGGTTCAACTATATATCCGCTATCCTCGCCGTCAATTAGTAATTTATAACCGTAATAGCCCTCGTCGCGCGGTACAAGCGAATAATTATATTCTGTTACAGAGTCGGCATTGACTGAAATTTTTAATCCTGCGGGAGTAAGGTATGGTTTATCGAACCGTGAACCGTCATTTTGCCGTTTTTAAGTTCTATATAAAACTTGGAAAAATCAACTTCCCCGCCGACGACGTTGGGGTAAAGCCCCGTATCTTCGTCTTTCTTATCGAACGCGCACATCGGATACCCGGGTAATTGACCCGTTCCGTCGTGGAAGTAATAAATACCTTCGCAGCTTTTTTATCGTCGTTGCAGCCTGTGAAAGCGAAAATACATACGCAAGATATTACGGCAAAACAAAAGACAATAATTTTTTCATAACTTTATCTCCTTATAAAATTTATGCCGTTCATTGAACGGCATAAAAGTGAAGCAGGTGACGGGAGTTTGCCGTTTCCCTTCGGGAGCCTCGGCAAAGCGTCGCTACGCTCGCGCGAACCCTGTGGGTCCTCCTCCCGTAAATAAATATGTTGCCGCTCATAGAACGGCATAAAAGTGGAGCAGGTGACGGGAGTCGGACCCGCCGAAATCAGCTTGGGAAGCTGACGCCATACCGCTAGGCGACACCTGCAAAAATATATTGAATTGTAACCCGAGGTGACGGTAGTACCGTGTTGCACACGGTGGCATATGCACGACCCGCCGAAACAACCTTGAAGAAGTTACGCCGTATCATTAGCGACATCTGCAAAATTTTAACAAAACAAATATATCATATCGGTATTTTAAAGTCAAATAAAAATTTTAGCAAAAAAAGAAATAAACCGAGGAACGACAAAAGCCGTTTCTCGGTTTATGGTTGACTATGCGCGACTGTGTTTGAACACTTTTTTATATGCTCGATTAGTTCGTTTGTTTCGTCCAGCCGTATTTTTTCAATGTTCTTGTCAACGCCAAAATCAAGATAGCCGACAGTCTTTACTGTTTCGTCGTCGTAGATGTAAACCATAAAAACAAGATTATCAATGATTTGCTTTTGATATTCCTTGTCGGCGGGGTCGCCTTTCAGTAGTTCGGCAATAAATGCCAAAATGTCTTTAACTGTAAAACTGTGTCCGCGCTCTAATAAAATTCGTGATTTAGTTGCTTGCAAGTCTGCGAGTAATTTTTCATAGTCTGTCATTTTTCTTTCAATGTTTGCGCGGAGTAGTGGGCTTTTTGCCTCTATAAAAGCGTTTGTTAAATCGTCTACTTGTGTTTGTGCTTGCCGTATGCGCGTTTCAATGCTTTTTATTCCGTCGTCGCCCGTGCGCCGTTCATAATAGGCTATTGTTTCCCGTGCGGCTTTCTCGGCGTTTTTCTTGTCGCTTAAAAAGTCATAGACTTGTTGTGTAACGCGCTTTTCCAAATTGTCCTTGCCCTCGCGCGATTTTTCACATTCGCCTTTGTTCTTACGCTTGCAAACATAGTAATAGTGTTTCTTGCCGCTTTTGCCTGTGCCGCCGCCCGCTACCATAGCAGTGCCGCAATGCCCGCAATACAATTTGCCCGTAAGCAAATACGGCTCTACCGCTGAATTTGCGCCCGCTAAAATTTTGTTACTGGCAAGGCGTTTCTGAACCTCTTCAAAAAGCACTTCGTCAATAATGGCGGGGTATTGGTTGGTGCAAAGTCTTTTGCCTAAATAGAATTTACCCGTGTATTTGCTGTTAGTCAACCACCTATCGAATGTTCTGCTATTATATGGGTTTCCGTTTATCCGTTCGCCCTGAGCGTTGAGTGCGGCGGCGATTTCCGTTTTTGTTCTTCCTTTGCTGTAATCAGTGAAAACGTAACGGACGATTTTCGCTTGTTGCTCGTCTATTGCAACTTTATGTAAAGTGCCTTTTTTGCCCTTGCGGTCGGTGTCTATAAACTTATAGCCGAAAATAAGTTTACAGCCCGTATAAGTGCCGTTTTCAACGCAAGTATCAATGCCGTTAAGTATGCGCTTTGACAGTCGCTTGCTGTATTTCTCGTCGTTCCACTCCAAAAACATTTCATAGAACTCGCCGCCCTCGTCGTCGCTGATGGGTTGTGTCGCCGAAATAACGCGAATATCGAATTTCTGTTTGAGCATTTCTTTATACATAACGCTGTCGCGGCGGTTGCGGGCGAACCTATCAAACATATAAACTATGATTGACTGAAACGCGCCGCTGTCGGCATCTCTAATCATACGTTGAAAAGAGGGGCGGCTGTCGTTCGTTCCCGTGCGTGCCTTGTCTGAATAGGCGTTAATGACATTATAGCCTTGACTTTCGGCAAACTCGCGGCAAACGCGAATTTGTCCGTCTATCGACATTTCATTTTGTCCGTGTGAACTGAAACGGGCATAGATAACTGCATTTTTCATTGTGTGATACTCCTTTGCGCGGGGTGCGCCTTAAAAAATTTGTGTTCGCTTTGGTGCTTACCGTCTTAACCAGCAAAAAATGCCGCCGCAGGCAAATTGTCAAGGGTTTGCCCCGTAGGGGACGGCGGTTTATGCCTAACGGGAGATAAATAGCCGCCCTTTACAATTTGGCAAGACGGCGTATTCCGTCCCCAGACGGTAAGCCCAAGCGACACAAAAACTATTTGATATTTATTGAAAATGAATAAAGCCCACAATGATTTTACTAAAAATAGAATAAGAGATTTTATCACAATAATAGGAATTGCGGCGCACATTGTAGAAAAAAATAAAGCCGAACATATTGTTCGACTTTTTGTAATGGCGTAGTATAGTCAATTCGATTATTTTTTTGCATTAAATTCAATAAAGTAAGAATTCAATTCAGCGTTAGAAATTTTATCGTTAATTAGATGCTTTATTGTATTTGAAAATTCTATCAAAATATCATACTTACACTTAGTATATGATTTTACAAATGATTTCTTTTTATATGCAACATATTCCTTTATCAAATTTAATCTGTTATCTTTGTTCTTGATTGTTATTTGCATACAATAACTAATATCATTTGAAATTTCATTTAACGCTTCCATTAAATTTTGATTGCAAGGTGTTAACTTATATGAGCTTAACATTATTAAAGCATTACTTGTTAATATACTTGTTGAATTATAAACATTTAAAATTTCATTGTAAAAATCAAATTTTTCATTATTATCTATTCGCTTAAAAATTTTAGCTATCAGAATTTCTGGGTCAAGTTGTTCAAGTAAAGTTAACTCTTTATTAAGATTTATACTTAATTTGTTTAGATTATCAATAAGAAATTGTTTTTTATAAGCTTTTTTTTCATTGACGCTTTTTATAATTGAAATGATAAAGGCAGACAGTGAAATAATAAAAGCCAATACACTTAAAACAGTGGTGATAATTTCAAAAGTTGTCATTGCTTCTATTTGCTCGCCACTCAATAATTCGCTATCCATAATTACCTCCTTATACTTTAATGCGTTAAGCAGTTGATTATTTCTTCGTCAGTAATGAAAGGGGTTTGCGCTCTGATTAAATCGGGAGAAGAGGGAAGCTTAACAAGTCCGTCACCCTTGTCAAGCAATTCTGCGCCACGCCCAACATCAATAATGTTCATACTATGTTGAGCATTAGCCGTTTTAAGACAAACTTTTGTTGGTAGGTTATACTTTATCAAGCCCGTAACAACTTTTGCACGAGGGTCTTGCGTGGCAACGATAAGGTGTATACCTGCGGCACGTCCTTTTTGAGCTATGCGTATAATATGTTCTTCAACTTCTTTTTTGCTTGTCATCATAAGGTCGGCAAGCTCGTCAATTACAACGATTATACTCTTTCCGTCGTATTTTTTAAGCCCTTTACGGCTCATTTCGGAATAACGTTGTTCCATAATGTTAACAGCAACTTTAAGCCATTTCACGGCATCTTGCGTGTCCTTTGCAACGTGTTCAACCCTGTCGTGTATATCTTGCTCATACAAGCCAAATTCTGCCCCGTTCTTTGGGTCAATAAGAATTACATTTGCGGTTGAAAAGCAAAGAATTTGCATTATTAAAGAATTAAGCAAGCTTGATTTACCGCTTCCCGTTGTGCCAGCAATAAGGATATGTACGGCTTCATCAAAGTTAGTTGTGATATAACCGTCTGCGCCTTTACCAAAGCACAAATAGCATTTTTGCTTTCCGTTTGGGTCATTTGCAACGGCTTCTTTTATACTGTTAACAGTATCGCCGCACGACACAAATTGACGGTTTTTCTTTTGACGAGTTACAGTAAAACCGCCGCTCGTGTTAATTTCGTAATTATAACCATAACGACTATTCAAAATATCCATAGCTTGTTTTACGGCAGTTTTTGTGTACCAACCGCCCGAAAAATTAAATCTAAATTCTTGCGGTGCTTCTACGCCGTCAATATAGGTTGCGCCTACTCCAAGTTGTCCGAGTACTCGTTCAAGGTCTTTGCCTTCCATTTCCAAAGTTACAGTCGCCATAGTTATTTCTCCTTCGCACATTTATTGTACCAAAATTAAGCAATTTTTTCAAGCGTATAACATAGACAAAAAATGTACTTTATACAACTGACATAAGTATTACTTTATACGCCACTATGTCACACTGTAACACTTTTGACGAAAAACCGCGACGCAGTGCCAATAAGTTACTATTACCTTATTGGCACTGCGTCGCACGGAAAATAAACGGCAATGGGTACGGGCGGCGAAGCCGCCCGTACTGTGGCGTATAGTATTACCACGCCACCCCGTCACAATGTCACACTTTTGGCGTAAAAAATATTGAAATATGTAAATTTATGACGAAAAGTATTTATTTTGATTTATGTCCATAAGGGTGGGTTCTCTGGGTGGGGAATAGAAAAAAGCACAAGGCGTTTAACCTTGTGCTTTTTTCTTACTGTTATGCGACGAAGCCCGCGACACCGTTAACGAAAATATATTCCGTTTTGCGGTGTTCTAACTCTTTCGCATTTGGTTGAGGCGACGGGACTTGAACCCACGACCTTCTGGTCCCTAACCAGACGCGCTACCAAACTGCGCTACGCCTCAATATTTAAATATAAGTACTTATCATTCTAGCAGCATATTCATTATACCGAAAACGTAAAAAAAAGCAACTGTTTTTAGGGCTTAAATAAATTTTAAATTATAAAATTTCAATATTTCTTATTTTACAAACGCTTGCGCAGTATGATATAATATGTTTATGTTTTGGGGCATAATAGCATCAGTAATTTTATCTGGCGTATCACTTGCCATGGACGCGTTTGCCGTTTCTATCTGCGACGGTATGGTTTATAGAAATCTTACTAAGGGAAAAGCCGTAGTTATGCCAACAGTGTTCGGTATTTTTCAAGCTGTGATGCCGATAATCGGTTTCTATATATGTATGGCGTTTAGCCGAATTGACGCTTTCGATGCGGTTGATCACTGGATAGCGTTTGCGCTACTTTTCATTATCGGCGGAAAGATGATTTACGACGGAATAAAAGAACTCCGAGCAAAGGAAGAGGAGCTTAAACCCAAACAGTTCTCTTTGCCCGAAGTTTTGGTTCAAGGCGTTGCGACGAGCATTGACGCGCTTTTCGTCGGCTTCAGCCTTAACGCTATGCTTACGGGCATAAACAATGTGCAGGCGTGGGCGTGGATAAGCGTAGGCATAATCGGCGTAATCACGTTTATAATTTCTCTCGTCGGCGTAATAATCGGCGTGAAGGTGGGGCAGCTTTTCCGCAAAAAGGCAAGCGTTGCCGAAATTATCGGCGGACTGGTTCTTATCGGGATAGCCCTTAAAATTCTTATCGAAGGCTTGCTGTAATCTCTTTTACAATTTTTTCGTTACCGCACTTGACTTGACACAGGTCAAGTGTTTTCTTTAAGTTTTTATCGCCGATAAGTCTGTAAATTCCTTCCAAAAGCTTTAAATCGGTAAGTTCTTTTTCGCTTAAAACTCGGCAAAGCCGTTGGCTTTGAAAATATTCCGCGTTTTTTAATTGGTCGCCGCGGCTGCGCCTGTTTTCAAGCGGGATAAAAAGAGTTGGTATTTTCAGTGCGATAAGCTCGTTTGCCGTGTTGGAGCCGCACCTTGATACCGCCGCGTCCGCACAGGCGTAAACTAGTCCCATATCGTTAGTGAATTCAACCTGTTTATAGCCGTAAATATTCACGTCTTTTGCATTGCCCTTACCGCAGACGTGCAGAATATTGAAGTCTTTGCAAACTTTGGGCGCAATATTCCTTATATGCGCGTTAATTTTTTTGGACCCGCTTCCGCCTCCCAGTACGATGAGAGTGGGGCGCATATCCAGCCCAAATCGCGCGTGCGCTTCGCTTCGGTTCCGCCCGAAAAGACACCCTCTCATAGGCGTACCCGTGCATATGCCCCTGTCAAACTTTTTTGCAGTGGATGGGAAAGTCGTCAAAATCTTTTCACATCTTTTTGCAATAAATTTGTTTGCAAGCCCTGCGCTCACGTCCGACTCGTGAGTTATAACGGGAATTTTTCTTTTTTTTGCGGCAAGCGCGGGTGGAACGCAGGCGTATCCGCCCTTGCAGAAAATAAGGTCGGGCTTCACTTCATCGATAATTCTACCCGCTTCTTTTACGCTTTTTATAAGCTTAATGGGTAGCGCAAGATTGCAAAGTATTTTACCGCGCACGAGTTTGACGGCGGAGCATTCGTAATATTCAACTTTATTTTCTGCGCAAATTCTCTTTTCGATTCCGTCAGTGCCGAGGTAGCACAGGTCGTAAATTCCGTTTAAAACTTCCATTACGGCAATATTCGGTATTACGTGCCCCGCGCTTCCGCCACCGCAAAACATAATCTTTTTCATATCATTATTATATTATTTCTTATTGCGATTATTTATGTAAACGGGCGTCTTTACGATTAAATTAAATAAACTTGACATAATATGAATGTGGAAGTATAATAAGAGTATGGAAGTAGAGTATATCGTAGCAATTGCGGCGGGGTCGCTGTTTTTGTTGCTGTTTTTCATTTTCATAATTTTGGTTGCGCAAAGAAAGAAAAAGGCCAAGTTGCAGCGCCAGCGCTTAGAACAGATGTACGGCGATAAAAATCTGGTCAAGATGTATTACGACTTTCTTGTTTACGACGAGGAAACCGAGAAAATCGTCGCCGCACAGGCGGAACGCAACAGCCAGATGACTTTCAGCGACATAGATCCGTCTGCGCAACCCTCGTCTGACGGCTCTATTTTCCAGACGGTTGACACTGACGGACTCGAAGAAATAGTCGGCACATATAAACCCGAATAAATTAATTTCTTTTAACTGTAAAAAGTCGCGCGATTTAAAATCGCGCGACTTTTACTTCATTTTGAAATTCATAATAAGCGGCATTGAAATTATCAATTTAGTTATCGTAAATTTGCCGTTTTCAATCTTCGTGCCTTCCTTAAACTTTACGCCTAAAATTCCGACCTCGCCCGTAAATTCCCGCGTGTCGGGGTTAACTTCGTAAGCGCCCTCAAAGGTTTTCTTTTTGCCGTCTTTCGGTTTAAAGCTGACTTCCATTTTTTCATCGTCAAGAAGTGAAATTATTATAAAATCGTACTTTTCAAGTAAATCTTTCTCGCCAAGTCGTGCCGAAACGCATTCGTATTCGCCGATATACGGCTTGGTTATAGTTTTTAGCGACCCGTTTTTGTCACCGGATGCCGCGCTTGCTTGTGAAGAAGAGCAGGCGGGAAAGAGAAATAGCAACAAAGAAAGTACGACGGTTATAAATAATATCTTTTTTTTCATATCCAAATCAGTATGCGCAGTTATGCAAAAATTAAACGATTGACACCTCAATATGAAGTTTGTATAATTATATAGGTAGAGGAAATAAATGGTTTATTACGTTATTTCGGGTTTAATATACGCTTGTATAATTGCGATAATTTTGCTTTCGCTCATTTTCGGTTTACGCGCCAAAACCTACGTGAAAAGAGAAAAAATAACCAGCCTTGCTAAAGGTTTTTCGCCGTTGGACGTTCAGCGTATATTTTTAGGTAAAACATATCCGAGAAAGTTGACGCGCGCCTTAATAGTTCATTGGGCGCAGATGGGTTATATACGTGTAAAGTATATAGATAAAACCTATGTAAGGCTTACCTTAGTTAAAAATCCGCCAACGCATTCTTCAAAAGACGCAGTATTTTTTGATAGGGGCGTTTACGTTCGGGAGCGCGATTTATTTAATAAGCTTTTTGGTAGAAAAAACGCAGTGGAAGTGAACGTTAACCGCGCAATGTTTTCCCGTAGCGTTGTAAAGTCGGTAAACTCCGGCTATGCCGTGCGTGAGGAAGAAGGGGTATATTCTTCCGAGCATTATGCACTTAAAATAATTACAACCGTTTTATCCGTATTGCCTTTCGTATTGGCAAGTATTTATTTGTGCTTAGTTTTGGAAAGCGGCGTCGGAGTCATATTCCCATTCATAATGTGTATGGGCTTATTCTTTTTCAGGTTCGTGCGCGATGTGCCGTTCTTTCCACGGATTGCCATAGGCGTATCGTTTGGCGGAGGAGGAGTGGGATTGCTTATTTGGTGGTATACTCAAATATCGGATCCGTTCTGCATAGGTTACACCGCAGTGGCTATTCTCTTTATAGGTTCTCTGCTTTTGATAAGGTTCGTTGATTATCGCGAAAAAAACAACCTGAACGATTATTCCAATCTAATCAATTACCGCAGATATCTGCTTTTCGGGCGTAAGTCCGAACTTTTTACTTTCGACTATTACGCAATCTTACCGTATCTGTATGCGTTTAATATAAAGGTGTTAGTTAAGCGCAAATTCAATACCGTCCAACTTCCCTCTTGGTATATAAGTGAAAACGGGGAAAGGGGGAATTTGCTGTGAGTATTGAAAATATAGCCGTAGGAGCCGTAATAATTGCGGTAACCCTTATAATTTCACTGATACCGATATTAATGGGCGCAAGTCGAAAACGGAAAACGGTAAAACCCACCGAGCTGTTCCCTCCGCGCGGTGCTTCGCCTATAGACGTGCTGATTCAGTACTACGGAAGAACTGCAGACCCGCGTAGTCTTTTTAACCCGCTTATGCTTTACTGGGCAAAGCGCGGTTTCATAACCATAGAAGAGGACTGCAAGCGCGGACTTAAACTTACAAAGTTGAAGGACGTTGAGCGTCCCGATAGTAACGACGGTTTTAGCGAAGATACATTTGAGCTTGAAAAAAGCTTATTCGAGCGCATCTTTTGTCGGCGAAAAGTATTTTATACTCTTGGCGCAAGCGAACATTTTGCAATTTTTTACGACAAAATTATGAGCGGATGCAGGCAAGAGGCAGAAAAATTAACTGACCGTAAATGTAAGCCGTTTAAAATTCTGACTATTATTTTACCTTTCGTCATGCTGTTTGCGGTTTCACTGACCGTGATAATTTCAACGGGAGAGGTGTTAGCGATTGTTATGCTTTTCCCTATGGTGGCTATAGGGTTTGTGCGTGGGATACCTCATTTCGAGTTTGATAAAGGCTCGGCGATGCTGTATTTTTTATACACTTTTTTCATAACGTGCGGTTGTGTGCCCTTCTGTTCGACCGTGTACTTGTTGCCGTGGGAGGCGGGCGCGTTGCTCTCCGCCGCGCTTGCCGTTGCTATAATAATCTTATTTTTAGTCAATAAGAAAATTAATTTAAGGACGTCCGAACAACTAAAAAACTACGGCAGAATTTGCGGTTTTAAAAAGTTTCTGCTGCTTGCCGAGGTTAAAAAATTGGAACTTTTGGTGGAGGATAACCCCGAATACTTTTATGAAATTCTGCCCTATTGTTATATATTAGGGATAACGGAAAAATTAAAGAAAAAATTCGACCGTATAATTATGGACGGTCCGGGTTGGTATTTAGGCGAACTTCGCGATATTTTAATGCCATGAGTTTGTTATAACAATATACGCCGCCCGCAGGTTGAACCTGCGGGCGGCTAAATTTGTATTTAAAAGCCTGTGTTTGCAATGCGATAAAGAAAATACGATTGAATCAAATGTTTACGCTTTGCCTATACTTCCGAAAATTTCCGATTTTTCTCTTACGGTCGCTTTGATTGCCTCGCAGCCGGGGGCAAGAAGTTTGCGGGGGTCGAAGCCCTTTCCGACTAAATCTTTGCCCTCTTGGATATATTTTCTGGTCGCTTCCTGGAAAGCAAGCTGGCATTCGGTATTTACGTTGATTTTTGCAACCCCCAATGAAATCGCCTTTTTAATCATATCGGTGGGGATACCCGTACCGCCGTGGAGTACGAGGGGCATATCGCCGACTTTTTCTTTTACGGTAGCAAGCGTTTCAAACGAAAGCCCTTCCCAGTTTGCGGGGTATTTGCCATGAATGTTGCCTATGCCTGCGGCAAGCATAGTAACGCCCAAATCCGCGATTCTTTTGCACTCGTCGGGGTTTGCGCACTCGCCTTTGCCGATAACGCCGTCTTCTTCGCCGCCTATCGCGCCGACTTCGGCTTCAAGGCTAAGCCCTCTTTTCTTACAGACTTTAACGAGTTCTTTGGTCTTTTCAATGTTTTCAGCAATGGGGAAGTGAGAACCGTCGAACATGATGGAGGAAAATCCTGCTTCAATGCACTTGTAGCAACCTTCGTAAGTCCCGTGGTCGAGGTGAAGAGCGACGGGGACGGTAATATTCAAGCACTCTAACATGGCTTTCACCATATCGGCAACCGTCTTGAAACCCGTCATATACTTGCCTGCGCCTTCGGACACGCCTAGGATAACGGGCGATTTTAATTCTTCCGCAGTCTGTAAAATAGATTTAGTCCATTCCAGATTATTAATATTGAACTGACCGACGGCGTATTTGCCGTCCCTTGCTTTTTCCAGCATTTCTTTTGCCGAAACCAACGCCATAAAAACCTCCGAGCATCATTTAAGATATTTATTTACTTATTTAAGTATAATTCAAAGTCGCGCAAATTTCAAGCGTATATATAAAATTTTTTAAAAATTACGTCAAAAATATTGCCTTTGAAAAATGAATGCTGTATAATGATAGGGTAAGGGATATGTTGCGTTTAACGCGCGTTTTTCTGTAAAAATTTTGTTGACTAAAATAAAGTATTTTGTTATAATTACTTTGTTTTAAAACAAACTTTAAATATTACTGAAAACTTTTAATTCGGAGGAATTATTTTTATGGCAAATGTAAAGGTTGCAATTAACGGATTCGGTCGTATCGGTCGTCTTGCTTTCAGACAGATGTTCGATGCCGAGGGCTATGAAATCGTAGCCATTAACGACTTGACAAGTCCTAAAATGCTTGCGCATCTCTTGAAGTATGACTCGGCTCAGGGAAGATACAAGTATTCCGATACCGTAGTCGCAGGTGAAGACTCTATCACCGTAAACGGCAAAACTATCAAGATTTACGCAGAAAAAGACGCAGCAAATCTTCCCTGGAAAAAACACGACGTAGACGTTGTCCTCGAATGCACCGGTTTCTACTGCTCTAAGGAGAAGGCTTCCGCGCACATTAAAGCAGGCGCGAAGAAGTGCGTTATCTCCGCTCCCGCAGGCAACGATCTTCCTACGGTTGTATTCAGCGTAAACGAAAATACTCTTAAAGCAAGCGATACGGTTATTTCGGCTGCAAGCTGCACCACAAACTGCCTTGCTCCTATGGCAAACAGTCTTAACAAGCTTTGCAAAATCAAAAAAGGCTATATGACGACTATCCATGCATATACCGGCGACCAAATGGTTCTTGACGGACCTCACCGCAAGGGCGATTTGAGAAGAGCAAGAGCTGCAGCTATCAATATCGTTCCCAACTCCACGGGCGCGGCTAAGGCTATCGGTCTTGTAATTCCCGAACTTAACGGCGTCCTTGACGGCTGCGCCCAGCGCGTACCCGTACCCACCGGTTCGCTTACCCAGCTTATCGCAGTTTGCGAAGGAGAGGTTGACGCAAAAGCTGTAAACGACGCAATGAAAGCTGCCGCTTCCGCATCTTACGGCTACACCGAAGAAGAAATCGTTTCTTCCGACGTTATCGGTATGACCTACGGTTCGCTCTTCGACGCAACCCAAACTAAGTGTATGCCTCTTGGCGACGGTACCACTCTTGTAAAAGTCGTGTCTTGGTATGATAACGAGAATTCTTACACTTCCCAGATGGTAAGGACCATCAAATACTTCTCCGAATTGAAGTAATTTAAAACGTAAACGTAAAAGAGCCCTGCGTATTTATCGCAGGGCTCTTAAATTTTAAAAATTTAAGCTTTCGCAAAGAAATTCAATATTTCGTCTAACGTGCTTTCGTTGATTGCGTTATATTTTGTTTTATCAATCGTATTAAAGAAAGCCTTTTCCTCGTCATAAGGGATGTTGCCGCCGTGCTTTTCCTCAAGCGCATTATATCTGTCTAAAACGCTTTTGCGATATTCAACTACGTCGGGGTCGTCCGAGTCGTGAATGATGCCGTTATGCGTCGCGTCTTCATAAAAGATGTATTCGAACTTTTCATTGGTGATTTCCTCGCGGTGATTGTATATGCTGTCCGTCCACACTGTGTCGTCTTTTCCGCCTTGCAATGCGAGAACGGGAATATCAACACCGTTTATACCGTTGACGCCCGTATAATTATAAGCGCTACCCGCTTCCGCAACAGAGCAAATCGCCGCAAACGGGAATACGGCATAGGCAAATCCGCCCATTCCCATAGTGCCTTTCATCCATTCCAACATAATTCCGCCGTTAGAACTGTAACCGGCAACAGATGCAACCGCCTTGATATTCTTATGATCATAATTCAAAACTGCCGTTACCGCGTGTCCGCCCCAGCTGTGTCCGAAGAGGTATACGGGCAAGTCTTTAAGCGTAGCACTGTTTTCAATGAATAAAAGCGCGTTATGTAAATCTATATGTGATTGCGAAAGTCCTGTGGTGCCTTTGCCCTCGCTTGAGTCCGTTCCCGTGCAATCGTAAGTCATCACGCGGTAACCTTCGGTAAGGAAACGGAGCATTATGGGATAATAGTTGTTCTGCCAACTTCCTATACCGTGCGCCATAACGACTAACTTATCGCACCCGTCGTCGCCCCAGATATATCCATGAAGCGCATTGCCGTTGCTGGAGAATTCAACGGCTTCTTTATTATAGCCGAACAGTTCGGTTATTTCGTCCGCCGTATACGAGGTTGTAAGTTCTCCGTCGTGTTCGGCTCTTCCAAACATATCGTCTAACAGTACCTTGCTTACAATAAAGGCAACAACCATATAAAGCAAAACGAGTGAAGCTACAATTATTCCGATAATATTTAATACTAATTTAGTCTTGTTTTTCATTATAATCTCCTTAAACGTTGAAGCGGAAGAGAACTACGTCGCCGTCCTTTATAACGTAATCCTTGCCTTCGGAGCGGACTTTGCCCTTTTCGCGTGCGCCGCCCAACCC
Organism: Christensenellaceae bacterium; assembly: GCA_948890655.1. GTDB lineage: Bacteria > Bacillota > Clostridia > Christensenellales > Borkfalkiaceae > Coproplasma. Next base: position 189,452 of record CAQTYU010000004.1, read on the forward strand.
GCCGCAGTCCAACAGAGTCTGCCATTCGACGACTTCCGCGCGTATAAAGCCCTTTTCAAAATCGCTGTGAATTTTTCCCGCAGCCTGCGGGGCTTTCGTGCCGTTCACTATAGTCCAGGCACGGGTTTCCTTTTCGCCCGCTGTGAGGTAAGAAATAAGACCGAGCAATGCATAACTCTTTTTGATAAGTCTGTTCAAGCCGCTCTCTTCAAGTCCCAATTCTTCTAAAAATACGGCGTTCTCTTCGGCAGGCATTAAGGATAGCTCTTCCTCGGTCTTTGCGCATATAACCAAAACTTCACTGCCCTCTTTTCGTGCGTAATCCTTGACTTTGCAAACTAAGGGGATATCGTTTTCGTTCTTGCCCATATCGAACTCGGAAATATTTGCCGCGTAAATGACTGGTTTAGCCGTGAGCAAGAACATATTTTCCAACAGCGGTTTTTCCTCTTCACTGCACTCGAAAAGTCTTGCGGGTTTTTCGCTTGATAAAAACTTTTCCAGTCTTTCCAAAAATGCGTATTCTGCCGCGGCTTCCTTGTTAGAGCCACCGCGCGCAACGTTTCTTATTCTGTCCTGACGCTTATTTACTGCTTCTATGTCGGCAAGGATAAGCTCAAACGTAATGGTCTGTATGTCGGCAAGCGGGTCGATTTTATTATTGACGTGCGTTATGTTTTCATCCTCGAAGCAGCGCACTACGTGAACTATTGCATCGCATTCTCTTACGTGGGATAAAAACTTGTTGCCTAAGCCTTCGCCGTGAGACGCGCCTTTTACAAGCCCTGCAATGTCAACGAACTCAACGATAGCGGGGGTAATTTTTTTGCTTGAATAAAGCGCCGCTAACTTGTCCAATCTTTCGTCCGGTACGGCAACCACACCCACGTTCGGTTCAATAGTGCAGAAAGGATAGTTTGCGGCTTCCGCGCCTGCATGGGTTATAGCATTGAATAATGTGGACTTGCCAACGTTGGGTAGCCCCACAACGCCTAATTTCATTTAAGATACCTCTGAAAATTCTTTTTTTCATTATAATATAATTTTAAAAATAATCAAAACAAATGTCGGTGTAGTTGCTAAAATTTTTCATCTATGTTAAAATTGACTTATGTATTATCGCAATTATATTGCTAAAAAACTTGATATGGAAAGCATTACGCCCGCAGACATTGTTTTACCGCCCAATTCCGAAATGGGCGACTTTGCATTGCCGTGTTTTAAGCTTGCAAAAGTTTTCAGGAAAAGTCCCGTTCAAATAGCGGAGGAGCTTAAGAATTCTTTCGTTATTGACGAGGTTATTTCAGAAGTTTCGGCTGTAAACGGATACCTCAATTTCAAAGTGAATAAAGTAGGGCTTGCGAACAATGTTTTGACCCGAATTGCAAGAGAGGGAGACGGTTACGGATCCTCGGATATCGGCAAAGGCAAGACGATTTGCATCGATTATTCTTCGGTAAATATTGCAAAGCCCTTCCACATAGGGCATCTGTCAACTACCGTTTTGGGCGGATCTTTGTACAAAATTTATAAGTTTTTGGGTTATAACGTCGTTGGAATAAACCACCTCGGCGACTACGGTACGCAGTTCGGCAAGCTTATATGCGCTTATAAAAAGTGGGGAAACAGGGAAGAAGTCGAAAGGGGCGGCATTCACGCCATTAACGCGCTCTACGTTCGCTTTAATGAAGAAGCAGACGAAAAAATGGAAAGTGAAGCCCGTGAATATTTCCGTCTTATCGAGAACGGTGACAAGGAGGCAAACAACCTCTTCGAGTGGTTTAAAAAGCTTACGCTCGACTACGTGCAGATTATCTACGATAAGCTTAATATTACATTTGACAGTTATGCGGGTGAACGCTTCTATACGGATAAAATGCAGCCCGTAATAGACGAGTTGAAAGAGAAGAATATTTTGAAAGAGAGCGAGGGGGCAAGTATAGTAGATTTGGAATCTTACGGTATGCCGCCGTGCTTAATTCTCCGCTCGGACGGCGCAACTCTTTACGCCACGCGCGATCTGGCGGCGGCAATCTACCGCAAAAACACTTACGATTTTTACAAGTGCCTTTACGTCGTTGCATATCAACAAAATCTGCATTTTAAACAGGTTTTCAAGGTTTTGGAGCTTATGGGCAAGGAGTGGGCGAAGGATATGGTTCACGTCGCCTACGGTATGGTTTCGTTAGAGGACGGGGCAATGTCCACGAGAAAGGGCAAGGTCGTTTGGCTTGAAGATGTTATCTCGCGTTGTGTGGAAAAGGCTTATGCCGTCATCGACGATAAGAACCCCGACCTTGAAAATAAGGAAGAAATTGCAAAAACTGTCGGACTCGGCGCGGTTATTTTCGGCGCGCTGTACAATAATAAGATAAAGGATATAGTTTTCTCATACGATAAAGTTTTAAGCTTCGACGGAGAGACGAGCGTCTACGTGCAATATACTTGTGCAAGGGCTAATTCCGTGCTTGCAAAGTACGGTGAAAAAATTGAATTACCGGAGGCATATGAGCCAAACCCGCAGGAGGTTGAAGTTATCAAGGCTCTTGCGGCGTTGCCGCAAACCGTTTTGGACGCAGCAGAAAAGTACGAGCCGTCTTTAATCGCCCGTTACGCCGTTGATTTGGCGCAAAAATACAATAAATTTTATATTGACTGCAGGATTTTAACCGCAGAGGGTGAGGCGAAGGCTTTCCGCCTTTCGCTCACAGAAGCAGTGTTGCAGACTTTGGGGAACGCTCTTTCTCTCCTTGGAATAGGCGTGCCCGAAAAGATGTGAATTGTTGGAAAAATTTTACAATTATTATTGTATTTTTTATTTTAAAGTGCTATAATTTCAGAAGAATATAAAATAAAAAGGAGTTATTTTTATGAAAAAATGTCCCGTTTGCGGTGAAATCGTGGAAGACGGCGTAACCGTTTGTCCCGTTTGCGGCGCAAAGAAATTCGTTCCCGTAACTAACGATAGTAAGTTTGCTTGCGAACACGTAGTTGGCGATGGAAAGGTTGACGACGAAGAAATAATGGAAGGACTTCGCGCTCACTTCACCGGCGAATGCACTGAGGTTGGCATGTACCTTGCGATGGCGAGAGTTGCTGAAAGAGAGGGCTATCCCGAAATAGCAGAAGCGTACAAGCGTTACGCTTACGAAGAAGCTGATCACGCTTCAAAATTTGCTGAACTTTTAGGCGAAGTGGTTACCCCTTCAACCAAGAAGAACCTTGAACTCCGTGCGGCTGCAGAAACGGGCGCATGCGAAGGCAAGCTTGCTATTGCTAAGCGCGCTAAACAGCTCGGTTACGACGCGATTCATGATACCGTTCACGAAATGGCTAAGGACGAAGCAAGACACGGCGCAGGCTTTGCGGGTCTTTTGAAGAGATACTTCGGTAAATAATTTCTTAAATAACATAAGCGCGGGTGAAACTTTTCACCCGCGCTTTTCATATTATGAAGTATAGGCAAGGGGGAAAACCTTTGCCCAAACACTAAGATAAAAGGAATTATATACAAATGTGTAATAATTGTAATTGCGGTTGCAACAGACTCTTCAATTTGCTTTTCGGTACGTCGCGCGACGGCTGCGGATGTAACTGCTGCAGCAACCATTGCGGATGTCACAACCACCGTAGCGGTTGCCACGACAATGATGACAACTGGTTTAACTGGTGCAACGGTTGGAGTGGCGGCAACGGTTTCAGATCTTCCAGCTCGAACGACTACGGTTGCGGCTGTTGGCGTAATACGAACGGCTGTGATTGCAGAAACAACTGTGGATGCGGATGCAACAACAATCGCTGCGGTTGCAACTCTTGTAACAATAACTGCAACGGTTGCGGCTGCAACTGACGCAGACTAAGTTTTAAGGGTATCCCAAAGGGGAATACCCTTATTTTTTTGCGATTTTTGCGGAAAATAATTTTATGGACATAATCGTATCCCGATTGACGGCTATAAAAGATAAAATTGCGGCAACGGTAAAATTCTATTCCGATAAAAAATTTTCCACCATAGCGGGAACTTTGGTGTATTTTTTGCTGATGTCTATTGCGCCGTTTACGCTATGGCTTACGCTCGTATTCGGCAACATTGACGCGGAGCGTTTTCTCTCTCACGAAATATTTGACAGCGTCAGTCCCGTTTTAAGATATATGAAGCAGTCGGCGGAAAGCGCGGTAAGCGGTGCGGGAATTATCTTTTTGTTGACTTCGCTGTATTCTTCAACGAACTTTTTTTATCATTTAAGAAGAAGCGGGGAGATAATTTACGGTAGTAAAAGGGTGAAGGGCGGAATAAAATTAAGGATAGTTTCGCTTTTAATGATGCTAGTAACCATTGTTTTAGTTGCGTTGACTGCGGCAATCTCTGTTGTCGGTACCAAGCTCTTAACGCTAATTCTTCCAGAATTGCTGTCAAATGTAATTTCGCTTATTTTTATAACCGCGCTTGCCTTTGCTGTCGCGTTGGTCCTGAATTTAATCGCTTGTCCGTACAAACTTAAAATTTCGCAGTCGATTACGGGCAGTTTGCTTACTACGGCGCTGTGGCTTTTGTTTTTAGTCGGGTTCGGGGTGTATGCGCAGTATGCAAACCCGGAAAGGCTTTACGGCAAAATTGCATCGCTTATAATATTCCTTTTGTGGTGCTACGTTATGATGAGCTGTTTCGTAATAGGAATGATTAAAAACGGTTCGCTTATTTCCGAAAATATAGAAATTAAATCGTTATTATAAAAAGACCCGCCGCAGTTTGCGGCGGATTCAGTATATGTGTTATTAATACTTAACTACGCAGGCAACTGCCAAAGCTCCGGGACCGATATGGCAGGAAACGCTGAGGGATAGAGGGTTTACATACGTAAATTCAACTTCGGGAAACTCGTATTGTATTTCCTCTTTAAATTTTATTGCCTCGTTCAAGTTTTCAGTGTGTGCAATGCAAAGGGTCATTTTTCCTTCCGCAATCAAGTCCTTGAATCTGCCTTCAAAGTCTTTCTTTATGGCGTTAATCATTGTCGTCTTTGCATCAATGAGCTTTCTTACTTTTGCGTATTGGTCAAGCTTTTGCCCCTGAATTTGGAGCACGGGCTTAATCTTCAAAAGAGTGCCGATTGCTGCAACGGCGGGGGTTAGTCTGCCGCCCTTTTTAAGATATTTAAGCGTGTCAACCATTATATAGATACTTGACTGCATTTTAGTTTCTATAAGATAGTTATATATTTCTTCGGCGTTTTTGCCTTCTTTTGACATTTTAAGCGCGTCCATAACGCTTTGCCGTTGGGTAATTGAAATTCTTTGGTTGTCAACTACGTAAACTTTTCCTTTGAACTGCTCCTCGGTTTCCGCATAATGTTGAAGAGTGCGGCAAGTCTCGGAAAGCCCGCTTGACATCGGTATATAAACAACTGCATCGTTATCTTTCAAAGCTTTCGCCCAGATTTCGCCTACGTCTAAAGGGTTGGGCTGTGAAGTGGAAACGCTTGCATCTGCCTTAAGTTTTTCATAAAACTGTTCCTGACTTAAAGTCAAATCTTCGTAAAATAATTCCCCGTCAATAAGAACGGGCATAGGCACAACATATATGCCGAGTTCTTTCGCTTCGTTTTGCGTAATGCCACTGTTACTGTCGGTTATAACTGCTGTTTTCATATCCTTCTCCTAAGTCTATTCTCAATATGTTCACTGCAATTTGTTGATTTATCAACAAATTTAGTTGACAAATCTTACCTATAAAGTATAACATAGACTTGTTGAAAAATCAACCGGTTAAAGTAGAAAAGTTATATGGATAAGATATTTGAAAATTTTACGGTTTCGGTGTTAAAGCTTAACAGACTTATACAGCGGATAAAACAATTTGAAATGCGGGAATATAAACTTAAGAGTATTCATGTAATGTGCGTTTATTGTCTGAACGAACATCCCAACGGGTTGACGGCAAGCGAGCTTATGCGCTTAACGTTCGAGGATAAAGCGGCAATTTCACGCGCGCTTCGCCAGCTTCTTGAATTCGGTTACGTTAAATACGACGTAAATAAGTACAACTCGGTCATAATTTTAACCGAAGATGGGCTGAAAGTAGCTGAATACATTACGCGTAAGTCGGATAGAGCAGTAAAAGCAGGTAGCGCAGATTTTACAGAGGAGGAGCGAAAGTTTTTTTATAAATCCCTAGCGCAAATAACCGATAATTTAAAAAACTATTATGAGGATTTGGTAAAGAATAATGATTAAAATTTTAGTTGATTCTGCTTCAGACTTGGAAAAAGAAGAGGCGGATACCTTGGGCGTTGCTATGATACCCATGACGATAAGATTTGATAACGAAGAATTTTACGACGGTTTTGACTTGACGCACCGTGAATTCTTTGAAAAGCTTCCTATTTGTGAGGAGCTTCCCGTTACGAGTCAGATAAACGAATTCAGGTGGGAAGAGGAATTTAATAAATTGACAGAAGACGGAAGTGAGGTTATTGCAATAACCATTTCGTCGGAGCTTTCCGGTACCTTTGCCTGTGCGCAGAAAGCTGCAGAAAAATTTCACAATAAAGTGTGCGTGGTAGACAGCTTGAACGCAAGCTTGGGCGAAAGAATTTTGCTTGATTATGCGCTTAAACTTGTTGAAGGGGGCAAACCGAAAGAAGAAATTGTTAATTTACTTAATGAAAAAAAGAAGAAAATTCAGCTACTTGCTCTTCTTGATACTTTGAAGTATTTAAAGAAAGGCGGAAGAATTTCCTCGGTTGCCGCGTTCACGGGAGAGCTTTTATCTATTAAACCCGTAATTTCGATAGTTGACGGCAAGGTCAAGCTTGTCGGTAAGGCGATAGGTTCTAAAAAAGGCAATAATCTTTTAATGCAGCTTGTGGAAAAATGCGGAGGAATCGATTTTGAAATGCCGTACACGCTTGCGTACTCGGGCTTAACGGATGAAAATCTGCAAAAATATTTAAAAGACAGCGCCAAGCTTTGGGAAGGTAAGACCGAGCACATTCCGTCGCATATGATAGGAAGCACTATAGGCACGCACATAGGATCGGGTGCAATAGCTGTTGCTTTCTTTGCTAAGTAACTTTGTAAAATATTTTGAAATAGCGTTAAAATTGCTTGTATTTTATCTTCTAATGTTATAAAATTAACAAGCAAAGCAGAGATGGCGGAGTGGTAAGCCCTTCGTGTTTCGGTACGACGAACGCAGTGCGTCCGCCCATTCTCAAAAATTAAATAATAAATACGCAGAGATGGCGGAGTGGTCGAACGCGCACGACTCGAAATCGTGTTACGGGCAACTGTACGGGGGTTCGAATCCCTCTCTCTGCGCCAATAAAAGGGACGCAAGTTGAACACTTGCGTTCTTTTGGAAATTACGGGGTGATGCAATGACGGAGGTATATCCTAAAAACGACAGCGTTTACAAAACGCAGAAAGAGGTTGAGGAAACCGCAAAAATGTACGGATTTAATTTCGTATCTTACCCTGCTGATTTCGATTTCAATGATAATAAGCAAAGATTTATTTTGGCGGAAGACAGAGATGAAATGTGCTTAAAGCAAAGCAGATTACTTATAGGTAATCCCCAAGCGACCCCTTGCGTTAAAAGTGATTTTGACAGATTTTACGAAAGGCTTTTAATTGACGAACGTATTAAAAAATATTTATACGATATGGTATATTTTTGTGATGATAAAGGCTTGCGGTATTATCGTCCGTTTTATTCGTTGGTGTTGCAGTCCGGAGCTGACATTAATATTGATTTGCTGTAAGTATTTCTTAACAGAAACAGAAATGATTTGAATAATTTAAAATTCATAGTAAACTAATTTTTCGGTCAAATGGTTTACGGTGCGTTAAAGGGTGCTGTAAGAGAATTTTATACCTGGTTAATTGCTATTAACGAAGGGTATACGAGCAAAGCCTCAAACGCTTTTATGAATTATTATTTTAACTTAATAGAAACTGTAACGTATTGCATTGACGCCTCGATAGGGGAGTTCCCTCAAATCATAAAGAAAATAACTAATGCGCAAAAAACGTTATCTCAAAAACGAACTAAAGAAAATGCCAAAAAAGTAACGGAAGATTTAATTGGACCGTATTAAATCAAACCGCGCAAATAATATTAAGTCCCACCTGCTCAGCGGGTGGGACTAATTTTCTTGATCTAAAATTTATATTAAATTATTTTTTGCTTCCTAATAATTTAATATCTGAATAATTTGATAACTTTAAAAATTCTTGCGCTAAAATTTTATCTTCTGTGTACTTACGTAAAATTGGCATATTTTTAAAAAATCTATTTTTCTCAAATGGTAAACTTTCTTCATCAATGTTTGCAAATTCAATGAGTGCGGAAACATTAACTAAATATAGTTTTAAATCTTCGTCTAAATCTTCGTAAATTTGTTCCAGTTTTTTGTGCGCATCTTCATAATGTTGTGGATATCTAAGGTATAATGAGGCATTGTATGCTTCGTATTTAATACTTTTAAGTTCAGCCCAAAGTTCTTCATTCGATTTCTTATTTACAGAGTTTAATATTTTTATCTGCTCAACAATATCTCCAATGCGGGGCGCATATTTTGCTTGTGCAAGTGCATTGTTAACAGCGACATCACAAATCTCTTTGGGGTAATTACTTAAGATGTCAAACCAGCTTTCAGTAAGAAGATTTGTTTCAGTGCCTGCTTCAACTCTATACGCATTTTCAAAGTTAACCTGTATTTTAATTATGTATGTCATAATATCTGCTCTTGTTATTTTTGACATTATTCTTCATCTCCTGATTTTTTCTCATTAAGTTGGTTATTAAAATCAATTGTTTTTTGCCATTGTTCTAATATTCCTATTTTCTTTTTAGATGCAGATCTATATGTAGTCTCATGATTTTCATATTTTATCTTTTCAACCGAGAACACGTCGCTCGTTTTCCAGGAGGACAGTATTCCGTTCATATATGCCGTAGGATTTGATTTGCCCGAAGAGATTTTTGCCGCTTCAAATAGCATATCGTTGTTAAAGCCCCAACTGCGCCACCTTGCAAGGCTGTCCCTGTCCCAAGGAATAATCTTTCTTTGCAGTCCGCACACCGTCAAAATTTCTTTAATAAGCTTATCGTTCGCGCGTTGCTTGTCAAGATATTCGGTGACCGCACTTTCGGCAACAACGCCGTTTTCGTAAAGATTATTTATGAAACCGTCCATATCTTCAAAAGAATTTTTACCTTGTTTAAAGCAGTAGGCGGAAATTTCTCTTAACGCGTCGAAAGTAAATCCGTAATTGCACCAAATGTTGACGTAGTTTTCGACGTATGGCGCGGAGGTTTGCATATAAACGCCCAAATTTCTGGCGATTTCAAGCGTAGCGGCATAGATTGAATTTTTATTTTTGCAGTAGTCTTCAATCTCTTTCGCGTCAAATTTTCTGTTTTTATATAGTTCCGTCAAGGCTTCGTCCAACTTTTCGCAATTTTTCGTTTTAAAATGTTTTGCGGCGGCAACGATTGCTTTATCTTCAAAGCCTAATTCGTTCGTCCACTTTTTATACAGCTTATCGTCGTCCAAATCAGGCTGTTTTTTGATGCCTGCGGCATTGAAAAGGTTGATAAGCGCTGGCGTGGAAGACGTGTAAGCCGAAAGTTTTTCGTCAACTTTTTTCGCCGTGGTTGCGCCGTCCTCGGCAAAGCTTTTCGCAACTTTTTTTATGTACGCCGCACGAATATTGTCGCCGTGCAGGTTCACGCAGTAATTTATAATCATTATAAGTGCGTTTTGCTCAAAGCCGTATTCTTCCATAAGAACAAAATATTCCCTGAATTCGTTCGTTGAAATCATTCTGCCTTTCAAAGCGTTCTGCGCGTTTTTGGTAAAGTCTGAATACTTTTCGGGCTTGAACTTCTTAGGAGTGCCAGTAACGTTTTCGGCTTCGAGTATTTTTACTTCAAACGGGTTTTCGCAGACTATAGAAACGAGTTCAAGCTCTTCTAAATAGACGAAATACTCCTTAACTTTGTCCTCGTCAAGCTCAAGACTGTGCGCCAGGTCGGTAAGCATATAGGAAGCGCCGCTCTGTAAAAGAAACAAAGAATATAGGTAAACCTTTGCCGCAACTGCGTCAATCGCGGGCAAATACTTTGATATGAACTTGTTTTCAACGCTTGTTGTCGATTTTTTTATAAAACCGTCGCTTGCAGAAAGAAAAGCCATTTTACCTAAATTTCCTCATTTACTTGATTTCTTAATTAAAATGAACTATAATCTAAAATAGCGGTGAATTACATTATAACTTGAAACGGTTCAAAAATCAACACACTTCGCCGCATTTTGTCATAAAAATTTTAAACTGTAAATGAAGATTCTTCACACGTCCGATTTGCATATCGGTAAAAAACTTATGGGTAGAGAGCGGTTTCCGGAATACCGAGCAATCTTTTCGGAGCTTGCCGAAGCCTGCGACCGTGAAAATGTAGAACTCGTTTTAATCGCGGGTGATGTTTTTGATACCTATACGCCCTCTGCCGAAGCTGAAGAAATTTTCTATCGCGGAATAAAAGAACTGTCAAAGCGATGCGCTGTTCTCGTAATAAGCGGCAACCACGACGATTACGTGCGTTTAACTGCGGCTTCCGCGCTTGCCGAAGAGCAGAACATTTATATTATCGGCAACAATCTGACCCCCGTCAATTGTGCAAAGCGCGGAGAGGTTTATCCCGTAAAATCTGGTAACGGTTGGGTAATTTTTGAAGGGCGCGGCGAACGGGTGTATATCAACGCTCTGCCTTATCCAAACGAAGCGCGCTTTAAAGAAGGGCGTTCAGACGAAACGTTTGGTGAAAAGATGACGCGTTGGATATCCTGCGGTGAAGAGGGCAAAACCGAGAATATCCCTTCGGTATTTCTTTCCCATATATTCGTTTCAGGCGGAAAAGTCAGCGACAGCGAAAGAGAAATTGATTTGGGCGGCGCGCGTGTCGTGCCCGTAAGTCTGTTGCCTGATTGCGACTATTGCGCTTTGGGTCACCTTCACAGAAGACAGCGGCTTGCGGACAATGTTTTTTACAGCGGTGCGCCTATGCAGTTCTCGTTTGACGAGTGTGGCGCCGTAAAGTCAGTAAATGTTTTCGATTTGACTTCCGAAGGCGTAACAAATTTTAAACAGGTTGAACTTTCAAGCGCAAGAAAATTAATTCGATTGCAGGCTAACGGCGTTGAGGAAGGTGCGAAGCTGCTTACAGCAAATAAAGAATGCTACGTTGAACTTACACTGAATTTAAACGCGCCAATGACGTCGCAAGAGAATTCGGCGCTGCACGAACACGAAAATCTGATTTCACTCAAAGTCGAAGTGCAAAGCATAGAGAATACGTTTGAAGTGATTTCAAACAAGAATAAAAGTTCTTCACAGCTTTTTTCCGATTACTATAAACTGAGATACGGCGCAGATGTGCCGAAAGAGCTATTGGAACTCTTTCTCTCTCTGACGGAGGAAGAATGAAACCGCTTAAATTAGAATTTAAAGGTATAAACAGCTTTTCCGAGCGCACGGTAATAGATTTTGCAGGCTTGACAAAAAACGGTATTTTCGGTATTTTCGGCGATACGGGTAGCGGCAAGAGTACTATTTTGGACTGCATAAACTTCGCTCTGTACGGTAACGTGGAGAGGAGTAAGATAATGACGGACATTATCAATTACCGTTCCGAGTTGGCTGAAGTTAAGTTCGTTTTCAATATATTGAACGGCGGTAAACGCAAAACATACACCGTCGAAAGAACCGTAAAAAAAGATAAATACGGAACTCATAAAGCTGCCTTGTACGAAAATGACGGGGCGGATGAGATTTGTATCGCCGATAAAGCAAACGCCGTTGAAAAAAAGATAGTTGAAATTTTAGGCGTAGAGGCGGAAGACTTCAGAAAATGTATAGCCCTTCCGCAGGGTGAATTTGCGCAGTTCATAAAGTCTACCCCGCGGGACAGACTGGCGCTGATAGAAAGACTGTTTTCGTTGTCCAAATACGGCGACAGATTAAAGGAAAAGCTCAACGCCCGCAAAGATGAAGCCGAAGGAGCGTACCAGAATATTTTGGGCAGGCTTGCAGGCTACGAAGATGTATCCGAAAATGCGTTAAATCAAGTATATATGGGGGTCAATTTAAAAAAAGCCCTACTTAAAGACAAAAATAAACGTCTAAAAGAGTTAACCGCTAAGTGTGAAAAGCTTAAAGTTTTAAACGAAAAACTTGCCGAACTTGAAGATACGCAGATTAAACTTACCGAAATGCAGCTTCAAAAGGACGAAATAGAGGAGCTGAGGAAAGCTTTTTCAGTCCTTCCTATATGCCGTGAAGTTGTGCGAATAGATACCGAAATAAACGCTAAACTTAATGATATTACGGGGGCAATTGAAAAAAATAGGGGATACGAAACTCAACTTAGCGAAACGTTAAGTGAAATCGAAAAACTTGAAAAGCAGGAAAGCGAAGCAAAGTTTGACGAAGCTATTGCCGAGTGTATTCGGCTTCAAGCCCTATATAATTCATGCGGTTCTTCTACTGTAAAGTTGGCGGCACTTTCATTAAAGCTGAGTGAAAAACGCAAGGAATACCGAAATAAAGAGGATGAAAAGTTCAGGCTTCAAGAAGATAAGAAAAGAATTGAAGCCGAATTGAAGATTGCCGAAAAAGCGCTTGCCGATTGCTTTGGTCAGGATGTTGAAAAAATTGTCAACGTTCAGTTCAAGGGTGCTGTCTTAAAGGAAGAGTACGTCTATAATCTCGATTATTTTGCGAACTTAAAAAGCGGCATCAAAGTATTTAAAGAGGACTCCCCGTTCTATTCTTACGTTGAAAGCGAAGTTAACGGGAAGATTAAAGAATATACCGAGCGCGTGAGTGACGTAAAAGATTTTTCCATAAAAAACGTGAATTGTCAGCTTGAAAAATTGCAACAGCTAGAAAAAGAGCGTGACGTAAGACAAAAAGCGGTGAATTCCTGTAACAACAGGCTTCAAAAAATAAACGCGGAAATAGAGATAAACGAAAATGAGCTAAAAACATTGCATAAGGAAGGTGTTGAAGTCAAAGCGCAAGCTGACGAAATTAAAGCCGAATTAACGGGTATTTTCGGTGAAAACTGCACTGATTATAATATTATTATGAAGCTTAACGACGATAATCTTGAAGTTTTTAAGCGCCAAAAGGAAAATCTTTCTACTAAAATCGAAAAAGCAAAAAATAATAAAGCAGAGATTGCCGTTTTGCTTGAAAGAGTTAGAACTACCCAATCGGCATGGGAAGAAGAAGTTGCAAAGCTCAGATTGAAGTTTAAAGAAGCTATTAGCCTTTCGGGATTTGAAAACGTTAAAGATTGCGCGGAGCTGGTAGCAAGGTTTGAAAAATTACCCAATACCGAACAGAGCATTAAAGACTTTGACAAAACTTTTTCTTTGTTGAAATCCAGAGAGGAAGAGTTGAAAAAAATAGATGGCATTTTGAGCTTTACAGCCGAAGAATATGAGGCCGCTGAATGTGAAAAGTCCAACATATCCGAGGGTGTATCTGCTTTAACGGGTGAAATTGCGGTTCTTGAAAGCAGGTGTGCAACTTTAAAAAAGCAACTTGAAGAAAAGCAAGAAATATCAAAAGAATTCGTTAAAATCGAAAACGAAAGAATCCTTATCGCAAGGCTGAAAGAAACGACAAAAAACAATAAATTTATGGAGTTTATCACAAACGAATATCTTTACGATATTTCGCGCCTTGCTTCAACTACACTTTTAAATCTTGAAGACGGCAGATATTTTTTAACTTATAAAGATAATAATTTTTACGTTGGCGACAACTTTGATTGCGGAAACTTGCGCGGGGTAAACACGCTTTCGGGCGGTGAAACTTTTCTCGTTTCGCTTTCTTTGGCGCTTGCGCTTTCCCAAACGATTTGCGCTAAATCTTTAAAAAACATTGAGTTTTTTTTCCTTGACGAAGGATTCGGGACTTTGGATAATTCGCTTGTGGACACGGTTATGACCGCGCTTGAAAAGTTGAAAGGCTCGGATTTTACTATCGGCGTTATCAGCCACGTTGAGGAATTAAAACACAGAATAGAAAATAAAATAACAGTTAACAAAGCAACGGAAAGTTACGGGTCAACCGTAACGGTAAACTGTTGAGGAGTCCGATATGCCTAAAATTCTTACGCCCCTATCGCTTTTTAAAAATTTTGACGTCTCGCTTCCTACGTTTCCCGTCAAATTGTCTTCAACGCAAATTAACGATATGCGTATCGAGCATTTAAACATTTCAGGGCGTGAAACGGGTTGCGGCAGGGTTCAGATTGCCGCTGCCTTTGCATACGACGTGCAGTCGCCTGCGGCGGGAACAGTTCTTATCTTTCCCGATAGCACTGAAACGATTGACGAAGAAATTTTAAAATTCTTCGTTGCGCAGGGTTTTACGGCGCTTATGGTTGACTACCGTGGTGAATGGAAGGACGCTACGTTTGTTACGCGATATCCGAGCAACGTTTCTTATGCCAATACCGTAAAATGCGGCAGGCAAAAAGACTACGTAGACGATAGCGCCGATAAGACGAGTTGGTACGAATGGGTAGGCATAGGACTGTATGCGCAAAAATATATAAAAGAACGCACCGGCAGTGACAATATTGCCGTTGTCGGACTTCGCGACGGTGGGGAAATTGCCTGGAAATTAGGTGTTGCGGGTGATTTTTCGTGTATTATCCCCGTTTGCGCTGCGGGCTGGAAGGCGTATTCCGGAATAAGTAAGTATATGACTGAGGATCCGGTTCTTGACGAGGAAAGATACCGCTTTATAGCCGGTATTGATTCTCAGGCGTACGCTCCGCACGTTAAATGTCCCGTTTTGATGCTGTGTTCTACAAACGATCCCCGTTTCGACTACGACCGTGCTTATGATACGTTTTCACGTATAAATCAGCAATATATTAAAGATAGCGCGATTGCTTTTTCCGTTAAGAGCAGCGCAAGCATAGGCGCAAAGAGCATAGCGGATATGTTCCTCATGCTCGATAAAAACCTGAAGAAAAGGCAGGTTTTTATTCCAAAACCGCCTGAAGTTTCCGTATTCGTGGACGAAAAGTCCAATTTGGTTGCAAAAGTTACATTTGACAATAAAGGAATCGCGGAAAGCTGTAAGCTTTACTTAGCGGAAGACTGCATCGATTCCACGCTTAGGGAGTGGTGCGTATGTACTGAAAAGTCAAGAAAAGCGGAAAATATATTTGAGTATTACCTTAACGTTTACGAAAAAACAACGACTATTTTCGTGCTTTGCCGCGTACGTTATTTGAACGGCTTTACTGTTTGGTCGAAAATGATCGTGAAGAAAATAAGTGGATTGTTTAGAAATACGCAATGTAAATGTCGTGTTATGTACAACGATAAGGACGCTGCCGACGATTTTGCCGTGGCTGATTCTTCGTCTTTATCGATTGGCGGTATTTTCTTTCCGGACGAATCGGTTCTTCCAAGGTTTGTAACCAAAACACGCGGTATAAAAGGACTGTATTCTCCGTGCGGACTTTCCACGTTCAGAATGAGCAATCCCAAATTTGCACCGTCAAAAAACAGCGTACTTTCAATTGACTTTTTCTGCGACGAAACCTCAGTTTTAACTCTCACGTTTATCGACATTGTGTCCGGTGAGCAGTATGTTAACGAAATAAACGTAGTAGGCGGAGCTTGGCAGACTATCATTTCCGAAAGTAAGAACTTCAAGACGGAAAGCGGGGTGCCTCTGTCTGACTTTACGGGGGATTTGAAATTCACTTTAACTTGCGAAGTCGGATACGCTGTGAATAATATTATGTGGCTATAAGGTGGTTTGGTGACAGACGTTGGACTTGAAGCTTCCCGATTTTTCAATGTGCGGGACAGTTTGTATAAAAGAGATAGGCGTTCGCCTTTAAATATTATTCTCAACGTAATTATCGTCTTTTTTTGCGTGTTACTGGTTCTTGAGCTGTCGTTTAACGCTTTATTCGGTGGAATTTACGTTATCGATAAGTCCATGACTCCGACTTTGATTGGTGCGCCTACGGCTACGAGCGCGGGCGGTGATTTTATTTACATCGATAAATCCGCAAAACCTAACTATGGCGATATAGTTGTTGTTTACAGGGAAACGGGTGATGGAGCGAAGGGGAACATTATTAAGCGTGTGGTTGCGTTTGGAGGCGACACAGTTGAGTTGATTAACGGAGTTTTAAAAGTGAACGGAGAAGTTGTGGACGAAAGCTACCTTGACCCAAACTATAATATACCGAACGACGATTATAACTCTTACGGTGAACATACCGTGTCTGACGGCTGTATGTTCCTTTTGGGCGATAACAGAAACGTCAGTAGCGATAGTCGTCAGGGGATTGATTATCCGATGGAGAATCTTGTCGGCGTTGTGCCGAAATGGTCGATTAAACTCAAATCTTTGACAACGAAATTTTATACGTTTTTTAATTTTACGTTTTGGGGTAAATAGCGATTGCCCCCAACATATGCCTTAACTAACGCTATTTTTAAAAAAATTATAACGCAAAATATGAATGGATTTTTGAGGTAAAAAATGAAAAGAGAGCAGGTTAAAGAAAAACACAAATGGAGTATTGAGGATATCTTTACAAGTGACGAAGAATGGGAAAAGTCGTTTGAAAAATTATCAAATTCTATCAATTTTTCAAAGTATGCGGGACGGCTTTCGGACGCTGACGTGCTTTTGAAGTTTCTTAAAGCAGTTGATGAATTTAACGCAAGATTTGAAAGACTTTTCGTTTACGCGCACATGCGCCACGATGAGGATGCAGGAATAACAAAATATGCCGCGTATTATTCAAAGACGGTAGCGCTTAACTCCCGATACGCAACTGAGCTTGCATTTTTCGACCCTGAAATGGCGGCGCAGGACGAAAGCTACTTAAAGGCGCTTATTGCGGATAAGCGTTTTTCCGATTACGATTACGATTTAAAGAGAATTATCGCCCGTAAACCGCACGTTTTGTCGCATGCCGAAGAAAAGCTTATAGGTATGTCGGGCGAGTTGCTGGACGCTTTCTATGAAACTTTTACTTTTATAGATAATCTTGACCTACCATTGCCTGAAATTGAATGGGAGGGAAAAATCGCAAAGCTCAGCCACGGGCTGTACGGAATTATTCTTCATTCCGAAAACCGTGGAAAGCGCAAAGAAGCGTACGAAAAGTATTACGGCGCTTATACTTCTCTTATCAATACCTTGACGTCGGTCTACTACGGCAACGTAAAAAAAGACGTGTTTTTAAGCAAAGCTTATAAGTTTAATTCTTGCTTGGAGCACGCGCTGTTTTCCGAGGACGTTGACAGGAATGTCTATGATAACCTTTTAAAGGCAGTCGACGACAATCTTCCTGCGATGCATCGTTATATCGCGGACAGGAAAAAGATTTTAGGTTACGATAAACAGTATTTTTACGATATTTACGCACCTTTGGTTGACGGCGTGGACGTGAAATATTCGTACGATGAAGCGTACGAACTCGTAATTAAAGGACTCGCACCCCTCGGCAAGGAATATCAGAACCTATTGAAGATGGGTTATGACGAAAGATGGCTTGACGTAGAAGAAACCGACGGTAAGCGCGGAGGAGCGTATAGCATCGGATGTCCTGACTGCCATCCGTTCGTTTTATTGAACTACCAACCGACGTTGCACGAAGCGTTTACGATTGCTCACGAAATGGGACACGCGCTGCACACCTATTTCTCACAGAAGAATCAGCCATTTGCAAAAAGTCAATATAAAATCTTCGTTGCCGAGGTCGCAAGCACGGTAAACGAAACTTTGCTTTTAAAATATATGCTTAAAGAAGCACAGAATGAAAACTTGCGGAAATACCTCCTCAATTATTATCTTGACAGCATTCGCGCAACCTTGCACAGACAGACGATGTTTGCCGAATTTGAAAGCGACGTGCACTCGCTTGCTGAAAAGGGAGAGCCGCTCACGAAAGAATTACTGTGCTCCGTTTACGCAGATATCGGTAAAAAGTATTACGGCGAGGAAATCGAGCACGACTATAATATTTCTTGCGAGTGGATGAGAATACCGCATTTTTATAACGCTTTTTACGTTTATAAATACGCAACGGGAATAACTGCCGCAATCAATATCGCAAAGAGGATATTGACGGAAGGCGAGCCTGCGGTTAAAGATTATTTCAAATTCCTCTCAGGCGGCGGCTCTACCGACCCCGTATCGCTTTTACGACTTGCGGGCGTGGACTTATCGGAACCCCAACCGTTTGAAGTTGCTATGCGTGAGTTCGACGAAACGCTTACTGAATTTGAAAAGTTAATGGACATTCATTAAATATAACAATACCAAAACAGCCCCAATAATGGGACAAAATCAATAATATCAGGATTTGTGAAGTACTATGTCAGACAAAAATAACGTTATGCCCAACAATTTGGACGCCGAACAGGCGCTTTTGGGTTGTATGCTTATCGACAACGAAATATTGCCGGAAGTTTTGGACGCGCTAACCGATAACGATTTTTATCAGGATTCTCATAAATTTATTATCAGTGCGATAAAGCTTACCTTTGCGGACAGAAAGCCTGTCGATATCGTTACGCTTTCGGACAGATTGGAGAGCGACGGCAACCTGCAGAAGGCGGGCGGGATAAGCTATCTTACAGAGCTCGTGCAAATTACGCCTTCCGCTGCAAATTATAAATATTATCTCGATATCGTAAAGCGGGACAGTGTAAACAGAAATCTTATTCGTGCGGCGAGGGATATTGCGGATTTTTCCAAATCGAGCGACGATTCTTTAAAAAGCATTCAATTTGCGGAAGAAAAAATTTATTCGGTATCACAGGTTAACGATACTTCTACAATTAAGGATATACGTGAGAGCGACGGACTTGATATTGTTTTTGAAAAGTTCCAGAAACTTTCCGAGGATAAAGACGCGTATCGCGGCGTTGCGACAGGTTTTAACCGTTTGGACAGACTAACGAACGGCTTACAAAAATCCGATCTTATCGTTCTTGCCGCCCGCCCCGGTATGGGTAAAACCTCGCTTGCAATGAACATTGTCGAGCATGCCGCCGTAGTGGACGGTAAGGTGTGCGCAGTGTTTTCTTTGGAAATGCCCGAAGTTCAGATTATTCAAAGGCTTCTTTGTTCGAACGCGGAAGTCAGTATGTCGGACGCGCTTCAGGGTAAACTGTCGGATAACGACTGGAAGCAGCTTGCAAAGGCGAGTGAACGTCTCAGAAAGTGTAAAATCAGCATTGACGACAGTTCGAGAGTTACCCCTGCCGAAATTCTTTCAAAGTGCAGAAGAATAAAGGCAAGAAACAACGGTCAACTTGACCTCGTCATGATAGACTATATTCAGCTTATGTCAAGCGGCAAAAAAACGGGTGAAGAAAACAGAGTGCAGGAAGTTGCGTCAATAACCCGTGATTTGAAGATAATGGCAAAGGAGTTGGACGTTCCCGTAATTGCGCTTTCACAGCTTCGCCGTATCCAATCGGGGGAGCCTCAGCTTACCGACCTTAGAGAGTCGGGCGCGATAGAGCAGGACGCAGACATGGTAATGTTTATTTCCCGTCCTGACGTAACGGCAAGCGAGGACGATTTGAAGAACGGCAAGGTCGTCAAAGGCGAAGCCTTTTTGAATATTGCAAAGAACAGAAACGGCAGCCTTGACAGAATAAGATTAAGATTTAAGGGCGAGCTTACCAAATTCGTGAATCCCGAGCTAAACGAGGCTATGGAAGAGCGTGCTCCTTCGCCCAGAACTGCAAGAAACGGTGAGAATAAGACGAATGGAAATTTCAACGACCTTCCGCCGATTGACGAAGAGAATATGCCGCCGCTCGACGAAGAGCCTCCGTTTTAAATTATGATTACCAAAGTTTTACAAATTGATGAAAGCGCTCTTTCGCTTTCTAAAAAAATAATAGAAAACGGCGGTGTGGTTGCAATCCCCACTGAAACCGTGTACGGCTTGGGCGCGAACGCCTTCGATAATGCTGCGGTAGAAAAAATTTTTGAAATAAAGGGGCGCCCTAACGACAATCCGCTAATCGTCCACGTGCATAAGGATTACGATATTTCCACGCTCGTTGAAGATATTCCCGATTATGCGAAGCTGCTTGCAAAGGCGTTTTTACCCGGTCCTTTGACGATGGTCTATAAAAGCAAGGGGACTGTAAGCAGTGTGGTTTCTTGCGGGCTTAATACTCTTGCTATAAGAATACCGTCTCACGAGGGCGCGCAAAAGTTTTTAAAATATGTAAATCTCCCTATAGCAGCGCCGTCCGCGAATGTTTCAAAACATGTCAGTCCGACGACGGCGGAGCACGTTTTTACCGATTTAAACGGCAAAATCGAGCTTATTTTGGACGGAGGGAAGTCACAAGGCGGGATAGAGAGCACCGTTCTGGATTGCACGGGCGTGGCTCCCGTAGTTTTAAGAAGCGGACTTATCACGCGTGAAATGATAGCCAAAGTTGTTGGAGAGTGCGGGGAGTACGTCTATAAAGACGGTATGCGCGCAATTTCTCCGGGGTTGAAGTATAAGCATTATTCGCCAAATTGCAGAACGGTTCTTTTTAATTCCGACGAGATCGGTAAAGCCGTTAATCTCTATAACGAAGAGACTTCTAAAGGTGCGAGGGCTTATATTTTATGCGACGGCGAAGCCGCGCGAAAGATTAATGTTGCAAACGTTTTGAACCTCGGAGACGGCGAAAACGAAATTGCTTCAAACCTGTATTTAAAATTACGCGAAGGCGAAAAGATAGCTGACATTATTATCGCCGTTGCTCCCGAGAAACAGGACGGGGTTATGGTCGGCGTAATGAACCGTTTAACCAAAGCTTGCAGATAAAAGGTTTAACTTGGTTTTCTGCGCTTTCAGCTTTATAAAATTGTGACGGAGGTCATAATTATGAAAAGAAAAAAGATTTTATTCGTTTGTACGGGTAATACTTGCCGAAGTCCTATGGCGGAGGCGATACTTCGTACGAAGATTAAACGCAACAAAATAAGGTGGTGGGATGTATCTTCCTGCGGAATTCACGCAGAAGTGGGAGGAACGATCAGCCCGAACAGCAAAATTGCGCTTGAGGACGTAGGGATTTCCGTTGAAAACTTTAAGCCTCGCCAACTTACGCAAAAGCTTATTGAAAACAGTACGATAGTAATCTGTATGACGGAAAGCCAGAAAAAAATGCTTGAAGCTTGCGGCAACGTGTACTGTATAAAGGATATGTGCGGCTACGACGTGCCCGACCCCTACGGTTGCAATCTTGATGCGTATAAGGTGACGCGCGACTCAATTTCACGCGCGTGTGATATAATATTGAAAAATTACGTAACCACATATAAGGACGGAGAATAATATGAGAATTGCTGTTGCCTGCGATCACGGCGGACTTAACTTAAAGAATGCGATAATTTCCCACGCCAAAGCGGCGGGGCACGAAGTCATAGACTTCGGCACAGACGCCTATGACAGTTGCGATTATCCCGACTACGCTTTGCCTGCGGCGGCGGCCGTTGCAAACGGCGAGTGTGAAAGAGGGATACTTGTATGTTCAACCGGCATAGGCGTGTCTATCGTTGCCA
This sequence comes from Christensenellaceae bacterium, assembly GCA_948890655.1. Classification (GTDB taxonomy): domain Bacteria; phylum Bacillota; class Clostridia; order Christensenellales; family Borkfalkiaceae; genus Coproplasma. Next base: position 211,106 of record CAQTYU010000004.1, read on the forward strand.
ATAAGGTACCAGGGATACGTTGTGCGCACTGCCACGACAGTTATTGCGCGGAATACACGCGCTTGCATAACGACAGCAACGTTTTAGCCCTCGGTGCAAAAGTTGTCGGCGAGGGATACGCGCTTAAAATCGTAGATATTTTTTTGAATACCGAATTTGAAGGCGGCAGACATCAGCGAAGAGTTGATAAAATAACCGCAATAGAGAAAAAATACGGTAAATAATACTATAAAACAAAGCGGCGCGGGCAAATTGCCCGCGCCGCTTTTCACGATTTAATTTTACCGTTGTTGATATAATACTTAAACTTGCCGTAATCTTCCGTCATTGTAATAACGGTGTCGCAATCTGCAGCGGGCGGTTCTTCCGAATTGCTTATTAGTAACTTAACGCCGTCTGCCACGGCAATAATGTTGTGTCCGTCAATATATTCAAATTCAACGCCGCATACCGAGAAGTCTTTTTCATAGTGAAATTCAACGGTCCTAAACGGTTGAAGCGGAATATACAGCGAGCATATATAAACGTGAGAGCAGTTAAGACTTAAGTCGTAAGCTGTAGCGCTCGTGTCGTCGCCAAGGATAATAACGCAGTCTAAATTCGTAGAGTATTCGTCGTTAAGGTTGCGTTTAATGCGCGAAATAGGTGTGCTTTCAGTCATAACGAGAACTGTGCCTTGCGTCGATTTTATGATAACGCTACCGTTGTTTGAGTATGATGCAGCTGAGATTTTATAGCCGTTTGCAGGCATGTACGTTTGCGCAAGAACGCATATTGCAAGTACCGCGACGCCGCAGGTTGCAAGCACGCTTTTAGAAAGTAATTTAATATTTAACTTATCTGAAAAAAACAACGCTACGAGGAAATAAATAACCGCAAAAACGTTTGCTCCGAAGCCGCCTATAATTGCGTTTTCAAAATTTGCCAAAACGAGGAAAGACAGTAGGGCTTCCAGCGGTAGCGCGGCGTTCTGCATAATAAAGCCTGCTATCGGGGGTATAATCAAGGATAGAACCGTCCCTGCAAAAAGCACGGTAAAGAAAACTGAGACGAGTGGAACTATTAAAATATTTAATAATAGTCCTGCCCAGCTAACATATCCGAATTTTGCCAACGTTACGGGGAACGTTCCCGCCTGTGCGCTGAAAGTAGCGCTTATGCCTGCAGCAACTTTGGCGGGACATTTTATCTTTTTCAAATTGCGTTTTATTGCGTTGCGGTAAAAGCATAAACCTATGATTGCGCAGAAAGACAGTTGGAATCCAACAGAAAACAGACTGAGCGGAGATATAAGCAGAATGATTATGCCGGCAAATCCTAAATTGTTTAAGCCGTCGCTTTTAACGTGAATAAGCTTTGTCAAAATATTCACGGTGCACATAATGACGGCACGAACCGAAGAAACCGAAAATCCGCAAATCCATGCGTAACAAGTAATAGCCGTTATAGCAATAACGGCGGAAACGTATTTATTAACTCTTATTTTTTTAAGTATGAAGGAAAGAATGCCGTAAACTATTCCTATATGTAACCCCGATACGGCAAAAACGTGAGCAATACCGCCGTAACGGAAGTTAGCGAGGGTGTCGTCGTCAACGTTTTGCGTGTCGCCGAGCATCATTGCATAGCATACCGACGCGGTTCCGTAATCTAAATTGTCGTAGAAAACGTCCTTTATGCGTGAACGGATACTTCCCGATAGCGAAAAATGGTAGGTTGAGGTTAAATCGGAATATTGCGTGCAGGTGTACTTTAAATTGTCTTCGGCATAATAATTCAGCTCCCCGTAAGGGAAAGCGTCGTTGAATTTTAATTTTGTGTAGAACTGTACTCTGTAACCGACGTCGCAAAAATCCCCGTACCGTTCGGAAAGATACACGCGTACCTTGCCGCTCAGTTTTTCATCGTACGCCGTAGCGTCGCCGATAATAATATATTCGCCGTAGGTAGCTGTGCCTTTTTCTTTAACGGTGCCTGTAATAAGGTAAACTTGTTCCGTGTCAACGTCACAAACGCTGTAATTTTGCAAAGTGTAGTAGCAGTTCAACGCTCCGCCCGTAAAGGTTGCAATTAATATAAGAGAGATAACAAGTAGTTTTTTCTTTTTGAGAATCAGACAAAATAAAAAAACAATTGCGGTTAAAGGAATTACCGCAATCAATAAAACAATATTCGTTTTAAAGAAACTAATCAAATAACCGAACAACACGCCCAACGCAAGAGTGCAGGCTGTAAGCACCGGTATTCTCACGTTAAACATGCGAATCACGTGACAAAATATAGCATAATTCTACATAGTTGTAAACTTATTTCTCACTTCTGTTTGAAAATTAATATTTAAGTCGATAATTACAATTATGAAATTTGAAAGCGTTTGGAAATGCGAAAAAAGAAATTATCCAGCTTTAGACGGGGATGCGGAGAGGGACGTCGTGGTTATAGGCGGCGGAATTGCTGGCTATCTTACGGCGTTTAAGCTTGCCGAGGCAGGGCAGTTCGTAACGCTGATAGAAGCGGACAAGCTTTTCTGCGGGACTACCGGCAGAACTACTGCCAAAATAACATATAATCAAGGCGGAGTTTATTACGACCTTTATTATAACAACGGTTTTGAAGTACCAAAGCTTTACTATAAGGCGCAAATTGACGGTATGCGCGGGTTTAAAGAGCTCAAAGACAAATTTTGCATTGAATGCGATTGGGCGGAAACTAACGGTTATATATTTTCTTGCAGTTCTGAAACGCGTCTTAAAAGAACGTTCAGCGTTATGCAGGATATAGGAGCGGAATGCGAATGGGAGAGTGCGCTTACACACTACGATGCAATAGCGGTAATAAAGAGCAGGCGACAATATCTGTTTGACCCGTTAAAATTTCTTTGCGCCCTGCCCGTAAGGTTTGAAATTTTCGAGCACACCCGCGCGCTTGACGTGGACGTGCGGAATAAGACCGTGTTTACCGATAAGGGCAAAATTAGGGCAAAAAATATTGTCGTTGCAACGCACTTTCCCATAATAAATTCACACGGCGCCTACTTTTTGAAGCTCAGACAGTCGACTTCGTATACGGTTGCAATAAACAAGAGCCTTACAGGTGAAATGTTTCTCGAAGAGAAACGGGACGGAATATCCGTGCGCCCGTATTCTGGCGGAACGCTTTTCGGAGGCGGCGACCACAGGACGGGCAGAATAAAGGATTTGGGGCACTTTCTCACGTTGAAAGGTCGTGCGGAAAAGCTTTACGGTGCGGATACCGTAACCAACTGTTGGAGCGCTGAGGACGTAATGACCTTTGACGGTATGCCGATGGCGGGGCTGTACGCAAAGGGTACGGAAGGAGTTTACGTCATAACCGGATTCAATAAATGGGGTATGGCAAATTCGATGACTTGCGCAAACCTTATCCGCGACCTGATTTTAGGCAAGGAAAACGAATTTGCAAAGCTGTTCTCATCGCAACGCAAGGTTAAGGGTGGAACGGGTGCGTTCGTTTCAAATGCATTGACTAACGTTAAAGAAATAACCATGGGCTATTTCAGGTTAACGGCTAAAACGGAGGCGGACGTTGCAAAGGGTACGGGCGCAATCGTCAAATATAACGGCAAAAAACGCGCCGTTTACCGCGACGAAGAGGACAACCTGCACGTAATCGGCAGTATGTGCCCGCATATGCACGGCGAGTTTAAATGGAACGCAGATACGCACACGTGGGACTGTCCGTGCCACGGCTCGCGGTTCGATATTTATGGCAACATTCTTTCGGAGCCCGCTGCAAAGACTTGCAAATATATCAAAGTTGAAACTAAAAAAGAAGGGTAGTTACCCTTCTTTTTTAGTGTTAATTACCAATATTGGCTTGACAACCTAAGCTATTTTTATTATAATCACAATAGTTTTGCGGACGTGGCGAAATTGGCAGACGCGCAGGTTTCAGGTTCCTGTGGGCAACCATGGGGGTTCAAGTCCCTTCGTCCGCACCAAGACAGACAGAGTTTGAACCTTAAATACGTATTTGTAAACGGGGTTGCGGGCTTTGTCGCAAAAAGGTAAAAGTAAAACGGCAATGAGTTTAGGCTCGTTGCCGTTTTACTATCTCCCACCCAAGAGACCCCCACCCTAATGGTCGTAAATTAAGATAAATACATTTCGTCATAGATTTACAAGTTTCTACGTTTTTTACGCCAAAAGTGTTACAGTGTTACGGGGTGGACTGGTAATACTATGTCCACCCGCACACGGGCGGCAAGCCGCCCGTGTATTGCCGTGTTTGCTTTAATTGCGTTACACGTTACGGGGTGAACGGGTAATAGTATATATATTATACTAAATCACGTAATCACGTAATTGCTTTTGCAAATGTTTGCGTACTGTTGCCATTTGTTGAGATATGGACGAGTGAGAAACGCCGCGCTCACGCGCAATCGCCCGCATAGTCATTTCCTCGTAATAGAATTTATGCACCAATTCGCGCCGTTTGTCCGACAGCGTTAATAACGCTTTATGTACGCGCTCTATGTTTTCGCGCCGTATGATTATAGCAAGTGTATCAGCGGACTTGTCCTCAAAATCTATTCCGTTTTCAATTAAATAGTTCAAAGAGGTATGCCGCCTTGTTTCCCGCCAATGGTTGCGCTTTTCCATTTGTACGAGTTGTAAGTGTATCAAATATAATTCGTCCGTAACCTCTATTTCATTTGTAGTGCCGTCAACAAATTTATAAATAATTATTTGCATATAGAAAGCCTCCAACTATAAGCACGGCGACAGCATTTTGGAAAGGTTTTTGAGAAAATAAAAAAAGCCCGACAAACTTTCAGACTTTATAAGCCTTGAAAATCTGTCGGGT
>CAQTYU010000005.1 GCA_948890655.1 Christensenellaceae bacterium
TACTTCGTCTTTTTGCGTGAGCCCTATTATGTAACTCTTTCATTTATATACCGCTACACTATGGCGGTTTTCCTTATTCCGTCTTTTTCAACGGCTATCCCTATACGATTTAACGGGATTCTTTTTCTTTATTCAATTTTTTATTCAGTTGTCGTTGTTGCCTTTCGGCTTGCCACGCCGCAAATTCTCTTTGACCTTCTTCGGTTTCAAAGTAGGCTTGAATAGCGGGCAATAATGCTCTTGCAAGGGAATCGATTTCAAAATCGGGTATTCCTGTAGTGTTCTTTTTCCGTCTTGACATTAACTGTTGGCGTTTTCCTCCTTATAAGCGGTTATTAAGTTTACATTTGGTGGTCGCTGTATCGTCCGTGAATACGGGCGAGATTTCGTTGCCGTTCTCTTTCATATCTGTCTGCTTTTTCATACTGCACGTCCTGTAACAGTTGGGTATTCTTTTCCGAGATTGAAGCAACAAAAAATTCGGATATTAAATCACTTGGTGCACCAGATGAGCACTCTATTAAGTTTTGAACCGTATGAGTCCAAAATCAATAGAGTGTTCTTTTATTTTTGTCAGTTTTAGCCCGTTTTACGGGCTTTTTATGTGTTTTATTAATTTTTTTAATTAGGACAGTTTTTCTTAAAAAGGGCAAGTTTGCAACGTAAATCGCTGAAAAGTTTATATCTGAACCCCTGCTGTCCTATTTTACTCTATTGAATTGTAATAGTCTTGCTCTTTCTTTAAAGGCGTTCTGTAACTGTTTTGATAATGCGGTCGCTTTTCATTATAAAAAACAATGTATTCGTCAACCGATTTATAAAACTCATTTTCGGATTTGAATTTACGCCTATACAGCTCTTCTCTTTTCATTGAAGCAAAGAAACTCTCCATTACCAAATTATCATAAGGCACATAAGGTCTTGATTTAAGCCGTTCCGACGGAGAAGATTGTCCCGTCGTATGGTTAGAATACGGCGGCTTCTGGGAAGAGAACGGTTATTTCGATTCGGAAGGGGTTCTTCACGGTGAGATTTTTGCCCTGATTTCAAAACTTTTATCGACTGGTATTTTTGCGGAGCTTTGGAGAACGTTTACGAAAGCACAAACGGCGTGAAAGCGAACCGTGAATTTTATGAAAACTGGCTAAAAAAGAATTTTTCATATCATTAAGGAAAATAACAATATGTCCGAACACAGCTTAATAATAGCGCTGAAATACGGCGAAAAATTGAAAGAATTTGACGATATAGCCCAAGCCGAAAAATATTTTATCTCATACAAAGACGAATTGCTCAATAGATTAGAAGCTATAAGCGGACAATTAGACGGTTTTTCCCCCGACTACACTATTGAAAGTCTAAAAAATATAGAAAAATTATATTTTGAATTGTATCGCAATAATGCATTCGGTAAATCAGGATTATCGCAAAAACAATTTGAAAGAATTATGTCTGTATATTGGGGTGAGGTCGTTATTAAAAATAATGCGGACGCCAAATGGTTAATTGAAGAATTTGCTTTTTCACAAGGAAAATATGAATTGCTTGTAAATAAAGGTCTATGTAATATTTCGATATTCGATATGTTCCAAGACTTGTATAAAAGACAAGGCAATAAACGGCAGAATTTATTATTCAGAGAATATAACAGGTATTTTGCAAGGCAACTTTGATTTTTTCGCTACTCTAATAAAAAACAACCTTACCCGACAGAATTCGAATATTAGCGTTTTTTTACAATAAAAAAGCCGGACACAAATCCGGCTTTTTTTAATTTATCAAACAACGGCGTCGGTCGTTGTGTAGCCTTCCAGAGAATTCTCTTTTACCTGAATACAAACATATTTTAAACCTGTTGTTTCCGAAGCGAAAAACCGCCTTTTCGCCGACGGAGACACACGCATCCAGTCGCCCGCTTTTAACTTAACGCTTTCACCGTCTATAACCGCGCTCCCCTCACCTTCGAGAACGGCATAAATCTCTTCGTTCTGCTTATGCGAATGTACGAACGGCACGCTTGCCCCTGCAGGCAACGAATTAATGCTTATTTCCGCTCCCGTAAGATTAAGAACGCCGTGCAGTTCCGTCCTTGCCCCTTCCGCTACACTTACTCTTTTATAATTGTTCATAAAAAACCTCCTGAATTAGATTACGCCAACAATATAACAGAGGTAAAAACAGAATACAAGAACGTTACCTTTTTATTATCAGATAATAGTTTTGTTACCAGGTTTCTTTTTTGAACTATTGACAATATCCTTTAGTTATGCTAATTTAAAATAAAAAGAGGTGATTTTATGCTGACAAAAGAAGAACTGCCCGAGTGCCCCGTAGCCACCACCGTACGGCTTATAGGCAACAAGTGGAAACTTCTCATAATACGCAATCTGATTTACGAAGAAAAGCAAAGATTTTCCGACTTTTTAAAGACGATTCCCGCGATAAGCAAAAAAGTTTTAACCGATAACCTGCGCGCATTGGAAAGCGACGGACTTATTAACCGCGAAATATTTGCCGAAGTGCCGCCGCGCGTGGAATATTCGCTTACCGAACTCGGAAAAACTTTAAATTCCGTTTTCAATGCTATGATTGACTGGGGAACGTATTATAAAGACAATATTTAAATAACTTTAATTTTTCAAAAGCGGTTTTATAGCGTTGGCAAGGTTTATAAAGTGGTCCGCCACACGCTCTGCATTTGCGGAAAACGAAAGATATTGCGCGCCCACGTCCGCAGTGCATTCTCCGGCGCTCAAACGTCCGACATGGCGCTGCGTCATACTTTCGGTCACCTTATCAATCGTATCTTCGGTTTTATAAGCTTCGGCAAGCGCCTTTTTATCAACGTTTTTATAAGCCGCGACAACTTCGCCATACAGCTTTTTCACAAGCTGATTGAGTTCTGCTATCTCTTTTACCGCTGTTTCCGAAAAACTTTCTCCCGCCTCTTTAAGTTTATCGGCGTACTCCACTATGTTTTCGGCGTAATCGCCAACACGCTCCAAATCGGTTATCGAACGTATCGCCGTCGTCAGATAAATCCTGTCCTTCTCGTTCAAATCTTCCTTTAACAGTCTTACGATAAATTTCACAAGTTCCTTATTCAAAAAGTTCAGCCGGTTTTCACGCAAACGGAATTCCTTCGCGTTTTTATAATCGAGCGTACACACAATTTCGCAGGCGGCGTTAAAATTCGTCATTGCGGTATCGGCCATTTCTATAATTTCGTTTTTAACCTGCTGAACGGCCAACGGCGGCGTGCGCAGCATATGCTCTTCGACAAAGCGGAAACGCGGTTCGGAAGAGCTTTTTTGATTTTCGTTTTTATCCGGCACGATTTTTATAACCAGCTTAACAAGCACATTCGTAAGCGGCAGTACGATTATTACCGTAATCAAATTAAAAACGGTATGGAACATCGAAAGCTGAATCTGCGGCGCATTGGGGAACATTGCGCCGAACAAATATCCGTAGTCCACTCCGCCGAACCCCATAAAAAGCCCTATGAGCATAAACACGACCACGCCGCTCACATTGAAAATGAGATGAATCAACGCCGTACGCTTTGCGTTTTTTGTGCTGGTTAACCCGGCAATTAGCGCGGTTACGCACGTTCCTATGTTCGAGCCCATAGTAATGTAAATGCCCTGATTGAGCGAAATAAGTCCAGTTACAACCATTGTTATGGCCATTGACGTCATAACAGAAGAACTCTGCACCAAAGCTGTGAGAAGCGCGCCCGTCAGCACAAGCAAAACAGGATTTTTGAACATAGCCAAAAAGTTTTTAACCGAGTCCAGTCCGGAAAAATACGACATAGCCCCGCTCATCATCGAAAGTCCTGCAAACAGCATACCGAAGCCGGCAGTGATGCCGCCTATTTTGCGGACTTTATCCTTCTTTGCAAACGCCAGAATAAACGCGCCTACGCCTGCAAAAGCGGCAAAAATCGCCGAAGTCGAAACGGTGTTGTCGCCAAATAATCCCAAAGAAACGATTTGTCCTGTTATGGTAGTACCTATGTTCGCGCCGAAAATAACGGTTGCCGCCTGCGCAAGCGTCATAATGCCCGCGTTAACGAAACCGATTACCATAACCGAAGTCGCGCTCGAACTCTGAATAACAGCCGTTGTTGCGGCGCCCACGCCCACTCCCAAAAGCTTGCTTTTAGACGCCTTTGAAAACAGCGATTTCAATTTGCGGCTGCCCAGTGCTTCGAGATTTGAACTCATCATCGAACAGGCGATTAAAAAAATCCCCACGCCTGCTATAAGAGACAGCACCGAAGTAATAACAGCTACCGTATCCATTTAATAATCCTCACTTATTTTTAGTATATTCAGTAAAATCTTTTTTAAAAAATAAGAGACCTTTACAGAACTTTTTAAAAATTCAGTAAAAGTCTCGAAATTTAAGCGTTACCGAGTATTTTCATACCGTATTGACGGTTAGCGCACGTTTAAAAAACGCTTTCTACTCCCCTTTAAAGGCAATATCTTTTGTCAATAACATTATAACAAATCAACATTTCACGTGTCAACCGTTGAAAATAAGATTTATTTAAAACTTTTAGCAGCCGTGTATCAATTGCCGGCAAGCAATTTTATAACCAAAATTCGGCAATTTTTTGCACTTTGACCGGTAATTTTTCCCATTACCCCCTGTACAAAACAAAAAAACGTGCTATAATTAACTTATAAAATTTTTTTGCAAAGATAAAGGAGAAAAATTATTTATGGAAATGAAAGATTTCAGGCTCGACGGTAAAATCGCTCTTGTTACGGGCGCTTCCTACGGCATAGGTTTCGCCATTGCCGCCGGCATGGCTAAAGCGGGCGCAACAATCGTTTTCAACGACATAAACGAAGACCTTGTAAAAAAAGGCGTAGAAGCCTACAAAGCCGAAGGAATTAAAGCGCACGGCTACGTTTGCGACGTAACCAACGAAGACGGCGTAAACGCTATGGTCGCAAAAATCGAAAAGGAAGTCGGCGTTATCGATATCCTCGTAAACAACGCGGGCATAATAAAGCGTATCCCTATGTGCGAAATGACCGCCGCGCAGTTCAGACAGGTCATTGATATCGACCTTAACGGCCCGTTCATTATGTCTAAAGCGGTTATCCCCTCTATGATTAAACAAGGTCACGGCAAAATTATTAACATCTGTTCGATGATGTCCGAACTCGGCAGAGAAACCGTTTCGGCTTACGCCGCGGCTAAGGGCGGGCTTAAAATGCTTACTAAAAACATTTGCTCGGAGTACGGCGAATACAACATCCAGTGCAACGGCATAGGTCCCGGTTACATTGCAACCCCGCAAACTGCGCCGCTCAGGGAAAGACAGCCCGACGGCAGCCGTCACCCTTTCGACAGCTTTATAATCGCAAAAACCCCCGCGGGCAGATGGCTTGAAGCCGAAGAGCTTGCAGGTCCTGCGGTATTCCTTGCTTCCGACGCTTCCAACGCGGTAAACGGACACATTCTGTACGTTGACGGCGGCATACTCGCTTATATCGGCAAACAGCCCAAATAAATAATAGCAATAAAAAAGCGCCGCGCGCGGGCAAACGCCCGCGCGCGGCTTTTTATTTTGTTTAAAAATTTTCGTATTCCTTTAAAAGCTGTGCCGAAATGCTGGGTTTTATTTTTTCAAATGCCTTGTCGAAAAAGTCCTTGGTAAGCGGAATCGGCAACGTCGATTTCATCTCCTGCAACCTTTCAAGCGCAAGACGGCAAGCCTCCTCTACAAGTCCGCAGATATCTGCGGCGGAATAATACGCGTCCTTTACGGTTACTCTGCCGACCGGCAACTCAATTTCCCGCGTGCACTCGGTACGCTGTAAAATTTCTTCAACGGTTATGCCGTCAAGCTCTATCCCCTTCAATTTGCCCTCTAAAATTGCGCGCTTCGCCTCCAAATCGGGCGGAGTTACATGCACTCTGTGCGAAAACCTTTTATATCTCAGATACGCTGGGTCTATGTCCTGCGGGCGGTTTGTCGCGCCCACCAGAATTCTTTTTGAACCGTCCACGCCGAAACCGTTTAAGCGTTGCAAAAGCTCGGTTGTAACCGCCGACTTATAATCCTTTGTGTCCTGCGTTCTGCGCGAAAAAATCGATTCGCACTCGTCCACGAACAGAATAGCGCCGTCGGGACACGCGTCAATCTCTTCAAAAATCTGTCTTACCGCCTGTTCCGAAGCGCCCACGTAGGATTTGTATATGTCCGCAGGTGTTACGATAAACAGCGGCAACTGCAATTTGTTTGCAAGCGCTTCGGCAAACATCGTTTTACCCGTGCCGGGCGCACCGTACATCATCATTCCAAGCCCGCCTTCCAAACGGTAATGTTTCATAATCTGCGGATTTTCCGCCATAAATACAAAGCTTTCCACTATCTTCTTAACGTCATCAAGTCCTTTTACGTCGTCGAAAGTGGTGTCGGGAATTTTACTTTTAACCGAAGAACCGTAAGAAGCCGCCGTGTCGCCGAGTTTTTTTGAATAATCCTTATATTTTTCCGCCTCCGCATTATCCGTCGTGCGCGAGGCAATTTTTTTTGCGAGCATCGAAGCCCTTAAATACTCGGTGCTCAGCTTACTTTTTTCCTCGGAGGGAATATCCTTTTTGTCCTTTCTGCCGTCAACCAGTTTGCGGATTTTGTTTTTCGATTCCTCAAACTCAACCTTTAATTCGTCCAGACTCTCTTCGTTCTGCGCCTTTCCGCCCGCATTTTTACCTAAACCTGACATTTAAAAACCTCAAATAATATCGTCTATGCCGCTGTCCTTAACGGTTCCGCCGCCCGCGGGTTGCGCCTTATCGTCCGTACCCGAATCTGAAACTCCGCCGCCCGAAACCGGCTCTTCGTAATTTCCGTTTCTGGATTCTACAATCGCTTTAACCATCTGTTCGGCCTTGGTTGAATTAACCGCGGGCGCCGGCTCTCCCTTGTGCAATTTTGCCTGGCGCTTTGCCTGCTTTTTCTGGTTTTTCTCCATAGCGGCCTGCATTTTTCTGCTTGCCTTTTCCAAAGAAGTTGCCACAGACAGCGCAAGTTCCTGACTGCCCACTAAGCTGTCGCAAATCTGCATCATCCTGCCCACGTTGTTTGATATGGCTTTTTTAAGCTGTCTTTTATTTTTACGGCGTTGCCAGAACCCGTATTTATGCTCCATCGAGCCTTCCAAAATCAGCTTATACGAATCGAGTATGCTGTCCATACAGTTCATCGCCTGCCCAATGCAGGTCATCGCCTTTTCAACAGCCTGCATCGTCTTTATCGCACCCTCCATCTGAATGGATACGTCCAAAAAAGTCATAAGTATCTGCGACAGATAGTTTTCCCTGCCGTATTCCATAATGACTTCCGCCGCGGTTTCGGCAAGTTCCTGTTGCTTTGCAAGAAACTGCTGTTTGTCCTGCTCCATACGCTTTTTGTTCTGTTCCTGCCTGATTTTGTTCATCGCCTGTTCATACTGTGCGTCAACTCTTTTTTCAAGCTCGGATTTCTGTTGTTGCTGTTCCTGCTTTGCCATATATTTAAACTCCTTTTATTTTACGTATTTTTTCAAAGCGTTCAAAAGCGCCTCTTCCTCGTGGCGACGGTTGTCCGTCCAGTCGTGCGCAAACACCCTGTACATATTCCATCCGCGCCCCTGCAAACTGCGGTAATACCTTAAATTGTAATCAAAAAAGTCATACTTTTTCATAACTGGCTGTTCACACCATATTCCAAGTTCCGCCGTCTGCAAATCCTTCGACAGAACCGCCACGGGAATCTTAACCGAACCTTCCGTCACGCCGTAATTTATAACCACGCGCTCTTTATCATAACCGCACCCTATTACAAAGTTTGCAACGCTTTTAACAAAATGTTCTCCCCTTTCGGGCACTCCCGACAAAAACTGCCCACGCCCTCCTTCCGAAAATCTGCGCACAAGCAGCAAATAATCGCGTATAAACGCAATTCTCGGGTTTCCTCCCATTTCTTCGGGCTTTACCGAATGAATTACGGTCACTCTGCTCTGTGCGCGCGTTACCGCAACGTTGAATATGCACTTACCCAGAGCGTCGCGGTTTAGCTCTCCGAACATAAGCCGCAAAGCGCCGTTTCTATCTCTGCCGTATGTGAGCGAAAGTATAAGATTCTCCGTCTCCTGTCCCTGAACGCTCTCTATAGTTTTAAAGAAAATAAGTTTTTCTTCAACGTCGTCAAAATTCGTTTTAGCCGTGTTTATACGGTTATAAAGCTTTGTATCCTTGGCAACAAGCGACAAAATGTATCTGAGTTGCGCCTCGCCGAAGGCAACCACGCCAAGCGAGTGCGCCAAAATGCCCGTCTTTTCGTTGAAGAATCTGTCAAAATGCTCGTTCACGCATTTTACGACTTCCTCGGCCTCCGCAGGGTTCACGCCTCCGTCGCAATAACCGTTTTCCACAAAAATATCTTTAAAGCCCAGCCCTTCGCCAAACGGCACCGCCGCGGGGAAAGTACGCATATAAGGGTAAAACTCCTTTTGCGAAAATGCAATAAGCGTTTCCGTTCTGCTTCTGTAATGGCAAACAAGCTCTTCGGTATCGAACGCATTGTTGGCAAGCGCAAGGCTCAAAGCGGATATATCCGTATCCAATGAAAGTTCCTCGTCAAAATTATTTATTCTGGCGATATTTTTAACTTTAAAGTGCGAAATAGGCGGCATCTGATATTCGTCGCCGACCATAACGCACTGTCTCGTACGGAACAGTACGGGCAACAGATTAACAGGCTCCAATTGGCTTGCCTCGTCTATTATGGCAACGTCGAATTCCGAAAACTCCTCGGGTCTCAAAAGCACGCTCGCCGTCGAAGGCGACAGAATAAGACACCGCTTCAGTTTTAAAATTGCCGCGGCCCTCGTTTTGAACAGCGTCCTTAAAGAAGTTTTAAATCCCTTGTCCGCGTCGAGAAAATCAAAGTCGCCGTCGTCCGGATTAATCCTCGACATACACAAACTTTCAATCTTTTTAACGTTTAATTCCTGCTCTTTTTTCTCGGCTCTTTCAAACTTGTCCAAAGCCGCTTCAACCTTCTTGCCCAGTCCGTTTCTCATAGTTCCCAGACGGGCGAATTTTTCTTCTAACGCAAGTGCGTAAAAGGAATGTTCAAACGCGTCCTGCGCCGAAATATTAACGTCATAATCCCCGCGCTCGTAAAAGCCGAAAAATTTATCAAGCGGCAAAGCGTTGTTTTCACCGGTTATAACCGAATAATATTCCGCCGCCGCTCCAACAAGCGTTCTGTCCGTAGCGCACGCCGCAAAATTATCCAGCTCCGCGGGCGTAAGCACATAAGCGTTACGCGTGTAATAGTTGTTAAAATACTTCGCGCCGAAGTTCACAAATCTTTCTGAAAGCTCTTCCGCACAGCCGGCAAATTCCGCGCCCGATTCTTTAATCTTCGCAATTATATCGGTGCAGACGTCAACCGCAAGATTTTCAAATTCTTTCAGTTCCTTAAAGGATATAAGGCATGCAAACGTCCTTGCCGACGACAAAACGTCGGATATATCCGCAGTAAGACACGCGGCTTCCGCAATCTTTTTAACTGCGCCGGAAAGATTTTCAAATTTAAGTTTAGCCGAAACAGCCGCTTTGAATTCGTTCAAATCACAGCCGCCGCGCTTTATTTTGCACTTTTCAAGGCAGGCGCACAAATCGGGATAAACCGCCTTAACGCTTTCAAGATAATCTTTTACCGTCATTCCGGCAAGCCTGCTTTTCGCAAGAACGGTAAACAGGCATTTAAGCTCGTCCTTTAAAAGCTGCCGCCCGAATGTTTTCGTCAGAACGTGCGTAAGAGAGCAAAGCTCGCCGTCAAGCCGCAAAAATTCTTCATAAGAAGCGATTGCCCCCGCAATATCTTTGAATTTCGCGTTTTTGCGCACGCTGATTGCCGCAAGCTTTTTAAAAGCCCCCTTCGCTTTGAAATCGAATCTTTTAGGTTCTTCCGCTCCCTTATAAGGCAACAGCGTCCCGAACGATTTCTTAATTAAATCCGTTTCCTTCGAATCCGAAAGCGCAAACACTGCAAGCGTATCCAACTCCGCTTCTCTGCGCTTTAAATCGAGTTCGCATATTTTATCCGCAACTTCCTCAATCTTTTCACCGGTCGCGCCTTCGGTCAGAACGGTGTTTCCGCGGTAAAATATCCCTCGGTTTGCATAAATAAATTCAATTTCGGCGGGCGTAAGCGTTCCGTCGGCGCCGCAGTTAACAACCCCCTCAAAGCATTTGTCCGAATTCTCCTCAAAAAATTCAACGGAATCCGAAAGCGGATTGTCCACACAATCCTTTAAAAGCTCTTTAAGCTCTCCCGAATCAAACGGAATTTTTTCGCAAGAAAGTAACTTTCCGGTATTTATTCTGTCAAGCGCATTTCCGCTCGCAACGCCGGCGATACCACCCACGGGCACGCCGCTGAAATCAATATTCGGAAACGCGTTAAAAAGAGGCTTCAAAAGCTCCCTCGTTTTTTCCCAAAGCCTGCAAAGACCGGCGTATTCGCCGATTGCCCCCTCGGTATCTTCAAGTTTTGCACATTTCGCCCACGGGCACTTTTCAAATCCGGTCACCGCGCTCATCTTAGCAAAATGCTTTGCCGCCGTTCCGACTTTCGCGTATAAAGCGTTATATTCCTTGCGCGAAATTTTCGCAGCCTCTTCCGGCTTCACAAACTCCGCCGCAGGCAAATCGTTTTTGTAATACGTATCCAAAGCGTCAAAATAGCTTCCGCCCGCAACGTCGCCCTCTTTAAACGCGGCGGTATAATAAGAGTTAAGTTCGAATACAGCGTCCGTCTTTTCCGCCGCAGTCTGTGCGTAAGCCCCCGTAACAGTCTTATCGTAAACGTATTCCCTGCGCCCGCGCACAATCTTTTTAAGTTCTTTTTTAACCTCTTCGGGGTTTACCGCAGCCGCCTGTCTTTCGGTTTCGTAATCCAAAAGCATCACGAATTTTCTCAGTCTTTCGGGAAGCTTCGCATTAATTTCGCCCAGCGCCGACAACTTTTTCGAAGCCACAAGCACCCTTTTCCCATGCGACAAAAGCGCCGCAATCATATTGGCTATGGTCAAGGTTTTGCCGGTTCCCGGCGGTCCCTTAACTATTAAACTTTCCCCGCGCGCCACTCTTTTAATCAGCTTTTGCTGTATGCTGTCGGCAGGCAGAATAAAATCGGCGCCGCAATCCTGTGCGGGAGGTTCCTGTTCCGCACCGCCGCCGAAAACTTTTTTAACTAGCGGACTTGCGTAAATCTTTTCCCTGTTGCGCCGCACGTCGTAATACATACACATATCGCTGTGGTTGTACTGCGCAATTACAAGCGCGTTGCGGTAAAATTCGAACGCACCGCCGCCGGAACAGTTTTTAACGTGCTTTTCCACCCGTTCAAAATATAAATTCCCGTCGCCGAGCACATTTAAATCAACAGGCGCGTCAAAATCCGCCCCTTCTCCGTTGGGGTGCGGAAAGTTGTCCGATACGTATTCGGATAAATCGCGTCTCAATCTGTGAATAAGACAAGGATTAAAATAAGCGTCGTCGTCAACGAACTCTATCTCCACGTTGCTTGTCTGCGTGCCGCGCACAAGCTTTACGGGGAAAATCAAAAGCGGAGAACACACGGCTTCTATTCCGTCGGCAACCGCAGTTTCCCACTTAAGGCAACCGATACCCAAAAACAGCGGGTTATTGCCCTTTAAATTCAATTCTTTATAAACGCCGTCAATAAATCCGTCAAGTTTTTTAGGGTCGCTTACGCCGTTCAAATTGCTCCAGAGCCACTTTTCAACTTTCGGATTGTTTACAAGCGTTTTTGTAAGCGCGGAATTTTCCAGAACAGTCCTGTTCGAAAGTTTTCCCTTACGCGCCGCGGCGGTAGCAAGCATAACCGCCCCTTCGTTGCCGCCCTCGCGCCACAGCTTAAATGCCTTTTCGCCGTCCGCGGAATTTCCGGCGACAAAAAGATTCCCCACGTCTATCAATTTGTTTGCTCTTGCGTCGTTAATATGCAAAAGCTCGTTAATAAAATTGTCTAAAAGCTCCACTTATTCCCTCTTAAGCCAAATCAGTCCGAATATATGCGTTTCTTTATATCAGAACTCAAAATCCATTCCGTTCCAGGCGTAATTTCTTCCGTCGTCGCAGTCTGCTTCAAAAGCCCTCGCGTCACTCTCGTAAATATGAACCTGATAAACGTCGCTCTTTGTGTTCGGGTTATATATCTTTCTCGTTCGCAGCCACTGCTCCACTCTGCCGCGTGTTATGCCCATATTGTCGTAATACCACCGCGACCAGCCGCCCTGCGCAAGTTTGTTCTGCAAAGCGTGAAAACTTTCGTGAACGATACATCCCATAGCCCACTCCCAGTCGCCGAGCATACACGAATATTTATACCGTATCTGCTTGCCGCCGTCAATGCAAAGTCCGCCCGCCGTCGGATTGTCCAGTTCATCCAAAAGCTGAACTTCCGGCACGACCTCCGTCACTCCAAGCACCTTAAACACAAGTTTCGTTGCCATATCCAGCCTGTCCTGCATTTCGTCTTTCGAAAGTTTTTGCCAGTCCAGCCTGTCGCCGCCGCCGGTCGTGCAGTAACGCGCTATCATTCCGCACTTTGCAAAAACGCTTTCACCGCTCTCAACTATCGCGCGTACGTTTTTAAGATGAACGCTCTTTATTCCGTCGTAATCGAATTCGTGTCCGCCGTCGTCTTTTTCCGTGTCGAAAGAGGAAAAATCCCCCCAGCCCGAATCTATCAAAAGATATACCGACGGCAACTTCCTTAAATATCTTTCGGCTCTTTCCCGATTTTCGGCTGAAAGTCTTATGCCTACGTCGTACCAGTTCTTCATTCCCTGAACGCGCGCCTGTACGATTTTGTTAAGCCCCGCAAACCCCATAAACGGCATACGTTTCAAACGTTCGTAATCGGCGGGTTCCGAAAGCATCCCTCTGTCCCTGAGTTCCTGTTCCACGTCCGAATATGCGGGAACCGAAATATAAGTCCTGCTGACGTCCACGGAAGATAGCGTTTTGTCCTCCTGCGCCGCTGCAAGCGCCGCCGCGTAAAGTTTTCCGTCGCCGGATTCGTCAACGACAAAAACTTGTCCTCCGTCTTTTCCGTAGTGCATCGCACATTTCAAAAACGCCGTTTGCACTTTATCGGCTAGCGCCCCCGCGCCAAAAGCCAAACAGTCCGCATTCTCCGTTTTTAAAAACATAAACACGTCTTCGGCAAACCCGAAATCGTTTCTTTCAAACACCGAACAGTCTAAACAATATAATTTAACTTTATTTTTGCGCCCGCGTTCGTCCTGCGTTTCCCTGCGCGCAAAAGTCGCATAAAGTTTGGCCTCGTCCTTAAACGGCGTACACAAAACGGTCGCGCGCGCCCTTCCGCCCTCGTCGCAATCGGGCAGAGGAAAATATTCATACAACTCAAATTCGTTCGATATATCAAAAACGTAATCGCTTACCGCGCTTTTAACCGCCGCCGCGCCCATTCCGTTTACTTCCGAAAGCATGTCGTCAAGCCTTTTCAACGTCTCTGCACGCACGTCGGCAAACGCAACGTTTTCGCCGAACGGATTCAAAAACTCCTGTTTCTCAACGGTCTCTTTTATAAAAGTAATTTCTTTTGCCGCAACGCCGCAGGCGTCAAAATCCGCAACCTGCACGCCGCGGTATAAAAGCGATTTTTTAATTTCATCCGTCCGTTCAGCAGAAAAAGCAACTTTTTTAAGCAGTTCCGCCGCCGCGTCCATTACCGCAACCGTCTTTTTAAATCCCTTTTCTTCGCAATCGGGCTTTTCGGCGGCAATATAATTCAACGTTCTCTCCAAAACCGCGCCGTCGAAACTTTTAATATACAGTAAAGCGCACAGCTTAACGTACATTCTGCGCCGCAAAGCCTCGGCTTTCGCACGGTAATCCGGCAGCAAGTCCTTTTCCGCCAAAAGTTTATCCAAAGCTTCGGTCTGAACCGCAAGCGCGCGGGTTTCCGTTTCCCTTATATATGCGGCGTTTGCCTTTTCGAGTATGTCCTTATAACTCATAATTCAAATCAGTTGTCGTCGTCCGTAAGAGGAATACCCAGCTCGTCCAAAATTTTATTCGTCTGCTTTTCTTCCTCCTTTTCTTCCAAATCCGCGCCTTCGAGTTCACCCAGAATACTCAAAAGGTCAGCGCTCATTCCGTTCTTGGATTCAAGCACAATCTCCTCTTTTTCCTCTTCTTCTATAACATAATCATTCAGAACGGAATCGGCAATATCCACAAATTGCGTAAGCTTCTGCGCCGTCTCTATTCTCATACCCTTCAACTCGTTTACCGTGGTGTTAATTCTCACTATGTCTTTAAGCGCGTTATCTACCGTTTCACTGTCGAAAACGCCCCTGAACATCTTTGCAAGCGAAGTAAAGTTAACCCCGTTTGTAATAATGCACAGCATGGCGGGGTCCTTTTTATATGTCATCACCTTGTCGTAAACGGTTTTAAGGCGCGAATATATTTTCTCCTGCGCGGTTATATCCGCGTTTAAGGCTTGACTCCGCTTAATAGCCGCGCTTATTTCACGGTACTTGTTTTCCAGCTCGTTTTTTCGCCGTTTAAGGTCCGCCGCGGCAAGGTTGGCAGCCTGCACGTCGCCCGTGTTTTTCAGGTTTATGGCAATCTGTTTTTTGTCGTTTTCAAGGTTAATAAGCGCGTTCTTAACTTCTAAAAGCTGTCCGTCGTATTCGTTGAGGCTCTTCTTGCTCTCTTCGATATCACGCGCCTTTTCGTCCATTCTGTCCTTAAATACCTGCAAGGTCTCAAATGTTCCCGTGCACTCCGAAAGCCTGCCGACGTCGTCTTCTTCATACTTTACAAATTCCGCCTCTTTAGCTCTTTCGCGCTTAGAAACTATCTTAACGTTCTGCGCCCACTTATTCAAAAGCTCAATCGCCTCGTCAAGTTTTTTAACGGTGTCTGGCGTGCACATCCTCTCGGAAAACGCTTCACGCCAGTCTAAAATGCACTTTATCACGCTGTTCGAATACGCAACCGCGTCCTTACTCGAAACGTCCGAAACTTTATCCAGAGCTTTTAAAAGCTCCTCAAACTTTTCCTTGCTCTCGTTAAACCGCTTAATCTGCTTTTCGTCAATCGTACAAAAATCGTTCTCTTCCGAATTCAACGCCTCTAAAGTATCAATCGCCTTAACCGAGGTATCAATATATTTTTTAATGGAAGCCTTTATGCCTGTTTCCTCGGTTACCTCTTCTCCGCGCAGTTCCAAAGATTTCATAACTTTATCCCTCTGCACGGCGCACTTGTTGTAAGCTTTAACGTCGTTTTCGCGCACCTTAGTCAAATCCACCATCAGCGAAGTAAGCTTTGAAATCGCGCTCTTCATCGAACCGTTAAATCCGCTGTTCACGCCAGAATCGCAGATTTTAAGCAAATCGTCGGCAATCTGGTCCGCAAGAATTTCCGGCGCACGAAAATAACTGTGGCTTGCAATATACCTTACGTTAAAATTTCTGTGCACCGCCAGCCCGTTCGCCGCAGCAGTCATCTCTATTTTCTGAATTTTGTCACCTAACATCTTTTAACTCCTTTATTTTAAAACAGCGTTAATCAAATCTCCCGCCGCATGAGCGAACGATTCCGACTTGGATTTATATTTTAAAACGTCGTCAGCATAAAACACAAAATCCCCGCCCAGTGATTTAGCCCTGTCGCCCAGCTCCAAAACCCTGCCGTATTCGCCGCGGTTTGTTTCCCTTTCTATTACCTTTTGCGCGCGCTTGAAGTTGCCCGCCTTGGGTTGCTTGCCGCCGACGTTGAAAAAGTATAAATAATACTGTTCGTCGTCCTTTATTACCGAAACGTCCTCTTCTTTTCTTATGGTTTTTGCGTTGCCCGTCTGCTCGTTAAGCATAACTATATCCACCGAAACCGCATATTTGAACAGCTTTGCACGCTTTTCCTTTTTTCCCGCGTCCTTAATTTCGGCAAGCCGCTTAAACGTTTCTCCGTCCACTCTTAAAATCCCGAACAACGGCGCGCGTTCTCCCGACTTGCACGATTCGAAAATTTCCAGAATTTTAACCGACCTGTCCTCTTCGCGTCCGTCCGCACCGCCGTCTGCAAGCTTAACCGGCAATCCTGCCGCAATTACCGCCGCTTTCGCGTCGCCGTAATTATAAACCGCGTTATTCGAATACTTTTCGGGCACGTTCTTTAAAAGGTTTAAATATAACAGCGCGGCGCGTTCTTTAAGCTTAATTCCGTTTGCTCCCCAGTCTTCGGCAACGCCGCCAACATAATTCACGTCTATGCGCGCCGCCGTCCAGACGGCTTTGTAATAATCGTGAGCCATCTTAAAGGCTTCGTTTATATCGAACGCGATATATCCCGCGTCGTAATAATAACCCATTCTTAAAAGCGCTTTGGGGTGCTGCAACTTCGCCGCCTCGCGGCAAAGACTTACCGCCTTATTCAAATCGCGCTGATAATCCTTTCGGTTCTCCGCCTTAATCGCGCGGAAATAGCAAATTTCCGAAAGGTTGAAAAGCTCCTCGTTTTCGTGCGTGACTACAAGTTCCT
Source organism: Christensenellaceae bacterium (assembly GCA_948890655.1). Classification (GTDB taxonomy): domain Bacteria; phylum Bacillota; class Clostridia; order Christensenellales; family Borkfalkiaceae; genus Coproplasma. Next base: position 16,636 of record CAQTYU010000005.1, read on the forward strand.
TTAAAGTAACGCTTATATTCTCACGGCACAACGGACACGCCCATTCGCCGTTATAAAGTTCGAGCGGCTCTTTAAATTCCTTTTTGCAATGCTCGCAAATCATAAGCTCCCTCCTTCCGCGCGCACTTCGCCGGCTTCATCATAACGGTTTTTTCCGCCCTCGGCAAAATCAATCCGCCGCGCGTCCGGCGCAATTATATTAAAGTTAACGCTTATTTCCAAATCAAATTGGTTTTCATATTTAAGCTTATAATTTTTCGCAGGCTCCGAATTGTTGTTTTTAAGCTTAACCGTCAGTGTGTAAGAACCGACTTCGGTTCCGCCGCCCGTAACTACGAGCTCGAGAACATCGCCTTCGACAATCGCCGATTTGTTTTTAATTTCAACGGCGGGCGCCTGAGCATATCCGTTATATACCAAATTCGTATTCGAAACAGATATTTCAAGCTGAACGTAATTTATAAAAAACTCATTCGTTGCGCCCGAAATAATTTCGTAATTATCCGCCGGTCTCGAAGGAATTTTGCTTACAATCTTTGCCGTTGCCGTGAACTGCCCGATATTTTTGCGGTTAGCGTCGGGCTTGTCGTAAGTACAAACAATTTCAATCTGGTCGCGGGGATAAATCGTGCCGTTTACCGTAGGTACGGGGCTGTGCACCCGTCCGTTATAAACAAGCGCTCCCGACGTCCATTCAAATGCGATAGGAGCCTTTGTAATCGTATAGTTAAACGGTTCCGAAACCACTTTATAATTCGCATTCGTCGCTCTCGGCGTAATGGTGTAATCCCCCGCATTTTCACCGCGTCCGTCAAGCACAAGCCCCACGTTGTCGTTGCCTATTCTTCCGTCAATGCTGTGCGTAGGCGTCATTGTAGTACCCATATACGGCATAACGCTTTGTGTAAACGTTACCGTAATTCCCTTGGGAGTTATAGTATAATATCCGCTTGTGCGCGAACTTTCCACAACGGAATAATTCTTATTTAAAAGGGTTGCAAAGGCAGTATAACTTCCGCCGGCAACGTCCTTTCCTCCTCCCGTATAGCTTATCGAAGCTTTAAGCGCCTCAAGCTCGGTAGCGACAGCGCCGTCTATATCGGTCACCTTAGGGTATTGCACGGCGCCGTTATATTCAAACGACGCGGCGTTGTCCCACACAAAGGAAACGTTTCTGGGAACTATCTTAAATTTCTTCGTTGCCGTAGCCGCCGTAGCCTTGTAGTTTCTGTTGCCGACCACCGCAGTCGCTATATATTCGGGTATTCCCGTATATTCGTTGGTATTTCTTTGAAAGCCCGTTCTGCTAAGCCGCAAAGCGTCGCCGTCGATTAAATTATCCGAAGAAAGCACGACAAGCGGAGCCAGTTCTTCGCCCGTATATCCTATCGTGTCGGTAAGCCAGCTTAACGTTACCTCTCTCTGCGCAATGGTAAAGCGCCTGCTTTTCGTGTTTTCGGTTATATAATAATTGCTGTTCGAAGTAACCGCCGTCGCCGTGTAATATTGCGTATTCGTATATGCGTTGGCGTATATACTTGCGCCGTCTATGCTAATCATAGTATCGTCCGAACCGAACCCGCCCGAAACGGTGTATTCGGGAGCGTGCAAAGTCTTGTCGTAAACAAATTCCGAAGTCCCCGTCCAGGTTATATCCAGCGGAGCTTTGTTAATAACTTTTTGCACACTTTCGGTACTGCTTACAATATAATAATTATCCGCCGCCGCAACGTTATTTAACCTTCCCCCTACGGTGTAAGCACCCGCGTTTTTGAAGGTTGCACTACTTGTACCTATATTCACGGGAAAGCTGTTCTGACTGTAAATGTGAACGCTTACGCCGTCATCGTCGAGCAAGCCCGAACCTGTCTGCCGTGCTCTTACTTCAAACGAAATACTATGCTCCGCGCCGTTATAGGTTACCGCTTCGGTACCCGTCCAGTCAAGGTACACGGGGCGCTTTGTAATTTCAACTGTAAGCGAAGCTTTCGCCTGTGAAGTAAGCGAAGTGTTATCGCCCGAAGCCGTAACAGTCAGGTTAAAATCCCCGCCGTCGTTAAGCCCGACGCGCGGTATTTTAAAGCTTTGCGAAGAAGTTGTATAAGCTCCGCTCCACGCGTAAGCAACATTCATTCCGTCCACCGGCGCAGTCGCCGCCGCTTTAATTTCAAGGTCCTCGCCGTAAACTATTTTGCCGCCCGCCGCATTACTGGTTGCAGAAGTAATGGTTGGCGCGTTCAAATCCCACACGGGATAAATGTACACCGTGTTCGAAGTCAGGCTGCTAACGGAGCCGGAAACAGAATTTTCAAAGCCGCGGTAGGGCTGACCGTTCTCCGTAGCGGTTAAGCCGTAATTATAGCTCAAAGTAAATCCCTGTCGGCTGTCGTTTATTTCGTTTAAAACGCCGTCGAAAGTCGCCGCCGTTGCGTATCTGTAGCCGACAAATTGTCCGCCGGTGTACAAGGATTTAAAAATTGCGCCGGGTTCGTACTTCGCGTCGTTGTCGTTCTGCACTTTTATGCGGTAAACGTTTTCAAACTCAACCTTTACCTTAACACTGTCGTTTATTACAGCGCCGTCAAGCACGGTGTTTCCTTCCGCACCCCAGCCGGAAACGACATCGCCTTCAACCTCTTTCGACGGGTCGAAAAACTTAAGTTCCTTTAAAACCTTTCCGCCGAATCCCGTATAACTTTCGTAAAGCCCGCTTTCATCCGAAGAAGAATTATATTTTATGTATGAATAATTTTCGTAATATGTAAAAAGTAAGCGGAACTCGTCACCCTTTTTGCCGGTCCATATCGGCAAAACTTTGCCGTTTACCGCGGCGTAACTGTCTTGGTCGTAAGCAAACGCAACGTAAACCTCGTCCGCGTCCACGTTTGGCACCACGCAGTTAGCCAAATCGTACGCTTTAAAAGTCGTACCTCTGGCAGAATAAAATGCGCCGCGCAAAGTTTCAACGTCTTCTTTATCGGCGTGTATATTTATTTCCCCGCCGAAATGAGAAAGCTCCTCCGCGTCCGTAAATTTAACGTCCGCAGACGCCATATGCACGTCCGTCACGCCCTCCGCGCAAAAAACCTTATAACTTACCCCGTCCACCTTTTTATCGTTAAACGTTTCGGGAATAACTACTATTTCTCCTCTGCCCTGCATAACGCCGGCAACGGAATAGCTGTCCGTAACTTCGTTATAAACGTATTCGAGCGGGCGCACGCCGTAACCGCCCTGACCGAAAAAACCTCCGCCGAACACGTACAAACCGTAAAAAACCGCGCATACCGCCGCAAGCGCACAAAACAGCGAAGCCGCAATAATCTTGGCAATCTTATTGCCTTTTATCCTCTTGGACGCGTGCACGGCAGTGGCGACAACGCAAATTACCGATAAAAGGTGCGAAGCCGTCCACATCACGGCGGCGGCTGCCGAAAGAGTAACCGTTTCTCCCGTCAGGTTCACAACGTTTTCTGCAACCGCAATTGCGCATATAAACACGACAAACGCGCAAAGCTCGCCCACGGAATATTTAAAACGGAAGTTTGTAAAAACCGCACACAGCAAAAACAGCGCGTCCGCCGCCATTGCAAGCACCGGAAAAATCCAATAGAGCACCGGCACCGCCGACCATATCAGAATTGCCGAAACGCACACGTCCGCACACAGCGCGGCAATAATGCTTATCAGTAAAAACCCTTTGGGGCTTCTTGTTCCCGCCGAAACGACGGGTGAATAATTTTCGTTCTTTCTCTTAAACATTGCGTCTGCCTCCGCCGTATCTCTTAAACTTCACGGGTTTGGAAACAAATCCGAATTCCTGCGCGTTAAGTTTATCGAAAACGTACTTGTCGTTGCCCAGAACAAACAACAAAACGCCGCCGTCCTCGCGGCAATATTTTTTTGTAAACAGATGGCTGAGCCTTACGCCCAATCCCAGCATTCCGCTATATTTGCGGTAAAGCTCGCCGCCGGCCTTTGTATAATCATGCGCGCCGCCGCAAAACGAACAAAGCCCCTCTTTCGAAATTTTGCTCTGCGTAAACGGTCTGCCGCAACAAAGGCAGGTTTCGGTCTTTTCCTTAACAAGCGTCATCCTGTCGGTAGCAAAGTTCAGGTGCGGCGTATATCTGGCGTCGCCCCCCGCAAATATATCCGAATACACTATTTCGGGATAACTGCATCCCTTGCACTTTCTTACGGTTTTGTCGCCTTCTTTAACTTCCACCACGCGCGAAGCGCAAACCATACGCGCACAGTTGGGGTTTCTCATATTCTCGGCGCATCTTACGGTGAACAAATGATTTTTTATTTCGCTGTTCACGATAATTTTGTTCACGTCCTCGTCGCTCACGCCGAAATCCGGCTCCGCAGGATTAAGATACCGTTTAAGCCCCGCCGTTTTAACGTCCTCGGGGTAAATAATTTCATTACCGTTAACAAGATACTCGGTTTTTCCTCTCTCAAGGCAATTTAAACATATAAGGCTGACCGTACCGTTAAGCCCTACCACCGCCTTTAAAATTTCTCTCCCCTGCGAAGAAATTACGTAAGCCGATTTCTCCCACTGCACGTGCGATATTCCCAGCACCTTTATGCGCGAGCACTGCAGTTTTTTTATTTCACCGTGCTCGCCGGTGTTCGCAAGGCTGTCAAGCATATAGCGGATAACTTCCGTATCCCCGCCTCCGAAACAAACGTATTTTGCATAACGTCCGCTATCGATAACTTTCGCCAGCCCGTCGAAAACTTTCCCCACAAGCCTGTTGTCAACCAAATCCGACCATCCCGCAGGCTTTGCGCCCTCGTCGTCCGGCACCGAAGCAGACAAAAACGAATCTATTTTTTCAGCTTCTTTAAACGGCAAAGGAACAAGTTCCCTTGCGCTCTCCGAAAAATACAGTTTACCCAAAACAGGTTTACTCTCGCCGGTACCGCTCGAAATTTCCATTCTCACCGAAATCCCGTAAATATCTTCCCTTTCCGCACCGTAGCGCACCGGCGCCGAAAACGCTTTTCCTCCCGTAAACACGCGCTCGATAAATTCGGTCTTAAAACGATTTACAAGCCTGTCTTCGGCCTCGCGCGAAACCGAGTCGTTCACCTGCCTGAACTCAATAAGCGAATAATGCTTATGATAGTCCGCCGCAACGTCCATAATGAGCTGTTCCCAGTCCGCATTGCTGCTGTCCGCCGCAATTCCCCTCAGCGGCGCAAACCAGGTGGCTCCGTCTTTTTTAAACGAAGCTTTAATTTCGCCGCTGCCGTCCGAGCCGTTTACGCCGCGCTCGCAGGGATTGAAAATAAACGTGTTCGCCGCGGTTTCGATTGTGTCGCGCGTTACGCGCTTAATCTGAACCCAGCCCGAAAGATACCCCTCTTTATAGAGTCTCTGAATACTTTCGAACTCGGTTTTAAATTCGTTTCCGATAACAATATTCGCCATAATTTAACGCCTCGCCTCTCCGTCGTCCCCAAGTATATCGCGCACAAAATGCACGTTGTCCGCCTCTCTGCCCAGATTCTCGCAAAAGCTCTCGCCTCCGTCGTGGGCAAACTTCCAGCTCTCTCTTATAAACGTCGCAAACGTTCTGGCAACAATCGGCTTTAAAAGTCCGCGTCTCTTTCTTGCCCTGCACGCAGGGCATTCCGCCGACCACTTGTCGTCAAAATCCAGAACGTAAGGCTTGGGCGAGCACTCCGAATATCTGCACGTCGAGCACGCGCTTATTTCGTCGGGACCCACGTCTTTAATCTTGCATTCGTCGTGGCACTCCTTAATGCGGCACGTCGCGCAGAACATTCCAAGCTCCGCGTCCGAAATATTTTTATTCTCTCTATAAGCCTTCAGCGCCGTACATCCGTTTGCAAGCGTCTTGTTGTTTTTAAACCAGCCGCAGTTCGAAAGCGAGCAAATCTTACGGCAATAAATGGCCCTGTCGCCATACTCGCCGCTGTTGCACATCTTTCCTTTTTCGCCGCCGTCATTGCGCGAAACGCACAAATACCCTTCGTCGCTTACCGAGCGGCTCAAAACAATTCCGCAGTTGTCGCATTTAAAGTCGTAAACGCTTATCTCGCTCATAAGCGTTCCCTTGCCGTCGGGGCTGTTCAGCCTGCACTGCGGCTTGTCGTCGCAGACGAGCACCGAACCGCGGCTGCCCGTCTTTTTATACTTTTCCAGCTCCAGTTCATACTCCTGTCTGGGCAAAAGCTTAACTTTTCTGCACTCGCGGCAGCGTATTGCCACCATATTGTCGCTGTTGCTTCCCGCAAGAATAGTTGCGTCGCCGCTGTTACTCGAAAGCAGCCCTATGCTCGCAAAATATGCAAGCGCAAAGCCCTCAAGCCTGTGCATATCGGCAAGCGAATAAATTTCAACGTCGTTCTTCTGTCCCAAACGGAATATACGCCCTATTCTCTGGTCCATCGCAAGCGGGTCGGGAGTTACCTGATAGTTTATAATAACGTTGCACGCCTGCAAATTTGCACCCTCGGTAAATCCCGCGTCCTTAACCACAAGAATAGCGTCGTCCTTTTTGTTGAACTCCTCAACAATCCTGTTCTTGCCCGAAGAATTCCCGACAATTATCCTGCTTTTGAATTTCTCCTCGGCGGAAAGCGCTTCGATAAACTCGTCGTAAACCGTTTCGTTTTTGCCCAGCTCGTAATCGAAGAACACCAGCACCCTTCCCTTGTGTGCCGATAATATCTTTTTTGCGTATTCGTATTTATACCCGAGCTTCTGCGCGCTGTGTTTAACCGGCACAAGCGCGGTATTTTTCGCCACGTTTTCGGTCATTCCCAAAACGCGGTCCGAATAATATTTTGCGTATCCCTTCTTAGTGAATATTTTATCAACGCCCTCTTTTTTCGAAAGAACGCCGAGTATCGCGTTAAAAATTTCGGAATAGGCGTAACTGAATTCCATTCCGTTTCTCTTGTTTCTCTTTATGTACTCGCAAAGCGTGCTTTTTTCACCGTCCGCGTTCACGTACGGCATAAAATCCGCGTCCGTTTTTAAAAAATCAACGGTAAGCGGCTCTTCGTTCAGCCCCGTTATTTCCACAGACTTAACCGCGGAGGGAACGGGAAAAAAGAATACGTTTTTAACGTTCTTCTCTTTCGAAAGATGATTTGCCTGCCTTATCATAATCGAGCGCAACACACCGTTATGGTAAGCCCCCGCCACGCTGTGCATAACTTTCGTACGCAGTTCGAGGTTCTTTCTGTCCTCCAGAAATTCGGTAATCTTCATCGACTGTTCGTATTCCGACTTCAACGAAAAATCCTTCATTCCGTCAACGCCGAGATAAGCCGCAAGCTCTTTATAGTGCTTGTTGGTAACTTCCTCGTGGGTGACCTTGCGGATAAATTCGGTTATGTTCGACGAACCGTGGCAAATATTTTCGTAATAGAACTTGTTTTCAGCCTTATATTCCGCCGAACGGCTCTCTTCCTTTTCCTGTACGAAGTCTTCGGGGTTGCCGCCGCGGCAGCGTATGAAATACCAAAGCCTGAACATATTGGCAAGATTGCCGGAATGCGGAGTCGCGGTTAAAAGCAGGCAGTAAGTAGCCTCAGCCTCTTTTTTGACTTTCATCATCTCCGATAAAAGTTTCATCGCGTAAGGATACCTGCCGTTCTCCTCGCAAAGATGGTGCGCCTCGTCAACGACTATTACGTCGATTAAAAGCCCTTCCGAATTTTTCCACTCCGCAAAAACTTCCACGTCCACGATAATCGGTCTGTTCGGGCGGAAAAACCTTCCGTCGCGCGTCGTACCCACTTCGCCCAGAACCTGCGCAAACGTGGGATTCTTCGCCTTTCCGTCCTCGTTTTCGTTATTTCTAACCTGATACAAAACGCCCTTACCGAGCCCGAACCTCTCTTCAAGCACTTCCACCCAGTTATCGAAAACCTGATTGGGCGCCACAACCAAAAGCGATTTAACCTTGTTTCTTACGGCAAGCTCCGAAAGTATCACGCCCGCCTCGAACGTTTTACCGCTTCCCACAACGTCGGCAAGAAGTCCGAACCCGCGCAAATCGCGCAAAAACTGCAGCGCCGCGCTCTTCTGGTGCTCGAAAATAACGTCTCCTCCCGCGTGGTCAACCGACTTTGGAATTCCGTAAACGCTTCTCGCCGCTTTTTCATATTTATCCGCGCCTATTTTCAACTCGCCGAAATCGTCGTACCTGTCAAGCGCCTCAACCGTATTCTGCATTTCGGCAACTCCGCGCGTATACTGGCGCCTGCCTTGCAGATTACTGCTCTGCGATTGCGCGTCAAACGCCGACCCGTCTATTTCTATCTCGAATTTCTCGTCCATATTTTCTCCTTATCCCGTCAGTCGTTACCGTCCACAACGAATCCGTCCAGATTGAAACCGAATTTAACCGCGCTGGCTTTAACGTAAGCCGTGTTGCCCGTACGCGCCCACCTGTCGTCCTTTGCGTTCCCAATCTGTCGCATATACTCAACCTGCACAAGCCTGTCGCCGTCGTTGTTCGTCACATAAGCTTTCGCCCGCCCCTCCGAGTCTATCGAAACACCTATCGCTATCGAAATTCCCAAGGGCAGATACACCCTGCGACCGTTATAATAATTTCTAATAAATCCGCCGCCCGAAATCGCGCGCACGCCTATCGCTTCTTTCAGTCTCGCCATAGCAACCCGGTCATCGATAGGCATACTCATTCTCACCGTGCCGTCGGTCAGTAAAAAGTAAGAAATCTTCTCCCTGTACTTCCTCTGCTGAATTTCTCTTTCCGTGATAGGCGCCGCAATTACCTGCATCTCGTCCGACTGCTCGCACCTGTCGCCAGTAGTTATGTTCTTTCGGGTAAAAGTGTTTTCTTTGTTTTTCAGCTCCGTGCCTCTCTCTACGAGAATCGCATAAAACGGCTTGCAGTAAGCGTCGTTGGTAAACAGTCTCAATCCGTACGAAAGCGCGATAACCGTTTTAACTTTATAATCTTTCAGCGCGGCAAGCGCCACGCCGAGCGCCGGCGCGTACACGGCGTCCTCGTGCCCCATTATGTTAAAGCCGTTGTTTTCAACCTCGTCGTAATCGATTTCGTCGTTCTCGAACGTACACACCTCGACGCCGGATTTTTTAATTTCTTTCCGCAAATAATCCACAAGTCCGTAAGTTTCAACAAGCCCGCCCGACAAAAACACTTTTTTAACGTTAAAATTCAAAGGGCGTCTTATTTCCGTCAGTATGTAATCGAGTATCTTCTTTGCCGTGCCCGAATTTGCGTAAATGCCCGTGCACCTCAAAAATTCTTCTTTGGTTATTTTCTTCTGGATATACAAATCGCGCGAAACGCATACGGGCACGCCCGAAGCAAAAAATCCGTTCCCGCTCATACCCAGCAAAATCTTTGCCGTCTTTATGTCCTTTACAAACAGATACTGCTTTGCCTGCAAACCGTATTCCACAACGTGCCCCTGCAACCCGCTCGAGGGCGAGCCCATCGTCTCGCGCGAAAACAAGCCCTCTTCAAGGTAATCAGCAACCGCGTCGTCTATATCGTTTCCGCCGAGAGCAAGCGGAACGTTGTGTCCGTCCACACCGTCCACCGAAAGCCCGTTCGCAAGCAGATTCGCCTTTACAACCGAAATCTCCTCTTCGCCCATATTGAATATGAGCGCGCTCTCCCCCCTCTTAATCTTTCCGCAGTGAATGGCAAAAACGCTCAGCGCCTTAGTCATCGAAAGCGACCTTTCTGGCGCCTTCCCAAACGCTCTTTCAACCAGTCTGTCAATCTCGGCGGTAAATTCGGCGCCGGAGTGAGGCGGATAAACAACCGAATACAGCATACCGTGTCTGTCCGCGCCAATCAGTTTCACAAGCTCCGCAATCCGCTTTTTCACAACGCCGCACAAATAATCGAAGTACGCCTCGCACACGCTTTGCGGGGTATGTCCCGCGGCGGTAAAAGTCATTTCGTTTTTAACAAGCTCGTCAAAATTTTTTACAACCGTTTTCCTTCTGGGAAAATAAAAGTTGGGAAACTCGTTTCCCGTCCTGTAATAATCCTTGTTTTTTGCGCTTACGGCGGCGCCGCCGGCACCGGAAAGCAAAGATAAAAGTCTCTTTATTTTAACAACGGTAATAAACGACTCTTCGGCCGCCTTATCAACCTGCTCCCCGAAATACCACTTGTCGTTTTCGGCGTCGAAATACGCCACGGCAGGAATAGCGGTAAGCGAAGTATCCCCGCACGAAATTTTACCCGAACGCTCCGCGCCATCCGCAGTATAAGCATAAGCGATTTTCATGGTATCGCTACCCAAATCCAAACCGATGCAAAAATTAACCGTCATACTCACTTACCGTAAAAAAATTATACTTCTACATTATTATAATATAAACGCGCGCGCAAGTCAATTACACGCCGCCGTGTTTCAACATATTTATAATTATTTTTCTTCTCCGAAAATCCGGCAGCCACCAACCGTTCCGTACGTTTTACGCCCCGCCGACCGGCGCAATTAAGCAAAATTAAACCGCCGACGACGAACCGGCAAACAAACCGTTTGCGCAAAAACCGCACTAAAATCATAAAATGTCAGTATGGAAATTTTAAATTATAACCGCGAAGCGGCGCTCGCGTACGCAAAAAAATGGGCGTTTAAACGAAATCCGCAATTTTACGACTTCTCAAAACTCGGCGGCGACTGCACCAACTTCGCCTCCCAATGCATCTACGCAGGAGCAAAAATTATGAACTACACCCCTATATATGGCTGGTTTTATAATAATGCAAACGACAGAACAGCAAGCTGGACGGGCGTGGAATATCTGTATAATTTTCTTATAAACAACGACGGCGCCGGACCGTTCGCCGAAGAAACCGACCTCAAAAATCTGCAAATCGGCGACATTGTCCAGCTCGGACGCGCCAACGGCGACTTCTACCACTCGCCCGTAGTAGTCGGTTTTTCACGCGGACAAATTCTTGTTGCCGCCCATTCGTACGACGCGTTCAACAAACCGTTAAACTCCTACAATTTCGCCGTCGCACGCGGCGTACATATCCTCGGTGTCCGCAATTAACCCCAATATATACCGCATTGTTTAACGTTTCAACGTTTTTTAAGACACCGAAAAGGCGGGCGAACCAACAAGTTCGCCCGCCGCATTTTTTATTAAAATCAATCCGTTTCCTTTAAAATATTTCCGGCAATTATTTCCGCAGTGAATCCGCAAGCCTCGAAAAGTTCTTCGGTCGTTCCGTGTTCCATAAACCTTTCAACCGCGTGTATTTTACACTTCTTTTTAAAATTGCCCCCCATATATGCCGCGATTTTCTCGCTTATGCCGCCTTCCTTATAGCCCTCTTCCAGCAAATATAAAAGCTTTGCATTGGCAGTATGCGCCGCAAGTTCTTCAAAGTCCAAAGGGAATATCTTAACAAGTTTAACAACCCCCACGGCTTTTCCGCCGCGCTTCCCATTCACAATTTCAGCGGCTTTTTCGGCAACCGAGGACATTCTGCCGTAAGTTACAATCACAACTTCGGCCTCATCAGCGCCTTCGGTGCAACACACGCCACCGTCGCCCGATATACCGCTAAGCTCCGCCGCCTCCCCGCCCTTGGGGTAACGCACCACCGAAATCCCGCCGCCCGCAAGCGCACGGCTTAAACAATTTTCAAGTTCGCCGTAAGTTTCCGGCGAATAAATTTCAGTGTTCGGAACGGAAGAAAACACGGCGCAGTCAAATATTCCCTGATGGGTTATTCCGTCGTCCGGCACCAGTCCGCTTCTGTCCAAAAGCAACACAAGCGGCAATTTCTGCAAAGATATATCATGCAAAAGCTGGTCGTAAGAGCGTTGCGCAAACGTCGAATATATAGCGGCTACAGGTTTCATTCCGTTCACCGCAAGCCCTGCGGCAAAGGTAATCGCATGCTCTTCCGCAATCCCAACGTCGAAATATCTGTCCGGAAATTTTTTGGCGAATTCCGCAAGTCCGCACCCTTCGCCCATCGCTGCGGTAATAGCGCAAACCTTGTCGTCGCTTGCCGCGGCGGCGCACAAAAGCTCGCCGGCAACCGAAGAAAAACTCTTCCTCTCGCAAACCGAAACCCCTGTTGCAGGCTCGAATTTCCCAACCGAATGATACAGCCACGGCTCTTTTTCGGCAAGTTCGTAACCTTTACCTTTCTTCGTGCAGACGTGTACGACACAGCACTCGTCGTGCATTTTCGCAACTTTTAAAACAGCCTGCAATTTCTTTATATTATGACCGTCCACCGGTCCCAGATAGTTAAGCCCCAGGTCCTCGAAAATGCTCTCTTTCAAAAACATTCTCTTTATAAAGTTTTTAAACCTTCTGCAACCGGAAGCAAGATACCTGCCAATCAGCGGAATTTTCAGCAAAAACTTTTCGGTACGGTGCTTAAAACGGAAGTATCTTATCCCCGAGCGCATACGCGTCAGATAATTGTGAAGTCCCCCCACGTTGCGCGAAATCGACATTTCGTTATCGTTGATAATTATAACCAGATTCAACTTTTTATCGGCGCAGTTATTAAGCGCCTCATAAATCATTCCGTTCGTAAGCGCGCCGTCGCCTACGACGGCAACCGCGTAATTACCGTTTCCCTTCAGCTTATTCGAAACGGCAATGCCCAGCGCTTCCGAAACGGAAGTGCCGCAATGTCCTTCGTTTAAAACGTCGTGCTCGCTCTCAAACCTGTCGCAAAAGCCCGAAATCCCGCCTTTTTTTCTCAAAGTGTCAAACTTTCCGTATCTGCCGGTCAAAAGCTTATGCGTATACGCCTGATGCCCCACGTCGAAAATTATTTTATCTTCCGGCGAATCAAACAGCGTATGCAGTGCAATCGTCAACTCAACCGTACCCAGATTCGAAGCCAGATGTCCGCCGTTTTTCGAAACGGTTTCAATTAATTTGTCCCTCACTTCCGCCGCCAGATTTTCAAGGTCTTTAACGTTAAACCCTTTAATATCCCGCGGGGAATTTACTTTTTCAAGCATACCGTTTCCCATCCGAATTCAATAAAACGTCCGCTGTAAAATATACGAACCGTCATCATATAATTATATGTTTTATTGCACAATTTTAACACTTCCGCATTCCTCTGTCAATATGTTTTAAAAAATAACTTTTACCAACCGCGTTCACAAAAATTAAATTCAGCCCACAAAGCCCTTCCGCCCGACGACTGAACGGCTCTCCCGTCCGCACTGTCTGTCCCGTTTTTTTCTATCATGTTCAACCTGCCGTAAACGTAAATATTTAACAAATTTTGTTAAATAATTTCTTAAAACCGGACTAAACGCATTGACTTTAATATAATATAGTGATAAAATAAATTTGTTCCGTAAAAGTCGGGGCGGCAAAGCTCCGCACGGAATAAAGGAGAAAAAATGAAGTTCATCAAAAAAGGCTCTGCAGTCGTTCTGGCCGCTTCGATGGTTATAACCTGCGCGGCGGCTTCGGCTTGCGGACACTCGCACGATTATTCCGAGTGGAAGTTCAGCTCCACCCAGCACTGGAAAGCGTGTCCCGCCGACGGAGAAGCAGAACCGGATTCTTACGCCGCACACGATTTTTCGGGTTCGAGCACATGTGAATGCGGTTATCTTATGGGGCAGGACGTCGATTACGGAAATCACGTTCACAACTACACGGAATGGGGACACAACGCTTCGCAGCACTGGAAACAATGTCCCGACGACAAGGAAACAGACGCAGCCACCTACGCCTCCCACAGCTATGCAAACGGAGTTTGCGTATGCGGCAAAACGGAAAATTCACAGGTTAACCCCAATCCCGACATTCCAGCGCCCGCGCCGGGAGTCACCCACACCGTAACTTTCGTTACCAACACGCCGCAAACTTACGGTGCGCAAAGCGTAAGCTCCGGCAGTACGGTATCCGCGCCCACAGGGCTTGTAAACGGCGGCAAATATCTTGCCGGATGGTATACTACCGAAAATTTCGCCGAAGGCACGATTTTCAGTTTATCAACGGCGATAACAAAAGATTACACACTCTATGCAAAGTGGATTGATTTAAATAAAGCAGTAAAAGAAGTAAAAGCTTATAACGAAAGCCTTGCAATCGAGTGGACGGAAGCAAATCCCGCCTCGGCTACGGTTCAGTATAAGCCCGCTTCCGGCGGAAATTACATAACCGTCGATAAAGAGCTTATCCGCTCTTATAACGACGGCGCAAGAGTGGATATAGTCGGTTTAAAGGCAGGCTCGTATTCGGTTAAAATCACTCCTTCCTCCGGTACTTCCTTCGATATTCCCGAAATTTCCGTTTCGGCTTACGACCGTTCGGGCTACGCCCACTTCAATTATACCGAAGGCGTAGGCGCATATAACGACGACGGCACCCTTAAAGACGACGCGATAGTCATTTACGTAACCAACGAAAATAAAGACACCGTTATGAAAGACGTCGCAGGAAAATACGCGGCGGTAAATATGTTTAAAGTCCCCGGAACCGACTGGGGGAACAAAGACGCCGACGGCATAGGCTGGTGGCTAAACAACGCGCAATACACAAAAACAGATAAAAGCGGCAACAAAGGCAACACTTGGGCGGCAAACGGCAACTCGCTCGGCTTTAAATCGGTTGATAAACCTATAGCAATAAGATTTATAGGCACCGTAACCACGCCCGAAGGCTGCACCGCATATAACAGCCTCAACGAAGGCGGTTCGGTGGGCGACAACGGACATATGGCGCGAATGAGAAACCTTAAAAACATAACCGTCGAGGGCGTTGGCGAAGACGCGCAAATCAAAGGTTGGGGTTTCCACTTTATGACCGGCTCGGACGCGGTAAACGGTCAGGGCAAAAGCTTTGAAGTCAGAAACTTAACCTTTAACGAATATCCCGAAGACGCAATCGGTATGGAAGGCGTTCAGGAAGGCGGCAAAATAACCGGCTCTGTCGAAAGATGCTGGATACACCACAACACTTTCCTCCCCGGCTATTGCGCAAGTCCCGCCGAAAGCGACAAAAAAGAGGGCGACGGCAGCTGCGACTTCAAGCGCGGCGAATACTTCACTGCTTCGTATAACTACTTCGAGTACTGCCACAAGACCAACCTTGTAGGCTCTTCCGACGACTCTTTACAGTATAATTTGACTTATCATCACAATATGTGGTATCAGTGCGGCTCGCGTATTCCTTTAACAAGACAGGCGAACGTTCACTTCTATAACAACTATGTTTGCGGCGACTCAACCGAATCCACCACGCCCTATTCGCACATTTCCAAACCTTCTTTAAGTTACGTTCACTCCCTCCGCGCAAATTGCTACATATTCACCGAAGGCAACTATTATGAGGGCAGTAAAAACATAACCGAAAAGTCCGGCGGCGTTGCAAAGGGCTGGAACAATATGTATTACGCCAACATCGGCACGAATACTATCGTAAATGCAACCACGCGCGACCAAATCGTTTCCAACAGTTGCGCATACGGCACGACGAAATACGATAAATTCGACACCAACCCCGCTCAGTTCTATTACGACGCAAAAAACAAAAAGAGCGATTGTCTTTTGGACGACCCCGCAGCCGCAAGAATTAAAGTACTGCGCGAAGCAGGCGCAAACGGCTTTACGCCCCGCGTAGGCGAAAGTATGATTAAAGACGCGGATAAACCTTCGGCGGCGTTAAACGTCCCCGAAAGCGGACTTACAATCGACGTAAGCAAGGCAACCGTAGGCGGCGTTGTGGGCGGCGTTAAGTTTATTAACGCAAAGAACAGCTCGGGCACGGCAAAGGGCAAGGGAATTCTTGCAACGTTTACAGTTGTCGAAAACACCGAAATCACTTTAAAATCGAGCGGCACGGGAATAACCGGTTGCGAACTAGTAAAAATAGACGGCACGGTTATTGCGGGCGGTATTTCCTCCTACACCGGCGCTTTACAGCCCGGAACTTACTTTATATCGTCCAGCCAAAAGGATAAGGACGGCGGAATAACCGCGCTTTCCTTCAAACAGGGCGTAACCGAAGCCGAAAAAATCCGGAACGTAATCGAATACATCAACGCAATCGGCGAAGTTTCGCTTTCACTGGACTGCAAGAACAAAATCGAATTGGCGCAAGCGGCGTACAACGCGCTCACCGCAGGCCAAAAAGCGCAGATAACAAACGCTTCCACCCTTACGGCGGCGGTTGAAAAATACGACAACCTTGCGGTTACCCCCGTAATCAATCTTATAAACGCGATAGGCACGGTAACCCAAAATTCCGGCGACAAGATAGCCGACGCACAGACGGCATACAACGCACTCAGCGCCTCGCAGAAAAATAAAGTAACCAATTACCACGTACTCACCGCCGCGCTCGCGCAATGGTCGCAATTCGCAGTTAAGAGCTTAAACGACCAGATTGCGGCGCTCGTGGATGTAAGCACGATTTCCGTAACTGACCAAACGGCAATAGCAAACGCAAAAGCGGCTTACGAAAAAGCACAGCTTGCCTACAACAACCTCGACGGCGATAGCGAAGAAGGCGGAACCAACCAGCAAGCCCAGATAACCAATTACAAAAAGGTAACCGACGGACTGGCGGCAATAGCACAGCTTGAAAAGCTCTTCGCTTTCAAGGACAATTTGGCAGCTTTCGGAGGCACAACGGTTACCAGTGCAAATCTCACCACGGCAACCGCACTTAAATCACTCTACGCTCAACTGTCCTCAGCCCAGCAGAATGCGCTCACCGGCGACGAAAAGACGAAATACTCGGCAATCGAAACCTCGCTCAACGATTTGTTGGCAAAGGCTCAGGATTGCTCCTTTGAAGGCAGTTTAAGCAACACCTCCTTCATCTCCGCGTCAAGGGGCAGCAAAACCATAAACTATAAATCCGCCGCGCTTACGATAAACGCTACGGGCAAAACGTACTCAAAGGGTATGAAGATTGAATCCGATATGAAGATTACAATCACGGCAAGCGTCAAATCAACCGTAAGTTTCTACGTAGACGGTTCCGGCAGCTTTAAGTACAACGGCGGCAGCGTTTCAAGCACTTCCGTAAACGGCGATAACGTAATCACCGTTACGCTTGAAGCGGGAAGCCACGTATTTGAAAGAGTAACGGGTTTCAACCTCTACTACGTAACTCTTTCCCCCGCCGCATAAGGCACAATAAAAAACTTTTAGCGCTCCGCCGTTCGGCGGAGCGCCTTATTTTATAAGGGTTTTACACGCCAAAAACCGCGGCGCGTTATTCACGCGCCGCGGTTAAAGTTATTTAATATTCTTATTGCAGGGGGTTCCAGGCTTCCGTAAACGTAACCTTTGCGTTTGCGTTTGTGCCGAATATGAACGCAAGATTATTATAATTTGCCGCAGCCGTAGCGTCAAGCAAAGTAACCGTCGTCAGGCTTTCAGTCAAAGCGCCGGCGCCTGTGTTGTTATATTCGGTGAAGTTCGCGTCTTTCGGGTCGCCGTTGCCCATACTGATGTATCTGCCGCCCGCATTCGTTGCAGCCGACAAAGAAATATGCGCGCCGAGCCTTGAATTCATAACCATAACCGCCGCGTTAGCGCCCCACGCTCTGCCAAGCGAAGCTTTGCCTTCGGGCACGCCGTCTTCGGCAGTAAAGTCGCAGTCGTCGAAAATCGCACCGTAAGTTATATCGTCAATACCCTTACCCTTGTTATTCCCTTTAAACGCCGTCACGTAACCGCCGTTGGAACCGTTTAAAAGATTTCTGATTTCGCACTTGTGGAAATAAGTTACGCTATTCGTACCGAAAATAAAGTCGGTAGAACCCACTATAAGGCAGTTTTCAAAGTACTGCCTGCCCGTGAATAGTTCAAGCGTATCCTGAAAGCCCAAAAGCGCACAGTTTTCAACCGTCACTTTATCCGCCTGAACTAGCATTGCCAAAGCGCGTTTGTCGTTACTCTTCGCCGTTGCATACGATTGCAGAGTGTTGTATTTGTTAGAAACCGTCAGATGTCTCATCGCAAATCCGACCGCCGTATCCCTTACGTTCAACGTTGCGGTGGAATCGGTAGTATGAACAAAACCGCCCTCGTCCGTTTCGCCGTACAGCGAATCGAATTCAATCTTCGTTTTGTCCTGTCCCGCGCCGATAAGCGTTACGTTCGGCTGAGTAATTTCAAGCTTTTCCGTATAAGTGCCCTCGGCAAGATAAACATTCTTCTTTGCCGCCGCAGGGACGCCGTTATTTATAAAATCAACGGCCTGCTGAACGGTCTTAAATCTGTAAGCCCCCGCCGCGCTCTTAACACCGACGTTTTTAGTGGAAAATTCCTTGTTTACCGCAATGTCAACGCTCGTTGCCGTTGCAAGCTCGGCGTTCTTTGCCACCACGTAAATATTCACGCCCACAGCCTTAGTAAGTCCGTTTGCGGTATAAGCAATCTTAACAGTCTTTTTGCCCGCCGTTGCGGTATCCGCGCCGCTCAGAACGTAATCGCTTGCGCCAAGTTTAAATTCTTGTGTCTTTTCGTCGTTTTTACCTATCGCCGTAACCGTCAAACCGTCCGCGGAGAACGTATCACCGATAAAATAGAACTGACGTAACACGTGGTTAGCATAAACGCCGTTGCCCGCCGCGCTGTTCGCATCCTTGCTGATTTTGTTCGTACCCAGTTTAAGCCCGTCAAAAGCGTAAACGTTTACGTCAAAACTCGTTTCAAATACGGTCTGCGTGCTTGTAAGGTTACCGCCAACGGTATACTTAACGCCGATAGCATAAGTTCCCGCCGCGTTAGGATTATAAGCGCTTGCGTCAATTTCAACGTGATTTGCGGAAACGGTAGATATTTTCCCCGTTTCTTCGTGGGTTGCGGTTACCGCAATGCCTGTTAAGTCAAGTTGTTGCCCGACAAGAAAATCAACCTTGCCCGTATTTGCAATGTTTATTTCTTTTATAGGCGTGTTATCAACTGCGGAAGTAAATTTTGCATAATAAATATCCGAAGTACCGCTCGTACGCGTCAGGGTATATTTGCCCTTTGCGGTAAGCTCTAACGTCACGCGCTGAATAGTACTGCCGCCGCCCATAGCCTGATATTCGATGTCCTGTTTAGAACCGTCGGGTTTAGTAAGCACAACCTTCTGGGTTGCAGGCGCCGACGTACTGCCCGTTCCGCTCGAACCGTTCTGCACGTAAAAGATGAGCGTGCCCGCCGCGGAAGCATTCAACTCCAAAGCGTCGGTGCTGGCGCCGAGTTTAAGCGAATTAACGGTTGCATAGCTTGCGTCGATAAGCGTATCGCCCTCGTAAAGTCCCGTTTTAACTCTTCCGCGCACTTCGGTGCCCTTTGCAATAGAAAACACGCCGTCCGTCCAGCCGTCCGGATATTTAGTAGTCGCAAGGTCTGCAGGGTCGAATTCATAATTCGTAATTTCCTTACCTTCAACCAGCGCCGCGCCGTTGCCGGTGTGTTCGGGCACCTTAGGCGCGGGAACGGCTTCCGCTGTTCCGGTTTCGTCGGCAAATGTTGCCACGCTTTCGTCGTTGTCGGTATCGTCCGCTTCCTTTGCAACCTTATTAAATCCGCAGTCGCATACCGACGTGTGCTTACCAAACGTAGTTTCGTCCTTTTCGTTGTCTGCAGGGCAGTATTTGTAGTGTTGCGATTCGTTTTGTCCGCCCCACTCCGAATAGTCGTGCGTGTGCCCGCACGCGGCAAGCCCCATTGCGCCAAAAGCAGTCAGTCCGCTCATTGTAATTGCGGCAACAGCCTTCAAAAATTTTTTGTTTTTCATTTCTCCTCCCAAAAAACAAATTTTTTTCTATCAATTGTTTCTACGTTAAGCGTAATTTATTGCGCTTAACGCCCACGGTTTTAAACAAAAAAACCGTGACTCGATACAGTTTAATTATATAATAGTGTAATGTAAATTTCAAGCATTTTATGAAAGTTTTTCCCCTTTTGTCGCCCCGAGCATAGTCAAGCCGTCTCTGCATCTTGTCCGCGCCGCGCGCAACGTTCTTCAACTGTGTTCGTAATTACTTGGCGTACTTTGCCAGCGCGCCAAAACGGCAATGAAAAATCCCCCGCGGAGCATTCGCTCCGCAGGGGCAAAGTTTTTAATTAATACGTTTAATTTTCAACTTTTAAGTTTAAGTATTAACCGGTGACAAGCTCAATACTGCCGATTCTGCATTCTCCGCCGTAAGCGGTAATTTTGTAAGTATCGCCTGCCGGAAGCACAATTGTTTCGCTTCCGTTATTCATAGTATGCTTTCCGACTTCTGTCCCCTCGGAATTCGTTATTGTATAATATCTCGAGGCGTTTGAATTCTTGTCTGTTATAACAATTTTTGCAGGCGAAGTCGTTGTAAACGTTACTTCGCAAGCCGTTTTAATTACAAAATAACCGGCTTTATTCCAGTTACAACCGCTGCCGACGTTAACCACCGTTAAAACATCGTTAATAACGTCATTATTCTTATAATTCGTATTTGAAGCCGTATTGGGAGGAGTTGTAAAATCAATCTTCCAGGGTTTTTGCGAAAGTTCCTGCGTTACAATGTAAATTGAAGCATTTGCGGTTACGGTGTAAGGCAACGTAATCACTTCACCTTCGCCGTTGTTTAAACGGTATTCCTTAACTTCTTTGCCGCTTGCAAGCGTGATTGCCGCCGCAATATCATCCGCCGTAACTTCGCCTTCAACATAGAAGTTGTTCTTCGAAGCGTCAACCGTCACGTTTTCGTCACCGCTTACGGTTATAAGCTGCAGTTCTTTATAATTTGCGTACAAGTTCAGCGTGTCGCCTTCATAAGTTCCCGCGCCCAATGTTGTGGTGAAGTCGAAAGCAAGAGTATCGAACTCGCCGTCCGTCTTTGTATACCAACCCAGGAATTTAAAGCCGGTCACCTCCGTATCCGAGGGGATATCCGCTTCGGCAATTACGCCGCCTTCGAGAACGCCCGCCGATTTGATTTCGTTGCCGTCCTTATCGTGGAACACAACGGTTACCGCCGCAGATTCGTATACGGGATAAAGATTTAACACGCCGTTCGCGTCAACCGCCGCGTTTTCGTCAAACACGTAGTCAGCCGTAACGCCGTCTTTGGTAGTCGTCCAACCGATGAGTGAGCTGCCTTCCTTAACGGGATTTTCGTCGGGTGCAGTTACGGACTTTAAGCTGTTCCAGGAAACGGACTTAAACACCGTAGTATGGTCTGCATTATAATAATTTACCGTAGCGTTTGTAAAGCTTTCGGAAAGCTGTGCGTCGATATCGAACAACCACAAATAAGCGCCGTATGCCGCGTCTGCGGGAACGCTTATATAAAGTTTAACAACGTCGCCGGCGTTCAACTCTATTGCTTTATAGCCAAGCAATCTTACGCGGGTGCTTGAGTAAGCAATTTCAACTGCGGACTCATCGTTTTTAACGTAATAAATTCCGCCTTGCCTTGTGCCTTTACCGTCGGAAGCCGCCAATCCGGTATAAACGGTAAGCGTAATATTTTCTTTCGCGGTGATTACTACCGGCTTGGATTGGTCGCCTTTATTGCCTATTACATAGTAGCCGCTTGTGAATGATTTATTGTTTATGTTCGCCGTTTCAACCGTTTTATATCCCACGTTGTTACTAACACCGTTAACGTCGGCGTTTTTAGCTATAAACAGTTCATTTTCCACCAGAATTTCTTCCTGCGTTCCGGTTGCGGGAGCCTTCCATTCGGCGTTCAATGCCAAATCGTCATTTGTTTTGTCCGAAAGCTTTGCATAAAGCGTAACCGTCTGGTTTTCGGCCCAAACTTCCGGCGCGTTATATTCCGAAGTCGCCGCCGCGTCCGTACACCACGCAACAAACTTTTTGTTGCTTACGTAAACTTCCGTTTCAAGCGTTGCCGCGTCGCCGCTGAACGCCCTGACGGTCTTCCAGACTGCTCCGTTTACGTTATAGGTTATGGTTACGTCAGCTTCCTGCCACTTAGCATAAACGGTAATTTCACCGTAAATTTGCACGGTAGTAAAGTCGAAAAGCGTGTTGCAAGCCGCGTCCGCGTACCAACCTATAAATTTCCGCGTCGCCGTGTTCGCGGGGTTTGCGGGTTTCGTTACAAGTCCGCCGTAAGTTACCTGCTGTACGGCAACCCCGTCAACGTTAAACGTAACCGCAAATTTAGTTTCTTTAAGCTCGTCAACCTTTGCCTCGATTGCATTTTTGCAGGATTGGGTTACTTCTGCAAGATTTGCCGCCGTAGTCGTTTCGGCGTCGATTATGCCCTGCTGTTCGGTCACGTAAGCGTCTAATGCCGCAACAAGACTTGCGTTTTGATTAATATGCACTTTAAGCGTTTCAGCATAGGTCACAAGTTCAGCCTTTGCCGAAGCTTTATGTTTTGCAAGCTCAACCAAAGCAATCTGTCTGTCGATTTCGGCAATTGCCGCGTTGCAAGCGGCGGAAACGTCGTCCTTGCCGGCACTTTCGACAACCGCGTCTATTGCGCCGTTACCGTCCGTTACCGCCTTGTCGATTGCCGAAATAAGCGCGGCGTCCGCAGAAGTGTCCAAGCCCTCCTTAGCTTTTGCCGCATAAGACGCAAGTCTTTCTTTTTCGGACTGCTTGAACTCTTCAAAAGTCTGCGTGGTGGACGTGATAAGGCTGTCGATACTGTCCTTTGCATTTTCCGATACGGTTTTGATTGCCGCAAGGTTTACCGCCTCGTCGATTTTTACGGCGGTGTCCGCCTTAATTGCCTCAATGCCGGCAACCACGTTGGGGTACAATGTTGCGTCAATCGCCGCAATTTCCTCCGCTCTGTAAGCCGCAAGCTCGGTTTTAGCCGCCTCTTTGGCTTCCGCACGGAGCGTTTCGTCGTTTTTAATTCCGTCGATTGCCGTTTTAGCCGTGTTGCAAGCCGCGGTAACCGCGTCCAAAGCCGCCTGTGCGCCGCCCGCGCTGTCAATCGTTACGCCGGTAATGCCGTTCGTGCCGGAAGCGATAGCCGCGTCATAAGCGGTTTTATTGCCGTCCGCGCCTTCCTCGGTGTATTTTGCCGCGCCGCCGTTATAAGCGTTAAGTTCTTTTAAAGCTTCTGCTTTTTTATCCGCAAGCAAAGTTGCATCGCTCTTAACCGCGTCGATTTTCGCCTTTGCCGCAGTTTCGGCCTCGGCAACAGCATCAACCGTCTTGCAGTCGTCAACCGCAGCCTTGCCCGCGCTTACCGCCGCGGCAAGCTCTTCTGCGTTAATCGTATATTCGCCTGCGTCTTTATATCCGTCAATTGCGGTTTTCGCCGCTTCCTTCGCCTCTCTCAAAGCGATAGCCGCGTCGCTTTCTATTGCGTCCATTGCCGCAACCGCGTCGTTATAAGCTTTTAAAACCGCCTCGTTGGTCGTTGCATGCACGATTGCCGTAACGCCAGCCTGATAAGCTTCGCTCAACGCCTGACCGTTTTGAGTATATTTATTTTCAACGTCCAGCGCCGTGAATTTATCGTCAAGCGCCTTGCCCAGCTTAGTCTGAAGAGCTTCGGTAGTAACTTCGCTGTCTTCCGTACAAATTCCGATATTGTCAACGGAAATATTGCGCGTATCGGTTGCTTTACTTCCGTTTGCCGTCATCAGGCTTACGCCGCTGAAATCGGTTACGGAAATATCCGCTTGGGTAACCGCGGGATTCGTCTCGGTTGCCGCCGTAAATTCGTAATCCGCGCCGTTCAGTTTAACCGAAATTTTGCCGAGACCCAAATCAAGAGTCGCCTCAACGGTTATCGCAACGTTTTCGGTGCAATCGATTTTTGCGCCCGCAACGGTCGTGTCGCCGGCAACGGAAACGCCTACTTTCTTACTGCCGTTACTTCTTACAGAAGCTATCACGCCGCCGTTTCCGTCAAGGAAACGCAACAAATCCCAGCCGCCCGCATTGTTTAACGGCGTAACCTCGGCATATATATGTACTTTTTTAAGAGTTTGTTTTTCTACTTTAATAAACGCGTTAACCGTGCCGGGTCCCACGTCCGAAAGCGTAAGCCTGCCGTCGGCAATCGTAACTTTAAGATTTTCGGTAAAATCTTCACCGGTTATTTCTCCGCCGGAGGGCAAGGGGTTAATCGTTCCGTAAATTCCGGTTGCGGGAGCCGTTTCGCTGCCGCCTATGCATTCAACCGTTTCGGTTTTGGTAAAACCGTTTTTATAAACCACGGAGTTATATTTGCCAAGAAAGGTTTTAAGTCCTTCCGAAAGCACGTCGGTTTCCGTTCCGGGTTCTTCCGGACCTCCGGGACCTTCGCCGGGTTTTTTTGCGCCGCAAATGCAGTCGCCGTCAGTAAAGTCGTGGTTTGCGCGCGTGCCGTCTTCTTCATCACCGCAATCGCAAACCTTCCAATGCTCGGTTGCGTCGCTTTCCCACTTAAAGCTGTGGCTGTGTCCGCCGCCGCAGGCGGTAAGCCCGAAAGCCCCCAGTGCGGCCGAGGCGGAAAGCGTAATCGCCGCAATCGCCTTTAAAAATTTTTTGTTCTTCATTTTTCCTCCCTATCGAAAACAAAAAAGTTTTGTTTACAAACAATGTTTTTCAAAGCAATGTAATTGCTTTGAGGGCGGCTTAAACAAAAAAAGCCGCGAATTTATATTTTGCACCGTAACCCAACATTGTTACGGAAAATAACAGTCCTAAAAATATTGACGCAAGGGGGCGCTTTTGCCCCCTTGCGAAAATGCCTGTTCTTTATCGATTAATTTACGCCTGCGCGCCGTTATCTACCATAACTATGGTATGAATACGGGTTGCACGCACGTTGTTTACTCCGTTGGGTTTGGTTGAGTCAGCATTGTAAATGCCGCCCCAGATGGTGTAAGTGCCGGCTTCGGTAATGTTGAACGTTACTTCCACAGCAGTGGTTCCGGTTACCTGATAGAATCCTGCGTTAAGCGTGTCGGTCGAATCAACTAAAGTAGCGGTAGTCGTACCGGTAAGGCAAGTGCCGGCCGAATTTTTAACAGCCATACCCGACGTGTTAGAACCGCCCGTAGATGCAAAGCTTACGGTAAGAGTGCCCGTGCCGGTGAAAGTTACGGCAAGTGCGCCTTCCTTGATTTCAACGCATTTAAGGTTTGCATTTTTGCCCGCCGCGTCTTTACCTCTTATTACGTTGCTTTTTGCTTCGGCAGTTAAGGTAAGGAATGCATTGTCGCCGGTGAAGTAATCCTGTTTAAGCGGAGTTTTATCAGGCACTTCGGGATTAAAACCGGAAATATTGTTTGCCATTTCGTCGATAATTCCCTGCCAGCTGAAAGTGCCGCCGAGTGTTACGGTACTGCCGCCTTTAGCCGTTACGGTAACGCTGCAGGTTGCTTTCTTTTCGCCCGCCTGTGCGGTGATTATAACCGCTGATTCGGTAACTGCTTTTGCGGTTACTTTACCCGTCTGGTCAACTTCTACTTTTGCATTGTCGCTGGAAGACCAGGTTACGGTTGCGCCTGCAGGGTCGGTAGTTGCAACAAGGGTTTCGGTTTCGTCTACCTGTAACGAAAGAGTGGGTTTATTCAAAGAAACCGAATTCACCGCGTTATTGTCATCGCCGCCTCCGCAAGCCACAAGGCTTATGCAACCGATTACAGCCGCAACACTGATAGCGAAAGCTATCAAAGATTTAATAAGTTTGCTTTTCTTCATTTTAATCCTCCTTTAAAAAGACGGCGCGGGCAAAAGCATTCCCTTGCCAAATAATTTTTTCTCCGTTAATTAATTTACTGCCGTTTTAAACGGCAGTAAGGGGCGCGCCCCTTATTTTGATTTAGCGTGACTTAACACGTTAGTATTATTATAGCGCACATCAATTCAAAATTCAAGCTATTTTGAAATTTTTTTTCTTTTTTTTTTAATTTTTTTCGTTTTTCTTTTTAAATTTGGAAACGATTATCAATTTAACCGTATAATATAAAAAGCCGCCCGCGCATATTTTGCACGGGCGGCTATTCGTTTATTATTTAAAATTTTTTAAAATACGGAGTAACTTTTAAGCGTTTTTTATTTCTTTCCGCCCACAACCTTTACAAGCCCTTCTTCTATGAGCTGTTCGGTGGTTTCAAGCTTATATTCCTTTACGTAATCGGTTTTCTTTGCCGCGGTTTCCTCAAGCACAAGTTTTGCCGCCGCCTGCGACACAAGGTCGATTGCCTGGTTTACGTGAGCTTCTTTCTTAACCCTCAACAGACAGGGAGTTGCGGCGTGAACCGACTTATCCGAAACGTCCTCTACGTCGTAATTTTTGATTTTACTCACTTCGAGAGGGAAATAAACCGACAGCGTTTTACCCCTTAAAGCTATTTTTATAAGTTGCACTCTGCCCTTTGCCACTTTTTCCTGGCGCCAGGATACGCTGCTTTTTACTCCTTTATAAGAAAGCGCCGCGTTTTTAATCTGCGAATACCATCCCTTTACCGTATCGCTGGACTGAATTAACCGCGCTTTGTAACTGCGGTTATAGCGCTGCCCCTGTTCGAGTTCGGGCGCGGATTCGATTGCGGCAAGTCTTACTTCCTTTTCCTTTTCGCTCTCGTTGTCTTCAACGTCGTCCTCTTCTTCCTCTTCGGGTTCTTCTTCCGACTCTTCTTCCTTAACGGGTTTTTCAACCTTTGCCGGTTCTTCTTTTATTTCTTCTTTTACGGGTTCGGGTTCTTTTTCCTCTTCCTCTTCCTTTTCCTCTACAGCCGTTCCGGCAACTTCTTCAACGGTTTCGGCAACTTCTTCCGGCTCTTCGGCGTACTGCGCGGAATTTTCCGCCGCAGCTTCTTCCATAGCCTCTTCTTCTAAATTTTGAACAACCGTCTCCTCTTCGTTTTCGGGCTGTATTTCGGTAACGTCAGGCTGTTTTTTGCCCTTTTTTGCCTTAATTTCGGGTAAAACCGCAATCAGGTATATCAGTCCGAACAACGCAACAGCGACGACAAGTCCGACAACCACGCCCACTATAACCGCAACTTCTGTACTCATATTTTCCTCCGCAATTATAATTGTAACCGTCATAAATTTTGACAGAAAACATTATATCATATCTTTTTCAAATGTCAACAGCATAAATAAAAAAAGATTACAACACACATTTTTTGTTAAATCGTTTCATAGCGCAGACTTTCCGTAGCGCGTTTTTATATGGACAAATCAGACCTTTTTATGTAATTTTCAGACATTTTGCCTTTCAAAAAACGCCGTTTTTTGAATGTTTTTTGCCAAAAAACGAGCGTTTTTCAATTTATAAAGAGGCAAAATTTAGGGGTTAAATCTTAATCTGAACGCCACCGGAATAGTCGGATTTGTATTTTAACGCAACCACTTTTTTAACCGTGCCCGCGTCCTTTACGGGTCTGCCCTTGAACACGCGGCTTTCAATAGAAATGCTTTCGGTGCTGATTTCGGTTACTTGCTTTTCTTCGGAAACTATCGCAAGATTATAAGGTACGGTTACGTAATCGGCAAACAGAATTTCGCCCTTGCCCTTTATATCGGCAAGCATCATTCCTTTGCCGCCCCTGCCGCGGGGGTCGAACAGTGAAGAAATTACCCGCTTGAAGCCGCCCAGAGTGGTTACCACGATTATTTCTCCCTCGCCGTTCTGCTGAGCGGCAAAAACAACCTCGTCGCCGTCGTTAAGCGTTACGCCCCTTACACCGCCGGCAAGCCTGCCCTGAACGGGAACGTCGTCCTTTTCGGCGTTGAGGCAAAGCGCGTTTTTGGTTACGAAAAGCATTGTGGAAAATTCGTCCTCGTCGAACGTTTCCGCGGTTAAGAGTTCGTCGCCCTCTTTAAGCTTGAGCGCGGGGAAAAACTTTTTGCCGAAACTTATATACTCGCTCCACGCGGTGCGTTTTACGGTTCCGCCCTTTGTGAACATTAAAAGAGTCGAATTCTGGTTGATTTGCTGTTCCGCAAAAATTTTGACGGCGTATTCGCCTTTCTGCACACCGTCGGCAAGCGTTTCCGCCTTTACCCCCGCCGACTTGTAATCGCAGGGGTCAGCATCCGAAAGGTCGACCTTTATGCAGTTGCCCAGATTGGTGAACACGTAAACGGTTCCGCCCGTGCAGTTGACGACCTGTTTGTGCATAAGCGAGAGCGGCGCGCTCTTTATAAGCTTTTTCTTTGCGTTGCCTTCGAAGTCCTCGCGCTCCATAAATTTTACGCCGTCCGCCGCGGTGAGCGCAACCGTCCACGCCGAGACCTCACGCTTTACATCCTGCCGCTTGACGTAAATCTTTTCCGTGTTATCGACAATCTGCGTTTTGCGCTCGCATTTGTATTTGCGTTTTATATCCAGCATTTCGCGCTTGACTATGTCCATTTGCAGGCCTTTGTCGGCAAGAATTCTCTTTATTTCCGCAATGCGCTTTCTGAGTTCGGCAAGCTCGTTTTTAAGCTTGGTTACTTCAAGCTTTGCAAGCCGTGCAAGCCTTAAATCCAGAATAGCCTGCGCCTGTTTTTCGGAGAGGGCGAACCTTTCCATAAGGCGCCTGCGCGCTTCGGGAGTCGATTCAGAGGTCTTTATAATTTTTACAACCTCGTCCACGTTGTGCACGCCGATAATAAGCCCTTCCAGAATATGACAGCGCGCCTCGGCCTCTTTAAGCTCGTGGCGGCAACGGCGCACCACAACTTTCTGCTGATACTGTGTGTAGTATCTTATGATATCCAAAAGCCCGAGCTGTCTGGGCTTTCCGCCCGCGATTGCAACCATATTTATGCCGAAGGTGCACTCAAGGTCGGTGCACTTTAAAAGAGTGTTTAAAATAACGTCGCAGTCGGCGTCCTTTTTAACGGTTATAACCGCGCGCATACCCTGCCTGTCGCTTTCGTCCACAATTTCGGCAATGCCGGATAAAAGCTCCTTTTTTTCCTCTCGCTGGAGCATTATTTTTCTTAAAAGCTCGGCTTTGTTAGTCTGGTAGGGCAGTTCGGTTATTATGATAAGTTTTTTGCCGTTTTCACCCTGTTCAACCGAATACTTTGCACGGAGAGTTATTTTACCCTTGCCTGTTTCATACGCCTGCTTAAGCTCGTTTGCGATTATATAACCGCCGGTGGAAAAGTCGGGACCGGGGATAATTTTCATCATTTCCCCCAAGGATATGCGGGGGTTATCGATATAGGCACAGCAACCGTCTATAACTTCGCCAAGATTGTGCGTGGGAATGTTTGTTGCAAGTCCCACGGCGATTCCGTTGGCGCCGTTGACTAAAAGATTGGGATAGTGCCCCGGCAAAAGGTCGGGCTCCAAAAGGCTGTCGTCAAAGTTGAACGAAAACGGAACGGTCTCCTGTTCGAGGTCCTTTAAAAGCTCCATTGCAAGCGGTTCCAATCTCGCTTCGGTATATCTCATAGCCGCGGCGGGGTCGCCGTCAACGGAACCGAAGTTTCCGTGACCGTTTACGAGAGTCATACGCATGTTGAACGGCTGGGCCATTCTTACCATTGCGTCGTAAACAGAACCGTCGCCGTGGGGGTGGAATTTACCCATACAGTCGCCGACTATCCTCGCCGACTTTTTGTGCGGCTTATCGGGCGTTAAGCCCATTTCGTACATAGTGTATAATATGCGGCGCTGAACGGGCTTTAATCCGTCCTCTACGCGGGGCAAAGCCCTGTCCAAAATTACAAACTCCGCATAGGGGAGCATGGAGCCGGGCATTACCTCTTCGATGGGCCGAACATGAATTTGCCCCTGTGGTATGGAGGTTTGAAAACCGTTCGAGTTCTTTTTTGCCATCAGTCTTCCTCCCTCTGTTCGGCTTTAAAATGAACTTTTTCGATAAAGCCGTCCACCTTATTAAAGTTTGCGTTCGCCGCCAGAAATTCCTTTCTGCCTTCGACCTTGTCGCCCATAAGCATTTCTATAACGTTCGCCGCTTCCGCCGCGTCGTCTATGGTAACCTGAATGAGATTTCTGGTTTCGGGGTTCATAGTCGTGTCCCAGAGCTGGTCCGCCGACATTTCACCCAGTCCTTTATAGCGCTGTATCGAATAACCCTTGCCGACTATTTTAATCTTTTCGTCAAGTTCCTTGTCGTTGTAAGCGTATTCGACAACGTCTTTCTTGAACACCCTATATAGGGGGGGCATTCCGATATACACGCATCCCGCATTCACGAGTTCGCGCATATATTTGAAGAAGAACGTTAAAAGAATACAGCGTATGTGCATACCGTCCTGGTCGGCGTCGGATAAAATAATTACCTTTTTGTATTTGGTTTTTTCCACGTCGAAAGAGCGGTTAAACCCCGCGCCTATAGCGGAGATAAGCGTTTTTATCTCTTCATTCTGAAGCGCCTGCAGGGCCGTCTTTTTCTGAACGTTTAAGGGCTTGCCGCGGAGTGGCAGAATCGACTGGCACTGCCTTATGCGCGCCTGTTTTGCGGTTCCGCCCGCGGAATCGCCTTCAACTATGAAAAGTTCGTTCATTTCGGGATTTCTGCCCGAACACGCGGCAAGCTTGCCGACCAGATTCAAACCGTCGCTGTCGGAAGCCGCTTTTGCAACGTCGCGCTCGGCGCGGTGCTTTATTCTGTCGTCGGCGGCAAACTTAGCCTTTTGCGCAATTTTATCGAATACCGGTTTTAACTGCTTGTTCTTTATCAGCTGCGAAAGCCCCTCCGTTACGGTCTGTTCGACTGCGGATTTTACTTCGGGGTTGCCGAGCTTTGTTTTTGTTTGTCCTTCGAACTGGACGTTTGCCATTTTTACGGTTAAAACCGCGGTTAAACCTTCCTTTATATCGTCCGCGATGAAAAGCGGGTCTTTAGCCTTTAAAACGCCGTTCGACTTGGCGTAGTCGTTTATTACTTTTAAAAGCCCGGTATGGAAGCCCGTTTCGTGGTAACCGCCCTCGATTGTGGAAATATTATTCACAAACGAAAACAAGCTTTCGGTGTCGTCTTTCGTATGAGCGAAAGCGAATTCTATTTTTATTTTTCCGACGGGAAAACCTTTGAGCTGAACGTCTTTAATTGCGGCATAGTACAGGGGCTGGGAATATAACTGGAATTTTTCGCCGTTTAAATACCTGACGAAATCGATAACGCCGCCGTCGTATTTATAGCTGACCGGCTCCCTTGCCGGAAGCGCTACTTTTACGCCTTCCGCAAAGCCGTTTTCATCCTCTTCGCCCTCTTCGATTGTATAAAATTCGCGCTCGTCAAACAGACTTATTTTTACGCCCTTGTTCAAAAACGCAAGTTCTTTTAAACGTTTGGAAATGGTGTCGTAGTTCCATTCAACCGTTTCAAAAACTTCTTTATCGGGCATAAAGCGCACAAACGTGCCCTTTTCTCCCGTCTTTTCGCCGGTATTTTTCAACGGAGCGACAGGCACCCCGCAAAGCCATTTTTTACGCTCCTTGTCAAACGTGCTTTTAAAGCTCATTTTAAACACGTTGCCGCGGTAAACTTCAACGTTAAGCCACTCTGAAAGAGCGTTTGTGACCGAGGCGCCGACGCCGTGCAGACCGCCCGAAAAAGCGTAGTTTTCGTTGTCGAACTTGCCGCCCGCGTGCAGCTTTGTAAAAATAATTTCAACTCCGCTCATCTTCACTTTGGAATTGACGTCCGTTGGCATTCCCCTGCCGTTGTCGCGCACCGAAGCCGAACCGTCGGCGTGGAGAGTTACGGTTATTTCGTCGGCGTAGCCGTTGGCGGCTTCGTCCACGGCGTTGTCCACAATTTCCCACAGAATGTGATGAAGTCCTTTAACGCCCGTCGAACCGATATACATACCGGGCCGGACGCGCACCGCCTCCAGTCCTTCGAGAATTTTCAAATCGTCCGCGTTGTAACTTTTTTCTGACATAAATACCCTTGCTTGTGTTTATTAACCGTATGATTATACCATATATTGTAAAAAAAGTAAAGCGCACGGACGAAATTTTCGTCCGTGCGATAAGCTGTTTTTTAACCGGATTATTTATTTTTGAAAAATTTGAAAGCTTGTTTGCCGTCCCGTTCCGCCGACGTGCAAACCATGCGTCTTGCCGGAGCATTTATTTTGCGGAAGTTTTAAAGCATTTGAGAAAATTCTTCTTCGCCGATTATCTTTATGCCGAGCTTTTGTGCTTTTTCGAGTTTTGAACCGGCGGCTTCGCCGGCTATGACGAGAGTTGTTTTGGAAGTAACCGAGCTTTGGCACTCGCCGCCGCGCTCCTCGATGAATTTTTGAGCTTCGCTTCGCTTGAAATTTTGCAACGTGCCCGTTAAAACCACGGATTGCCCCGCAAATATGCCGTCCTTTTGCACGTTTTTATTTGTTTGCGGGGTTACGCCCGCAGCCAAAAGCGCATTCAGTTCTTCCAGATTTTTTTCGTCTCTGAACCAGTTTAAAATAGCTTCCGCAGTGATTTCTCCTATATTTTCAAGCTCCAGAAGGCTCTCCTTGTCCGCGTTTTTTAAACTTTCGACGCTTTTAAAGGTTTTTGCCAGGTCCTTTGCCGCCACTTTGCCGACGCCGTCTATGCCCAATGCAAAAATGAACCTGTCCAGCGGAACGTTCTTGCTCTTTTGAATTGCCCCCAGTATATTAGCCGTTTTTTTATCTTTAAAACCTTCTAATTTGCGGAAATCTTCGGTTGTATACGAATATAAATCGGAACAATTCCGCAAACCCAAGCCGTCGAACATCTGACCTGCGGTCATTTCGGAAAGCCCCTCCACGTCCATTGCGTCCTTTGACGCAAAGTGTTCGATTCTGCCGGTTACGCGGGGGCGGCAATAAACGTTGGGGCAAAAAAGATTTGCGCCGGTTTCGATAACTTCGGCGCCGCAATAGGGGCATATTTTCGGCTTTTTAACCGCCTCATATCCGTCGTTTTCGCCTATTGCACCCAAAATTTCGGGAATGACTTCGTTGGAGCGGCGGATTAAAACCCTGCTGCCGACCTTTACGTTTTTGCGCGTTAAATCGCCGAAGTTGTTGAGCGTTGCTTTTCTTACCGTGGCGCCCGCAAGCTCCACGGGTTCGACTATTGCAAGCGGCGTAAGCTTGCCCGTTCTGCCAACCTGCCAGCGGACCTCTTTTACCGTCGTTTCGCTCTCTTCGGTTTCGAATTTATAAGCTATTGCCCAACGCGGGAATTTATCGGTATACCCCAATATATCACGCTCTTTAGTGGAATTGAGCTTAATCACCGCGCCGTCCGTTAAAACGTCGAGAGTTTTTCTTCCGACTTCTATTTCCTCGATTGCCGCAATCACCTCTTCCGCCGTTTTGCATATGCGCAGAAAAGGAAAAACCTTAAAACCGTTTTCCTTTAAAAATTCAAAGTGCGCCTGTTGCGTTGGCAGTGTTTCACCGCTGATATAGTTTACGTTATAAAAGAGAATTTCGGGTTTTCTTTCGGCGGTGACGCGGGGGTCCAGATTCCTTATAGCGCCCGCCGCCGCATTGCGCGCGTTTTTAAGCTGTTCTTTTGCCGTGCGGTTATATTCCTGCAAAACGCTGAGACGGATAACCGCTTCGCCCTGCACTTCCAGAGTGCCGCCGTAAGGAATAGTGAGCGGAAAGCTTTTTATTGTGAGGCACTGAGCGGTGACGTCCTCGCCCTCAACGCCGTTGCCGCGCGTGGTTGCCCGCACGAACTTACCTCCTTCGTAAGTCAAACACATAGTTAAACCGTCGAACTTGTATTCGACGGTATACGCGGGATTTTCGGCGGATTTTTCGACGCGCGTTAAAAACGCCTGAAGTCTTTCGTAAGTAACGCACTTATCCAGACTGTAAAGCCTTGCAATATGCGCGTGCTTTTCAAAACCCTTGACCGGGTCGCCGCCCACGCGCCTTGTGGGGCTGTCGAATTCGACAGTACCCGACTGCTCCTCCAGCTTTAAAAGTTCGTCGTAAAGTTTGTCGTATTCCCTGTCCTCCACCGACGGGTTATCCAGAACGTAGTATTCGTACGCCCATTTATTAAGTTGGTCAACAAGTTCACGCATTCTCGACATAAAAAGTTATCCTCTATCTACCGGCGCGTAACACGGCAAGCGCCGCAAACGCGCGTTTTTTAAAGTATTGTCAGCGGCGCCAACGCAGCGGAAAGTTCCTTTATGCCCTGACCTTCGAACGCGACGTTTATCGTAGCGCCGCCGTTTTTTACCGCTATTACCATTCCGACGCCGAATTTTGCGTGTTTAACGCGCATACCGACGGAGTATTTTCCCGCATTGTTATTTTTTGTTACCTGCGGCTTTACGCCGCCGAAAGCGCCCTTAAAAGAACTTGTTGCACGCGATGTTTCGAATTCGTCCGCTTCGGAATAGAGCGCTCTTCCCGAAGATTTAACCGTTCCGTAATTATTGTTGTAACCGTATCCGCCGCCGTATCCGCTTCCGCCGTAACCGCCGTAGGAGCTTTTACCGAAGCTTGAGCCTGCGCGTTCGTAAGCCGCGGAGCCAAGTTCGGGGGCAAGTTCCAAAATAAAACGCGAGGGCGAGGCGAGTTCTCTGTGCCCGTAAAGATAACGCGACTTACAGCGCGTTAAATACAGCCTGTTCTTTGCGCGGGTGATTGCAACGTACATAAGCCTGCGCTCCTCTTCTTCGCCGTGCCCGTCGTCGTCCGAGCGCGACGAGGGGAAAATGCCCTCTTCCAAACCGCAGACGAACACCGCCGGAAATTCAAGCCCTTTTACCGAATGGATTGTGGCGAGCGTAACGAAATCCCCGTTTTCAAGCTCGTCGGTATCGGAAGCGAGGGTGACGGAATTGAGGTATTCGTTCAAAGTCGCCTGCGGGTTGAGCCTTGCGAAATCGTCAACCGAAGCGATAAATTCTTCTAAGTTTGCCAGTTTCGCGTCGCCGTCGTCGGTGCCGTCGTCGTAAGCGGAACGCAAACCGGTTTGCGAAATTACGTTGCGGACGAGTTGTGGAACGGGAATTTCCTGCGCAGACTGCACAAAGCCCTGAATAAGTTTTGCAAAGTCCGCGATTTTTTCGCCCGTTTTTTGAGGCAACGCCAGATTTTTGCAATCGACGGCGGCGTCGTAAAGCGAAAAGCCGAGCGGGGCGGAATAATCGTACATCGTTTGCAAGGTTTTGCCGCCGATGCCGCGGCGGGGGACGTTGATTATCCTTTCGCACGCCTCGTCGTCAAACGGATTTGAAATAAGACGCAGATACGCGAGCACGTCCTTTATTTCCTTTCTTTCAAAAAATTTGAAACCGCCGAAAACCTTGTACGGTATGCCGTATTTTGTGAATTCCTGTTCATATGAACGCGTAAGCGCGTTTATACGCATTAATACGGCAAAATCGGAATATTTGTTTTTGCCGCTTTTTACGGATTCCTTGATGGTTTTTGCGGTAAAAAGCGCTTCGCCGGCTTCTTCGTCCGCCTGAAAATAAACGGGTTTTTCCCCTTCTTCCGCTTCCGTCCACAGTTCCTTGCCGCGGCGGTTGCCGTTGTTTTTTATTATACAGTTGGCAAGCCTTAAAATAGATTTTGTGGAACGGTAGTTGCGTTCGAGCTTGAACACTTTTGCATTGGGGAAATCCTTGTCGAACGCCAGAATATTTTCTATTTCGGCGCCGCGCCAGCCGTAAATAGACTGGTCGTCGTCGCCCACGACGAATAAGTTGCCGTGCACGGACGAAAGCAGTTTTATTATTTCGTACTGAACGGAGTTCGTGTCCTGAAACTCGTCAACAAGCACGTATTTAAACTTATCGGCAAGGTAATTTTTAACTTCTTCGTCACGGCGTAAAAGCCTGCGCGTTTCCAAAAGCAAATCATCGAAATCGAGCGCGTTATTTGATTTTAAATGATTGTTATAGCGGTCGTAAATTACGACGATATCCTCCATTCCGTGTTCGTAACGGAATTTTCTGCCGTACTGGTCGGGGTCGAGCCCAAGCATTTTCGCCTTGCTTATGTGGCGTTTGGCTTCCTTTAAAAGTTTTTCGTCGTCGTAATCGAGTTCCTGAAAAGATTTTTTTATTACGTTTGCGCGCTCGGTTTCGGAATAAATCGAAAAATTCGGCTTTATATCCGCATGTTCGGCAAACTGGCGGAGAATTTTTACGCACATAGAATGAATCGTGCACACCCATTTGCTTTCGCCCTCTCCGAGCATGTTTAAAAGGCGCTCCTTTATTTCACCCGCAGCCTTGTTTGTAAAGGTTATTGCAAGAATCTGCGACAGAGGCGCCAGACCTTCTCTTATTATGTAGGCGATGCGCGAAGTTAAAACGCGCGTTTTGCCGGAGCCCGCACCCGCAAGCACCAACACGGCGCCCTCTGTTTGTTTAACGGGTTTTAATTGTTCTTCGTTCAGTTTATCAAGTAGTATATCCATATCGTGCCGATTACCTCAAACGCAGAGATACGAGCAGAACGGGGCGCGCGGGAAAAACCCGAAAGCGCGCACGAAAAGCGCTTAGCCGAAGGTTGCCGCAAAGTTATGCAAAGTATAAATGCGTTTATTTAATTATAGCACATGAAACTCTTATAAAGCAAGTTCTTTTTCCCTGCGGTACTTCTTTAACGCCGCAAGATATTTTGATGAGAGCTGAAGGTTGTAGCGTTGCTTTTCGTCGTACGACAGTTTTTCGTAGACGGATTTGTCGGTGAGTCTGCCGAGAATGTCGGAAACTTCGCCCTCGCTGTCGAGGATATTTTTGACGGTAAGATAAAACTCGTCGTCCTTTTCGCCTTTAAGCTCGCTTTTAAGCCTGCCTTTGTAAGTCGATTTTGCCTTATTTTCGTTAAATCCGTTTATTTTTGCTTTTAAAGCGCTTTCGTCCATATTCTTTTTGCAGTCCGCCCAGAAATTTGTTTTCATTCGTTTTTTCGCGGCGCGCGCCATCAATATAATATCGTCCATAACTTGCCCCTTAAATTCAAACTTTTTCTGCATTTTTCGACTTGTTTCCAAAGTAAAAAAGCCCGCCCGACTTACGTCGGACAGAGCTTTTTATCAGTTCTTATTTCTTTTTCTTGCGGCTTCGCGCTTTTTGCGGCGCTTTACGGCGGGTGCTTCGTAGAACTCGTGTTTGCGCATATCGCCGATTATTCCGTCGCGCGAGCACTTTCTCTTAAAGCGGCGGAGTGCGCTTTCAACCGATTCGTTTTCGCCTACTTTTATTGTCGACATCTTTTTCACCTGCCCTTGCCAATGCGTTATTTACCGTTAAATTATAACAAACGCCCCGTTTTAAGTCAAACGATTTAAAGCGGCAAAAAAATAAAAATATTAAATTAAGAAATACACGCCTTAATCTGTTTTAAAGCCGTTTTTTCAAGGCGCGAAACCTGCGCCTGCGAAATGCCCACCTCGCTTGAAATTTCCGTCTGCGTTTTGCCTTCGAAATATCTGAGGAACAAAATGCGCTTTTCCCTGTTTTCAAGCTTTGCAATCGCTTCGTACAGCGCCGCCTTTTCCGTCCACACTTCGTCGTTGTTCTTTGCGTCGAAAATCTGGTCCATTAAAAGAAGCGTATCTCCCGACTTGTTGTAAACGGGGTCGTACAGCGAAACGGGGTCGGAAATCGCGTCCAAAGCATACGCCACTTCGGAGACGGCGATATTCATTTCGGCGGCGATTGCGTCGTAAGTTACGTCTTCGTCCGCTTCTTCCAACTTTTCGCGCACTTTTAAAATCTGATAGGCGGTATCCCTGATGGAGCGCGAAACTCTCAACGAATTTCCGTCGCGCAAATACCTCTTTATTTCGCCGAGTATCATCGGAACGGCGTAAGTGGAAAACTTGACGCCCACGGAAATATCGAAGTTGTCTATCGCCTTTATAAGTCCCACGCAGCCCGCCTGGAACACGTCGTCGGCGTTAGCTTTTTTAGCCCAGAACCTGCGCACCAAAGACAGCACCAAACGCATATTGCCCACAATAAACCTTTCGCGCGCGGCGGCGTCGCCCGCCTTTAACTTTATCATAAGTTCTTCCTGCTCCTTTTGAGAAAGAAGCGGCAGCCCCGACGTATCCACGCCGCATATAACAACTTTTTGCAACATACTTTTCCCTCCTGACTGAGTATGTAAGCTGCAAAAACAAAGGATATGTGCGGGGGTAAATTAAATTTTAAACTTCGGTTTGCCTTGAAATGTCTTTTTTGAGTTTTGAAATTATTTTCTTTTCGAGACGGGATATATAGCTTTGAGAAATGCCGAGTTTATCCGCCACGTCCTTTTGCGTCATACCCTCGCCGCCGTCAAGACCGAAGCGCATACGCATAATTTTTTGTTCTCTCTGCGAAAGTTTGCAAAGGGAATTTTTTAAAAGTTCCTTTTCGACTCCGCCCTCCAGAACGGAATAAACGCTGTCGGCGTCGGTTCCCATAACGTCGGATAAAAGAAGTTCGTTGCCCTCCCAGTCGGTGTTTAAAGGTTCGTCGAAGCTTATTTCCTGCTTTAACCGCGTCAACCTGCGGAGATACATTAAAATTTCGTTTTCGATGCACCGCGAGGCGTACGTGGCAAGCTTGATGTTTTTGTCCGATTTAAACGAATTTATAGCCTTAATAAGCCCTATGGTGCCCACTGAAACCAAATCGTCGCCGTCGGCGCCGGAGCCTTCAAACTTTTTGGCTATGTAAACGACGAGCCGCAGATTGTGCTCCACAAGGTCGGCCTTGGCGGTTTCGTCGCCGCTTTCGAGAAGTGAAATCTTATCGCTCTCTTCTTCCTGCGAAAGGGGCAACGGCAACGCTTCGGTGCCGCATATGTAGTCGAGAGTGTTTTTGCCGAAGAGTTTTAAAAGAAGGTTTTTTATTTTTTCGAACATTTTATTCCTCCAATAAGTCGCAATGCATTACGGCGCGCGGTATACGGTTTGGACTTACGCCGAATTTTACGTTTTCAAAAATCTTTTTTGTAGTGCCGAAATCAACTTCCACTCTGTCGGCGGTAAAAACTTCCATATTTTTACTCCCTGCAACAGTATGTATTTTTACTCCGCTTTCTATACGCGCGGCGGACAAAAGTTTTTGCGCGGTATCTTTGGGAAGTACCGAAACGGGCGCCCCGCGGCAGTAAACCTTGTTGCCGCTATCGAAAAAACCCTTCACTTCCGCGTGCAATTCCCCTGCGGATATGCGGCAGATAACGTCGTTTGCCGCCGTTTTTTTCAGCCTTGCGGCAAGTTTTTTTGCACCGAGAATAACAAATAATCCGCAAAACAGCGGTATACCGACAGGTATGGATGAAAGAGTATAACCGTTACCCTGAACATACTCCGTTCCCGCCAGCGAAAACACGCCGATAAGCGCGCCGCCAAGCACCGCCGTAAAAACCAGAAACGCACCGGTAAACTTTAAATACCCCTTTAAGTTTTTAAACCTGCCGGCGATTAAACAAATTAAGAGTCCCGAAACGATTTTTACCGCCGCCGACCAAACGGGCGGAAGATTGAAAAGCGGAAACACGACCGCAAAGCATGCGCCAAGCGCCGCTGCAACCGCAAGCCGTTTTTTAGAGGCTCTGTTTTTTACGACGGACTTTGCCGCATACAAAAGCGTAAAGTCCATACAGAAATTTTCAAGGAGCGCAAGCTCAACGTAAACCTGCATCGTAAAAAGCATTATAGCGGCTTTGTTTAGTCGTAAAATAAAAAAAACCGACGTTATTTGTCGGTTTTTGTCGGTAAATTTTTTATATACTTTTAGCGTTTTGTAACTTTTAAAGAGGAAGTTCGTTTAAAAGTTGAACAAGTTCGTCGGTGGTGCCGCATTTGAAAAGTCTTTCGCGGGATTCGGCGGCGCCGTGCGCACCCTTTAAATAGAACCCGAGCATTTTACGCATAAATACGCAGGCGAATCTTTCGCCGTAAAGTTCTTTGGTTTTTTCGATTTGCCATCCGGCAAGCGCTTTTTTGTTGCCGGCGGGCTTGCCGCATATTTCGGCGAATATCCACGGATTGTACATCGCTCCGCGCGC
The DNA here is from genome assembly GCA_948890655.1 of Christensenellaceae bacterium. GTDB lineage: Bacteria > Bacillota > Clostridia > Christensenellales > Borkfalkiaceae > Coproplasma. The sequence goes on from CAQTYU010000005.1 coordinate 56,519, forward strand.
CGCAGCTATTCCGTCGGCGCCCGTTTCTTTTAAAAGTTTTTCGGCGTCAGCCTTGCAGAACACCCCGCCGTTTGCTATTACCGGAATTTTCACCGCGGCTTTGGCGGCGGCGATTTGTTTGAAGTTGACTTCGCCGGAATAGATTTTATCCCGAGTTCTGCCGTGCACGCAAATCATATCCGCGCCCGCATCCTCGCACATTTTTGCAAATTCCCCCGCACATATATGCGAATCATCCAGCCCTATGCGGAATTTTACCGATATCGCTTTGCCGCTCTTTTTACATTCGGAAATGATTTTAAAAGCCAAGTTAAAGTCGTTTAAAAGCGCGCTCCCCTCGCCGTTTTTATAAATTTTGGGTACGGGACAGCCCATATTTATATCTATCAGGTCAAAAGGCGCAAGCTCCATGCTTTCGCAGGCGGCGCGCATATAATTTGGTTCCGCTCCGAATATCTGGCAGGCTTTAACCCCCGAATATCCCTCGGTTATGTACAAAAGCTCCTTTGTTTTTTCGCTGTTGTAACAAAGCCCTTTTGCGCTGACCATTTCGGTAAACGTAAGCCCCGCGCCCAGCGAAAAACACATTTCGCGGAACACCGCGTTGGTGTAGCCTGCAAGCGGAGCCAGAAATACGTTGTTTGCGGTTATTAAGTTTGAAATTTTAATTTTTCTTAACTGCATTTTTAGCCAACGCCCAATAATAATCCTGTCTGGAATTATCCATTTCGTCTATTTTTTCGCCGTTTTCCGTTGCTATCCTTTCAAACTCGACAAACCTTTTAACAAACTTTTCAGTCGCGGCGCGGAGAGCCTGTTCGCAGTCCACGCCCGCAAGACGGCAGGTGTTTACGGCTGAAAACAGCACGTCGCCCGCCTCTTCGAAAATTTCGCCGCCGTCTCCGTTGACGCAAGCCTGCAACAGTTCGCCCACCTCTTCGCCAAGCTTTTCCGAAGCGGAAACGGGCGAAAGGAAATCCATACCCGATTTTGCGGCGCGTTTTTGAATTTTCTGCGCGCGCATACACGCGGGGAAATTAGAGGGCACTGCAAGAACGCTTTCGGAGCAGGTGCTTTGACCTTTTTCCTTTTTCTTGTTTTTCTCCCAGACGCCCAAAGCTTCGGAATCGGTTGAGGCTTTATCCTTACCGAAAATATGCGAGTGCCTGAAAATGAGTTTTTTAACCACGCGCGTCAAAACGTCGCCGCCGGTAAAATCGCCGCGTTCCTCCGCCAACACCGAATGAAAAGCCGCCTGCAACAAAACGTCGCCCGTCTCCTCTTCCATTCCGTCGGTATCGGCGCGTTCGATTGCGTCCACAAGTTCGTAAGCTTCCTCAATCATATTGCCTTTTATGCTTTCGGAAGTCTGCTCCCTGTCCCAAGGGCATCCGCCCGGCGCGCGCAGGAGTTTTATTATCTGTTCCAAATCGGAATAATCAAACCTGTCCTTTTGCAAAAAGTCCTTTTCCTCTACCGCAACGGCGCAGGTATAATCGTAATTTTTTTGTCTGTCTATTTCGTAAATTTTGATTTTTTCGACTTTTTCGCCCCTTATAAACGCGCAATCCGTCTCTTCGCCGAAGATAAACGAAAGTCTTTCCTTTACGTTCTGCGCTAAAATATCGCAATCCACGTCAAACACAACCGCGGCGCGGCAGGACTTTAAATCCTTTACCGAATATGCTGAAACAGCCGTATATTCAGCGCTTTTCAGTTTTGCCGTGTTATAGGCGTGCGCTCCCTTGGAAACGCAGTCGAATACGGTTACGTCACTATGTTTGGAGAGAATGATTTTGCAGGCTTCGTCCTCGCACACTGCGCCGTCCACACAGTAGCAAACGTTCTGCATTTTTGCCGCATTAATCACGGCGGAGGCAAGCTTTTTGTTTAGAGTATCAAAGTTGCGGCAGGTTTCGAAAACGCCGTCAAGCGTTTCCGCATTGAACTCTTTTAACGAATTAAAACTCTGCGTGCGGTTTGTGCGTGCGATTATTTTATCTGCGCAATCAAGCGCCCGCCTTGCCCGAAGGCTTAAGTCGCCCTCCGAAATTCCCAAACCTATCAGCGTTATCTTCATTGTTTTTACCTCTCCGATTTTTTCCTGCCCTTATAATATACCAGAAATTCATTAACATAGCAACAAAATAAGAACAGTTTGCCGCCCACGCCGCACCGTATACGGAAAGGTTTGTAAACTTAATTAATGCCGCGGCAAGCGCCACGCGCAGAATTGCCGTGGTCCACTGGGTTACGGTGCTCTTTACGGGGCTTCCCAAAGCGGTGATGCACGCCGAAGAGGTTTGCACAAGCGATTCCGTTACGGACGATACGGCGAGAATTCGTATCAACGTTATTAAAACCGCCCTCTGCTCTTCGCCTAACGAACCGAATATCAGTTTTGCCGCAAGCGGAGCAAAAATATACAGTCCGGCCGCCGCAGGAAGGGATACCGCAAAGGTGATTAAAAGCGCTTTAAACGACTGTTTTTTCGCTTCCGGCATATTTCCGCTTTCGGCAAGAGGCGAAATTTGCGGAACGCCCGCCGCCGCAAGACCGTAAGTTACCGAAACGGGCAGATTGATAATTGTAATCGCACAGCCCGAAAATATGCCGTAAAGCGCGGTGGCGTCGGCGGTTATCCCCCTTAAAAGCCGCACGATTATAATACTTTCGGCAAGCTGTGAAAGCGGCATTGCTATCGCCGTAAGCGTGAGCGGCACGGTAAAGCGCAATATATCCTTTGCGGGCGGCTCGGGCACGCGGTAAAGGGGAAGTTTTTTGCGGCGCCTGAAATACCACAGACACGCGGCTGCGGTTGAAACCACCTCGCTTACCGTAACGGCAAAAAGCGTTGACGCCACGGCGAGCGCAAGATTTTCACGAAAAACATACGAAAGCGCACAGCCGACAGCCACTTTTATGACCTGTTCGGCAATTTCCGTTAAAGCCGTGGGATACATATTTCCCAAACCCTGAAAATAACCGCGAACGATTGACAGAACCGAAACAAAGAACACCGAAGGACTTAAAAGCTTGCAACAAAGCGCTATTGCCGGTTCGCCCTGCACCCTTGCAAGCGGCACGGATAGCGCGTACATTATCAAAGTGCCCAAAAGCCCCACCGCTCCGTAAAGACGAAAAGCTCTTCTTTCGGCGCCGTCACCCGTGCCAGAGGAAATGAGCCGCGCAATGCCAGTTGGTATTCCCGATGCGGAAACGGTTAAAAGAATACAATACAAGGGATATACCATTTGGTATATCCCCATTCCCTCGCCGCCTAAAATGTTGGTGAGTGGAATTCTGTATACGGCGCCGAGCACCTTTGAAATGAAACCGCCGAGCGAAATTATTATTGCGCCCTTTATAAACGACTGTCCGGTTGTTCGGGAATTTTTCATACTTTACCCTTCAAAATAATTATGTTATACGGCAAGCGCTCCGCTTTTGCGAAATCTTATTCGAATTGTCCTGCCAATATGTTTGCCGAAAGCTGTGCAAGTTTGCATGCGGAGGGTTCGATTTTTGCGCCCTTATCCATTGAAACGAGCGCAACCGCTCCCAGACAGTCGCCGTTGCAGACTATGGGAACTATAATCTGCGCAGTCACGTCTTCCTGTCCCGAAACTATGGGCACAACGTCTCCGCCTTCCGAAGCGTTTGCAATATAACTCTTTCTGTCCCTTAAAATTTCGTCCATTTTTTCGGAAAGGCTCTTTCCGTCGAATTCGCGCTGGCCGCGCCCCGAAGCGTGAAGGACTTCGTCGGTGTCGCAAATAACCGCAACGTGCCCCGAAAGCTGCGAAAGCGATTTTGCCGTGCCTTCGGAAAACTTTTCAAGCGTGGCTATCGGCGAATACTTTTTTAACATAAGCTCGTCCCTGTCGGTAAAAATTTCAAGCGGGTCGCCCGACTTAAGGCGCAGAGTACTGCGTATTTCCTTGGGAATTACCACTCTTCCCAGTTCGTCTATTCTTCTTACGATTCCTGTTGCTTTCATAAATTTATCTCCTCTCAAAAATATAACCGCTTTACGCCGTATATTATAAAAAAATACCTCTGCGGGAAAAATTTGCCCGCAAAGGTATTATGTGAAAGTAAATTTTTGTTATGCGCAACACTTTTTCGTTACGAACATAAATTGACGATATAGTTAACCGTAAACGCCGCCGCCGAAACACACACAAAGCAAAAGCCGGCAATAAAAAACGGTTTTTTCCGCTTTAACACGCGCATATGCGCAAGCACTGAAACGAACGGCAGACCGAGCGGGAATAAACGGTGATATGAAAACGCTTCTTTAAATTCGCCGCAAAAAAACTTTAAATGCGCGCGCGTCATTCCGCAGAACGGACAATCAAAACCGGTTATGCGGTGAAAAAGACATCCCGCAAAAAACGCATAAATTAATAATACGCCTATGCAGGCCGCATGCATTGCGATTATTTTAAAAACCTTTTTCAAGAATCACAAAAGAGTCATCAGTTTGTTGAAGTTCTTTTCCTTAGCCTTTTTGTAACTGATAAATATATCAATCAAAGGCCATATTCCGCAGGTAACCCAACCGAATAAAAGTTTTGCCACGCCAAGCCCCGCGTCGCCAATCATAAAGCGGTCCACGCCGAACCCGCCCAAAAACACTGAAAACAAAAGCACGTGCGTGGGATTGTAAAGCGAAGCGCACATTATTGCGTCAACCTTATCATCCGAAGCGGTTTCGAGTTTGCTCTTTAACGCGATAACTTTTTCTTCGGGCAGTTTGCCGTTTACTATCTGCAAAATTTGTCTTACGTTCTCTTCTCTCATATTTCCTCCGAAATGTATTAATTTTAACGAACTGTTCTTTAAAAATCATTCGTTTTGTATTATTTTATATCTTACACCGCAAAAAGTCAACCGTTTTGAATGATTAAAAGTTTAAGGAGCACACATTTTGTATAATAACTTAAAATGAGGATGCAAAATGTTCAGATTAAAAGAATTGCGGCTTGAATGCGGATTGAAACGGAGCAAGGTTGCCGCCGACCTGCAAATGAACGCGGGCACGATTGCCAATTATGAAAACGGCATACGGCAGGCGCCGTATGAATACCTTATTAAATTTGCCGATTACTTTGACGTAAGCGTGGATTATCTTTTGGGGCGCAATGAAAACGAACGCCCTAAAAACTTTAACGACGGAACAAGCGCCGAAGAAGTTATGCTTTTGAAAAACTACAGAAATCTGAATCCGCTTGCAAAGGCGCGCGTGTTTGAATATCTTGAACTGTGGCAAAACCGCGCCGACTGATTGCATTAAAAAGCTAATTTTTTTATATTTCACTTTCAAACGACGGCAAAAAGCTCTCGGACAATTTGTCCGAGAGCTTTTTATAATCGTATGTCTGATTAGGAGCGCTTTTGTTTTAACCGTTTGCTTTTAACGAATTTTTTTGTTTTTTGAAAGCGGAAACGGCGGAGTCGATTGAATTCTTGTCGGCCGGCTTCGGCTCGTAATAGCCGCGAGTGTTCATCTGCGTATATATGCAATACTGGTTTTCGGCAACGTTTAAAAGATTTTGCGAAAAGTTGTTGCGCAGAGACTTTGTGCTGCCTTCGAAAAGCGCCGTAGTATACAGTTCCATAAGCTGTTTTTCACACTCTAACATATCCTGAAGCGTGTCTTTTTCGTTCAACGTGCAATCGCTTTTTGTGAGTTTCATATTTTAACCTCCTATAATTTCCAACAGCGCGTTATAACGCTTTTCGTGTTCGTTTGCAATTTTGGTAAAGCATTCCGCCAAATCCTGGTCGGTGAGCGTTTTGGAATATGCGCGCGCTTTTTTGCAAGCGAGCCCCTCCACGGTAAGTACTCCCGAAATGAGTTCGAGTTCCTTTGAAGTCAAATCCTGCATTATAATTACCTCCGCACAGATTTTTGACAATGTTTAAACTTTTTAAACTTAAATATAAAAAGTACGGACGGAACTTTTACGTTCCGCCCGTACTTAACCGTTTTTAACTTACTTTTTTAAATACTTGAATATATTTTCGGCGCCGTTATGGGAATTTATCAATTCAAAATACGGGTCGGAAGAAAAATCTCGTTCCGTTTCGTACTCTCCGCCAAGCGCTTCGACAGCGAATTTAAGTTCGCGGTATTCGGGATAAGTTATACCCTCTTCGTCTATCTTATCCAAAAGAGCGGGCAGAGCGCGTTCGTCGCCGTAAGTGGCAAGATATCCCGCGTTTAAAGCAAGATTCTCTGGCTCGGTTCTGAATTCTTTTAAAAGAATATCAAACACTTCGTCGTTGCGAACAACCGAACGCGACATAATCTCGAGCATACAACCGCGTTTTACGCCGTTTTTATAATTTTTTACGGCTTCCGGCAAAACCTTGTCGGCTTTTTCCTTTAAAAGTTCAACGCATCTGTCCTCGGTTTCATCGTCGCCGCAGGTTGTAAGGAGTTCCATATATATTTTAAGCGCCCTGTCGTCCGCGCCTATCAATCCCATTGCATATTCGCGTTCTTCGCCAGTTCCGTTCAAAAGCGGCAAAAGCTTTTCGGTTACGTCTGCGCTTTCTATAGCGTCGCACAAAAACTGCGAAACGGGCACGCCCTGTTTTAAATGGGCTTTAAGGCATTTTACAAGCTCGTCCGCCGTCATTTCCGCGTAAAACTCACGCGGAGTTTTATCCAACGACTTAATTTTTGTGTCGCCGAAACGTTTGTACATTTCGGGAATCACGTTCTCCCAACCGCTTTCCGAATATTTGTCCGGATTTTTTGCTATATAATTTTTCAGTTTTTCATCGAACATTCCGTCAAAATCGTATAATTTCATATTTCACCAATCAAATCGTATACCGCCGAAGGATTAACTCCGAAAAACTTATAGATGTCCTTACCCGTCACATTGCTTTCGTCTATACCCGAAAGCGCAAATATGGCGGCGGAAAGCACGTCGCTGTTTTTAACTTCGCCAAGCCGCCCTTCTTCGCGTAATTTATCATAAACAAACTCGGTTGCGTGCGCAAGGCTGTCGCCGTTGGTTTCGTCCAGAATAGCAAAATGAGCCAAAAGCCCCGAATAAGCTTCGGTAAACATTTTGTGTTTAAGCCTGCCTATTGCCAGTTTATGCGTAGGCACATATTTATATATGTGGCAGATTGTCAGTCCGAATTCGTTATCCTCGTTGCGGCGCGCAAGCCTCATAAGCGCTTCTATTTTTAAAGCGTCGTCCGCAAACGCGTCCAAAAGTATTTCGCGAACAATATCGTCGAATCCTGCCCGCACCGAAACCTGCGCGGCAAGCGCTTTTATATCGCCGTCGGTTCCGCACTCGTCTAAACACCATTTAATACAATCGTAAAGTTCGGGTTTACGGTTGAACTTTTTAGCTTCGCTTAAAGAAAGTTTAATATAATCGGAAATGAATTTTAAAGCCTTTTCCCTAAGCTCCTGCGGCAGACGGTAATAATAAGTCAGCTCGTCCGCAAATTCGTCGCAACGCACTTTATCATAATAATACCGCGCCGTTACCGCGTCGGGATATAAAGTTACAAGGTCGTCGAAAGCGTTTAAACTTTCGCGCAGTTTTCCGCAATTGAAAGCGGCGACGGCTTTAAAAAACATAACGGGCTTTTCAAAAGCAATTTCACCGTCCAGTTTTAAAATCTGTTTATAAGCTTCGGAATGAAGTTTATTTTCGGCGCAGACCGTTACTATTTTAAAAATTTCGTCCTGCTTGTCCGTTTTTATTTTTAAAAGCTTATCGGTGAGTTCCAGCGCCTGTTCGATTTCGCCCGTTTCGCACTTGACCGCCGTAAGTGTGGACATCGCCTGCACGTTATCGGGGAACTTTTTCAAAATATTCAAACATTCCTCTTCGGCTTCGGCGTGTCTGTCCGAAATTATTTTGCACATTGCAACATAGTTGCGCGCTTCGGCGTAGCGGGGATTATCCTCGTGCACCTGCGAAAACAACTCTTCGGCTTTTTCAAATTTGCCGTTTTTAAGATTTAAAACGCCCTCTCTTATTAAATCGGAACAGTCGGCAAGGCGGGGCGGCCAAACGAATTTTAAAGGATTTTCCTCTTCCGATAAAAAGTCTTTTAAAATACTCTGACGCGCTTCCTCGTCCAAATCACGGGTTTCGAACAGCAACTTGTTATAATAAAACGCCGAAAACTGCGGCTTGTCGATATTCATATAATTGACGGCAAGCCCTTCGTAACATTCCGACATCCCGCTTTCGGAAAGCGCCGCGTCCATATAGCGGAACCAACCGTTTATGCACATTTCGCACAGTCCCAAATCGTCGTAAATTTCTGCGTAGAGCATAAGGGAGTCCTCGTCGTTTCCGTCTTCCTCCGCGTTTTTATTCAGCATTTTTAGCGCTTTTATATAGTTGTGGTCGTCAACCATATCGGCGGCGACAGCAATCAGTCTGTCCGCCGAAAGGTCGATATCTACCGTTTTTTTCATAATTTATTTACCGAAAAGTTTTGCAACGTCTTTACCAGAAAATTTATAATCTGTATTACAGTAGTGGCAATGCACGCTTACCGCGCCCTGCTCTTTAACTATTTTTTCAAGCTCGTCAAAACCGAGGGGAATAATTACCCCCTCTATTTTTTTGCGCGAACAATTGCACTTATATTCGGGAAAGGTAAAATACGTGGTCGTTTCTCCGCACAAATCTTTAAAATAGCCGTTTAAAATCCCGTCGGCGCCGAATTTTTCGACAACGTCCGCGGCGTTAACAAAATTCTGCATCATATTCTCCGCGGCGTCCATATTTTCTTCGTGCGTGCCCGGCAAAAGCTGCATAACCACCCCGCCGGCAGCCGCGCATTTTCCGTCTTTCATTTTAACGCCTATCGCCACGGCGGTTTCAATCTGTTCGCTTATATGAAAGTACTGCATCAAATTTTCGGAAACGTCGCCGCACTTAAGTTCGCACGTACCGATAAAGGGACGGAAAAATCCGTCGTCCTTAATAACGGTCATTAACCCGCCTTTAAGCCCCCCGTCCGCGCCGTCGATATACCCCCGTATATGCCCCGACGAATCGCCCGAAACGCTTGCCGAACAGCTTCCGTCTTTAGATTTTACGGTAATAGACACCGCGCCCGTTTCGCTCTTTAAACAACCCGCCATATACGCGCACGCCGTTAAAAGCCCGCCGAGAATTTTTGCGCCGTTATCGTTTAAATTATGTATTTTTATCGCGTCGTTAACAAGTTCCGTCGTGTCCAGAACCGAAAGCGATACTTCGTTGTCGTAAATTAAAGCTTTGCACAGTTTGTTCATAATTTTACCGCCGTAAAGACTATTCTGTCTTCCTTTCCGCCGCCGAGATGCCCTTCGGCGCAAGCCGAAAATCCTGCTTCCTTCAAAAGATTTAAAATCTGCGTTTCCCCGTATATATATTGCGTTTGCCGCTCGTCCGCCCGCTCGTAAAGCCCGTCCCCGCGCCGTTTAAAAACAGTAACGTCGAAAACTGTTTTTTCGCCGTCGGTTTCGGTAAACCACAAACACGTTGCGTCCTCGCCGTCGTCGGCAAACACGCCCGTGCCCACCTTTTCCCTCAGCTTTTTTTCGGAACTTACGTCAAATATAAAAACGCCGCCCTTTTTAAGGTTAGCGCATACCCGCTTTAATACGGAAAGCAGTTTTTTGTGAGGGATATAATTTACGCAGTCGTTTATTGCGGTTATAAAATCAACTTTGCCGTTCGTTCTGAAAGTTGAAATATCCCCTGATATATATTGAATATAAAGCCCTTCCCTGCGTGAAAGTTCTACCGCGGCGGTAAGCGCCTCGGGAGAGATATCAACACCGTAAACGTCGTAACCGGCCTTTTTGAAAGCGCGCGTAAAATATCCGTTTCCGCACCCCATATCAACGCCGCAACCGCCTTTTTTAACTCCGCAAGCCGCAAGTTTATTAATTAAATACTGCGACCATTGTTCATAGCCGCAGTCGTTATTCAAATATTCAAAAACTCCGCCGAGGGCGGAATACGCATTGCCTTTAATCATTTTAAAAGGTTGTCCGCACTGATTTTCTTCTTCTTTTTACCTTTTTTATCCACAGGCGAAGCAAGCGCCTTTTCACGCTCGGCAAACAGCTTGTTATACTCTGCGTAAACAGGGTCGTTTTTGTGCGCCTCTTCATAAGCCTTTAAATCTTCGGCAAGTTTAAGCCTGTCTCCGTTAACGCCTGCAAGGTTTGCGCGTGTAAACGTTTTGCCCAGCTTTTTAACGGCGGGCTCCGCCGAAACCGGCATTACGGGGCGGGCGATAAGTTCGCTCCTGCCCGCTGCCAGAAGTTCGCGCGCGGCGCGCTTTCCGTCCGCTTCTTCATCCTCTTTTATTTCCTTTTCGGTTCTGTTTGCCTTTGCCTTATCCGTTGCCGCTTTAAGCGCGGGATTAACGTATAAATCGAAGCCCCACTGCGTGAACGCCATCCAGCATACTAAAATAAACGAAAAACCTATGAAGATAAACACGAAAAGCCCTATCATCTGGAAGAAAGAGCCTATAAGTATTATCCAGACGGGAATAAGCGAAAAACCCGCCATAAACACCGTTTGGAGCGGCGTTCCCACCATCATAAGGAAAGAATTTTTAAAGAGCTGTTTAAAGGTTACTTTATAACTTATGCCCACCGCAAACAGCCAACCGCAGTAAACCCCTGCGAACACGGTTGCGATTACCATAAAGATGAACGCCGTCAAAGCGCCGGCGTAATTGCCGCCCTGCGCGGCAACCAAATTCTTCCAGTCGCCCAAAACAAGCGAGGAAAACATAAACAACATAAATATCGTAACCGGAACGACGGTATTGAAGTAACCCACCTTTATTCCGCGGAAAAAGTCGGTAATTTTAAAGCCGCCGTGGTTTGCAAGCATTTTTTTAATGGAATATCCGCCTCCCGCTATACCCAGCGAAGCGATAAATCCAGCAACAATCAAAAGCGAATAAAACAGCAGGTCCGAAGAAAGCCTTACACCCTCGGCAAGTCCGCTGATATCGGGATAAAAAGGATATAAAATGCTGGAATTGAACGGATAAACGGAATCGAGTCCGGCAATATACGCGCCGCGCACCCATACGATGGCAACGCCCGGAACAAACGTAATGAGAATAAAAACGTTAATTAAAACGAGCTTTAAAATATTGGACTTAAACACGCCCCACGCGTCGCTCCATCTGCCCGTAGGAATAGCTTCCCTTATATAATCCCGGGCAAGTTCTTTGCCCTCCAGGTCGTTAACCTTAATTGCCATATCTTTTACCTTATTTTAATAATACTTGAAATTATGATATCATAACGGGCTGAATAATTCAAGTTATTTAATACCTTAATTTAAAAAAACTGCCGCGGCGCGTTATTCAACGCGCCGCGGCTTATTTCAAAAAAATCGGTTTTAACATTCAGTGAATGTCATATTGCATAATCGTTATGTTAGAATTGTCCGTATGAAAATATTCGCAGAAAGACTTAAAGAACCGAGAACAAAAAACAACTTATCGCAAAATGCCCTTGCAAACATATTAAATGTAAGCAGATGCACAATCGCACGCTGGGAAAAATGCAAAGGCGCACCCAATTCTTCACATCTCCGTGAAATTGCAAAATATTTTAAAATCAGGTGTAACTATCTTTTAGGTCTCGAAGGCTGAAAATTTATTCTGCTTTTGTAAACATATCTTTGCCGACTGCGCACAGGGGGCACGCAAAATCTTCGGGAACGCTTTCCCATTTCGTTCCGGCGGCTATACCGCCTTCGGGATACCCCGCGTCCTCGTCGTATTCCCAACCGCAAACGTCGCAAACGTATTTCATAATAAAACTCCTCCGCTATTTACGGCGCCCGCGCGCCGTGTTTAATAAACGTTCATTATTATTTTATACTAAAATAATTTAATTATGCAGGTTTTAAATCACCTGCATTACGGCGTTAATAACAATTCCCGAAACAACCGCCACAACATACAATACCGCAATTATCATTAAATTGCGCTTTATCTTTTTTGTGTTTTTTAACAGCACCACAAGCCCTAAACCTGCGTTACAGCAAAGTCCGCCCACAAAACTGCCGAAAAGTATGCCGTTATTCAGGTAAGCGGTTGTAAGAATCGTACTCGACGCGCAGTTCGGTATCATACCCAACAGCGCCGTTATTAAAGGCTGAACAAACGGTCCCCCGCCGATAATAGCCGCGTTTATTGCGTCGGCGCCCGCCGCTTCGATTATGCATCCGAACACCACGTTAACAAAAAACAGATACAGCGCTATTTTAAGAGAATGCAACAACGGCGAAACGAGATAAATCGTCAAATCCGACTTTCCGTCGTGCTCGTGACAGAGCGACTGCGAGCGGATATCCGCCGTCATACCTATTTCGGCAAGGCGTTCGCGCCTTAAAATAAAGTTGGCAAAATAGCCCACAAACACGGCGATTACAAGTTTTGCGCATATAAGCGGCATAATCATCCCCGCGTGGCTGAGCTCGGCAAGCATAATGATTAGGGCTTCGTCGGACGTTGCAATAAAAACGGCAAGCAGAGTACCCGTGCGGATGAATCCCCTGTCGTACAGCTTTGCCGCCATAACGGAAAATCCGCACTGGGGAATTATCCCCGTTGCGGAACCTATTAACGGCGCAAGTTCGCCCTGTAAAATTTTCTTGTTCTGCGTGAGCGTTGTGCGGTGTTCCAATAGTTCGATTAACACGTAAATCAAAAACAAAAACGGAAAAACCTTCAACGTGTCCACAAGGCAGTCTAAAACAGTTTCCCACATAAAACTTAATTAATTATGTCCCGATTAATTATATCCTGCAAAAACAATCCTTATACCATAAAAATTGCGGCGTGCCGCCGCAATTTGTAATCACTTTTTCTTTTTGTCTTTTCTGGGAGGAAGTTTTTCGGTTAGCCCGCGCTCTTCTTCGAATGTGAGCGGAACAAAGTCCGCGTCCGCATATCCGGTTTTAACGTAACCTTCGTCGCGCTTTAAAAGCGTAAGTCTCGTCACTCCGTCAAAAAGGTATACGCGGCTCAAATCCACGTTAAGATGCGCCGTTTCACCGCATTTTAATTGGGATTGCCCCCCGACTATCAGCGAAATACCGCCGTCTAAGTTAAATTCGCAATAAACGTTATCGCCGTCGTTTTCAACTTTGCCTACGGTTCCTTTAAAAGTTCCTTCCTTGCCTGCAAAAGCGTCCTCGGGGCGAATGCCGACAATCACTTCTTTTTCCGCGCCGACGTATTCATCTATATTTTCAAAGCGGCTTACGATATTTTCGGCAAGCGGAATTTCAAAATTTCCGCAAACCGCCTTATAACCGTATTCACTCTTTTGAATTTTTGCTTTTTGCACAAAATTAATTGTGGGCGCGCCCATCAGAAACGCGACGTATGCGTTAACCGGATAATCATAAAGATTGGCAGGAGTATCGATTTGCTGAACAAGCCCGTTCTTTAAAACGAGAATTCTCGTTGCCGCCGTCATTGCTTCGGAAAGGTTTTTAGTGGCGTAAATAAAACTGCCTTCCATTCTGGCCTGCAAATTTATGATTACGTCGAGCATATCCCGGCGAAGCACGTCGTCGAGTCCGTTTAAAGGCTCGTCGAAGAGATAAAGCTTAGGTTCTCTTGCAAGCGCCCTGCCTATCGCTACGCGCTGACGCGTTGCGGCCGTAAGCTGTTTGGGCTTGCGGTATAACACGTCGTTAAGCCCCAGAATTTCCGAAACGGCTTTAACCCTCTCTTTGATAAGCGCCTGCGGAGCGTTCCTCTGTTTTAAACCGAACGCCAAATTATCAAAAACGCTCAACGCGGGATAAAGCGTGTCGCCCCTGAAAACCATTGCAAGGTTTCTGTCCTTGGGGATTACGTCCGTCATATCCTTGCCGTCGATAAAAATTTCGCCTTCGGTGGGGTCTTCAAGCCCCGCAATCAACCTTAAAAGCGTGGATTTCCCGCTAGCCTCGCCGCCGTAGACAACCAAAAATTCTCTGTCGGTCGTTTCGAGATTTACGTTATAAAGCGCTTTTTCTCCCGAAGGATAAACCTTGTTTAGCGCCGTAAGTTTTAAACTTGCCATAATTTTCTCCGTTTTACAGCAATATAATAACACATATTTCCTTGTAATCGCAAGTAAATTGTGTTAAACTTTTTTTATGAACGCAAAAAACTTTGACAAGCTCATGGACGAAGAACTTAAAAACGCCGACGGTAAAAGTCTTTTACTGCACTGCTGCTGCGCGCCCTGTTCGACAGCTTGTCTGGAAAGACTGTTCAAAAAAATTAAGACGACCGTTTTATTTTATAATCCCAACGTTAAAAGCGGCGAATACGAAAAGCGCAAAGCTGAAATGATTAGGTTTTTAAACGAAACGGGTTATGCGGCTTTTTTAGACTGCGACCACGACGAAGAAAGCTTTTATTCCGCGGTAAAAGGGCTTGAAAAAGAGAAAGAGGGCGGCGCAAGATGCCTTAAATGCTTTGAGCTTAGACTTGCGAAAACGCGGGATATTGCCGAGGCAAACGGGTTTGATTACTTTTCCACGACCCTTACTTTAAGCCCGCTGAAAAACGCGGAAGCTATTAACGAAACAGGCGAAAGTCTGCAAAAAAACGCAAAGTGGCTGTACTGCGACTTTAAAAAGCGCGGCGGATACTTAAGGAGCGTTCAACTTTCAAAAGAGCACAATCTTTACAGACAGAATTTTTGCGGCTGCGTGTATTCGGAAAACGAACGCAAAACCGTTGCGGAAACAGATAAAAAATGATATAATACTTTAAACGATAACACAAAACCAACCAAAAAACTTAGAGAAGCAAGCAAGACAAGGCGAACGAGCACCACCTAGGGCGCATACACAGAAGTATGTAACCGAGGCGGCGCGGCGTTCAACACGGTATTGCGCCGCTTATATAAGTTTTCCACGGGAGCAAAAATGGATATTAACCGCTATTCCCCCTCCTACGGCATAAATCACAAGCATATGCTGGGGCTTGCCGATTATTCGGCGGAAGAAATTTTCGAAATTTTATATGCGATAAAATCGATTAAGGGCAAATTCGCTGCGCACGAGGACACCCGCATTATACAGGGCGTAACCGTAGCCCTCCTTTTCGGCGACACCTCCATGCGCACACGCTCGGCGCTGGAAATAGGAATAAGGCAACTCGGCGGAGTGTGCGTAAACCTGCCTTACAGCGAAAAGGATATGCAGGCGGGCGAAAACTTTAAGGATATAGTAAGCGTAATCTGCCGTTTCGGCGTGGGTGCGCTCGTTACGCGCGGAATAGACAGAAAAACTTTAAACGAATACTGCGCGGTTTCGCAGATTCCGGTAATAAATTCAACCAA
The DNA here is from genome assembly GCA_948890655.1 of Christensenellaceae bacterium. Classification (GTDB taxonomy): domain Bacteria; phylum Bacillota; class Clostridia; order Christensenellales; family Borkfalkiaceae; genus Coproplasma. Next base: position 71,898 of record CAQTYU010000005.1, read on the forward strand.
CCATAACGAAGTTCCTATGCAGACGCTTTGCGACCTTTTCACCGTATGGGAAAAGAAGGGCAAACTGGAAGGACTTAAAATAGCGTACGTCGGCAAAGGCGGCTCAAATGCCGCGTCACTGGTTACCGGCGCGATAAAATGCGGAATGGAAGTTGCCGTAGCCACGCCTAAAAAATTCGCACTGCGCGAAGACGCGGTGAACGACGCGTTGCAGTACGGAAACTTTCTTATAACCGAAAATCCGGTAGAAGCCGTTAAGGGCGCGGATATAATTTACACCGACGGATACAGCTATCATTCTTCCATTTCAGAAAACGACCTTGAAATTTTAAAGCCTTATCAGGTTAACGCGTCGCTTTTCTCGCTTGCCAACCATAGCGCATACTTTATGCACTCTCTTCCCGCAACGCGCGGCGCCGAAGTTACGGCGGACGTTATCGACGGCAAAAACAGCCTCGTGCTTGAACAGGGCGAAAACAAACTGCACACCGTAAAAGCCGTTCTGGCAATGCTGATTAAATAACCCGTTTAAACGCACAGCCCGCTATACTTGGTTGCAAGTATAGCGGGCTTTAATTTTATTTTGCAATTTACACGAACGTGATTTTATTTTACTAAATTTCTATTTCTCCGCCGGCAGAAAGGTATTCCAGATTACCTTTCAATTTTTCTTTCATAATGCCGTACGCCCGTTGCCCCGTACAATGACAAGTGTAATAGCGCGTTTCCCCGTCGTCGAGCTTAAGGGCAATTTTATTCACAAGCTCCTTACTCTCATGCTTTTTTGATATAGGGTTGTAAAGATGAAATCCGCCTATAATTTCCATGGGCTTTCCGTCCGCCAATTGCTTTGCGCGCTCTTTGATGTTTACTATCCCCGCGTGAGCGCAACCTGCAAACAAAACCACTTTTCCGCCTTCCGCAACAAGTAAATTCTGTTCGTGTTTAAAATCATCAAGCCGCTTTTTGCCGTTTATTTCCGCTAAAAGAGCTTTATTTGAACTCGGAGTCAACCCGTTATCCCGCACGTCCGAAAACAAAGTCAACTCGTCGTCTAACACCTCGACGCCGCCTGTAAATATTAACCGTTTATCGCCCTTTAAAGAACTGTTTAGCCCCACGCTGAACGGCAGCCCCAAAACTTTGGCATAATGTTTATCGAACGCGCTCTCCCTGATATATATTTTAGCCGAACCGTTGTGTTGCAAAAATAAAGCAAGCGCGCCGGCGTGGTCAACGTGCCCGTGAGAAATTACCACGGTATCTATTTCCGCAATATTTACGCCCGTTTTCACGGCGTTTTCGAGAAACAATCCGTTCGGACCCAAATCGAATAATATTTTATGTTTTTCAGTCTGAATATACAGGCAAAGTCCGTGTTTACTTTTAAATTTTGATGAAACCGACGTGTTTTCCACTAATGCTTTTATTATCATAAGATATCTGTAAAATTACCGTAATTCAAAACTTTTTCTTAAAATCAATCACTATCATTTCGGGGCGGTTAAAAAGGCGCAAAGGGAATTCCGAATTCCCCAGCCCGCGCGAAATTATCATTTTTGTCTTCCCGCGCGTGTGCACGCCTGCGGTAAGTTTTGGAAACACTCCCTGCCCCGGCGCGTACAGCCCAACGCCCGTAAAAGGTATGCGCCACTGTCCGCCGTGAGCGTGTCCGCTCAAAATAAAATCGAATCCCAAATCCTTGTACTTATCCAGAAACTGCGGCATATGCGCAAGCAGAATTTTAATGTTCGGGCTGTCCGCCACACTGTCCGCAAGTTTGTAAACCGTATCGTTTTTCCGCGAAGCGCAATTAAGCCCCGCAAACGTTATTCCGCACATATCCGCGGTGCAATCATCTAAAACGACGGCGCCGGCCTCCTTTAAGTCCCTGCGGAAGAATCTGTAACCCGCGTTGCGCATCTCGTGGTTTCCCGAAATAAAAACAAAAGGCGCCGCCGCCGAAAGCGCGGAAACGAGCTCCAATGCAACCCGCTTGTTATTATCGGTGTATCTGTGTACGATATCCCCCGTAAAAACAATTACATCGGGTTTTTCCGTTACAACCTTTTTTATAAGCCGCTCGTTTTTGTGCCCGAAGCTTTTACCGTGCAAATCGCTTAAATGCAATATTTTTACATTTTTTTGCAACTTATCCGTTTCAAAATCAAAACGCGCGGTTTTTATGCAGGAATTGTTGAACCAAACGAACACGGCTATAAGCGCAAGTCCGCCGAGAACGCCGAGCGTAATCCACAGCCAAAGCATTACCGCGCCTCCGCAACTATTCTGAAAATGGGCTTGCCCTGTTCCTTAAACCGCTTTTCGTGTTCCGTCTCCACGTCGCCTTCCACGGGATTGGCAGCCAAATCTTCGCAGGTCTCCAAAATTTTAAATCCCGCTTCTTTATAGCTTTCCAGAGAGAACAAATAAAAATCCCTGTCGTCCGTCTTCTGAACGACCTTTCCCGCCGGTTTTAACAGTTTTTTATAAATTTCAAGAAACCGCGGGTGCGTCAGCCGCTGTTTTTTATAACCTTCTTTGGGCAAAGGATTTGAAAAATTGAGATAAATTCTTTCTATGGCACCCGCCTTAATATATTTTTCAAGCACCTCGGCGGCGCAGTTTAAAAAGTAAACGTTTTTTAATTTTTCGTCCTTAACCCTTTCAAGCGCCTCTATCAGAACGTTCGAAATTTTTTCAACGGCTATATAATTCACGTCTTTATTGCGCGCGGCGGTTTCGGCAACGAACTTGCCCTTGCCGCAACCTATTTCCATACAAACCGGATTGCCGTTGCCGAAAATTTCGCTAAACGCAATATATTCGGGGGTTAAAGCCGCCCTCTTCATGTTCTTGTCGGATAAATCCGCCACCGTTACAATGTCGCCGCACGCGGCGATACGTTCTTCAAGATGTCCCTTTTTATGCATTCTCATAATTTCATTATACACAATTTAAAGCAATTTGCAAACCGGTGTGAAATAACCGCAGATTTATTTTTTAAAAATTTTATTAAAAACCGTTTCATACCTCTTAAAACGCGTTAAAAATCAACCGTCGGGTGAAAAGAAAAAATTATTTCGGATACGGCGGCGCGTCGGGCGCCTGTCCGCAGAGGAGATTTATGACGATTATCGAAATAATAGACGCTTTTACCTTTTACGGTCTGGACGTACTGTGCCTTGCCGCGCTTACGTTTGCCGCCGTTCAGCTGTGCAAGCTTACGTTCCTTAAAAAACTGAACAGAAAACTTATAACGTTTTTGCCTTTCATTTTGGGAACGCTGTTTTACGCGGCGTACGCGGCTTTAAAAAATATGAGTTTCGAATACCTGATATTAAACTACGTTTCCGTACTCGAACACGGAATTTCGGTTGGCGCGGCGGCAACTCTTACGTTCGTTTTATACGAACAGTTCGTGCGCGAAAAAAAGAACGGCTTAACCGCCTCCGAGGGAGTAATATCCGCGTTAATCGAAGGATATGTGCCCGCCGAAAACGTTGAAAAGGTTGCAAAACTCATTTCGGAAGCCATTGCAAAGGACGTTACCGGCGGCGGCGCAAGCCGCGCCGCCGAAATCCTTTCGGCAAACGCCGGCGAAGAAATAACCGAACGCGACATACAGGTTTTATCCAAGCTCATTATCGAAGCTTTAGCGCACGTAAACGCGTCGTAACCGCTGGATATTACCGTCCCGACCAAAACGCCGCCGCGGGCATTGCCCGCGGCGGTTTTTAAATCATCCTGCGCTGCTTATATCAATTTCATACTTAGTCTGAACGCGCGTTAAAAGGTCGTCTTTAAACGCTTCGTAATATCCCGCAGGTTTTTTATAAAGCTGCTCCTTAAGCCCCAGAACGTCCGCGCCGCTTGTTTTGCAGGTTTCGAAAAGCGCCGACATCCTCTCCTGCAACGCCTCCTTCGCACCTTTCAGAACGTCTTTTTTAACGTCGTCGTCCTCTATAATTTTATCGGGGTCCATCGGCACCCTCGCCCCCTGAATCTGCGCGTTTGCCGAAAAATTGAAAGTTACCGAGGGCGTTCCGTTTTCGATATCCAGTTTTACCCCCGCTTTTATATCCTTCAACCCAAGTGTGTAGTGGGTTCCGTCGGAAGAATCGCACGGCAACACGGCAAGCCGTATGTCGCTTTTTAAAACGGCAAGGGCAAACGACTGTCTTTCGTCCAACACCCCTTTAAAGTGCCCCTTGGAAAAATAAGCCGTCTTTCTTGCGGTAAAATCCACAGGCTCTCCGCTCTGCGGACCGCCGGAAGAACCGCTCTGCCCGCTCTGTCCTCCGCCTCCGTTCCCGGACGAACCTCCGTCGCCGCTTGAAGAACCCGAACCCTGTTGATTTCCGCTCTGCGAACCGTCGGGGCTTTCGCCGCCCACGTTATCGCCGTCGCCGCCGTCGGCGGACGTCCCCGGTTTAATAGTTTCGACGTACGGCATATAACACGCTTCGCTTTCGGAATACTGAGTCATTGCAATCGATTTCAGGTTTGCCGAATTTGCGTTCGCCGATTTTTCTATTTCGTCGGATAAAATTTTCCTAATCGCTTCGCTTGTCATCTGAGTCGTAGTCGACGTCATAGCCAGCATATCGGCGGCGTTCCCCTTACACATTGCCACAAGCGCCGTAAGTTCGGAATAATTTTTTCTGTAAAAACACCCCAGCACGCGGAACAACTTGTTGTCGGCGCAACTGTCGCCCACAAGTATTAATTTGCAAAACTGCAATTTGGGATAAAACCCCGTTTTCGCATTTATTTCATTCATAGCGTCGGCAATGGTAAGTCCGCTGCCCTGTACCTGCGTATACTTTATATTTTCGCCGCTCTGCGAAGGTTGCGGCACGGCGATTTCCGCGGTGACCAACACTTCGTCTTCAGGGCAATCGATTCCCACTGCGGTGATGATAGACGTTTTATGAATATCCACAAGCCCGAAATCATTTGTAAAAAACAGAAAAGTAAGCGCCAGAAACGCCAGCCAGTAAACGACTACCGAAATCTTGCTGAAACCGAATTTCTTTCGTACCTTTTTCATTCTCTCCTCCTTTTAAGCGTCCAGGCAAGCAACGGAAACGCCACCGCGAACGCAATGAACATAATCCACAGCCACTTGAAATAAACGGTGTAAACGTCCTGATACATATTCGAAGTAAAAACCACAACCGCGCCTATCGCAAGGTTGACCGCCAGCGAAACAGGTCCGTACCCGCTTACGCCTATTACTGAGGCGATGCAATGCACCGCAAGCTGAATGTTCAGAACAACCGCAAAGAGCATGACGATTTCCATAACTAACAAAAGTATCAAATCGATTCTGCCCATAGTTTCTATTGCGGGGAAAAACAGCGAAATTCTCGCCAAGGCAAACGTGCGCGAAGGAGTTATAGCGCCGTAAATGCCGTAAAATACAGCCAAAAACAACAGCACGGCGGCGGCTCCGCCCGCATAGGAAAAAGTAATTTTAGCCGCGTCCCCTTTTTTATATTTGTAATGTCCCATAAACATCAAAAGCCAGCAAGGCTCCACAAACGAATAAGCCGTTCCAAGCGAAGAACCGAAAATTCTGTTTGCGGGAGTTCTGAACATCGGCATAAGATTGCCCCATTCCACTTCCAGAAAAGACATTGCAAAAATCGCGAATATGCATACCGTAAAAATAGGCATACAAATATCGGCGCATCTGCCTATATTGGTGAATTTTTTGCTTGCGGCGTAAACCGAGAAAACAAAAAAGGGCAAAAAAACCGTAAACGACGGCGTTGTGTCGTAAAAAATCGCATGCACGTATTGTTTTTGTTCAAACACCGGCAAAACTGCCGCAAACATAAACATAACAGCAAACAATGCGTAAATTATGCGAGCAAAAACGTTTCCGAAAGTTCCTTCCAAAAGCTGAAAAAAAGTTTTTTCGGTGCGCGAAGAAAGATAGCTTAAACTCCACACAACGATTCCGCATATAACAAAATTAATTAAAGCCGGCAAAAGCAAATCCCTGCCGCAGTCAAGGCTCAGAACCGTGGGAAACAGCAGCAATTTTGTAGCCGCTGTATACGCAAACATTATAAAACAAATCTGTCTTACGCTGATTTTCATTTATCTTTTCCGCCTCCGGAAGATTTTTGCGTCTTTAACCTTTTAAGGCGCACCTTGTCTTTGGTATTAAATACTTTGGGACGCGTTCCCAACGTATACATATCGGCTTTTACCAAACCGTCGTACAAATCGTTTTTTATAAGCGGCGCAAACGGCGCAACCAGCGGCACGCCGTAATCCTGTTCCGTTACAAGATACGTTATAATGTACCCGCACAAAACTACGATTCCGAACGGTCCAAGACTTCCCGCAATTATCAAAAACAACCATCTGAGCGTCGTAGTCGTTTCCACGTTGTTGGGCACCGTATATAATCCTATTGCAGAAAACGCAACGATTATTATAGCCGGAGTGGAAATTATTCCTGCCTTAACCGCAGTGTCGCCCAAAACCAAAGCACCCACAACCGACAACGCAAGCCCAACGTATTTCGGCATTCTTATCGAAGCTTCGTTCAACACCTCCAACACAAACAGCGTCAAAAACATCTCCACGCTGGGCGAAAGCGCAAGTCCGGCAACCGAACTCGAAATTTTCAAAAGCAGTTGAAAGGGTATAATCTGAATTTTAAACAACTGCGCCGCGATATAAAGCGCGGGGAGAAAAATCCCTATCAACAGCGAAATAATCCTTAAAAGCCTAAGCGTTGTGGCGCGGTAGGAAGTTATATAATAATCCTCAACGGACTGAAAGTCCTCCACAAGCATATAAGGCGCGGTAAGACATATCGGCGAACCGTCCACAACTACGCCTACTCTGCCCTCGCAAATCTTTGCACAGAAAATATCCGGCTTTTCGGTAGTTCCGCACCGCTTGAACAGCGACCGCGGGCGTTTTGTTATAAATTGCGACACGTACGACGAATCGGGAACTATGTCTATCTTGTTTTCGTTAATCTCTTTTTCTATTTTTTCGGGGAGCCCCTCGGGACACACTCCGTCAATATAAACTATCGCAACCGCCGTTTCCGATTTTTTACCTGTAGTAATTGTCTTTACCTGCAGTTTTTCCGTTTTTACGCGCTTTCTTATAAGTCCCAGATTTATTTTTATATCTTCAATAAATCCTTCGCGCGGGCCGTGAACGGCAACTTGCGTCGGCGGTTCGGCAACCGCCCTTACCGGCGGACTCTTTACGCCTATTATTATATAATCGCTTACGCCGTCGATATACAGCACCGCGTTCCCGCCCGAAATTTCCTTTACGGCCCCTGCGGTGTCGGTGCCGTCCTTAACCTCCGGCGACGCCAGCAAAAGCTTGATTTCACCGTAACCGGCGTCCTTAGGCGCGTCACGCAAGGGCTTTGCCACAAGCTCGCCCAAAAGTTGCTTATCGATAAGTCCGTCGGCAAAAATCGCGGCGAATTTTTTGCCGTTTTCCGATTCAAACTCGAAAACGAGAATATCCTCGGACGTCAGCACGCTTTTTACCGACTTAACGTTTTCCTGCAAATCCGAAGTTTTTCCGTTCTTATTTTCACAGCCTCCCCGTCCGGCGCTCTCCTTGCTATCCCGTCCGCCGTCCGCGTTTTTTTGCGGCTTACGTTCCTCTCCGTCGTTTTGCATTTCGGGTTGTACGGCAGATTTTTCCTTCTGCGCAGCCAAGGTCTCTTCTCCGCGCGGCGGCTCTTTCATATTTCGTTTTTCGTTATCCGTTCTTTTTCCTTTTGCCATAAAATTATTTTAAGTAATAATTTTTAAATAATACAACGGCGGAAGCGGCAAAAAAATTTTTAAAAAAACTTTATAAAAACGCTTGATTTTTTATACTATGCAATGTATAGTATTATACGTAGCGGAGCATTAGCGCAGAGATTTTAACGAAGCAAGGACTTTTCTATGGATATTCAACTCAAAAAAGGAATTTTGGACGTATGCGTACTGCACGCCATAAGCAAAGGCGAAAGCTACGGCTACAAAATCATAAGCGACCTGCAAGGCGTTATCGAAGTTTCCGAAAGCACTCTTTATCCTATTTTAAAGAGACTGGAAGCGGCGGGGTGCCTGACCACGCGCACTGCGGAATACAGCGGAAGGCTCAGGCGGTATTACAAAATTACCAACGTCGGTTTAAAACGGCTTTTGGAAGGCAGAAGCGACTTACAGGAAATTAACGTAATTTACAAAAAACTTTTCGGAGGCAGATTATGACCTACAACGAATGGCGCGACGAACTTAAAGCCAATTTGCTGTGCGTATCCGACGGCGAAAGACGGCGCGTACTCGATTACTACGCCGAAGCTTACGCCGACAGGCGCGACGCGGGCTTTTCCGAACGCGAAATAATAGACGACTTCGGCGCTCCTTACGACGCGGCGCAGAGAATACTGGCGGAAAACCGCGAGGAATACGGAAGTTACTCTTCGCACGGTGAAAAACACGACGCATACGGTGCAGACAGCCGCGGCTGTTACAGAGAAGACCGCCGCGCCGAAAGGGAACAGGCGCGCGAAGAACGCCGTGCGGAAAAAGAAAAGCGCCGAGCCGAACGCGAGCGGTACAGCGAACCCCGCAACGGCGGGCGCACAAGAAAAACCGACTGTTATGACGACGGATATTACGAAAGCGGTTACAACAGGAGCTCACATTCCCCGCAGCCGCAACAAAAACAGGACGGCGGCTATACTTTTCTGTTCGTGCTCCTGTGCATAGTCTTCTGCGTGCCCATATTCGGCGTTATAATTGGTATGATAGGTATAACAATCGGGTTTTGCGCCGCACCGTTCGGTCTGCTGATAAGCTCCGTTGCTATGATAGGCTCGGGCATAGGCGAAATGTTCACAAACGTTGCCTCGGGCGCAATTACTCTGGGGACCGGCATAGTGCTTTTCGGGCTGAGTTTAATAATTATGCCGCTTTTCTTCAAACTTATATCTTTAATGTGGAAACTGTTTACGGGTTTCTTCAGATGGCTCAAAAATTTTTTATGCGGCAGGAGGGCGTATTAAATGAAAGGATTCGTTAAGGTAATAATCGCAGGTTGCGTAATACTCGGTATAGGAATCGCGGTGCTTGTAATCGCGCTCGGATTAAACGGCTGGTCGTTCGTACCTGAATTCGAAGAAAAAACGTTCACCGCCGAAAACGTAAACACGGCAATAGACATCGACGTCGATGCCGGCAGTTTAAAAACGGAATTATACGACGGCGACAGAATAGAAATAACCTACCCCGTCGCAAACGGCTATACTTCTACAATAACCGAAAACGAAGGCGGCACGCTTAAAATGGTTGTAAACAAACATCATTGGTTTACATTCACCTGGGGCGCAACCATTCCCGACACAATAATAAAACTCCCCATAGGCACGGCTTATAAAGTAACAGTCCGTCTCAACGCGGGTTCGGTCATACTTGCCGACGGCGAATACGCCGATATTACGGCGCACGTAAACGCAGGTATGTTCAAAACAAACGCAATAACCGGTCAGAACTTTAAAGTAACCGTAAACGCCGGGCTTGCCGACATAGGGGATATAACCTGCACCAAGCTCTTTTGCGAGGTAAACGCAGGCAGAGTCGAAACGGATAAAATAACCTGCCCCGATACCGAAATAAAAGTTGCGGCAGGGGCCGCCGTCCTCGGCTTTGCGGGCAACAGACAGGAATACGACGCCGTTGTGGACGTAAGCGCCGGCAGTTGCACGGGGCTTGAAACGCAGAGCGGAACAGGCGGCAAAAAAATAAAGGTTTCCGTCAGCGCGGGCTCCGCCGCCGTCTCTTTTTCAGGCTAACAAATTTAAGATTCAAATAAACCGCGGCGCGTTTAATAACGCGCCGCGGTTTATTCATATGCCTCCGCAACAAGACGGACACCAAGTTTAAAACCTTCTGCAAAATTTATTTCTCCCGATAAGCATTCAAGCCCTCCGCCGCCGGTTTCAAACAATGCGTTTAATAAATCTTGTTGCTCTCTTGTAGCACCCTTTAAAAGTTTTTCAAAAATTTCATCATATTCTTCTTGCATTTTCCAATATTCGTCACTGAGTTTGATTTTTTCGAATAACTGCAATTATCTAAATAGATTTCCTTTATAACGGATTGCATTCAAGCCCTCCCTAATCCTTTTTGTGATTTTAATTATAAATCACAATTGTTATATTGTCAATCTTTTTTGTGATATTATTCTATAATATTTTTGCTATGGAAAAGTTCAGAGAGAGATTAAAAGAATTAAGACTTGAGAAAGGTCTTACGCAAAAACAACTTGCCGAAAATATAGGGAGCGTTCAATCCGCGGTATATTATTGGGAAAACGGACAGCGTATCCCGAACGCCTTATCTATTATTGCCATAGCCAAATTTTTCGGCGTATCCGCCGATTACTTGCTGGGATTGGAAGATTAAGTTTTAATATAGCTAAAACGCTTGTCAACAATGTTGAAAAAATGATAAAATACAGCCCGTTAAAGGCTGTATTTTTTAATGAGGAAACACAAATGAAAATCGATTACGACAGTGAATATTTTAACCCCGAAGCAGTGCTCGAATGCGGGCAGATTTTCCGTTTTCATAAGTTCGGCAAGGGATATGCGGTACTTTCCGCGGATAAAGCGTGCCACGTTTACGCAGACGGCAATAAAACTATAATCGAGTGCGCTGACGGCGACGGCGATTATTTTTATAACTATTTCGATTTAAACAACGACTATAAAAGCATTGTAAAACGTGCAAAAACCCATAATATACCGCAGTTAACGCGTTATGCCGACCTTTCAAAGGGATTGCGGCTTTTAAACCAGAACAAGGAAGAAATGCTCTATTCCTTTATAATTTCGCAAAACAACAATATCCCGCGCATAAAGGGCATCATTTCGTGCATATGCGGGGGGCTGGGCGAAAAACGGGAATTTATGGGCGAAGAATATTACGCCTTCCCCTCCTCCGAAAAACTCGCTTCGGCCGGCAAGGAATTCTTTAAGGAATGCGGTTGCGGCTACCGCGACGGTTACCTCGCCGAAACCTCCGCCCGCGTTTTTAAAGAGGGCATAACCCATCTCGACAGTCTTTCCACGCCGGACTTAAAGCGCGAACTTTTAACTTATAAGGGAGTCGGCGGCAAGGTTGCCGACTGCATATCGCTTTTCGGTTTTTCGCGGCGCGACTCATTTCCTGTGGACACGTGGATAGAAAAAGTCTATCACGAAGACTTTGCAGGCGAACTAACCGACAGGAATAAAATTACGGAATACTTCCAAAAGCTCTTCGGCGAAGATGCGGGCTATATTCAGCAGTATTTATTTTACGGAAAACGGCAAAACTTATAATATGCCCGATTATTTTTCACATTCCGTGGCGGCGGAAAAAATTTTCGAACGCCTTGACGGAAGTTTAAAATCCCAGATAAAATCAAAGCCCCTGTACCTTTTGGGCGCGCAGGGCGGCGATATATTTTTCACTTATAACTTCAAATTTTCAAAATCCAACTTAGGCAGCGAAATTCACCGTATGGACCCCGAAGAACTTTTCAGCGTTATCTGTCGGGGTAACCCCTCATATGCGGCGGGTTTTGCCGCGCACTATGCGCTTGACAGCAAACTTCACCCCGTTGTCTACGCCTACGAATATTCCCACAAGGGGCCCTTTCTTCACCAGCGTTTCGAAGCGGACCTGGGATTATTCATCAGCAAATTTTATCACGTCCGCCGCAGCATATTGCCGCGCGATACGGTACTTTCGTGCACGGGCCCCGTATACGATACAATTAAACCCGTCGCCCCGCAGATAACCGTCACCGGCGTTGAACGGTGCTTGAAAAGGCATTTTAACTACACGCGCCAGCTCTTCCGCACAAAGCGGCAAAGCTACAAATGCGATTATGATTTTTCCTCGCTTGCAGGCGCCGCGGAAGACGCTGTGGAATTCGGAAAGGAGTGCGTCAAACGCGTTTTAACGCAGGATATAGACGGTGCAATTTTCAAAGACTCATTTTTGAATAAGTAACCCAAATCACCTTATAATATAAATTTACGCACTGGCGGGCAGTTTTACGAACTTAAAATTCTGTCGTAAATTCCGCAATTCATAAGCCGCTCATAAAGTTCGTCCTCGGTTATTTCATCCAGAAAAGTTTCGCCGTAAATCTGAATTACCAGATATCTGCTGCTATCAACAAACCTTAAAGCGTCGCGAAAGGTCGCGTTTTCGTCTAAAATAATATATTTGATTTCCCTGCCGCGCTTTTTCTTCTTCGCGGCAAAATTTATTTTTTGCGCAGGCGGACTCTTTTCAAAAGCCGAGCACGCCAGCATTAAAGAAAATGTTATTGCCGAAACATTGTAACCGCACACAAAAAACACAACCAAAAGCGCCGCGGCAAACACGAGAGCCGCCCCGCGCAACACAAGGTTGACGGTTTTCGGTTTTAAAAATTTGGTCAGCGCGCCCCCCGCCACTCTTCCTCCGTCCAAAGGATAAGCCGGCAAAAGATTTATTATCAGCATCGAGGCGTTTGCCGCAAACACCGTATCGGTATAGGCGTAAGTCACGGGATAAAACCACCACAGCCCCGCAACGGCAATGCACAGTATTAAATTTACCAAAGGTCCGGCAAGCGCAAGCTTGATTTCGTCTTTGGGTGAAATTCCTTCTATGTCGCACACCGCCGCCGCGCCGTAAGGCATCAGCTTTATGTTTTTGCACTCGAAGCCCATTCTCGCCGCGCAAAAAATGTGACCGCACTCATGCAGGAGCGCGGTCACAGCCGAAATTATGAACATCGGCAACCCGCCGAACAGCGCAGACAACAGCCCGACCAGAAGAAACAGCGGATGAACGGTTAATTTCACGAATTCCAGACGGGAACTTCACCCGAAAGTTTATAGCAGTTCAAAAGCGTCTCGCCGTCGTACATAGACACCTGCACTTCGCCGCTGCCGTCGGAATATCCGAAAGGAAGATTTGCCGCAACCTCGGTGCCGTTTGCCGAATACACCTGCGTTAACCCCGTAATCACGCTCGAAAAAGTTGAAGTGTGCGCAATCTGCACGGTATACTTTCCGTCCTTTTCCGTTACGGAAGAAATTTTACCCTTGCATACGGGATAAACTGCGCCCTCTGCGGTAAAGGAAAGCACTCCGTTTTCCGCAACGGTTATTTCAGCGTCCGAAAAATCGGAAACTACCGAAGTCAATGTAAAATCGGTATACGCCGGCTCGGCAGCGGGTGCCCCCGAACCGAGCGCCCCGACAAAAGTATTTATAAGGCTTGACGGCATAAACAGATTGGTCAGAAAAATTGCCACGGCAAGCGCGCACGCCGCCGCAAGCTCGGATATGAGCACTATCGTACCCTTATCCTTATTAAGCCAGTCAAAACGTTTTTTCTTTTCTTCAACGGGCGGGTCGGAAACGTCCTCGGCATAAACGTAAGCGCCCATGCGCTCGTTCACGTTCTCCACCACCATATCTTTAAGCTCCTCTTCCTGCGGCTGTTCCTTTTCGGTTCTGCGCTTAAAAAGGTTAAGCCCCTTCTTTTTTACTACGTTAACCGTGTTTACGGGAATTTCCAGCATCTCGGCATAGTCAAGTTCCTGTTCCATATCTTCCTCCGAATTTTTAAGTCTACCTTAATGTATTCCCGCAAAAACAAGTTTAGAACACTTTTTGAATTAACTGCATATAATGGCGTGTTTTTAAATCGGAACGGCGCGGTCACCTGTTTGTACCGCGCCGTAAGTTTATTTATTTCTTTTAAATACTTTATTAAAATCCCTCTAATCTTCTTCAAAGATTTTATATTTTGTTTTAACTTGGAAATCCCTCCGCCTTATCAAAACTTTTGTCACCCGTCCGCTCTGAATATTTCATAATGCACCCTTATAACCGGATTTTTATATCCGTAATTATATGTGTACCACACATATTTGTCAGGTAAACACTGACTTTTTGGTATATTTTATCTATGGAATTCGGAAGCAGGTTTCGCAAATTGCGGCTACAATGCAACTTAACGCAAAAGCAGGTTGCCGACACTCTCGGTATTGAACAGTCAAACATAAGCGATTGGGAAAACAACGTATCAAGACCGGAATATGAAAATCTTATTGCCCTTGCACGGCTGTATGACGAAACGCTTGAGTCTCTTCTCGGTATTGAATTATAATTTTTAAGCTAAACAAAAAAGCGGCGCGGATAATTTATCCGCGCCGCTCTTTAAATTACACTACTATTTTCTCATATTCTTTTCAGGAACGCTAACCTATTTTCAAAAATTTTCGTACTTCTCTTTAATCGGCGCGTTCATAAGCACTATCCAACCAAACAAAAGCAATAAAGGTTATGCCCGCTTTCAACCCGTTTTACGGTTTTGTTCCGCTTTCCGTGTCGCCGCCGCTTATTCCGGGAATGGTAATCATAAACCCGTTGCCGTCGCCCACAACCTGAGGGAGTTTACCGTCCCATTTTGACATATACTCTATATATTTCATATATTCCGCAATGTCCTTACCGTCGTGGTCAGTCGTAAATTTAATGATATAAGTTGTCACAGTCTCGTTTTCCGCGCCTTCAACCGGCGTGTTTACGGTTTCAACTTCATAACCGAGCATCCTCGCAATCTCAACGCTTTTAAGCATAATAGATTCCGCTTCAGCCTTAGCCGTCGCTATTTGCGCGTCTGCCTGCGCCTGAGCCTTTGCCACAAGCGCCTTAGCCTCCTGTTCGGCCACGTAAAGAGCCGTTTCCGCTTGTTCCTTCTTCTTTTCGTTTTCATACTGCGCCTGCAGTTTTTCCTGCTGAGCCATCATTTTGGCTTCAACCGCCGCCTCGAATGCGTCGGAGAAGGTTATGTCCGTCAGAACCGCGCTGTTAAAGGTTACGTAATACTTGTCGCCTATCGCGTCGGAAATTTCCTTTTCCACCGTGGGCGAAATAGTGTTGCGCTGTTCAATAAGCTTTTCCGCCTGATACTGTGAAAGCGTAGCCTTAGTGCGCTCTATCGCAACGCTCTGAATTCGGTTGGTAAGCGCTTCCAGCCCGCCGTAATTGAGCGCGATTTCTTCAACTTTGTCCTGACGAATTTGAAACTGCACCACCATATTAATATCCATCGACTGCGCGTCGGCGGTGTATGCGTCCATTCTTATGTCAACCTGCTGAACTTTCGCGTCGTATTTTTCATACTTGCGCGTCAGCCAGAAGTCGAAATACGTGCCGGGCGATTCAACTTCCTTAATAACGCCAAGCTCCTTAACAACGGCAACCGTGCCCGCATCCACCGTGTGGAACGAACCGGGAATTAATATCAAAAGCATAAGCCCCGCGGCAATAATGGCAAGCGGAATTGCGGAGTGAATTTTCTTTCCCAAGCTCTTCCCTTTTCCCAAAAAGCTTTTCGCAATTAAAATATTGCGAACGATAAGCACCACGCCGACGGCAATAACCGCCAGAAACAGTACTGCAGTAAGTGCGCTGTAAATCATTTTAAATACCTCAAAAATTATTATATTCGCAAAGCTTAACAAAGTTCATCCGGCTCAGCTTTCCGGTTTTTATAAACGCGCGCGATGTTCAAAAACCACGGAATAAAAAAAGCCCGCACCATACTCATCATAATGTGCGGAAAATAAAAAACCGCACACTGCAAAAAGTAGTTGCGAGTCTCATTGTCAAAACTGCCCGGGCGCAAAGCGCCGTGATGGCGGACGAGTTAACGCGTTGCCGCGCCAATTACTCCCTCTGTCAAACTTTACACTCATATATTATCATACGGAAAACCGCTTGTCAACTATTTATCGATATATTTTTATCGATTTATTTAAAGTATTAACCGTTCACACGTCGAATAATTCGTTGGGAGTGATTTCAAACAACTTACACAAGAATAAAATCTGCTCATAATTCAGTTCGAAAACGCCGTTCTCAAAACGTGAATACTGCTGCTGGGTCATCCGCATTACTCCGGCAACTTCACGTTGCGTCATCCCTTTGTAAATTCTTGCGTCTTTAAGATTGTACCCTATCCGCCTCGCAACGTTTTCAAGCGGCAGATTCCTCTTAACCGTATTTTCCACATCAAAATCTTATCCCACTTTATTATGCAATTTACTTTATATACATCATATTTTGATGTAGCAAATTCACCTGCCGAAGATTTTAACGTATAATTTCTTGCGTGTTTCGGATACGGAGCAAATATAAACTTTGAGGTAGAAATATGAAAAAGATTTTAACTGCGTTAACCGCGGCTGTTGCCGCAATTTTAATGTGCGTATGCCTTGCAGCGTGCGGAAACGGCGAAAATTCAGTGGCGGGAACCTACAAATTTTACGCAGTTGAAGAAAGCGGAAAACTACATTACGTAACCGACGAAGACATGGAAATAACGGAAGATTACATAGTCTTTACGCTCAACCCCGACGGCAAAGGCGAACAAAAAATGCATGTTTCCGAAACCAACACGGTTACAGTGCCTTTCGACTGGACTCTCAACGGAACCGAACTCACCGTTGCGGCAAACGGCATCGAAACCAAGTGCACGCTTGAAAACGATATCATAACTATCGAAATAATGGGGAATAAAGCTCTTTTGAAAAAATCGGCGTAAAACTTAATTAAAAAAACAACGCCCCGCGGCAACAATCCGCGGGGCGCATTTTATTATACTGTTCATAAAAACTTTTCAATCTCTTTTGAAAGGTCGGCAAACTTTTGCGGCGAAAGCGTTTCGCCCCGCGCCTTTAAATCTATCCCGCATTTTAAAAGCGCGGCTTCGGACTGTTCCCTCGTCGTTTTAAACACGCTCATCAAATTGTTTACAAGCGTTTTTCTGCGCGACGAAAACGCCGCGTGCACCGTCTTTTTAAAAACGTTTTCATCCGCCGCAATTCTTCCGTCTTCAACCGTCAGCTTTACCACCGCGCTGTCAACGTTGGGGCGCGGCGTAAACATCGTCCTGGGCACCCTCTTAATAATTTCCGCCCGCGCACGGTACGCCACAACCGCAGTAATCGCGCCATATTCGGGGGTGTTTTCCTTTGCACACAGCCTTTCGGCAACTTCTTCCTGCACCATAACGGCAAGACTTTTGCACTTTTTGCCGCCGTCTAAAAGCTTTGTTATAAGCGGAGTGGTGATGTAATAAGGCAAGTTCGCCACCACGGAGTATTCGCCGTATTCATCTTCGAACGCAGCCAAATCCACCTTTAAAAAGTCCTTAAAGACCACCTCCGTGTTTTCAAATCCCGCAAGCGTTTGCGCCAAAACCGGTTCAAGAGTTCTATCCACCTCGAACGCAACAACCCGCTTTGCCTTTTCCGCCAGCGCGCGCGTTAAAGTGCCCGCCCCGCAACCTATTTCCACAACCGTGTCGGTTGCGGTTACCCCTGCAAGCGAAACTATACTTGCAAGCAGATTTTTGTCGGTTATAAAGTTCTGCCCGAACTTCTTTTTAAATCCGAAACCCGTTTCCCGAAGTACGGTCTTTACGTCGTTTTCCATAATTTACCCGCTTTAAAAAAGTATAACTTAATTATAACAGCCGAAACTAAGATTGTAAACGGTTTTAATCCGTTTGCCTGACAAACGCAAAAAAAGCCCGCGGACTTAACGTCCGCGGGCTTCGACTTTTTCTCAAAGTTTCACGCCCATTTAACTTTCACACGCCTCTTCACGGAAAAAAATCTTTCCACGCTATCGTCGTCGCAGAAGTTCCAACGCCTGTTCCAATAGCGCGGCCTGCGCTTTGCCCACGCAAATGCAGAAGTGTTTTTCAAACCTTTGGAAAACCGTCACTTCCCCGCCTTTACCAATATTGCTTTACCGGCTCAGGGCCTTCGATATATAAATTCTTATGTTATCGGTTACCAAGCTTTTTAAATAAATTATGCGCGTTTTGCCATACGGTTTTTGCCATATTTTCGGCGGTTACCCCCCTGATATCCGCGATATTCTGCAGAATTTCGGGTATGCTTTCGGGGGTATTGGGGAATGTGCCCGCCCTGGATTTCGGCGGCAGATACGGGCTGTCCGTTTCGGTTAAAATGCGCTCTGCGTTTAACGCGGCAATAGTTCTTCGCGCCCTTTTGCTGCCCGAATAAGTGCTTGTTCCGCCGAAAGAAAAATAAACGCCCAGCTTTTGCAATTCAAGCGCAATTTCGGGTGAATGAGAATAGCAGTGCAACAGCGCGCCGCTGTTCAGTTTTGCCGCGTTTTCCTTTAAAAACTCCGTCATATCCTCGGCGCAATCGCGCGAATGAATCACAACGGGCAAGCCAAGCTTGTCCGCCAAATCCAATTGCGCCCCGAATATCTCGCGTTGTAACGGCTTGTTTGTGTCGGGATAATGATAATCCAGCCCAATCTCGCCAATCGCAACGCACTTTTCGTGCGCGGCGAGCGCGGCTATTTTTTCAAGGTCGCCCTCCTTATATTTTTTAAGCTCCGTCGGGTGAAACCCCGCAGTAAAGTAAACGCCTTCGTACTCTTCTGCAAGTCTGTACGAAAATTCGCTCGACTGCAAGTCGAACCCCGCGGCAACAACCTTTTCAACGCCAAGCTCTTTAAGCCGCGCAAAAAGCCCGCCCAAACCGCCGAAGTGCCCGCCGTCCAAGTGGCAATGCACGTCGATATATCTCACGATAAAAGGCTCCCGTCCGGCAAATCCTTTTCGGGCGCAACCAAAGAAAGCGTGCCGTCGGGCGCTTCCGCGCACACCACCATGCCCTCGCTCAAAATCCCCTTCATCTCGCGCGGCGGCAGGTTGCAAACGACAATCACCTTTTTGCCCACCATCTCTTCGGCGGTGTAATATTTTGCGATTCCGGAAAGAACCGAAAGCGTGCGCGAACCGACTTTAATCGTTTCGTGCAAAAGCTTACTCTTTTTAACCGCTTCGCACGCGATTACTTTTCCAACGCGCATTTCAATCTTTCCAAAGTCGTCAATCGTTATTTCTTCCTTTTTTTCCTCGCTTACGGGCATCGCTTCCATACGCTGTTTCTCCTCTATTTTTTCTATTGCCCCCTTGATATCTTCAAACTTAACGCGTTCGAACAAGGTTGCGGGGGTTGCGGTTACTTTATATTCCGTAACGCGCTTATTGCTATTATAATCGCTTTCGACCGCACCGATTTCTTTTAAAATCTTTTCCGCGGCTAAAGGCGTGAACGCACGAAGCAAATTTGCGCCCACGTCCAAAGAAACAAGCAAATTATATAAAACTTCCGAAAGTCTTTCTCTTTTGCCCTCGTCCTTAGCCAAAAGCCAGGGCGTGGTTTCGTCTATATATTTGTTCGCCCGTCTGAAAAGCGCCCAAAGGTTATCCATCGCGTCGGAAACTTTGTATTCGTCCATTCTGGCGGCAACCTTTGCGTAAGTTCCGTTAATAACGCTTTCAAAGTCCTTGTCTGTTTCCTCTTCGGCACCCGTCTTTTTTGCTACTCCGCCCAGATATTGGTTTGTCATCGAAACGGTGCGTTTTAACAGATTGCCCAACACGTTGGCAAGGTCTGAATTTATTCTGTCGCACATTAGTTCCCAGGTTATTATTCCGTCGTCGGCGTAAGGCATTTCATGTAAAACGAAGTATCTAACCGCGTCAACGCCGAAAATTTCAGTCATATCGTCGGCGTACATAACGTTCCCCTTGCTCTTGGACATCTTGTCGCCGCCCTGCAAAAGCCACGGGTGTCCCAAAACGCATTTCGGCAACGGTTCGCCCAAAGCCATCAAAAATATCGGCCAGTAAACGGTGTGAAAACGTATTATGTCTTTTCCTATAACGTGCACGTCCGCAGGCCACAGTTTTTTGTACTTTTCAGAACTTCCTTCGGGGTTGTAACCTACGCCAGTAATATAATTGGTGAGCGCGTCCAGCCAGACGTAAACCACATGGCGCTCATCGAATTCCACAGGCACGCCCCATTTAAACGTAGAGCGCGAAACGCACAAATCCTGCAGTTTGGTCTTTAGTTGACCCGCCTCGATAAGCTCCAAAAGCTCCTTATCAGACTTTCCGATGAATTCGTCCGCAAGCAAAAAGTTGTTCATCATCTCGTTCTTGCGCGAAACCGGCAAAATGAAATCGGGGTGGGTGACGATATGCTTTACAAGTTTGCCGGCGTATTTGCCCATCTTAAAGAAATACGCCTCTTCCTTCGCAGGCTTAACTTCCCTGCCGCAATCGGGACATTTGCCGCCGACAAGCTGGCTCTCCGTCCAAAAGCTTTCGCACGGGGTGCAATATAATCCTTCGTATGCGCCCTTATATATGTCGCCCTGCTTATAAAGTTTAGTAAATATCTTTTTAACCGCGTCCACGTGATAGTCGTCCGTCGTGCGGATAAACTTATCGTAAGAAACGCCCATCAAGTCCCAAATGCGCTTAACCTCGCCCGCAACCTCATCAACGAACTGCTTGCAGGTAACGCCCTTTTCGGCGGCTTTCTGTTCCACCTTTTGTCCGTGCTCGTCGGTGCCCGTCATAAAATACACGTCGTAGCCCTGCGCGCGCTTAAAGCGGCAGATAGCATCGGCAAATATACTTTCGTAAGTATTGCCAATGTGCGGCTTGCCCGAAGTATAGGTTATTGCGGTCGTCAAATAAAACTTTTCTTTCATATATAAGAACTTTCTCCGTTTAATTTCCCCAAAAGTATAGCACAGCGGCGCTAAAAAGTAAATTACTTTGAACTCGTTTTATCGGTAACCGTTTCGCCCACGACGTCGCGCCCGATAAGCTCGTCTAAGGTAATTCCATAATAGTCCGCAAGCAATTCACAGATATATATGCTCGGAACAACCTCGTCCCTTTCGTAGCGACTTAAATTACCATTATTTATTCCGGTAGCCGCTTCTATTTCTTTAAGCGTTTTCCCCCGCAATATCCTTTGTTCTTTAAACGTTTCCCCGTATTTTCTCACAACTCACCTCATGAATATTTTGCTACATATTTGCAGATTTTTCTTGACTTCTGTAAATATACAGATTATAATTATTATATCTGCATATATGCAGATATTTGAGGATTATTATGGAACACAAATGTTTTAACTGCGGGAACTTTAAAGCCTTTTACAACAAGGGTTATTGCTGTTTTTTGAGAACGGATTGCGGTTTTTGCCAAAAGTTTAATAAAACAAAGCAAAAACACTGCTCCTGCGAAAACTGGGCGCCGAAATATTACCCGAAGTTTAAAAGCGGCGTGTTTTTAAAGGAGATGGAAACGGCGCTGACGCAGATAAACGGCATAAAGCTTATTTTAGACGAGCTTGACGAAGAACTGAAGGGCAAAAAATAGAATAATTAACCGCTTTAAACTCATAAACATAGTTTATGAACGCTATTTTTACGGTTATTTTAATAAGCTCGCTGATTGCGCTCACCTTTGTTGCGCCGGCAGAACTTTTGCCTGCCCTTTTGGGTGGAGCCGAAGACGCGGCGGCAATGGCGCTTACACTGTTTTGCATTTACGCGGTATGGATGGGGCTTTCCAATCTTGCCGAAAAGAGCGGATTTTCAAAGGGGGCGGCAAGGCTTTTAAAACCGCTTACTAAAAAAATTTTTAAAACGGAAAACGACGAAGCCTGTGAAAATATCGCGATGAATATGAGTTGTAACCTTTTGGGAATAGGCGGCGCCGCCACCCCCTTTGCCGTAAAAGCAATAAACGAGCTTGAAAAGGATAAAAACGAATTTGCGCAGAAACTGCTTTTCGTTATAAACGCGACGTCGATTCAACTGTTGCCGAGCACCGTTATTGCCCTGAGGGCAAGCGCGGGAAGTGCGGCGGCGTTCGATATATTTTTGCCTTCGCTTATATGCACGGCGATTTCCACGTTTTGCGGAGTGGTTTTATTTTTAGTGCTCGAAAAGCTGAAACCCCGCAGAAAAAAACCGATAAACAAAGCATATACGGGGGTTAAACTAAAATTCAAGGGGCACGGAAGCAAATGACGGCGCTTATTATTCCTGCGGTCTTTATTGCCGTTTTCGTGTTTGCAGCCTTTAAAAAAGTTAAAATTTACGACGAGTTTTCAAAGGGCGTAGGCGAAGCGGTTAAGTTCACCGTTTCGCTCCTCCCCTGTCTTGCGGCGATTTTTATGATGTGCGCTATTTTCGAGGCTTCGCGGCTTTCGGCAATGCTTGTAAACTTGTTGTCGCCCGTGTTCGGCGCTCTGGGAATACCTAAAGAACTCACAAAACTCGTTTTAATTAAGCCGTTTTCGGGAAGCGGCTCGCTGGCTTACTTAAACGAAATAATTGCAGCGCACGGCGCGGACAGCTATATTTCGCGGTGCGCGTGCGTTTGCTTTGGGTCTTCGGAGACGGTTTTTTATATTTCGGCGGTTTATTTTGCAAATTTAAAAATGAAAAAATTGTTTAAACCTATTGCCGCCGTGTTGATTGCAACGCTGGTTTCAACGGTTTTTGCCTGCCTTTTATGCAGAATAATGTAAATTTGTTAAGTTTTTTCATTAATTGTTACATAATTAATAAATATAAATTTTTTAAAAATATTACCGTAATTTTTTTACTTTTTTCGCAGTTTATGTATAATTATAGCTGTAAATAACCTTTGCGGTTATTTAAAAACTTGTTTACAGTGCTCACCCGAAAGGGTAGCAACTTCATTTTTCCCCCTTATCATATAGAGGCGGCGCAAACTCCGGTTTGCGTCGTTTCTGTATTTTTACGGGCATTTTTATATGGACAAATCAGACCTTTTTATGGAATTTTCAGACATTTTGCCTTTCAAAAAAGCGCGTTTTTTGAACGAATTTTATCAAAAAACGCGCTTTTTTTAATTTTTACGAATCCTGTTTATCACCGTTTTTAAGACGCCGACCACGCTTTCGACCTCCTCTTCGGTATTGTATTTTCCGAAAGAAAAACGAACGGCGGAGTTTACTCTTTCGGGAGGCAAGCCCATTGCGGTAAGCACGTGCGAGGGACTGACCGCGCCCGCCGAACACGCCGAACCGGTGGACACGGCGACGCCGTTCAAGTCCAGAAGAAATAAAATATTTTCGCCGGCGCAACCTTCGAAAGATACGTTGGCATTAGATGGAAGGCGCAGCTTTGCATCGCCGTTGAGACGCGCGCCCTCTATTTCCGTTAAAACTCTTTTTAAAAACGCGTCGCGCAAGACGGCGGTTTTTTTATTGTTTTGCTCCCTGTCTTTTACCGCCCTTTCAAGCGCTTCGGCAAGTCCCGCAACCGCCGCGGCGTTCAGCGTGCCGCCGCGGAAACCGCGTTCCTGCATTCCGCCCGAAATCAGGCGGGTTATTTCAGAGCCGTTTTTAATATACATTGCGCCGAAACCGCGCGGTCCGTAAAACTTGTGGGAGGAAATTCCCAAAGCGTTGCAATGCGCCGTAGGAAAAGGCAGAACGCCTGCGGTCTGAACGCAGTCGCAATAATAAAAGACATTGTGCGCCTTGCAGATTTTACCTATCTCTTCTACGGGCTGAATTGTGCCGACTTCGTTGTTTGCGTGCATAACAGCGCAGAAAATTGTATTAGGGCGGATTGACGCGGCTACGCTGGGCGCGGAAACAATTCCGCGGCAATCGGGCTTTAAAAAAGTTATTTCAAAGCCGTACTTTTGCATATCCTTTGCGCTTTCTATCAGCGCGGGATGTTCGATTGCCGAAACTATTAAATGCCCCTTACGGCGCGCGGCGCACACCCCTTTTAAAGCGGTGTTGCCCGCTTCGGTACCGCCGGAAACAAAGTAGACTTCTTCGCTTTTGCAACCTAAAAGGCGGGCAACTTTGTCGCGCGCGGAAATAACCGCGTTGCCCGCAACTCTGCCTGCGGAATGTTGTGACTGCGGATTGCCGAAATCACGACGCATAAACGGGAGCATTTTGTTTAGTACCGCTTCGTCCAGAGGGGTTGTTGCGGCGTTGTCAAGGTAAATCATATCATTCGGTTGCGGTTGTTTCTTCCGTATTCAAAGCGCTGAATATAGCGGTGAGCGCGTTGAATTCGACTTTTTTAGCTTCGTACTCTCTGCCGAGGCGTGTGTTTGCGTTGTTTTCGTTACGGCTGACCTTTTGCGAGGTCTTCCAGAAATTATGCGCGGTGAATAAGGTTGCAATTAAGGCAACCAACGCAAGAGCGGCAAAGACTATTGTTACTATAACCAACACTCCGTCTTTGCGGGAATGCATTATACTGCCCATAATTGCCGCCGCGATTGCAAAGATAACGAGAGGAACTCCGGTTGCAGCAAACGCGATAAGCGCCTTTTTGCGCTTTTGTTTGAAAACCGTGCGGCGCTCCGCCTTTTTGGTTTCGTTTTCTTCGCCCAGAGTTTCAAGCTCTTTTTCGGTTTGAGAAAGCCGCACTGAAAGCGGGGCGGAAATTTCTTTGAGCGCGCTTTTCTGTTCGGGAGTGCAATAAGCTTTTACGCCCTCCGCGACTTCCGCCGCATCAGACGCGAGAGTGAAATCGGTGAAGTTTTGCGTGAGCGCCTTAAGCTGTAAAAAACGTATTTCTCCGTTTTTGCCGTCGGTTTCGGCAGCCTCGGCGAGATGATAGCGGGCGGAATCGTAATCGCCATCTTCCAGCGCGCGTTCAGCCTTTTGAATGAGGTCTGCAATCTTTTCGACGCGGCGTCTTTCCTCGTCCTCGCGCATTTTTTCGCGCGCGGCGAGCTGTTCCGGCGTCATTACCGCCGCTTCCTCGTCGTCGGTTTCAAACTCGGGGATTTCGAAAGTTAGTTCCTCTTCGGGTTCGCCGTCGATATAGAGCTCGTCCACACCTTCGGCGTTTTTACGTATTTTGTATTTTTTATCCTTGTCGTCGTCGATTAATCTTTCTTCAGCCAAAATTAAACCTCACTTTGATTTTAAATTTATATACGATGAAATCGGTTTTAATTGGGGACAACCGTGTTGAATACGGCGCAATTTAAACCGCCTTTATAGCGGCTACGCGCCCATTCGCAGAGTTCCTTTGTTTCGAACAGTGCGTAGACGGCACTGCCTGAGCCGGTCATATTTACGCCGAGCGGCGAAAAGCTTTTTAATTCCGCGAGCGCACGCCCGATTTGCGGATTTAACTTTTGCGCCGGCGCGGACAGGGCGTTTGACAGGCTTTGACCAAGGGTTGTAAAGTCGCCGTTTTTGAGGGAGCAGATTGCGGAGGCAGTTTGATTGAGTGCACCGCAACGGAATTCCCGACCGGCCGTGCCCGCCTGACCCGACGACGAATGCGGCGCTGCGCACGGCGCGGACATAAACTCGTCGTAGAGTTTATAACACTGCGGAGTTGACACTCCTGCCTCGGGGAAAAGCACTAAAAACCAAAGGCTTGCTTGCGTTTTAATACGTTCGACCTGCTCGCCCCTGCCGGTAAGCCGCGCAAAACCGCCTGAAAGCATATAGCCTGTATCACTGCCGAGATTGTCGGCGAGCTCTTTAAGCTGTGCTTCGCTACCCTGCCCGAAAAGCTTTGCCATACCGTTTAAAACGCCCGCCGCATCTGCGGAAGAACCGCCCATACCGGCGCCCATAGGAATATTTTTGTAAATTTTTATATCGGCGCCGCCGCAACCGAAACGGTTTTGATAATTTTTTGCCGCAAGATATGCGTTGTTGTTTTCCGGTTCGATTAATTCGGAACCCAAACCGTGCATTTCAACGGTAATTTTTTTGTCGGCGCGGCGGTTAAGTTTGATTAAATCATATAAACCGACCGTACAGACAAGGCTGTCGAGAAGATGATAGCCGTTTGACGTTCCCGTTATATCCAAAGTTAAATTGAGTTTTGCGTAAGCCTTTACGCGGACGTTCATAAACTGATTATATCACACAATTAACGGGGTTTCAATTATTTTTAAAAAAAGGATGAAAATTTATGGATTTTCAGTTCAACGCGCCGGAAACGGAGCGCTGAAAAAATGACGGCGGCGCGGGCTGTAAGCCCGCGCCGCCGCTATTACGTTGTTTACCGCGGTTTAAACCTTGGGACGGTAAATTAAAATTCTTTCCTTGCCGGTTAAAGGGAAATTTAAGTCGGGATTAGACTGCTTTATGCTTTCGGGGCTTTCGGAAAGGCGCTTTGCCGTTTCCCAAAGTCCGTCGCCGGCGGCAGGTATATAAACGCTGACGGCACAGGTTGCCGCTTGTTTGGGCGCGCCTTCGGTTGCTTCGGTCACATAGCCGACTATGCGCGTTTCGCCGTCGGCGGCGGTTATTTTAAGCACCGCTTCGCCCTCGCACTCGCCTTCGGCACGCTGACGCAAACTTACTCCGCACACCGAAACCGCAACGTTTTTGCAGTCTTGCGAAAGCCCTGCAAGTTCTATTGAAAAGGGCATATTGACTTCGGTTGAATGGATTTCGCCGCTCTTGTCGTAAAGGAGAGTTGCGGTAACGCTGCCGTCCACCCCCTTTTCGGTACGCGAATATTCGGCTTTGGGAAGCGCGGCCGCGAGGAACGCACAGGTGTAATCGAGTTTGGCTTTGGACGCGCAGAGTCCGCTGACGCGCTCGGAATAGACCTTGATTTCGTTATCGAGTTTTATACGTTCTTCGGCGAACGTGAGCTGTGTTTCGCTTTCGGTGCAGAACGCGTCGGAGAGATAGTTTACCTCTTCCTCATCGTAGAAGTGCCCGAAAAAGCCCAGCGTTGCGTTAAATTCAACGCCGCACTTGCCTTTTTCTTCGTATACCTTGCAATTGACCGAAAGATTTTTTATTTCCGCACGGCAATATGCACGCTGTGACAAAAGAGCTTCGTCGCACGAAAGCTCGCATCTGAAAGGAACCGTTCTGTCGAGATTAACGGGAGAGCCGTCGCGGACGGCAAGGAGCGAAAGATAAATTTCGCCGCCGACTTCGATTACTCCGGCGCGGGCGTTACAATCGAGCACCTGAACGCTTGCGGAAGGAACCAGCACGTCTTCGGCAACGCAGTCAAAGTCGTCGTCAACGTCGCTTTCGCCGCTGAAATTTATTAAAGAATGTAATTTTGCGCTATCCGTTTTGCAGATTGCGCCGTCGATTGACGTTACGAAACTGCGCTGGGCGCTGTCGTAGACGTCGATTTTTGCGCCGACCACGACGGAAATTATAAGCGAGGAACCGTCGCGCTTGACTTTGCATTTTTCGCAGGAAAGCGCGCACTCGCTCTTTTGCGCGGGAGCAAGTACGTCGTTATCGATAAAATGCGAGAACTCGGCGCCTTTCTGCACGCGGCAGAGCTTGCCTTCGCCGTCAACATAGACGAGAGTTGCGATTAATCTGCCGGTAAAATTGACTCTGCCGGAAGAAATTTCGCAGGAATTTAAAGATATTTGCGGTTCTACTGCCGCTACTTCACCGGCGTCTTCGTCGGAAAATTTGATTTCTACCACCGATTGGGTGCCGAGCGACGCCACGTGCCGCGTATATACGCCCGTTTGAAACTGTGCTTGAATAGACATTATAACCTCCGTTACAAGGCTATAATATGCTGAAAAGCGGCGATGTATTACTTTTTTTTGCGTAATGCGAAAAGCGGACGGACGTAATTTGAATTGCCTGAAACAACTTATTGAAAAAATTTTATTTTTATTACTTCTGAGAACTGTTTTCCTGTATTTTTACCCTGCCGCAGAGGATTTCGGAATAGGAGTAAGCCGTTTTGCCGAGAAAATTTTTATCCGCGGGGCTGACCGTGAACAGAGACGGATAAATTCCGTTGACCGTTGCGGGGAAAGTTACGTATTTATTTCTGCCGAGATTGAGCTTTACGCTTACGGCTTTGCCGCTGAGCGCGGCGACGGTTTCTTTAATTGAGTTTATTGTTGTGTTGACCTTTATCATATTACTATTTTTGCCAGAATTTCCAAAATTATGCAAAAATAAAATTGCGAAAACAAGGCGCGGCGGATAATTTCCGCCGCGCCTTGTTTGATTTTAAATTTTAAAAATCGTCGTCGTCATCTTCGTCTTCTTCGTCGTCGAAGTCGTCGTCTTCAAAATCCGAGAGGGAATCGACGTCCTCGCTCTCGTAAAAGTCGTCCTCTTCTTCTTCGGAATCGTCGGAGAATTCTTCTTCGATTTCTTCCTGAAGCGTTTCGTCGTCAACGGTTAAGTCGCCTTCGTCTTCTTCGAGATAGTTTTTCCACTCCTCGTCTTTTTCGATATCGATGTCCTCTTCTTCCTCGTAATTTTGCTGTTGTTTGCAGCTTTCGCACATCTTTTCGCCGGCTGCCACGTGGTTTACTCCGCAAACGGGGCAAAGTTCGTCCTGTTCTTCCTCCATTTCAAGCGCTTCGAATTCTTCGTCGTCGATATCGGCAAAACGAAGTCTGCCGCCTTTCATTTCGGCTATGCAAACGTCGCAATATTCCTGTTTTTCGGGGTCGATATAATTCAAATCGCATCTGGGGCATTTTTCGTATTTAATCATAACGCAGTCTCCGTTAAAGTCGATTTTTTAAGCGCGCTGGTACGCGTATGTTTTGTGGTAACATTATATTAATATTTATTGCGTTTGTAAACTGTTTTACTGATTTTTTTAAGGGCAAATTAAAAAAATTTCAACTCCGCACGTTACGAGCGCTTATATTAATTTTGACAAAAAAAACCTCCGCTATGCGGAGGCCTTTAAATTATTTGTTATTTCGTTGTTTCTTCGGTTGACTCTGCGTCTTCGCCGGTGCCGTAAACGTCGATATTCTTATCGTCGTAAGTATCGACCTTGATTCTCTTTTCGCGAACTGCGGGCTGAGATTTTTTGTTGCGTTTTATCAGGATTACGGTAAGGGCAACCGCGCCGCCGATTACGAGAACGCCCAGAACGCACATACCGACTATGAAGCCGATTTTTTCGCCTTGGGAAAGGCTTTCGTACCAGCCTTTTTCTGCGGGCATTGCCTGAAGAAGTTTATCTTTGAGTCCTTTGGCAAACGCTTCCCCGTCCTCTTCGGTTACCTTGCCGACAATCGAATAGTAATATTCGCTTGTGTTGGCTTTTACGTCCCTGCCGTTCACTTTTTTGGTTGCGGTATATCCGCTCCACTCGTTATCGGCGGAAGGGGCAAGGAATGCTTTTAACTTTTCGAGCGTTTTATCAGAATAAACGGGAGTTGCGTCCTCTTCAAGTTCCGCATTGCACGCCGCCGCAAGTTTTTCGATATATTCGATATCGCCGGTGCGGAAAAGATATTTATATGCGTCGGTAAGATGAGCGTAGGTTTCGCCGTCGTCCTCTTCGTCTTTGCCGAAAAGTTCGGAGGTCATTTCATTGTAGCTTTCGTTTAAATCCGCGAGCTGTTTGTTTGACATAACTTCGCCGTACGCGCCGGTTTCGGGATTATACCCGCGCAAATCGAAAGCGGTTATATAGTTGGCGGCATAGTAGTCGCTGTCTGCCATACTTGCATAAATAAGCTGGTTTTCGATAAGTTCGGGCTTATACCAGTCGGAAACGGAGACAAGGTCTAAAATCTTTACCGGGGTGTAATCGTCGGTGCCAGTGCTGTCGTTGAAGTTAGGGTCGCCGTCGTAATCAAGGCTGTTACCCGTGTAGTCGATGCGGTAGAAAGTGTATCCCGAATCGCCGTTTACGGAATAATATAAATAGTTATTATCGGTAAAGAGTATGCTGCAAGTACCTTCCTGAACCACTTTGTAATAAGGCGCCGAAGAGTCCATATCCGAAATTTCGGTTTGCAATTCGCCGTTGACGACTTTGTTTACGGAAATGCCGGCGGTTTCGCAATACAGCACGTATTTAAGTTCTTCGTTTTCAACGAAATATGTGTAAGCGGAAGCCGAACCGCCGTCGGTTAAAAGCTTTTTCTTGTCGGCGTTTAACGTTAAAGGCGTTTTATTATCCTTGCCGATATCGCTTACTTTAAGTTCGAAAAGGTTGCTTTTGGAAACTGAGGAACTCTTTCTTGTGTAGAAAAGCACGCCGTCCTGATATTTTATGAGGTCGTAAGTGTAAGCCGAACGCATAGCCTCCTGCTCTACGTTCTCTTTGCCGTATGCATAGTTGAACGGAGTAAGTTCGTTCATATAGCCGACGCCGTCGAACACGAGCTCGCCGCAGTTGATATAGAGGTCTTCTTCGTCGTCCCAACCCACTATTACTTCGGACGAAAGTTTATCCTTAAACTTATCTTCGGTTGCCTTTGCCGTTACCGTATAAACTTGATTGTAGGAATAATCTTCGCCCGCGGAATAGTTTTTGACTTTCATTGTGTAGAATACGCGGGGATTGGATTTATCAGCATTGTCGAAAATAACTTTTTCAACTCCGGATGCAAGCACGGTGTCCACGCCTGTGGATATGTTGAACGAATGAAGGTTTTTTGCCGCCGTGCCGGAGCCTTCGAGCTTTTCGTCGGTGGAAACGTAGAGAATGTAGACGGTGCCGTCGTCTTCCTGAACGAATCTGTACTCGTACTTTTTATCGCTGTCGCGCTTGGGAAGCTGGATATACGCGTCCGATACTTCGGTGCCGTCGAGCTTTGCGCGCTTTAAATCAAGCACGTCGCTGTAAACGTTGCCTTCGGAGTCTCTGTTTACAGAAGGCGTTGCAAAATAAATGTAATTTCCGTAAATGAACAGACCTGTGTCGTAGTCGAAATTAAACGCCACGTGGGGAACCACGCAGTCTACCTCGGCATAGGAATGCTTTGCGAAATTTTCGGTAGAGATGCGGTAAATAGCGCCTTTTTCGGGTTCGCCGTAGGCGTTGTCCGCAGTGTTGGACTGGACGCCGTTTATAAAATAAACGTAGTCTCCCTTTGTAACGGCGAAACCGCCGTTGGATTTTGCAGGCATTTTTTCGAAAGCCTCGGTAAATTCAATACCGGAAAGCTGCACGGATTTAGTACAGCCTGCCGCGAACATTGCGCCGAACGTGCAAGCCATTGCCACCGCGCCGCATATAATTTTAATGAAACGTTTTCTCATCGGAACTCCAAATACGTCAATACCGCATTTCTGCGTTTGAATATAATTTCAGCAATGTCAATTATATACCAATTGCAGTTTTTAGGCAATAAAATTTGGCTTGATTTTAAAAAAAACAACAAAAAAGGAATAAAGTTTTGGAAAAATTTGCTCTTTTGAATTTACTTAGAGCCCTGGACGGCTTGCAAGGGAAAAAGCCTGCGGGCGAAAACGGCGCAGGAGACGGAAACATTAACGGAAACATAAGCGCGGACGGAGCGTTTAAAGGCGGAGACGCGCTTGGCGGATTGGGTGGAAATGAAGGACTTGCGGCGGACGGCGGCTCGGGCTTTGACGGTCTGAGCGGAATTCTCGGCAATTTGTTGAAGGGCGGGCTGTTCGGAGGCGCGCCTTTCGGCGGGCAGAACAACTCGGCGGGGAATTTTGATAACGGTTTCGGCGCGGGGCGGACGGATTCGGGGAACGGCGGAAATAAAGGCGGATTTTCGGAAACAACTCAGCCAAACGTTATGGCAAGCGTTTTGGAGAGACACGAGGCAATGGCGAACAGAGTGCGGAACAAGAAATAAGAAAGCTCCCCCCTTTGAGGGTGGGGCGGGAATTTTTAGTCGCGTTTATTATTATTTCGTGAGCCGAAATGAAAGTTACCGCGGTTAAACACGGAAGAACGCAGCTTATATACATTTATTTATTTGTGGATTTTGAATGCAAGCGGATGTGGCGGGGCAGACCGTTAATCCAAAGCGGAGTGATTTCCGCCTGAATCAAGGGCAGAATGTAATGTACAAGCTCGGGCTTTACGTTGGTACCGTCCTCGTTTATCCACTCGCGGGGGACTTTCTTTTCGACGTTTGCAATGAGGTGCACGTCCGCTTCTTCGGTTATGCACATATACGGGTCTTCGGAAACGCGTTTTAACGTGATTACTTCGCCGCTCTTGCCTTCAAACGCGGCTTTAACGCCGGCGCCTCCGCAGTTGAAAGCTTCGGTGACGTCGATTCTCGCCTGAATATGCGCCGCGCAACGCTGTAATGAAGATAGCTCTATAGCCCTTGTCTTTACTCCGTACTTTTCCGCCACTTTGCCGGCAAGAAATCTTGCCGTGCCGGCGAGTTGCTTATGCCCGAACGCATCGACGTAGTCGACGTGATCGGAAAGTTCGCAGACGTATCTGCCGTCAGCCACTTTTACGCCCTCGGAAACGGCGATTACTATGGAGCGGTTCTCTTTTAAGAGTTTGCCCACGTCTTTGACGAATTTATCGATATCGAAAGTTACTTCGGGAAGATAAACGAGGTCTACCCCCTCGCAGTCCTCGCCCTTTGCAAGCGCGGTTGCCGCGGTGAGCCAGCCGGCGTTTCTGCCCATTACTTCGATTACCGAAACCACGGGATAGTCGTAAACAAGACCGTCGCGTATGATTTCCTTGGTGGTTGCGGCTATATACTTTGCCGCACTGCCGTAACCGGGGGTGTGGTCGGTTATTGCCAAATCGTTATCTATGGTTTTGGGAACGCCGATGAACTTTATGGGGCTTTTTATAATTTTTGCGTAGTCGGTCAAGCGCATTATCGTGTCCATAGAGTCGTTGCCGCCTATGTAGAAAAAAGCGTAAATTTCAAGCTCGTTTAATATTGCGAAAATTTTATCGTAGGTTTTTTCGTTGCCCCTGATGTCGGGGAGTTTGTAACGGCAGGAACCGAGGAAAGACGACGGAGTGCGCTTTAACAAGTCCATATCCAAATCATTTTTGATGCGTGTGGAAAGGTCTACTATGTCCCCGTCCAAAAGTCCTTTTACGCCGTGCACCATGCCGTAGACTGTGTCCGCCCCCCTGTCCTTTGCCGTTTTGAATACTCCTAAAAGCGACGAATTGATGACTGAAGTGGGGCCGCCTGATTGTCCTACGATTACGTTCTTCATTTTTATTCCTCTTAAAAGATTGATTAGTGCGCCGGA
Source organism: Christensenellaceae bacterium (assembly GCA_948890655.1). GTDB lineage: Bacteria > Bacillota > Clostridia > Christensenellales > Borkfalkiaceae > Coproplasma. The sequence continues at coordinate 104,829 of CAQTYU010000005.1, forward strand.
GCAACTTACGTACTCCGACACTTTTAATTGTAATATAATTTTTAAAAAAAATCAACATTAAAATGTAAAAATTTTACTTTTTTTGTTGTAAACGAAAGATGAAAACGCGTGGAAGCGGGTGAGACGCGGAATGTGCTCGCGACGGAGAGGAGTTGCGCCGTATATGCTTTGTGCCGGAGATGGTTTGCGACGGAGAGGGTTTGCGCCTGCCGAAAAGCAAAACCGGTTTAGCACGGATTTTGACTTACGGTGCGGAAAGTTCGTATGCGTTTTGAAACGAAAAACGGCGGCGCCTGCAAAATGCACGGCGCCGCCGAAAAAAGAGATATGATGAGTGTTGGTTGAGTTGCCGGTTATTTTTTTATAAAGAGAGTTGAAAGCGAAAGCGCGCCTGCAACTAGCGACAAAACACCGGAAGATATTGCGCCGCCGGCGAGAGTGAACGTTTTTCTGAACGTTTCGACAAGATTATCCGATACCGGCACCGCCATCTGAACGGCGAGAAAGAAAAACACGCCCGCAGCGATACAGCATCCCGTTGCTATAAACGCCGAAATTTTGGGGAGAATTTTCAAAGCCGACAAAAGACCGAACACAACGCCTGCCAGAGCGAGCGCATAGGGCAGGAAATAGGACGAAAAACCAAGGATTTTTACCGTTACAGATATGAGACCTTCGCTCGACGCGGAGTATCCGAATGCAACCTGCGCGCCCGTATACGAAATTCCGGTATCATTGTTGACTAACGCGGGAGCGAACATCAACAGTATTGCCGTAAGCGCAAAAAGCACAGAAACCAGAGTTAAGATTTTACCGATTTTGATTTTTGATTTTTTCTTTGCCATAACAACCTGCCTTTTTGAATTTTATTTGTTTTTATTCTATCATATGAAAATGAGTATTGCAAGTTTATTTTTATATTTTTAGACAAGTGTCTATTAATTGTTAAGTTTTTAAAACACTTGTGCCGTACGTGTTGAAAAATTGCGGTTGCAAAAAATAAAGACGACCGAACGGTCGCCTTTGGGATTGTTGAAATTATCTCTTTGAGAACTGGGGAGCGCGGCGTGCTTTCTTTAAGCCGTACTTCTTTCTTTCCTTGACTCTGGGGTCGCGGGTTAAGAAACCTTCCTTTTTTAAAGCCGCGCGGCTGCCTTCTTCAGCCTGTAAAAGTGCGCGGGCAATTCCGAGACGGATTGCGTTTGCCTGACCGGTGTAGCCGCCGCCGTAAACGTTTACCATAACGTCGTACTTAGCTTCCACTCCCAAAAGAGTAAGGGGCTGTTTTACTACGTACTGCAAAACCGACTGGGGGAAATAATCTTCGAAAGCTCTTTCGTTTATTTCAATGGTGCCGGTTCCTGCGGGTATGAGACGAACGCGGGCGATTGCCTTTTTTCTTCTTCCCGTTCCCCAGAATTGAAGTTTTTTCTTTAAATTAGCCTTTGCCATAACTTAATTAACCTCTCACCTTAAAATAATTTGAGCTCTTCGGGTTTCTGCGCCGCGTGGTTATGCTCGCCGCCCTTATATACTCTGAGTTTTTTTATCATATCTCTGCCGAGGGAATTTTTGGGCAACATTCCGCGGACGGCTTCGTACACCGCCAAGTCGCTCTTTTCGGCAAGCATCTTTTTGTAGGATACTTCCTTAAGACCGCTTATATAACCCGTGTGGTATCTGTAAAATTTGTCGTCGAGCTTTTTACCCGTTAACACCACTTTGTCGCTGTTTAAAACTATGACAAAATCGCCCGTATCTACGTTAGGGGTGAACGTGGGCTTGTTTTTGCCGCGAAGAATTGCCGCCACCTTTGACGCAAGTCTGCCTAAAGGTAAGCCGGTTGCATCTACGACGTACCACTTTCTTTCAACCGCTTCCGCCTTTGCCATGTAGGTTTTCATTATCTACTCCTTGAATATCCGCAACTTTGCGGACGCTTTTACGCCTTCATTAAATGTAAACTTATTTTATTATTTTATAAAATTTCTGTCAAGCCGTTTTGTGTTGGGTTTTGAAAGTTTTTTATAAATTTTGAATTATTTTATATTTGATAAAAAAAGACCGCAAAAACGGTCTTTTTAATAAGTTATGTTAAAGGTTTTTCATCGTCTTCAGACGATGATTGCACGAGATTTTCGGACTGCCGTGACTGAGCTGCGAGCTTTTTGGCTTTATTTTTGCGGTAAATTTTGCGGAACATTTCGTAAAGAGTAAGACAGATGCCTATAACTATATAGATATAGTACACCACCATTCGCCAGGTGAGCACCGACCACATAAGCACTGCGCCGCCCGCAACCGCCGAAAGCGCTTCCATAATTACCTTTTCCATTGCGCCGGAGTTGCCGGGCGTTGGAATTATTGCAACCGACTGCTGAACGAACGCATAGAGCGCCATTACCTGAATTAACATTCCGAAACCCTGTTCGGCACCGATTGCGGAAAACATTCTTAAGATGCAATAGGGGAACGCGAAAGTTAACAGGACTTCGGCAAAACACAATGCGATTAATGCAAGGAAGTTTAAAGGTTTTTTGGACATTATGGCGATTGACGAACGGAAATCGTTTACCGTATTGAGCGCCTTGCCCATTGTTTTGTCTTTATCCTTGACTATTTTTATCTTTGTGCCTAAACCGACAAGTCCGGAAGTGCACGCGTTTGCAAATCTGGGAAGGACTGCAAAGAGCACTATCATTGTAGGGAGCAACAGATTGAGCGCAAGACCAATCCAGCCGACTATTTTTATAACCTGCGCCCATGTCTGGTCGGCTATCTGCGAGAGAACGCCTATGTTGCACGCCATTAAAAGCAGTGCGCACAAGAGCCAGCAGAACATATTGACGAAGTATTTTATGAGCACTACAGCGCTGGAAACCCCGCCGGAAAATCCTTTTTTGTGCAGATAATAAATCTGCATAGGCTGACCGCCTGCCGCGAACGGGGTTATATTGTCGTAATATTTCCCCAAAAAAGCAACTTTAGAACTTGTTTTAAAGTTGCATTTGCCCGTTGTAGTCTTCATTATTACAACGTATTTGAACCAGTCGCAGAAAATTATTCCGGCGAGCACGGCAAGGGTTACCAGTGCAAAGCGCCAGTCGCCGCCCTTTACCACGTCAACGAAAGAGCCGGCGTTTTCGCCGCCCATATTATCGGATACGTCTTTGAAAATAAACCAGATACCGAGAGCGATTACGCCGATAAGCACAACGTAGCTTACCCACGACCATTTACTTTTTTTGGGGGCTTCTATCTTGCGGTTTTCGAACTGCTTTAACGCTTCCTCTTTGGAAAGCTTTTTTCTTTCGAAAGACGCCGACGTTTTATTTTCGGGATTTTCCCCGCCTTCGGGCGGGACGTTTACGGGTTGCGCAATTTGCGTTTCGGGCTGAATTAAAGTTTCCGCTTCCGTTTCTGCGACGGATTCGGAAGTTAAGTCATTTTCAAAAGGCGCGGATTTTTCGCCGCGGTTGTCTTCGGGGGAGGTATTTAATTGCTTTTCATTGTCTTTCATCGACGCTCCCAATTTAAGTCTACTCGGTATGGTAACACTACTTAATATTATATGTAAGGTTGAAGTATTATATCAAAAAATATTGAAATTGTCAAGGAGAACATTCCGAAAGCCGGTTAAGGATAATAAAAATGCGGAATTGCCGGAAAGCGGAATAAAGAAAGTTTTGCGCACCGTAGCCGCAAGCCTTATTGAAATCCGCCGCAAAGCAACGAAACTTTGCGGCGGACTTTAACTTTTATTTTGTTAAAACTGCTTTAATTCTTTTAATTCCCGCCGAAACGTTTTCCTGCTTGCTGATTTTGAAGGTGCCGAGCTCGCCGGTGGTTGCGGCGTGGGGACCGCCGCAGATTTCCTTGGAAAATTCGCCTATGGAATAAGTTTTTACCTTTTCGCCGTATTTATCGGAGAATACGCCGACGAAGTTTTGCTCGCGCGCTTCTTCCAAAGTCATCTCTTTAAGCACAACCGGAACGTTTAATTTAATCTGCTCGTTTACGAGGCGCTCTACTTCCTTTACCTCTTCGTCAGTAAGTTTGCGCGAGAAGTTGAAGTCGAAACGCAGCCTTTCTTCCGTTATGTTGCTGCCCTTCTGGTTTATATCGGGCGAGCAGACTATTTTGAGCGCCGCGTTTAAAAGATGAGTTGCGGTGTGGTAGTTGGTTGCGGCCTGCGAATGGCTTTCGAGCCCGCCTTTAAACTGCCCCGCGGCGAGGACGCGGCTCTTTTCCTGATGTTCTTTAAACGCCGCGTTAAAACCCTCTTTATCGACGGTTAAACCGCGTTCAGCCGCAAGTTCTTCGGTGAGTTCGAGCGGGAAACCGTAAGTGTCGTAGAGTCTGAAAGCCTGTTTGCCGCCCACTACCGTTTCCTTTATATAGCCGGAATTGGATTTGGACATAAATTCGTTTTTGCGCTCTATCGACTGCACGCACTTTTCAAATTCCTTTATGCCCTGCGCGAGGGTTGCTTCGAACCTGTCCGCTTCCTTTTTGATTTCTTCCAGAATATAGCTCTCTTTTTCGATTAAAAGAGGGTAAGCCGCGCCGTATATATCTTCGATGAAGATTCTAGCCGCGGCGAGCATTGCCGAGCTTTCGATTTGGAGCTGTTTGCAATAGCGGATTGCACGGCGCATTAATCTGCGCAGGATGTAGCCCGCGCCCGTATTGGAGGGCAGAATCCCCTGACTGTCGCCTATAAGCATCACAGCTGTGCGGGTGTGGTCTGCGATTATGCGCATTGCCTTCTGGTCTTCGCCGCCGTTATCGTAGGTCTTTCCGCTTAACTCTTCGAGTTCTTCGATTACCGGCATAAAGATGTCGGTTTTATAACCGTCGTGCAGTCCGTTTAAAAACAAGAGCATTCTGTCGAAACCGAAGCCCGTGTCTACGTTTTTACCGTCCAGAGGCTCGTAGCCGCTTTCGGTCTTTTTATACTGCATATAGACGTCGTTGCCGATTTCGACATAGTCGTCGGGGAAAACGGGGTTGGGGTTGTCCGCGTTTAAAGGATAGAACCACTCGTTGTCGGGTCCGCAGGGAGTGCCGACGGTACCCTCAAGCTCCCACCAGTTGTCGGACTTGGGCAAATAAAAGATATGTTCGGGCTTTATGCCGAGATTTTTTAAAAGGTTTGCCGTTTCCTCGTCGCGCGGGGCGGAGGAATTGCCCTCGAATACCGTTGAACAGAGCTTGTTTTTATCGAGCTTGAAAACATTGGTTAAAAGCTCGAACGTCCACGCGGTTTTTTCCTTTTTGAAATAATCGCCCAGCGACCAGTTGCCCATCATCTCGAAAAAGGTGAAATGCGAAGCGTCGCCGACGGAATCGATATCCACCGTTCGCACACAACCCTGTATGTTGCAAAGGCGCTTACCCTGCGGGTGCGGTTTGCCCAGAAGATAGGGCATTAAGGGCTGCATACCCGCGACGTTGAACATTACGCCCGTAGAGCCGTCGCCGATTAAGGAAACCGCGCCTATATTTTTATGTCCTTTACTTTCGTAAAAGGATATCCAGTTTTGTCTTAATTGTTTCGAAGTCATTTTCATTTAATTTACCTCTTATTTGCGGGAGCAATTCTTTCCACGGGTCAGAAACCGGTAATGCGAGAAGTGCGCGGATTGACGACGGCACGCGCACAGAAAAGTACGCAGCCGGAGGAAAACGCAAACACGACAGAGTTTTGCCGAGTTTATAGCCCGTGACGTATTATTTTTTGATAATCGTAAAACTGTCTTTGCCGTCCTTTATTGTATAGCCCATAGCGTCGATTTGGGTACGGAGGCTGTCCGCCTGCGCCCAGTTTTTATTTTGCTTTGCCTGCCAGCGGGCTTTTGCAAGTTCTTCAATTTCGGCGGGGATTTCGGCGGGATTTTTTGCCGCAACTTCCTTTAAGTACTCTTCCGCGTCCTTTTTGAATATGCCGAGTAATGCATATGTTTTGCGGATTTGCGAAACGTCGTCGGCGGCGGTTTTATCGCCTTTTTGAATTTTTGCCGAAACCGATTTAAAAAGAGAGAACAGCTCGGAAAGAGCGAGCGCGGCGTTGAAGTCCTCGTCCATACACGCGTTGAATTTATCGTCGATTCGTTCGTTTTCGCCGTTTGCACAAGCGGATTTACCGAACTTGTCCTCCGCCGCTTTTATTACGGAATAAAAGTCGGTCAGGTGCTTTTCCGCTTCGGGGAAGAGGTTGTCGGTTATGTTGATATCCCCCCTGTAATTGTTTTGCAAGAGAGCGAATTTTATTGCCTCGTTGGAGTATTTTTTGAGTAAATCGGACAAAAGCAGGCTGTTGCCGAGGCTTTTGGACATTTTTTGTCCGTTTACTTTAATAAGCCCGTTATGCGTCCAGTATTTTGCGAACTGTTTGCCCGTTAAGCTTTCGGACTGAGCGATTTCGTTTTCGTGGTGAGGAAAGATTAAATCTCTGCCGCCGCCGTGGATATCGATTTGGTCGCCGAAGGCGGCGCGGTTCATTGCCGAACATTCGATATGCCAGCCCGGTCTGCCCTTGCCCCAGGGGGAGTTCCAGCATATTTCCCCCTCCTTTGCGGCTTTCCACAGCGCGAAGTCGGCGGGGCTTTTTTTAAGCTCGTCGTTTTCCACGCGCACGCCGTCGAGCATGTCCTCGACAGAGCGGTTGGAAAGGCAACCGTAACGTTTGAAACTTGAAACGTTGAAATAAACGTCGCCGTTCGCCGCGGGATAGGCATGTCCTTTTTTGATTAATTCGGAAATAAAATCGATAATATTTTGAATATTTTCGGTAGCTTTCAGCCAGAGTGCGGGTTCGTCCACGTCGAATTCCTTCATAACCGCGTTTATGTTTTCAATCATCTGCGCGGCGTATTTTTCGGCGGGGATACCGGTTTCTTTGGATTTGGCTATTATTTTATCGTCAACGTCGGTGTAGTTGCGGGCATAGGTTACGGAATAGCCCTTTTTTTCGAGATACTTACGCATTATATCGTAAATCAGAGCCTGATAACCGTGGCCTATGTGGGCTTCGCCCGAAACGGTTATGCCGCATGCGTACATTTTTACCTTGCCTTTTTCGAGAGGGGTAAATTCTTCTTTTCTGCGGGTTAGACTGTTGTATATTCTCATAAAATTACCTTTAAGATTGGTTTGCGCAAAAAATTTTTCGTTAACTCCGAACGACATGGGTTGGAGGAAAACGCAGCCGCGACAACGTTATGCGAAGTTTATATGCGTTTTACGGGTTTTGCGGGAACGCCGACAACCGTTGTATACGGCGGAACGCTTTTTAACACCACAGCGCCCGCGCCGATTTTTGCGTGGTTGCCTATTGTTATATTGCCGAGAATTTTTGCGCCGGCGCCGATTTGACAATGCTCGCCGACGGTTGGATGGCGCTTGCCCTTTTGTTTGCCGGTGCCGCCCAGCGTTACGCCCTGATAAAGCACAGTGCCGGTGCCGATTTTTGCCGTTTCGCCGATTACCACTCCCATTCCGTGGTCGATAAACACGCCTGCGGCAATTTGCGCGGCGGGGTGGATTTCGACTCCGGTTATCCTGCGCGTGCGTCCGGACAGGCATTTAGCGAGAAATTTAAAGCGGAGTTTATAGAGAGCGTGTTCGAGTCTGTGGTGCGAAAGCGCGCGAACTCCCGGGTATGTTAAAAAGATTTCCAACTTGTTGCCGGCGGCAGGGTCGTTAGCCTGAGCCGCGGCGATATCCGCTTTAAGTTTTTTAAAAAGCATATTACCTTATTTTATTATATGTTGTAGCTTTTGTAAAAGCAAGCGTTTTTTTAATAATAGCTTACCCGATATTTGGATTTTATAGCCGACTCGTTGCAAAACGTGTAAGTTTTTAACATTCAAAAATAAATTTTTGTTAGAACTTCGATAATTTCCTTGACATTTTGGTGTTAATAGTTTACAATAATTTTGTAAATTAAATTTTTGTTAATTTTTCACAGGAGATACGGTTATGAAACGGGAAAGAATTGAAGAGATTGCCGAAATTTTGGACAAACGCGGTAAGATGACTTTGGAACAGCTTGAGGAGTTTTTCCCCAACGTGTCCCAGATGACTTTGCGCCGCGACCTTTTTCAGCTTGAAGAGGACGGACGCATAATCCGTATACGCGGCGGCGCGATGTCCGTTAAAGAAGTGCAGAAGGTTTCGGGCGAGGCTTACACGAAAAAGACGACGATTAACACCGACGCGAAAATAGTTATTGCGCAGAAAGCCGCAGGACTGATTGACGAGGGCGCGTGCATTTTCCTTGACGGCGGCACGACCGCTATGTATCTTTCGAAAGAGATGCCCGACATAAAGTGCAACGTATTCACTAACGGCATTGCCGTTGCAATGGAGCTTGCGCAGAAAAAGAACATAAATATAACTGTTGTCGGCGGACAGCTTATGAAAGATAATCTTTCCACCTCTTCACCCGCGGCGAAAGTTTATTTTGACGCCACGAACTTTGAAATTGCGATTGTTTCCGCAACGGCGTTTACTCCCGAACAGGGATTTTCGTGCAACAGTCAGGTTGAGGCGGAACTTTTGAAGAACTGCTTTAAGAAAGCAAGACAGGTTTATATGATGCTTGACAGTTCAAAGATAGGCAAAATAAACCCTTATACCTTTGCGAATATCGAAGACATAGACGTGCTGATAACCGACGACCATTTCCCCAAGGAATGCAAACAGCTGTTTGAAGCGAACAACATAGTGGTTATGTAATTTTAATTAATTAAAGCCGCCAGCGCAAATGCGTTCTTACCATAGGGGTCAGCCATACGATTATAAAAAGCTCTCGAACAATTTGTTAGAGAGCTTTTTTAATACACATTATCAGAAAGATAAATTGAAATTTATATTATAAACTTATAAATTGTTGTTTTTTTCATCTTGGGGGTCTGCTTCTGACTGTTCGGATAATTGCATTGCAGGTGCAAACTTCCCTTTTTTCAACAAAAAGAACGGTAGAATAATAGCGGCGCCTATAATTAACCCCAAAATCAACGCTACGTTATGACAAACCGTCGTCCAACCAAAGCTTACAACGTAGGTTGTAAGCACACCGTATATCGCTGATACCATAATTGTAGGCTTACCTATTTGTTTAAAGCTTTTCAAATCGAAAAATATTGCCGCAAGACACGCGCCCATCAGTCCGTATACTCCACCCGACGCACCTACACTTATGGTAGAGGCAATATTATCCGCCTTATCTGGTGCCATTGCAAGGTACAGCGGATCGGTAATAAAGCTTTCAATAAATCCCACAAAAAAGAACAACACAGCGGTCATCCACCAACCGAAACGCTTTTCGGTATAATTGCCGATAAAATACAATCCGACAAGATTAGCAATTAAATGCAAAATACCGCCGTGTAAAAGCATTTGAGTAAAATGCCTGTAAATTTGAGTTCCGCTTGGATCAACTATTGCGCCCATAGCCAAATAATTTGAAAGTAATCCCCCGCAACTTCCGAAAATATAATTTAACACAGATGAGCTATCACTAATCCAGGATGTATACCCTGTGTACCCTTCGGGCAACGGTAAATAGCAATCTAATAAATACATAATTATCAATATTATAGATAAAACATTTGTAAAGGTAATAAGTTTTTTGAAATCAACTTTCTTTTTCATTATTGTTGCTACCATAAATTACTGTTTATCG
>CAQTYU010000006.1 GCA_948890655.1 Christensenellaceae bacterium
TCGTTTACGCCCGATGTAGTTGGGTTTTAACCCCGCAAGATAAGGTAGTTGCCGGATTTCAAAAAATAAAGGGTACCAATACGGTGCCCTTTATTTTTTTAATTGCGTTATTTTGCGGTTAAACGAATTGCCTTATACGAATATGCAAAAAACGAAGTGCTCGTTGCGGATAACGAAATTCTTACTGAAATTACGTTGCCGCTTAAAGACTGCTTTAAAGGTGAACCTTTGATTGGCAAAATATTGCGTGTTGCCTGTTGAACGGTCAGAGCTTTAATTTTCGGCGGAAAAGACCGCATAATTTAATCAATAATAATTTTGAAATAGTCGGCAGGTAAAATTCCGTCGGCTATCGGCATTTTCGGGCGTTTTGCCGCGGCTGCGATTTACACATAAATATTGACTGTAAACGCGCGGCGTGATATGATTTTTATAGATATTTAAAAAAATGAATGTATAATAGCCTTAAATTTAAAGGAGATATTATGAAGATTTTACATTGCGCGGATATACATTTCGGTTCCAAGATAGAATCCAAATTTCCAAAAGAGAAGTCGGATGAAAGGAAGCGGGAGGTGCGCGCCGCTTTTCTGCGTATGGTGGAGTACGCCAAAAGAAATAATATCGGCGCAATAATTTTAGCCGGCGATATTTTCGATTCCGACCGTCCATTAAAGAGGGACAAAGAATATTTTTACAGCGTGGTAAGAAATACGCCGGAAATAGATTTTCTTTACCTTTGCGGCAATCATGACACTATGGAATCATACATAGAATACGGACTTGAAAATCTTAAAACATTTTCGGGGGAATGGACGACGTACGACTACGGCGACGCAGTTATTTCGGGCATAGAAATAAACGAGAATAATGCCCTTTCGCTCTATTCCTCATTAAAGCTTGAAAGGGACAAGGTTAATATAGTGGTTCTGCATGGGCAAGTTGGCAGTACTGCGGGGATGTGTAAAATACAGCTCTCAAAGTTACGAAATAAAAATATCGATTATTTGGCGTTGGGACATATTCATACCTTTTCGTCGGGAAAGATTGATGAACGCGGGCAGTATATATACTCCGGCTGTTTAGAGGGGCGCGGTTTTGACGAAATTGGCGAAAAAGGATTTGTTGTTATTGATACGAATGAAAAAATTTCGTTTAAGTTTGTGCCGAATTGTTCGAGAGTGTTTGAGGAAGTTACAGTAGATATAAGCGGCACGCAGGATATATTCACAGCATATCAGAAAGTGCTGAGTTTTATAAAATGCAAACCGTCGGATATCGTGCGGATAAATCTTACGGGTGAAGTATCTTACGACACGGAGGGGTTGGATAAGGAAATTGAAAAACAGCTTGCGCACAAGTATTATTTTGTGTCCGTAAAAAACGGCGTTGCAGTAAAATATGACGCCTCGTCCGTTGAAGGCGACGTGTCGTTGCGGGGAGAGTTTATAAGGGAGGTAATGAGTAGCGATTATTCAGAAGAGGATAAAACGGCAATTATCACCTGCGGATTAAAAGCTTTGCGCGGAGGTGAGGTGGAATAATGAAACTTATTAAATGTCATATTGAAAACTTCGGCAAACTGAAAAACGTAGATTATTCCTTCAATTCCGGATTAACCGAATTCTGCGAACAAAACGGATTTGGTAAAACTACTCTTGCAGCCTTCATTAAAGCTATGTTTTACGGCTTGCCTTCCGTAAGGGTAAACACAAAAGAGTTTAACGACCGCAAGCACTTTTATCCCTTTTCCGGCGGTAAATTCGGCGGCAATATAATTTTTGAATATAACGGGGCAATTTATAGAATCGAGCGCTATTTCGGCAAGAAGAGCGACACTGAGGACGAACTATCCGTCTATTGCAACAATAAAATTTTTAATGGTTTTAGCGCGGATATAGGCAGGGCGATTTTCGGCGTTGATAAAGAGTCGTTTGAGCGGACCGTTTTTATAACTTCGGATTCGGTTGACTCTAATACAACAAGCGGTATATGCGCCAAACTTAACTGTTTTGTTGAGAACGCTGACGGCGAAACCGCATTTGATAACGTTATAGCAAAGATAGAAAGGGCGAAAAAGAATTTGAAGGCGGCTAAGGGCAGCAACGATTTGATAAGTCAAACAAATCAGGCTATATTTGATAAAAAGAGCGAAATTGCCAACCTTGAAATTATAGCAAAATCGCTGGACGAAAGTTATACTAAAAAGAATGTGCTGGAACAGAAAATTATTGCCGAGGAAGCTGAAATCGATAAGGTTAAAAATGCAAATTTAGTTATAGAACGCTGGGAAAAGTACGACGCCCTGGCGGCAAACGGCAAACGGATACAGTCAGAATTAAATGAACGGCAAAATAAATACCCTTACGGTTTACCGGATAATGACGAAATTCAATCTTTAAAAAATTGCGTAAAACAGAAAACTATGTTGGACGGCGCGCAAACCGTGGCGACTTTTGATGCGGAAAAGCAGAAAAGATTGCAAGAGCTGTCTGATGCGTTTCACGGCGGAGTCCCCGATGAACAAACGCTGAAATCGCTTCGTTATGATTTAGATGAGATAAAGGGGATAGCCGTTAAAACCGCCGGATTAACCGAGAATGACGGCGGACGCAGACAGGCTGATTTGCAGCAAAAATTTGCGCGGGGCGTTCCTTCGCAAACTCAGATTGATAGTCTTGAAAATGAGGTAGAGAAATATCGCACTCTGGAAAATAGACGAAAAGCCCAGACTACGCTTTCCGCACCCGTAAACACGTCTAAGAAAAATAACGTTTTATGTATCATGCTTTTAATAGCGTTTGCGGTTGTCGCCATTACGGGTATTGCGTTAATTTTTGTCAATACGATAGCGGGTAGCGCTCTTTTGGCGGTCGGCGTTGTTTCGGCGGTAATTGACGCCATTATCTGGATATTGAAAGGAAACGCCGCTACGCATAGCACGGTTATTATAGACCGGTCGGCAATAGAAATGCAGGCGCAATTACAACAAACAGAGGGCGACATCAGAGAGGTTTTGGTTAAGTATGGATATTACAGCCAAAACGGTGTAGCGTTTGATTTTGAAATGCTTAAAAAGGACTTGGCGGACTTAAAACAATACGGTGAGGATGCGGCAGTCAAACAGTTAAAGATAGCCGAACTTGAAGCTCGGCGAGATAGGCTTGTGAGTAAAGCGGAGTCGATATTTGTTAAATATAATATTGAGTGCGGCGATTTGCAAAACGCGTATGATATCCTATACAACCGCATAAACGAATATAAGAATTTGAAATCCGACGCCGTCAGGGCGGAAAGGGGCGCTGATGACACAAAAAAGCAATTAGAGGGCATATATGCGGCAATTAACGCTATTTTCGATAAGTATAAAATTCAGATATCGGATAATGTTTATGAACAAATTACAGAGCTTGAAAGAGCGGGCGCCGATATTTTAAGGCTGCAGGGCGAACTTGAAGTGGCCATATACGAAATGAAAGATTATGCCTCCAAGTACAATCTGACCGAGAGACCAGCTAATGAGATTGTGGACGTTTCACAGCTTTCCGAGCAGGTAAAAGAGGGACGAAATCAGCTGGCTATTTTAGACGGGCAGATTTCAACCGATGAGGCGATGATTGAAAATCTGAATGATAGGTATAGCGAGCTTGAAGTTTTAGAAGAGAAATTGAATGATTATAAACGGCGGCATTACGTTTTGTCAGAAACGGAAAAGATGATAAAGAAAGCCGACCAGAACTTAAAGGACAGATATGTTGCACCTGTTAAAGATATCTTTATAAAATACGCAGACATGATAGAAAAAACTTTGGGTGAAAAAATAAATATCGATATGGATTTTAATATTATGTTCGAGCATAGCGGTGAAATATACAGCGAAAAGCATTTCAGTTCGGGGCTTCGCAGTATTTGCGCACTATGTATGCGGCTGGCGTTCGTTCAAAATATGTACGGGGAAGAAAAACCTTTTATAATTATGGACGACCCGTTTGTTTTTCTGGACGGCGTGCATATGGAAAATACGTCAAGGGTTATAAAAGAGCTTGCGAAAGATAATCAGATTATTTACTTTTGTTGTCACGATAGCAGAAAGATGGAAGCCTTGTCTGAGTAATAAATTAAGCTGTTAAAGCAAGAAAGTGATTGGTTTGAAAGCCCGATTGGTTATCCAATCGGGCTTAGTTTATAAGAAAATGAACGGAGGCTGCGATAGGATTTTTTAAATGTTTGCATTAAACAGCTGAAATGCGGGGTTTTTAAACGATAACAGCCGTGGGAATTGGTACTTGACAAAACCGCATTTATTATTGAAATAAAAAACGAAAGGAGAGGGGGAATGATATGCATTGCAATTGTTGAGGACGAACCTGCGGCATCGAAAACGCTAAAGAGCATGATAAAAAAATTCGGAACGGAAAATGCGCCGTCTGCGGACTTCGACGTGGCCGAGTTTTCCGACGCCGCCGCAAAGACGGGGAACAACGTATTGGACGTCATACTTACGGAAAAAAGCTTGCTGTTCGAACAGAACAATATCACCTTTACGTGTGTGGTGCGCGGCGAAGATTTGGCGTTTATGGACGAAATGGACATTTATTCGCTTTTCGGTAACGCTCTTTCGAATGCTTTTGAAAAGGTTTGCCTTATTAAAGACGGCGACAGGCGGTGCATTTCGCTAAACGTGCGCAGAGAGAGCGAATCGCTATCGGTGCACATAGAGAATTTTTACGACGGCGAAATACTTTTCGAGGGCGGGTTGCCCGCAACGAACAAGAACAGGGATTATCACGGCTACGGAATTAAGAGTATGGATTTTATTGTCCGCAAATACAACGGCTATATGAATATAACCACGGATGACGGGATTTTTTGCGTGGACTTTGTTTTCCTTTTGAAGCGCGATATTAAATAAAGACAAAAATCAATAAAATATAATTTATAACAAGTTTCGTGTTTGTGCGGAGCTTGTTTTTTTATGGCTTTTTCCGTCAATCTCGTCGTTTCGGCGTTCATTCGGCGTTCATTTGGAAAAGTGGTATTGACTTTTTAACTAACCGATTTTATACTGCCCTTGCAATCTGCCGACGCCGGATTTTGAAAAATTTCGGTTGCGCGGTTGCGCCTAATGGAATACGTTGCGGTTACGGAAAGTCGACGCCGTTGCCGCCGTAAAAATGAAAATGTGTAAAGGAGGAAAGTGAGGTGTTGGGAAAAATGAAAAATTATTTTAAATCGAAGGCTCTTGGATTTTATTTCACTGCCGCAGTAGTCGTGCTGTCGTTTTTGTAGCTAATCGTTTACATAGCGGCATTCACGCCGGTATCCTGGGAAAGTTATATGCATTGGACGGTCATATTCTTTTAGGTATTGGCAATCATATCGGGTGCAGGGTTATCCGTTTTAAAGGTGACCTCGCCCTGGGCGCCGGTTGCGGCAACTTTAATGGAGTTTTTATCACTGTTGATGTTCGTCCGCTACGGGTATATGTATTTTTCGCAGATATTCTTCGGCGGATTTTCGTTTGCGCTGGTTTTCCAGATGTATTACGGCTATCTTGTAAGTATTATTCTTTACATTCTTATTTTGGGATTGGGCACGGCTTCGATATTCCTTAAACAGACGAAAGCGGTTGAAAATTGCAAAACCGAGAATGAAGCGGTTGCTCCCGCGGGAGGTGAAGTATGAAAATAAGTAATAAAGTATTAAAACCGTTAAAACTGGCGTCTAAAATATGCCTGGAAATATTTACGTTTTTGTTCGGCGTGGTAATGGTTGGCGGAACTATTCTTTTGGAAAACATAGACGCGGTAAACACCGTTTTAAAGGGGCAGACGCAGATAACCGTAGAGGACCCCAACGCGGCGGCGAAGGACAGCGAATATTTTAAAACAGCTTTTAACAGCGTTTCCGAAGTGAAGAAAAACGGCGAGCTTTACGCCGAGACAATAGTTGCCGAGGGTGCGACGCTGCTTAAAAACGACGGCGCGCTACCCCTTGCGGAGGGTGCAAAGGTTAGTTTGTTTTCCACCTCTTCCGTAGACCCCATCGTTGCAGGCACAGGCTCGGGCGGCAGCAGCGGCAATATAATTTCGTTGAAGCAAGGCTTGGAGGAAGCGGGTTTACAGGTTAACGCCGAGCTGTGGGACTGGTATAAAGAAAATCTTGGAACTTACGGCAAGCAGAAGTCGGGCGGTACTGTAGGCACGACATGGACCATAGGTGACGCGCCCTGGAACCAGATTCCTACAGCGGCAAAAACGCAGAAGGTTGACGCGGCGGTGTTCGTGCTTTCGCGCAGCGGCGGCGAGGGCATCGATTCCACGATTTACAACGGCGACAAGAGCGACTTCGGTGACGGAAACTACCTTAAGCTTTCCCCCACGGAAAGGGACGTGCTTAAAAATCTTAAAGCGTTAAAGGGCACCGCTTTCAACCATATAATAGTTTTGCTCAACTTTGCAAATCAGGTTCAGCTCGATTTCGTTGAGGAATACGGCGTGGACGCGCTTTTGTGGGTTGGCAATTACGGAGAAGTAGGCGCTTATGCAATAGGCGATTTGCTTGCGGGCAACGTTAACCCTTCAGGCAGACTTGCCAATACTTTCTGGCGCGAGCATTGGTTAAATCCCGTTCACGCAAACTTTGCAACCTTAATAGACACCACGAACAACGCTTCGCAATGGAATATGAGCACCAACAGCAAGAGCGTCCGCAGCATAGTTTATCAGGAAGGCGTGTATATGGGTTACCGTTACACCGAAACCCGCTACGAGGATAAAATTCTCGGCACGGAAAAGACGGGCGACTTCGATTATAGCGCGGCGGTTGCTTATCCTTTCGGTTACGGCATTTCATACACGGATTTCGCCTATTCCGATTTTTCGGCGGCGCGCGTTTCCGCGTCGGGGAAAGCCGAAGCTTATTACAACGTTTCGGTAAAGGTTACCAACACGGGAAGCAGGGCCGGCAAGGAAGTGGTTCAGCTTTACGCGCAAAAGCCTTATACCGACTATGACAAGCAGTACGGCATTGAAAAACCCGCCGTGGAGCTTGTGGGTTTTGCAAAGACCAAAACAATTAAACCCGGCGACAGCGAAACGGTTAATATAACCGTAAACGAGCGCGACCTTGCAACCTATGATTCTTACAACGCAAGAACTTATATATTGGAGGACGGCAGATATTATCTTACCGTTGCAAAGGACGCGCATGCGGCAGTTAACAACGTGCTTGCCGCAAAGGAAAAGACCACCGAGGACGGCATGACTGCGGCAGGCAGCAAAAATATGGTTTACAGCGAGCTTAAGCAGTATAACGACGAGTTATATTCGCACTCGGCGGTGAACACCGACGTTGAGATTTGCGCTTATCACAAGCAGCGCAAACCCCGACACGCAATACGGC
The DNA here is from genome assembly GCA_948890655.1 of Christensenellaceae bacterium. Taxonomy (GTDB): domain Bacteria; phylum Bacillota; class Clostridia; order Christensenellales; family Borkfalkiaceae; genus Coproplasma. The sequence continues at coordinate 7,405 of CAQTYU010000006.1, forward strand.
GAAAAGACCGTTACGATAAAGGCGGGCGAAACGGTAACGTTTACTTTTGACATTACCTATATGCACGCGTCCATAATGCTTAACGTAATGGTTAAAGACCACGCGGTAAGCGAGGTTTACCTCGGCGTATATCAGTATGTTTCGGTTGCAGAGTAAAACGATGCACACGAAATTTCATATTATTTTAAAGTAACTGCTTTTTAAAAGCCGCCGCAGGTGTCAGCCTGCGGCGGTTTTTTATTTTTATGGAAAATTTTGTGAAAAGTGAAAGATATAGCAGGGGATATTTTGGTGAACGCGGGATATATGGGGGGTAACGGGCAAAATCTTTGACGTTTCGGGCGTGTTTTGCGGGAAATTGCGGCATATTGCGGGGGTTTCTGTTATTGACAAATTAATAAAATAACAGTATACTGTAATATACCACAGTGACAGAGGTGTAAAATGAGCGAGCTTACAACCGGAAAAGGACCGATGAGAAGATTACAGAGCAAATTAATACCGTTGAATATTATTGTTTCGATAATATCGGTTATTGCGGCGGTTACGCTGTTTTTTATGCCGCTTTTAGAGATAAAACTGGAAAAAATAACAAGCAACCCCGAGGTTGTTAAATTTGTGGACGACAAAATAAGCGAGGCGCTGGATAACGGCGCGGACTCGGTTGAGGGACAGACGGGGGATTTGCTTGCCGATATCGACATACCGAAAATAATTGTGCCCGTGGTGGAATCGGTGTTTATGCAGGTCAAAGGCAACGTTGCCGTTTCGGCTTTCAGCCTTTTGGGGCTTGCTATGTCCGAAGCCCCGGGAGAAGCGGTTGCGGAAATGTTGTTGAGCGAGAAGGACGGGCTTTTAACTCAGCTTACCGACAGCCTTGTAAAGGCGGTTATGGATTTGCCGCAGAATAAGCAGGTGCAGGACGCGATTGAGGAAGTTATTCTCGTTTCGATGAGCACGCAGGTGAAAGCGAACGTGCCCGAAGAATTTAAGAGCTTTGTTGAGCCCGACGAGTTGGCGAAAACTCTTAAATCGATGGACGAGGCTAAGAGCGAGGAAGAGGCCCTTCAAAAAATAGACGAATATCTTGCGGCGGTTGAGGCGAAAAACACCGACGGCGGGGAGATGGACGCCGCAAAGAAACAGGAAATCAGGGATATGGTGAGCAAGGTGTATCAGGACACCGTCGAGCACACCAAGGACGAAAACGGAGAAGATAACTTTTCGGTAGAGGCGATGGTCTGCGTGGCGGCTTCGGGGGTGCTTAATTCGGAAGAGTTTGACGAAGTGAGAAACGAGGACGGTTCAGTCGATTTGATGGCGTTTATCAATAAAATGATGGGCGGCACGCAGGAAGGCGAAGGCGGCGAAGTGGCAGAGCCTTCGGCAAAGGCTTTGAAGAGCGCGGTTGTTTATGACGGTGAAGTTACCGCACCCGCGCCTGCGGACGGAAACGAAGACGGCGCAACCGGCGGCGGTGAAGGTAACGAAAGCGGCGGAACGGAAGAAAATCCCGAAGAGGGCGGCGAAAACGGCGGTGCGGCGGTTGAAGTTAAAGTCGTTTATACCACTTATGTGGATTTGTTCGGTAAAGCCGTAAAACTGGATGAAAACGAAGTGCGCACGGAAGTTGAAAAGTTGGTTGACGGCTACGTGGGCGTTTATATAGAACAGGCGGTGACGACGATAAACGATATGAACGCGGCTTTCCCTGTGTTCTGGGTTGTGTTCGGCGCGTTTGCGTTGTTTGCAGGCGTTTGGGCTATAATGTTCCTGTTCGCGTTTTTAAGGTTGTTTTCAAAAAATAAACGGTTTACAATGTGGTACGTAAAACTGTTCGGAGCGATTCCCGTGATTTTGTTCTGGCTGGCGCCGATTGTTGCGGGTTGGGCGATTCCCGCTTATTTCCCCGCGCTTTTGGGTGAGTTTGCGTGGGCGCTGCCCGTAATTTTGGGCGCGCTTGGCACCACGACGTGGGTGAGCGGCATTTGTTACGTTGTACTGTGGGCGCTTTCGGTTTTCTGGGCGTTCCCCGTTAAGTGCAAAATAAGAAGGTTGATTAAACAGCGCAGAGGCTGAAAATCATAAATTAAAATTTAACGAGAGATGAGCTTAAGGAGAGAATATGAGCGTGCTTTTATGCGATTCGAATTGCGAATTGTGGTACACCAGGGTTAAAGAGCTTGGATTGGATTATATTTCTATGCCGTACTGTTACGGCGGAGGGGAATACGGTTACGATTTGGGCGAGAATACGGATTTTAAAAAGTTTTACGACGCGGTGCGCGGCGGTACGGTGCCAAAGACTATGGCGCTGAACCCCGAAAATTACAAGGAAATTTTAACGCCGTATTTCAAGGCCGGAGAGGACGTGCTGTATATCAGTTTTTCGCATGCAATGAGCGGAACTTTTGCGCAGCTTGACGCCGCGCTTAAAGAACTGAAAAAGGAATTTCCCGAAAGAAAGTGCACTGTTTTTAACACGAATTCCATTTGTCTGGGCGCGGGCATTCAGGTTGAAACGGCGGCGGAGTTAAAACAAAAGGGCGCAAGCGACGAAGAGATTATTGCGTTTTTAAAGGAATTTACAAACCGCGTTGCCGTGTATTTTGTTGTGGACGATTTAATGCACTTAAAGCGCGGAGGAAGGCTTTCGGCAGGCGCTGCCGTGGCGGGAACGTTGCTTTCGATTAAGCCTATGCTTACGGTAAACGAGGAAGGCGGGCTGAACGTAATAGAAAAGGTAACGGGCAGAAAAAAAGCCGTGCGCGCGCTTGCGGACAAGGTTATAAAAGGGCTTACGGGCACGGAGTACAGCGTTTATATTCTGGACGCCGATTGCAAAGAGGACGGCGACAAGCTTGCGGAACTGATAAAAGCAGAAAGAAGCGACGCAAAAATAGTGCGGCAGACTATAGGGCCCGTTATCGGAACACACTGCGGCCCCGGCACGCTCGGCGTTATATTTATTGCGGACGAGCGCCCCGTAAAACTGAAGGTGGACTGATGATAGAAATAAAAGAGATAAGTTTGAACGATAAAAAAGGCAAGAAGAAGTTTTTTAAATTTTTGATTGATTTGTATAAGGGGAACAAGCATGCGGCGCCGAATTTGTATATGGACGAGTTTGCGGAGTTTGACCCCGAAATAAACGACGCGTTCAGGTTTGCGGACTGCCGTATGTTTTTGGCATACAAGGACGGCAAGGTTGCAGGCAGAATAGCCGGCATATGGCACCGCGGGGTAAACGAGAAGAACAACGTAAAACAGCTGAGGTTTACGAGATTCGACGTAATAGACGACTTCGAGGTTACGAAAGCTTTGTTCGGCGAGCTGATTAAATGGGCTAAAGAGCTGGGGATGACGGAAATTATAGGACCTATGAGCTTTTCGGATTTAAACGAAGAGGGAATGCTGATTGACGGGTTCGATAAAGACAGCTGTTATATAGAGATATATAATTATCCTTATTACGTTGAGCATATGGAAAAGCTGGGCGCATATAAGGTGGTGGACTGGAACTGTTACCGTGTTAAGGTGCCCGATAAGCACGACGAGAGACTTCAGAGACTAAGCGATATGATTGCGCGGAAGAACGGTTATGAAATTCTTGACGTAAAATATTGGTTAAAGCACGACAAAAAGAAACTTAAAGATTACATTATGCAAAGCATGGACGTTTTGGACGAGGCTTTCGAGGACCTTTACGGGACAAGCCCTTTGAACGAAAAACAGAAAGCGCGCATGATGGATACTATTTTTCAGGTGCTTGTGCCTGAGTTTGCGGGCGTAATTTTAAAGGACGGAAAGGTAATTGCTTACGGACTTGTTATACCTTCGATGCTGGAAACGATGCAGAAGGCGCGCGGCAGCCTTTTCCCGAGGGGGATTATTCCTTATTTAAAGACGATGAAACATTCGGACGTTGCCGATATGCTGTCTATCGGAATTGTCAAAGCCGAAGCGAACAAGGGAGCGGTGGCGCTTATTATGAACACCGTTTTAAAAGGGCTTATCAAGCGCGGGGTGAAGTTTTTGGAAACCGGTCCCGAACTGGAAACCAACGACAACGTGCAGAACCTTTGGAAGAATTACGAAAGAGAGCTGTTAAAAAGAAAGCGTTGCTGGGGATTGAAAGTGGAGTAAAATTCAAAAAACCAAAGCGCGGGGAACGGTTTCTTTTTTAGAGAATTTTCGCGTATGAACAAATAGCCCGCTATGTTTCGTGAACGAAACATAGCGGGCTATATTTTTTAACTTTTAGAGCGCTGAATTGAAATTTATAATTCAATATCAACTTTATATTCTTTATCTATAAAAATGTAATTCAGTCCGTATTTTTTGCACGTTTGCAGATTGCTTTCGTTTTCTTTAATTAGATTTTCCTGTGCCAAATCGCCGCTTATAAGTCTTTGTTCAACTATACTTTCATTTGCCAAAATATCTGAAAAACGTTTTAGTATAGTCTTTGCTCATTATTAAACAATAGTATTTGATTTGCAACAAATACTCTTTATTAAAATCTTTTTCCCAATCAAATGGTATGTAACAGCCTTCCGCAATAAGATTTTGTCCGTTTTCTATCGCCGTTTTGATTATTTCTTTAACTATTGACCACAAATACGGAGTTAACTTTTCGTCGTCACTTACGCTTATTGTAGTTTGATTACTTCTTATCAATCCCATTTTTAAGTGGTCGATAGACAAATATGGAAATTTATACTTTTCCAACAATCTTTGCGCTAAAACGGTTTTTCCCGTATGCGTTGCCCCTGCAATTAAAACTATCATAAATTCCACGCTGATTTACTTTTTATCGTAGTTATAGTATAGCAAAATTACAACAAAAAAGCAAGAACCGTTAAACTCAGTTCATTTTATCAAAGTTAAATACGCATTAAGCCGCGCTTTTTGCCGCAATTTGTCAATTTTTGCGACAAGTGTTTATTAACCGTGCGCGGGTTTGCAGGGGTTGACATTCGGAACGGAAAGTGGTAAAATTACCGTGTTTGGTTTTCAGGAAAAGCCGAAAGTAATTTAAGGGAAAAAATCAGAATGATAAAGATTAAGGAAATATCGCTTAACGATAAAAGAGGTAAAAAGAAATTTTTTAAATTCTTTATAGACCTTTATAAGGGGAACAAGCACGCGGCGCCGAATTTGTATATGGACGAGTTTGCGGAGTTTGACCCCGAAATAAACGACGCGTTCAGGTTTGCGGACTGCCGTATGTTTTTGGCATACAAGGACGGCAAGGTTGCAGGCAGAATAGCCGGCATATGGCACCGCGGGGTAAACGAGAAGAACAACGTAAAACAGCTGAGGTTTACAAGATTCGACGTAATAGACGATTTCGAGGTTACGAAAGCTTTGTTCGGCGAGCTTATTAAATGGGCTAAAGAGCTGGGGATGACGGAAATAATAGGACCAATGAGTTTTTCGGACTTGAACGAAGAGGGAATGCTCATAGACGGGTTCGATAGGGACAGTACCTATATAGAAATATATAATTATCCTTATTATGTGGAGCATATGGAAAAGCTGGGCGCATATAAGGTGGTGGACTGGAACTGCCATCTTGTTAAAGTGCCCGATAAGATGGACGAAAGACTTAAAAAGTTGAGCGAGTACGTTAAAAAGCGCAACGGTTACACCGTTTTGGACGTTGCGTGGTATTTAAAGCACGATAAAAAGAAACTTAAAGAATACATTATGCAGTGCCTTGATATTCTCGACGAGGTGTATGCTCCGCTGTACGGGACAAGCCCTTTGAACGAAAAACAGAAAAAGCGCGAAATGGATTCCATTTTTATGGTGCTTGTGCCTGAATTTGCAACAGTTGTTTTAAAGGACGACAAAGTTATAGCTTACGGCTTTTTAATGCCTTCGATGACTAAAATGATGCAGAAGGCAAAGGGCAAGATTTTTCCCAACGGGCTGTTGCCTTATTTGCACTATATGAAGCATATCGAAGTTGCGGATATGATGAGTATAGGCGTAACGAAATCCGAAAGCAATAAGGGTGCGGTGGCGATTATTATAGAACACTGCCTTGAAGGGCTTATCAAGCACGGAGTAAAATACGCCGAGGGCGGTCCCGAGCTTGAGCACAACGATAACGTGCAGAACCTTTGGAAGAATTACGAAAGGGAGCTTGCCAAAAAGCGCCGTTGCTGGGGAATAAAAGTTTAGTTTGTAAAAATCCGCTTAAAATTATAAAGGGCTTTCCCGTTATTTGGGGAAGCCTTTGTAATGTGTTGATTAAATTGAAATTTGGTATTGCAATTTGGAAATTTACGTGTTAAAATAGATTAGGTTTATAGACTGTGATTTCAATTCCGGAGGAGAAAAATGGATAACGAAAAACTTTTACAACAAATTAAGGCGACGAAGATTGTTCCCGTTGTGGTGCTCAATTCGATTGAAGAAACTTTGCCCAAAATGAAGGCGCTTGTGAACGGCGGATTACCTTGCGCCGAAATTACTTTCCGTACCCCCTGTGCGGCGGAGGCTATTGCGCTGACCGTAAAAACTTATCCCGATATGCTTGTGGGCGCGGGAACGGTCATTAACAAGGAGCAATGCGAAAAGGCGATTAAAGCGGGTTCGAAATTTATCGTTTCGCCCGGATTTTCGGAAGAGGTTGCGGACTGCTGCAAAAAACACGGGATGCTTTATCTGCCCGGTATCGTAACGCCCACCGAAGCTATGGCGGCGATTGCAAAAGGTTTGACGACTCTGAAATTCTTCCCCGCTTCGAATTACGGCGGATTAAAGACGATTAAGGCGATTTGTGCGGCGTTCCCTTATTTGCAGATTATGCCTACCGGCGGTATAAATGCGGAGAATATTCTGGAATATCTGGCTTACGATAAAATTATCGCGTGCGGCGGCAGCTGGATGATGACCGGCACGCCCGAAGAAATAGAAGCTAAGACCAAAGCGGCGGTAGCGTTGGTTAAATAAAGAAGATTGAAACAATAAAAAGCGGCGGACGAAAAAAGAACGCTTTTAACAGGGAATTAAAACAGAAGATGATAAAAAACCTCTCGAACAAAATGTTCGAGAGGTTTTTGCTATCGTGGTGCGGAACAGATAAAAGCATAACTACGCCAAATAAAAACAGGGCAGGTATGTATTATTGATGACCAAAGCATTTATAATTTTAAATTACTGCTTATCGTATGTGCGGCGTATCGGATGTAAAAAAACAGGCGGTAGTTGAATTAAAAATTCTTGGCGGAGAATTATGTCAGACTGTGGAGTCGCGGAAACCTTTGCCTAAAATTTCGTTAGTGTCCGTTAAGATTACGAAAGCCGAAGGGTCGGTCTGGTGGATGTGATGTTTTAATTTGAGGGCTTCGCCGCGTTTCATTACGGCGAGCATAACCGTGCGTTCTTCGCGGGTGTAGCCGCCCGTCGCCTTGTAAGAAGTAAAACCGCGGTGCATTGTGTTGAGTATGAATTCAGCCGTCTGTTCCGGATTGGAAGTGATAATGGTGACGTATTTGCTTTTGCCTATGTTTTCGATAACGCTGTCAACTATAAATGATTTTGCAAACAGACCGAGTACGGAATATAACCCCGTGCGCACGCCGAAAATCAGAAATGAGGAAGCGGCTATCAGAATATCGGTTATTAACAGCGCTAAGCCTATGTTTTTTAAGTTTGTATATTTTTTTATTATCAGCGCGATTATATCCGTGCCGCCGGACGACGCTTTACAGTTGAATAAAATTGCCGCGCCCGCGCCCGTTAAAAGCATTGCAAAAACAAATTCCAGAAAAACCTGTCCCTGAGGTAAAGCTTCTGTTGCTGTAAGCGGTAAATTAACACCAACCGCCTTTAAAATCGCCTCTATGGCGATAGATTCAAGCGTGTATGCAAGTGTGCAGTACGCCGTTTTGAACGAGCAGCCTTTACCCAAAAATATAAAGCCGATAATAAGCAGTATGACGTTTATTATCCACATAATAACCGTCTGCGTAAGAAATTTTTCGGTAAACGCGTTAATCGGCGTAATAAATTTGCTTAAAATTATAGAAAGACCGCTTACCCCGCCAGTGGCGAAATTGTTTGGCGCCTTAAAAAGCACCACGCCGAGAGCGGTGAGTATTGTACCGAGATTTAAAATAACCCAGTATAGTATGGTGCTTTTTGTCTTTTTGCGCTTTTCCTCTTTGGTTAAAAAGGGTTTTTCTTTGCGCTTTTTCATTTTTTCTTTCATATTGTTTTGCGGTTAAAACGCGTCTCCGAAGCCCTTGCCCAAAATTTCGTTTGCGTCGGTTAAAATTACGAACGAATCGGGGTCGATTGATTTAACCTTCGACTTTAATTTTAAAGCTTCGCCGCGCTTGCAGACAGTTACGAGAATTTTACGCTTTTCGTGCGAGTATCCGCCTTCGGCGTCGTAAGAGGTGAAGCTGTGGTTTACCGTTTTTAATATGTATTCGCCTATTTCTTCGGGCTTGGTAGTGATTATCGTTATATACTTCGTTTTGCTTATGCTTTCGATTACGCCGTCGAGAAGGAAGGACTTTGTGAACAAGCCCAAAACGGAGAAAAGTCCCTTGTCAACGTCGAACGTGTAGAACGAGATGAGCACGACAATCATGTCTATAATCATGAGCGCCATGCCTACGTTGAGCTTTGTGTACTTTTTTAAAATGAGCGCTATTATGTCGGTGCCGCCGGACGACGCGCCGCAGTTGAATATCATTGCGCCGCCCACGCCGAAGAAGAGAATGGCGTAAACGAGCTCTAAAAGAGGTTCGTCGGTAAGCGTTCTTAAAGCCCGGGTTACGGTTTCGCCGGTTTCGGGGTTGATTATCGTTTCAACTCTGCCGACGGCGGTGTTGATTAGCCCGACAATGTCCAGATATTCAAACAGCCAGATTATGCAAGTGTAAAAGAGGGAGCAGAAAATCGTCCTTACCGTGCATTGTTTGCCGAGGACTATAAGGCCTATTATTAAGAGGGCTACATTTATAATAGCCATAATTACGCCCTGCGTAAGAATCTGGTTTACGGGCGCGGGAATAAAGCTGTTTATTATGATTGCAATACCCGCGATGCCGCCCAAAGTGAAGTCGTTTGGCGTTTGGAAAAAGTAAACGCTGCACGACATCATAATTATGCCGACGACGAGGAGCGTCCAGCGAAGAACGGAGCGCTTTCTCATTTGGGCGGCGGTTAAAACCTTGCCGTTTACTATATTTCTTTCGGCTTTGGGGGCAAAAAAACTGCGCAAAGCGAATTTGCGTTTGCGTTTTTTTTCTTCTTTCCCGTCGGGGGATGTATTATTATCGGGGGCGGGAAGTTCGGAGGGAATTTGCCCCTCGGTTACCTTTTCGGATTCGGGTTCGGGCGAGGGTGCGGGAGTAAGATTTTCTTCCATAAAATATTCTCTTAAATATTATTTGTTTATGCGAATAAATGATAGCATAACCGAGTTGTAAAGTCAATAAAGAAAAGGTTTTTGCCGATGGAAATTTGGGGGAATTGCCTTATTGACTTTAAGGGTAGGGTGTGGTAAACTTTATTAAGTAAATTGCTGTGATTTAAGGACTTTGCAATGATTAACAGAAAGGCTTTGTTTTGCGACGAGACTGAAAATTTTAAATTCCCTTACGAGCCCGACGCGGGCAATACGGTTAAATTGAAAATACGCACGCTGGCGAACGACGTTTTAAAGGTTTACGCAATGATAAACGGAATTAAGCGCACGGCTGTGAAGATTAAGAGCGTGAACGGTTTTGATTATTACGAGACTTCGTTTAAATGCCCCGAAAAGCCCGTGCATTATCATTTTGAGTTGTTCGACGAGGACGATAAGGTTTGTTATAACCGCCTTGGTTGCGTTGAAAACGCGCAAGCGGAATACGATTTTTCGTTTGTTCCCGGCTTTAAGGTGCCGGACTGGGCCAAGGGCGCGGTGTTTTATCAGATTTTTACGGACAGGTTCTGCAACGGGAATCCCGACAACGACGTTGACGACAACGAGTATTATTACACTAAATCGCACTCAAAAAGAATAAGAGAGTGGGATAAGTTTCCGGACGATTTGGACGTGCACAACTTTTACGGCGGGGATTTGCAGGGCGTTTGGTGCAAGCTCGATTATTTGCAGGATTTGGGCGTGGAGGCGGTTCTGTTCAATCCGCTGTTCGTTTCGCCTTCAAATCACAAGTACGACACGCAGGATTACGATTATATAGACCCGCATTTAGCGGTTATAGAGGACGATTGCGACCACAGAATGCAGTTCTGGGAAAAGCATAACGGTTTTGCGCCAAAGTATATAAAGCGTTCCACTTCGCTTAAAAACCTTGAGAAGAGCAACGAATATTTTGCTTTGCTTGTAAAAGAAATGCACCGCCGCGGTATGCGCATAGTTATGGACGGCGTGTTCAATCATTGCGGTTCGTTTAACAAGTGGCTTGACAGAGAAGGGATATATTTGAATAAGGAGGGCTATGAAGTCGGCGCGTATCAGTCGGCGAAGAGCCCTTACAGAAGTTATTTCAAATTTAAAAAGCCTGCGGAAGCTAAGAGCGCTTACGAGGGATGGTGGGGCTATGAAACCCTGCCTAAGCTTAATTACGAGCACAGCCGCGAGCTGGAGGATTATATTCTATCAACCGGCGCAAAGTGGGTTTCGGAGCCTTATAATGCAGACGGATGGAGGCTGGACGTTGCCGCCGATTTGGGGCACAGCGAAAGATTTAACCACGCGTTCTGGAAAAAATTTCACCAACGCGTGAGGGAGGATAATCCGGAAGCTTTTATATTTGCCGAGCACTACGGCTCGCCGGCAAAGTGGTTTGCTGGTTGCGAGTGGGATTCGGTGATGAATTACGACGCGTTTATGGAACCGGTGACATATTTTTTAACCGGTATGGAAAAACACAGCGAGAGCTTCGACGCGGGCAGGCTGCACGACGGGAAGCAGTTTTTCGACACGATAATCAAGAATATGGCGCGCTTTCCCCGTCCTGCGCTGGACGCGGCTTTGAACCAGCTTTCAAACCACGACCATTCGCGTTTTTTAACGCGCACTAACCGCACGGCGGGCAGGCTTGCGACGAAAGGACCGCATGCGGCGGCTGAGGGCGTGGACGCGCGCACTATGGAGCTTGCCGTTTTGATTCAGATGACGTGGCCAGGTTCGCCCGGCGTATATTACGGAGACGAGGCGGGGCAGGTAGGCTGGACGGACCCCGACAGCCGCAGAACGTACCCTTGGGGGCGCGAGGACAGGGGGCTTTTGGAATTTCATAAGGCCGCCATTGCGTTAAGAAAGCGCATAAGCTGCCTTAAAATGGGGAGCGTTAAGCCGCTTGACGCGGGAAACGGTTATATTGCTTACGGACGTTTTGACAAAAACGATTGTTGCGTGGTGGTTTTAAACTGCTTAGACAACGAAATTTCTTTAAGCGTGCCCGTTTGGGAGATAGGAGTTCCGCGCAACGGCGCTAAGATGACGAGAAAATTCTTTTGCGGCGGCTGGGATTTTTCAAGCGTGGAAACAGAGAGCGAGGTTAAGTACGGAAGGCTTTTCGTGACTCTGCCCGAGCAGTCGGCGTGCGTGTATTGTTATAATTTTGAAAAGAGTTCAAACGTTTGAAACTCTTGCATGTTGGGGGGCAATTTGTGAAGGCGGCGGCGGTTAAAATCAATTTTGAGCTTATCGACGAAATAATCAGGGAATCGTTTGCAGAGGGGCTTATGCCTGAAACGGACAGAACGCTTTATTACAAAATAAATTTGCAATGCGGAAACGCGGGGTTATACGCTTTCGGAGCGAGCGTGTACGCCGAAGATATTAAGGCGACAGAGGCTTTTTATGAAAAGTGCGGTGACGCGGAAAGCGCCGGAATTCTTATTAAAAATGTTTCTGATTATGAAGATTTTGCTTTTGTCCGCACGGACAGGCGGTCTATGTTAAGGTTAATTGCCGAACACATAACGGCTATGCCCGTGAGCGGTATGCCGAAAAACAAATACGTTGCGGCGATTGATTTTTTCGGCGAAACGGAAGAAGATTTAAGGTGCGTTGCCGTGGTTGTTTGCGAAAAGCAGAAAGACGAAAAATTCGATTTGTGTGAAGTGGACGGGTTAAGCGGCTTTTCCAACGGGGATTTTAACGGTTTTTATAAGGTTACGAAATTAAAGTGACCGTATTAAATAAAGCATATTACGGGGGTAATTATGGAAAATAAATTTTTCGGGGATTTGGACAGATACCTTTTTCACCACGGAACGCATTACGAACTCTATAATAAAATGGGCGCGCATATCCGCGAAATAAACGGGGTAAGGGGCGTGCACTTCGTTTTGTGGGCGCCGAACGCAAAGGCGGTTTGCGTTATATCCGACGGAAACGGCTGGACACCGTGGCGGGATATTATGGAAAAGGTTGACGACTCCATTTGGGAACTTTTTGTGCCCGGTATGTGCGAGGGCGTTAAGTATAAATTTCTTGTCGCCGGCGCGGACGGAAGAGAGGTGCAGAAAATCGACCCGTATGCTTTCCGCACTGAATTGCGCCCGCATAACGCTTCTATCGTTGCCGACCTTGAAAACTTTAAGTGGGGCGACGGGAAGTGGTGCAAGGAAAAGAAGGGCGAGAACTTCCTTGAAAAACCGATGGCTGTTTACGAAGTGCATCTGGGCAGCTGGAAGAAAGACCTTTCAAAGTGGGACGAGGACCAGTATTTCGATTACAGAACGCTTGCGCACGAGTTGTGCGATTACGTAAAGTGGATGGGGTACACCCACGTTGAACTTATGGGTATTTGCGAATATCCCTTCGACCCGTCGTGGGGGTATCAGGTTACGGGCTATTTTGCCCCGACTTCGCGTTACGGTTCGCCCGAAGATTTTATGTATTTTGTAGACCATATGCACCGCAACGGCATAGGCGTTATTTTGGACTGGGTACCCGCGCACTTCCCCAAGGATAGTTGGGGGCTTGCCGACTTTGACGGCACGCCTCTTTACGAATACGCCGACCCTTTGCGGGCGGAATATCCCGAGTGGGGTACCAAGGCGTTTGATTTGGGCAAAAAGGAAGTAAGCAACTTTTTAATTGCTTCGGCTTTTTTCTGGGTGGAAAAATATCACGTGGACGCGTTGCGCGTTGACGCGGTTGCCGCTATGTTATATACGAGTTTCGGCAGGGAACAGTGGCGGCCGAACGTGCACGGCGGAAATGAGAATTTGGAAAGCTTTGAATTTTTCAGGCACTTGAACAGCATAATGCGCCAGCGCACGGACGCTTTTTTAATCGCAGAAGATTCTTCTATTATAGAGGGGATTACGAAGCCCGCGAAAAAGGGCGGGTTCGGATTCGGGCTTAAATGGAATATGGGCTGGATGAACGATTCCATTAAATATTATAACAAGGACCCCATTTATCGTCCTTACCACCACTATTTAATGACGCACACCTTTGAATACATATTCGACGAGCATTATATGCTTGTGCTTTCGCACGACGAGGTGGTTTACGGCAAGGGGAGCATGATTAACAAGTTCCCCGGCAATAAACAGGACAAGCTGGGCAGTTTGAAAACTGCCTACACGATGATGATGGGGCACCCCGGCAAAAAGCTTTTGTTTATGGGGCAGGACTTTGCGCAGGAACGCGAGTGGGACTATAAACGCGGTTTGGACTGGTATCTTTGCGACGACGCGGGGCACAGGGAAGTTTTGGAGTGCTACCGCGCGCTGTTGCACCTTTATAATGAGCGCCCCGTGCTGCACAACGACTGCGGCGGACCAGTAACATGCGAATGGATAAACAGCGGCGACTTTAACCGCAACATATTCACGTTTATAAGGCGCAACCCGTGGAATTATAATAACGCGCTGATATTCGTTTGTAACTTTGCGCCCGTGGAGCGCTGGGAATTCGGCGTAGGCGCGCCCGTGGACGGCATATATAAGCGGGTGTTTACCACTTATCCCGACGGTAATCCGCTTGAGATTGAGGCGAAGGAAGAGCTTTGCGACGGCAGAAGATATAAGTTGACGTTTACGCTGCGTCCGTTTGAATCGGTTATTTTCGAGGTACCTTATAAAGAGGCAACCGAAGAGGAGAAAAAAGACGAAAAGACGGTAAAACGGCGCATCAAGCGCGAGCACGACGAGGTCAAAAACGACCTTAGCCACGTACCGCAGGTGCCCGAATATGGCGAAGATAAGCGCGTTTTAAAGGCTGAAAAGGCAACGAAAACCGTGAAAAATACGACAAAAGAAACCGCAGTAAAAAAGAAAACTGTGAAAAAATAAAATTTTTGATATAAAGAATATCCCCGTGCAAAATCTGCACGGGGATATTCTTGCTGAAAGCTTGCCGTTTTTAAATAACTTACGCATTGTTTTAATAGTCAGATTTCCTTATAAGATAATTTTGACTGACGTAAAAAACCGCACAGCTTTAAAAGCGCGGCGGCTTCTGTCTGTTACGTTTTCAATAAGAAACTTTACGTTGGGTTGTGTTTAACGCTTTTGAAATATTGTCTTGCGAAGGTTTTTTTGTAATTCTGTTTTGTGCGGATATGTTTTTGCAGCCATTGCGGGTAATTTGTTTGAAGACCACAACGGCGACTTTAAGCTGTTTAAATCGACAAGCCCGTTTGAAAACAAAGTTATATTGATAATACGCGACAAAATAAGAGAATTACGGTTACAGTACGTATCCTTTTGTATATTTTAGATATTTTTAAAAGACGAACGTAACGTCCGACGGCGCGAAAACGCAGTCGGACGTAATTTATTTGACACTTTTCCGCCGCGGTAGTATAATGAAACAGATGATTAAAGACTTGCAAAGAGAAATTTTAAAACTTAAGAAGCAAAAGGACGCGTGTATTCTGGCGCACAGCTATATGAGCGAGGACGTGTGCGAGATTGCCGACTTTGTGGGCGACAGCTACGCGCTTTCCGTTAGGGCGAAGAGCGTGCCGCAAAGCACCGTTTTAATGTGCGGGGTGAGATTTATGGCGGAAACGGTTAAAATGCTTTCGCCGAGCAAAAAAGTTTACCTTGTCAACCCGCAGGCGGGCTGTCCTATGGCGGAGCAGTTTGACAAAGAGGTAATTGCGGAAGTAAAGAAAATGTACCCCGATTACGCTGTGGTGGCTTATATAAACACAACAACCGAGCTTAAAACCATTGCGGACGTTTGTGTGACTTCGGCAAGTGCGGTTAAAATCTGCCGCGCGATTCCGCAAAAAAATATCCTTTTTATTCCCGACATAAATTTGGGCGCGTACGTTAAAGGGCTGGTTCCCGAAAAGAATTTTAAACTTTTGTCGGGCGGTTGTCCCACGCACGCTAAAATAGAAAAACACGATGTTATTGCGGCGAAAAAGGCGCACCCTGCGGCGCTTTTACTCGTTCACCCCGAGTGCAGGCCCGAAGTAACCGAAGCCGCGGATTTTGTGGGTTCGACCACGGGTATTATGGATTTTGCGATAAAATCGGACAAAAAAGAGTTTATTATAGGCACGGAAAATTCGATTGTGGAACACTTGCAGTTCAAGTGCCCCGAAAAGAATTTTTATCCGCTTTCAAAGGACCTTGTTTGTCACAATATGAAAATAACCACTTTGCCCGACGTTTTTAACTGTTTGTCGGGGCGAGGCGGCGAAGAGATTATTTTAGACGAGGAAACGCGGTTAAAGGCGGTTAAGTCTATTGAAAAAATGATAGAGTACGGCGGTTAGGAACGCGTATAAGCGGCGCAATAGGGCGTTTGGTTCCGCTTTTCTTAGGGTTGTTTACGGCTTAGTAAACTCCCCTTGAAAATGCCGCTCGCCTTGTCTTGCTTGCTTCTCTGCGTTTTTACGGTTGCGGTGTTTGCGATAAATCAGAGGGATATATGTTTATTACAACGAAGGGCAGGAACGCCTTAAAAATTATGGTGGATTTGGCGCGGCGCGAGGGTGAGGGCTTTATTTCGCTTGCCGACGTTGCCGAAAGACAAAAGGAAAGCCTGAAATATTTGGAGGCTTCGGCAAAGACGCTTTCTGCGGCGGGGCTGATTGTGAGCGCGCGCGGGAAAAGCGGCGGTTATAAGCTTGCGAAAAAGGCTGAAGAATACACCGCGGCGGAAATTTTGCAGGCGGGGGAGGGCACGCTTGCACCCGTTTCTTGTCTGAGCGGTTCAACTCCGTGTGAAAACGCTTGCACTTGCCAGACTCTGCCTCTTTTTAAAGAGCTGGACGAAGTGATTATGAATTTTTTAAATTCCAAAACGCTTGCGGATTTGGTGAAGTAGTGATTTAAAGACGTTTCCATACGTAATCTTATTAAAGTTAAGTTTAAAACGCGCGACATTGTTTTGCGCGTTTTTATTATGCAAAAGCAACGGGCTAATGTTCAATGGAATAAAAAACTTTGCTAATTATTGATTTTTTTAGCATAATATGATAAACTGATTATGCTAAACTAACTTAATATGTATCGTTGGGGTATTTTTCTGTTTTAGAGAATATTTTTTTTGCGTTACGATAAAACTTGAATTTGATAAAATGCAAATTCCAAATCTTTATCGTAATGAGTATATCCCATTCGTATTAGGTTAGTTTAGCGACAATCGGAATTTGCGTTTTTGTGCGTCAATTTCGGTTGGCGCACTTTTTATTTTTGGAGGAATTATTAATGATAAAAAGAACTTAAAAAATATTTGAAATACACAACTAATTATTCTAAATTTTTAAGGAGATTACATAATGAAAACACAACTTTTTAAGAAAACGGCAATGTTAGCGCTAAGTATGTCGTTGTTGATTAGCTTTGCGTTCGGGTTAAATTTTGCGGGTTCAAGTTTAAGCAGCGAATCGGCTGACGCAAAAACAGTAGGCGCAATATTTGACATAGGAGACGAAGTTTCAGACTTTAATTCCGAAAATTTGACAATACTTTACGACAGAATAAACCGCGGTTCAACTACCTATAAAGAGCTGAGCGACAGCCTTGGGACGGAGAACGGAAAGGTTTTGCGCACCTCTGCTCAAATGTCGGCATTAGGTATGACAAGTATATTATTGGGCGGATTGAAATGGAATGCTGTGGCGGCTTCAAAGGACGCTAACGGCGACGTGGTTTTAACGCTTTGGTTAGCCAACAGTCTTGCTTCCAAATCGTTTGCTAAATGTTCTTCAACTTCCGTAGGGAAATATGCGGCGAACGAATACGGAACGAGTTTTGTGCGGGCATGCATTGTCGGCGGAGATTACGCCGAAACTGCCTACGCAACAAACACGGCAACACAAGACGAAACGTTAAAAGCTTTTTTAAATAAATATGAATCGTTTATTATAACGCCTTCGCAAATAGAATATCAAGGCGCTGAAAGAGCGTCTGTTTCGTGGGGCGAAAGTAACGATTACATTAATGAAGCGTATAATACTATTTCGGGCAGTTGGTCTTCTGCGACGGGGCAAATACAAAATTGTACGGGCTATGGGCAATGGAAGGACGATAAGCTATGGCTTCCTTCAAGAACGGAAACGGGTTATAATACATCCAATACGGGACTTTGGAATTTGTCTGCCACCGTAAGAGCGGATAGCTGTCACACCTGGGTGCGTACAGGTACTACCGGGGGAAGCAGAGGAGAACAAACTTACGCAGTACTTTTGGGGAGCAACGGTAATAGTTTTTATACCGATAATGTCAACAGCTCCGGAGGGCGGCTTGGTTCAGGAACTACTTACGTTTCTTACGGCGTGCGCCCCGCATTTCATCTGAATTTAAAATCGGCAGCCAATGCGGCGGGACAGGACACCGGTGAGGACGCGGACGAAACGTACTCAGTCGCCGTCCCTACTTTTAATCCGACAACAGGGTTTGTATTGTCGGCAGACAAGATGACGGCTACTACTACATTTTCATCTGAAATGCGCACGATAAGCACAACCGAAATCAATGCAAGCATAACTGTAACGCCGACAAATAATATAACGATTAACGGGGATATAATTACCCTTCCGAAAAACCTTGCGGCAGGAACTTATTATCTGACTATGAATTTACCTGAGAGCGGTTATATTTGGGAAGATACCGAAAACGCGGATGAAAGACAATTGATTATAATTATAAATGCCGAAGAGTCGAATCCCGATAAAGACACCGACACCGATAAAGATACTGATACGGGTGCGGACACCGATACTGACACCGATAAGGATACTGATACGGGTGCTGATACCGATAAAGATACCGACGTGGGGACCGATACGGATACCGGAGCAGATTCAGGCGCTGACAAGAATGACAATTTGTTTAAGACACTAAAAATTGTGCTCATCGTTTTAGGCGTTGTATTGCTGCTTGTTATGCTGTTATTGCTTATTATATTCCTAAAAAAGCGCAATCGTAAAAAATGAAAATAATTAAATTTTAATATAATATCCCGCAAATTGACGGCAAAACGTTTAATTGGTAAAAAAAGTTCCCGGATAAATTCCGAGAACTTTTTAGTTTATCGGATAATTGTGTTTTTGCGAGCCGGCTTTTTTATTTTGCGTGGTATTCTTCGAACAAGTCGTTCGGCGTGCATTCCAGAATTTCGCACAAAGCTTGCAAGGTTGAAAATTTAATCATAGTCGTTTGGTTGTAAACTAATTTGTTGAAATTTTGAAAACTCAAACCTAATTGCATGTTTAGCCAATATTTTGTTTTATCTTTTTCTTTTAAAATTTCTAAAATCCTCAATTTCATATCTCACCTCCGCATACACTAATTTAAACATTAGATAATGCAAAGATTATACGGAAAAAAATTGCTTGACATAAAGATATTATGATTAATATAATGTAAACATTAGCTATAATAAAGGCGGTGTATATGGACGAGATAGAATATAGTTTTGCCGAACTGCGCGAGCTTGAAGAGGAAATTATAAAAGCGGAAAAAAACAGGCGAAAATTTAAAATTTTAAATAAGGCGGTTAAGCTTTATAAAGAGCTTGCCGCCGCCGAAAAAAAGTTAAATTTGCCAAACCGCACGAAGGCGGATTTTAAAAGACGTGCGAAGATTTTAACCGAAATTTGCGTTTTGTTCCGCAGGGACGCGGAAAATTCAGCGATAAAAGAGATTAAAAAAGAAGCCGAACTTTTAAACGGGCTGTACGGCGGCTTAAAACAAGTTTTTGAAAATATTTTAATAAAGACGAATTAAAAAATATTATTTTATGTTCTAATTCCTATTGACAAAGTAGGAATTATTTTTTATAATAAAATCATACTGAATAAATAGGAATTAAAATTTTGAAAAACATAAATAGTTTCTGTTTTTCAAAGGAATATACGATGAGGACAATTTACGTTGACAATGCGGCTACGACCGCGATGAGCGATACGGCAATTGCCGCGATGACGGATTATTATAAAACCGTTTACGGCAATCCTTCTTCGTTGCACACCGTAGGGCAACAGGCGAAAGAGGCGTTGGAAAGGTTCCGCGGGCGTGTGGCGAAATGCCTTAACTGCGAGCCGAGGGAAATATATTTTACTTCGGGCGGGAGCGAGGCGGACAACCAGTGTATTCGTTCCGCCGCTTTACTCGGTGCGAGAAAAGGTAAAAAGCACATAATTTCTACTGCGTTCGAGCATCACGCGGTTCTGCACACCCTTAAAAAACTTGAAAAAGAGGGGTTTGAGGTGACTTATCTGGACGTGCACGAGAACGGGCTTGTTACGGCGGACGAGGTTGCCGCGGCGATAAGAGAGGATACGGCGCTTGTAACCGTTATGTTTGCCAACAACGAGGTGGGCACGATTCAGCCGATTGAAGAGATTGGCGCGGTTTGCCGCAAAAAGGGCGTGATTTTTCATACGGACGCGGTACAGGCGGCGGGGCATATTCCGGTTGACGTTAAGTTGCAAAACGTGGACATGCTGTCGCTTTCGGCGCATAAATTTCACGGACCGAAGGGAGTCGGCGCGCTTTATTGCAGGCGGGGTGTTCCGCTTTTGACCTTTGTGGAGGGTGGGGCGCAGGAACGCGGCAAGCGCGCGGGAACTGAAAACTTAGCCGGCATTGCCGGGATGACGGCGGCGCTGGAAGAGGCTTGCGCGAATATGGAAAAGAATTCCGCAAAGCTTTTGAAACTCAGGGAAAAGCTGATTGACGGACTTTTAAAAATTCCGCATTCTAAGCTTAACGGCGACAGGCATAAAAGACTGCCCGCGAACGTGAACATGTGCTTTGAGGGAATAGAGGGTGAAAGCCTTTTACTGCTTTTAGACGCAAAAGGGATTTGCGCGTCTTCCGGTTCGGCCTGTACTTCCGGCTCTTTGGACCCTTCGCACGTGTTGCTGGCTTTGGGGTTGCCGCACGAGGTGGCGCACGGCTCTTTGCGGATTTCGCTTTCGGAGAGCAACACAGAGGCGGACGTGGATTATATTATATCCGAAGTGCCCAAAGTTGTGGAATATTTAAGGGGTATTTCGCCGGTTTGGGAGAAATTGGAAAAAGGTATTCAAGAGCACCTTATTTAAACGCGCGGAATTGATTTTTGCGTTTTTGAAATACTTATGATATTACTAAAATAAAATTCAGAGGTTTTACGATGGCTTTATACAGCGAAAAGGTTATGGACCATTTCACCAATCCCAGAAACGTTGGGAAAATTGAGGACGCCGACGGAATAGGCGAGGTGGGCAACGCAAAATGCGGCGACATAATGAAGATTTACCTTAAAATTAAGGACGGAATTATAGAGGACGTAAAGTTTAATACTTTCGGTTGCGGAAGTGCGATTGCGTCTTCTTCGATGGCTACGGAACTCATTAAAGGCAAGCCGCTTACGGAGGCGCTTAGTTTAACCAACAAGGCGGTTGCCGAGGCTTTGGACGGATTGCCCGCGCATAAACTGCACTGTTCGGTTTTGGCGGAGGAGGCTATCCGCGCGGCGATTAAGGATTATTACGATAAGAACGGAATTGCTTATGATAAATCGCAGTTCCCCGACCCGCACGACGAGGACGAACACGTAGTTGAAGAGGATTAACCCCCGAATATTAGGGATTTAAGTGCGTTTGAGAGGGCGAAAAGCGGTGAAAGAGCTTACTGAAGTGCAAAAAATCGAGCGGTCGATAATTACCAAATTCAGAAAAGGTATATGGTCGCGTTTTCTTGAAGCTGTAAAGAAATACGAGCTGATTGAAGAGGGTGACAAAATCGCCGTTTGCGTTTCCGGCGGGAAGGACAGCTTTTTGCTGGCGAAGCTCTTTCAGGAACTTAAAAGACATTCCGAAATTAAATTCGACGCCGTATATATAGGCATGAATCCCGGTTATAACGCTGAAAACGCAGAGCTTATAGCACGCAATGCGGAGCTTTTGGAAGTGCCGCTGAAAACGTTTAATTCGGATATATTCGAAGTGACCGACGAGATAGGGGGCAATTCCCCCTGCTATTTATGCGCGAGGATGAGACGCGGGTTTTTGTATGCGAGGGCGAAAGAGCTTGGCTGCAACAAGATTGCGTTGGGGCACCACAAGAGCGACGTTATAGAAACGACTTTAATGGGTATGCTTTACGGCGGACAGATTCAGGGAATGCTGCCTAAGCTGAGGAGCAACAACTTTGAGGGGATGCAGCTCATTCGTCCTATGTACTGCATTGAAGAAGAGGATATAATACGCTGGGTGAATTATAACGGCCTTAAATTCATAGCTTGCGCGTGCAAAAAGACCGAGGGGCTTGCGCTCGGCGAACAGGGGTATTCGGCACGGCAGGAAGTTAAGGAAATTATAAGGCGGGTTAAAGATAAGAACCCCGACGTGGAGAGCAGTGTGTTTAAATCTATTCACAACGTGCAGTTGGATACGCTTGTCGGCTATAAAAAGGGCGGCAAAACTTATTTTATGGAAAAGTTTAAAAGTGATTTAAAAGAGTAACCGCCGCCGTGTTGGTGTGTAAAAATATTTTTTATAAAAGAAAGCCCCGCGGAGTTTGAAAACTCCGCGGGGCTTTTGGCGTTAAAGTAAGCGTTTACAAAGCAAATTATGCACAGGGCTTAATCCTTCTCCATTTTATGTCGGGAAAATTGAGGCGGAAATTTTGAAATGCGTATTGATTTTATAATTATTGTATGGTAATATGGTATTTGTGAAAATTGGGTGACAATGTACCGGTGCCCTTTCGGGACGGCGGTTTCATATTATATTATACAAAAGGAGAAAAAATGGAGAATTTGCTGTTGATTGTTGCAGGCGCGGCGATTATTCTTGCCGTTGCCTACGCGGTGTTCAACTTCTTTTCGGTTAAAAAACTGGAAGAAGGCACCGAGAAAATGGGTGAAATTGCGGACGCCATAAGAATAGGCGCAAACACTTTCATTAAGTATGAGTATAAACTCGTTGCCATAATCGGCGCAGTTATTGCCGTTGTTGTGTTTATCGTTATAAGCTGGCAGGCGGCTATCGCGTTTATTATGGGTGCGGTTTTGAGCGCCGCAGCGGGCTGGGTCGGAATGAAGATTGCAACCTACGCCAACGTGCGTGTTACAAACCGTGCGAGAGAGAGCAAGGACCTGGGAAAAACCTTAAAGGTCGCTTTTAAGGGCGGCTCGGTTATGGGGCTTTGCGTTGCGGGCTTTGCGCTTTTGGGGCTTGTGACCGTTTATCTCATTTTCGGTTTGGGCGCAGGGCAGATAAACGACATAATAAACGATACGATTGGTACAAATTTTATTACCGGACTTAAAGCTTCGTTTACAATGACGCTTTCGGGTTATGCGCTCGGATGCTCGATTATTGCAATGTTTAACCGCGTGGGCGGAGGTATTTATACAAAAGCCGCGGATATGGGCGCGGACCTTGTGGGCAAGACCGAGGCGCACATACCCGAGGACGACCCGAGAAACCCCGCCACCATTGCCGATAACGTAGGCGATAACGTGGGCGACGTTGCCGGCTTGGGCAGCGACCTTTTGGAAAGTTACGTCGGAGCGATACTTTCCGCCGTTATGCTTGCGTGCGAACTGTTTATGCACACCGCCGAATTTACCGACGCGGAGTTTTTGAACAAGCTTATGCTGTTCCCCATAGTGTTTGCGGGGTGCGGACTGATTGCGTGCATTATAGGTATTTCTTACATAGTTATAAAGCCGAGACTATCTAAAAACGTGCATATGGAACTGAACGTTGCAACGTGGATTTCGGCGGGCGTAACCGTGGTTGCGGGCATTGTGTTAAGTTATCTGATGTTTAAGGATATCCCCGCGGAGACTATGAAATCGATAGGTTTCAGAGTGAGCGAATTCTCGCCCTGGCTTGCGGCGGTTTGCGGAATTATTGCGGGCATAGTTATTGGCGTAATTTCGGAATATTACACGAGCTATGATTATAAACCCACCAAAAAGATTTCGCACGCTTCGAAGGAGGGCCCCGCGCTTACCGTTACGCAGGGGCTTGCAAACGGAATGATAAGCTGTATGCTCCCCGTAGTCGTTCTTGCGGTTGCTATTTTCGGTTCTTACGCTATAGCGGGAATGTACGGCGTTGCGTGCGCGGCGTTCGGTATGCTGTCGTTCGTGGCGGCTACGGTTTCGGTTGATACTTACGGACCGATATCAGACAATGCGGGCGGCATTGCCGAAATGAGCGGACTTGACGAGGAAGTGCGCGGAATTACCGACAAACTTGACAGTGTGGGCAACACCACGGCGGCAATAGGCAAGGGCTTTGCAATAGGTTCGGCGGCGTTTGCGGCGCTTTCGTTAATGACTTCGTATCTGTACGCGTTTACGGGGCACGATTTGGTGCTTGATATAATAAATCCTTTAACGCTTTGCGGAGCTTTGTGCGGCGGGGCGTTGCCGTTCTTCTTCTCGGGACTTTTAATAGAAGCGGTTGCCAAAGCCGCAAGAAAGATGGTTGAAGAGGTTCGCCGTCAGTTCAGAGAAAATCCCGGCATTCTTGCAGGTACGGAACTGCCCGATTACAAGAC
Source organism: Christensenellaceae bacterium (assembly GCA_948890655.1). Classification (GTDB taxonomy): domain Bacteria; phylum Bacillota; class Clostridia; order Christensenellales; family Borkfalkiaceae; genus Coproplasma. The sequence continues at coordinate 31,378 of CAQTYU010000006.1, forward strand.
CTGTATTGGAATTTCTTCGCAGGGGGCGCTTAAGGAAATGCGTATTCCCTGCATATTCTGCATACTTTTCCCGCTTGTTACCGGCTTTGTTTTCGGACCTATGTTTGTAGGCGGTGTGCTAATAGGCGCAACGCTTTCGGCGATTATGCTTGCGCTCTTCTGCGGCAATGCGGGCGGAGCGTGGGATAACGCGAAAAAATACATAGAGGCGGGCGGACTTGCCGAGGTTAAAGCCGAAATAGAAAAGGCGAAGTCGGAAGCCGGCGAAACTGCCGAAAACGTTGTGTTTGAAGAGAACGTCGGCAAAGGTTCGCCTGCGCACGACGCGGCGGTAGTAGGTGACACCGTGGGCGACCCCTTGAAAGACACGGTTGGACCTTCACTGGATATATTGATAAAGATTATGTCTACCATTTCGCTTGTGGCGGTTGTGGTGTTCAGCCAATACAATTTGTTTGACGTAATTCAAAGGGCGATAGGCGCTTAATTTAAAGTAATAAAAACAAGAGCCGCCCCGCACAAACAGCGCGGGGCGGCTTTTTGTGTAACTAAGTTTGCGCGGTAAATTTTTACGCTACGCGGCTACGGCACTTAGGTTGACGGAGGACAGGCAGAGGATTTATATTTACAATTACGAAACGGATAAACTGAATTTAATCTTCTAAGCCTAAAAGATAATTGCATTTTACATTATACAATTTTGCAAGCGCAATTACTTGGTGAAGTTTTGGCAGTTGTTTGCCGTTTTCCCAATTTGAAACTGTATTGCGGCATATTTTAAGCATTGCGGCAAGTTCTTTTTGGGTTAAATTACGGTTTGTTCTCAGTTCTTTCATTCTATTTATAAAAGTTTTCATAAAAGCATTATAACAAATTAAAATTTTGAAATTGCACCTATATAAGCGCAATATGAAATTAATAAGAGAAAAATTTGAAAAAGAGTGGGCATTTGTTTGCAAAGGAATTGGAAAACCTTGAAGTAAGGGTGGATGAAGCGAGTATGCTGTTGGATTTAAAGGTGCTGTTAAAGGATTATTATACAGCAACGTTTACCGCAAACGAAAAAAAGCTTGAAATAAAGTTTGATAACGGACAAAAATTCGAAATATCGGTAAAAGAGAAGTAAGCCCGTTTGTTTGGAGTGGTTGAGCCGCGGCGCGTTAAAAAACGCGCCGCGGCTTTTTGTTGGCGATATTGAGTTTGTTGTAGGAGAAATTTTTTAAGTTAAGCGGTTACTTCCGCTAGAAATAGCGGCAATAAGATTTGAATATAAATACGGGAGTGAGGAGGAAAGAACAACGGCAGAGGGCATTAAAGGGGCATAAGCGCGGGACAAGGTGAATAACATAAACCGAGGTAGTTTATGGGTAATTTTTGCTTTGAAGAAGGCGAACAGACTTTAAAAAGGCTGGGAACTTCCCGCGAGGGGCTGAGCGCGGCGGAGGCTGCGGCAAGACTTGAAAAACATGGCGCGAACGAATTGGAAAAAAGCAAGTCCGCCGGTCCTATAAAACTGTTTTTTGCGCAGTTTAAGGATTTTATGACAATTCTTTTGGTGGTTGCCGCGGCGGTTTCGGGGTTGATTGCGTTTATTTCGAAGGATTTAAACGATTTGACGGATACCGTTATTATAATAACCATAATTATTCTGAACGCCGTTGTTGGAACGGTTCAGCAATACCGCGCAGACAAGGCGATTGAAAATTTAAAGAAACTTTCCGCTTCGTTTTGCAAAGTCAGAAGAGACGGACGGGAGACCGTTATCCCCTGTGAAGCGCTTACCGTAGGGGACGTGGTGCTTTTGGAAGAGGGGGACGTGGTGCCTGCCGATTGCAGGATTTTAGAGTGCAATTCGCTTATGTGCGACGAATCGGCGCTGACGGGAGAAAGTACGGGCGCGGAGAAAAGCCCCGAAAGAATACGCGGAAACAAGGTTGCGCTCGGAAATATGAAAAACACGCTGTTCGGTTCGACTTTCGTTTTGCGCGGCAATGCTACCGCCGTGGTTACAAACGTTGGAATGGGAACGGAAATGGGCAAGATAGCTTCGCTTTTGCAAGGGGGCAAGGCGGGAAAAACTCCGCTTGAAAACTCGCTTGTAAAGCTTGGAAAGATTATTTCCGCGTTCGTTCTGGCGGTTACGGCAGTTATATTTATAGTCGGGCTGTTTGTGAGACAGGACGGACTTTTGAAGAACTTTATGTCCTCGGTTGCGGTGGCTGTTGCCGCTATTCCGGAAGGACTGCCCGCCGTGGTGACGATTATTATGGCTATGGGCGTGCAGAGAATGTCGAAGCGCGGTGTGGTTATAAGAAAGCTGAAGTCGGTGGAAACGTTGGGGAGCTGTTCGGTGATATGCTCTGACAAAACGGGAACTTTGACGCAGAATAAACTTAAGGTGGTTGCCGCATATTGCGGGGGTAAACGTCGTTCAAACGAGGATATAAGAGGGGCAATTTCTTTAAATAGGGCAAAAAACAGCCCTGAAAACAGGCTTTTGCAATGTATGTCCGCCTGCATTAACGTTAAAGGCGAAAAGGGGCGCGAGTTGGGAGACCCGACTGAGGTTGCCCTGAAGATATATGCGGGGGAATGCGGATTTTCGGGGAGTTTTGCGAGGACTGGGGAGAAACCGTTTACCTCGGAAAGAAAGATGATGACCGTTGCGGTGGACGACGGCGGAAAGAAAACGAGCTTTACCAAGGGCGCGCCGGATATTCTGATTAAAAAATGCACTCACATACTGACCCCGTCGGGGATAAGGGAAATGACCGAAGCGGACAGAATTGCGGTTGTTAACGAAAACGACGGTATGTCTGACGAGGCTTTGCGCGTTTTGGGTTTTGCTTATAAAAACGGCGGGGATATGTGCGAAGAAAGCCTTGTTTTTATAGGGCTTTGCGGTATGATTGACGCGGTTAAAGAGGGCGTGGGCGAGGCTGTGGAAGAATGCCGCGGCGCCGGAATAACTACGGTTATGATAACGGGAGACCACGTGCGGACTGCGCTTGCAATCGCAAAAAAAGCTGGTATAGCAAGCGATATGAGCGAAGTTATGACGGGAGAACAGCTGGACGCGCTTCCGGAAAACGAGCTGGACGAGAGGATAGAGAACTGCCGCGTGTTTGCGAGAGTTTCGCCAAAGCATAAAAATATTATTGTGCAGGCTTTGCAGAGGCGTGGAAAGGTTGTTGCGATGACGGGCGACGGAATAAACGACGCCCCGAGCATAAAGAGCGCGGATATAGGCATTGCTATGGGCAGAGCCGGTACGGACGTGACGAAGAGCGCTTCGGATATGGTTATAACCGACGATAACTTTACCACAATTGTTTCCGCCGTGCGCGAGGGCAGAAGAATTTCGGGCAATATAAGAAAGACTATACAGTTTTTTATTTCGACCAATCTTGCCGAAGTGCTTGCCATTTTAATTGCGTCGCTGTTTTTGTTCAGGTTTGACTTTTTACTTTCCACGCAGCTTTTGTGGCTGAATCTGATTACGGACAGTTTGCCTGTTCTGGCGCTTGGTATTGAGCGCGAGGAGAGGGACGTTATGAAACGCCAGCCCGAACGCGCTGAGAAAGGGTTGTTTTCAAAATTGTCGCTGTGCTCTATTGCGTATTACGGGTTGTTTATGACGGCGGTGACCGTGGGCGTTTTTGCGGGCGCATTGAAAGCTTGCGGAAACGAAGTCGCCACGACAATGACCTTTATGACGCTTTCGTTTTTGGAGCTTTTTCAGGCGTTCAATATTCGTACGGAACGCGGAACGGCTTTCGGCAAAGGGATGTTTTCGAACAAAGTGTTGCTTTTGACCGTGGGGGCGGGAGTGCTTGTGAACGTGCTTTTGTGCGTAAGTCCGTTATCCGTTGCATTCGGACTTGTTGCGCTGTCACCCGCGCAGTGGGCTATTGTGTTCGGGTTGTCGCTTTCGGTTATTCCCGCGGGGGAACTGTTTAAGCTGTGCGTAAGAATTTTTACAAGGCGTAAATTGCGTTTGCCACTGCATATTAAGGGGGCAAGCGTGATGAAAAGAACGGCGGAAATGAAAAATAAGGCGTAAAAAAGCCCTGCTGCGTCAGCTGACGCGGCAGGGTAATTTTATGTTTAACCGAAAGCGCGCCGAGGGAACCTTTGAGGTGATTGTTGGGCGCCTCTTTAAAGTCCTTATTTTCGGCGTAGATAATTGAATTAATGCCGGCGACGCTTTCTTTGCAAAGACTTATAGTAAGATTATCTGCTCTTGCTTTAGTTGAGGTTTCCGCTGAACGGGACGTAATCTTTTCCGAGTCCGCCGTTGTCGTAAATTATCTGACATATTTTTGATTTCGGCGCTGTTACGATTGCTATTATCGTTTCGGCATTCATTATAAAGACTCCGTATATCAGATTAAACCGATTATGTCGCGGGCGACTTCTGCGGAAGGATTGCCTGTGCACAGGGCGGAAAAGTTGGCGTGTTTTTTGCGGGAATTTTCGTCGTCGTTCAAATATGCGGAGATTGCCTTTACAATTTGTTTATACGATTTGACCACTATAGCCGCGTCGCGCTTTTTTAAAAACAGTATGTTTTTTACTTCGGGGAACAGTTTGTTGTCGTAAACTATAAATTTAACTTTGCAGGTCGACGCTTCGCATATGGAACTGCTTCCGCTTTTGCCGACCATGATTTGGCTGGCTTTCATAAGCCCGGGCATATTTGTTACAAAACCGAGATTTATAACGTTGTTTATATTGTTGCGTTTGATAAACGCGTCGATTTCTTTTTTGCTCTTTTCGTTATTGCCGTTTACGATAATCAGATTATAGTCTTTTATTTTGTCGTAAAGATATCTTACTAATTTGCAGTTGTCTCCAAAACCCGCTCCGCCGTTGGAGACGAGAATGAATTTATCGCTGTTAGCGCCAAGTTTTTTTACTACCTCGTTTACGGAAACGTCGGAGTAGAATTTTTCGGCGATAGGAACGCCGTATGTTTTGATAATATCGGGGTTTGCTCCCTTTTCGGTAAGTATAGACGTGACTTCTTTGCAGGAGGAAAATATTTTACTGCAATGTTTCAGCTGCTGAGAATACCACGAAACTACAAAATCGGGCATCTGAAACACGTACTTAATGCGGACGCCTTCTTCGATTAACTCGTCGAGAGCCATTGCCGTTGTGTTCAGCGGCGTGTAAATTACGTCGGGCGAATATCTTTTGATGTATTTTACAAGTTCCTTTTTCATTTCGGAAACGTCTTTATTGATGAAAAAGTGTTTCCTTTTGGAACGCAGAGCGATTTTATAAGCTACGCTCTGTCCGAATGCAACGGTGCGGGGAATGTGCTTTACCAATTTGTAGTAATTTTCGCTTGAAAATTTAGCCATTTTAGGATTTTCGGCATAAATATCAACGTAATCGCAGACCACGCCGTCGTGCTTTTTAAGCGCGTCCATTACCGAATAACAAATCGATTCGAGTCCGGCGCCGACTTTTAATCCGATACACAGAACTCTCATTCAAGTCCTCTCTTTTTAAGCTGATTGTTCAGACACTTCAGTCCCGTAATATAATACAGAATTTGGGTATTGCTGTTGTCGGAGTGAAGCGGAATCATACTGATAAACAACAGACCTTCAATCAGTTCGATGTCGTCCACGTTAAATCCGTGTGCGGCGATAATTCTGTCAAAGACGTCGGGGGAAATCATATCGTTGGAATAGAAATGATATTCGAAATCGTTGCAGGACCTTTCGGTCATATTGAACAGGTTTAAGGTTATTAAATCGTATAAGCCGTGATAGTTGTGCCTGAGTTTGGCTATATCGTAACGGCAATCGCCGTAGATTGTATCGATTTTGAAGTTGCCGCGGGGGTCGAGAAGTTTGAAAGTTCCGGAGGGGGGGAAGAAGATGATGTTGCTGAAGCAGCTGTCGCCGTGGATTATGGTTGCGAATTTGCGGCTGTCTTCAACCAGCTTTTCGAAAGCGGGCATAAGCTTTGGAAAGATTTTGTATACGCCCGTCAGCGGTTCTCCGTTGGCGTAAATTACGTCCTGTTCCAAAACGTCCTGCCGCGACCACTGTTTTATGCGTTCGAGAGTTTTGTCTATATACATAAAACGCGAGCAGTCTTTTATGTCGAAATCCTTGGGCGCTTTGTGTTTCCAGAGTTCGTTTAAGGTGCGCAATAATTTATCGAATATGTACGCCCAGTTATTTTGTCCGATTTTATAATAATTGAAGTATTCGGTTAAAGTGCTGCCGTTTACGAATTCGGTTTTGTAGGATACGACTTCCTTTCCGTCTACTTTTTTAACGGTGCTGCCGAAATAATTGGGGATGAGATAGCCCAGTCTGCGTCTGGATATTTCTTTAAGCCACATGATTTCGGATTTCAATTTGAGGTAAGAGCTTTCTTTTGTAAGTACTCCGAATTCATCCAGCTTGAATTTGTTGAAATTTCTACCGGCGATATTTTTAGCCAGAGTCTGGTTATAATCCTTGAGCGTGCCGGTATCGTACCAGGAATTTATACGCATACCCTTGATTCGTTGACTTTTGCCGTATTCGCTTATCAGAGAACTGAGTTGCAGTTCGTTGCGGATTTCAGGGTATTGTTTGCCGAGACAATTGCGGAGAAGTTCGGGATTAGTAAAATAGTAGAGACCTATGAGAACTTTGTTTGTTTCCGGCGTGTAATCCGGCTTGTCTATTATGTCGGTAACAACTTCGTCGGCGTTGGTTTTGATGAGACACCAGCGGGAGTGGGAGTTGTCGCTTATCGTTTTATATCCTATCCAGTCGTAACCGTAATCCAAATCAGTTTCGCACAGGGTGTCGCCCAAAAGCAAAATTGTGGGTTTGGTTATCAGTTCCCTGCATAGCTGAAAAGCGTGCAACGGCCCCTGGGGGTTGTCCTGAATTACGTAATTAAGCTTGATATATCCGCCGCCGAAGCTTTTTTCTGCAAATTCGCGAACAATCAGGTTGTTTGCCGTGCTTGTTACAAACGTTACGTCGCAGACTTCTTCATTGGTTGCCAGGTCGGCTATCATATTGAAACACGCCGGTTTCTGGTTGATGGTCATCAGCCCTTTGGGCAGAGTAAAAGACAACGGAGCCAGACGTGTGGCTTTACCTGCGATTAAAATGACAAGTTGTTTTTCCATTAGTTTATTACCTCATAATAATTTTAACAAAACGAAAAAAATAAGTCAATCGTTTGCCTTTCACATTGACGTCTGATATAATAAAACCGATGGTAAAAACGCATGAAAAAAAATTAAAAATAATCGTATTTGACTTTGACGAGACTTTATACTATCATCCGCGCGCTCTTGAGTTTTATGTTGAGTTTATAAAGAACGCTATATGCAGTTTGTCTTCGCGCAACGGTGACGAGGCGATGAAGATTATAAGAGAATATGGATTTGACCGAAGAGGCGAGAAACGCGTATCGTTCGGGAAAACGTGCGGGAAGTTCGGAATAGACGAGAAGGCGTGGGACGAATATAAACTTTCGCACTTTTTCGAGGTGGATTACAACGGCGCGGACACGGTTGATAATAAGCTGCTTATCGAACTGGCAAAAAAGTATACTCTTGTAATACTTTCTAACGAATTATACGAGAACATTATATATAAATCGGAAAGACTGGAGATAGACCTTTCGGTGTTTGACAGAATATACGCGCCGAGCGTTGCGGACGGGGGACATTCCGTGGATAAAAAGGAGTCGTTTAAAAAGATTTGCGAAGATTACGGCGCGGAGCCTGACGAACTCTTTGCGTTGGGTGACCGTTATCAGGTGGACGTTGCGCCGCTTGTCGAACTCGGCGGTGCGGGCGTGCAGATATCTTCAGTGGCTGACGCCGAGAACATTATTAAAACGAAATTAATGTGATTTGCCGTAAAAAGACCGGCGCATATTGCGCGATTTCGTGTAAAAAAGGACGAACCCTGACGGTTCGTCCTTTAATATTTTGCGGTGATATAAGTTTTGACTTTCGTATCGTGAGAGCCGGTTTTTATTTCGGTTTCGTAAACCGTATCGGGGATATTCTGCATAAACTCCGCGTAGTTTCTATTTGCGGAAATAAATTTTTTAAGTATAGCATAATTAAAATTTATCTATAAAAGTTTTATTAACCTTTAATCAAAAATATTATCAATAATTTCGCCGATTATGCTTTTTTCGTAATCTACTTTCCTTTTTATAAAACCGCTAATTTTGTATGGAGTAAAAAACACAACCGTTAATCCGCTTTTTACAAAAATATAGGTCTTTAACGCATTGTCGATTTACCGTTGCTAAGTCCTATTTGCGTGCTATAAGAAAACCAAGCATATTCAAAATCAATATTCTTTAATATGTTTATAGCTGCCGATAATGCCGCGTCAACGTCAGTTTGTCCGTTTTTAGGTTGCAAACTCATAATTTTATTTGAATTCGGTATATTTCCTTGCGTTACAAGCATAGGCAACACAACACTTATCTTTCGACAAATTAGAAGCAGACATTGATAAATGATTATTTAATAATTCTAATATTTTATCGGTAATTTCATTTGGTATATCCTGAAAATTCATAATTTTAATTGTCCTCCGCTAAATTACTGTCAGCTTAGAGAAATTATATCATAATATAATAGAATAAGCAACTTTATAATATTAAATGACAGACGGGCGTGAGCTTGTTTTGACGCGGTGAAGTCTGCCGAGCCGGTGTGGACGGACGGCGCCCGCTACGCAATAATCAAGGTGACGTAAGACGCAGTGTTCCGTCTGCGCAAGCAGGCGGCTTTATGACGGTTCGCGTTGCCGTTGCGGTTAACGGGCGGGATAGTGGTAGTCTGTTTCGAAAAGTTTTCAAATATATCTTCTATCAATTCCGACGGTGTTTTCAAACGCCGCATTCATGGTGCGCGAATACATTGCCGCACGCCCCGAAGAATGGAATGAGATAATATCAGCTGCCGAGTTCCAAAAATATTTTACGGTAAAAGGTACCGCGCTTAAAAACGTCCCCGCAGGGTTTGACAAAGAGCATCCGCAAGCTCGATATTTAAAATACAATTCTTGGTATCTGGAATACTACATGGCGGACGGGGATGTCTGCGGGGGAGAAGGTTTTTTGCGCAAATCGCTTGAAGTGTTTAAGGCAATGAAGCCGTTTAACGATTATTTTAATTGCGCGTTGAAGGATTTTACAATGCCGACGAGATAGAAAAACGCGCGCTTAAATTTGTGTCGATACTTGAAATCGCGTCTAATATATGATACAATACAAAAGTAAGAATGTAATAGGAGAGTAAAATATGCACAGATATGATAATTGCGGCTTGATACAGGACGGCAAGGTAATTACTTTCAGGGCGCCCAACGGCTTTGACGGAAATATAACCATTCCCGACGACGTTACCGAAATAGGCAACCGCGCCTATGAAGTGGCGTTTTGCAACATAAAAAGGGTTGATATTTCGCCTACCGTAAAAAAAATCGGTGAAAGGGCGTTTGCCTGTTGCGAAAAATTAGAGGAAATAGATATTCCCGCGGGTGTAGAAGTTATAGGCAAGGAGGCATTCTCGGATTGCCACAGCCTTAAAAAAATTCATATTTCCGAAACGGTAACGTCGATAGGCAAGGGCGCGTTCGACGACTGCGGCGATATAGAAGAAATTACCGTAGCGGAAAACAATCCCGTATACCGCAGCAGGGGTAACTGCCTGATAGATATTAAGAAAAAAACCTTGATACGCGGCTGTAAAAACAGCGTTATTCCCGAAGACGGCAGCGTTACGGTTATAGCGGATTGTGCCTTTTCCAACAACACCGCGCACCCGAGAAACAGAGTTCACAGCAAGGGCAGCTCTGAAATAGTTATTCCCGACGGAATAACTAAAATAGGCAAACGCGCATTCGACTTCAATTTCGGGCTTGAAACCGTTATTATGGCCGACAGCGTTAAAACCATTGAAAAAGACGCGTTTGCTAATTGCTATAATCTAAAAAGCGTACAATTCGGAAACGGCGTCGAAACGATAGGGGATAACGCTTTCGGTTATTCGCGCTCTTTAAAGGTCGGGCTGAAGCTTCCCGACAGCGTTAAAAAAATAGGCGCATATGCATTTTTCGACAGCGGCGTGCAGAGCGTTATCTTTGGTAAAAACGTTAAATCGATAGGAAAAAACGCTTTCAGCGACTGTAAAAATTTAACCGAACTGACTTTTTCAGACGGCGGCACCGAGGAAATTTGCGACTGGGCGTTCCACTACTGTAAGGCGCTTGAAACAATAAACTTTTCAAACAGCCTTAAAATAATAGGCAGAAGCGCTTTTTACCGTTGCGACAAACTCGAAAATTTAACTTTTAAAAACGGTTTGGAATCGATAGGCGAGTCCGCTTTTGAGTGTTGCAGTCTGCTGAGAAGCATCGACGTGCCCGACAGCGTTAATTACATAGGCGCCGAGGCGTTTGCGTATTGCGAAAAGCTTATATCGGTTAAAATACCCGCAAGCGTGGATTTTATGGGCAGCAACGTGTTTAAGGAATGTCCTGCAAAGGTTACGGCTCCCAAAAAAGTGGGCGCCGTAGGCTTTGAAATTGCGAGCAACGAGCTTATCAAATACAAGGGCACTTCCGTTCACGCTGTAATTCCTGACGGGGTTACTAAAATTGCCGCCAAGGCGTTTTTAAGAAAGAAGAATCTTGAAAGCATTACCATTCCCGCAAGCGTCACTTCGATTGCAAACAAGGCAATCGAAGGCTGTGCAAATCTTAAAACCGTTATCGTAGACGGTGCAAACGCGGCGTACAAAAGCATCGGCAACTGTCTTATAGACGTCAAGAAAAAGTCGGTTCTTTACGGTTTTACGGACAGTGTGATACCTGACGACGGAAGTGTAAACGCCATTGCGGCGAATGCGTTTGCAGGGGTGGAATTGACCGAAGCGAGTATTCCCGAGGGGATTAAAACGATAGGCGCGAACGCCTTTAAAGGCTGTACGAATTTAAAGAGCCTTACCCTGCCTAATACTGTAAAATCTATCGGACCGAGCGCGTTTAAATACTGCAAGGGGCTTGAAAGCGTTACCGTACCCAAAAACGTCACGTCGCTGGGAACAGAGGCGTTTGCCGGGTGTACGGCGCTCAGGGAAATAAACTTTAACCCCGAGTGCGACACATTGTCCGTCAACAGCGCGTTCGACGGCGCCGGCAAAAATTCGGAAGGCGTTATAATCAGGATAGGAGCAGCCGTAAAGTGTATTCCCCACTCTTTTTTGATGCCTCAGGATAAAGAAGAAACGCCGAACGTCGTACTTGTCGATTTTTCCGGAAACAACGCTTGCGAATATATAGGCAGCAGCGCATTCTGGGGGTGCCATGCGTTAAAGCGCGTAAATCTGCCGGAATGTTTAAAAGAAATAAAAAGAGACGCATTCCACGAATGTAATATGCTGGAGCATATAAATTTTCCCGAAGCTTTGACGGCAATAGGCGCCTATGCGTTTGAAAAATGCACAAGCCTGAAAGAGATTTATATTCCTGCGGGCGTGACGAAACTCGTTTCGGTTTTCAAGGGCTGCGGCGGGGTGGAAAGCATAAAGGTAGCTGAGGGCAATCCCGTATTCCACTGCGTAGACAACTGCCTCATCGAAACTCAAACAAAAATACTGCTGCGCGGGTGTAGCAACAGCGTTATTCCTGCGGACGGCAGCGTGACCCGACTTGACAATTATTCATTTGACAAGTGCGGTAAGCTTGAAAGCATAGTTATTCCCGACGGCGTGGTCGAAATTTATAATAACGCATTCAAAAAATGCGAAAATTTGAAAAGCGTGACTATTGCAAAAACGGTTACTTACGTTTGTAACCCGTATTTTGAAGATTGCAACGAGCTGATTAAGATAACCGCTGCGAAGGAGCTTTTGGAAAAATACGATTATTTCGGGTTTAAAGATAAGGAATTCGGACTTAAAAACAGGCGCGTGGAATTTGCGTTTATATAATTAATAAACGGGCGGGAAGCTTATGCTTCCCGCCCGCTTGCAAGGTTGGCGGGTTGTCGTTTCTGTTTTTCGAAAACCACAAGCAGTGTATAAGCCACGTAACACATCATTGTGTAGGCGACTTTATCAATTGCATTGCGTAAAACAGCTCAGATATTTTCCTTGACTGCGCAAAAGCCGAAAACAGGCAAGCGCTCATTGATACATTTGTAAACAAGTCTTAAACTACGGCAATAAAAAAGGAAAAGTCTGTTGCATCGCAACAGACTTTTCTACGGGTTCGTCGAACGAGTGGTGGAGCGTGGCTTTTGAAATACGAACACTGCCCCCGCCCGTTGAGGTGGGGGTATTTTCGTTTTCCTCGAAATTTTCCGCCAGCTCGACGTCCTCGGAGGCTTGCGGATACCCGACAACCTCGCCACCGTCTATATTAAAGTAAATTATGAATTTATCGTCATACAAGTAAAAGCTATTTATCAGAGCGTCCACAACACGCTTTTGGAAATCCTTATCGGCGGGATTGCCGCGCTCAAAGGTTTTGAGCCACGCTATAAATTGAGCCTTTGACACCGGAATTTTTGACGCAGCCACGAGCCCGTCCCGGTCGTTGAGGAGCTCGTTTTTTTGTGCCTCCAAATCCTCCACGCGCTGGTTGAGCTTTGCGCGTACCATTTTGCTGTCGGCGTCTATAAAGGCGTTGACGGCTTTTTCTATTTCCTCCTCGAGTGCTGCGACGCGGCGCTCAATAGCTTTTACGTTTTCCTCGTTGAATTCGTTTTGATAAAGCGCCATAACGCGGTCGGCTATAAAATCCATACGTTTAGGCTCGAGCACATACTCAAGGGTAAGCTCGACGACGAGCTGCTCGAGAAAGTCTTTTCTTTCGCTGCGCTTATTGCAAGTATGGTATTTATACTTTTTGCCGCAAGCATAATAGTAGTAGGTGGCAGCGCGTCCCGTGCCACTCACTCCGACCATACGAGCCCCACAATGCCCGCAGTACGCTTTCCCTTGCAAAATGTAGTCCTCTTTCGCTTTGAGGGCTGCCGGGGCTAATTTGCGCCTTGCAAGCCGTTTCTGCACGATTTCAAAGGTAGCTTTGTCTATGAGTGGGGGATATATATTTGTGTACACCGTGCCGTCGTGCTCAACCTCGCCTATATACTTGCGGCTGGTGAGGTTGTTTTGAAAACTTGTAAGTGATAGGGGTTTATTTTTACTATTTTTATAACCGCGTCGCGTAAGCTCCGCCATTATATCCTTTTTTGAGGTGCCTTTCGCGTACGCCTCGAACACATACCGGACAAGCGGCGCCGTATCCTCGTCAATCACCACGATTTTGCGCGGCTTGCGGTCGCCGGCACTGCGCGGGTCGTCTATGACTTTATAACCGAGCAGGGGGCGCCCGCCGGTAAAATTGCCCTTTGCGTAACTTTCACGCAGCCCGCGGGTAACTTTCTGCGAGAGCTCCTCGCTGTAGTATTCCGCCATACCGATATAAAAGTTTTCGAGGAGGATACCGTCAAGATTTTTCGAGCCGTCCACGTTGCGAGCGGTGCGCTGCGTGGCGGATATTACCGTCTTGCCGTTTTTCTGCAAGTGGTATTTGTTTATCGCTATTTCGATACTGTTACGTCCGAAACGGTCGATTGCATACACGAGCACAATATCCCACTTTGCGGCGGCGCTGTCTTTGAGCAACTGCTGGAACGCCGGGCGAATATCATTTCGCCCAGTGAGGTGCTCGTCCTCGTATGTACGGACTATTTGCAAATCGTTTGCGGCTGCAAACTTGCGGCACTCGGTAAGCTGCCCCTCGATAGACTGGTACGTCTGCGTGCTGCCGGGGCTATACCGCGCATATACGACGGCTTGCCTCATTTTGACCCCCTCGGCTTATAAGTATAGCCTTTTGCGTGTTTCGCTTGTGCTTTCATAAGCTCATTATCAACGACGCGACGAAAAGAGGGGTATTTCATATATTCCCGCGACATAGCAGCGTCTTGCCAATATTCGACAGCCTTTGCGGTTGAAATCTTGAGATAAAGGCGTCCGAGTTTTGTGTTTGGTATCGGGTCGCAAATCTTTGCTTGAGGGCTCTTTTTATATTCCTGCTCTTGTAAAATATAAAAACGTTCCGCGCTTTCAAAATCCAGCTCCGCCTCGTATAATTCGGCGAGCGTACCGTAAACACTCCACAGGTCGAAATCGTCATTTTTCAATGGAGCCGATAGGTATTTTTCAAATTGCAAAATCGCCTCTTTTCGATATTGAGCGCCGAGGTACGTATAGGCAAAAGCACAAGCCAGCCAAGCGAGTGGGTCGTCAGTATCGCGTCCGCGCTCAATCACTTGCATAGCGACGGCTGCACGGTTAGGGTTGTCAACCTCAAAATTTTTATGTAGTAGCGCGCAAAGTGCGTTGCCGTCCATTTTCTTAAATACACCCATTTACGCCTTGCCCTCCTTAAGCTCGTAAGCATAAGAGAGCAGGGCGTTTTTTTGCCGTGTACTCAATTCGCCGAAAATCTGCAAGAGCTCCGTTTCAAACTCCGAAAGCTCAAGCGTGGCGGTGCCGTTTATCGTTACCACGTTGTGGCTGTTTTCATTGCCGAAAATTCCTTGTGCGACGACGGAGTGCTGCGGCTCGCGTCCGCTTACGAGATAGTCAACCGATACGCCGAAAAAGTCCGCTATACCCTCCAGTAGGTCGGAGGCTGGGCTTGTGCGCTTTGCTTTCCAGTCCGATATTGTGGCAGGGCGAACACCTATTCGCTTTGCGAGGTCGCCTTGTTTTTTGTTTTGCTGCTCCAAGAGTGTAAAAACACGCTCCGAAATTGTCATTTTGGTATGTCCTCCGATATTTTTTTGCAAAACCGTAAAAAATCCCGTAAAAACCCTTGACAAATTCGCAAAACCGTAATAAAATATAAGCAAGGTTATGGAAAACCGAAACAAATCCATAACGAACTTGCAAACGGCAAGCGGGATTTTTTGCGATAATTGATAGTAGCGTATTTATTATAGCAAATTAAATTCCGCTTGTCAATAAGCAAGACTATTAAAAACCGTAAAGTTTCGGAAATAGGAGGACATACCAAAATGAACAAACAACGCAGACAACAATTTAACGAGCTGGCGGAAAAAATCCGCGCGCTTAAGGACGAGGTGGAAACGCTCCGCGACGAGGAGCAGGACTATTACGACAATATGCCCGAAAGTTTCCAAAACGGCGAGAAAGGCGACAAGACACAAGAGGCAATCGACGCGCTGGACGAGGCGCTCGACAGCCTCGACAGTGCAGCAGACAGCCTCGACACGGGCGGATACATCTACGACGACGGCGGCAGAGCGGCTGCCGGTTTCAAAGGCACAACAGGCGACTGCGTTACCCGGGCAATAGCTATTGCAACCGGCAAGCCTTACAAAGAGGTTTACGACGCGCTCAACGAGCTTGCAAAGCGCGAGAGGACGGGGAAAAGAAAGCGCAAGATTTCCTCCTCGCGCACCGGCGTATATCGCAGCACCTACGGAAAATATTTGCAGACGCTGGGGTGGGAGTGGGTGCCCACTATGAAAATAGGGCAAGGCTGCCGGGTACATCTGAACGCAGCAGAACTGCCGAGCGGCACCATTATGGTAAAAGTTACGCACCACCTCACGACAATGATTGACGGCGTTATACACGACATTTACGACCCGCGCCGCATTGCACCAAACAACGCAACCGAGGGGGAGCTCTCCGAGCGCTGCGTTTATGGATACTATCACAAAAAGGAGGTGAAAGGCTAATGCTACACGAAAGGCTCAAAGAGGCAAGAACAAAGGCGGGACTGTCGCAGGAAAAAGTCGCCAAAGAGTGCGGAATTACGCAGCCGGCGTATTTCGATATTGAGCACGGCGACCGTGCGCCCTCGCTGGCAGTGGCAAAGCGTCTTGCAAACCTTTTCGGCGTGTCGCTTGACTGGCTTGTCGGGACGGACGCGGGCGGAAAAGGCACCGCATAGGAGGCGCAAGGGAGGACATACCGGTGGAAACTTACGTGCAAATCGGCGTCGCGGTGCTGCGCGACACCACAACCGGGGAGCCGCTCAAGCCTACCATACCACTATTTGCGCAAAGCAAGACGGAGCCCCAAGCGTCGGGTATCACCCGAGGCGAGGAAAAACTTTTAACCGACGTCGCCGGCGTATTCGTGGATATATTCCGCAGATACAGCGACGAAATCAAAAAAATCAAGTCTATGGAGGACACGCCAAAATGAACGAAAAGAAACTCTACAAGGTAACGATTACCGACGAAAACGGCAAAGTGGTGCACGAGGTGGAAAGCGATTGCATAATCGCGGCGATTTCCGACCCGTCCAAGGGCTCGAAAGAGCAATCGGCAATCCACGGCGTATATATGACGAATTGCCCGGGCGTTACGATACAGCACACTTTCCAAGTGCTGGATACCGTAAAGAGGGAGGCAATCGCCAAAAACCCGGCGCTCGGCATTATGCTGGCAATGGACAGCCTCGAGCGTATCGCTCAAAAGCACGGCGTAAAGCTCGGCGAGGACGAGGACGACGGCGAGGGCTCACGGGGGGGTATTTGACCTTTTTAACGAAATAATGAAACGGAGGTAAATATGCGACTGAAAGAGTTACGCGGCGACCTTAAGCAAAAGGAGGTCGTGCAGCACATCAAAAAAACCGATAAGCGGGTGGATAGCGGGCTTTATTCCAAGTATGAAAACGGCGTCGCGCTGCCCACTCCGGAGCAACTGAAAGCTATTTGCGAGCTGCTGGGCGTTGAGCCGCTGGACATTTACAGCGAGGTGGAAATCAACCTCAAAGGCACCAAGGCGACCGTACATAAAGCTGCCGCCAAGGATAGCGAGGAGCCGGACACGTACAACCTTTGCGTGAGGCTCGAGCGCGGCGCTGCAAGGTGGTTTCGCAAAGATATACTCGCGGCGTGCGGGTATCGCAACCTTACCCACTGGGTAAACGTCGGACTGCTGCGGCTCAAAAAAGAGTACGAGAAAGTTACGGCAAAGGCAAAGAAAAAAAAGCCGCCCGAATTGAGCGACAAAACGGACGGCACGATAATTGAGGACATACCAAAATCAACAACTAACGCTATAAGACTATAGCACAAAAATTTCAATTTGTCAAGGAGGACATACCAAAATGAAAACGATTTACAAGTGCGAAATTTGCGGCAAGGAGTTTCCCGACTGGGAGGAGTGCAGCAAGCACGAAAAGACTTGCAAGGAAATTCACGCAACCGGCTTGCGCCTTGCGTCGGAGCTTAACGACGCGGTGAAAGCCGCAAACGAACGCGGAGGCTGCGAGGTCGGTATCTGCGTCGGAGCGGACGAAACGATTTACCGCTTTATCGGCGCCGAATACAGCGCAAAAGAGCGCCTCGTCGTGCTCGACATAGACACGGACGACAACCTCGGCAGAAAGATAGGAGGAGCAAGCAATGGCAACGACTAACGGAATTTATACCGCTATAAACGGAATTATGGAGGAAATCGGGGCAATCGGTAAGACCTCGAAAAACCAGCAGCAGGGTTTTATGTATCGCGGTATCGACGCGGTTATGAACGCGCTACAGCCGGCGCTCGTCAAGCATAAGGTTTTCGTTGTGCCGGAAATCCTCGAGCAAAAGCGCGAGGAGCGCGTTACCGGAAAGGGCGGCAATCTCATATATTCAGTGCTCAAAATCAAATACACCTTTTACGCAGAGGACGGCTCCAGCGTTTCCGCTACCGTCATAGGCGAGGGTATGGACAGCGGCGACAAGGCGAGCAATAAGGCTATGAGTGTGGCGTTTAAGTATGCTTGCTTTCAAGTCTTATGTATCCCGACGGAGGAAATGAAAGACCCGGACGCGGAAACGCCGCCCGAGAGCTTACCGAAACCCACGCCGGCGCAGCTGGAGGAGCTGCAAAAGCTCAATATCGACCTTAACAACGTGGCAACCTATTTCAAGGTAAAAGTGGAGTTTTTGAGCGCGCAGCAAGTCCAGTCCGCTATTGATATGAAACGCAAGAGGCTGGCAGCACAAGAGGCGAACGCGGCAGAGAACGGCGAGCAGACGCCCGCAGCAGCACCGCAGAAAACTGGCAAGCCCAAGACCAAATACCAGCAGATTAAAGAGCTGGGCGCAGAGCGCGGCTTTGATATGGAGGACGTTACGGCGCTGGCGCTGGAAATGTTCGGCACCGATAAAATCAACAGCCTTTCGGACAAGGATTTCAAGGCGCTGCTTGATAGGGTAAACACCGACGTGGAGGGCACGAACTAATGGGCACGGCGATTTTTAACAAAGAAAATCATACCTATACGCTGGACGGCAAAATCCTTATAAGCGTTACCCAGCTTATGCGCAAGCACGGGCTCGCCCCGGATTACTCGGGAGTAAACGAGGCGGTGCTCCAGCGCAAGGTGGAGCGCGGGACGCTCATACACGAGGAAATCGAGCGCTATATCAAACACGGCGAGCTCGGCTTTACATCAGAGCAAGACGACTTTATCAACTTTGCCAAAGAGCTGGGGCTTAAGAATATGCGCTCCGAGCAAATCGTCAACGACGACCTCGTGGCGGGTACTATCGACCTTATGGCGGAGCGTGTCGCCGGCAAAGCTACCATAAAAGTGCTTGCCGATTACAAGACCGGCACGGCGGTGGACAAGGAGGCGGTACGCTGGCAGCTTTCGCTTTACGAGCGTTTGAGCGGCGAGAAATTCGACGAGTTTTACGTTTTCCACCTTTGCGAAAAGAGCAAGTACATACTGCTGGAGCATATCCCCGCCGAGGAGGTCGAAAAGCTGCTCGAGTGCGAGCGCAAGGGTGAGATATACAAACCTCGCACGCTTGTGGTGCCGAGCGAATTACTGGCAGCCGCAGAACAAGCAGAGCGCGCCGTTAAAGTGGCAGAGGCAGCCAAGAAAGAGGCAGACGCCAGCGCCGCAAAGATACGCGCCCAGCTTATCGCGGCAATGGAGGCGCAGGGCATAAAGAGCTTTGAAACCGCCGACAAGTCTATGCTTATCACTTACGTGGCACCCTCGGAGCGCGAAACTATCGACAGCGCAAGACTGAAAGGGGAGCACCCGGAGCTTGCCAAAAAGTACGTAAAGACCTTGACAGTCAAGGCGTCGGTGCGCATAACGGTGCAAGGTTGATATGCTGGGCTCATTTATCGGAAAGTATAAAGATTGCCTCACGGACGAGCGCGGCGCCGTTGTCGTTTCTTTCACCGTTGAGGGCTCGGAGCGATACGCTGCAAGGCAATGCGCGGCAGCGGCGCAGACGGCGCTTGCAAGTGGCAAAGAACGGCTCAAAATCGAGGTAAATATCGACAAGCCCAAGCGGTCGCTTAACGCAAATAATTACTTATGGCAATTATGCGACAAAATCGCGGCAAAGGTCGGCAGCAGCAAGCTGGACATTTACCGCGGTTACGTGCTTGAGCAAGGCGTATTCGAGGCTATGGAAATAAACGCCGCAGCCGTAAAGCTCTTTTCCGAGGTGTGGGGCGCTCGGGGCGACGGCTGGCTCGTCGAGATTATGGACGGCACGGAGCGGGACGGTTACGTTTTACTCCACGCCTACAAGGGCAGCAGCACCTACGACAAGGAACAAATGGCGCGCCTTATTGATAGCGTCGTAACGGACGCAAAAGAGCTCGAAATCGAAACGCGAACGCCGGAGGAAATCGAGCTAATGAAACAGCGCTGGGAGGGCTCACGCTTATGAAATCCAAACGGACGAAAGCCCTTTCAATTACTCCGAAAGTCAAAAAAACAGTTTACGAGCGGGACGGCGGGAGGTGTGTTTTGTGTGGTAGCCCTCACGGGCTGCCGGAGGCGCACTATATCCCGCGCTCGCGTGGTGGGCTCGGCATACCGGAAAATATCGTAACGCTTTGCCGCAACTGCCACCGTGAACTCGACCAAACTACCCGCCGGGCAGAACTGCTCGAGCGTGTCAAGGCTCACCTTGATATATGGTACCCGGACTTTTCGGACGACGACCGAATTTATAAAAAATAGGAGGACATACCGAAATGAACAAAGTTATTTTGATAGGCAACCTCGTGCGTGATGTGGAGCTTTCCACGACGCCCAGCGGCGTATCGGTCGCAAAGTTTACCCTTGCGGCAAATCGTACCTTTACGAACTCCGAGGGCGAACGCGAGGCGGACTATCCCAACATTATAGCGTGGCGCGACCTCGCAGACCGTTGCGCGCAATACCTTTCCAAAGGCAAAAAGGCGGCGGTGGTGGGTATGCTGCAAACACGCTTGTACGAGGTGGAGGGGCAAAAGCGATACGTTACCGAGGTGGTGGCAAGCGAGGTCGAATTCTTGACACCGAAAGGCGAAAGCCAACAAGCAGCACCGCAAGGGTACGCGCCGAGAGGCGGCGCGCAACGCCAGCAGAGGAATGGACGGGACGACCTCGTGCCGATTGACGACGACGGCGACCTACCTTTCTGACGGAGGCGTAAATGGAAATCAAAAAAGGCTATTACGCCGTGATACCCGCGACAGTACGCTACGACAAGAGAATACCGGCAAACGCTAAACTTTTGTACGGCGAAATCACGGCGTTATGCAATCAGAGCGGGCTATGCTGGGCAGAAAACACCTATTTCGCCAACCTCTACGAGGTAAACAATCGGACGATACAAGGCTGGATAAATTCCTTACTTAATGCCGGATACATACGCCGCGATATACAGTACGGCGAGGACGGCAAGACGGTTATACGCCGCTGCTTGAGTATAGTGTCGTCTGAATTCACCACCCCGTGCACAAATTTTCACGAGGGTGGCGACGAAATCAGCGCTACGGTAGCGCTGAAAAATTCACCTATAATATTACAAGATAATACTACAATGAATATTACAAAAAATAATCCCCCTACCCCCGGCAAAAAGAAAGCGCTTTTTGAGCGTATGACGTCGGAAACCGA
Source organism: Christensenellaceae bacterium (assembly GCA_948890655.1). Classification (GTDB taxonomy): domain Bacteria; phylum Bacillota; class Clostridia; order Christensenellales; family Borkfalkiaceae; genus Coproplasma. The sequence goes on from CAQTYU010000006.1 coordinate 52,346, forward strand.
CTTGCCGGAAAGAGTGAAAGCCTCCATTTATAAGTGGCTGGAGTATAAAAAGTACAACTATCAAGAAATGGGTTTCAAGACTTTGCTCACGATAGTGCAAAGAAAGGTCGAGGAGTACGGGGCGGACGCGGTTATCGAGCTGGTGGACGAGTGTATCTCGAGCACGTGGAAAGGGCTAATATGGGAAAAGCTCAACAAACGCCCGCCGCAGCAGCAGCCGAGAAAGCCGCGAAATTACGACGAGGAGGACTGACCTATGGAGCACGTAAACGACGCTTTGAGCAAGCTCATACCGCCACCGCAACAGCCGGACGCAGACGAGTACGTCGGCGAGGACGGGCTTATTTATTGCAAAAACTGTAAGACCTCGCGGCAATTTTTCGAGAATTTTACGGGCGGCAAGCCGGCAATCCTCCCCAAGCTATGCAAATGCAGAGCAGAGGCGGCGGAAAAACAACGCAAAGAGGAGGAGGAACGGGAACGCAGGGAGCAGATAGAGAACGCTCGACACAAAGCTATTTCCGTACCCTCATATCGTGGTTATCGCTTTTCGGTGGACGACGGCAAGACCCCCAAGACAACGGAAATATGCAAAAACTACGTGCGCAATTTTGCGGAGTTTTCAAAAACGGGGCAAGGGCTCTTATTGTACGGCGACGTCGGGACAGGCAAGACCTTTTATGCTCTTTGCATAGCAAACGCGCTTATTGACCGCGAATACAAAGTGCTGCATACAAGCCTTGCGGACGTGGTAAAAATGGCGCAAGATTTCGACAACGCCGAAAGCCACTTTATGCGGCTTATGTGGCAAAAGTGTATTGTTATAGACGACCTCGGCACCGAGAGAGCGACCTCGTTTGCCGAGGAGCAAATCTATAAGTTTATAGACGGTTGCAACACGCACGGCGTGGCGCTTATCGTAACAACAAACTACACACCCAAAGAGCTGGAGGCAGCGGCGGCGGATACATCAGACTTGACGCACGCCCGAATTTACAGCCGATTGCTCGAAAAGTGTTTCCCCGTAAGGGTAAACGACATTAAACGCCGAGAGGCAAACACCGCCAAAAACAAGGCGACAGTGGCAGAACTGCTCGGCATAAGTAAAAAATAATCGGAGGACATACCAAAATGAACAAAATCACACTTACAAGCGACCAACTCAAGAGAGTATTTGAGGTCGCGCAAAGCGCAATCTCTAAAGATGTGGCGCGCCCGGTATTACAATACGCCAAGGCTACCGTAAAGGGTAGCGAGCTCACAGTGGTGGCGTGCGGCGGCTGGCGCCTTTCAAGGTATAAGCTGGAGCTCAAAGAACAGGAGGCGGATTTCGGTTTTTATTTCAAGCCTTTTGCGCTCCCCAAGACGTTAATATCCGCGGAAATAGAAAAACTCGACGACAAGGTGATATTTACGCTTAACTGCTCGGAGTGGCAGCAAAGCTATATTTTCCCGCAGCCGTCCGGTGATTTTATCGACGCGGACAAAATTATACCGCCGAGAGCAGAGGGTTACTCTATAGCGTTTAACGCCAAGGGCTTAATAGAGGCACTCAAGCCTTTTGCTAAATCGGGCGACCGTTACCACATTGTCAAGCTCAATTTTGTGCCAGTAAACAGTGGCGGCACAAACGCAACGAGCCCCGGAACGCTTACGGGCAAAATCGACGACGCAAACGTGGAAATACTCGTGCTGCCGGTGCGCTGCACGGATTAAAAGGTGGCGATATGGAAAAAGACGAATTAAAGTATTTGCAAGCGTTTGATTTCCCGCACAAGGTTATGCGCTCGCAGACAAAAATACTCGAGTACATACTAAAACTTAAGGGCAAGGTGTATGTGGCATTTTCCGGAGGCGTCGATAGTACGGTGCTGCTGGATATGACTTGCCGAGTATGGGCGTCGCTTGACGAATACCGCGACAAGCCGCTCACGGTTATATTTGCCGACACCGGCAACGAGTTTATGGCGATACGCCGCTTTGTGGTGGAATTCTGCGAGATATGCGAAAAGCGCCACGGTATTAAAATCGACCTCATAAAGGCGCGCAATAAAGATATAAATTTCTACAATATCCCCGCGACGGTCGGCTATCCGGTGGTAAGCAAAAAGGTTTCCCGTATGATAAGAGATATACGGACGTGGTGCCGCGAGATTATGGCAGCGCACCAAATCGAGGGCGGGCTTACCCGGGAGGTATTCGAGCGCATAATCGTGGAGTACGAGCCCGAAATGACGCACACTATACGCCTTTACTTTACCGGGGTTACAAGCAAAGGGAAAAAGTGCAAGAGCCGCAAGCTGCCGCTCAAGTGGTATAAACTTTGTTATGCACCTTTTGAGGTGAGCGAAAAGTGCTGCGACATTATCAAAAAAGACCCTTGCAAAGCGGAGGCTAAAAAGCGCAAACTTTACGGGCTGGTGGCTACTATGGCAAGCGACAGCAAGCAAAGAGAAAGCGCCTACCTCGCCACTGGCTGCAACTCTTTTAACGGGAGCCGCACAAAAAGCCAGCCTATGGGCTTTTGGTTTACGGACGACGTAACGGAGTACCTCCGTACCTATTCGCTGGAGTATTGCAAAGATGTTTACGGGGATATTTGCCCGCCGGGTAGCAGTAAACGCTTTACGAAAGAGCAACATACTGGCTGCAAGCTTTGTCTTTTCGGGTGCCACCTTGAGGACGAGCCCAACCGCATACAGCGCCTTGCCAGTACGGAGCCCAAGATGTACGACTTTGCTATCAGAAAGGAACAGGGCGGACTAAACTACGGCGAGGTTATGGACTACCTCGGAATACCTTACAAAGTGGAGGGCGGCGGCAATGAGTAAGTTACACGACCTTAAAATACTGAAAGAATATTTTGACGCAAAGCTCGCCGGGGTAAAGCCGTTTGAAATCCGCTACAACGACCGGGATTTCCAAGTGGGCGATTATTTGCGGCTCCGCGAAATTGTGCCGATACCGGATACGTCGCCCGTTATGTACGAGTACACCGGGCGGGTACTCATTACGGAGGTGCTCTATATCCTCAAAGGCGTGGGGCTGCAAGACGGTTACGTCGCGCTGGGTGAGCGTCCCGAGGATTACCTCGAAAACGATTTCCCCGAGGGAGGCGGCAATGGATAAACCGATACAAGGCTTTGCCGGCTGCACTGTCAACGAGCACGGGGAGGTAAAGGTAAACGGAAAGGTGGGAGCGGTATTTGTATCAATCGCAGCCGCAGCGAAATATTACGGCTGTAACTACCGGAGCCTTTTTGAGGCGGTAAAGAACGGAACACCCTACAAGGGGCACCTATGGCGGCACTGCCGTATCGACATCATACTGGAGGAGTAAATGGACGTTAAACAATGGCTTTTGCGAGCCTATCGCATAGACCAGCAGATACAAAGCAAAAACGAGCAAATCGAGATGTGGGAAACGCTCGCGCAGAAAGTTACGAGCGACCCCTCGGCACTGCCGGGCGGAGGCGGCGGGTACTCCAGCAGGGTGGAAACGTATTGCATAAAGATAGCGGACGCACAGGCGGAAATCGAGCGCCAACGCGACGAGCTTATCAGCGTGCGCCGTGAAATAGAGGAGGCAATCAACAAGGTGCAAAATGTAACGCTGCGGCTCTTACTGGAGCAACGCTATTTGCTTTGCAAAGGCTGGGAGGACATAGCGGAGTTTATGGGGTACTGCGTCGAGTACGTCAAGAGGGATATACACAGGCAAGCCCTCCGCGCAGCTCGTGAAATTATAGCCCCCTAAATATTCACTTTTACCCTTTTTTATCTTGCCAAAATGCAATATAATGTACAATGTGCTCAAGCACAAATCCCGCGGGGCGACCGAGAGGCGCGGGAAAACTGTTTGATTTCGCCGTCGGTATGTTCATTTTGGTAAAAACCTCCTTAAAAGATTATACACGACTTGCAAGGCGGGACGGTTTAACAGTTTTACCTCCGCCGAGCAAATCCACGTCAAAGCTCTACCGCCCGGTAGGGCTTTTATTATGGGGGTTACAATGGACGCACGCAAAAAACAAACAAAGGCGGCAGCAGCAAAATGAGTATTACACCTTAAAAGAGATTGAGCGGCTCGTTGAGCAACTCAATTACGAAACGGTAAAAATCGAAATCGTTATGCCGCACGATAAGGTGCTTATGCTCGAAAAGACAAAGCACCGACCTATCGGCTTTTAACGTAAGCGGTAAGCCCGGCTGCCGGGCGGCGGGCAATAGCTCGCAATACAAGGGGCAGCACCTTGACCGCTTGCCAAAGGGAGCAACAGCGCGGGTAGCGCTGGAGGGAAAACAGACAACAACACAATTAAAGAGGCGGCTTTTGAGGGTTTCGTCGTTGTCAATCAATCTATACCACGCAGGAGGTACACAATAGAACAGTAAGGAGGCACAACATAGTGGGACATAGTAAACTCACCGACAAAGAGAAAAAGCAAATACTGGCTCACTATGTGGAAACGCAAAACTATTCAGAAACGGCACGCTTAACGGGTGTATCAAGGGCAACCGTGCAGCGTGTCGTTAAAAATATGCCCAATGTGAGCGAAAAAGTGCACCAAAAAAACGAGCAAAACACCAAGGACGTGCTGGGCTATATGCAGACGCAAAAGGAAACCGTTTGCAAGCTCATTACGACGTACCTTTCTGCTATGCTCGACCCCGAGAAAATCAAAAAGGCAAACGTGGTGCAGCTCGCCACAGCGCTGGGCATATTGATTGATAAGTTTACGACGCAGGACGAAAAGCCCGCGGATACCTCACTTATGGAGGCGCTGCTCAATGCGGTAAAGGGAGGCGGCAATGGCGATACAGTTTAGTGATAAGCAGCTCGCGCTTATACGGCGCCCGTTTATTGACGGCAGCCTCGAGGTAAACGAGGGGACGCCGAGGAGTGGCAAGACAACCGCCGGAGCTTTCAGAGCGGCGCGCTACTACATAGAAACGCAAGACCGCGACCACCTCGTACTCGGGTATAATCACGAACAGGCTTTCAAGCTGTTTATAGACTGCGACGGTATGGGGCTGCTCCACATATTCGCCGGTAACTGCCGGATACGGCACGACCCCGATTATGGGGATTTCCTCGGAATTACCACTCCGGACGGACGCGGCGGCAGCACTGAAAAGCGTATATTTTACAAAGGTGGCGGCAAAGCAGACAGTTACAAGTCTTTCCAAGGCTTGAGTTTCGGCTCCGTCGTCTTTTTGGAAATAGACCTCTTGCACTCGAACACGTGGCAAGAGGCTTTCCGTCGTACAATGGCAGCGCGCAAGAGGTGGCACCTTGCAGACCTCAACCCGCCGAGCCCGCAGCACCCCGTTATTAAAGACGTATTCGAGGCGCAGCGGACTATATGGCAACACTGGACAATGGACGACAACCCGATACTCACGCCGGAGCGCAAGCAAGCCCTTTACGAGCAGCTCAAGAAAAGCCCGTACTTGTATGAGCGCGACTGGCTGGGGCACCGCTGTATCCCGCAGGGCGTTATATATTCTATGTTTTCACAGCGCGAGAACGTCAAGGCAAAGCTCGAGGGTGATATTGTGGAAATGTATTTCTCGGGCGACGGCGGACTATCGGACGCGACGAGCGTATGCTGCAACATAGTTACCCGCGACAGTAAGGGCGGCAAGCCTATTTATCGGCTTTACCGCGCCGCAAATTACTACTATAGCGGCAGCGACACGGGCACCGTCAAAGCTATGAGCGTACAAGCGCGAGAAATCGCCCTCACGTTCGTGCCGTGGTGCCGTAACAAATTCGGACGACGGGAAACGTGTTTGCTCATAGACCCCGCTTGCAAGGCGCTACGCGAGGAGTTAAAGCTCTACGGGCTGGACGCAAGGAACGCCGACAACAACGGGCACGAAATCGCCGGGAATTCCAAAGGTATAAAGGTCGGTATTGAGCGCGTGCAGTCCTCTATCGAGGAGCGCCGGCTCTTGTGGCTTGATACCGAGGAGTACGGGCATTATGATTGTTTCCGAGAGCTGGGGCTTTACGTGCGCGACCAGCACGGCAACCCGGTTGACGCATACAACCACGCAATGGACGATATGCGTTACGGGCACAATTATTTTTATAAGCATTACATCAAATAGGAGGCTCGGCAAATGGGCTTATTTGAAAAAATCAAAGGAGCGTTCGGTAAAATGGGCGGAAAATTTGCAGCACCGCAGACGGTGAAAGACATTTTCGACATAAACGGCGTGCCCAGCTTTCGACAATTTTATGAAAGCGGGATATTGATATGGAAACGCATATACCGCGGTTACTATTCACAGTGGCACGACGTCAAGGCTCCGACCATAAACGACAGCGGCGCAAAGCGTCGGCGTGATACACTCAACGCCGGCAAAGCCGTTTGCAGTGAACTGGCGGGGCTTATATGGGCAGAGAGGTGCAGCGTCGGAGTATCGCGTAAGGATTACAAAGCGGACGAAAAGCACCCCGACAAGCTGGCGGCGTTCGTTGAGCACGTACTTAACGAAAACAATTTCAACACAAAAATGCGCGAGCATATCGAGCAAGTTATGGCGCTGGGCGGCGGTACCTTAAAAACGTGGTGCGACATCAAAAAGGACGAAAACGGCGCCGACATCAAAGGCTCGGAAAAAATCAAGGTCGGCTATGGTATGGCAGACCAATTCGTCCCGCTTGCGTGGAACAACGCCGAGGTTACGGAGGGCGTTTTTATTTCCCGCGAGGCGAAAGCCGGATACTATTACACAAGGCTGGAGTTTCACCACTGGGACGGCAGCGAGTACGTTATAAGCAATGAGTTATACCGTCATAAAATCGGCAGCTCGGAAAATCAAGACATATTCGGGGAGCGCGTGCCGCTCAATGAGTTATACGTAAACCTTTCCAGCGAGGCAAAGGTAAGCGGCTTGCAAAGGTCGCTTTTTTCGTATTATCGCACGAACATAGCAAACAACCTCGACGACAACAGCCCGCTGGGGGTAAGTATTTACGCAAATGCACTCTCAACGCTTAAAGCGCTGGACGTTTGTTTTGACAGCTTTGTGCGCGAGTTTACGCTGGGCAAAAAGCGAATAATCGTGCCGTCGTCCGCTATCAGATACGTAAACAACCCGGACACCGGGCAGCGGTGCCGTTATTTCGACGCCGACGACGAGGTTTACGAGGCAATGGACACGGACGACCTCGAGAGCTTGCAAATCAAGGACAACACGGTGGAGTTGCGCGTCGAGGAGCACGAGGCGGCAATCAACGCCTTTCTCGGTATCCTTTCCTTTCAGCTGGGGCTTTCGCCCGGCACTCTTACCTTTGACAAGGTGGAGGGGCTCAAGACTGCTACCGAGGTTATCTCGGAAAAATCCAAGACCTACAAGACAGTAAAACAACATCAAAGCAGCGTCGAGGAGGCAGTCAAAAAGCTGGTGCGCAACATCATAGACGTGGCAATCCTTTACGGCATAGAGTACGAGGGTGAAAGCGTCGAAAGCCTTGCGGCTGGCGGGTACGACATTGCAATCTTTTTCGACGACGCTATTATCCAAGACCGACAAACGAACATCAACGAGGGAGTGCTGCTTGTGAGCAATTCGCTTATGAGCAAAAAAAAGTTTATGACCGATAAACTCGGATACACTCCGGAGGAGGCGGACGCGGAGCTCGGACAAATAGCTGCGGAAAGCAATATCACCGGCGCCACGATAGACTTTTCAACGCTATTCCCGAAAGGGGGTAGTTAATGGCAGGGCTGCCTCGTGATTTCCTCGAACAGCTGGCGCAGCCGCTTATCGACGTATATACCAGTATAGAGGACGAGCTTATCCAAAACATTGCAAAGCGTTTTAATACCGGCAAGGGATTGACGACGCAAGAGTGGCAGCTTAAAAAGCTGGCAGAGCTCGGCGGGCTCACGCAAGACAATATCAAAACTATTGCCAAGTATGTGGGGCAAGTGCCGGAACTGGTACAAACCGCGCTTGAAAGTGCAGCCTTTCAAGCACTCAAAGAGCTTGAGCCGCAATTCGCGGAGGCGGTGAGGCTGGGATACCTAAACCCGACCGATACGCCGCTTATGAGCGAAAGCGTCAAGCAAGCAATATCAAACTATGCAAAGCAAGCACTGGACGATTTCAACCTCGTAAATACTACAATGCTTAACAGCTCGCTGGACGCATACCGAAAGGGTATTACAAACACCGTCAGCGCCGCGACATACGACAGCGCCCAAAAAACTATGAACGTGGCAGCTGGCGAGGTTGTTACTGGAGTAAAGAGCCGACAAAAAGCACTCTCGGACGCAATCAAGAAAATGGCAAACGAGGGTATAACAGCCTTTTACGATAGAGCCGGGCGCAAGTGGTCGCCCGAGGCTTATGTCAATATGGACATACGAACGACTGCAACAAACACCGCCCACGCGACAACCTTTGCAAAATGCGACGATTACGGGCTTGACCTTATAGAGATAAGCTCGCACGCCGGCGCTCGCCCGAAATGTGCAAACGACCAAGGCAAGCTATTTTCACGGTCGAATAAGAGCGGCACCGTCCGCGACGGCAACGGGCAAAATATCACATATTACCCGTGGAGCTCGAGCAGCAACGGCGCCCCCGACGGTATCCTCGGTATCAACTGCGGACATTTTGCAAGCCCGTTTTTCCCCGGCTTATCGTACAAACGCAGCGAGGAAACGCAAGACTTTGAAAAGAACGCAAAAGAGTACGCACAAAGCCAGCAGCAGCGTGCGCTCGAGCGCGACGTCAAAGAGGCAAAGCGCGAGGTTATGGCGCAAAAAGCGGCGGGAAATCAAGAGGCTTACGAGGAGGCGGCGGCAGCGCTTAAAGCCAAGCAAGACAAATACAAGAGCTTTTGCTCGGATACAGGCAGAACACCTCGAAATGACCGCTTGCAAGTCAATGGATACGACCGCAGAACTGCGGCGGACGTTGCCAAGACAAACAGAGAGGCGGCGGAGCGCTTAAAGCGTGAGGCGGCGGGCGGCTTGACAAAAGAGCCCGAAAAGCCTATAATAAAGACCGACAAAGTAAAAGACGCTTACGGTGCAGAGCGCGCAAGGGCGGTCGGCGAGCAAGTGGCAAATGCGCCGCCTATTTTCGGCGAGGTATGGAACAAGTACGCGGATAACATAGGCTTTGATAGTACGACGTACCGCGGCACTGCACACTATAGCCCGGCGTCGGGTAAAGTGAGCCTCAACCTTGAGCGGGACGCACTGGGTACCGCGAACAAGCCGGCTTATGAAACTACTTTCCACGAGCTGGGGCACCTTTTCGACCATAACGCTGGCGCAGACGGTTACGGCTCCCGCTTTTTTGCAGCGTCGGGCAGATATTCCGGCGGCATATTCAGCAGCACCATAAAGGCGGAGGTGGAGGCTTATACCAAAGCCGTGCAAGAGCGTTTGCGTGCGGAGGCGGTGGCAAAAGGGCTCAAGGCGTCAAGTGTGCTCATAGGCGACGCGAGGCGAGCTATTCGCTCCGAGATATGGGAGCTTGCGAAAACTCACGGAGCAATCGCCACGGGCGACATTTCCGACATTTTCGAGGGGGCTACTCGCGGAAAGATTACCGGAACAGCAGGGCACGGAGCAAGCTACTGGAGCAGCCACGACGTAAGCGTGGAGGCGTTCGCGGAAATGTTCAGCGCGTCAATATGCAATCCGGCGTCGCTTGCGCAAATACAACACTTTTTCCCGCAGTCATACAACATCTTTTTGCAGATACTTAAGTCTATGATATAGGAGGTTAAGACAATGGCAGACGAGTATATCGACCTTTTAATGCAATATCAAGATAAATTCGGGAAGCCTTATTTGCTTAATCCCGAGTATCAGACCGACGAGGAGGTTATCGCCGGCATAAAGCAGTGCCTTGAAACCGGAAAACCCCGGCAAAAGGATAGCGGCAGCGACACGATAATATAAGCGAAAGCTCACCAATTCGGTGGGCTTTTTTCATACCGTTATATCAGCACCACGCGCAGCACCGCGGCGGTGCTTTTATATTGCCCTCGATATGGCGTAAAACTACCGAAAAATACGCGAGGCGCCAAGCGACACGAACGCAAATTCGCCCACTCTAAAGGCGTAAAAGAAAGGAGTAGATTATGGACAGAAAGACAATCAGAGCAATTCTCGCAGACGAAACGCTCGACGAGAGCGCAAAGGTGAGCAGACTTTTGCAAATGCACCACGACGAGGTGGCAGACATCAAAAGCGGGCTCAAGACGGACGAGGACGTAAAGGCTGCCGTTGCGGAGGCGTTAAAGAACGCACCCAAGGCGGTAAAGGTAGAGGAAACCGAGGAATACAAAAAGCTGCTGCAAGAGCTTGACGACTACAAGTATAGAACGGAGCTCACGGCGCAACTCAAGGGCGCCAAGGTAAAAGATAAATTCCTTGCCGACGTTATCGCCAAAATCAAACGCGACGAAAAGCTGGACGAACAGCTCCCGAAACTCCGCGAGGAATTCGGCGAGTATTTCGACGAGGGCTCGCCTCAACCGCAACCGCCGGCTCCCAAGCCCGTATTTAGCGGCGACCCGCAGCCCACACCCCCGGGTGCACAACCCAAACCTATACCGAAATTATTTTAATTAAAAAGGAGTAACAAAATTATGGCAAGAATTGAAACTCTCGCTATTTTAGCGAGCAACACGGGCAACGACTACCTCGCAGAAAAGTACGGCGTGGTTATCGACAACATCAGCAACGGCACGATTTCGTCCCAGCTCAAAAACAAGGATTTGAGCGGCGACCCCTCCACGGGCTCCGTTGAGGCAAAGCGTTTTTGCAACAGCAAGGCAAACCCCTACGGCACCGCAAGAGCGGGCGGCAAGGGCGACAAGCTCAAAGCTAAACCCGTAACCGTTGCAATCGACACCAACGAGGAAATTATCGAGGAGGTCGAGGAAAAAGACGTATCTTTGTACGGCGTCGAGGGGCTCGTTTCCCGCCGCGTGAGCAATCACGAAATGGTTATGAAAAAGAGCCTCGAAAAATCTTTCTTTGCGTGCGCTGCCGCGCACTGCGAGGTATTCACTACCAAAGAAACCGCTATCGAAAAAATCGTTGAGGCGGCAGTGCAGCAGGTCGAGAATATCAAAAACGAGTACGTGGACGGCGTGCCCCGCGAGTACATCTCGGTTACACTCAATACCACGGCTTACGGCGAACTCGCCGAATATTTCGACAAGGTGCAAAACCCCGGCGATTACAACACGGCGACCGGCAAGGTGCGCGTTTTCCATAACGTAAAATGCTACAGCAGCACCGACTTGCCCGCCGGCGTAAAGTTTATCGTTATGGTGGACGGCGCCGTCGCGCAGCCCGTAAAAGCGAACGTATGCAACGCTGCAAAAATTCCTTTCTCGGACGCTTACGGTTTCGGCGTTTTCTACTATCACGGCGAAAAATCGGTTATGCCCGACCTTACGCTCACTTACACCAACGGCGTGCTCAATGCAACGCTTAAGGCGGGCGCGGACGCAACCCATACCGCTGCGGTGGTTGATACTCTCAAAGGCGCAAAATACTACTACAAGGCGGGCGCTACCGTAACCGCTCCCGCGGTCGGCGAGGAATTCAAGGCAACTGGCTTTACCGCGTGGGACGGCGAGGAGGAGCTTGTTTGCGCGAGCGGCAACAAAATTGTGATTGTCGAGGTCGTGCAGGGGCTTAAAACCGAAACCGTCGCAAGAGTTACCGCCAAACTCGACGCAGTGGTCGGCGCTTAATGGCGTACATTGATTACAAGTATTACTCGGAGCAGTACGTGGGGGAGCCTCTCGACGAGGAGGCTTTCCCGCGCTATTTGCGGCGTGCGGAGGAGGTTATCGACAGTATAACTCGGTACGCCGTAAAGCAGAAAGGACTTGCGTCTTTTGACGATTTCGTACAGGAACAAGTCAAGACCGCGACGGCTGCGCAAATCGAGTATTACGTTATCAATGGGCTTGAGGTCGCCACCGACGGAAAGCTGCCCGAAAGTTTTACGGTCGGCAAGGTGTCGGTTACAACCGGCGGCGGCAGTGCTGGAAATGGCGGACGCAGCAATGCGGTGGCGCCGAAAGTACGAGCGGCTCTCGAGCAGACCGGGCTACTTAATAGAGGGGTGGGCGTATGTTAAGACCTATCCCGCTGCGAATTCTTAAGACCGCGGCGGTGCTTACCGTGCCGCAACAGGTGGAAAGGTGGGGCGAGGTTACACCAAGCACGACAAACCTTTCTAAAACCCACTTGCAAGCCTCCAATGCGGTAAAAAGAACAAAGGACAGCCGCGAGGTCGTGCTGCGAGCAATCCTTTTTTATGACACAAAAAACAGCTTGCCGCGAGGCGTCGATTTTAACGCTTTGAAAACGCAAGCGGACGAGGCGGGCGGGTGTATGACCCTCAATATAGAGGGGCTTACGTACACCGTTGAAACGGTGGAGCCTATCCCGGACGACTGCGGCGGTATTCACCATTACGAGCTCGGGCTTGTATAGGAGGCGGTTATGGCGGGCGTAAAAATTGACTTTGACGCAAAAGCAATTCGCGCAAGAGTGCAAAAAGGTATCGACAAATCAGTGGCTCCACTAATGGAGCAAGTGCTCAAAGATAGCAATTACTATTGCCGACAAGACCAAGGCACGCTAATAGCGAGCAGTCAAACAGCGAGCCGCCCAGCCGACGGCGTTTTAATATGGAATACTCCATACGCTCGGCGCGTTTATTACGTGGGCGTCCCCAGTAAAGACGTAAACAAAAACGCGGAGCTTATGTGGTTTCACAAAGCGCAAAGCGTACACGGCAACGAGTGGGCAGCGCTCGCACAAAAGACTATCAAAAAGGAGGTGTAAACGGTGGACTGGATACTGGACGCAATTATCGACGAAATCGAAAAAAACCTCAAACTCTACAGCAGCGTAAAAGTGGGCTCGCTCCCGCAGCGCAGCGGTATAGCTATGTATATCGGGGCGGGCTCGCCGCAATCCAAGTATATGGATAAAGCGACGCTCAATACGCTATACGCAACAGTAAACGCAAAACACAAAGACCAAAGGCAAGCCGCCGCAGCACTTGAAAAAATACACTCACACCTTAATGGCTTAAGTGTTTATCCGAGTGGGGAGCGCGACGGGAAAAGCTGGCAGATTACCGACATTTCCACGTCGTCCGCGCCTAACTTTATAGGACAAGAGGGCGACGGGCAGCACCTTTACGGCTCGATTTTGCAAATCAAATTTTATTATGGAGGCTAATACAGTGAACAAATTTTTAACTATGTACGGCGTAAGCGCGGAAATCGACACCGCGGAAAGCGGCGCAACAACGGAAAACTGGGCAGCGCTCGGCGAGGGTATCGAAAACCTCGCGGAGGCTCTCAACGAGGTAGTGTATTCCGGTTTCTACCTCCACAACGGAGGCTATGGCAATTCGGAGGTTACGGGTATGCAGCCCGTCGTAACTATGAGCGGTAAGCGTATCGTCGGCGACGCGGCACAGGATTACCTTTTCAATCCCGACCGTAAATACGGGCTCGGTGAAAAACGCAAATCCAAGCTCAAGCTCACGACCGCAAGCAAAGACGGCGACGTGGTTATTACGTGCCCCGTTACTATTGCAAACATACAGGAACTTTCCGGCAACACGCAAGACGGCTCGGCAATTTCGTTTGAGCTCCGTTTTAACGGCAAGCCGGAAATCACCACAGGCAGCAAAGAATAATCACAAATCAGAGCGTAAGAGGGGCGCGTCCCCTCTTATTGCTCAATTTTAATACGGAGGTTTTTTATTATGTTTGAACTTAAACGCAGCGAGAAAATCGTTGAACAAATCAAGCTCGGCGACGAGATTATCGAGGTAAACCTTGACGCCGGGGCAATACAGACACGTTTTACGAAAGGGTATAACGAACTGCTCCGCGCGCAGAACGCGCTAAACGGCGCCACAAGCGACACGCTCGACGCGGTGAGCGATAAGCTGGAGCAATATGGCAACGCCGTTGTAGGCGTCTTGCAAGTCATTTTCGGCGAGGAAAATACGCAAAAAATCCTTGCTTTTTACGAAAACAATTACAGCGAGATGTTTACGCAGATTTACCCCTTTATCGCCGAGATAATAATCCCCAAGATTTCCGAGGCAAGCAAGCGCAAAGCCGAGGAACTCAAGGCGCTTTATAAGGGACGCAAGAAATGAAAATAACCTTACACTTTCCGCTCCCTTATGCGGTGGTGTACGGTGGTAAAACTTACAAATTAAAGCCTTATTTTGACAATGTGCTCAAAGTCTTTGCTTTGCAAAAAGAGCAAGACCTATCAGAGCGCGACCGGCTCGAGGTGAGCCTCGACCTACTTGTAAAAAGTAAGCACTCCAAGCTATCGGAAAGAGATAAAACCGGACTGCTCAATGCTATTTACGACGTCCTTATGGACGAGGAAAAGAGAGAGCCCGACGGTACAGCCCCCATATTTGACTTTGTGCAAGACGCTGGATATATCTATGCGTCTTTTTTGTCGGATTACGGGCTTGACCTTTACGAGCAGCAGGGGCGTTTACACTGGTGGGCGTTTATTCAGCTATTCCGGGGATTGTCGGAGGGGGCAAAAATCGTCCAAGTTATGCAAATACGAGCAAAGCCTATTCCGGCGCCGACAAAGTACAACGCAGAGGAACGCAAGCAGCTTGCCCGGCTCAAAGCGCAGTATGCGCTTAAGACGACACAAGAGGAACGCGAGCGCAATTTTGCGGCTGGACTTAAACGGCTGGCTGGGCTTATGCGCGGAATAGCAGAAAACGAGGAGGTGAGCAGACGGTGGCAGACGGAAAGGTAACAGTTATATATGACGGCGACACCTCGGGGATTGACAAAGCAAACTCGGAGGCGCAAAGCAAGGTAAGCTCTTGCGGCAGTAAGCTGGGCAGTATTGCCAAAGGCGCAGCGGTAGCAATAGGCGCCGCTTTCGTGGCTGCCGGCGCTGCGGCTTTCAAATTCGGCACCGACTTTGAAAGTGCGGTCGCCAAGGCGTCAACGCTTTTCGGCGACGTCGAGGTGGACGTGGAGGGCTTGCAAAGTAAATTGCTCGACCTTTCAGACGCCAGCGGCATAGCAGCAGCCGACCTCGGCAATACGCTTTACAATGCGCTTTCTGCCGGTATTCCCGTTACGGAGGATATGGGCAGCGCGCTTGCGTTTCTTGAGGCAAATACGCGGCTTGCAAAGGCTGGTTTTACCGACGTGGACACCGCCGTAACTACTACGGCAAAAATACTCAACGCCTACAAAATGGACGTGAGCGAAACCGAGAAAATCCACAAGATACTAATGCAGACCCAAAACAAGGGTATTGTTACGGTGGGCGAGCTCGGCAGCGTTTTAGCTCAAGTTACCCCTACGGCTGCGGCTTTCGGGGTATCGTTCGACCAAGTGGGCGCTGCAATCGCAAATATGACGGCGCAAGGCACGCCAGCCGCACAAGCAACGACGCAGCTCAACTCGCTTTTTGCAGAACTGGGCAAGAACGGAACAACGGCGGCAAACAGCCTTGCGGCTGCAACCGAGGGCACCGAGTACGCGGGCAAGTCATTTCAGCAGCTTGCAGCGGAGGGCGTACCTCTCAACAAAATACTTGATTTAATCGGCGACTATGCGGAGCAAAGCGGGCTCTCAATGCTCGATATGTTCAGCTCAATAGAGGCGGGCAAGGCAGCACTGGCGAACGCTGGGCAAAATTCCCAAGCCTTTGCAGACGCGCTCGCAGCTATGGGCACCGAGGCGGACGTTGTGGGCGACGCTTTCGACAAGGTAAGCGACACGACGGCAGAGAAATTCGCAAAGATACTCAACGAGCTTAAAAATGCGGCTATAGAGCTGTTTATCGAGCTGGCGCCAATAGTGCAGCAGCTCCTCCCGGTGCTTAAAGATGTGCTCGGTAAGCTCGTGCCGGTGCTTTCCAATATAGTGCAAAAATTCTTGCCTATACTCGTAAATTTGATTGATAAACTACTGCCGCCTATTCTCAAGCTGGTTGATAAGCTGCTGCCGGTGCTTTCAAATCTTTTCGAGGGCGTGGCGGAGGCTATAGGGGAAATAATCGACCAAGTTTTACCGGTGCTTATAGACCTATTCGACGAGCTGGAGCCTATTTTTGACGAGTTTTGCGGCGAGCTTTTGCCCGTCATAGTGGACTTGTGGAAACAGCTTGCGCCGCCGATATTGCAGCTTGCAAAAAGTATCTTTCCGCTTTTGGTGGAAATCTTGCGCACGCTGCTGCCGATTGTATCAAAGTTAATTCAAGACGTCCTCCCCGTGCTGGTGAAATTATTTGAAAAAATAATCCCAGTAGTGGGCGAGATTGTGCAAAAAATATTCCCGGTGCTGGTTGAGCTGCTGGAGGCGCTTTTGCCGCTTTTCTTTCAGCTAATCGACGCGGTGCTGCCTTTTGTGGTGCAGCTGTTTGACGCGCTTATCCCCGTGCTGCTTGAGATTGTGGACGCACTCCTCCCGGTGCTTGTGGCACTTATCGACGCGCTGCTGCCTATCCTTACAACGCTTATAGAATTGCTCAAGCCGATACTCGACTTATTTATCGCACTGCTTGAGCCGATACTTGAGCTTTTGATGTCAGCGCTCACGCCGCTGCTGGAATTGTTTACCGCAATTTTACAGCCGATACTTGACCTTATAATGCTGGCGCTCACGCCGCTGCTGGAACTTATCCAGCCGATTATCGACATTATTATGGCGCTTATGGATACGGCACTGCGTCCGCTTATGGACGTATTTAGTAACGTGTTTGGCGTCATTGTGGACACGGTAATGGTGGCTATCGGCTCCGTTACGGATATACTCGGCGGCATAATGGACTTTGTAAAAAACGTCTTTGCCGGAAACTGGAGCGGCGCGTGGGAAAGTATAAAAAACGTCTTTTCAAATATATGGGAGGGTATAAAGAACGTCGGAAAATCGGCGCTCAACGGGCTTATTTCGATATTTGAAACTGGCTTAAACGGCATAATCGGGTTTATCAACGGCATAACGCAAGGCGTATCAAAAATATGGGACTGGACGGGCATACCGAGCATACCGAAAATACCCGAGGTTAAAATCCCCCGCTTAAAGGTCGGCGCGGATTTCATACCGCAAGACTTTTTCCCGGCTTACCTTGATTACGGCGAGCGAGTGCTTACCGCAGAGGAAAATATCAAATTTAATCAGCTGGGAGGGCTCGAGGGTATGGAGCGAGCGCTCGGCGGCACTGCGATTGCGAGAGCAGACAACGGCGGCGATATGCACGTGGTGGTGCAGGGCGACGTCGAAATGGACGGTTTCAAGGTCGGCACCGTCGTTATGCGCAACATTGACGACGTTAAAAAATTTACCTAAAAGGAGGTGATAGCGTGATAATGGCTTATATCGGCGGCGTAGCTTACAAGCTCGCCGCAGATTATACTATTTCAGAACAAGCCGCAAACAAAATCGCCTCCAATATCTCGGTGATACTTGACGCTGGGCAACCTATACCGCAAAGCGGCGAAATAATCGAGATACGCGACGACGACGTGGGCGAGGTGTACTTTTTAGGCGTATGCGGGATACCAAAAAGCCCGAAATACTCCAGCCCTTACGACGTCAAAACTTATTCTATTACGTGCAGCAACGCAAACGGCATACTTGCCCGGCGCGTGGTAAACGTCGCTTATCAGGGCAATACGGTTTCGCAAATCGTCAAGGGACTTTTTGACGAGTATATCTCAAAAGAGGGCTTTACGCTGGGGGCTATCAGCGACGTGCCTATCAAGATAAATATATACACGGCGGCGGATTACGGTTTACAGTATTGCCTCGACGAGCTGGCGGAGTATGTGAGCGGCGCGTGGTATTGCACCAATGACCGCAAATTTTACTTTATAGCCGAGGAGGATTTCGAGCCTTTCCCGCACACGATTGACAAGGATTTTTTGCCGATTACTGCGCTGGAAATAAAAGTAAAGGATACGGACTTGCGAACGTCGCAAACGATTTCGGGCGGGCGTTCGGAAACAGCAGAGCAGCAAGAGGAATTCACCTATAACGGCGAGGATAACAACTTTACGTTGTCCTTTTCGTTGTCGAAAAAGCCAGCTATAAGCATAAACGGCACCGACATATCGCCCGACCGTATCGGCGTAAAAGGCTTAAACGATACGGAAAGCAGCTATATGTTTTTATTTGCGTTTGATAGCGCGGTGCTCTCGTACAATACGCTATACGCTGGTACGAGCCCGCCGCCGCTGGCGGTCGGTGATGTGCTGCAAGTGCGGTATGTGGGCTTTTATCCTATCCGTACGGTGGTGCAAAATGCCGGAGCTATTGCCGACATAGCCGCAAGGACTGGCACAAGCGGAATAATCGACAATGTAAAAATTGATAAAACCGTCCGCGACCTTGACGACGCGGTGCGGCTCGGCAATGCGCTACTGGAAAACTACGGGGCGACGCGCACGGAAATAAGCGGCTGGTTTAGCGTTTTAGAGGCTCAAAAAATGGGGCTCAATTTTAACGACTTTGCACTGCTGCGGCGCTGGCGATTTAATTTGCCGGAGTACGGCGCGGTCGGGGATTTCGTCTTGACGGAGCGAACGCTTACGCCGTTTATAAAGGGCGGCGGAGTGGAAAATCTTAAAATCACGCTTAAGCTGGTTGATAGAGCATATTTGCGCAGTTATGGGCAGATATTTGACGAGTTAAGCAAAGCGACCTCGCAGCTTTCCATACGTGAGGACGACGTGGTTATCGACGTTAAGGTAACAACCGAGGAGCGAGTGCTCGCAGAGGATACCAAAACAAATGGCGACAAACTCGACACAGAGCCCGGCGAAACGGCAGACTTGACGGAGCAGCAGCGCGTCGGTGATTTTACGGATTTTATGCCTTTATGGTGTACTACGGACGCCAGCGGCGTGCTTATGTGCCCGGCGGGAATAAGTCTTGAAATGATAAGCGAGCAGCACTTTACCGAAACGCAACGCTTGACTGGCGAAATCGCCGAGATAAGCGAGGAGCTGGGGACGTTTGAGGGTGCCGTCGATACGGAGCCCGTGGAAACAGTTACAACGAGAGAGGAAAGCGAAATAACCGAGGGCTCGATTGACACCGAGCCGGAGGAAACCGCAGAACTGCTCGAGAGTACAACCGAAACCGAGGGCAAAAATGACGCGGCACCGGAGGAAAAGGCGGAGCTCAAAGAAAGTCAGACCGTGGAGGAAAATACGGGCTTTATGGTGCTATTTTGTACCAGTGAGGCACAATTCCAAGCCGACGGGCAAATCGCAAGCCCGGCGGGATTATCACTATATGCGTGGAATACGCAAACAGGAGGCTAATATGCAAGTAAAAGAGCAAGCGGGTTTCCGCGGTGAGTATCAAATCGAGATTATCGACACCGTTACGGGCGCGCGCGAAATTCACAAACTTAAAAACACCCTCACGAACATAAACAAGGATATACACCTTGCTATGCTGCTGGGGGTAACGACGGGGTACAGCTTTGACGACCTCAATATCAAATATTTTGCTTTCGGCGACAGCGACACGCCGGCGGCAGCTACACAAACAAAGCTCGTGAACGAGCGTTTCCGTAAGCAAATCACAACGAAAGAACGCCCGACCGGGCAAAACTACGTCGAGAGTATTGTTTCGCTGGGCTCGTCGGACGCAAATTTCACGATTAAAGAAATAGGCGTCTTTGCCGGCAGCACCGCAACGGGAACAAAAGACAGCGGCAAAATGATTTCCCGCATAGTGGTGAATATCGAAAAATTCGAGAATAAAATTATAAACATCATACGCCGCGATTTTATCACTATATAAGGAGGTGCCTATGTTTCAGACCAAAACGTGGCGAGCTCGCCAAGGTATCGGGCTCAATAAATTTTCCATAGGTGGCGCGGCTCCCGTTACACTGGTGAATATGCCCGACCAAGTTATCATACCGGGCGACGCTTTCAGCGAGGAAAATATGAACGACCTTGAGCGCCGCATAGCAATGGCGTGCGCAGAAACTTACGGCGTCAAAATAGACAAATCAAACAGCAATCCGGAAAGCGCGGTCGAATATACGGACGGTGCGGCGGGGTTGACGCCCTCGAGTGGTAACGGCGGGAGCTTTATACCCGGCAGCTGGAGCGACAAATACCCGTTTAATAAAATACGCCCTTGCCTTGTAAAAAACGGGGCAGTGGTGGGGTATCTTAATCCGGATAATTACGCGCAATTCGAGGACGGCACCGCCGCAGACATCACAAGCGGCGCGGCTGGCGACGTTATGGTGGAAATCCCGATATTTTACTACAAGATTTCACACAACGACACGCACACCTTTGTGCAGATTTCCTCGGCGCCGCTGGACGGATTTACGGATAAGGCTTTCCGTTATAACGGTGAGCTTACCGACGCTTTTTATGTGGGTGCTTATTCCGGATATGTGGACAGCAACAACAAGCTGCGCTCGTTGAGTGGCAAGACCCCGACGGGCAGCAAGACGATAGGCGCGTTTCGCACCGCAGCGCACGCTAATGGCGACGGTTACGAGCAGCTCAATTTTTATAAGCTCACGGCGCTGCAAATCCTTTACTTAATACGGTATAAGAGCCTTAACAGTCAAGCGGCGCTCGGGCAAGGATATACCGGTGGCAGCGCAGCCGCACAAACCGGCGCGACTAATGACAAAGGTATGAATTACGGCGACACCTCGACAACCGGGCGCGTAAAGTGTAACGGTATCGAGGACTTTTTCGGCAACATCTTTCAGTGGGTGGACGGCTACAAAGCAACCTCCACCACAATGGTAAAGACGGCGGACGGGAATTTCAACGACAATGCCACCGGATACGAGGAGCACCCTTGCACGGTACCCAATAATGGCGGATACTTAAAGGATATAGTGGGGGACAACGAGCTGGCTTTTACGCCTAAAACCTTTAGCGGCAGCTCCAGCACCTACTATGCCGATTATGGCCTTCTGTATTCGGGCTCTCTGCCCGCTTTCGGCGGTGACTGGGCTTTTGGCGCCTATGCCGGGGCTTTCTTTCTGAGTTGCTGCTATTCGGCGTCGAATTCCTCTCCGACTATCGGGGCGCGCTTGCTTTTGTGTAAGGCTACCAAAGCAGCATAAAACTACTATCTCAATATAATATGGGCAATAAAATGGCAATCTGAATTCGGACTATCTACCCGCTTTCGGCGGTGTCTGGGCTAATGGCGCCAATGCCGGGGCTTTCTATCTGAATTGCGGCTATTCGGCGTCGAATTCCTCTCCGACTATCGGGGCGCGCTTGCTTTTGTGTAAGGCTACCAAAGCAGCATAAAACTACTATCTCAATATAATATGGGCAATAAAATGGCAATCTGAATTCGGACTATCTACCCGCTTTCGGCGGTAACTGGGCTAATGACACCAATACCGGGGCTTTCTATCTGAATTGCAACTATTCGACGTCGAATTCCAATCCGAATATCGGGACGCACTTACTAATGTGAAAAGAAATTTATATTTTCATTGCCCTGCCGCTCGGCAAAACATCAAAATCTCAACTCCGTGCTGGTAGGCTGCGGTCGAACGCTCGGAAAAGGAACACAAAAGCCTTATGTAACGATACGGCAATTTATTTGAAAAAATAATCGACATCAATAATCTTGTAAGAGCTCACAACAATGCTCGGAAAAGAAAAACGAAAAACCCGGAGGTGCAGAAAGTGGACAGCGACGTGCTGGGCTACTGTATGCAAATCCGCGAAATGCTGGTGCGCGGGACGTTTACAACCTCAAAGTACCATATTTTCAATATCGTTGACCGAGGCAAAGAGCGCGAAATCTGCGACTTGCCATACTTTCCCGACCGTATAGTACACTGGGCAATAATGCAAGTGCTGGAGCCGATTTTCTGCTCGCACTTTATCGCGCAGACATACGCAGCGATACCGGGCAAAGGGACGCATAAAGCCCTCCAACAGCTCCACGAGTATATGGACGACAAAGAGGGGATAGCGTACTGCCTCAAGCTCGACGTAAAAAAGTTTTTTCCGCACGTAAACGGGGAAATACTCAAGGCGCTTCTGCGTAAGAAAATCAAATGCGAGCGCACGCTTTGGCTACTGGACGACATAGTGGACAGCTACGACAACGGGCTGCCGATAGGGAATTATACCTCCCAGTATTTCGGTAACTACTATCTATCGTATTTCGACCACTGGATTAAAGAGGTTAAAGGCGTAAAATATTACTTGCGTTATATGGACGATATTATAATCTTGCACAGCTCAAAGGAATACCTCCACGAGCTTAAGCGGGAAATCGACGAGTATTTCGCAAATCTCAAGCTAACCGTAAAGGGTAACTGGCAAATTTTCCCCACGCTCGTGCGCGGCGTCGATTTCGTCGGTTATCGGAGTTTCGAGGGCTATACGTTATTGAGAAAGCCGACAAAAAAGCGGCTCAAGGCAGCCACAAAGCGCTTGCTTTTCAAGGTGCAGAGCGGTAAACCTCTCACCACATCAGACCGCAGCGTCATAGGGTCGTACCACGGTATCCTCAAATGGTGCGACAGCTGGCGCTTATCAAACAAAACAATAAACAAAGTACAAGGAGGAGCTTATGCTGGTACGAGGAACACAGGAACAAAAGCCGCTTGCGCTGGAGTTCGGCAAGGACACGGTTTACGTGCGCAACAATATTCGACGGATTGAGAAAACCGCCGAGGACGATTTCGAGGGCTGGGAGTACGAGGAAACTACCTACACCTATCCGGAATACGTAAAAAAGCAGCAAGAGGACGGCGACAACGTAAAGCTGGCGCTCGCCGAGCTTGCGGAAATTGTAGGAGGCTAATATGGTAAAAATTTACGTTGATTTAATCAATCGCGGGCTCAAGACACTTGAGGACGTGCCGGCGCGCTGGCGCGAGGCTGTAAAGGCAGCACTGGAGGCGAGGGACTAATGGACGGCTTGACTGTACTTGCAATCGTATTGCCGATTGTAACCGCGGGGCTCACGATAGCCTCGTTTTTTATTGCTCGCAGCGCCGAGGCAAAGAAAAAAGGACACGACGACGGCGAGCTCAAAACCGACATATCATACGTAAAGCGTCGGGTGGACGATATACTGCTCGAGCAGCGAGAAATCAACAAAATGCTGGACGCCCACGGGGAACGCATTACCCGCGTGGAGGAAAGCGTAAAGCAAGCCCATAAACGTATTGACGGGCTGCAAAAATAAAAAAGCCGCGACTGCGGCAAAGGAGTAAATTATGGAAAACCTTATCGAAATTACGAGCGTGCCCGTTATCGTGGCAATCGTTTACGCAGCACTGGCTTTATACAAGCACTTTGTAAAAGCCGAAAAGTGGGTGCGCCTTATCCCGTTGTGGGCTGCGCTGCTGGGCGTCGTGCTCGGTATTGTAGCGTTTTATGCGGTGCCGGCGATTATCCCGGCGGACAACGTGCTGGTGGCTATTCTTGTGGGTGGTGCCTCGGGGCTCGCTGCAACGGGTACCAATCAGATATACAAACAGCTCACGAAAGACAAGGACGACCCCGGAAATGATAAAACCGAGTAAAAGAAAAATGCAAGAGGATTACCTCTTGCAAAATATCCCAAACACGCCCCGCCGGAACACGTAAAAGGCTTTTTTTGTGCCCGTGTTCGTATTTGTATGTTTTTGGTGGAGATATGGGGATTCGAACCCCAGACCTATACGTTGCGAACGTATCGCGCTACCAACTGTGCTATATCCCCGAAACGCGGCGAACGTAAAGTCCGCTTTTTATGGTGGGAACAAATGGGCTCGAACCATCGACCTCTTGCATGTCAAGCAAGCGCTCTGACCAACTGAGCTATGCCCCCTTGAAAACTCTTAGTTTATTATAACAGCCGCAATTTATTTTTGCAAGCGTTTTTACGCTTTAAATGCAAGTGCAGTTTGTAGTAAAATTTTATTGAAATTTTTTATGCCGGGTGATATAATCAGAATATAATATTAAAAAGGATTTACTATGGATAAACAGGTTTACCTTAATTTCGTTAATATTCTCAAAGAAGAACTTGTGCCCGCCACAGGTTGTACCGAACCGATTTCGGTTGCCTACGCCGCGGCTTTGGCGAGGGATACTCTGGGGGCAATTCCTGAAAACGTTGAAATTTCGGTGAGCGGAAATATCCTTAAAAACGTTAAAAGCGTGGTGGTGCCGAACACAGGCGGTTTGAAGGGAGTGGTTTCCGCCGCCGCGGCGGGAATTATTGCCGGAAATGCAAAAGGGGAATTGCAGGTTATTTCTTCGGTTACAGAAAAGGACCTTGAAGAAATTGCAAATTACCTTAAAGTTGCGAAATTTTCGGTTTCAAGTTCTAATTCGGGTTGCATTTTCGATATCGCGGTGAAGTGCCTGAAAGACGGCAGCTATGCGGTCGTGCGTATTGCCGGTCATCACACAAACGTTGTGCATATTGAGAAAGACGGCGAAATAATTTTAGACAAGACTGTTGTGACTGCGGAGGCGGCTCTTACCGACAGAAGTTTTTTGTCGGTGGAAAAGATAATAGAGTTTGCGGACGTTGTTGAGATTGCGGACGTTGAGAACATAATTTGCCGGCAGGCGGAATATAACGGAGCGATAGCTGCGGAAGGCTTGAAGAACGATTACGGCGCACGCGTGGGTAAAGTGCTTTTAAAGGCTTTCGGGAACGACGTGCATAACCGCGCCAAGGCGACCGCCGCGGCGGGTTCGGACGCAAGAATGAACGGTTGCTGTCTGCCGGTTATAATAGTTTCAGGAAGCGGCAATCAGGGGATGACGGCGTCGTTGCCCGTAATGGTTTACGCCGAGCACTTGAAAGCTCCGAAGGAAAAACTGATTCGCGCGCTTGTCGTTTCGGACCTTGTTACTATTCATCTTAAATCGGGTATAGGCAGGCTTTCGGCTTATTGCGGAGCGGTAAGCGCCGGCTGTGGCGCGGCCGCCGGAGTATGTTATCTTTACGGCGGCGGCTACGACGAAATTTCGGGAACGATTGTGAACGCGCTGGCAATCGATTCTGGCGTAATCTGCGACGGGGCTAAATCAAGCTGTGCGGCAAAGATAGCGTCTGCCGTGGAGGCCGGACTCATGGGTTTTGAAATGACGAGAAACGGCAGCGGGTTTTGTTGCGGAGACGGGATTTTAGGCGACTGCGTGGAGTGCACTATAGACAACGTGGGCGACCTTGCGCGCATAGGCATGAGAGACACCGACGAGGAAATTATAAGACTTATGATAAAGCCGAATAAGAAATAAACGGCGCATATCAGGGCACTAATTTAGAAAACGAACAAATTATTCTTAAAAGAGGGACACGATGATATTTAAAATAAGACAAGGCGAAAAGACGAAAGGCGGCGCTGTGTCCGCCGACAAAAGAATGATTGTGCTGATAAGCGCGACGGCGGTTTGCGTTGTGTGTTTTTTGCTTGCGTTTGTTTTGCTGATTTTAAACAGTATAGTATCGACTGCGGCGTTTGCAAACGAGTATAAGAGCGAAACACTCGTAGGGTATTATGCGGAATATCTTGGAAACGTGAGGAGAAATATTCCCAGAACGACTTCGAACGAGGGGCTTGAAACAGGGTATCCTAAGTACGGCTATACCTTAAAACTTACTACCGAACAAAAGGACGCCATGATAGCCGAAGCCAACTATCTTGCTACTACCGATACGGCAAACGCGGGCGGAAGCGGCAAAGCTTACCCCTACAACAGCATGGATAAGGACGGAAAACTTTATTATAACGGCGAGCCGGCGCTGGATAAGAACGGCAGGCAGAGAGTTTTATACAAACATACCGCGGCGGAAGGTATGTATCTTGGCGACGTTTCGGACAGGGAGCCCGGAGTTGTAAAAAGAATAACGCTGAGACCGAGAGCTTACACGGGCTATTACGACATAACCGGTTTGTATGCGCCGGCAGGCGAAGTTGTTAAAATCGAATTAAGTGAAAAGGATATGGAGGCTACCGGCGGAATTTGCGTGCATATAGGACAGGCGCTTTATAACGGGCAGGCGAACAATATATGGAATGCGAGAAACATAAACCGAATGCCGGTAATTCTGAATACTTTTAATATAAATAAAAGCAATGCAACCCTTGAAAACGGGATTTATACCGCTTACGTAGGTTCGTTTTTGGGCGGACCTATATACGTGCGCGACGAGAGAGTGAATTTCAGCGTTACAGTTTCGGGCGGAGTTAATTATTCACACTATATATTGGGGTATACGACAAAAGACGAGTTTTATAAAAACGCAGGGTCTTCGGTGCCCTTCTTTGATTTGGAGGTCTGGGAAAACGGAGTTTTGCATTCGGGACCCAAGAAATACGCTGAAAATTTTACTTATGAACAGCTTTACGACGCAGCTGTGTTGTGGGAGAAAATTTCGCTTGTTTCCACAAAGGTTTCCACGCAAGGTATTGTGTTTTTATACGACCCGTTCGTGGCGGCGGGTGCGGCTGTTGCTTTCCCCGGAAGGCGCTCGGTAAATTGCCCTATGGGGTGGATGTCTAATTCACTTAACTATAATTCATTCGTAACTTCGGGCGCGTGGGGAAATATGCACGAATATAATCACAACTTTCAGGGCTTCGGATGTCTGGGCAGCGACGGTGAAATTACGAACAATTCGTTAAACCTTGTGGAATACAGTCTTTTTACCAAAATTTCCAGAGCGAGGGGGATAAATAACTACGGTGGCGCGGGACTTTCTGCCTGGAACCAATATACGAGCGCGACCTGGGCTTTGCGTCAGTTTTTAAGCGGAAACGTGGGGAGTACCAACGGGCTTGCGGTTTATGCAACGCTTTTACATAACTTTGGACAGGACGCTTATATGCAGTCGGCCCGTGGGAGAAACGAGGCGTTTTTTACCAATTGGGGCAACGTTACGCACCAGAATATGTCGTACTTTACGAATTATTTATCGCAGTTTGTCGGCGGCGTTAACTATTCGGACGCATTGAATGAAAAGCAGAAAGATTATCCTATGTTCGTGCCTGTTGCAAGCGTTTATCAGACGGGCAGAAGTTATAATTACGACGGACAGAAGCGTTATATAGAAACGCAGAGACCTTACGTTATTGCCTACGGCGAGGACTTTACCGTGGATTTAAGAAAGTATGAAGCCGTCGGCGGACAGTATCAGAGCGGAAGCGTAGTGCTCCCCGAAGGATTTACTTTTACGATTGCCGATATTTCATCTCCCGACCACGGTACGTTAACTAAGGTTGAGGACGGCGTTTATAAATTTACGCCCGATGAAAATATACTTTCGGGCAAGATTTACGTCACTTTGAGAATAACGGCGCCCGACGGTGCGGGGTTCACCGTTGACGACGTGGACCTTGTTCTGGAATTCGAACAGACGCACGAATTCAGCAAATCAATGTTGCAAAGGACGACGTACACCTATGCCGCGGGCTCTGCGTATACCGATGCGGAAGAAGCGTTCAATGCGGAATACGCCGGAGCGCAAAGCGTTAAAGATGAAAACAACGTGAATAAGTTGCAGAACAGCAACACGGACGTATGGTATACTTTTACCGAACCGGCGCCTGAAAACTCTGTTGTGGAGGTAAGGGGAAAAATTTACGTGGATGAAACGGCAAAGTACAGAATTGCTTTGCGCGGGCGCTGGAACTGCGCGCTGTTCGTTTCGTTGGACGAGGGTAAGACGTACACGCTTGCGGGCAAGATTACCGAGGCGAAAGACTCGAATTTCAGACCAAACGACCCGCTTACTTACACCGATTTTGAAGAGTTGCCTGCGGGCAGTTGGGTTTATTTTAAAGAAGTTATGGTTTGTTATTCGGTGCCGCACGCACAGGGAAGATTGAGCAGTTTTATAGGTCTTGGCTGGGGTAAGTTTACTCCGCCGGGCGGCGTTTACGATGAAGACGGCAATCTCACGGGCGAAACTCCCGAAACGCTGGAGTTGCACTATGCAAGCGCTTACAGAGAAAGCTATCAGTTTTCCAATGAAAAATTCAATTCGGATTATTTTTATAAACGCAACTACACTTTCAGTTATAACAGCGAAGTTGTTGTGGAAACCGCAGTGAAACAGTTCGAGGCGCAATATCTGCCCTGGGATAACACGGATAAACATAAGATAGATAATCTTTTCGACGGCGACGATTCGACTTTTATACATACTAACCGTTCGAATATTTCGGCGGATAATCCTTTTATAGTAAGTGTGGAGCTGGAAGAAGCCGTGGAAGCGAACAGACTGGTTTTTGTCGGTTCGGCGGCGAGCGGAAATTATAAAACTTATTTGCCGAAGACTTTTAAAGTTGAGGTAAGTAACGACGGAATCGACTGGACGGTTGCCGCGGACGTAGCCTCTTCGAAGCTTGGCAATCTGACGGTTACTGCGGATTTCGGCGAGACTTACAGTTTTAAATTTTATAAAATTACGGTTACCGACACTCATTCTACTGCAGGGTATAAGTATTTGGCTTTGAATAAGATAGAGTTCGAAACTGCGCTTTCTTTACCGGCGGGGAAAGTAGAGTCGATAGACCGCGCGTCAAAGATTGTGCGCGGAGACTGGGTTATCGCTTCGGCGAATTCTTTCTTCGAACACGTTTATAAGGCGGGACGCGGGGCGGTTCTCGAATTTGATTTTACCGGTGAGAGACTGGCGCTTTTATCTACAAATTTAACCGCTTCGGAGTTCGACGTTTATGTTGACGGCGTTAAGGTCGATTCTCTTAATATAAGGGGCGACGAGGGCGGATTTATGGAAGTTTCTTACCTTTCGCCCGTGCTTGAAAGCGGAGAACATAAAGTAAGTATAAGATGTTACGGCTCGGCGAATTTCGATTCTGTCGTAAGCTGGTAAAATAAAGGAGAAAAATATGGAGAAGGAAAACAAAGTAATTAACGAAATTCTTGAAACTTTTGAAAATAAGGCGGCGGAGCTTCCTGCTTGTGCGCGGGCTTTGCAGCTTTATAACGACCGCAAATACGACGAAGCGGTGAAGCTTTGGGAAGAGTGTGCAAAAAAGGACGATGCGGAAGCATTGTTTTGGCTTGCCAACTGCTTTATGCAAGAGCTTGCGGGCAGGGAGCTTTCCGAAGAGGAAAGAATTAAACAGGGTTTCGAATACGCCCTGAAATCCGCCGAACTTGGTTTTGACAAAGGGCAGCAATACGTTGCCGTGCTCTATTATAACGGCGCGGGAACGGAGCGCAACTTTAAAGCCGCATTGGAATGGGCAAAAAAAGCCGCCGACGGAGGACTTGTTCAGGCAATGAACACCGTCGGTTATCTGTACGAATACGGGGATTATATCGAGGACACTGCCGAGGACAAGAGTAAAGCGGCTTTTAACTGGTATATGAAGGCGGCGCAGAACGGAAACGCGGCGGGGCAGTGCAATGTGGGAAGATGCTTTGCCGAAGGTTTGGGAGTCGCCCGCGACAAGCAGGAAGCGGTGGCGTGGTATACCAGAGCCGCCGAACAGGGGCTGGACGAAGCACAGTTTTGTCTCGGTGAATGTTATGACGACGGCGAGGGCGTGGACAAAAATCCCGTTGAAGCTTTTTACTGGTATAAAGAGGCGGCAAAGCGCGGGCATGCAAAAGCCGCGTGCTACGTCGGTTATTGCTACGAATACGGCGAGGGAGTTACCTACGACATGGCTGAGGCGATAAAGTGGTATCAGATTTCGGCTCAAAAGAATTATGCGCAGGCTTTTTGCAACCTGGGGTGCTGCTACGAAGAAGGCAATGGCGTTAAAAGGGATTTGGCAACCGCAAAAAAGATGTTCGAAGCGGGCGCAAATCTGGGGCATGCGATGTCGCTGTATAACCTCGGCAACATCTATTATTTCGGCAAAGGCGTAAAAGAAGATATGGATTTGGCTGTTAAGTGCTATTACGCCGCGGCTCAAAAAGGCATGAAGGAAGCGCAGTATAACCTTGCGCAAAACTATTACAAGGGCGAGGGCGTTGAGCAAAGCGACGAGGAGGCGGCTTATTGGTTTTTACAGGCTGCAAAAAACGGCGACGCGGACGCTCAATATAAAATCGGCACGTTCTATCAGAACGGTATAGGCGTTGAAGAGGACGAAGAAGAGGGATTTAAGTGGTTTTTAAAAGCCGCAAAGCAAGGCGATTCGGACGCGCAGTACGCCGTGGGAATGTGTTATCAGGAAGGTTACGGCGTAGACGCGGATTTATACGAGGCAAGGGATTGGTATTCCAGAGCTGCGGAACAGGGAAATAAAGAAGCGAAGAAATACCTTAAATACGTCAATAAACTTATTAAATAAATTTATGAATTTACTCCGCACTCCGCGCACACGATGTGTGCGCGGAGTGCGGAATATTGATTTTTTTTGAAAATATGGATAACGAGAAGAATATAATAGACGAAATATTAAAGAATATTAAAAACGGTGAGGACGAAGCGAGAAAGGGGACTTCGGTTTTGGAAACCGCAGAAAACGGTTTTGCCGCCGCTGAAACGGAAGGCTTTGCCGGCAGCGGTTGTGACGACGTTTCGGAATCGGCGAGGAAATTTTACAAGGACGGCGAATATGAAAAAGCCGCCGAGCTTTGGTTTAAGGCGGCAGAGGCGGGCGACGCTTACGCGCAGGTTTGCATAGGGGTTTGTTATCTGGAAGGAGAGGGCGTTGCCGAAGACGTAAAAACCGCGCTTGAATGGTTTAAAAAATCCGCCGAGCAGGACTCTCCGGAAGCGCACTACGAACTTGGAATGTGTTATCTGATGGGTACCGGAGTAGAAAAGGACGACGCGGTTGCAGTTAATTATCTTAAAAAGGCGGCGGATTTTGGCATTGCTCCGGCTCAGTATGCGCTTGCGAATTGTTATTACGACGGAACCGGCGTGCCGAGAGACGCAGAGGAAGAAGTATATTGGCTTAAACGGGCGAGCGAACAGAATTATTATAAGGCGCAACACGCGCTCGGGATTTGCTATCTTGAAGGAACCGGCGTGGAAAAGAACGCCGTGGAGGCGGTTAATTTGTTTACTCTTGCCGCCGAGCGGGACTATCCGGAAGCGTACTACGAACTTGGAATGTGTTATCTGAAGGGTACCGGAGTGGAAAAGGACGATGCGGTTGCGGTTAATTATCTTAAAAAGGCGGCGGATTTTGACAACGTTTTGGCTCAGTACGAACTGGGTTGCATTTACGACGAAGGCAACGGCGTGCCGAAAAATTATGCTGCGGCCGTTGAGTTTTATAAAAAAGCCGCCGAATCGGGATATGCGGAAGCGCAAAACGAATACGGCTGGTGTTTTGTTGTTGGCAAGGGCGTTAAAAAGGATTTGCGGGAAGCCGGAAGATGGTTTCGCAGGGCGGCGGAACAAGGAGATATGCGTGCGCAATTTAACCTTGGAATGTGTTATGAAAATGGTTACGGGATGAGCGCGGATGCGGATAAAGCGTTTAAATGGCATTTGAAATCAGCCGAACAGGGAGACGACAGGGCGCAGTTGCACACCGGTTGGAATTATTTAATGGGTAACGGCGTTAAAGTTGACGGCGTCGAGGCGTTAAAATGGTTTAAGCGGTCGGCGATGCAGGGCAATGCGCAGGCGATGAGTGAAGTCGGTTATTGTAATCAGAACGGTATAGGCACAAAAAAGAACCGCGAGGAATGCGTTAACTGGTATAAGAAAGCCGCGGAATGCGGCAATTCAATGGCAATGTATAATCTGGGGTGTTGTTTCCGCCACGGAACTGGCGTTAAAAAGGATATGTTAAAGGCTGTGGAGTGGTATGAAAAAGCTGCGGAAAACGGAGAGGTTGACGCTATGCTTAGTCTTGGATTTTTATATGAGAAGGGTAAGGGAATAAAAAAAGATATTGAACTTGCCGAAAGTTGGTATAAAAAAGCCGCCGATAATGGAAACGAAGAGGTAAAACTGTTTCTTGAAAAAAAGAAATTCAGGAAGTGACGGCAGTTTTAAAAATGCAGGGAATACATAAAATATTTATTTTTATACCGGAGGGGCAGTTTAAGCTTACGTACGGTTTTGCGGTAAACGGGCTTTATAATTAACATAATTTGCCCGACCTGCAATTAAAACTTAAGATACTTGTCGTCTTTGAAAAGCGGCGCAAAAAGTGTAAAAGTAACGAAATATCTACAAAAAGTACATAAAAGTACATAATAGTATTAAATTTAATTATAGATAGTGTTTTAATATAATGAAAGGCGGCTAGTTTTGCGCCGCCTTTTTTCTTTACCACATTATTAGTTACACAGATGTCCTTACGTGGAGAAATGAATTGAAGCAGAATAGTATGAAAGAAGTTTTGGAGTGCTTGATTCTGACAGTGAAAGCCAGCCTTGATGAAATTGCGGTAAAAGCAAAACGCAATGATTTTGTGTGCGGTGAAATTTATGCTTATCTTGAGTGTCTTGAGGTTATACAGACGTGGTGCAAAGCCGAAGAATACGGACTTTGCGGTAACCTCGAAGAAAAGTACTTAGCGGAATAACTTTTTGGTACCCTGCCGCAAAATCAAAGCCCCTTGCATATTGCAGAAGGGGCTTTTCGGCGTGGGGATTTTTGAGTAACACAAGTGTTAGCCTGCAACAACAAAAAAACAGCTCAAAAACCGTTAAAAACACGATTTTTAAGCTGTTTGGCGCGGAAGGAGGGATTTGAACCCTCGCTGCAGTTTCCCGCACTACTCCCTTAGCAGGGGAGCCCCTTGAGCCACTTGGGTACTTCCGCTTGTTGCTCAAAGCTAATTCAATATATCATAAATTTACGGGTTTGTCAAAACTTTAATTCGCTCTTTTGAAAGTTTTTTAAATTCAACTCTTGCATAACGGTGCTTGCTATGTTAAAATTACCATAAATATATTCGGATAGAGTATATTGTAGGGGGGAAATATGAAAATTATCTTTTTCGGTGATTCGATTACCGATTGCGGACGGGACAGGCAGGACGAAAAGTCGCTTGGCGACGGTTATGTAAAAATACTTTCGGATAAGCTTTTACCTTTGTATCCCGATAAGGGAATACAGCTTGTGAACAAGGGGATTTCCGGCAACAGGGTAAGCGATTTGCTTGCGCGTGCCGACGCCGACGTTATTGCTCACAAACCCGACGCGGTTGTTATTATGATTGGCATTAACGATACCTGGCACAAGTTTAAACACGGTACAGAACTTGATTTGGTGAAGTTTGAAGCGGATTTTAAGGCGCTTTTGACAAGGATGAAAGAGGCAGGAATAGTTTTGATTTTTTTGGAACCGTTTCTTTTGCCTGCGCCGGACAAGTTCAGACTTAGACCGTTATTTGACAAGGAACTTGCAATTATAAATAAAATCGGATTGCAGATTGCCGACGAATTTGTAGCTTATGACGAAATGTTTAACGGACTGTGCCAGACTGTTTCGTACAAAGAGTATTCGCCGGACGGAGTGCATCCTACGCATCGGGGCTCGAGACTGATTGCGGATACGGCGATAAAAGCCATAAGAAAACATTTACTTTAATTTGTATTGCGGCGCATACGGTTGTATTGCGCCGTTTTTGTTTAAAATAACTACAGAGTTTCGGCAAAAGCTGTTGCTCTACAATGGACTTGTCAGATTAAGACAAGCCCATTTTTTTATCGCTTG
>CAQTYU010000007.1 GCA_948890655.1 Christensenellaceae bacterium
GATATGGAAGACTGACCGTGTTATAAATTTTATGCGCTATATGCCGTAAAGAAAAAATCGGAGAAAAATATTTAAAAGATTAACTATTATGACGGACGAGCAGATTGCAAAACAATTGTTAAAACAATATAAAAAAGAGGATACGGGAATTTTATTAACGCCGGATGTCGCCTCCCAATTCATCGCATTATTCCGCGAAGCGGTTGTTGACTTTTTTCCGAAATTCGTTGAAAAACATAAGGGGCAAACCATATACGGCGTTTCTTTTGAAATAGGCAATCTCGTACAGTTTGTATACGAAGAAGACTTTGAAACTTACCTGTACTTCAATACGGAAGAAGAATACCGCAAACAAATCAAAGACTGCGCGGAAGATGAAAAATCGTATTACCGCTTCGAGCCTTATGCCGAGTGGGACGTGGTTTCCGCCGATACTAAGGCATTCAAAAAGCTGCAAAAATTTTTAATGCAGAACAGTCTTTACTACTGCACTGTATACTATAACTATGACGATTTATTAAGTAAGGAAGCTGTCGATTGGTTTGAAGAAAACAGCGAAGTCTTTGAGGAAAACTTCGACCAAGAACGCGCTATGTTCCGTTACTTAATGGCGGGCGTTTTATGCAACTTACGGCAGGAAGGCTTTTGGAAAGAACACGGGTTTGAAAAGCTGTACGTAATTCCTTTTGAGGCAGAGGACGAATTGCCCGTTGAAGAAAAGATAGCAACGTATCTGCAAATGGATTTCGGATGTCATTCTGGTGAAACGGATTATTTGGAGTACATAAAATCGTTGTCGGCAGACGGGGATTAAACCGCACGATTTCTATTAAATGAATTTCAATTCGCGGCAATTTGGCATTTAAAGACTATGGGGCTGAAAACTCGTTATCATAAAAAGAAAAAAGGGAAAAAAGACGCGATTTACGCTTATCCCGAATTATAAAAAAAGTTCTCGGTAAGTCCGTACCGCTGAAACAAGCCGTCATATTTAAAGAAGATGGTATTACTTATAAAAAGTTGGTTTCTTTGCCGAATAAATTGGTCAAATAAGAAGCGTAAAACGGCATTGTTCCCTTCGGGGCAGGAGTTTCTACGGTGGATGTCTAATAGTTCGTCCGCAGATAGCAGAAGGTTTCGGTCAACGAATCGCCCGTGACCTTTTCTCTAACTGAATAGAATGTCCAACCGCCAAAGAGCAATCAGGCGTTGCTGAACACGTTTAAAAGCCGGTGATTACGTTTAAGTATCAGCGGCTTTTTTGTCGTCTTGTTTACGGTGTCTTATCCGCTCTTCCCTGACATTATAATAATGTAAACAATTTACAAAAAAAGTTATATTTAGTAATTGACGATATGATTTTATAATGTTATTATACTTGTGGCTTAAACGACAGGTCTGATTAAATTTCAGCCCCCATGGGGGCTTTGTGTTGTATTTTACAACACAAAAAAATCGCTATCGTTAAAAGTATTAAGGCTTAAAACACTGATTTAAGCGCGCAAACAAATAACCGTAAACAACGCGCTGATATTATTTGCGGCGTTTAAATATAAATATTTAAAATTTATGGAGGAAAAATGAAAAAGCATTTTATCGGCAAATTTTTTTGTTTGATAATGGCTGTTGCCGTGGCGTTCGGCATTGCCGGTTGTAATACCGGTAAGCCCGGCAATACACAAGGTGTGACCTATACGGTTACGTTCGACGTTCAGGGACACGGAGTTGCGCCTAAGACGCAGGTTGTAGACGCGGGCGGTCACGCAACCGCACCAAAAGCTCCTGCCGAAAGCGGCTGGACTTTTGAAGGCTGGTATAAGGAAGCGGGCTGCAATAATAAATACAATTTCACAACCGAAACGGTAACAAGCAGCATTACGCTTTACGCAAAATGGACGGAAAATAAAGGAATAACTTTACCTACGGATAAAACGCCCACAATTTATCTCGCCGGCGACTCCACGGTACAGACCTATGCGGACGGACAGTACATAGCGGGATGGGGACAGTATCTGGATATGTTCCTTGACGAAAGCGTAAATGTAGTCAACTGCGCAAGGGGCGGCAGAAGCTCGCGTTCGTTCATTAACGAGGACAGACTTTTCACCAATACGGACGGTTCTAAGTATTCGTTCAGCGAAAACGGCGGAAAGTCAATCGAAGAGTGTATAAAGGAAGGCGACTATCTGTTCGTGCAGTTCGGACATAACGACGACGCAACAAAGGGCTATCAGACAATGCCCGACAGAATGGTTCCGCTCGGCACGCCCGACGCAAACGGGATTTATCCCACAACGGCGCCCGCAGAGAAAAAGCCTACTGGTTACTTGCCGGAAGAATATTTAAGTCACGCAACCTCGTCCGAGAAAGCTTCGCAGTTAAACGAAATCAAAAAATACGGCAACGATTATTATGCCTTTGGCGACGGCACGTTCAAGTGGTATTTGAAACAGTATATTGATTTGGCGAGAGAAAAGGGCGCTATCCCCGTGCTGATGACCCCCGTAGCAAGGCGTTCGTTCAACTCCGACGGTACGCTTAAAAGCGGCCCCGGTCTGCACGGCGAGGATTTTGCTTACGTAAAGGCCGTCCGCCAGCTTGCGGAAGAAGAAAATTGCCTGCTTATTGATAACTTCGATTATACGAAGAAAACTCTTGAAGCAATCACCCCCGCATTTGCGGATTTCTTGCTTGCGCTTGTTCCCAACGCGCTTACGGGCGTATGGCCTAGCGGTTATGACAATGCGTATAACAATCCCGACGAGGGCTTTACCGGTATGGAAAATACCCACTACAACAAGTACGGCGCATATTTAACGGCGGCATACGTTGCAGACAGTATTATTAAGTCTAACGAAAGCGGAATTATTAAAGGAAACGGCGAAGCGCAGGAATATTATAATTTCGGCAGTAAAGTTCTCACTGCTCCGAACGGATTTATCGACCCTTCCAACCGTATAAGTATTTCAAAGGTAGCCGAATTAGAGGGAATGTTTATTAAGGTCAATCCCACCAACCCCGAAAGAACTTATACCCCCGCTTCCGACGCAATAAAGGCGATTGAAGCGCTGGCGGCTAAGGGCGGCATATCAACCATAACCGCAGAAAATTACGAGGTATGGAAAGGCTACTGTGCGGAAGCAAGGGCGGTTTACGAAAGTCTTAATTTCGATTTGAGAAGCGAAGTTACCAATCTTAACGTGCTTGAAGAATACGAAGCGGCGGTAAAAGCGGCAAGACCTAAGCCCCAAAGCACGGTTGTACTTAATGCAAGCAGCTTTACTGATGTTAATACGCCTATTACCGTTGAAGGACATACTTTCAGTTTCCATTCGGCGCTTGTTGCACAGAATTCTGCGGGCGCGGCGTTCACTTATAACGACGTCAAGTATCCCGCGGCAGCAAAAAGTATTCGTCTTAACGGTAACGGTTCCGTAACGGGTTCTTCACCTACGAAATATATCGAGTTTAATCTTACGGGCGCATGCACTATGACTATAGTTGCAAAGGGCGGCAAACCCGCAGGCACGATAGACGAAGTATGGAGAACTATTCAAATGGTAAACGTAAATAATTCTTCAAAGGTTGTCGCCGCGTTCGATATACCCTCGGGACAGGATATTGTTTCAAACGAAATTTCCGAAGGCGGTACTTACCGCATAGCTTCCAAAGGCAGTAACATTGACGTGTATTATATCATAATCGAGTATTACGCATAAGGGGTAAGAAAATGAAAAATAAAAAACTTTTAAAAGTAGTGGCGGCAATGACTTTGGGTACTCTGTCGGTAACTTGTTTAGGGGTTGGCTTAACGGCGTGCGCCCACGGCAACGGAGATAACGGGTCTGCCCATCATTGGTCAACTACGGAATACGGCAAGGACGATGTAAACCATTGGCGCGAATGTACCGACGAAAACTGTGATTTTATTTATCAGGTTGCCCCGCACGACTTTACAAACGGCGATTGCGTTTGCGGTCAGCCCAAGCCTTCTTCGGGCAAGCCCGACGACGGTTCGGGGGATAGCGGCGATAACGAAGACGGAATTTTAAGCATATCGGCGTGCGACCATACTCAGAACGGCAGCAGAATAACTCAGCTTGTTCAAAAGTTATATAAGGTAGGCGATACCGTAAACCATAACAATATCTCCGTTCAGGTATCCAAAAAGGTGAACGGTGAGGAGACAACCGAAAATGTTAAAGCGGATATAACCTACGAAGACCCCGATATGACTACGGCGGGCGAAAAGCAAGTCAAAGTAAAATACGGCGGCAAGGAAACAACTTACACGATAAACGTAATGGATTTATCGGGAGTTTCCAAAAACGCGGCAACCGTCACGGTAAACGCTTCGGCAAGCTATGGCGTAAGCGGTAATGTTGTAACGGTTAAATCTATTAACGACGCGGTATCGGTTTTCAAATTGTTGGGTACCGATGATAATACGACAAAGACAATCAATATAGCGGCGGGAACGTATCACGAAAAAGTGGAATTCGATATTCCTAATCTGCACATTGTCGGTGCGGCTGAGGACGCAACAAAGACAGTTATCGAATTCGACCTTTTGGCGGCATATATATGCCCGGGTGCAAACAAGCCCTATTCTACCGACGGCAGCGCAACCGTTTCGGTTCGTGCGGCGGCAATGGGCTTCCACGCTGAAAATATAACCTTCCAGAATTACTACAATACCCACGAAAGATATCTGGAATCACAGAAAATTGCCAACGCATTAGTCCCCGCAAACGAAAGCAGAAACGGCAATACAATGGCGGTTGCCTGCCTTGTGCAGGCGGATAAATGCGTGTTTGACAACGTGCGTTTTTCAAGTTATCACGATACGCTTTACGATTACAATGGCAGACACGTTTACAATAACTGCTTTATAGAGGGCAGAACCGACTACGTTTTCGGTTACGGCGCTACTTCGCTTTACAACAACTGCACTCTCAACACTATCGGGGCAAACGATGTTAAAAACGGCGGCTATGTCTGCGCCACGAGGGGCTTTGTAAAGCACGTTAACGATTGGCAGCAAGCCGATACCGTTATCGACTACGGCTATATTTTCAAGGGCTGCACGTTTACAAACGACAGTAAAGTACAGAACGGAACGGTTTCGCTTGCCCGTGCTTGGTCGGGACATATGACGCTTGCATTTATAGAATGTGATATGTCTAAGGCGTACGCTAAGACGGCATACGGCTCTGCTACCGATAATAAAAATAAGCGTTACGGCAGCATGAGTCAAGGCGAACCTAACCCCGAACGCTTATACGAATACGGCAACACGGGTGAAGGCGCGCTTGACTATGCGGCGTTGGGTGCGGGCGTAAAGGAAAATCTTTGCACTGTTTTAACCGAAGTTCAAAAAGCAACCTTCCTTGATAAAAACGTAATATTTGCCGCTAAAAACGGACAGTACGAATATTCCTCCGCTTGGAACGGCAACGCGGGAGTAACGGTTCCCGCAACATATAATTTTGCCGATTTCGCGCAGGGCAGTTCGACAAGCACAAACGGGCAGTTTGTCGATTTCTTTGACGGGGCTGTTTCGGTCAAGGGCACTTACTGGATGAACGGCAGTGCAATGCGTCTGAACGTCGGCGACACCGTGAAAATAAACGTTCAAGGCAAAATTACGGTTGATTGGTACGGCGGAGTATACGGTACGGCGGCAAACGGCAAAATAACCTATAAAGACGGATACGCAACGCTGACCATAGTTGAAGATACTGCTTCTACCAACGGCATTTACATTAAATCTATAACCGTTGACGGCACGCAGCCGCAGCCCGATACCGAATATTATACCGTTACCGTTTATGCCGAGGACGGTACTACGGTGCTGGGAACAATTCCGTCGTTAATGAGCGGCGACAAGATAACTCTGGCGCAGATACAGGAGCTTGTATCCGGCAAAATAGATAAAGTTTATTTAAGCGCGACGAAACAAGAGTTTGATTTCAATACGGGAATTTCGGAAAATACTTCTGTTTATGTGGTTTTGTCAACGGAATTAACCGTAATAGACAGCGGTTCGTTCGTTTATTCATACGCAACAGATGGTCTTAACGGAAACGAGTATATCGAGCTGAAAAACTGCGCCGATAACAGCCCTTATCTGAAACTTGTAAGCGGAAGTTCGATAAAACTGAACGTTGTTGCAGGAACTAAAATCAGTATAACAGGTATTTATACGGGCTGGGGGCAGATTGCAATAAACGGCGTAACGCAGGATTCTGCGGCAACCGTAAATTACACTGCGGCGGAAGACGGTTACGTTATAATAACCCTTGCCGAGAGTGCAACGCAGGCGGCTTTGCAGGGAATTACGGTTACTGCGCCCGTTCAGCTCGCAAAAGAAAATTGCGCGTATGCTTTCGGTAAGGACGGAATTAACAGCAGTAAATACTTTGAACTGAACAATTGTCAGGCTAACAGCCCTTATCTGAAACTTGTAAGCGGAAGCTCCGTTAGAATGCTTGTTACTGCGGGGACTAAAATAAGCGTAACGGGTATTTATACGGGCTGGGGGCAGATTGCAATAAACGGCGTAACGCAGGATTCTGCGGCAACCGTAAATTACACTGCGGCGGAAGACGGTTACGTTATAATAACCCTTGCCGAGAGTGCAACGCAGGCGGCTTTGCAGGGTATATCAATAACCGTGCCGATTAAAGAAATAACCGCAAATTACACATATAGTTACACTGAAAGCAAAATCAGCGGAAGCGAATATGTTGAGTTAGCTGCAAAAGATAACGGCAACGGCATTGCAATTGCTTCGGGGCATTACATAAAGATGAAAATTGCCGCAAATGCAACTGTAACAATTTCGGGTATTTATTATCAGGCAGGTAACTGGGATTCTTTTAAAGTCAACGGAGGAGACGCGTTAGCTGGTGCGGCAAGCGGGTCGGTAACGTTTACTACCGGCGAGGAAGGCGGAGAGTTTATAATTACCGCAGAGGGAACGCAGGCGTTCTTCACTACCATAACCGTAACGTTCAATTAAAATTATATTTAAAGTATTTTCCCGTACGCTTGCATTTGCAGACGTACGGGATTATATCTTACTAAGACGAAGGCAGATTTTATGGACGTTAAATCTATAAAAAAGATTGTTTTTGATATAATTAAAAAAATGGAAATGAAGATGATTTTAAAAAGACGGTTAAAGTCGGCAAATATTCAGGCGTCAACTTTCGGTTGCATACGTAATAATTTGACAATACGCGGTACGGAATACAGACCGCAAGGAAATAACTTGCCGATAGCCATAGTTTGTCATGGCTTTATGGCGTTTCAGGACACAGTCGGACATTATGCTGTAAAGTTAGCCGAGATGGGTTATCTTTCATATTGTTTTGATTTTTGCGGCGGAAGCGTTATAAAAGGCAAGTCGGACGGAAAAACTACGGAAATGTCAGTTTATACGGAAGTGGAAGACTTGCTTGCCGTTATTGATTATGCAAAAAAACACGATAAAACGGCGATAAAATATTTAGAAGAATTTATTTCGGCAAGCAGGCAATTTGAAAACTGATATAAAATTAAGCCGGTTTAGAGCCATGCTTATTACAGTTGTAATTTAAACTGACGGCGAAAATCTTTTCTTATACGCAAAGGCGGTTGAGTTCAAACTTAACGTTACGGCAACCGACACGCGCTACGATTACTTACGCAGAGTAATAAAAGTATTATTTAACATAAACTAAAATAACGAAATGTAGAAATTAACAAAGTGAGCGGCTTAAATTTGAGTTGATTTTCAGATAAATGTTGAAAATCCGAAAACCGTATGTTATATTAAAACTATAAA
The DNA here is from genome assembly GCA_948890655.1 of Christensenellaceae bacterium. Lineage (GTDB taxonomy): Bacteria > Bacillota > Clostridia > Christensenellales > Borkfalkiaceae > Coproplasma. The sequence goes on from CAQTYU010000007.1 coordinate 7,832, forward strand.
ATAAATACTGGCGGTTTTAAATAATGTCAAAAAATAACGCAGCGGACAACTCAAAAGGCTTAATTATGAGCGAAAAAGAAAAAATGCTTGCGGGTAAAATTTACGACCCGTCTGATAAGGAACTGTTAAGTTTAAGGGTAACCGCGCACAAGCTGTGCAAAGATTATAACGAAACTTATGAAACGGAAGTTGAAAAGCGCGCTGAAATTTTAAAAAAACTGTTGCCGAATGCCGATGGAGCCTGTTATTTGCAGGGACCGGTTTATTTCGATTACGGAGTTTTTACTCGTTTGGGCAAAAATTTTTATGCGAATTTCAATTTTACTGTGCTGGACGTTTGCAGTGTAACAATAGGTCACGACGTTTACGTGGGGCCGAACGTTTCGATACTTACGCCGAAACATCCGTTGCTGTGGCGGGAAAGAAACGCTTTTTACAAAGAAGACGGAACGGTTTCCAATAAAGAATTCGGCGCTCCGGTTACAATCGGCGATAACTGCTGGATTGCCGGCAACGTAACTATTCTTGCCGGAGCGGAAATCGGCAGCGGCTGCGTGATAGGCGCAGGCAGCGTTGTTGCCGGTAAAATCCCCCCCGATACACTGGCTTACGGCAATCCCTGCCGCGTCGTGCGTAAAATAACCGAAAACGACAGCATAGAATTAAAAGATTTATTGTAAAAATTTCAGCCGCTCCGACGGGAGCGGTTTTTTGTTGCTTTTGTGAAGTTTGTATGAATTTTTTTAGACAAGTGTTGCAAAAATCTGTTATTGTGATAAAATAAAGGCGTAAAAAATAAAAAATCGGCAAAAGGAAATGTTAAAATGAAAGAATTCAACAGATTGTGCAAGGAATTTGAGCAACTTGACGTTTTAAGTTACAGCCTGATTCTGGCGGAAAAATCGTTAAAAGTGATTCCCGCGCTCAAAGAAATAACGGAAGACGGACTCGACGGAGTGACTGTTTTTGCAACCTTTATTTTAGGTGCGATAGGCGCGGACGGAAAACTTTCGGAAGAGGAATACGCCGTTTGTTATCCGCTTTTACACGCATTTTTCGGGGATAACGTAAATTATGCGGTGTGCAAAAAAGCGGTAAAGCTGTTAAAACCCGAAAGCGAAGAGCTTAAAAAGGCGGTAAAAGAGATGGTTGACGTTTTTGGAAAGCTTTCGGAGGAGCTTAAGGACGATATTATTATCATCTGTATGTTGATTTGTGCGGTGGACGGTAAAATTTCTTTAAAAGAAAAGCTTTGGATTAAAAGTTTAATAGGTTAAAACCGGCGTTTTTTCAGGTCTGATTTGTCAGTTTTTATATGGACAAATCAGACTTTTTTATGTAATTTTCAGACATTTGCACTTTCAAAAAACCCCGTTTTTTACACGGTTTTCAGCCAAAAATAAGAATTTTTAAAAAATATTAAATAGGGTTAATTTTTTGTTGACAAATAAAAAACAAGGTTATATAATGAGTTATGAAAGATAACCAAGGTTAAGTTTTTTGTGCGTTGCATAAAGAACACCGGTTTTTGGGAGACGAAAAAAATGCCTGTTTATATTGCGCCTGCGGGAGCTGAACTTACCGTAAGAAAGGTGGGTGCCGAGGAAAAAGTTAAAAAGCATTTGCAGGAACTCGGCATAACCGAGGGCAGTAAAATCAAACTGCTGTCTTCGAGCGGCGGCAACGTAATAGTGGTTGTAAAAGAGGGCAGACTGTGCCTGGATAAAAATCTGGCATCGAAAATTTTAGTGGCGTAAAGCCGCTGAATTTTTTTGCCAACAAAATTAACCAAGGTTAATATTTGTTCGTTTGCGCGCAAAACGGCGATGGACGGGGAACTGAAATTAAAAGAGGAGAAATATGGTAAAACTGTTAAGCGAATTTACCGTAGGCGAAAGCGGTAAAATTATTAAAGTTACGGGTGAAGGAAAAATCCGACGCAGACTTTTCGATATGGGGGTTACTCCCGGTGCGGAACTTACTATGCGTAAAAAAGCTCCGTTAGGAGACCCGATAGAAATAACTCTAAGGGGATACGAGTTAACTTTAAGAAAAGTGGAAGCGGCTTGCGTGGAGGTGGAAATAAAATGAAAACGTTTGCTTTGGCGGGAAACCCAAACTGCGGAAAAACCACGCTTTTTAACGCGCTGACCGGCGCTACGGCGCACGTGGGCAACTGGCCCGGGGTTACGGTTGATAAGAGAGAGGGCGTTTACAAGGGTAACGGTTACAGTGTTTCGATTGTGGATTTACCGGGCATTTATTCGCTTTCGCCGTATACGCCGGAAGAAGTAATTTCAAGAAACTATGTTCTTGAAGAGCACCCCGACGGCATAATTAATATTGTGGACGCCACCAATCTTGAGCGCAACCTGTATCTTACTACCCAGCTTCTGGAAATGGACGTGCCGGTTATCATCGCCCTGAATATGATGGACGAGGTGGAAAAAGCCGGCGACAAGGTGGACGCAAAGGCCATTGAAAAAGCTTTGGGCGTGCCCGTTGTGGAAATAAGCGCTTTGAAAGGCAAGGGAATAAAAACCCTTATGGACAGAGCCAACGCAATGAATGAAGATAGAAAGGGCGAAACCGTTTTAAAAGACGCGCTTAAAGCTCAGCTGGAAACCGCCTGCACTTTTTATAAGGGGGAGGACGTTAAATCTCCGCTGTTCCACGCTGTAAAGCTTTTGGAAAACGATGAAATAGAGTTGAAGCGCAAGGGTGCGGAAGAAGTTTTAAAAGAGGTTGCCGCAGGCGAGGACCTTGAAGCGGTAATCGCGGACGAAAGATATAAATACATATCGGCAAACCTTTCGGCTGCAAAGGTTAAGGCTAACAAAGAAGCTTTAACCAAATCGGACAAAATAGACAGGGTTTTAACGCACAGAATATGGGCGATTCCCATTTTTGCCGCAATTTTATTCGCAATATTCCACCTTACGTTTTCGGAAGATTTTCTGTATATCGGCGCTATTGCAAACGCGGCGGGAACTCCGTTGCCGACGCTTGACGGTTTAGGGCTTTCGGATACCGTGGGCGGAATGTTTTTGGGATTAATTTACGACGGCGTAATATTCTCACCGGGCGTAATTCTGACGAATTTACTTTCGCTTATAACAGATAATATAACTTTGGGCGTTTCGATGCTCATAGAAGTTTGCGGCGGCGCGGCCTGGGTTGACAGCCTTGTGTGCGACGCGATACTCGGCGGTATATTCGCCGTGCTGGGCTTTCTGCCTCAGATACTGTTCCTTTTCCTCGGTTTTTCCATTTTGGAAGACACCGGATATATGGCGAGAATAGCGTTTGTTCTGGACAGAGTTTTCCGCCGTTTCGGACTTTCGGGGCGTGCGTTTATGCCTATGATAATGGGGTTCGGATGCTCGCTTCCGGCAACGGTAAACACAAGAACGCTTGCGGACGAAAAGGAGAGAACGGCTACTATAAGGGTAATTCCCTTCTTTTCGTGCGGGGCAAAACTGCCTATATTGACGGCAATGGCGGGCGGCATACTGGCAGTGTTCAACGTCGGCAACGTTGACGCTATTACTTTCGGAATGTACGTTGCGGGCGTGCTGATTGCAATTGCCGCGGTTCTGTTAATGCGCAACACTACGCTTAAAGGCGAAACTCCGCCCTTTATAATGGAACTCCCCGCATACCACTGGCCGCGCTTTAAAAACCTTATGCTTCACCTTTGGGATAAAACCAAGCATTTCGTTAAAAAGGCGTTTACCATAATTTTTGCGTCAACCGTTATAATCTGGATTTTGCAGTCCTTTTCGTGGAACTGGCAGTTCCTTTTGCAGGACGCGCAGGAGCTTTTCGAATCAGACCCCGAAACGTGGGCGGCTCTCGAAGAGGTTGAAGGGCTTGTAAACGTAAGGTCCGACTTATCGATACTCGGCAGTATAGGTATGCTTATACAGCCGTTGTTTACGCCGCTCGGATTCGGTTCGCAGCTCAATTCGCTGGGTTGGGTGTTTGCGGCGGCGGCTATTACGGGGCTTGTTGCAAAGGAAAACGTAATTGCAACGTTCGGCGCGCTTGCGGCAGTGGTTGCCGTTTCGATGGGCACCGGAGGATATATAGACTGGGAGGCCGAAACCGGCGCGGTGGACGCGGCTACGGCGATGATTGCCGGCACCGGAATTACGATTCCCGCCATAATATCCTTTATTATCTTTAATATGACGACTATCCCCTGTTTTGCCGCTTGCGCTACGGCAAAGGCGGAACTGCCCAAGGGCAAATTCAGATGGACGCTGTTGTTCTGGGTGGCGACAAGCTATGCGGTAAGCTGTATGTTCTACACAGTGGGGAGCTGGTGGTGGACGCTGTTCATCTGGCTTGCGGTGATAGCGGCGGTGGTAACGCTTATCGTGTTGAGAAACACCGGAAAATTCGACATAACCAAAATTTTTAAAAGAAAGAAAAAGACGGGTAAATAATTTATGGGTCCTTTCGATATTGCAGTAATCGTTATTGTATGCGCGGCTTTCGCGGGCGTTTGCGGGTGGCTTATTTACCGCAAAGTAAAGCATAAGGGCGGCTGTTGCGGTTGCGACTGCGGTTGCGGCTCTTTTTGCGGGGAAAGCTGTCCGCACTGCAAAAAAGACGATTCACAAAAATAACTTACACTCACTCCGATGATTTAATACGTTGTACGCGCCGACGGCTGAATGCCGTCGGCGCGTATGCTTTATTCGGTTTTTAAAATTAATAGAATTTGGGAAAGGTGACGCGATATATCGCGTATGGTGTTTTCTATTCGTTCGTTTTGTTCGTTTTTGCGGCTTGCGGCGGGTTCCCGATTTTTGCAGGCTTCGTCAATATCTCTGCGGTGACGTTTTTTGTGGGGAGTGCAAGCGTGTAAGCAGTTGCCGTACCCTGCGGGTTTAAGATAATCGCGGTAAATAAAATAGTGTTCGGAAAAATATTTGCAGTTTTTGCAGGTGCGTTCTTCGTTGTTGGTCGTTTGTGTGATACCTCTTTAAATGCTTCTGTAATGATTTTATATAATTGAAAATTAAAATTGTTATGATATGCCAAAATAGCATTTTGAAAAACTTGCCAACCTCTTACTTGTTTTGTATAATTTAATTAATAAACGGCGCAAGGAGGGTTTCCCTCCGCAAGTATGCGCAACCCTATTTGCGTATACTTGCGGCTGACCGCGGGTGAATTTGTGCAATTAAATAAACAGGTTTGCTCTTAAAACTGCACAAAGAGGGCGGGAAGCCCTGAAAACCGCAAAAGTTTTCAGCCGCAGAATAGGCGTGCGAGCAAAGCGACGCTTTGCTTATAGTAAGCTTAAATAATTGTAGCTAATAGATGCAAAAACTTTTGCGAAAGGAGAACATACGATGATTGAAGTTTCGGAGAGGATTAAGGCGATTGCGCCGAGTATGACGCTGGCGATATCGGCAAAGGCGAACGAATTGAAGGCGGCGGGAGAGAAGGTTATTAACTTCGGCGTCGGCGAGCCCGACTTCAACACTCCCGCGCATATCGTTGACGCGGCGAAGGACGCGCTTGATAAAGGTTACACCAAATACGTGGCGGCGGCGGGACTGCCCGAGCTTAAAAAGGCGATTTGCAAAAAGCTTAAAGACGACAACGGGCTGGATTACGAGCCGTCGCAGATTATCGTTTCGAACGGGGCGAAACACTCCATTTTCAACGCTGTATTCGCCGTGATAAACGAGGGCGACGAAGTTCTTATTCCCAAACCTTATTGGCTGACTTATCCCGAAGTGGTTAAAAGCTGCGGCGGCGTGCCCGTTTTTGTTATGGCGAAGGCAAGGCACGGTTATAAAGTTACCGCGGCGCAGATTGAAAATATGATTACGCCGCACACTAAGATGCTGATTTTCAACAGCCCCTGCAACCCGACGGGCGCGGTTTACACCGAAAAGGAAATACGCGACATTGCGGACGTGTGCGAAAGATATAATTTGGTTGTGCTTGCGGACGAAATTTACGAAAAGCTGATTTACGGCGGGGAAACGCATTTTTCGATTGCGAACGTTTCGCCCGAGCTGAAGGAGCGGACGATTGTTATTAACGGCGTTTCGAAGAGCTATGCCATGACGGGGTGGAGGCTTGGCTACCTTGCGGCGCCCGCGAACGTTGCTAAGGCGATTGCTTCTTTTCAGAGCCATTCCACCTCGAACGTGAACACGATGACTCAGTATGCGGCGATTGCGGCTTTGCAGGGTGACGATAAGCCGATGAAGGAGATGCTTAAAGCGTTTGGCAGGCGGCGCGAAAAGATGCTTGAAAAGCTGGATGAAATGAAACCGTTGGGGTTGGATTACGTTAAGCCGGACGGCGCGTTTTACGTTATGCTTTTGTGCGACAATCTTTACGGAAAGACTTATCGCGGGGTTAAAATACGCGGAAGTATGGACGTTGCCGACCTTTTGCTTACGCACGAAAAAGTTGCCGCAACCCCCGGAGTATGTTTCGGTGACGACGACGCGGTGCGCCTTTCTTATGCGCTTTCGACGGCGGATATGCTGGAGGGATTGGAGCGTATTGCGGCATTTGCCAAAGAATGTAAGTAAAACGCGTATAAGCGGCGCAATACTGCGTTAGCTACGCCTTCGGTATATTCTTCCGTATATGTTTCTGTCGAAAAGCTTCGCTTTCCTTGTCTTGCTTGCTTCTTCGCGTTTCAGGTTGTACGGGGTATGTTCCCGCAATGACAGTAAGTTACAATTATTAAAATTTTAAAAAAAATTTTGCGTTATGTATTGAAATTCCTTTCATTTACTGATAAAATATAGTAGAAACCAAGTATAATACTTGACAGGAGGACTTTCAATGATAAAAATAATTTACGGACCTAAAGGAACCGGCAAGACGAAAAAAATTATTGACGAAGCGAATGCAACAGCGCAGGACGCCAAGGGTTTGAGCGTATTTGTTACCGATAACAGCCGTTGCAGACTTTCGGTTAACCATGCTATCCGCTTTATAGACGTTTCTGACTGGGCGGTTGCCGGCGAGGACGCGCTTTGCGGATTTGTTAAGGGCGTGGCGGCTTGCAACGGGGACCACGAGTATATTTACATAGACGGAATTGCGCGCATTGCGGGCAAAGAATTAAAGGATTTGGCGGGCATTTTCTATATGCTCGATAAAATTTCGAACGAAAACAAAATAACCATTACCATTACGTGCAGCGGGGAATTAAAAGACCTTCCCGATTTCGTTAAGAAGTACGTATAAGATTTGAATTTTCTTTACGGCGGCGCAGGTTTTTTGTGCCGCCGTTTTTTAAATAAAACGCATATAAGATTATGCGTTTGGTTAGTTGCGGTTTGTTAAAGGAGAAGTCATTATGAAGTTTTTAAGCACCAGAGGGGGCGAAAAGGTAACCGGCGCGCAGGCGGTTGTTAAGGGACTTGCGGACGACGGCGGGCTTTTTGTGCCCGAAAAATTCCCCGCGGTTACCAAAGAGGATATGGACGCTATGCTTGAAATGAGCTATCCCGAACGCGCGGCGAGGATACTTAAAACCTTTTTTGACGAATACGACGAAAAAGAGCTTTTGTCTGCGTGCGAGAACGCTTATTCTAAGTTCGAGGGCGACCCCGCGCCGCTTGTAAGACTGGACGACGGCGTTTATATGCTTGAATTATGGCACGGACCCACCTGTGCTTTTAAGGATATGGCGCTGACCGTGTTGCCCCATTTGCTTAAAAAGGGATGTGAAATTTGCGGCATTAAAGAGGACGTTCTGGTGCTTGTGGCAACCTCGGGCGATACCGGAAAGGCGGCTTTGGAAGGCTTTAAGGACGCGAAGGGCGTTAAAGTAATGGTGTTTTATCCCTCGGAAGGCGTTTCCAAAATGCAGAAGCTGCAGATGTGCACGCAGGAGGGAAACAACGTAAACGTGGTTGCCGTGCGCGGAAACTTTGACGACTGCCAGACGGCGGTTAAAAAGATTTTTTCAAGCGAGGAGTACGCCGCAACGCTTAAAGAGCACAACACGGTGCTTTCTTCGGCTAACTCGATTAACTTCGGCAGACTTGCGCCGCAGATTGCATATTACTTTTCGTCTTATCTGGATTTGCTCTCTTCGGGGCAGATAGAGTACGGCGAGGAAATAGATTTTTGCGTGCCCACGGGGAACTTCGGCAATATTCTTGCCGCCTATTATGCAAAAAAGATGGGCTTGCCGGTTAGACGCCTGCACTGCGCTTCAAACGAAAATAAAATTTTGACCGATTTTTTGGCTACGGGCGTTTACGACGTTAACCGCGAGTTTTATAAAACGACTTCGCCCTCTATGGATATTCTCGTTTCATCTAATCTGGAAAGACTGTTATACGAAGTTTCGGGCAGGAACGCAAAACTCATTAAAAAGCGTATGGAAGATTTGAAAAAGGACGGCAGATATGAACTGACGGCGGAAGAACTGAAAGAAATACAGGAAACTTTCGACGGAGGATTTGCAGACGAAGAGGGATGCGTGGAGGCGATGTACGACGTGTTCTGCGACGTTGGCTACACGATGGACACGCATACGGGTTGCGCGATGAAGGTTGCCGTGGACTGGTTTGAAAAGCACAAAAAGGACGAAACTAAGATGGTAATCGTGTCTACGGCGAATCCTTATAAATTTCCGCAGGACGTTTTATACGCCGTTACCGGCAACGACGTTAAGGACAGCTTTAAGGGAATTAAGCGTTTGCACGCGGCAACGGCAATGGCTGTGCCAAAGTGCTTAAAAGAATTAAGGGATAAGGAGCCGCGGTTTACGCGCGTTGCCGACAAGAAAAAGCTGTTTGAAGAAGTTCTTGAATTTGTGAAATAAAGATTTTTTTATAAAACGAACCGCCCCGCGCAAACAGCGCGGGGCGGTTTTTTATTCTTCTTTTTTACCAGTTAAAAAATCGGAATTTTCGCCGTAATAATCGGCGATTTTGCATAAGTTTTCAAACCGAGCGGGCAAAAAATTTAATATGCGTTGCGTAACCGTTGCGTAAAGACGTTAAATTTTTAAAAAGACTGAAGGTGATTTTGGTTAAGTTTAAAAGCGAATTGAAACAACTTGCGGGCGGCGCGGATGGTTTGTCCGCGCCGCGTTTTTGTGATTGAATTGTGTATAACATCGGCAAGTTTTGTGATTGTGGCGGTAATTTATAAAAATACTTTGCTTTTTGGACGGGGATATGTTATTATTTATCCGTAGTAAGTCTAAAAATGCATATAAGCGGCGCAACGCTTTGTTTAACTGCGCCAAAAGAAACTCATCCGGATTTTTCTCGTTCGCATCGTATTGCTTGCTTTTCTGCATTTTTAAGGTCGGTATTTAATTATGGAAGAGAATAAAGCGGTGTTATATTCGGCGGTTCAGCCGACAAATAAATTAACCATAGGCAATTATATAGGACCCATTAAAAACTGGGTTTCGCTGCAGAACGGTTACGACTGCTTTTTTGCGGTGGCGAATATGCACGCCATTACCGTGAGGCAAAACCCCGCGGAGTTAAGACAGAGGACTCTGGAGCTTGTCGCGCTTTATATTGCTTGCGGTGTTGACCCCGAAAAGTGCGCGTTATACGTGCAGTCGCACGTGCACGAGCACGCGGAGCTTTGCTGGGTTTTGAACACGTTTACTTATGTGGGCGAAATGGAGCGGATGACGCAGTTTAAGGATAAGGCGGCGAGGCACGCGGACAATATCAATATGGGGCTTATGGATTATCCCGTTTTGATGGCGGCGGATATTTTGCTTTATCAAACCGATTTGGTGCCCGTGGGGCTTGACCAGCGGCAGCACGTTGAAATTGCGCGGGACATTGCGCAGCGGTTTAACAACGCTTATACTCCTACGTTTAAGGTACCCGAAGCGCTGTATATGAAGGTGGGGGCAAAAATTTGCGATTTGTTGGAGCCGGCGAAAAAAATGTCTAAATCGGCTGAAAACCCGAACGGTTCGGTATTTTTAAACGACGACAGGGATACGGTTTTAAGAAAGTTTAAACGCGCGGTAACCGACAGCGATGCGCAAGTTAAGTTCGACCCCGAAAACAAGCCGGGAGTAAGCAATCTGCTTTCTATATATTCGGTTTTTTCCGAAAAGAGTATAGCGGAGGCGGAGGCGGATTTCGCCGGCAAGGGTTACGGCGAATTTAAGCTTGCCGTGGGCGAAGTCGTTGCGGATAAGCTTGCGCCCATTCAGCGAGAACAGGCTAAACTGCTTGCGGACAAAGATTATTTGAACGGAGTTTTAAAGGCGGGGGCGGAGAAAGCCGCTTTCCGCGCGAGGAAGACTTTGAGCAAGGTTTATAAGAAAATAGGGTTTTATCAGATTTAATGTTTGGATATATTTCACCGGACGCGCCTTATTTGTTTAAAAAGGACGAAACTTTATATAAATCCCTTTATTGCGGACTTTGCAAGGGCATAGGCGCGGGTTGCGGTTTGGCGGCGCGCACGGCGCTTACTTACGACGTGGCTTTTATGTCGGCGCTCGTTCATAACATTAAGGGCGAGGACGTAAAAATAGAGAGGGCGCGTTGTTTTTTGCACCTTATAAAAAAGCGGCCGATTGCGGCGGTGGACGAAACTACCGTGGCGTTGGGGTGCGTGAATACCGCCCTTGCCTATTTTAAGCTTTGCGACGACAAGGCGGACGGCGATAAAAAGGGGATATTGCGGCACCTTTACAAAAAAGGTTACAAAAAAACGCTGAAAAAATTTCCTGAAATTGCGGAAATTATTAAAAGACAGACCGAAGAGCAGGCTAAGCTTGAAAAGGCAAATTGCGTGGTTATAGATATGGCGGCGGAGCCTTCGGCAAATATGTTGAGAGATATTTCCAAAGTGGTTTTAAAAGAATTTTCCAACGCGGCGACGGAAAATCTTTTTTATGCGATTGGCAAGTGGGTTTATTTAATAGACGCGCTGGACGATTACGACAAGGACGTAAAAAAAGGCAAGTATAACGTTTTGTTTAACGTTTACGGCGAAAAGTGCAAGGCGGAAGCGGTTAAAAAGGGTGAAAAGGAGCTTACCTTTATATTCGATATACTGTTTGCCGAGATGCGGGATAATTTGTTTAAAATAAAATTCAATTTCAACCACGATTTGACGGACAATATAATTCTTCGCGGGATACCGCTTAAAACCAGAACGCTTTTTTACGGCGGTTGCGCAAAATGTAAGGGCGGCAAAAAAGGAGAGAAACATGAACAAAAAGAATCTTGAAATTTTAGGACTTTCGGAAGGAGCAACCGAAGAGGACATTAAAAGCGCTTATGAAACGCTTAAAGCCAAGTATTTGGAAGAGCGGTTTATGGACGGCGAAGCAGGTAACAACGCCGCTAAGATGCTGACAAAAATCGAAGTTGCGTATTCGGAGCTTATCGGCGAAATGAACGAGAGTACGGCGTCTTTTTCGGGCGGCGATTTATACGAGCAGGTTGAAGGATATCTCCGCGACGGAAATATTCAGGAAGCTCAACGTGTTTTAGACAGTTTTAACGAACGCGGAGGACAGTGGCACTATTTGCAGAGCGTTGTCTTTTACCGCAAGAACTGGATGAACGAGAGTAAGAAGCAGCTTGAAATAGCGATTCAGCTTGAACCCGAAAACCAGAAGTATAAAGAAGCGTATAAAAAGTTAAACGATAAAATAAATTACGACGCGGCCGGCGGCGAGAGACAGAACGCTAATCCGAACGGTTATAATTCGGCGTATCAGGGACAGCAGATGAACGGAGCAAGGGGTGACAACCAGATGGGCGGAAACTTCTGCGCTTCGTGTCTGGATTGTTGCTATACGTATATGTGCATATCCTGTCTGTGCGACGGATGCTCCGGCTGCTGCCGTTAATCCGGCGGTTAAATGGGAAAAGATAAAAATTCCAAATCATTTGAAATTGCGCTGTCGGGCATTTCCTGCGCGATAGCGGTTGCGGTGTTGCCCCTCGGAATTATGACGGGAGTAGGGTCTTTGACGGCGGCAGGGTATTCTGTTGCCGTGCTTGCGATTATGTTGCCGCTTTCGAAACAGTTTTTTAAGGGCGCCTTTCTTGCTTACGCCGCAACGTGCATATTGACTATTGTTCTGGGCGCGGCGGCAAAATTCTGGGACCTGGTGCCGTTTATTATATTTTTCGGGTTGCATCCCATAGCTAATATGTTGCAACTGAAGTTTAAAATAAACAAGTGGCTTGCGCTCGTTGTAAAAGCGCTGTGGTTCGACGCAACGCTGATAATAGGTTATTACCTTGTGTTCCACGGGTTGTTAGGCGGTTCGCTTTTGCCCGCGGAGGTTTACGAATTTGTAAATAAATACATATTTCTTTTGATTTTTACTGTGGGAAGTGTTATATTTTTTGTTTACGACTATCTTATTTTTAAAGTTCAGATAATGGTAAACAGACTCGTATATAAAATTAAAAGGTGAGCTTTTGGAAGACGCATTGTATATTATTAAAAAAAATTACTATGCCGCGGACCGCAGTTTTATGTTTTATCTGCACGAAAGGGACAGGTTTTGCCGTAAAGAATATAATAAGTTGGTAAACAGCATAAAAACCTTGACGGAAGTCGGCGATTTTTCGCGCAGGACGGAACAGAAGATAGTGGATATACAACTGCAAACCGTGTTGCATCTTACGTATCATTTTGATTCTTCAGACGGTTACCGGATTAAAAATCTGCCGGATGATATATGGGAAATATTGGAAGATTTAAGATGCGCGGCGGATGTGTATTTTAGTAAGTTTGTGAAAATAAAAGATTGAGTTTTTCGGTATATGGGAGAGGATGAAAATCTGTCCGCGGAAGAACTTATAGAAAAAGGCAATTAAGCTGGAACCCGAAAACGAAAAATATAAAAGGGTGCCTGACGAGCCGGAGAAATTCCGCAAGGCGGGCGTGTTCGGAAAGTTTGGACGGAACGAGAGAAAACGGCAGACGGGCGTCGCTTTCGGCGAGGAGTGCTGTTGCGCCGGAACGTGCGAGTGTTGCGCACAGGGAATTTGCGAGGGCTTGGGAAGCTGTTGAATTTTTATGTTGCAGAAAAACGAAACTTATGAAGGACTTGTCGAGGGGCTGGGTACCGGCGGCGAGGGAATAATAAAATGCGGGGGCACAACGGCGTTTGTGCCTTTTTGTCTTGTCGGTGAAAGGGTGCGGTTCAAGGTTTTAAAGGTTGACAAAAAATGTGCTTACGGAAAGCTTGAACGAGTGTTAAACGCGGCATATGAGCGGGTTAATCCGCCTTGCCCCGTGTTTTATAAATGCGGCGGGTGCGATTTGCAGCATATGGAATATTGCCGTCAGCTTGAATTTAAAAGAGAACTTGTTGCGCGTTCGCTTTTAAAAACCGGCGGAATAGATTTTAACGTCGGCATAACGGTGCCGTGCGAAGAGGAATACAGATACCGCAATAAACTTGCCCTGCCGATAGGCGTAAACGAAAACGGCGAAACGGTTTTGGGTTTTTACGGCGCCAGAAGTCACCGAATTATACCTGTTGAGGATTGCCTTTTACAGTCGGAGTGGGTGCGGGAAGTTATAAGGGCGGTGCTGAAATATTCAAAAACGCAACATATTGCGGGGTATAACGAAATTATGCATTCCGGAACATTGCGGCGGATAGTGGTGCGCGAGCTGGACGGGAAGTTCATTTTTGCGCTTGTCGCGGCAAAGCGGGCGGACGTAAGTTATCTTATTAAAGAGCTTGAAAAGAATTTTAAAGAATTTACGTTTCTGTTGAATATAAACGCTTCGGACGGGAATGCGATTTTTGGGGAAGAGTGGCATATATGCCGCGGTGAAGGCAGTTTTAAGGCGGTTTCGAACGGAATAGAATACACTGCGGGAGCCAATACTTTTGTGCAGGTGAACGACGGCGTGCGCGAAAAGCTTTATTCCGCCGTGCTTGAAAACGTGCCCCGGGACGCGGTTGCGCTGGATTTGTATAGCGGAGGAGGACTGCTTACTGCTATGCTTGCAAAAAAGTGCGCGGCGGCTTATGGTATTGAAATAGTTGCGGAGGCCTCGCGGTGTGCGGACGAGCTTTCCGCGGCAAACGGCTTGCAGGATAAAATGTTTAATATCTGCGGCAAAGTTGAAGAGAAACTTTACGAAGTTTTAAAAAAAACCGAAGGGAAGAGCAGAGTGATTGTATGCGACCCGCCGCGCAAGGGTATGGAACGGAGCGTTGTGAACGCTATTAAAAATTCCGGCGCGGAAAAGGTGATTTTGATTTCGTGTAATCCGGCGACGCTCGCCAGGGATTTGGGGATTTTGTGCGGAACGTTAAAAGAGAGCGACGGGGGGCTTTTAAAAGCCGAACCGCCCTTTGACAGCCGCTATGAAATTACGTCGGTAACGCCCTTTGATATGTTCCCCCAAACTAAGCACGTTGAGACGTTGGTTGTGCTTGAACTAAGATAATAAACGAACCGTATATTTTAAGGAAAAGATTATGAATGTATATGTGATGTATAAATTTGAAGATTATAAAGCTATACAAGACAGTATAAACGTGCTTGAAAGCACGCAGGGAATAAAAGTTTTTTATTTTGTGCCTAATTTAAAATACGGGTGCACATGGAAAACCAAGGCGAGGGAAAAGATAAAAGCCGCAGATGCGGTTTGCTATTTCTTCAATTTCGAGACCGCGAAAAAGAATACGCGCAATTTGCAATGGGAATACAATTACGCGGTAAAAAACAATAAAAAAGTTATTATAATAGATATTAACAATCAGACCGATATTCTTGACCAAATAAAAAATCCCGAAAAGAAGAATCATTTTTTCAAAGATATATTCAACTATAGCTATAATGAAAAAGAAATCAGTTCCAAAGCGGTATCTTTAGAACAAGGTAAAAAGAAACTTGTTGAACAGTCGTCCTGGAATATCGGAGACGAACTGCTTATAGAGGATGTTTCCGACATCGACAATAAAACGAGAAACAATTATTATTCACTCCTTATACAGCAATATAAAATTATGGTGGATACGTCGGAAAAACTGATGGAGAGGCGGCAGGCGGCAAGCAACGTTTATACCTCGATATGTACGGCGCTTGTGGCGCTGATAGGTTCTTCGTTTGCTCTGAAAAACATGTATGCGCTGAGTATGATATTCTTTTGCGTAGGGCTGGTGACAATAATTCTTGCGGCTAACTGGCGGGGTGCGCTTGACAGTTATGACAGGAATAACGAGGGGAAGTTTGCTGTTTTAAACGAAATTGAGAAGAAACTGCCGGCAAATATGTTTGATTCGGAATACCGTTATAATAAATCCAAAGGTATTAAGTCGTTTGCATTCAGAGAGAAATTACTGCCGTCTATATTCAAAATTCTTGGGTTCATATTTTTGGCGTGCAGTGTAATGTTTCTTGTTTTGAAATGTGTTAATATTGATTTTTTTGCCGCTTAAAGCGGAAGAGAATTATTTTGGTAGCGGGCAAGGCAAAGCGGATAATGTTGCGCCGATTTGAAATTACTATTGAATTTGCCGTTGCTGTTTGATATAATAAAGGAAGTACGTGAATAAAGGAGCGGTTATGAACAGGACCATTACAGTAAAGAGCACAGGAAAAGTAAGCGTAAAACCAGATTATATAAGTATAAATTTGAAACTTGCCGCCAAAGATTGCGATTACGGCAAAACAATGAATCTTGCGGAAAAGCAACTGGAGGAGTTGAGAAAAAGTCTTGAAAAGGCGGGGGTAAATAGGGACGGCTTAAAGACCTGCGATTTTAACGTTAACGCCGAATACAAAAGCGTAAACGACAAGCGCGGCGGTTATTCACGGGAATTCGACGGCTATTGTTGCCGCCATTTGTTAAAAGTCGAGTTCGGTTTGGATATGAAAAAACTCGGCGCGGTGCTGGGCTCGGTCTCTTCGTGCACGGCGAAACCTGAATTTAAAATTAAATTCACCGTAAAGGATAAGGACGCGGTTGCCGAAAAATTACTTGAAAGCGCGGCCGCGGAAGCAAGGAAAAAGGCGGAAACGCTTTGCAAGGCTTCGGAAGTCAAGCTGGGACAACTTATTAGTATAGATTATAACCGCGTAGAACTTGACATTTATTCACCTACTGTGTATTCGGCGGTGGACTCCGGCGCCGTAAGATGCGCTAATATAGAAATCGAGCCGGAAAATATCGATTTGACCGACGCCGTAACTTTTGTTTGGGAGATTGACTGATGACTATTCACCACGATAAACTTGCTTACGGCAAACTTGCGCCTACAAAAAAAGAACTTTCCGAAGACGACGTTTTAAAAATGCTTGAAAAGCTGAACGGGTACGAAGAGGAAAAAGAGGAAAATGCACCCGAAAAAGAAAAACGTGAAAAATAGAATTTGCGCCCCGCGGCTTAATCCGCGGGGCGCTTTTACGTTCATTTTTCAAGGGTTCTGTCAACGGCTTTTTTCCAGCCGTTTAAAAGTTCGAACCGCGTTAACTCCGGCATATGCGGGGAGTAAATTTTGTCTGCCGTCTCGATTTTTTTGAGCTCATCAATGCTTTCCCAAAAGCCTGTGCAAAGCCCCGCAAGGTATGCCGCGCCAAGCGCCGTTGTTTCGGCAACTCTCGGGCGGACTACGGTACACCCCAATATATCTGCCTGAAACTGCAATAAAAAGCCGTTTTTACTCGCCCCGCCGTCAACCGCAAGGTGCGAAACGTTTATTTTCGAATCCATTTGCATAGCGGTTACAAGTTCGCAGACTTCGTAAGCAATACTTTCCAACGCGGCTCTTACAATGTGCTGGCGGGTGGTGCCGCGGGTTATTCCGGTAATCGTACCTCTGGCGTTTGCGTCCCAGTACGGTGCGCCCAGACCTGTGAAGGCGGGCACTATGTAAACGCCGCCGCTGTCTTCAACGCTTAATGCCTGCGTTTCGCTTTCGTCGGCTGAGGAAATCAATTTCAGTTCGTCTCTCAGCCACTGCACAACTGCGCCGCCGACGAATACCGAACCTTCAAGAACGTATTGCGGGTTTTTTGCGGACGTTGTTGCGCCGAGCGTGGTTACAAGCCCGTTCCGGCTTTTAACCGCTTTGCTTCCCGTGTTCATTAAAAGAAAACATCCCGTTCCGTAAGTGTTTTTAACGTCGCCTTCGCCGGTGCATAGCTGACCGAACAGCGCCGCCTGCTGGTCGCCGACGACTCCGCACACGTTTACGGAAGAGCCGAAAAGTCCCGCGTCGGTTTCGCCGTAGCGGTGGGACGAGGGGTAAACTTTCGGCAGCATGGATTTGGGGATATCGAAGAGACGTAAGAGTTCTTTGTCCCAGCTTAACGTGTGGATGTTAAAAAGCATTGTGCGGCTGGCGTTTGTGTAGTCGGTGGCAAAAATTTTACCCTTGGAAAGTTGCCACAGGATAAATGTGTCAACCGTGCCGAAAAGAAGTTCGCCGCGTTGCGCGCGGGTACGGGCGCCTTCGACGTTGTCCAAAATCCATTTTATTTTGGTTGCCGAAAAATAAGCGTCGGGAACCAGTCCGGTTTTATTGTATATCATTTCGGAAAAGCCGCCGCGCTTTAACTTTTCGCAATAATCCGCCGTTCTGCGGCACTGCCACACTATTGCGTTATAAACGGGCTTGCCGGTTTTTTTATCCCATACAAGAGTGGTTTCGCGTTGATTGGTTATTCCCATGGAGGCGACGTCGGCGGCGGTTATGCCGGCACGGACAAGAGCTTCGCCTATGACGGCAACCGTAGACCCCATAATATCCTGCGGGGAATGTTCAACCCAGCCCGGACGGGGATAAATTTGTTTGAATTCCTGTTGCGCTTTAGAAACTATTTCGCCTTTTTTGTTAAAGACGATTGCGCGCGTGCTGGTGGTGCCCTGGTCGAGCGCCAATACAAACTTTTTCATAATTTTATTATATCACGCGATTTTCGGGATTTCAACGGGTTTTGTGTTTTTAAAATAAATTAAGCGGCGGGCGCACTAAAAGTGCGCCCGCCGCAAAGCTCCTGAATAAATTTTTCGTACGTGTCAGTCGTCTAAACTGTCCTTGCCGTCTATTTCGTTATACATTTTGTGAAAGGTTTTGATTTCTTCGGGGTCAAGATGAATTCTCTGAAAGAACCCTGTACATTCGTTTGCGCTGGCGTAGTCGCCAAAATTAACCGGTTTTGTTTTTTTGTGCTTGCTCATACTTTAAGTGTGGGCAAAAGCGAGACTTTTTATTCACTCTTTGCTATGGCGAGAAATGTTACCGTGTGCTCCGTTTTGTGCTCGAAAATTTTTTCGCCGTCCATATTGCAGACGATTATATAGTCGAAATCCTTGCTTTCCCGCATAAAGCATTTTTGCTGGAAAATTACCAGTCTTTCGCCGTCAAAGAAAAATCTGCATCTGCTGTAAGCCGTTGCGCCTTTATCGAAGGCTTCGTCGTTGCATAAAAATTTCTCCTCACCGCCGAGATTACGCGAAAAATATTTTTCACCTTTATAATAAAAAAGCGTGTCTTTATCGTAGGCTACGGCGTTGCCGCCCTCTACGCGCAAAAGCTCGGTAACCGCGTTATATTGCGGGCTGTATTTGAAAAACGAGGTGTAAATTATCTTCTCCACGCCTATGTTTCCGCCGCCTGCAAAAAAGCCCACGGCGCCTGAGTAAACGTTGCAAAAGCCGTAGACCTCGCCGTCTGTTTCGGTTGCGTGGTATTGAATCGGCCGCTTGCCGTCGGAGCTGTGTATTTGCGTAATTATGTTAAAGAGCGCGTAATATCCTTCGTTTAACAGTATTTGACGGCGGGGGAATGAGTTGCCGTCCAAAACGACGGGCGCGTTCGGCTCGTAAAATTCTTCGCCGTTTTCGGCTGTCCAAGGTTCAGCCTTGTTTCCGCCGCCGTTATCGTCGTCCGGGTTGAAGGGTGTTTCGCCGTAACCGTTTTCATATTCGTTTTCAAGCTGTCCAACGGTTATTTTTCCGGTGGCTTTGTCTATGCGTACAAACTCGGTGAACGATACGCATTGGTCGGTTTTATAGTAAAAAGCATCGTCAGCTTCGGCGGCGGAGCGGTATTCCGTCCACGAGCGGTCGTTGCCGTAAAGCAAAAACACGTTTGTAAAAAATGATAGGATAATCAACGTGATAACCGCCGCGCATATGACGGCGGAAACGGTTATTGTTATCGCTTTTGAACGGTTTGCTCCCATAATATCCTTCATTTAGCGTAAATTTCATTAAAAATATACTCGGCGTAGGCGCGGGCAACGTTTATTCCCGTAACGCTTTCTATTCCGTCGAAAAATGCGTTGGAGTTGACTTCGCAGAGTAAATAACCGTCTTTGTCCGGTAAAACGTCTACGCCGCAGTAGTCCAAATTTAAAATTTTGGCAGTCTTTAAACAGAGCTCCGCAATTTGTTCGTCGGGGATGAATTTTTCGCCTTTGCCACCCAAATCTATGTTGGAGCGGAAGTCGGTTTCTGAGCTTCTTTTCATCGCCGCCGTTATTTTTCCGCCTATTACGATAACTCTTATATCGGTCCCCAAACATTCTTTTATGCAACGCTGGTAGAGATGCGGCAGAGTTTTTAAATTTTCGTAAACGCTTTTAAGTTCGGAAAAACATTCAGCCTTGTAAACAGACTGCCCGCGCGAGCCGTAACATTGTTTTATTATTACGGGGTAACCGAGTTTGTTTGCGGTTTCTTTTAAAAAGTTTTCGGCGGGTTCGGCGTAAGGGGAGTAGCAAAGAGGTGCGGGTACGGTTGCCGGCACGGGTATGCCGCGGTCCGCAAGCAAGGCAAACGTCAGCATTTTATCGTCGCACGCCTCTATAGCGCGGTGCGAATTGAAAAGGCGCAGCCCGGATTTTTCGAGCAGGTGCGAAGAATATTTATCCTTGTCCAGATACACGCAAAAATCATAGTTTTTTAAAGAGTTTACAATTTTTCCGTTGCCGTCGATATATAAATCAAACGAACCGTTTTTAAATTCGTTGATTTCTACGCCCATAAGGGCGAATTCTTTTTTTAATTTTTTAATCTGGTTTTCCACGGGCGTGAGGCGTGAATACGCGTTGGAAATTATTGCACCTTTTTTCAAAACGGAACCTCTTGAAATTAATTTATAGTTTATTTCCCCCGCATATATGCGGCGTTTTATAACAAACGGCGCGGCGTAAAATGCCGCACCGCAGATGTTATTTGTTTTTATAATAAATTTTAAGCGCTTTTTTATCGGGCTTGCCGCCGTTTATTATGTACGCCCGCTTGCCACCGCTTTTGTCGGCGCGCGCCGTGTAGCTTACCGAAGAGTACCTTGCCCCGCGCTGAAGATTGAGTTTTAAAAAGGTTACGCAAAGGCGGGTTGTAATTGCTGCGGCAACCGTGGACTTGCGCAAAGGAGAAAGTTTTTTGAAAGCCGAAAAATCGAATAAAATCTTTTCTTTATAGTTGTTTACCGAAATTTCCGCGCTGGCGTCGTAAAGCCGGCAGTAGAACGTAAGAGAGTCCTTTTCGGGATGCATCAGCTTTGCGTTTTCAATGAAAACATCGCGGACGTAACCGTTTATGACTTTGTCGATTTCTCCGCCGAACTTAACGTTGCAATAGGCCGCAACGCCTGCCGCAATTACGGAGAGGACGGGCGCGATTGTCAGAGTTGAAAGCTTAAGCGCGTAAATATCGCAGAACTTGCCTACGGCAAAACCTGCCGCAAAGTAGATTAAAAGAATTGCACACGCGCCTATCGCGATATTGCCTGTGCGCTCGCCTTTTAAAAGTTTTTTAAGCCTTTCTCCGTCGATTTGCGCTGCCGGCGCCGTACTTTGTTCGGCTTGCGGTTTTTTTAAACTTTCCATAGCCATATTTTATTCCATTTTTCCGTCGTTTGGCAAGTCTTTTTTACCGTGTTTGCGATATTTAACGCATTCCGTCAAAAGATATTCTATTTGTCCGTTCACCGAGCGGAATTCGTCCGCCGCCCATTTTTCAAGCTCGACATAAAGATTTTCGCTTACCCTGAGGGGTATCTGTTTTTTTGTGTTCTTTTCCATAATTTTTATACCGGCCTTAAATTTGCGTGGTGTAGTAATCGTGCCTTTGCACAAGCGCCGCGCACAGGGCTTCAGTATTTACGCGGGTGCCGAGGGTATGCACCTTTATGCTCGCGCCGAAAGCAATCAGGGCGTATCTTTGCAAAAAGGACAGTTTGCCGAAAAAATTCTGTTGGTCTCTGGGGAGTATTATAAGCCTTGACGAACTGTTTGTTAATATTCTCTGCGCGTGGCTCAAACATTTTATTTCGCCTATTTCCTCCCACGGAATAAATCCGAGGTGAACAAAGCCCGAGTAATGGTAAATTCCCTTTTCATCCGTATATATCACGAACTTTCGCGTTAAATTTATAAAATACAGAACCGCGTAAACGAGCATTATCGCGCAGAGTACCGCTATGGCAGCGTAAAAGATAACCGCGTCAACCGTGTCGTCGAAAATGTTTTCCGAATTAATGAAAACGGCTAAAAACACAAGCAGTCCGCACACTGCAAGGCAGAGCACGGCGGCAAAAGCGGTTAGCGCCGAGTTGCGCCTTAAATATAAATTTTCGGGTTTAACCATAAATTAATAAATACTGCCGCTGTTGACTACGGGCTGGGCGTCGCGGTTGCCGCAGAGAACTACCAAAAGGTTTGAAACCATTGCCGCCTTTCTTTCGTCGTCAAGCTCCACAACGTCGTTGTCGGAAAGCTTTTTAAGCGCCATTTCCACCATAGAAACCGCGCCGTCGACTATCTTCTGTCTTGCCGCGATTATTGCCGAAGCCTGCTGGCGCTGTAACATTGCCGCCGCAATTTCGGGCGCGTAAGCAAGGTTGTTGATGCGCGCTTCGATAATTTCGATGCCGGCCATTTCAACTCGGCTCTGAAGTTCCGCCTTTAAAACGTCGGCTATTTCCTGCGAGGAACCGCGGAGCGATTTTTCGTCGCCGTTTTCGCTTACGTCGTAAGGGTACTGGCGGGCAACCTGTCTTATTGCGCTGTCGGACTGGGTTGAAATGTAATTCATATAATTATCTACCGCAAAAACCGCCTTTGCGCAGTTTTTAATGCGCCAGATTACAACAACGCTTATTTCGATGGGGTTGCCTTCTTCGTCGTTTACCTTTTGCTTGTCGTTGTTTAAAGTCATTGCTTTTAGGCTTAACTTGCGCGTAACCTTGCCCATACCGAAAGCCAGATTCATACCCAGAGCTGGGTTTTGCGAAACGCAGAAAGGATTGACGAAGTAGAATCCGTCCTTATCGAGCGTGCCGTGATATTTGCCGAAAAGGGTGAAAACCATTGCCTCGTTGGGCGCAAGCACCTTTAAGCCGGCAAACATAATAGAAAACACAATAATGAACACGCAACCTGCGCCGAACATGGCGAAGTACTGCGGGTTTTGGGGTGCGTCCTCGCCGCCGACAAGTAACACCCCGACAATCATAAGGACTATGCCGGCGATAAGCCCCAAAATGTTTACGGCAAGCATAAGCCAGCCGTTTAAGCCCTTTAAAGTTCTTTCTTCGATTTGTTTTTGCATTTTTCATTTCTCCTTGAAACAATTTGATATCAAATTGATATCATCTGAATTATAACTCCGAAATTTTAAAATTGCAAGCGTTTTTTAAAAAATTTTTTTAAGTAAACGTGCAAACGGCGGAAAAGCGTGATATTATACTAATATGGAAAAGTTGAACTTCGAACTTGTGCCCGACGGTTGCTGGTATTCGAATTTAAGAAGTATTCTTTCACCCGCGCAGTGGGACGTTGTAAGAAAAGAGGCTTATGCCCGAGCAAACGGCAGGTGTATGATTTGCGGAGCGCCTTCGGCGCGTTTGGAAGCGCACGAGCGGTGGGAGTACGACGAAAAAACGCACACGCAAAAGCTTGCAAACGTGGTTGCAATATGCAAGCGGTGCCACGAGGTTATTCACATTGGCAGAACGCAGCTTTCGGGCAGGGAGAAAGAGGCGGAAGAGCACTTTATGAAAGTTAACAACTGCTCTTACGCCGAATACCGCAAGGCATTGGGCGAGGCGAACGAGGCGCACCGCCGAAGAAACCTTGTGCCGGAGTGGAAACTGGATTTATCGTATTTGAAAAAGTTTTGTTGAAATAAAAAAACGCCGCGCGGAAAAATTCCGCGCGGCGCCTTTTCGGGTTATTTTTCGTTTTTTAAAATTAAAAGGATTTGTGAAAGGTGACGCTCCATTCTGCGGATTGAATTTTCGATGCGCTCGGTCCGTTCGGCTTTTTTATTTTCGGCGGGCGTAAAGTGTTCGCAGGCAGGGGTTGATGAATTGCGGTGTGTTTTTGTGTAGTGAGTTTTGGCGTTAATGCAATGCCCGCTTTCAGTAGGTCTTAAATAATCGTGAAAAATAAAGTAGTGTTGGGAAAAATAATTGCAGTTTTTGCAGGTTTTTTCTTCTTCGGTCATTTTGTCAACTCCTCTTGTAATTACAGTACTACACCCAACAGGCGTAAGTCAAGCGTTTTTACACCCAACAGGTGTAATATTTTATATATCTTTTAAAGAGGATGAACGATGATTACATTGAACCAAGTTCACGAACGGTTAGCTGAGGCAATAAAAGAAAGCGGGAAAACGCAGGTAGAGTTGGCTAAGTCGGTGGGGGTAAGTCAACAGACAATATCGCATTATTTAAAAGGAACCAAGATGCCCGCACTTGATACTTTTGCAAACCTGTGCA
Source organism: Christensenellaceae bacterium (assembly GCA_948890655.1). Classification (GTDB taxonomy): domain Bacteria; phylum Bacillota; class Clostridia; order Christensenellales; family Borkfalkiaceae; genus Coproplasma. Next base: position 31,551 of record CAQTYU010000007.1, read on the forward strand.
AAATTTTGGACGCGGATACCGATTATATTTTGTGCCAGAACGATTAAATAAAAAATAAATTTTTAAGGGCGTGCGCGAAAATTTTGCGGCGCCTTTTTTATTATTTTTCAGCTTTTTTCGACAAATTAACAAAATGTTTTACAAAGTGTTAGGTTTCACGGCGGCAAAACAGCGGTTGACCGCGTTTTACAACACTTTTCCGACAGGTTGCGATAAATTGTTACACTAATTTACACACAATATATAGTTATTTCGTTTGAAATTTTCATACAAGATATTGTGTTTCTATGCTTGACAAGCCATTTTTTTAGTATTATACTTTATCTTGCTCCGCTTGAAGCGGGGTTAAAATTTTATTATCGACATACAATATATAGTGTTTTTAAAAATATAAACCACAAAATGTGTAGGAGAGTAAGATGAAAGTTATTAAACGCGACAACAGCGTATGTGATTTCGACAGGTCCAAAATAGCTATCGCAATCCGTAAAGCAAACGAGGCGGTTGACCCCGAAGACAGGGCTACGGAAAAGCAGATAGAATCTATCGTTGACGATATCGCGTCCCGTCACAGACTGAGACTTCTTGTCGAGGACATTCAGGATATGGTGGAAGAAAAGCTGATGGAGCTGCAAAAATACCAGCTTATGAAAGCTTATATGCTCTACCGTTACGAGCGTGCGCTCATCCGTAAGGCTAACACCACGGACGAGAGCATACTTTCGCTTATTAAAAATTCCAACAAGGACGTAATGGAGGAGAACTCCAACAAGAACGCGCGCACGGCTTCCACCCAGCGCGATTTAATAGCGGGCGAAGTTTCAAAGGATTTAACAAAGCGCATTCTATTGCCCAAACATATTTCCAAAGCTCACGAAGAGGGCGCGATTCACTTCCACGACGCCGATTACTTTTTGCAGCCCATTTTCAACTGCTGCCTTATAAACATTAAGGACATGCTTGAAAACGGAACGGTTATGAACGGCAAAATGATTGAAAGCCCCAAATCGTTCCAGACGGCGTGCACCATAACCACGCAGATTATCGCTTCGGTTGCATCGTCGCAGTACGGCGGACAGTCGGTTAATATTGCGCATCTCGGCAAATATTTAAGGCGCACAAAGGAAAAATACGTTCAGCAGTGCAACGAAACTTTCGGCAACACGCTCGACGATGAAACGAAAAAGCGTTTTGTTGAAATGCGCATACAGGAATCTCTTAAGGCCGGCGTGCAGACCATTCAGTATCAGATTAATACGCTTATGACGACCAACGGACAGTCGCCGTTCGTTACCCTTTTCTTATATCTCGATGAAAAAGACGAGTATATTGAAGAGAACGCAATGATAATCGAAGAGATTTTAAAACAGCGTTATCAGGGCATAAAGAACGAAAAGGGCGTTTACGTAACCCCCGCGTTCCCCAAGCTCATTTACGTTTTGGACGAAAACAATTGCTTGAAGGGCGGCAAGTACGATTATTTAACCAAACTCGCAGTCAAGTGCTCTTCAAAGCGCCTTTATCCGGATTATATTTCCGCAAAGAAAATGCGCGAATATTACGAGGGCAACGTGTTTTCGCCCATGGGATGCCGTTCATTTCTTTCCCCCTGGAAGGATGAAAACGGAAATTATAAGTTTGAAGGCAGATTTAACCAGGGCGTGGTTTCGATTAACCTTCCCCAGTGCGGAATACTTGCAAAGGGCGACGAGAAGAAATTCTGGGAAATTCTGGAAGAAAGATTACAGCTCTGCTACGAGGCTTTAATGTGCCGCCACAATGCGCTTATGGGCGTAACGAGCGACGTTTCTCCCGTGCACTGGCAGTACGGCGCGATTGCAAGGCTTGAACCCGGCGAAAAAATCGACAAGTATCTTTTGAACGGTTATTCGACGATATCTTTGGGATATATAGGGCTCTACGAGGTAACGAAGCTTGTTAAAGGCTGTTCGCACACTTCCCCCGAAGGTACGGAATTTGCTGTTAAAATAATGAATACGCTCCGCGAACACTGCGAAAAGTGGAAAAAGGAAACGGGGCTTGGCTTTGGACTTTACGGCACCCCTGCCGAATCGCTTTGCTACCGCTTTGCCCGCATAGATAAGGAGCGTTTCGGCACCATAGAGGACGTGACGGACAAGGGGTATTATACCAACAGCTATCACGTGGACGTGCGCGAAAATATTGACGCGTTCTCGAAATTCACGTTCGAAAGCCAGTTCCAGAAAATTTCCTCGGGCGGCGCTATATCCTACGTTGAAATCCCCAATATGCGCCACAACTTAACCGCAATCGAGGACGTGGTAAGGTTTATTTACGACAATATTCAGTATGCGGAATTCAATACGAAATCCGATTATTGCCACGTTTGCGGATACGACGGCGAAATAATAATCAATGCGGACAACGAATGGGAATGCCCCGTCTGCCACAACAAAGATCAGCGTAAAATGAACGTAACGCGCCGCACTTGCGGGTATCTCGGCGAAAACTTCTGGAATGTCGGAAAGACCAAGGAAATAAAGTCGCGCGTACTTCACTTATAAACCGCAAAAGCACAGTTTACAAAGTGTACGTAAAACAGGAAAAAAAAGAGAGCTTTTGCTTTTAGTTCCGATATGATAGGCGGGCAACTTTTTGCGGAAATATTACGCGATAGCAGTTTGCTAAGCTGACCGGCACTGCGGGTAAAATAAATATTAAAAGGATTAAACGGCGGGTTTATGAACTATGCCACAATAAAATATTTCGACGTTGCCAACGGCCCCGGGGTGCGCGTTTCGCTTTACGTAAGCGGGTGCCGCAATCATTGTAAAAACTGTTTCAATCCCGAAACGTGGGATTTTAATTACGGCGAACCGTTCACGGCGGAAGTGGAAAATTCCATATTGGAGGGGCTTAAACCCGAATATATTAAGGGGTTTACGCTATTGGGCGGGGACCCTTTCGAACCTGAAAATCAAAAAGCGTTGGCGCCTTTTTTGGAAAAACTGCGCAAAAAATATCCCGAAAAGTCTGTTTGGGCTTTTACCGGTTACGATTACGAAAAGGACTTGCTGACGGGTAAACTCGGCGACGCCGATACGGTAATGCGTATGCTTAAGTGCTTCGACGTTCTGGTTGACGGAAAATTCGTCGAAGATTTAAAGGACTTAAATCTCAGATTCCGCGGTTCTTCAAACCAGAGAATAATTTTAGTTCAGCCTTCGCTTGAACAAGACAAAATTGTTCCGTGGGATGAAAACTGCGAACTTTAAACAAAGGAGACCGATTATGATTCATTATTCACGCGGAGCAGTAGACGTAATGCAGGTTGCAATTAAAAAATTAAAGCCCTCCGCCGTAGTTCCCTCTTACGGCAGCCTTTATTCCGCCGGCGCCGACCTTTATGCGTGCGTTGAAAGCGGAATAGATATTTTGCCGGGCGAAACGGTGTTTGTTCCCACCGGCGTTGCGCTTGAAATTCCTATAGGATTTGCGGGATTCGTTTTTGCGAGAAGCGGACTTTCGTGCAAGCGCGGACTTGCCCCCGCTAACAAAGTAGGCGTTATAGACAGCGACTACCGCGGCGAAGTTATGGTTGCTCTTCACAACCATTCAAGCGTTCCGCAAACGGTGGCGGCAGGAGAAAGAATTGCACAGATGGTTATTATGCCTTATATAAAAGCCGAATTCGTGGAGCAGGAAAATCTTTCCGAAACGGTGAGAGGAGAAGGCGGTTTCGGCTCGACGGGCACGAAGTAAATGTTTCCGTCTGTTTTAAGTATGACAAAATAAAGATAACCGCCGTTTAGCGGCGGTTATTTTTTTGTTATTTGTGCAATTGCTCTTGACGAAAAAGACGGCGGTGTGTATACTTAATATGTAATTTTATAAATTCCTCGGAGGAAATATGGCGCTGTACATGGGCATAGACGTCGGCGGAACGACAGTTAAAGGAATAATTTTGAACGACGGCGGAAAGCTGCTGGCCAAAGGTCATGTTACAACGGTTGAGGGCGAAGGACTTGCCGGATGCATAGATATGCTTTGCGAACAGCTTGTTCAGAGTGCAGGCGGCGTGTTTTCGCAGATAAAGTGCGTGGGCGTAGGTTGCCCCGGACTGATAGATTCGGAAAACGGAACCGTAATATTCGCCGGTAATCTTAACCTTAAAAATTACCCGCTTAAAAAACTTCTTCAGGAAAAAATCGGCGTTCCGGTAAAGGTGTGCAACGACGCTAACGCCGCGGCTCTCGGTGAAGCCAAGTTCGGCGCAGGCAAGGGATATGACGACAGCGTGCTGGTAACTTTGGGCACGGGCGTGGGCGCGGGAGTTGTAATCGGCGGAAAGTTGTTCGAAGGTTACAAATCGGCGGGCACCGAAATAGGACATATGGTAATAGAACGCGGCGGCAACAAGTGCACTTGCGGCAGACGCGGATGTTTTGAAGTTTACTGCTCGGCGCGCGCTTTAACTAACCGTACAAAGTGGGCGATGGAAGAGGACACCTCTTCAGATATGTGGAAAACTTACGGTCTGGATACGGCCGACGGCAGAACGCCGTTTGAATATATGGACGGCGACAGAACTGCGGCGCAGGTTGTTGACTGGTATTTGAAGCACCTTGCAACAGGGCTTGTGAATATTGCAAACATTTTTCGTCCGCAGGTAATAATGATAGGCGGCGGAGTGTCCGCTCAGGGTTCGCGCATTACGCTTCCCCTTCAAAAGCTTGTTGACGCAGAACTTTTCGGCGGCGTGGATTATGCGCCGGTGAAAATTGCATGCGCAACTCTCGGAGGCGACGCCGGAGCATACGGCGCGGCCGCGCTGGGGTTTGAGGTAAAATAATGAAAAGCACGATACCAGTAACAAGTTTACAGAGGTTGCCCGTATATTTAAATTATTTAAAATCGCTTTCCGGCACGCGTGAATTTATCTCTTCGGGAGCGATTGCGCACGCGTTGAATATGGGCGAAGTGCTTGTAAGAAAGGATTTGGCGTTTACTTCGGCGCAAGGCAGAACGCGAGTGGGGTATAACACGTGCGAACTGATAGCCGCACTCGAGGAATACCTTGGCTGTAACGAAATAAAAAACGCCGTGATTTTCGGCGCCGGCGGTTTGGGCAGTGCGCTTTTATCTTACGGCGGTTTCGGCAATTACGGCATACGCATTGTGTCGGCTTTTGATAACAATCCTCTAAAAAAAGGCACTGAAGTTTCGGGTAAGCCCGTTTTGGGAGTGGAAGAAGCGCCCGAGTTTATTAGCAGGAACAACGTTAAGCTTGCGGTAATCTGCGTACCTGCAAAAGTTGCGCAGGAAGTTACTGATATTTTGGTCGGATGCAACGTAAAGTCTATTCTTAACTTTGCTCCCGCGCAGTTGACTGTTCCCGAAGGGTTTAACGTGCGTAACATAGACGTGGCGGCTAATTTGGCTATATTATCAAGTCTCATATAAAAGTTAATATATACATCGAACCTTGTTGCGTTGCGGCAACTTTCAGTTGTTTACCACTCGGTAAGCACCTTCAAGTTTTTTTCCGCGCGTTTGGTTCTGTTTGCATATATTAGCTTTCGGGTAAGCGGTTTTCTGCTCCCGCAAAACAATCGAACGATTTATTTTAAAGCCTTACAAATTTTGTCGGGCTTTTAATTTACGGTATTATGAAAAAATTTTTCTCTTTTATTATTAAACAGTCTGTAGCAATTGTGTTGATTGTCGTATTTGTTCTGGCGTTCGGAATTTATTCCACGCTGAATATGTCGGTCAATTTACTCCCAGACATAAACGTGCCGATGGTGTGCGTGCAGGTAATTTATCCGGGAGCAAACGCGCAGTCGGTTGAAGATGACGTAACCGAAGAGTTGGAAGAGGGGCTTTCGGCGATAAGCGGAATAACTAACGTGGAAAGTTATTCTTACGACAACCTTTGCGCCGTGGTGCTTTCGTTCGATTACGGTGCGGACACCACCGCCAAAAAGACGGATATACAGAACAAGCTTTCCACGCTCGGTTTGCCCGAAGGCGTAATTACTTCGGTGTACGATATAGACCTCAACGCGGAAGCGCTGGCCGTGTTGTCGGTTACCTCGGACAAAGGGCTTGGAAGCGCTTACGCGGCGGCAAAAGAACTTGAAACAAAGCTCAAAGCCATCGACGGCGTGGAGAACGTGGAAATTAAGGGCGGTGCCGAACAGAGCTATGAAATTATTCCGTTCGGCGGGTTGGAACTGTGCGCGCCGCTTTTGGTCGAAGCGTTTTCATACGGCGCTTTGGATATTCCCCTCGGCAACATAAAGGTAGACGGGTTAAACGTGCAGATACGCAACAATTCCGACGTGACGTCTTTAAAAGACATAAAGGAAATACCCTTAAAACTGCCTACGGAAATAGTTACGCTGTTAACTTCGGTTAAGCAAATTGCACGCTACTACGAAAACAGCACCGAAGAGGATTTGATTGCGCTTAAAGCCGATTTGGGCGACGGCGTGATTACTGTATTAAACGAACTCGACGGAATGAACGCAAACGACGTGCGCGATTTGTCCCGCCTTAAAACCTATATGAACATAGCGGCAACTTATACCGCGCAACAGTTAAAAGATTTTAAAACCAGCAGAATATACAGTGAAATTTATAAGCAGGTAACCAACGAGCCTGCGGAAGAAGGCGGCGAACGCACGCCGAAAACGGACGGCGAGCTTGAAGATATTCTGGAAGATATGAAAACGGCGTATCCTCTGTTTGCCGACTACATAACGCTGGATATGCTTAAGGTCGTGCGAGACGAAAAGATAAACGATATAATTTCTTTCCGCGAGTGGCTGGAAGTTCAGCCGTATTACACCGCGGGTGAATATTACGAACCGACTAACGAAGATTATTACGAGCTTGAAACGCGTTTTACCAAGGTATATTCGGGGGTATACGATTACGAACATCCCGAAAATATAACTGCGGAGCAGAGAGAAGAGATATTTAACAGAATAGATTTTGCAAAAAAGACTTCGGCGGCGGGGCTTTCTAATATTGCAGATAAAAAAGAGGACGCGGAAAATGAAAATCCGCCGGCGTCGTATGTGCCGACGGACAGCGAATGTGCGCTTTTATTCAGCGGTACGTCCCTATCTTCCGAACATCCCGTAATAATGTCTCCCACTTTTATGGCGTTTGTCCGCAGTGACTATTACGATTATAACATCGACCTTTTAATTTCGCGCCGCGCCGAAATAAAAGAGACGAATACGGACCCTTCAAACGGCGAAGAGTGCGATATATCCGCAGAGCAATTCTATGCGCTTTACAGTGATTTGAAGTTGGAGGGCGTGTTCGAGTTCAAACTTTCCGAAGAACTTTTAAACTTTATTTTAATAACCGATTTAACTAATCTTTCAAACGGCTCTCTTGTAGTTAAAACCGAAGATATAGCTTTTGTAAAAACGCACGATGAATTTTCGTCTTACGTCTATTTCGGAAGCGGCAAAGCGCAGATAATAGAAGGTACCGTGCTCGAAATTTATAAATCAAACGGCGCCAACTCCTCTGCTGTGGTTGAAAAGGTTAAAAAAGTTTACGCCGAATATCTTGCAGGCGGAAAAGAAGCAACCCATGGAGCAAACGTAAAGCTTTTGGACGACCAGTCCGAATTTATTTCCGACAGCATTTCAAACGTGCTTGTTTCAATGATAATAGGCGGCGTACTTGCCGTTTTGGTTATATACGTATTCCTTAAAAAGGTGCGTACGTCTTTAATAATCGCGGTTACAATGCCGCTTTCGGTTCTTGCCGCTCTGATTTGCCTCAATCTTATGGGTATAACTTTGAATATGGTTTCGTTGGGCGGACTTGCCGTAGGAATCGGTATGCTTGTCGATAACAGTATAGTAGTTATCGAAAGTATATCCAAACACCGCGATATGGATAAAACCGCTTTTCAGGCGGCGGTGGACGGCACTGCCGAAGTAGGCGGGGCGCTGTTCGGCTCAACGCTTACTACTGTTTGCGTGTTCATTCCCATAATTTTCTCCGGCGGGCTTACGGGCGAAATTTTTACCGATTTGTCGTGGGCGGTCATTTACTCTCTCGCGTTTTCGCTTATTGTGGCGGTAACGGTTATTCCTGCGCTCTATGCATTGATAAACGGCAGGGAAAAGAGAATGCTGAAGGGCGGAAGGCTTTCTGAAAATTTAAACGAAGCCCCTGCCGTTCCCTCCGTAACGGAAGAGTTGGCTGAAGAGAAAAAAGAAGCGGACGAAACGCCCGTGCACGGCAAAGAGGTTCCGCAGACGGACGATAAACCTGCAAAGTCTAAAAAGTCGTTTAAGGAATTTATTGAAATTTTAAAGCAACCGCGTGCAATGGGTGCGGTTTCTGGTTTTTACGGCAAAGTGTTGCCGGCGGTTTTAAATAAAAAACTCGTTACCGTTTTAACCGCCGTCGCGGTTTTCGGTGCAAGCATAGGACTGTTGTTCCTGACCGGCACCGAATTTCTGCCCTCTATCGATAAAGGGCAGATAGAAGTTTCGCTGTCGTACGGCGCCGGTGCGGATTTGGAGCAGATAGAAGAAGACGTTTCTTCGTTTGCAACTACCATACAGAATAATATAGAGAATATAGATTACCTTTCCGTAAGCGTCGGTAAAAACGGACTTCTTGCGCTTACCGATACAGGTATTATAACCGTTCAGCTCACCACAAACCGCGGCACTGCGGAAGTTGTTGAAAGTATACGCTCGCTTTCGGAAAATACGCAGACAAAACCTGAGGGTACGGTGAGCGTACGCGAAATAGACGGCGTTGTGGCTTCTTTAATGTCGGGCGCGGACGGTATGTCGGTAACGATAGTCGGTAGCGACGGCGACACTCTGAATAAAATTGCGTCGGATATAAGCGGTAAGCTCGAAGAGAACGGTTTTAAGGACATAAAAAACAGTTCCACCGATAAGTCTACGCAGTATACTTTAAACTTCGACCGCAAAAAAATGGCGGAGCTGGGGCTTGATTATCAGACGACGGTTTTAACTCTCCGCATAGGCATTGCGTCGCATACGGCGTGCAGTGTGGTTATCGACGGGGAAAAATACAATATAAACGTACGCTTCGAGGATGGCGCCGTCGCTTCTAAGGAAGACCTTGAAAATTTTGTTGTCGGAGCGGATTCCGGCGACGGTGCGAAAGCGGTAAAATTAAAGGATATTTTAATTGCGGACGAAAATGGCGAGGTTATAAAGACGGAAGAGCTTGAAGCCTGCATCCGCCGCACGGACGGCAAACAGATGGTTTCGGTTTCGGCTGTCCTCCCCGGTACCGATACCGGCTCCGCGGGAAAGCTTATGCAAAAAATCGCCGCCGATATTTTAAGCGGAAATCCCGAATACGAGGGATACGCGTTTGAATCGAGCGGCATAAACAGTTATCTTGACGACGCGTTCGGCGGACTTGCCGTGGCTCTTGTAATTTCGTTCTTCCTCCTCTTTGCGGTAATGGCGGTGCAGTTCGGTTCGTGCCTTAAATCTCTAATAGTTATGGCAAGCATACCTTTCAGTTTCACCGGCGGATTCATTGCGCTTGTAATTACCGGAACGAGCCTTAACGTAGTATCGTTTATAGGACTTATTATGCTTATGGGCGTAGTCGTCAACAACGCGATAGTTATGCTTGAAAAAATTAAGCAGCTTGCTGACGGCGGAACGTCGCAGTACGAAGCCGTGCAACAGGCGTGCAAAGTGCGTTTGCGCCCGATTTTTATGACGACGCTTACAACCGTGCTTGCGCTCATCCCGCTTGCAATAGGCGTGGGGCAGGGAAGCGAACTTATGCAACCCTTAGGCATAGTGGTTATAGGCGGACTACTGATAGGCACTCTGGTAACTCTGGTGCTTGTGCCCGCGGTCTACTGTGCGTTTTACGGCGTCTCCAAAAATAAGCCCGACGGCAGGAAAGGAGAGCGCGCTAAAAAGTAAAGCGACACGGGTTGCCGTGCAACTTAAAAACGCTTTAAAGGAACTGTTACCCTCCCGGCAACTTCTTTCGGGAGGGATAATTTTTGCAATAAAATCGCCGCGGCGAAAATTGCGAGGCTGAGTCCCCAGCCGAACCCTATTTGCGCCCACAAGGGATAATCCAGTCCGTCGATAAACAGCCGCACCGCCTCATATGCCGCAAGGGAAATAAGTACGGCGGGACTTACGAATTTTACCGAAATTTTAAAGAGTTTTTCAGGCATTTTAAGCCGCCCCGAAAATCGGTTTATTTCCTGCGGCAAATCCCGCGCTTTTTTGCTTCCGCCTATAATAAAACATTCGGCAACGCACATTAAAAGCACGTTGTAAAAATTTACGAAAACATCGGATATGCCAACTAAAAGCGCGGCTGCCGAAGTTGCGTAAACCAGGGATATCACGGCGCCAATCGCACAAACGCACAGCGTTACGCGCCGTTTTTTAAGGTTGAAACTTTCGGAAAATGGCACCAAAAACGCTTCCAGCATTGAAACCGCCGACTGTACTGCCATCATACACAGCGAGGCGTAAAACAGTATGCCTACCGCCGCGTTCAGCGCGGGGAAGTGCGATAAACGGCATATAGCCGCGGGGTAAACGGCAAACGCGGTTAAAATTCCGGACTGTCCGATTTTATCCTGCAGACCGCATCCGTACATAGTGGTGAACATAACAACCGAAGCCAGAACGCTCACGGCAAAGTCCGCGGCGGCGATTGCAAGCGAACATGAAAACACGTTGGTGCCTTCCGGCAGGCACGAACCGAACGCCGGCATTATTCCCACGGCAACGGAAAGGGAGAAGAACACCTGTCCCAGCGCCGAAAGCCACAGTTCCGGGTTTGAAAACGCCGAAAAATCGGGCGTAAACAGCGCGCTTAAAGCTTCGCCCGCATTGGGGTATAAAAATCCGCGTCCGGCCATTAAAACCAGTAGCAGTACGGGTGCGGTTACGGTGAACTTAGCCGCTTTCGAAAGCGTGTCCGTTCCGCCGCTCAGGCACAAAAACATCAGTATCCAAGCAACTGCAATTCCACCCGCTACAAGCGGGGATATGCCCGAAATAACGCCGTCATCGCGTGCGGAAAGCACCTTGTCGAAAAAGTAACCGCTCACGTCCGCAAATCCTCCGGTACACAGCGGCGCGATTTTTACCGCCATAGTAATCAGCCATCCTGCCAGACCGGCGTATATCACTGCGGTAACCATAGAATTGACGCTCGAAGCCCAGCCGATTTTATCGCCGCCGTGCTTTAATTCTTTAAGACATTTCGGCGCGCCGCCCGCATATTTTCTGCCAAGCGCGATTTCCGCGTTTAACAGGGGCACGCCCAAAAAAACCAGCGCCGTAAGATAGACCAGGAGATACGCTCCGCCGCCGAATTTTGCGCAAAGTCCCGGAAAGCGCAAAGCGTTTCCAAGCCCGACTGCCGCGCCTACGCAGGTTAGAATAAAACTGCGCTTGTTCTTGAATTTCTGTTTAGCCATATTCTAACAATATTCGGTAAAACCTTAAAAAATCCGCAAAAGCGTTGTTATCTTAAACAAGTTGTGATACAATATATAAAAACGGTTTAAAAACCGACCGCGGCGCTATGCCGGAAGGAATAAAAATGATAGATATATCTTTAATCGAACAGACCGACCCCGAAATCGCGGAAGCCTTAAAAAAGGAGCTTTTCCGCCAGCAAAATAATATCGAACTTATTGCAAGCGAAAATTTCGTGTCCCCCGCGGTTATGGCTGCGGCGGGCAGTCACCTCACCAATAAATACGCCGAAGGCTATCCTGCGCACCGCTATTACGGCGGTTGCGGTTTTGTGGATATAGCCGAAGATTTGGCGCGCGACAGATTGAAGCAACTTTTCGGTTGCGAATACTGTAACGTTCAGCCGCATTCGGGGGCAAGCGCAAATCTTGCGGTGTTGTTTGCAACCTGTCAGCCGGGCGATACCGTTATGGGTATGAATCTGGCGCACGGCGGGCATCTTTCGCACGGCTCGCCCGTAAATATTTCCGGCAAATACTTTAACATCGTGCCTTACGGAGTTAAAGAGGGCGAAGAAGTAATAGATTACGGCGAAATGGAAAAAATCGCAAAAGAGTGCAAGCCCAAAGTAATAATTTCGGGCGCGAGCGCTTATCCCCGCGTAATCGACTTCAAGCGTATACGCGAAATCTGCGACGAAGTCGGCGCCCTGATGTTTGTGGATATAGCTCATATCGCGGGGCTTGTTGCGGCGGGATTGCATCCCTCGCCCGTGCCCTATGCCGATTTTGTAACAACTACCACGCATAAAACCCTTCGCGGTCCCCGCGGCGGCGTAATCATGTGCAAAGAAGAGTGGGGCAAGGCGATAGACAAAGCCGTGTTCCCCGGTACGCAGGGCGGACCGTTAATGCATATAATCGCGGCGAAGGCGGTCGCTTTTAAAGAGGCGCTTTCGCCCGAATTCAAAACTTATCAACGGCAAATAATCAAAAACGCGGCGGCAATGGCGCAGGAATTTAACGCCCGCGGCGTTAAAATGGTTTCGGGCGGAACGGATAACCACCTTGTTCTTTTGAACTTAACCGATAAAAACATTACCGGCAAAGAGCTTGAAAAGCTGTTAGATGAAGTTCACATAACCGTCAACAAAAACGCAATTCCATTCGATACCCAAAAGCCGTTTGTTACTTCGGGCATAAGAATAGGAACGCCCGCAATGACCTCGCGCGGAATGAAAGAGCCTGAAGCCCGCAAAATAGCGGGGCTTATTGCCGGCGTTATCGAAGAGCGCGAGTCGGCTGCGGAACACGTTAAGGCGGAGGTTGCCGCGCTCTGTAAGGCGTTTCCCCTTTATGCGGATTGCGTAAAATAAATTATGGAAAAACACGAGTGCAGAACTTATTTTTCGCTGAATTTCGATTTTGATATAAAAAAGAACGCCGGTCTTTTAAAGAAACGGCGCGACTGCGAGCCCGAAGAAATAGGCATTTTAAATAAGAAAGAGGCGGAAGTGGCGGTTATTAAAGCCTTTGGTATAATTCCCGAATGGAAGCGGCACAGATTTGTTTTGGGGTTTAACGAAAATTATAACGTTGACGTAAACGAAATGCTGCGCGTAACGTTAAAGGACTTGTTTGGCAAGGAAGAACAAATAAAAAAGCTTAAAAAAGAGTTTCCGCTTTCGGCAATCCTTGAAATAGTGCCCGTTATCGCAAGTAATTCAAACGAGCCCAACCAGTATCTTTCGTTGGAAAGAGATATAATTGAGTTTTTGTATAAATCAGAAACGGATATCGATTTGGATTATTACGTGGTTTAACGGTTTTGTGTTAAAGAGCAAAAACGGAAACGCCCTGAAAAAATTCTTGACAAAGCTTTTATTACACAATATAATGTAAATACAATTTAAAGTTATTCTTTGGGGCGGGGTGCAATTCCCCACCGGCAGTAAAGTCTGCGAAGAACGTGTTTTATACGCGTTCCCGAACGGGTGAAATTCCCGTACCGACGGTATAGTCCGGATGATAAAAGAATTTTAAGCGGTTACAATCGTTTTTATTTCGCTCCGAATTTTCGGGGCGTTTTTTTCAAAGAACGGCTTTAAAAATAAAATTTTAAGGAGTTTTTATGGAAAAAGAGACAATTCCCGCGGAAGCTGCGGAAGAGGAGATTGCAAGGGAGGAAACAGCCGTTTCTCAGACGGCGGAACCGGAAGCGACGGAAGAACAAGTTCGGTCGGTTCAGGCTCAACGGACGTACGCAAATAAGAAAAATGCAAAGGAAGTTTTCAAAAATTATTTTTCCGCAACCCGTATAGCTTACATTGCGGTTTTCACGGCTCTGTCGCTGGCGTTAAGGTTTTTGCAATTCGTGATTTTGCCGTCAACGCCGGTTTCGTTTCTAAAGTTCGATTTTTCCGACGTGTTCGTGCTTATCGGCGGTTATGCTCTCGGGCCCGTTGCAGGAAGCGTAATTCTTGTGTTGAAAGAAGTATTTTACGGCGTAATTCACGGCTCCTCATCTATGTATGTGGGCGAGCTTGCAAACATTCTTACAACCTTGCCCATGCTTTTAATAACTTCGGTTTTATACAAAAAGCACAAGGGAATCAAATCCGTTTTAATATTTATGGCTGTTGCAAGCCTTGTGCGCGTAGCGTGCAGTTTCCCCATAAACTGGCTTTTGAACTTTCCCGCGTTTTGTGCGTTCGACTGGAACAAAGGTATGGATATGTTTATGCTCAACTGGCATTGGGTAACTTTGTTCAATCTTATAAAAACCGCTATTCTTGCGGTGGTAACGTTGCTTGTATACAAGCCGCTTTCCCGCCTTGTTAAGCTTACGAACGAAAAGTTCGATAATTTAAAGAAAAAGAAAAAAGCATAAATTTCGGCGCCCGCAGTCAACTGCGGGCGCTGTTTTTTTAATTAAAACGCGTTACAATTGACATTTTTTGAAAAAAATATAACTCAATTTTCACAATTTTTTAATTGAATTACCGTCGTTTACATGTTACAATAATTAAAAAAATCAAAAAGAAACGGTAAATTTATGAAAAAGCCAGTTAAAATTTTAACCGCAATAATCGCCGCTTTTGTGCTCGCAATCGCATTCGTATTTGCCGGTTGCGGCGGAACGCACGTCACTTCAATCGAAAAAACCTCCGAAAACGGTGAAACGGACACGTTTACGGTATATTATTCCGACGGAACAAGTTACGATTTTACCGTAACCAACGGAAAAGACGGTTCCAACGGCAAGGACGGAGAGGACGGAAAGGGCGTGACTGCCGCCGACCTTTACGCAGAATATTTAAAGCAAACCGGAGAAAACATAACTTACGCCGAGTTTCTTAAAAAATATCTTACGTTTACCGAGGACGTTTCGTCGTCCGTAGCGCAGTGCCTTAATTCCGCAATGAAAGTTTACACCGAATTTGTGGAAACAAAAAATTACGGTTCGGTATACAGACCGTCGTACGTTTCCGAAACGGCAATTTACACCGGTTCCGCAGTCATTTGGGAAATCGAAGAGTCTGCGGACGGTTACGCCTATTTGGTGACCAACTACCACGTAATTTACGATAGCAAGGCCGACGTGGAGTTAAACGGCGGAATGACGGCGCGGCAGGTTTATTGCTATCTTTACGGCAGCGAGGACACTCCCGTGCAAAAGGAAACGGGCAGAACGGACAGTAACGGAAACCCGATTTACGAAACGGACGAAAACGGCTGCATAGTTTACGATTACGGCGATTACGGTGTAAAATGCGATATCGTCGGCGGTTCAATCGAAAAGGATTTGGCGGTTCTCCGTGCAAAAACTTCCGAATTAAAGAATATCAATCCCGATATCAAGGCGGTTAAGCTTGCCGAAGATTATTACGTGGGCGAAACCGCAATAGCGATAGGCAATCCTGAAAACGAGGGAATAAGCGTAACCAAAGGCGTTGTCAGCGTTGACAACGAGTATATAACTCTCTCAATCGACGGCACAAAGCGCGCTTACCGCTCGATAAGAATGGATACGGCTCTCTACGGCGGCAATTCGGGCGGCGGGCTTTTTAACGCCGAAGGCAAACTTATCGGCATCTGCAACGCGGGCGACAGCACAGACCAGAACATAAACTATGCAATTCCTCTCGATATTGTCAAGGGAACCGTCGGCAACATTTTATACTATTTTAACGATAACGGCAAAACGGAACCGGTTAAGCCCGGCATAATTACGTTGGGTATAACCGTTTTAGGCGCAAATTCCAGATACGTATACGACCCCGCCGCGGGATACGGCAAAATTTACGAGGACGTAACGATAAACGAAGTTACAGTAAATTCCATTGCGGAAGGCTTCGGTCTCTCGGGCGGAGATATAATAAAAAGTCTTATAATAAACGGCAAAGAGTACGCAATATCCCGCACTTTTACTGTTTCAGACCTGATTTTGACAATGCGCGCAGGCGATAACCTTTCGGTTAAATATCTTAGGGAGGGAACTGAAAAAACGACTGAAAATTACGTTTTGCAGACGCGTGATTTCAAAGCACTTTAAAAATATAAAGCAAATTGTAAGCGCCTTTTCAAGGCGCTTAATTTTTTAGTAAAACGCTTGTAAAAATTACTGCGTTATGCTAAAATAGCGTTGTTATTATGGCGGAATTTATTTCGGAATCTCCCGGCGAAACTTTTAAGTTCGGCGAGGGGTACTCAAAAAATTTAAAAGCCGGAGACGTGATTGTCTTAAACGGCGAAATGGGCGCGGGCAAAACCGTTTTTTGCAAGGGCGTGGCAAAAGGGCTTGGCATAACTGAAGAAGTTTTAAGCCCCACGTATGCCTATATGAACGATTACGGCGGAAAGCTTTACCATTTCGACTGTTACCGTTTAAGTTGCGGTGAACAGGCTGAAGCTTTGGGGCTGTGCGATTATTTTTACGCCGGCGGTATCTGCATAATAGAGTGGGCGGAAAATATTAAAAACGTTCTGCCGGAAAATTATAAAAAGGTTACCATACAAAAAACGGGAGAGGACAAACGCAAAATAATTTATGAATAATTTTCTGGCGATAGACACGTCTTCGGTACATTTAACCGTGCTTGCTCAAAAAGACGGAAAAACGGCGTTAAGGTTTATTCCCGATTGCGCTATGCGCCACTCTACGGAACTTATGGGCGAAATAGAAAAGGCGCTTGAAGAAGTAAATTTAACACCAGCCGAATGCGGTTTTTTTGCGGCGGTTACCGGACCCGGGTCGTTTACCGGAATACGTATTGGAATTTCCGCGGTAAAAGGCTTTGCGCTTGCAACAAGTAAACCGCTTTTGGGCGTAACCGCATTCGATATGATTGCATATAATGTGGCAAGCGAAAATTTTTGCGCGGTAATAGACGCCGCGCACGCGCACTACTACGTATGCGGTTACGGCAAAGATAAAAAATTAACTTTAAATCCCTGTTATTTAAATGCGGAAGAAGTGGAAAAATTAAATTGTCCTCTTTTCGGTTTCGAGGATTTACCGCTTAAAAATTACGTCGGACTCAACGTAAAAAATTGTTTATACCCCGCAATATGTGCTAAAGAATGCGATTTGACTGAAGATATTTCCGCCGTGTACGTAAGAAAAAGTCAGGCGGAGGAGGCAAGACTTGCAAATAAGAAAGTGGGAATTTAAAGATATTCTCAAAATTTCCGAAATGGAAAAGGAGTGCTTTCCAAAAGAACCGTGGAGTTATCAGATGCTCGTTTCCGGTTTTGAAAGCGAAAGTTTTTGCGGCGTTCTGTGCGAGGACGGAGGAGAAATTGCCGGCTATGGAGGAATAACGGTGACCGCAGACAGCGCGGATATCGATAATATTGCCGTATCCGAAGTTTACCGCGGCGGCGGAATGGGCACGGCAATTTTAACCGAACTCGTAAAAGAAGCGCAGGCGCGCGGTGCAAAAAAAGTTTTTCTCGAAGTCCGCGTTTCCAATTCCGACGCAATGAAACTGTATCTTAAAAACGGCTTTAAAGGCGTTTACGCGCGTTCGCGCTATTATTCAGACGGCGAAGACGCTCTTGTTATGGTAAAGGAGTTGTAATATTTTATTAAACGGTAAATTCGTATCCTTTGAAAGGCGCGGGCGCGGAAAAGACGTGCTTATGTTGCACGGATACGGCTCAAAAAAGGAGAGCTTTTACTACCAGATAAATTTTCTTTCGCAAAATTACAGAGTAACCGCGGTTGATTTTCCCGCATTCGGCGCAAGCGAAGCGCCGGACGGCGCCTGGTCTGTCGGCGATTATGCGGACTGGCTTGAAAAATTTATTAAAATTTCCGGACTTGAAAAACCGCATATTCTTGCTCATTCTTTCGGGGCAAGGGTGGCAATAAAACTGCTTTCCCAACGTCCCGAGCTTTGCGGCAGATTGATAATAACCGGCGGCGCAGGGATTGTTAAACCGCGTTCGCCGCAATATATAAGGCGGGTAAAGCGTTACCGCATTGCAAAAAAATTCTTTCCGCGTTTTGCTGAAAAGCATTTCGGAAGCGAAGAATATAAAAATCTCTCTCCGGTTATGAAGGAGAGTTACAAAAAAATCGTAAACGAAGACTTAAAGGAATTCGCCAAAAAAATTCCCAACAAAACCCTTCTTGTATACGGCAAAGACGATACTGTTACCCCCGCAAACGAAGAGGGTGAAATCTTTTCCGAACTCATTGAAAACAGCAGGCTGGTTACAATCGACGGCGGACATTTCGCCTTTTCGGAATATCCGCAAAATTTCAATGCAATCATATCACAATTTTTATCGGAGACATAATGGGCATCTTCATTTCCGTACCTAAAACAATCGAATGTATTGTGTGCGCGGTGCTGTTTACCGCTCTGTTTGCACCGTGTTTTTACAAACTTCTGGGCATACTTCAGTCCTGCGGTTATAACGGCAAAAAGTTTTTTCAGTGGTCGCGCAAAAAAAACAATCTTATTTTCACGCGCCATTCTTTGTTGACGTTGCTTTTACTTATGTCCTCGGCGGGCGTTTCGTTTTGTTTCGCTTTTGCCGGACAGTGGGCTGCGGTTGTAGGCTGCGGCGCATACGTTATTTTTTTAATCGTCTACGTATGGGCGGATAACAAAGTGGCGCTCAAAACGCCTGTTACCGCAACGCCGAGATTTAAACGTTTATACGGAATTCTTATTTTCTTAATCGCGGTAATCGCATATTTCGCCGTGGTTTTACTTAACTTCGCCGATGCGGTCTGGGGCAACAGGTTCTTCAACATTTTAAGATATGTTCCCCTGTCGCTCTTTCCCCTGTTAATGATTCCGCTTACGTTGCTTGCAAATCTTGTTTCGAAAATTTACGAAGTTCCCCGCAACAGAAAATACGTAAAATCGGCAAAGGAAAAGCTTAAAAACAACCCCTTAAAAGTGGTGGGCATAACCGGCAGCTACGGCAAAACTTCCACAAAACAGATACTCTCGTCCATTTTATCCAAAAAGTTCCGCGTGCTGTCAACTCCCCGCTCTCACAACACTCCGCTGGGGCTTGCGCTTGCGATAAACAACAACGATTTAAATGATTTCGATATCTTCGTTGCCGAAATGGGCGCGCGGCACCTTGGCGATATAGAAGAGCTCTGCCAAATCTGTCCGCCCGATTATTCGGTGATAACGGGAATCTGTCCTCAGCATCTGGAAAGTTTCGGCTCAATCGAAAACGTAATAAAAGCTAAAAGCGAAATTCTTAATTATACCAAAGAGGAAGCGGTAATCGCTTCCGACTGTTTCGCTTTGTTTTCGGCTTCGCCCTGCAAAAAGCTGAGCGCGGACTGCGTAACGGATATCGTCTGCAATTGTGACGGCACGTCTTTTAACTTGAATCTCGGCGGCGAAAGCGTTCGCATTACAACTAAACTTCTCGGCAAGCACAGCGCCGAAAACATCGCGCTCGCGGCGGCGGTTGCATTTAAGCTTGGTATGACTCTGCCCGAAATTAAGCAGGCGGCGGAAGAACTCGATTATATCGGGCACCGTTTGCAACTTATAAAATCGGGCGATATCAACATTCTGGACGACGGTTACAATTCAAACGTAAAGGGCGCGTCGGCGGCGCTTGAAGTGCTGAAAAGCTTTAAAGGCAGAAAAATCGTCGTTACGCCCGGGCTCGTCGAACTCGGCGTTTTAGAGGAAGAAGAAAACCGTGCCCTCGGAGAAAAACTTGTCGGGCTCGATTTCGTAATACTGGTCGGCGACACTCTCGTCGCCCCCGTAAAGGAAGGCTACATTTCCGGCGGCGGCGAGGCGCAGAAAATAAAAACAGTTCCAAATCTCGGGGCGGCGCAGAACGAATTAAAGGGTATACTCTCCCCGGGCGACACCGTCCTGTTTTTAAACGACTTGCCTGATTTTTATTAAAACGTTCATAAGATAAATAACCGGAATTACCAAAGCTGAAAATAAAAGGCGGAGGTAATTTTTTATGTCAAAAACGATAGCCGTAATTTTCGGCGGCGCGTCTAACGAAAACGAAATTTCCATAATAACAGGTACTATGGCGGCTAACGTCCTCGAAAGCGGCGGCGACAGCGTAATTCCCGTGTATATTTCGCAAAACTCTGATATATTTGCGGGGCAAAGCCTTAAAAATATAGCCGAATTCAAAGCGGACGGTTACAAAAAAGCTCCGCGCGCGGTTGTTGCCGACGGCGGAATTTACATATTGAACACAAAAAACAGAGTGAAGAAGTTCATAAAGGTTGACGCCGCGTTAAACTGTTGCCACGGCGGAGCGGGCGAGGGCGGCGGAGTTGCAGGGTTGTGCAAAATTGCAAAAATACCGTTCGCAAGCGCGGGGATTTTTGAAAGCGCGGTATTTATAGACAAATATTTAACTAAGCTTATTTTAAAGGCGTTGGAAGTAAAGACCGCGAAATACGCATATATAACAAGCCTTCAACAAATCGATAAGTGCCCTGATATCCCTGGGTTTCCGCTTGTCGTCAAACCTGTTAATCTGGGCTCGAGCATAGGCGTGGAGAAGGCGGCGAACAGCGAAGAGCTTAAAAATGCCGTTGAGTGCGGATTAATTTACGACAGCGCAGTCATTCTGGAAGAATATCTTGAAAACCGGCGCGAAATAAATTGTGCGGCTTATTTTTATAACGGCGAAGTAATTACCTCTGAGTGCGAAGAGGCGGTTTCAGGCGGTGATATTTTAAGTTTCGAAGACAAGTATGCCGGCGGAGGGAAGAGCGTTCTCCCTGCGGATTTACCCGCGGATATATCGGGAGCAATAAAGCAAACGACTCAAGCTGTCTATCAAAAACTCAATATGCGAGGCATAGTCCGTTTCGACTTTATTTTAAGCGGCGGTGAAGTTTATTTAAGCGAAATCAACACCGTTCCCGGTTCGCTTTCATATTATCTTTTGTCCGCCGGATTCAAGGATTTTTACCGCGTATTGTCGCGTGTTTTGGAACAGGCAAAAACGGACTTCGATTCGGAGCAAAGCAAAAAACTTATAAAAACAGGTATTCTTTCCAATGTCCCTTCAAACGCTTGTAAACTCCCACGCAAATAAGCTATAATACTTATATGGAAAAGATACGTATGTCAACGCCGGTTGTCGAAATGGACGGCGATGAAATGACTCGCGTCGTGTGGCGGCTAATTAAAGAACTGTTAATCGAACCGTACGTTGACCTTAAAACGGAATATTACGATTTAGGGCTTGAAAACCGCAATGCAACGGACGACAAAGTAACCGTTGACGCGGCGCTTGCAACAAGGCGCTTGGGCGTTGCCGTAAAGTGCGCAACGATAACTCCAAACCGCCTTAGGGTGGAAGAATATAACTTAAAGCAGATGTGGAAAAGTCCCAACGGCACCATCCGCCGCATTCTCGACGGCACCGTATTCCGCGCACCCTTAACGGCAAAAGGTATCAAATCCTATATTCAGGGCTGGACCAAACCCATAATAATAGCCCGCCACGCGTACGGCGATATCTACAATTGCGTTGAGGACGTTGCAAACGAAGGTGAAAACGTTTATCTTTTAATAACCGATAAGGACGGCAACGAACTCAGGCGGAAACTCGTTCACTCATTCGGAAAAGGCGGCGGAATATGCCAGGGCGTGCACAATACGTGCAAGTCGGTCGAAAGTTTTGCCAAAAGTTGCTTTTCATATGCGCTTTCGCAAAATCTGCCCGTCTGGTTCGGCACAAAAGACACGATTTCAAAAATTTACGACCATAGCTTCAAAGATATTTTCCAAGAGGTTTACGAAAAAGAATTCAGGGCTGAGTTTGAAAAGCGCGGGCTATATTACCTCTACACGCTTATCGACGACGTGGTTGCACGCGCCGTGCGCAGCGAAGGCGGCTTTTTGTGGGTATGCAAAAATTACGACGGCGACGTTTTCAGCGATATGGTTGCAACCGCGTACGGCTCTCTCGGTATGATGACTTCCGTGCTCGTTTCGCCGGACGGAGTTTACGAATACGAAGCGGCGCACGGTACTGTGACGCGCCACTATTACAAGCATTTAAAAGGGGAGGAAACCTCCACAAATTCCGTGGCGACGCTGTTTGCCTGGACGGGCGCTTTAAAAAAGCGCGGCGAACTGGACAATAATGTTCCTCTTGTAAACTTTGCCGCAAAGCTGGAAAAAGCCGCAATAGAAACTATAGAACAGGGATTTATGACGGGCGATTTAATCCCGCTTTTTGAGAGCAAAGGCGTAACTCCGCAAAAGCTTTCAACAAAAGGCTTTCTTGAAAAAATTGCTGAAAAGTTATGAGCTCAGGCGCTTTAACCCCTTAATATCATTAAATTAGCAATGTTCTGATTAAAAAAGCCGCGGCGCGTAAAAACGCGCCGCGGCTTTAACTTTAATCCCCTGATATTATTGATTTAATTGCGTTTCTTCTTTTTTCTTCAGCATTTCTCCGGTAAAGTCGGGTAAAAGCCGCGCTTTTTTAAGCTGTCTTTTAAGTCCGCTTACATAACATATCAAAACGGCGACGACAATGCCTATAATTTCCTGCAAAACGTTTGCCGGCATCTTTAAAAGCGCGGCTTCGGGCAGACGTCCCTCCCAGTAAATTCTCTTTAAAAAGTATCCCAAAATTACTATCAGGGCAGGCAATATGCTTGAAACAACGGCAATTACCGCCTCTTTTTTCCCGCTGTCGGTTTTAAGAAAAAACCTTTTTAAAAGTATAAACGTGCCCGAAGCGACGGCGCCCTGTAATCCGTGAATCAAAAGCGAGGGGATTGCGTTATAGGCCGTTCCGTTTATACCGAAAAGGTCGAAAAACGTTGTGCCGACTCCTCCTACGATAGTCGCGCTAACGGGGTCAACCAAATACGCCGCCGTAAAAATAGCAAAGTCGCACCAATAAATTTTTCCGTCCAGCACCGGTATCCCAGGCACGTATCCCATTGCCACCACCAGCGCGGTCAAAAGCGCCGTATAAGCTATCCATTTAGTGGTAAACAAGAATTTTTTGTTCATTTTCGTTTTCTCCTTACGGTTGACTATTATATTCTCAATATGGTATTATTAAAATAACCAATTTAATTATTTTTTATAATACCAGATAAACTGAGTATATACACTGTGAAAATCTTATGCCGAATTACTTAATAAACGACAAAAACAAATATTATTCTTTATACCGCGAAATCCGTTCCGACATACTTCGCGGCAAGTTTAAGGAGGGAGAGCGTCTCCCTTCGAAACGCGCCCTCGCCGGGGAACTGGGCGTCAGTGTAATAACGGTCCAGCTCGCCTACGACCAGCTGCTCGCCGAAGGATATATCCGTTCTAAAGAGCGCAGCGGCTACTTTGTCGAACCGGTTACGGCGTATGTTCCTGCGCCCGTAACCGTTAACGCCAAACGGAAACCTGATAAGGAGCTTTGCGCGCCGCCGCAAACGCAAACAGACCTCACCCGCGGCTCCGCACCCGTAAATATGTTTCCGTTTTCGGTGTGGGCGCGCCTTATGCGCGGCGTGCTTTCGGATTGCGGCGAACATCTTCTGGAACGCGTTCCCTGTAACGGCGACAGTCAGCTGCGCGCGGCAATCGCAAACGAGCTTTACCGTAACCGCGGCATCGACGCCGATTCCGAAAATATAGTGATAGGCGGCGGCGCGGAACACCTTTACGGGGTAATAGTCCAGCTTTTGGGACGCGACAGACTGTTTGCGGTCGAAAACCCCGGTTACGGCAGAATTTCCTCAACTTATAATTTAAACGGCGCAAAATGCATTCCGGTTACGGTACGCGAACGGGGAATGGATTTGACCGAACTTAAAAAAAGCCGTGCCGACGCCGCGCACGTATCTCCGTCGCACCAGTTCCCGACGGGTGCCGTAATGCCGGTATCCGAGCGCACGCAAATGATTGAATGGGCTGCAGACGGCAAAATAATAATAGAAGACGACTACGACAGCGAATTCCGGCTTACTGGCAAACCCCTGCAAAGTATGTACAGTCTCTGCCCCGACCGGGTAATTTATATGAACACATTTTCAAAGAGTCTGGCGCCGTCTATGCGTATGGGCTATATGGTTCTTCCGGATTATCTTGCAAAAAGATATAAAGAACTTTTCGGGCAGAGCGCAAACATAGTTCCGTTATTCGAGCAAAAAACGCTTGCGGCAATGATTGACGGCGGGCATTTCGAGCGTCACGTCGCGCGCCTGAGAAATCACTACCGCGAAGTCCGCCGCCTTCTTTTAGAAACTCTGACAAAAATCAAGGGGTGCGAGGTGCTGGATACCGGCAGCGGACTGCACGTGCTTGCTCGTTTTCCGGCGGCGGGCGGCGACGGAAACATAAAGGCGGAAGCGGAGAAAAGGGGGGTTAAATTAAAGTGCTTAACCGACTATCTCCTTGCGCCCGTGCAGGGAATGGAGAATTACGCGGTGATAAATTATTCTTCTCTAACCGCCGATACGTTGAAAAATTTTAATTGCAATTAACAACGCGTTGCAATTAAAAACGCGGCGGAGCCTTTTAGCTCCGCCGCGTTGTGTTTTAATTAATTTCAAATTGAAAGCGCTGAATCATTTTGTATAAAGCGAAAATAGTAAAAAAATTCATTTTTTTCTCTTCGCTCTCGTCTCCGTTCTCGTAAAAGAACATTTTTGTTACTTATTATAAAAATATATTAATATTATAATTTACCTCTTAAAAATTATCTTGCGCAGTTAAGTGCAATGTAAGAGAGGGGGGATACGCCGTAAGATTCAACGTCTTCGTCCCAGTTTTTCATCTCTTCGTAAATCATATCGTTACCTCCTTAATATTCTTATTTCAAATTTCAGTTGCAGTATAGCACCAAAAAAATTGTCAGTCAATAACATTTGCATATTTTTTTAAAATCTTGATTTTGTAATTTTATAACACTATTTTATGTTATTAACTATAATTTATGTTAATTAACCGAAATAAATATTTTTATAGCGATAATTAATTACACAATGTTAACTTTTTATGTTAATATATAACATAAAATAACAAAATATTAAGTCGGAGCCGCCAAACGGATTCAACGGCTCCGACTTATTAAAAGGTAGGGGTAAGGGCGTGTTTAAAATTATTTTTCGTTTACGTCAAGATAATCTTCAAGTTCCGCAAGTTTTCCGTCTTTGTATATTTCAAAGTGCAGATGCGCGCCGTCCTTGTTTTCGATACCCGTGGGCGCGGCAACCGTCCCGATAACCTGTCCGCGGTTTACCTTGTCGCCTTTTTTCAGGGTTTCGGCGGGGTCTATAAATTTATAAACGGTCTTAACGCCGTTGGAATGTTCGATTGTTACAAACGCTCCGTAAAATACGTCGCTTTTACCAACTTCGGCAATTGTTCCGTCTACCGCGGCAACAATTTTTGTGCCCGCTTCGGCGGCAAAATCCGTGCCTTCGTGAAAAGCGTACCAGTCCATTGTCTTGTCGTAACCGAACGCTTGCGAGTTGGTTACGTCTGCGTTTTCCACGGGGAAAATAAACTCGTATGTCGAACTTGCGGGTTTATCGTCGTCGGGATTATCGGGTTTGTTATCGTCGGGATTGTTGTCGTCGGGGTTGTTCGGCTTATTATCGTCGTCCGACGTTCCGGGTCTGTTGTCGATTGACAAATCGTCGTTTGCGCGCACCGCAAATATCACGCCGACCGTTATTGCGGCAATAACCAAAAGGCACGCCGCCAAAATGAGGTAGTAAGTCAAAATTTTCTTCTTAGTAGAAACGTTTTTTTCTTGGTTTTTCATTTATTTTAACTCCTTTAAATAATTTCTTGTCATATTTGCGGACTTTTATTCAATATCCGCCGAAAATTATCGGCGAGCCTACTTTTACTCGTCCGTCTTTTTCCGAAACGTGCAAATTAATCTCCGTTCCGTAAAGTTCCACCGCATACGGCATATCCGCCTTGCAGTAATAATTGACGCTGTCGCAAAGCTCTTCGCAAGCAATAACTTTTGCGCGGAATTTCTTTATAATCTGCTCCGCGTCAACGTTTTCATAAACGGTGGCCTCGCCGCAAACGTCCGAAAGAGAAAGAAACATGCTTTCCGCCTTATCACCGTCAACGGTAATCTCGCGGCAGTCGGCCGAGCTTGTTCCGCAGAAAAATGTGTAAACTTTGCCGCCTTCGAAACACAGCCTGTGCGGAGCAATCGCCACTGCGGCAAATATCAACCACGCCAATACAAGCAAAATTCCCAGTTTTACAGCACGAACAAATTTCATACCCAGCCGCCTTAAAAAACTTACAAATCGGTTATAGACCCGAATTTTTTATTTTATACTTTCCGCAAAAAAATTCCGTACGCAAAAAAACGCCATCCCGAAAGGGAAGGCGCATCGCCGGATAGGCGGTAATTTTATTAAGTGTGTTTACGGATTATCGAAAATCTGTTTCAGCCTTGCAATTTTTTCGTCGAAGAACGTTCTGTCGTCGGATTCAAGGTCTTTATATTTTTTATAAATCGCGGGTATCAGCCTGTAAAGGTTTTTGTTGAATTCGTTTATGTCTCTCATTCCCCAGGCGGTCAGCGCGCTGTAAGCAAAGTCAACAAGTCTTTCGCGTTCTTCAATGGAAATCTCGGCAAACCAGTTGTTCACTGTCTGTTCCAGCCTAATCGAAAATTTCGACCTGTCATTTAAATAGCAAAAGTCTCCGTCCTTTATTTCCCACGAAAAAGGGTCGTGTTGCAAAAGGTATAAGTTGCGGCTCTTAATTATGGAATAACATTCGCGCGTTTCAAACAACATCCCTACAAAAGAGGACTGAGGAACTAATTTTGTTATTCTGCCGGCTATATTTTGGTAACCTTCTTCGCTGTAAACGTCGTTTATAAATCCCGGACCGTCGAAATTGAACACTCCGGCAATTCTTTTCTGCAATTCCCCGCCTGCGTTAACCGCCGCGTACGTGGCTATATTTCCGCCCTTGGAATGTCCTCCGGAATAGAATTCGCCTTCCGGAAATTTTTTCATTTCCGCCATAAGATATTCAACCGCCGCCTGTTGCGAAGGAATGGGATAATTGCAGGCAAGGTTAAAATCCTCTTTCCATCCGGTAAAAGACGGGTCGGTGCCGCGGAACGACAAAAAGTACTTATTTTTGCTTATTTTAATGCATATTGCCGCAAATTGTTTTTCGCTGGCTTCATCTCTCTCGTCCTTAAAGTCGAAAAATCTTATGTTCTCGAATCTGGGGTTGTCCGTTAAAAGTTTAAAAAGTTTTTTGCTTTTTTTTGGCGAAAACGCTTCCGCGTACATTTCCTTGTCGGTCAAAAGACCGTATTTTTCAAAATTTTTCAGCGAAACGCTCTTTTTTCCTTTAACGTAGCTTGGATAAGTGTAGTAGGAGAGCCAACTTAAAATAACCGCGTCCACACGGTTAAAGGGGCTCTTTTCAAAACTTTCGCGTTTGTTGGCTGCGTAATTTAAAATATTCACTTGCAGCCCCCGCAGTTTTTGCAGTTCCCGCTGCATTTCTTTGCGGATTTTCCCGTCGATGAAAACATTTCACCGCAATAATTCCGTTTTGCAACCGTTCCGCAAGCAGGACAGCGCACTTCGTCGTCGAACTTTTTAACAAGCTCGTCAAAGTTCTCTTTGCAGTTTTCGCAAAAATACTGTAAAAGCGGCATTTTAGTCCTCCGTGCGTCTGTTTCTCTTTTCTTTTTTCCTCTTTTTTGTTTTTTTAATCTTTTGCATTGAATTGCCTTTAAAAAGAATAACGGCAATAACCGCGGTTACGGCAAGCGCAACGCCGGCAACCACCCAAAACCAGATTGTTTCGCCGAACTTAACGCCTTGCTGAAAGGGTACGGGCATATTCATTCCCCAAAGTCCTGCAATCAACGTTGGCAAGGCAAGCAGAATGGTTATTATGGTCAGCTTCTTCATCGAATCGTTCGCGTTGTTCGAAATTATCGAACCGTACGCGTCCATCGTCACGCTCAGAATATTTTTGTAAATGTTACAGGTTTCAATCGCCTGTTTGTTCTCAATGCCCAAATCTTCATATAAATCCATATAGTCCTGATTCGCGGCAACCTGTGCGACCTTGCAAAATTTTTCATGCACGCGTTCGTTTGAATTGAGCGAGGTTGAAAAATAGACGAGCGAATTCTGCAAATCCAAAAGCTGTATTATTTCCTCGTTTTTCATAGTCTTGTCAACTTCGTTCTGTATTCTGTGGTTTTTTCTGTCAATCTGCTTAAGGCAGTACAAAAATCTCTTTGCATTACCCATCATAAAAGTAAGCGCAAAATGCACGGGCTTTCCGCAAAAAATCTTTTCCCTGCCTACGATAAATTCCTTTAAAACGTTGTTGCCTTTAAGGCATACGGTAACAATGCATTTGTCGTTGTAAATTACTGCAAGGGGAAGAGTAGTATAACTGTCGCCCGAGGCCGTTTCCTCTATTATAGGGCAGTCCAGAATAAACATACTGCACCCGTCGTCAAAGTCCGCGCGCGCTCTCTCTTCTTCGTCGAGTGCCGCTTTAATCATATACTCCGGCACGCCGGAAACAGCTGAAACGTCCTCGCATTCGTCGTCTGTGGGGTTAACCATATCAACCCAGCACGTATCTTTAAAAAATTCCGCCTTTTCGAGCCCGCCGTTTTTTGCGGAAATAAAAAATTTAACCATCGGTACACCTCAAAATTTTGTCGTTTAACCGTTTTTGCGCAAAAATTTCCGCATAAAAAAATGCACGGAATAATTCCGTGCATAACAAAATTTTGCTTCTGTACGGAATTACTCTATTTTATAATATTGCGCTTTCGACTGTCAGACGCGTCCATAACGCTCTCCTTATAATAATTTGTAATTCAATTATATATTATTATATTTAAAATTGCAAGTTTAGGTTATAACCAAATTTTATTAAATTTTTCAAATCAGCACTTTACCTTCCAGGAAAGATTTAAAAAATCCTTCCAAATCGGTACCGCTTTTAATAAAGCAGCCGCACAAATCGTCCGTGCTTGCGATTTTGCCTTTATTATTTTCAAAATAGTTTTTAAGCCCCGCCGCAAACTTTTCATCGCCGACGGATTTTCTCAGCATATCAAACATTATAAGCCCCTTGTTGTACGTAATGTTGTTATATTCGAATTCGCTCGGATAATCCTTTAAATTCCTCGTCATACTCGTATCCACTTCGCCTTTAAGCTGGCTGTAAACGGTAAAGTACGCCCTGTAAGCATTTGTCGCCGAATTAACAAGTCCCGTACGCGTAAATCCGTAAGAGGGGTTGTTTTCAAAGAACATAAGGGTGGAGTATTCCGCCAGTCCCTCGTCCTGCCAGGCGTTGTTCATCTGGTCGCTGCCAACCATCGCATACCACCACTGGTGCGCGTTTTCGTGCACTATGGTATAAACGTTGTTGTCCGAATCCAGTCCCGAAGCAATCATGGTCAGCGCGGGGAATTCCATTCCGCCGTAGCAAAATCCGGTCTGTACAACCGAAAGCGAAGGATAAGAGTATTTCCCGAACGTATTCGAAAAGTATTTAAGGCTTTCCGCCGCCGCCGAAAGACTGGTTTGCGCGTTGTTGTCGTTAAGGTAATAATATTTAACTTCAACGCCGTCGGCGTTCTCTGTCAGAACCTGAAAGTCCTTTGAAAGTACAAATGCAAAATCCCTTGCTCCGTCCAGCTTGTAATTACCCTTTTTCCTGCCGTTCATTTCCGTTTCCGAAACGGCCTTCCCGCTCGAAGCCGCAGTATATTCGGCAGGGTAATCCAAAGTCACGTTATAATTCGCACATTCCGAAACGAAAGGGTCCCCGCAGTAATAATAGGGGCATTCCATAAATCCTTCACGTGTGTAAGCGCACAAAACGGGATAAAAATTGCCCAGATTCACCGTCTTTTCCGTCACGCCCGTGCGGTGGTTTACCTGCGCAAGCGTAAGGGTGTAGCTTATCGTCACTTTAACGCGCTCGTCGGGGTAAACGGGTTCGGGCAGGTTTACGATAAGAATGTTTTCGTCCGCGCCGGCCACTGTCCAGCCCGCGCAGTTTTCAACGCCCGTAATTTCCATTCTGCCGTAGCTTTTACCCGCGTAATATGCTTTGTTTTCGTATGTTTGCGAAACGGGTTTCAATTTTGCGTTTTCTCTGAACGCGTTGCCGTAAAGGTTGAATTTCAAATCGCTCAGTTCATTGTCGGTAGAGTTATAATAGTCGAAATCCACCGTTCCGGTAACAGTTCTTTCATCCGGTTCGTAAATAGCCAAAATATTGTAAACCGACGCGTTTGCGTTGTTGTCTCCGCCGCACGCCGTAAGCGAAACCACGCCTGCCGTAACGCACAGTGAAATTAAAATACATAAAATCTTTTTCACGATACCACCTCTTTTTTACTAACATATCATATGCACGCTGTTTTTCCTTTAAAACGTTTTTAACACTTTTCGGCTTTTAAAAATAAAATAAAGGTATGGTATTTTGCGTTATAACCGACGAAAACGTGTCGGACAAATCAACGCTGCCCGAGTGCGACGTCGCCGTTTACGGCTTTTACGGACTTGGAGAAGTGAATTACGAACGTGAACTCAGGGGCGAAACGGAAAAGTTCGAAGAAGCGGCGCGTCTTTCAAAAAATTCCGCGTGCGGACTTGTCTGCGGCTGCAAAACGGTAAGCCGCGGTTTAAAACGCAAATCCGTGTCGGTGTCGGACAGAGGCAAACTTCTGGGGATTGCCGATATGAACCACGTACTGGATTGCGAAAATTACAAAAGCGGCGCGTCTTTGGGCTATTACAATATAAACGGCTGTAACGTGGGGATTTGTATCGAAAACGACTTGCTGTTTCCCGATACGTTTAAATCCCTTGCCATGTGCGGTTGCAGCGTTATTGTGGCGGTGCTTGAAGAAGTGCGCGACTGCATCCCGCCTCTTTTAATCCGCGCCTATGCCTATCTGTACGGCGTTCCCATCGTTATGTGCGCGGGCAAAACCGCTTATTTCGCCGATATATCGGGGGCAATTGCCACGTCGACACAGGGAAAAACACTCTTCGAAATTGCTCCCAGGTCAAGTTACCACATAGTGACGACCCGCCGTCGGGGCATAACCGCCGACGACCGCCTCGATTTTTAATTTTGCGCGGATTATAAACTTAGCAATATATGGCTTGTTTGTTTCAAAAGCTCGGCAAGCTTCCGCTCCCGCAATTTACAGGGCTTCAAAAATTTTTTAAAACCCGCCTTTCCGCTTGTAATCTGCAAAATTTATTGCTATAATATAGAAAGAAAAATCCGGCTTTGAAATCGGGAGGCGAAAACAATGTACAGTATGACAGGCTTCGGCAGGGGTGAAAGCAAAGAGGGCGGAGTGGAAGTAACCGTCGAAATCAAAACGGTAAATAACCGCTATCTCGACGTAACAGTAAAAAGTCCGCGTATTCTGTCCGCGCAGGAAGAGAATATCCGCGCGGCAATCCGTCGAAAACTAACCCGCGGACACGCCGACGTGTTCGTTTCGCTTACCGACAAGCGCGAGCGTGAAAAGGAACTCCGGCTCGATGAAAGCGCGGCAAAAGCCTATGTGGCGGCGGCGGAAAAAATCAAGGCGCTGTTCCCCGGGCTTACCGACGATTTAACGGTAACAAACGTTCTGCGCTTTCCCGACGTAATAAAAACCGACGAAGTTGCCGTTGCCGACGACGAAATCGTTTCGGCTTTAAACGGCGCGCTTTCAGCGGCGCTCGAAAAATTAAACTCAATGCGCCTGACCGAGGGCGGCAAATTACAGACGGACATGCTCTCGCGTATGGATACAATCGAAGAACTTGTTGCCGGCGTTGAAAAACACGCCGCCAACGTAACCGCCAACTACCGCGCAAAGCTCGAATCCAGAATGAAAAAAATTCTGGACGGAGTTGAAGTTGACGAAAGCAGACTCTTAACCGAAGTCGCATTGTTTGCCGATAAAAGCAATATAGACGAAGAATTAACCCGTTTGCATTCTCATATATCGCAGTTCCGCGGCATTTGCAAAGAACCGCTCGTCGGCAGGAAGCTCGACTTTCTCGTTCAGGAATTTAACCGCGAAACCAACACAATCTGCTCCAAATCCAACGATTTGGAGGTAACGCGTCTCGGGCTGGCTTTGAAGAACGAGATAGAAAAAATCCGCGAGCAGGTGCAGAACATTGAATAATCAGTTAATCGTCCTTTCCGGTCCGTCCGGCGTGGGCAAAGGCACAATCGTAAACAAACTTTTAAAAAAAGGCGGGTTTGCGCTCTCCGTTTCGTGTACGACAAGGCAAATGCGAACGGGCGAAGAGGACGGAAAATCTTACTTTTTCATCACAAAAGAAAAATTCGAAAGTTTAATTAAAGAAGGCGGTTTTCTTGAATATTCCAACCACTTCGGCAATTATTACGGCACTCCCGCAAAATTCGTAAAGGACAGGCTTAAAACGCATGACGTAGTCCTCGAAATCGATGTGGACGGCGCCTTACAAATTAAAAAAGCTTATCCCCGTGCGGTGCTCATAATGATTCTGCCGCCCAACGAAGAAACACTGCGGACGCGGCTAAAAGGCCGCGGCACCGAAAGTGACGAAAGAATTGAAGAACGCATAAAAAGATATAATTACGAGCTTTCCAAAAAGCAGTGTTACGACTTTGCGGTAATTAACGGCGACCTTGACAAAGCGGTCGCGGAAATTGAAAATATAATCAAAGAAATAAAGGAGTCAAAGCATGATTAACAATCCCCCCGTAGACGTACTAATAAAGCAGCTCGGCGCCGAAGACGAGCCGGTTTCGCGCTATTGCCTCTGCGTAGTCGCATCCAAACGCGCAAGACAGATTATTGAACAAAACGCGGGACACACCCCCGTAGGCAACGAAATAATCAAAGAACTCGCCGTTGCCAGCAAGGAAATTGCCGACGGCAAGATAAAGTGCGTTAAGGACTAACCGTATTCCCGCGTGTTTGCACAGGTAATCGTTGACATCGCCCACTCCCAGGTGGACAAAATATTCGAATACTCATGTTCCGGCGATTTAGCCGTGGGCAGCAGGGTAAAGGTGCCCTTCGGCAAAACCTCTATCGACGGTTTCGTTATAGGAATAAGCGAAACTTCCGAGTACCCTCCCGAAAAGGTAAAACCGATAATCTCCGTATTCGACGAACTTCCCGCGCTCATTCCCGAATGTTTTTCGCTTATGGAGCGCATTTCTTCGCGCTTCCGCGTTCCAAAAGCTGCGGCGCTTCGCCTTTTTTTGCCTACTGAAATGCGCCGCGGCACCGTGCGGGAGGTCTATCGCACGATTGCAAAAATCAATGATATTTCGGTGTCAATCCCCAAAAACGCGCAAAAGCAGCGGCTTGCGCTCGATTTTTTAAAGGACAAGCGCGAATACGATTTCACAGCTCTCTGCAATACGTTCGGAAGAGGCGCCGTAAACGCTCTCGTTGAAAAAGGCGCGTTCACAACCGAAAAAATCCGCAAGGTTCGCAATCCTTTCACGGATTTGCAAAAGGAAGAAAAAGAAAAGGTTTTAACTCCCGCTCAGTCCGCCGCGATTGCAAGTATAGAAAACTCTGCAAAAAAAGTGCAGTTAATTCACGGCGTTACCGGCAGCGGAAAAACGGAGATATACTTAACGCTCATTGCCGACCAGATTGCAAAGGGCAAAACGGCAATATTTCTGGTTCCTGAAATTTCGTTAACTCCCCAAATGCTCGCCCAGCTCCGCGCCCGTTTTAAGGGCGAGGCGGCAATTCTGCACAGCGGGCTTTCCGCAGGCGAAAAATTCGACGAATGGTGGCGCTTGCGCTCGGGGGAAGCAAAAATCGCCATAGGCGCGCGCAGTGCAATCTTCGCTCCGCTCGAAAACTTAGGCGTAATCATAATGGACGAGGAGCACGATTCTTCCTACGTTTCGGAATCGGCTCCGCGCTATTCCACAACCGAAATCGCAAAAATGCGCGCCGAATACAACGGCTGCAAGCTGGTCCTCGGCAGTGCAACGCCGTCGGTCGAAAGTTATATAGAAGCAACCGAAGGGCGGTATAATCTCATAACTCTGCCCGACAGAATAAATAAAAAGCCCCTCCCCGAAATTATAATCGCGGATATGCGCAGAGAAGTAAAGCGCGGCAATAACTCGGCGTTTTCGCTTGCGTTGAGGGAAGAATTAAAGCAAACGCTGGCAAGCGGCAACCAGGCGATAATCTTTTTAAACCGCCGCGGCTATTCTCAAAAAATCATCTGCCGCGACTGCGGTTACGTTGCGAAATGTAAAAACTGTGACGTAAGCTTAACTTACCACAGCGAAGAGAACTGCCTTAAATGCCACTATTGCGGCACAAAATACCGAATGGTAACCGAATGTCCCGAATGCGGCGGCAAACATATCCGCTACGGCGGCACCGGCACGCAAAGGGTGGTTGCCGAATTAAAGGAACTGTTTCCGAAGGCTGAAATTTTAAGGATGGACAACGACACCGTTTCTGGCAAGGACGGGCACTACAAAATTTTAAGTCGTTTCGCCAGGCGCGAAGCCGATATTCTCGTCGGCACTCAGATGATAGCAAAAGGGCACGATTTCCCGTCCGTAACGCTTGTCGGCATACTCGACGCCGATATGAGCCTGCAATTTTCTGATTACCGCAGCGGCGAACGCACCTTTCAGCTCATTACGCAGGTTTCGGGCAGAAGCGGGCGCGCGGGCGAGGCGGGCAAGGTTGTTTTGCAAACCTACTGCCCCGAAAATTACATCCTGCGTTACGCAGTCAATTACGATTACACGGGCTTTTTCGCCCACGAAATAAATTTAAGAAAGGCCACGCTGTTTCCTCCTTATTCGCTTATATGCCGCGTTATGGTTACTTCCGAAGACGAGGAAAAAGCTCTTGCGGCGCTTAAAGCTGTCTGGCTCGCAATAGAAAATCTCAAAACCGAGCAAGAAGACGAGTTCATTTTTTTAAACCGTATGCACTCGCCCGTCAAAAAAATTCAGGGCAAGCACCGCTATCAGGTGCTTATGCGCCTCAAAAGCGGAAAGCTCCTGCAAAAAATTTACGCAATTTCTGTGCAGAACTCCTCAAACGACTGCTTAGTGTACGTCGAGGAAAACCCCGCAAATCTTTCTTAATTCCGTAAAAGGAGAAAATTATGTCAAAGAGATTCGTGTTTCAGGTCGGCGAACCTGTTTTAAGAGAAATATGCAAACCGGTAAAGCGCTTCGACGGCGCCCTTGGGGAACTTTTAAACGATATGAAAGAAACCGTCCGCGCGGAGTACGGCGCGGGGCTCGCCGCGCCGCAAATCGGTGTTAATCTCCGCGTAGTGGTAATCGACGTCGAAGAAGGGTTTTTCGAACTTATCAATCCCGTAATTCTTTCGCAAAAAGGCGCGCAGGCAGGACCGGAGGGCTGCCTTTCCGTAAAAGGCAAGCAGGGCACTGTTACACGCCCTTACAAAGTCAAAGCGGAATATTACGACCGTTTCGGCAAAAAACACAAGTTAACGGCGGAAGGGTTTTTTGCCCGCGCCGTCTGCCACGAACTTGACCACCTTGACGGCGTTTTATACATTGACAAGGCCGACGAGCTTTACGATTTACCGCCGGAAGAGTAAGCCGCATTTTAATTCGGCGCCGGGGTATAAACTTCGCAATGTATTGTTGTGTTTTTTCCGAGCGTATACTTTCGTGTATGTTCCACGCAAATCCTCGCCGCGCCGCAAGGAGATTTTATGAAAATAGTTTTCGCCGGTTCTCCGCAGTTCGCGGTTCCCGCTCTCGAAAATTTAATAAAGGCGGGCAAAGATATAGTCGCCGTAATCACCCAGCCTGATAAGCCTACGGGCAGAAAACGCGTTTTAACGCCCACTCCCGTAAAAGAATGCGCGCTTTCTCACGGTATTCCCGTTTACGATTTTCCCAAAATCCGCGAAAACGTTAAAACGCTGAAAGACTTGGGCGCCGGCGTAATGATTACCTGCGCCTACGGTCAGATTTTAACGCAGAATGTGTTGGACTGTTTTCCGCAGGGAGTGTGGAATATCCATGCGTCGCTTCTTCCCAAATTCCGCGGTGCGTCGCCCGTTCAGGCGGCAATATCAGCCGGCGAAACGCATACCGGCGTAACCGTAATGAAGACCGAGCTTTCACTCGACACGGGCGATATGCTTCTTGTCAAGCGGTGCGAAATCGGCTCTATGACGTGCGGCGAACTCACGCAAAAGTTATCTTATCTGGGCGCGGAAGCGGCTGTGGAGGCGGTTAACCTGTTGCAAAGCGGACAAACCCAGTTGTTAATGCAGGAGGAAAGCGCGGCTACTTATTGCAAAAAAGTGCAAAAGCAGGACGGCAAGCTCAATTTCAATGCTCCTGCCCAAAAAGTTTTAAGGCTCATAAAAGCCTTCAGTCCTTCTCCCGCGGCATATTGCCTTCACTCCGGCGCGGCTTTAAACGTGTTAAACGCCGAACTGACCGAAAGCGGGGAAGGGCAAACCGGCGAAGTTCTCCGCGCTGATAAGCGGGGAATTGCGGTTAAGTGCGCCGGCGGCGCCGTTTTAATAACCGAACTCCAGCCCGCTGGCGGAAAAATTATGAAAGCGTCCGACTTTGTAAACGGCAGAAAAATAAAGGCGGGCGACGTTCTTGAATAACCCTTTTTGCGACCCTTATTTAATTTTAAACAAGGTATATATAGGGGGTAAATTTTTAAAACAGGCAATTGCGGAAACCCCTGTAGAGCCTTTTAATAAAGCGCGCACCGTAAAAAT
This sequence comes from Christensenellaceae bacterium, assembly GCA_948890655.1. GTDB lineage: Bacteria > Bacillota > Clostridia > Christensenellales > Borkfalkiaceae > Coproplasma. Next base: position 68,306 of record CAQTYU010000007.1, read on the forward strand.
ATGCTACGGCGTGCTCGAAAAAGATATTTACCTCGATTGGATAATTTCGTCGAATACGGAAAAACCCCCGAAAACTTCCGTTAAAATAATATTAAAAACCGCGTTGTATATGCTTGAGTTTATGCAAAAGCACAACTATATGGTTGTGGACGAAGCGGTAACCTTAGCCAAAAAACTCGGCAAGTCCGGCGCGGCGGGTTTCATAAACGCGTTTTTACGCTCGTACAAAGTTCCGCCGCTGCCCGAAAATCCAACACAAAGTCTAAGCGTGGAAAGCTCCGCGCCCCTGTGGCTCGTCAAAAAATTAAAGCGCAGCTACAAGGAAGAGGCAAAGGATATATTATGCGCGCCTTCGCAGGGGATTTGCGTTCAGTTCGAGCGTAACGCCGAAAGATATCTCAATATCTTGCACGCTGACACGCCGTTTGAAAACGTTTACATCTTCAATAATTTCGTCCGCGACGAAAACTTTTTTGCGGGCGATTACACTTTTCGTTCAATAGGCTCAACCGCCGTTTGCTCGGCAATATCCGCGGGGGAAACGCTTTTGGACGCCTGCGCGGCTCCCGGCGGCAAATCGGTTTTTCTGTCAAAAAAATTCAAGCAAATCACCGCATGCGAACTTCACCCTCACAGGGTAGAGCTTATCAAAGCCTACGCAAGCCGTATGGGCGTTGAAAACGTAACCGCGGTTCAGGCTGACAGCGGTATTTTTAATCCCGCTTACGAAAACGCGTTCGACGCGGTATTGTGCGACGTCCCCTGTTCGGGTACGGGGGTAATCAACGAAAATCCGGATATTAAACTTTTCCGCAAAGAAGAGGATATTACAGCTCTTCAACAAATTCAGCTTAAAATTCTGGAAAACTGCTCGCGTTACGTAAAAAAGGGCGGCACGCTCTATTATTCCACGTGTTCGGTTCTGCCTGAAGAAAACGACACCGCGGTATGCGCGTTTTTAAAATTACACCCGGAATATGCTTTATTCATTCCCGTTTCGCCGCTTAAAAACAGGCAAACAAACTACGGCTTGCAGTTTCTGCCGCACATTTCTATGGGCGCGGGTTTCTATTTAACCTCATTCAAAAAGCTTTAAGGAGCACTCAATGAACAGGGCAAGAAAAAATTACATAAAAGAATGTGGGGTTTCTTCGCTTTTAACGCTCAACCTCGGCAGATATCCGCAAAAGGTGCTTTTAGAAGGTTACAAAAAAGACTTACCCGTCGTAATCGCTCTTCACGGCGGTCCCGGTTCGCCCGTACCGTTCGGCGTGGGATGCCGCGGGCTTTTCCCCGAATGGACAAAAAGGGCGGTAATCGTCTTTTGGGACCAGCTCGGTTGCGGCGCGAACGATTATAAAATCGGCGACGGCTTTAAAATCGAAAACTTCGTGGATATGACCGTTGATTTAATAACTGAAATCAAAGCTCGGTTTCCGCAAAACAAGTTATATCTTTTCGGCGTAAGCTGGGGCAGTATGCTTGCGCTCGAAGCGGCGGTGCGCGTTCCCGAAAAGCTGGACGGCGCGTTCGTTTACGGGCAGGTTCTTAAAAATCTTTTTTTCAACGGCGAAATAAAGTCCGCGTTTTTCAACGCGCCCTTAAAGGTGCAGGGAAAAATCGCGAAAATCTTTTCTGACGGCGCCGGCTGCGAGTACGAAATTCTCGATAAAAATTTAAAAACGCTTTACAAGCTGTTAAACAAATACACCAACGCTTACACAAACAAAAACTCAAAGCCCGCGCCCGTCGGCAAAATCGTAAAAGGGCTTTTAACAAGCCCGGATTACACTTTTAAAGACTTTAAAGCCGTGGCGTTAAACGGTTACCGCTTTAACAAAACTTTATGGCGCGAACTTTTAAACTTAAACTTAACGCCCCGCCTTTCCGAACTTAAAATAAAATATTTACTTTTGCAGGGCGACAGCGATATAATAACGTCAACTCAATACGTTTTGAATGCGGCAAAGTCTTGCAATAACCAAAACGTAACCGTAAAGGTAATAAAAAATTCCGGGCATATGCCCTCCGCCGGCGCAATGGAAGAGTGCTTTAACGCGCTTTGCGAAATTATAAAATGAAAAAGATTTTACAGGATTTAAGCTTTTCTGAGCTTGAAAACTTAATACTCTCCGTCGGCGAAAAAAAATTCCGCGCAAAACAGGTTTACGACGGATTGACGCTCGGCAAAAAAATTTCCCAAATCAATATCCCCGCCGCCTTGCGCGAAAAACTTCTCGAAAATTTCGAGGACGAGCCTATTAAAATAATCCGCACCCTCACCTCTGCGGACGGCACCGAAAAATATCTGTTTTCGCTTGCCGACGGCAACGTAATCGAGGGCGTTTTTATGAAATACAAATACGGCAACACCCAGTGCGTTTCCACACAGGTCGGTTGCCGCATGGGTTGCAAGTTCTGTGCAAGCACCCTCGGCGGGCTTGTCCGCAACCTGACCTCGGGCGAAATTTTAAGCCAGATTTTAACCGTCAACGCTCTTCACGGCGGCAACTTAAAAACCCGCGCCGTCACTAATATCGTTTTAATGGGCAGCGGCGAACCGCTTGACAATTACGGTAACACATTTGCCTTTTTAAAGAATGTGACCGCACCAGACGGCTTAAATATTTCCGCCCGCAACATTTCGCTTTCCACCTGCGGAATCGTACCCGCAATTTACCGCCTTGCAGACGGCGGAATACCTGTTAATTTAACCATATCCCTGCACCAAACCACGGACGAGGGGCGCGCCCGCACTATGCCGATAGCAAAAAAATACGGCATAGCCGAAATTTTAAAGGCGTGCGGATACTATTTTGAAAAGACGGGCAGAAGGTACATTTTCGAATATTCCTTAATCGACGGCGAAAACTGCGACGCGCAGCATGCGGACGAACTGATTGCGTTGTTAAAGGGCAAACCTTGCCACGTCAATCTGATAAGGCTGAACGAGGTAAAAGAGCGCGACCTTAAAACCGTAACCGATAAGCAGGCGTACCGTTTTCTGGGCTTGCTCGAAAAAGGCGGGCTTTCGGCAACGCTCCGCAGAAGTATGGGAAACGACATCGCCGGCGCCTGCGGACAGTTAAGAACAGGATACCTTAAAGGAGAAGATATATGACGACAAAAATAGCGCCTTCTATACTTTCGGCGGATTTCTCCGTCATGGGCGAATCAATCAAAAAATTACAGGCGGCGGGCGCGGATTTAATCCATTGCGACGTAATGGACGGCAGTTTTGTCGAACCTATCACGTTCGGCGGACAAATGGTAAAAAACATCCGCCCGTTAACAACCCTTCCGCTCGACGTGCACCTCATGATTGAGCACCCGAAAACCCAGATTAAATTCTTTGCAGAAGCCGGCGCGGATATAATAACCGTTCACTACGGCGCGTGCGCTAAAATTTCGCCGGATTATCTCGAAGAAACCTTAAAACTCATCAAATCCTGCGGCGTAAGGTGCGGCGCAGTTGTCAACCCCGACGTTCCGGTTGAAAGAATCTTTCAGGTATTTCCTCTGTGCGATATGGTGCTGCTGATGTCGGTTTTCCCCGGTTACGGCGGTCAGAAATTCATTCCCGCAGTTTTGAAAAAAGTTAAAAAGGCACGGGAATATGCCTTGGCAATCGGCAAACCTGATATGGATATCGAAATCGACGGCGGTGTGACCGAAGACAACGCGGCTCAAATCCGAGCGGCGGGTGCAAACGTGCTTGTCGCCGGCTCCGCGGTGTTCAAGTCTTCGGATATGGCGGCTACAATCGCCAACCTTAAAAAGTAACGTTAATAAAACAATCACCTTCCCGCCCGTTAAAAGCATATAATGTAAAGAGGAGGGGACTGTATGAGGGTAATCTGTATCAAACCGCCTAAACCCGTACGTAAGATTTTAAGGCTCATATTCCGCAAATGAAATATATAGATTTACATTGTGATACGTTAACCGAGTGCACTAAAAACGGCAAAAGTTTAAACGACGGCAACTTGCAGACAAGTTTTAAAAAGCTTGAAAATAGCGGTGCGCTCGCTCAGTGTTTCGCTGTATTCACGCAGTGCAAAACGCCCGAAGAAGCAAAGTTGAAAGTTGAACAAAACTTAAATTACTACGCGCATATGCTTGAACTACACAAAAAAAGCGTCCTTTCCGTAACTTGCGGAAAGGACTTTGCGCTATGTGAAAAACAAGGCAAACTCGGTTGTATTTTAACAATCGAAAACCTCGGCTTTATCAAAACCGGCTTGTCTGAACTTCAAAAATTAAAGGAACGCGGCGTTTGTATGGCTTCGCTTGTCTGGAACGAAGAAAACGCGCTCGCCCGCCCGAATCTGATATTTAAAGACGGCTTGCCGCAGTTCAAAAAGCGCAACCCGCAGGGGTTAACGGCTTTGGGTAAAGAAGCGGCGGAAGAGCTTGACAGGCTTAAAATTATAATAGATATCTCCCACCTTTCCGACGGCGGCGTCGAAGATTTGTTAACCGGCCGTAAAATTCCGCTCGTTGCCAGCCATTCCAACGCGGCGGCGGATTGCAATGTCAGCCGCAATTTAACAGATGCGCAAATCAAAAAAATCGCCGGCTGCGGCGGCGTCATAGGCGTCAATTTCTGCAAGGATTTTCTCACTGATAAAAACGGAATTTTCAACGCTTTTGATGCCGTTTACCGTCACATATCCCGCATTTTAGCCGTCGGCGGCGAAGACGTTCCCGCTTTCGGCAGCGACTTTGACGGCATCCCCGCCTATAAAGAGTTAGAGGACTGCACCCGTATGCCCGCGCTGTTGAATTACCTTAATCTGAGAGGATTAAAAAGCTCCGTTCTCGAAAAGATGTGCACGCTCAATTTTATCCGCGTCTTTAAAGAAGTAATCGGTTAGGGCTTTCCCCTTGCATTTTGCGCGCGCGTGTGGTATAATAAAAATACTATGGCAAAGAAAAAGTGCGCCGCGTTTACCGCGGCAATAATCGTCGCGTTCTCAGCATTATCTGCAAGCCTCGCGTTTTTTTCGGGTTGCAGCGCAAGTTTAAATTATATATTAAATCCCGAAACCCAAACGTATTCGGTAACATGTTCCGGCTACAGGCCCGCGCTTTCGGGCGAACTTGAAATTCCGGCGACCTACGGCGAGGACAATCTTCCCGTAACCGAAATTGCAGAAAACGCTTTCGCCGGCAGTGCGATAACAAATCTCGTTATTCCGGCGTCTGTTATCAAAATCGGCGAAAAAGCTTTCAACGGTTGCGCCTATCTCAGCCGTATAACTTTTCCCGAAAACGGTTCGTTAAAATCAATCGGCGGACAGGCTTTCCGCGGCACGGGCGTTTCAACGCTTACAATTCCCGCCACGGTAGAGGAAATAGGCGTTGCAGCTTTTGCCGACAGTTCGTCGCTCACCGCCGCGTCGTTTGCAAGCGGCAACAAAATGACGAAGGTTCCCCAAAGTATGTTGGCGCAAAGTAAAATGCTGGCTTTCGCCGGCTTGCCTGAAAATTGCGAAGAAATCGGTCCGCTCGCATTCCTCGGATGCACTTCGCTTGAAACGATAACTCTTCCCAAAACTGTCAAAGTAATAGGTCCCAAAAGCTTTCAGGGCTGCACGAAGTTTTCAAGTATAACCCTGCACGACGGCATAACCACAATCGGCGAGCTTGCGTTTTACGAAACGGCTCTCTCTGAAATAACTGTTCCGGCGTCGGTTACCGATATTTATAAACCCGTTTTGGACGAGGACGGCAACCCTGAAAAGGACGAAGAGGGCAACCCCGTAACCCGCAAGACTGCGGGCATAGGCTACGGCGCGTTCCACACCTGCGAAAAACTGAAAACCGCAAAAATTTACGCAAATATCGAGGCAATCGAAGCGGGCACGTTCGGCTATTGTCCCGCGCTCGAATCGGTTTATCTTCCCGCAACGATAAAAAAAGTAAACGGCCCTATCTATTACACAAACGGCAAGCTCTTCGTCGGTCACGCTTTCCACAATTGCCCCGCTTTAAAGGATATTTATTTTTCGGGCACACAGTTCGAGTGGACGCAGATAGCGGTGGACAAGTCCCACGATAGCGCTAACGGCGGTTCATACAATAATAACGCGTTTTTAGCCGCGCAGGTACACTATATTTAAAACGCGCAAGCGGTGTGCAACGTCGTTTCATTCCGCCCCGCGTCGGGTTATTCTTTTGTTTGTGCGCCGTCGCCGGTGCACCGCCCCGTTCTGTTTGCTTTAACTGCTGCCGCAAAAAATAAAAGCCGTATGGAAATCTCCATACGGCTTTTTTAAACACAAATTAAAATTTTACGCTCTTTCAACGGTTTTAAGACATCTTGTGCAAACGTAGCCCGTTACCTGCTTGCCGTTTTCAAGGTAAGAAATCTTTTGAACGTTGGCTTTAAAAGTTCTTCTCGTTCTTCTTTTGGAGTGGCTCACGTTGTTTCCCGTCGTCTGACCTTTTCCGCACACATTGCAAACTCTCGACATATTTTAACACCTCCGCGGTTTTTAAGCTGAAATAAAAGCTGAAAATAAAGCCGTAATAAATTGCGACCTTGTTCAATATAACACGGCAAACAAAAAAAATCAATCAAATTTGCATTTAAAGTTTTAATTTTTTACTTATTTTCCAAAATAATTTTAAACGCAATTCACTAATTTGTTTAAAATCGCGGCAAATACTTGCAAAATAAAAAAAAATAATATAAAATATCAAAAAAAGGAGAGAGCAAATGTCGGTCAATACAAGCAATGTTTACGGCAAAATTTCAATATCCGACCAAGCCATCGCAAAGGTGGCCAAAAACGCTGCGCTCGAATGTTACGGTATTGTCGATACGGTCTCGCGCAAGCTTACAGATTCTCTTTCCGAACTCTTAAAAAAGCAGCCCGACGGCAGAGGCGTTAAAGTCGTAACCTCGGGCGACAGAATTTTCATAGACGTCAACGTAATCATAAAATACGGCGTTTCCATAAACGCCGTGGCGGAGTCCTTAAAGGAAAGCGTAAAGTACAAAGTCGAACGCTTCACCGGTATGATTGTGGATACGGTAAACGTCAACATCATAGGGGTAAAGCTGTAAAAAATTTATAGCTTTACTTTTTACGTTATTTTAAAATTGAAAAGTGGTGTAATTTAATATGCAAAAAACAGTCAACAGCACCGAATTCAGAAAGATGGTCGCTTCCGGTGCGAGAATGCTTGAAATAAACAGAACCAAAATCGACGCGTTAAACGTCTTTCCCGTTCCCGACGGCGACACGGGCACTAACATGTCGCTTACCATGCAATCCGCGGTAAAGGAAATGAACGCGTGTTCTTCCAACCGTTTTCAGGAAATCTGCGATTCCGTCTCCAAGGGTGCTTTAAAGGGCGCCCGCGGCAACTCCGGCGTAATTTCTTCCCAGATTTTCCGCGGAATCTGTTCGGTCATCAAAAACGTAAACGACACTTTCGATACCCGCACCTTTGCAAAGGCAATCGAAGCGGGCGCAAAAGTCGCTTACGGCGCGGTTGCCACTCCCAAGGAGGGCACAATCTTAACGGTAGTAAGGCTTATGGCGGAATCCGCCGGCAAGCTCGCGGGTAAGCACAAGGATTTCGTCGAATATTTAAACGCTTTAATCGCAGTCGGCGACGAAGCGCTTGCAAAAACGCCCGAACTTCTCCCCGTTCTTAAAAAAGCGGGAGTCGTGGATAGCGGCGGCGTCGGCTTAATGACGATAATGCGCGGTTTCCTCGCGGCGCTTTCAGGCGACGAGAGCGTCCTCGGCGACATCCCCACCGAAGCTTCTGCAAACGTAAAAACCGAAGACGAAGTTTTCGGCGACAATTCCGACATAATAAATCTTGACCTCGGCGATATAGAATTTGCATATTGCACCGAGTTTTTCGTCATCAACTTAAAACAGATGACAACCCTTGCCGACATCGACAAGTTAAAGGAAAAATTAATGCAGATAGGCGACAGCGTCATCTGCATCGGCGATTTGGAACTGGTAAAAGTCCACGTTCACACAAACACTCCCGGCGTCGCGCTTTCCTACGCATTGGAACTGGGCGAACTCGACAGAATCAAAATCGAAAATATGTTAGAGGAAAACCGCGCCTTAAAAGCCAAGCTCGAAGCCGAAAAGAGGGAAATGGGCATGCTTGCAATCTGCGCCGGTGCGGGGCTTGAAGAAATATTTAAGGACCTCCTCTGCGACAGAATAATAAAGGGCGGACAGACAATGAACCCTTCCGCGCAGGATATAGCGGACGCCGTTCAAAAAATTAATGCGTCCAACGTGTTCGTGTTCCCCAACAACTCAAACGTAATACTCGCGGCGGAGCAGGCAAAGGGGCTTGTAACCAACCGTACGATACACGTAATCCCCACCAAAAACGTTCCGCAGGGCTTTGCGGCTGCGCTTGCTTTCAATCCCGAAGCTTCCGTTCCCGAAAACAAGACCAATATGACGCACGCAATCGATAACGTGTCGTCCGGTCAGGTTACCCGCGCCGTGCGCGAAACCACAATGAACGGTTTCAAGTTAAAGGAGGGGGATATAATCGGGCTTGACAACAAACGCATACTCGCCAAAGGCGCCGAAGTAGGCGAAACTACAATAAAACTCATACACGCGCTCAAAAACGACGAGCACGAAATGATAACTCTCTATTACGGCGAAGGCGTAACCGAAGAGGACGCCGAAGCGCTTGCGGCAAAACTTTCCGAAATTTACCCCGACTGCGACGTCGATTTCCATTTCGGCGGTCAGCCCGTGTACTATTACATGGTGTCTTTGGAGTAAAATCAATATAAGTTTTGCATAACTTTGTTGTGTTGCGGCAACTTTCGGCAGCGTACGCTATGTATGCTCTTTCAGGTTTTCCCCGCACTCCTTGTTCTGCTCGCTTTTTTAATTTTGGTTTTTTGTGTTTCGGGGTTCTCCGAAAAATCTGATATAAAATGATAAAGGGAGGTCAACGCCTCCCTTAAATTATAGGCGCAAAATGCAACTCACCGACTTAAAGTTCGTGTCCGAAAAACGTGAACGCGACTTCAATAAACTCAATATATATACGGTCGAATCTCTTGTGCGCCACTACCCGCGCGACTATCTCGACCTGCGTCACGTAACTCTCTTAAAGGACGCTTACCACAACGATTACATACTCACCGCCGCGGAAGTAACAAACGTCGAAGTAAACCGCTACGCCCGCCGTCCGTACGTCAAGGCGTACTGTTCGCAGGGTGAAAGTTCGTTCACCGCAATCTGGTTCAACCAGCCTTACGTCGCCGAAAAACTCCGCCGCGGCACGTATCTTTTCTACGGCAGAGTGCAAAACAGCTACGGTTTCGGTTGTCAGATGACTAATCCCGCGTTCGAAAGCGCCGAAAGAAATTCCAGTCTTAAGGGCATAATCCCCGTCTATCCGTTATCGGGAAGTTTAACGCAGGGCGTTGTCAGAATCGCAATCCGCGACGCGCTTAAAAAAGTGCGTTTATCAAGCCATATTCCCGCCCCTATCGCGCAAAAATACCGTTTAATGCCCCTTGCCGAGGCGTATAAAAAAGTGCATTGCCCCGAAACTGCCGAAGACGTGCGCGAGGGCGCAAAGCGTATAGCGCTCGAAGAATATTTCCTGCTCATCTCAGCTTTCAAGGTAATAAAGGGCGGGCGTGAGGAAGCCCGTCTCAACGAGTATTCCGTAACCGAATCCGACGTCCGTGATTTCATGTCGCGTTTTCCGTTCGAGTTCACGGGCGGTCAAATCTCGGCTGTTAACGACGTGTTTTCCGCGCTTCATTCGCCGCATAAAATGAATATGCTGTTGCAGGGCGACGTAGGTAGCGGCAAAACGGCGGTTGCGTTAACTGCCGTATATATGGCGGTTAAATCAGGTTATCAGGCGGCGATGATAGCTCCCACCGAGGTTCTTGCACAGCAAAACGCGGCGCTTTTAAAAAAGTTTTTCCCCGACTACAGAGTCGGTATTCTTACGGGCTCTATGAATTGCCGCGAAAAGCGCGAAATCAAAAAAGGTCTGCAAACCGGCGAAATTAAAGTCGTCTGCGGTACCCACGCCGTAATTCAGGGCGACGTTTCATTCAAAAATCTCGCGCTTGCCGTGTGCGACGAACAGCACCGTTTCGGCGTGGCACAGCGCTCGTCTCTCAGTGACAAGGGCGCGGGTTGCGACGTGCTGGTTATGTCCGCAACTCCCATACCCCGCACGCTTTCGTTAATTTTTTACGGCGATTTAACGCTTGCCGAAATCAAGGATAAACCGCGTTCACGGCAGGATATATCCACGGCGATTATACCTAAACACAAGTATAACGATATGCTCGCCTACGTCGGCAGACAGGCAAAAGAAGGCAATCAGACTTATTTCGTCTGCCCCAAAATCGAGGGAGACGAAGAGGGTACGGTAATGTCCGTAACCGAACTTTACGAAGATTTAAAAGTAAAATTGTCCGGTGTAAAAATCGCTCTTCTGCATGGCAAAATGAAGGACGAAGAAAAGAACTCCATAATGTCCGCGTTTAAACGCAAAGAGTTCGACTGTCTGGTTTCCACAACGGTAATCGAAGTCGGCGTGGACGTTCCGGACGCAACCGTAATGATTATTTACAACGCCGAACGTTTCGGGCTTTCCCAGCTTCACCAGCTCCGCGGCAGAGTGGGCAGGGGAGATAAAAAAAGTTATTGCTTTCTACTTATGGGCAACGATACCGAGGAATCGCGCGCCCGCCTTTCCGTAATCAAAAACAATTCCGACGGCTTTAAAATTGCCGAAGCCGACTTAAAAATCCGCGGCGGCGGCGACTTTATGGGCACCCGTCAGAGCGGCAGAATTTTAACCGAACTCAAAAACTTAAAATTTCCGGTCGAAACGGTTTTTACGGCAAAGGCGATTTCGGACGAGGCTTTTTCCGGCGCGTACGACGTCAAGCTTCTCGCCCGCATTGCCGCCGAAAAGTACGAAAGTTTAAAGGACGTCATATTAAATTAGCCCGAAATTCATTTGACAATTGAAAATGACTTTGGTAAAATAGCTTTTGCATGTTTAGTATGGAGTAATCCGCTAATCACGCAAAAGTTATTTTCTTTATAATAATAACTCGCTTATCCCCCAAACCGCTTTAAGGGTAGCGGTAAAGGTGAATATTCCACAGGAGCAATCCGAGTAAAACAAGGAGGAATCACAATGCCCACGATTAATCAGCTTATAAGAAACGGCAGAGAAAGACAGGTTTATAAGAGCAAATCGCCCATTTTGGACAATTGCCCTCAAAAGCGCGGCGTATGCCTTTCGGTTACGACGACCACGCCCAAAAAGCCCAACTCTGCAATAAGAAAAATCGCAAGGGTAAGATTGACCAACAAGCAGGAAGGTACCGTTTACATTCCCGGCGAAGGACACAATCTTCAGGAGCACTCGTCCGTACTCATCAGAGGCGGCCGTGTTAAGGACTTGCCCGGCGTTCGTTATCACATTATCCGCGGCGCACTCGACACCGCAGGCGTTTCCAAGCGCATGCAGGCGCGTTCGCGTTACGGCGCTAAAAAACCCAAGTCATAATAAAACGCATATAAGCTACGCATAACTTATGTTGCGCGCAAAAACCACAGACCCAAATTGTTGCGGCAGCAACCTGAGCGGGGTGAATTTGCGCAATTTAGTAATAAGTGTGCAAAAGCAATTGCGCAAAGAGGGCAAGCAGCCCTTAAATCACGAAAAATTTGAAGGCGCATCTTAGCCGAAAATTTTTGTGAGAGAACTTTCCCTACTTGTTTCGGAATTATTTACCCTTACCGATAAAAGTAGGCAGTATTCGTTAAAACAACCCATATGCGGCGCATTACTGCGTTGCACCGGCTTTTTTGCGGGTTACGCTTTTAATAACCCCCTTAAAATGCCCGTGCGCCTTGTATTGCCTGCATCTGAATTGTTTTTATATCCGTTTTTCCGGATATAAATAACGGAGAAGTTACGCTACCGTTCAACGGCAAGCGTTAGCTTATTTAAGGTAAACCCTTAAAACGAAATAAAATAAAAATAATTGCGTCGGAAAACGCAATGGCGGATTTATTTCGGCCGTTAACGTTTTCACGGCAAAAGCAATCTCGTGCAAAACCGTAGCTTTTGCACGAAAAAGGAGGATTTTATGCCCAGAAGAGGCGGCGTTCCCAAGAGGGACGTATTACCCGATCCCGTGTATAATTCAAAGGTTGTCACCAAACTCGTCAACCAGATTATGTACGACGGCAAGCGCGGAACGGCACAGAACATCGTTTACGGCGCTTTCAATATAATGAGTGAAAAACTCGGTAAAGACGCAATGGAAATCTTCGAACAGGCAATGAACAACATAATGCCCGTTCTGGAAGTAAAAGCAAGAAGAGTCGGCGGCGCGAACTATCAGGTTCCCATCGAAATCAGACCTGAAAGACGCCAGACGCTTGCAATCCGTTGGTTGGTTATTTCCACCCGTAAGAGAAGCGAACGCGAAATGAGCCAAAAGCTCGCGGCAGAGCTTATGGACGCATACAACAATGCGGGCGGCGCTGTCAAGAAAAAGGAAGACACGCACAGAATGGCAGAAGCGAACAAGGCTTTCGCTCACTTCCGTTTTTAAGAGGTAACTTATGGCAAGAGAATACGACTTATTGCGTACGAGAAACATCGGTATTATGGCGCACATCGACGCCGGTAAAACCACCACTACCGAACGTATTCTGTACTACACCGGTATAAATCACAAAATCGGCGAAACGCACGACGGTTCCGCAACCATGGACTGGATGGTACAGGAACAGGAGCGCGGAATTACAATTACTTCCGCCGCTACCACCTGCCACTGGACGAGAAGCGGTCAGCCCAAGAGCGAGGAGTGCAGAATAAACATCATCGACACCCCGGGACACGTTGACTTCACCGTAGAAGTAGAGCGCTCTCTGCGCGTACTCGACGGCGCGGTTGCAACGTTCTGCGCAAAGGGCGGCGTCGAACCTCAGTCCGAAACCGTTTGGCGTCAGGCGGACAAGTATAATGTACCCCGCATAGCTTACGTCAACAAAATGGACATCAACGGCGCAAACTTCCCCCGCGCCGTGCAGATGATGAAGGAAAGGCTCAACGCCAATCCCGTTCCCATCGAACTTCCCATCGGCAAGGAAGACACCTTCAAGGGTATAGTCGACCTCGTCGAAATGAACGCCGAAATTTACGATTCCGAAGACGGCAAGCAGTACCACAAGGCGGAAATCCCCGCGGACATGCTTGCGGCGGCTGAAGAAGCGCATATGGCGGTTATGGAAGCTGCGGCAGAAGGCGACGACGAGCTTATGGAAAAGTTCCTTGAAACTATGGAACTTACTCCCGACGAAATCCGCAAAGGACTCCGCAAAGCCACCATCGCAATGAAATGCACCCCCGTGCTCTGCGGCTCTTCTTATAAAAACAAGGGCGTACAGATGCTTTTGGACGCGGTAATCGACTATCTTCCCTCCCCCGTGGACGTAGCCAGCGTAAAGGGCGTAAACCCCGATACCGGCAAGGAAGAGGAAAGACTTACCTCCGACGACGCACCTTTTGCGGGACTTGCTTTCAAAATCGCAACCGACCCGTTCGTGGGCAGACTTGCTTATTTCAGAGCATATTCCGGCGTTCTGGACGCAGGCTCCTATTGCTACAACTCTACAAAGGGTAAAAAAGAACGCGTCGGCCGTTTGGTTCAGATGCACGCAAACACCCGTACGGAAATCCCCAAGGTTTACTCGGGCGACATCTGCGCAATCGTAGGCTTAAAGGACACCACCACGGGCGACACGCTCTGCGACGAATCGCATCCTATCATTCTTGAACAGATGACTTTCTCCGACCCCGTTATCCAGCTCTCAATCGAGCCCAAGACGAAAGCGGGACAGGAAAAGATGACTCTCGCGCTTATCAAGCTTGCAGAAGAAGACCCCACGTTTAAAACGTACACCGACCAGGAAACCGGTCAGACCATCATTGCCGGAATGGGCGAATTGCACCTCGACATTATCGTTGACAGACTTCTGCGCGAATTCAAAGTTGAAGCCAACGTCGGCGCGCCTCAGGTTGCTTATCGCGAAACTATTCGTCAGGCAGTTGACTGCGAAGGTATGTACAAGCGTCAGTCCGGCGGTAAAGGTCAGTACGGTCACTGCAAACTTCACATGATTCCCGGCGAACCCGGTTCAGGCTATACTTTCGAAGATTTAACCGTCGGCGGTTCCATTCCCAAGGAATATATTCCCGCAATCGATAAGGGTATCCGCGGCGCGGCTAAAAACGGTTTCCTCGCCGGTTACGAAGTAGTTGACTTCAAAATTCAGGTTTACGACGGAAGCTACCACGAAGTCGACTCTTCCGAAATGGCTTTCCAGATTGCAGGCTCCATGGGCTTTAAAGACGGTATGGCAAAGGCAAAGGCGGTGCTTCTCGAACCCATAATGAAGGTTGAAGTAATCACTCCCGACGACTATTTCGGCGATATAATGGGCAACGTAACCGCACGCCGCGGCACAATCATTTCCACCGACGACAGAGCGGGCGCAAAGGTAGTTGACGCCGAAGTTCCCCTTTCCGAAATGTTCGGTTACGCAACCGACCTTCGTTCGAGAACTCAGGGCAGAGGTCAATTCACAATGCAGTTCGACCACTACGCCGAAGTTCCCAAGTCGGTAGCGGAAAAAGTTATTGGTGAAAGAGCTAAACGAAACTAATCTGACTTAACTTTTTCAGCGGCTTGAAATATTTTGTGAGGCGTAGTGCCTTGCCGCGTATGCGGCAAACCATAAAAACCTTTCAAGTCGGTAGCGGAAAAAGTTATCGGTGAAAGAGCTAAACGAAACTAATCTGACTTAACTTTTTCAGCGGCTTGAAATATTTTGTGAGGCGTAGTGCCTTGCCGCGTATGCGGCAAACCATAAAAACCTTTCAAGTCGGTAGCGGAAAAAGTTATCGGCGAAAGAGCTAAGAAGAATTAGAATGCATATATGCATTGCATAGTTTTGTTGCGTTCCGCGCAAAAGCGCACAAATTTTTCAAAAAAATCACTCTTTTTTAATTGTCTTTTTAATATTTTTCATTTATAATAAAGGCAACGCTAAACAGAGTGTTTAACAGCAGCAATAATGATAGATAGCTGCGACGCGCCCCACGGCGCGGAAGTTATCATTTTTATAAAAAAATTTAATTTAGGAGAAACAAAAATGGCAAAGGCTAAGTACGACAACAGCAAGCCCCACGTT
>CAQTYU010000008.1 GCA_948890655.1 Christensenellaceae bacterium
AGGGTATAATAGAGATAGAGCAATATGATTGAACACGGTAACGGATTTTTCGAGCAGGTTTACAACGTTGTTAAGAATATTCCCGAGGGCAAGGTTTCAACCTATGGCGACGTTGCCCGCGCAATCGGCGCGTCGCGCTGTGCAAGGCAAGTGGGTTGGGCGCTTCACTGTAACCCTCAGCCGGGGGTTATCCCCTGCCACAGAGTTGTGTTTGCCGACGGCTCGTTAACTTCGGGCTTCGCTTTCGGCGGAATAGATATTCAAAAGGCAATGCTTTTATCCGAGGGCGTGGAAGTGTCGGCAGATAACAAAATAAATCTTAAAAAATTCCGTTGGGAGGGCGGCTAATGGCTGGAATTTACGTTCATATTCCGTTCTGTAAATCTAAATGTTCTTATTGCGACTTTACGTCGTTTCCGGACAAACTTTGTTATGCCGAAAGTTATATGGCGTGCGTTTACCGCGAAATGGCTATGCGTTCGGCGGAGCTTAAAGATTACGTCTTTCAAACGCTATATATAGGCGGGGGAACGCCTTCGGTAATCGATGAAAATTACATAGCAATGCTTATTGCGGCGGCAAAAAAATATTTTAATTTAACCGCCGACGCCGAAATTACAATAGAAATGAACCCCGGCACTGTTAGTGCGAAGAAGATACAAACTTATTTAAAGTGCGGAGTAAACCGCTTTTCCGTTGGACTGCAAACGGCGGTTGACAGCCAACTTGCCGATTTGGGCAGAATACATAATTTAAAGGATTATTTAAACTGCGCAAAGCTGTTAAAAGGGCAAAATTTCAGCGCTGACATAATGTTCGGTTTAAAAAATCAAACCATAGCTGACTTGGAAAAATCCATCGAAACCGCGGCATATTCGGGCGCTAATCACATTTCAACCTACGCATTGACTCCGGAAGACGGCACTCCGATTTACACCGAATATTTAAACGGCGAACTCCCCGACGGAGACGAGGTTGCCGATATGTACGCGTTTATAGTTAAAAAACTCCGCTCCCTCGGCTATGAGAGATACGAAGTTTCAAACTTTGCAAAGCGCGGCAAAGAGAGCCGACACAATTTAAATTACTGGAAGAGGGGCGAATATATAGGCTTCGGCGTTTCCGCTTCGTCGTGCATAAACAATGTGCGAATGACTAACACCTTCGATTTGGATGAATATTTCAAATGTATTCTGTCAAATCATTTTGCGGTGGTAAACCGCGAAGAAATTGACAAGGCGGGGCAGGAAGAGGAGTTTATAATGCTCGCCCTGCGCACAGCCGCAGGAATAAATCTGGAAGATTACGCCTCCCTTTTCGGAGCGGACTTCACGCAAAAATATGCGAAAGCAATTCAAAAGACCCGCGAATATGTTGAGGTTTCGCCAAAAACTCTTAAAATCAAAGACGAATACCTTTTCGTGCAAAACAGCATAATCATAGAATATTTAAACGCCGGAGCTTAACCGGCGTTTTTGCTGTTAAATAATGCATATACGGACGTATTTAAAAAAATTTTATCCCTGCAGCGACTTTGTTGCCAAAATTTTTCCGCTTTCTCCGTCAATCAGAAAGGCGGTTATATGTTTTGTTTTGTCGCAGACGCCCACATAGTAATAACACCCCTCGTCGTATAAAAGCCGTACGAATATTTCTCCGTCGAAAAGGTTGTTCTTCGTCAACCCTTCAAACAGCGGCTTATCGTGCTCGGCAACACAGTTTACCGCCTGCTCGCAGCTCATAACGCCCGAATACTTCACCGAAAGCGCGTTAAAGGTTTTGCTTTCACCGTCGAAAGTTAAAGTCACTTCAACCCCGTCCTTTTTGAAGGACGGCGCTGAAAAACTCAGTTCAAACCGTTTGTCAACAGCCTGGTAATTCATCTCGCCGCCGTGCCCCTCAACGCTCACTTCAAGTTCTTCGGGGTTCTTGGGGAGAGAAACGAAAATTTCCACAAGCGGCGAAACGTCGCCCACGTATCCGTCCGCGGCAAACGGCTGTTCTTTTTCGGAACACTGAATTTTTATCGATACCGAGTCGTCCTCGTAAAGATATACTTCGCTTCGCTTTTCGGAAATATATTTAGTATAATCCACGCCTCTGCCGCATCCTATAAGCGGCAAAAGAATTGCGGCGAGCGCCGCTGTAAAAGTTAAAATCAACGTGCGTTTTCTTGTCATAAAATATTTATATTTTACAACTCGTAAATTATGATTATTTTATAATTTCAAACAGTTGCGTTTTTAAATCGGGTGTGATAAAATAATCCAAATAATCTTATAGCATTCGGTTTGGGTGAAAGGTTTGAATAAAGTAATTTTTAAAACCGCCTTAAAGACGGTGCTGGCGGTAATAATCGCATTTATACTCGCTTTAATAATTCTCTGCTTCGGGTTTCCGCGTACAACTGCGGATATTTGCCAAAGTTTCGGCAACTATTCGCTTGCCGCAAGTTTTTCGTCGCTGAATTATAAATACTACGGAGATGTTGACGATTTATACGCCTGTGCAAATTACAGCATTCTGTCAAAAGACGATAAAAAGATAATAAGCTACTGCAAACAGTTTGCCGACGACGAAAGGTTCGAAGACTATTGTGCGGATAAAGACGGCGTAAAGCAATGGGTTTTAAGCAACCTTTCCGCCGCGCAATACCGCAGGGGAGACAAAGAGGGCGCTTTAAAAACCGCCGAAAGCTCGCTTGCAGGCTCAAACGGTTTTCCTTCCGGCAACGCCGTTGTTTCTTTGACGATTGAAGTCGGCAAAGCAATGGACAAGCAGACGGCAACGGCGCTCAAAGAGTTTCTCGACGGGGCGGATGTCGTTCCGTCCGCGGATGAACAGGCAACTTTTGATAACGTTACGAAAATTTTAACTACTGTAATAAATCACCAAGGAGAGTAATGAATATGAGTAAAATTGTAAAAGAAGCGCTTACGTTCGACGACGTGTTATTAATTCCGGCGGCGTCTAACGTACTGCCTTCCACCGTAGACTTGCGCACCACTCTTTGCAAGGGTATAAATTTGAATATTCCACTCATAAGCGCGGCTATGGACACGGTTACCGAAAGTAAACTCGCAATAGCAATGGCTCGCGAGGGCGGCGTAGGTATCATTCATAAGAATATGACGATAGAAGAACAGGCTTTACAGGTAGACAAAGTAAAGCGCAGCGAGCACGGCGTAATCACCGACCCGTTTCACCTCACGCCCGAACAGCCTGTTTCCGCCGCTTGCGAACTTATGGCAAAATATAAAATAAGCGGCGTGCCCATAACAACCGGCGGCAAGCTCGTGGGCATACTCACAAACCGCGATTTGCGTTTTGAAACGAATTTCTCCCAGCCCATCGCCGACGTTATGACAAAGGATAATCTGGTAACTGCGCCCGAGGGCACTTCTCTGGAAGAGGCGCAGAAAATTCTCGGCAAACACAGAATAGAAAAACTCCCCATAGTTGATAAAAACGGCATCTTAAAGGGCTTAATAACTATTAAGGATATTGAAAAGACTATTCAGTACCCCAACAGCGCCAGAGATAAAAACGGAAGGCTCCTTGCGGGCGCGGCAATCGGCGCTTCGGCCGACGTTTTGGAAAGGGTTGCCGAACTGGTTAAATCCAAGGTTGATATTGTCGTTCTCGATTCCGCCCACGGGCATTCGATGGGCATAGTAAAGGCGGTTGAAAAAGTTAAAAAAGCTTATCCCGGCTTGCCTCTTGTTGCAGGCAACGTTGCAACAGCCGAAGCCACGCGCGATTTAATCAACGCTGGCGCAGACGTGGTAAAAGTAGGCATAGGCCCCGGTTCTATATGCACTACGCGTATCGTTGCGGGAATCGGTATGCCTCAGCTCACAGCGGTTATGGACTGTGCGGAGCAGGCGGACAAAATGGGTAAGCGCGTAATCGCCGACGGCGGCATAAAATACTCCGGCGATATAGTTAAAGCTATTGCGGCAGGCGGCAGTGCGGTTATGATAGGCTCGCTGTTTGCAGGAACAACGGAATCCCCCGGCGAACTCGAAATTTATCAGGGCAGAAGCTTCAAGTCCTATCGCGGAATGGGCTCTCTTCCCGCAATGGCAAAGGGCAGTAAGGACAGATACTTCCAGTCCAACGCAGTCAAATTCGTGCCCGAAGGCGTCGAAGGCAGAGTGCCTTACCGCGGCGCTCTTGCGGATATTATTTTTCAGCTTATGGGCGGTTTGCGCGCAGGTATGGGCTACACGGGTTGCGGCACGGTCGAATCTCTGCGCAAGGACGCAAAGTTTGTTAAAATGACGGCGGCTTCTTTGGCTGAATCGCACCCCCACGATATTTCGATAACAAAGGAAGCGCCCAACTATTCCCCCAAAGGTTAACCTTATAAAGGCGTAAGTTTCCTTGCGCCTTAAATTTTTAGTAATTACATTGCAATTATATAATAGGTTTGCCCTAAAAATTGCAATTCAAGGGCAAGCGGCCCTTAAATCCGCAAAAGTTTTAGCCGCGCTTGCGGCAAGCATAACAAATTGCAGTTAAGCTATGAAAAAACTTTTGCGAAAAGGAGAACTTATGCAACACGAAAAAGTTTTAATTCTTGACTTCGGCGGTCAGTACAACCAGTTAATAGCAAGGAGAGTACGCGAACACAACGTTTATTGCGAGGTCAAGTCCTATAAAACTCCTATCGAAGAAATCCGCGCAATGGATTTAAAAGGTATAATTTTCACTGGCGGTCCCAAATCCGTTTATCTTGAAGATTCTCCCCGCACGGGTAAAGAAATTTTCGAACTCGGCGTGCCTATATTAGGTATATGCTACGGCGCGCAGTTCCTCGTTTACGGCTTGGGCGGCGAAATCGGCGCGGCAAGCGAAGAAGCGGCGGCGGAGTTCGGCAGAACGGACTGCACATTTGATACAAAGTCTCAGATATTCAGGGGGTTAAAGAAAAAATCAGTCGTCTGGATGAGTCATAACGACTACATAAAAACCCTTCCCCAAGGTTTCCGTTCGGTTGCCCGCAGCGGCAAATGCCCCTACGGCGCAATCGAAAACCCCGAAAAGAAATTTTACGGCACCCAGTTCCATCCCGAAGTAAATCACACCGAACAAGGGTTCGATATGCTCGGCAACTTCCTTTATAACGTGTGCGGTTGCAAGGGCGACTGGACTATGAAAAGCTATGCCGAAACGGCAACGCGCGAACTCCGCGCAAAAATCGGCGGAGGCAAGGCGCTTTTGGCGCTTTCTGGCGGGGTGGACAGCTCCGTTGCTTGCAAGCTGCTTGCAAACGCAATCGGCAGTCAGCTTACCTGCATTTTCGTTGACCACGGCTTAATGCGTAAAAACGAGGGCGACGAGGTGGAGGCGGCGTTTGCGGACAGCGGCGTAAACTTTGTTCGCGTAAACGCGGGCGAAAGGTTCCTTTCAAAACTTGCGGGCGTAACCGAGCCCGAATCAAAGCGCAAAATAATCGGTGAGGAATTTATCCGCGTGTTCGAGGAAGAGGCTAAAAAAATCGGTAAGGTAGATTTCCTCGTTCAGGGCACCATATACCCCGACGTAATCGAAAGCGGGCTTGGCGACGCGGCGGTGATTAAATCTCACCACAACGTGGGCGGACTTCCCGATTATGTTGATTTTAAAGAAATTATCGAGCCGCTCCGCCTTTTGTTTAAGGACGAAGTGCGCGAGCTCGGCACCGCGCTCGGGTTGGACGATAAACTCGTCTGGCGCCAGCCTTTCCCCGGTCCCGGGCTTGCTATCCGCATAATCGGCGGTATCACTCCCGAAAAGGTTCGGATTTTGCAGGAAGCTGACGCAATCTTCCGCGAAGAGATTGCCGCGGCAAAATTAGACCGAGACATAAACCAATACTTTGCGGTGCTCACAAATATGCGCTCCGTCGGCGTTATGGGCGACGGCAGAACTTACGACTACACGCTTGCTCTCCGCGGGGTAAGCACAACCGATTTTATGACGGCGGATTTCTCGCGTATTCCTTACGACGTCCTTGAAAAAGTTTCCAACCGCATAGTAAACGAAGTGAAGCACATAAACCGCATAGTTTACGACGTAACGAGCAAACCCCCCGCAACTATCGAATGGGAGTAATAAAACGCATAAATGAACGAACAACAGGCAACGGAAACGAGTTTCGAACAAGGTAACCGCTACTTTGGCGAGGAAAAAATTTCCCGTCTTATTCTCAAATTTTCCGTGCCGTGCGTGCTGTCGCTTCTCGTCAGCGCGCTTTACAATATAATAGACCAGATTTTTATCGGCAACAGCGAACTCAGCATTTTGGGCAACGGTGCAACCGGCGTCGTGTTTCCGCTTTTCGTAATCGCGCAGGCGTTTGCCTGGTGGTTCGGGGACGGTTGCGCCGCGTATCTTAACATCTGTCAGGGAAAAAAGAATTCCGAAAACGCGCACAAAGCAATAGGAACCGGCGTGGTCTTAACGCTGGCGGCAAGTCTTGTTTTAATAACGGTTTTCTTTCCGCTTAAATACGAGCTTTTAACGCTATTCGGCGCACGCGAAAAAAATATTGCCCTTGCCGTGGAATATTGCGACGTCATTCTTGCATTTTTCCCCGTTATGATGCTGATGAATATGCTTAACAGCATTGTGCGTGCCGACGGCTCTCCCGGCTGGGCTATGGCTTCGATGATATCCGGCGCAGTAGTAAACATAGCTTTGGATGCGGTTTTCATTTTTGCGCTTCACTGGGGTATGGCAGGTGCCGCCTGGGCAACCGTTATCGGTCAGATAATTTCGCTTGCGGTTTCCGTTTTTTATCTTTGGCGCAAATCAAAAACGTTTAAGCTCGGTTTAAAAAGCCTTATTCCGGACTTTAAAGAATTTTCGGGCGCGGCGAAACTCGGAGTATCTTCTTTTATCACGCAGGCAACAATAGTAATCATTGCTACGGTCGGCAACAATATGCTGGCGCATTACGGCGAACAGTCAATCTACGGCGAATATTCTCCGATTGCAATAATGGGCGTCGAAAACAAAGTGTTCGCCGTAGTAATCAACATAGTCGTAGGTATATGTTTGGGCTGTCAGCCGATAATCGGTTACAATGTCGGTGCAAAAAATACAAAGAGAGTAAAAAAACTCTATTTTTCTATACTTCTCTGCACTTTGATAATCGGCGCGGTTGCAACTCTTATATTCGAACTCTTTCCGGCTCAGGTTGCCGGATTGTTCGGCGACCCCGTAAGCGACGGAGTCGACCCGGTAACCTACTGGCAGTTTGCAGTCAAAACTTTCCGCATTTACTTAATGCTCGTATCTTTTACTTGCTTTATAAAGATGACTTCCATCTTTTTTATGGCGGCAGGCAAACCCGTGTTTTCAACCGTTGTGTCGCTCATCAGGGATTTAGTCTGTCTGATACCGCTAATTTGTGTGCTTCCGATTTATCTTGGGGTGGAAGGCGTGTTGTGGGCGGCGCCGATTGCGGACGGCGTTGCGGCGGCGGTAACCGTTGTTCTTACGGTCGTATGGTTTAAATCGCTGAACAAATAATTTTAATTTTTCAACGCTGCGGCGGGTTGTAAGTTTCAATCCGCCGCAGCGTTTTTTTACACTTTTAAATACCTGTTGCATTTTTTAAAAGTCTGTGATATACTGGGGGATATGGCAGATTTCAAGACTGTTAAAAACTTAATCGAACCGCACAAGGAACCGGACAAACAGTTTTTCTCGGACTTACTCGACAGCGAAAAACAGCAGGCTTACGAGGACGAACACATAACCGCGGTTATGTCAATGCTTAAAGCCCTGTATATTTCAAGGCTGAGGTTAAAAATTACACGGTTAAAAACCGAACGTGACGAACTTAAAAAACCCCCCGATTACGATGCCGAAAAATATCGTAAAGTCCTTGAAATCAACGCGGAAATTATGCGTTTGAATAAAAAAACAGAGGAGTATAAACCGTTTTTCGACGAACCCTATTTCGCCCGAATGGACGTTACCGACGACAAAGAGGGATACAACAGCTACTATATCGGCAAGCACGGCGACGAGGGACTTGAAATAGTGGACTGGCGTGCTCCGCTCGCTCAAAAATATTACCAGAAAAGCCGGACGAGTTTTTCCATAAACGATTACGACTACAAACTCATTCTGCGCCGTGCGTTGCGCACCGGCAAGGGTAAGGTGCTCGATATGAAAAACGAGTACCTCAATCTGTCCGGTTATCTTTCAAAAGAGGAAATAGCAGGCCGCGACGAAGCGCTGGTTTTCGACCCGTTTTTAAAGGAAATTTTGCGCACCCGCAAGGAAAAACAGGAAATCTGCGACATAATCGAAACCATTCAGGAAAAGCAGTTCGAAATTATCACCCTCCCCGAAGCCGACAGGTTTATTTTGCAGGGCGTTGCGGGCAGCGGAAAAACGATGATACTTCTTCACCGCCTTTCTTATATAATGTACAACAATGAAAGCGTGCGCCCCACCGACGTTCTGGTAATTACTCCGTCCGATTCGTTCAATGCGTTCATCGACGAGCTTTCCGCTGTTTTAGAGCTTCAAAAAGTTAAAACAAGCACCTTGGAACGCTATTTTATAAATCTTTTAAAAAATGCCGGAATAAACCTTGACGGCAAAACCGATTTTAACGCACCGGTTCCCGAAGAGTATCTCGGTTATATCTATTCTCCGTCGTTCGTAAAGGAAACCGACGCAAAGCTTTCAAAAGTATTCGACGGCGTTTACGGAATGTTTGCTTCACACGATTGCCGCGGAGTAATCGATGAAATTTTAACTGTCTGTAAGATGCAGACCGAAGAGTATGAAAAACTTAAAAACGCCGGATTGCGTGTGCGCCGTTGCGTGCTGGGTGAAATAAAGGAAAAAACTGACGGCGGGCTGTACTATACCAAACAGTTCCGCTATATGTTCAACTGCGTGCTCGACTTAAACGAATTCCTTTCGCTTGTAATTTCCGACGCCCGAATGAAAGGGTATGCGTATTTTTACAGGCAGATTCTGTCTTTCTATAAGTCTGTTAAATTTCTTCGCCGCTATTCCAATAAAATCTGCCGCACCGCAATCGAGGACCTTACAAAACTTTCCGAATCGGTTGAAAAAGAAATTTCCGATTTAAAGCGCTACAAAATGAAAATCGGCGCTTCCGAAGTGCTTACGTACGCCGACGGCATAGAAAAACGCGAGCAACTAAAAAACGAGATTAGTGCCGCAATATCCGCCGTTGAACGCATTTTAAACGGTTTTATTGTCTTTTACGATTTTGCCGACGTGCTCCGCGGCGAAACCTATTTCACTGCAATAGGCAAGTGTGAAAACACTGCGGATATATTAAGATTTTTTTATAAGGAAACGGTGCGTAAAGCCAAACAAAAATACGGGGTTCCGTTAAAACCTTTAATAAAGAGCGACCCGTTTTCAATGTGTCTTCTTTTAACGCGTTTGGGCTTTAATCTCTCGCCGAAATATTCTTTTATTTTTGTGGACGAGGCGCAGGACGTTTCTCCCGCCGAATACGAAGTTATAAAAACCGTCAACGACAGAGCTGTTTTTAATATTTTCGGCGACTTAAAGCAGAATATCACGCCGTGGCGCGGAATAAAAAACTGGGAAGAAATCGGTTATAAGCTCTATAACTTAAAGCTTAACTACCGCAATACCGATAAAATAGTAAACTTCGTTTCGCGGAATCTCGGCATAGATATGCAATCCATAGGTTTCGACGGCGCGGAGGTGGAAAGATTGGCGGCGCGTTTGGTCACCGGCTGGCTTACCGGAAAAAACGGGTTAAAAGCCATAATATGTACGGAGCAATCTCTTTCCGCTTATTCTAAAAAGAGTTACAACGTACTCAGAGAATCGGGTAAAATTTCAAAGACCAAAATCAATTTGATGACTGTCTACGAAAGTAAGGGGCTTGAGTTCACAGCGGTTGCCGTTGCGGATTCGGATATGACGGTAAATGAAAAATATATCGCTTATACCAGAGCGTTGAAGAATTTGGCTATTATAATCTAACCATTAAAAGTCAATAAAATTAATTATTCGCTTGTCTGTCACCCCTAAAAGTGGTAAAATTATTACGAAAAAATTACACGCAAAAATATGCGGAAGAAGGGCAAAATATGGCTGCTAAAAACAAAAAGCAAATAGACACGATTGAAATCGAAGGCGAACTTTTAAACAACGTCGGTTACGCTACTTATTATTCGCGTCTGCCGCTTTTCACTTCGTTTAAAATTTTTAACACCGCAACCGAGAGTGCAAGGGATTTAACCGTAGCCGTCACCGGTTCGACGAAACTCATTCTTCCTTGCGACGTAAAGATTGAAGAAATTCCCAACGAAAGCAGCGTCGAAGTCAGTTTTCCCGCCGTATTAAACCCCAAATATCTTGCGGAAATAGAGGATGCGGAAGTCTGCACCGTCGGCGTAAAACTGCTGTCCGGTACGGATATAATATGTTCGCTTTCAGCCGAAGTTACGGCAATTCCCATAGATTGCTGGAGCGGACTTTCAGGAAACGCCGAAATGCTTGCTTCATTCGTCCGTCCAAAGCTTTCCGACTGTCAAAAAATTCTTGCCGAAGCGGGACTTCAATTAAGAACCTGGGGATATTCGTCCGAGTTTTCAGGCTATGCCGGCACGGATAAAAGCGGCGTGCGCGGCGCCGCCGCGGCTCTTTATGCGGCTATTCACCGCCTAAACGTCGAAAGCGAGCCGTGCGGAGATTTGTCCTCTTTCACGCGTACGGGCGATATCGCCGACATTATTCAAAACAAATCAGCAACTCCGCTTCAGATGGCTCTGTTTGCCGCAAGCTGTTTCGAGGCGGCAAAATTGAATCCTTTGATTTTAATAGGTAAAAACTGCGTAGGTGTGGGAGTATGGCTTGCCGAAAGTTGTTTTTCGTCCGCCTTGCAGGACGATATGCAGCTTTTGGATAAATACGTTTCCGACGGCGTCAACAACATAACCGTATTCGAATCCGAAGACTTCTTCGCCCACAAAAACGCAAGCTACGCTACGAGCGAAGCGCATGCAATAACAAAACTCAGAAACGGAGATTATGAAATCTGCATAGACGTAAAACGTTGCCGGATAGGCGGAATTTATCCCATGCCGCTCAAGGTCAAAACGGGTTCCGGTTACGAGCTTCTTGCCGACAGCCAGTTTTCGTACGACGCCCGTCCTGAAGACGTCTTCGACGCGTCGAAATACGAATACGGTAAAACTTCGTCCAAAGAATCAAACTGGCAGCGCCGTCTGTTGGATTTATCCCTCAAAAACAATCTTTTAAACTTCCGCTACAGGCGGGATTGCCTGCACCTTATAAGTGCGGATTTACAGGAGTTTTGCCAAAAGCTCGAAGAAAAAGGCAAATTTAATCTTCTTCCGGTAAACACTCCCGTAAAGGACGCCGTTTTTTTCGGTGACGGCAAGGAAGTCCGCAATATGGCGGAACTGATACGTATTGAAATGCGTTCGGGCAAAATCCGCTGTATGTCCTCAGCCGAAAACTTGCAGGAAGTTGCCGGCACGCTTATAAGAAAAGCTCGCTCTGCCGAAGAAGAAGCGGGCGCAAAAACCTTATATCTCGCGTTCGGTTTCCTCAAATGGAAACACGAAGACGACAGAGAAGAAAAATACGCGCCTTTAGCCCTCCTTCCGGTAACGGTTAAACGTCTCAAAACGCAGGGAGTGTTGTTGGAAGCGGGTGAAGAATACGAAGTCAATACAACTTTGCTTGAGTTTTTAAAGCAGGAATTCGGTATAGATATCCGCGGAGTAGAGGGACAAGGACTTTCCCCCAAGGAAATAACCGCAGTCTTTCGCGCAAAAACCGCCAATATGAAAGGCTGGTATGTATACGAAGATATTTACCTTTCACAGTTCACGTTTGCAAGATACGCAATGTGGGCGGACGTCAAAAACAACATTAAACTTTATTCCAAAAACCCGCTTGTCCAAAGTCTGATGTCAAACGCCAACAAGCTCGGCGAAAACAAGTTAGAAGCGGCAAACGAGGACAACGGCAACCCCTGTGATGTTCTTGTTCCGTTGCCTTGCGACAGCACGCAGTATGCGGCGGTAGCGCGTTCACAGACCGGCGTATCGTTCGTTCTGCACGGGCCTCCGGGCACAGGCAAGAGTCAGACTATTACAAACATAATCGCAAATGCCGTCGCTCACGGCAAACGCGTTTTATTTGTCGCCGAAAAACAGGCGGCTTTGCAGGTGGTTAAAAAGCGCCTTGTCGAAGTCGGCGTGGGCGAATTCTGTCTGGAACTGCATTCCGGCAAATCTACCGATAAGGGCGAAATTATAAGAAGTATAGAAAACACTCTTTCTTTGACTGCCGAGTGCGATGACGAAAAGTTTACGGGCGCCGGCGGAAGAATAACCGAAACCCGCAACGCTTTGCGTGCGCCTCTCGCGGCGCTCCATAAAAAGCGCAGACTGGGCGTTTCCGTCTACGAGGGCATAGTATATTATCTTCAGAACAAGGACGCTCCCGAACTTTTAAATATTGAAAGCACTTTTTATGATTCCTTAACTAAGGAAAAGCTTGCCGAATGCGAAAGTATGCTCACAACCGCTCAGGCGGCGGCAAAGGAGTGCGGCGGCGTTTATCGTTCGCCTTTTTCCGAAGTAAGATTAACCGAGTGCGGCGAAAAGACAAAGACGGCGGTGCTGTGCGCTTCGGGCGTGGTTCTTGCCGAACTCAGACATCTCAAAAATTATCTTGGGATGTTCCTTGAAACGTTTAACCAGAAGGTAAGTAAATTCACCTATAAAAAGCTTGAAAATTTAATCGCGGTTGCCACGGTTTTAAAGGAAGAGGGCTTAAAGGTTTTCTTTGAATGCGACGGGGACGAACTTTACAAGTTCTACAACGCGAACTTACGCTACGACAAAGAGACCAAGCATTGGCTCAAACACTTCAAATCCCTTCCCGACCTCGATAAATACGGCGCTGATATAGAAAAAGAACTGGAAAACTGGGGTGAAAATTACCGCTCGTCCCGCACGCTTTTGCAGGTTATCAAGCGCATAAACCGTTGCGGCAGGCAGATGGAAGAAAAGGAAGAAACGGAATGGATACGCCGTGCGCTTGAAATAGACAAGGCTCGCGCAATGATGCTCTCCAATACGGATTTAAGCAGTAATTTCGTCGGCTTCGGCGGCGTAAACGAAAAAAAGCGCGCCGAATTTATGCGTCCGCTTTATGAACTGCACGACATCTGCGCCGAAACGTTTATGGACTACAATGCGGACGCGTTCAACAGCGTTTGCGTCAAATCGCAGGGCGGAGCGTTAAAGCCTCTCGTAATTGGATTAATAAATGCGGCAACGTCGTTCGTTCGCAGTGCGGATAGTTATTTAAAAACCGTCAAAGCTGACAAATCCGCATATAACGATGAAGACGTATTCGATTGTTACACTAAAAAATGCACCGCGCTAATCGACAACGTCGATATGCTTCCCGCTTGGTGTATGTATAAGCAAACGGCTAAAAAGCTCAACGAATACGGCCTGACTTTTATGACCGACGCTATGGAAAGCGGTAAAATAAGCGGAAAACAGCTTCTTTCCGCTTTCCGTAAAAACGTTTACCGCAACTTTATTCAAACTAATATTCCCGCGGATGAAAGTCTTGCGGCTTTCTCGGCGAGCGTTCTCGACGAAAACGCGGCGATTTTCTCTCAGCTTTTAGAAGAATTTTCAAAACTCACAAAGGAAAAAATCCGTGCAACGCTTGTTTCAAAACTCCCCGAGCCCGAAACCGAAGGTAAGCTTGCGCTTGAACTTATGACGTTCCAGCGCAAAATAAAGGGCAATATAAAGGGCGTGAACCTTCGCTCTATATTTACGGAAATTCCCGAACTATTAAAGGTTGTGGCTCCCTGTATGCTGATGAGCCCCAATACCGTTTCGCAGTATCTCCCTGCCGACCCCGAATTGTTCGACCTCGTAATCTTCGACGAAGCTTCCCAAATGCCCACGTGCGAGGCGGTTCCGTCGCTGGCAAGGGCAAAGAGCGCAATAATCGTCGGCGACCCCAAACAGATGCCGCCCACGTCATTCTTCACGGGATTCGGCGCGGACGAAGACCATCCCGAAACGGAGGATTTGGAAAGCGTCCTCGAAGACTGTCTGGCTTTGGGAATGCCCGAAATGCACCTTATCTGGCACTACCGCTCCAAGCACGAAAGTTTAATTGCGTTCTCGAATTTAACTTACTATTCTTCGCGGCTTTGCACTTTCCCTTCGCCCGACGCACTCGACAGTAAAGTCACGCTCCGTTATATCGAAAACGGCGTATACGAGCGCGGAACCACAAAGTGCAACAAGGAAGAGGCGGAAGCTCTCGTGCAGGAGGTTATCCGCCGCTTAAAGGACGAAAAACTCCGCCGTTCCAGTATAGGTATAGTAACTTTTTCCACCCCTCAGCAGGTTTATGTCGAAAGGCTTTTATCCAAGGAAATTTCCAAACGCGGACTCGAGGAGGCGGCTTACGAGAGAGAAGAACCGTTATTCGTCAAAAATCTCGAAAACGTTCAGGGCGATGAGAGAGACGTAATTTTATTCTCAGTCTGCTACGGTCCCGACAAAATGGGCAAAATTTCTTTAAACTTCGGCCCGTTAAACCAGTTCGGCGGTTGGCGCCGTTTAAACGTTGCCGTATCCCGCGCAAGGGAAGAGATGCTGGTGTTCTCTTCTATGCGCTATTCGATGATAGATTTGTCGCGCACGACTTCGCGCGGCGTGGCGGGGCTTAAAGCGTTTTTGGAATTCGCCGAAAAAGGCAGGGCGAATATCTCCGTCAGAAGCGGCGACATCATCCTGAACCGTCAGGGCATAGGTAAGTTCATTGCGGAAGAACTGCAAAGCTATGGTTACGACTGCCGTTGCGATGTCGGCGTTTCGGACTTTAAACTTGACGTAGCCGTAGTCAATCCCAAAAACAAGCACGAATTTATTCTCGCCGTTCTTTGCGACGGTGCAAACAAATTCTCAGTAAAGGACCGCTCCGTAATGCAGGTGCAAACCTTAAAACGCAACAACTGGAACGTCTACAGGCTATATTCAATCAACTTCTTCAACAATCCCAAGCGCGAAATCAAAAAGTTAAAGGACTATCTGGACAGGCTCACTGCCGACGGTAAGCCCGCGCAAATCAACTTCAAAAAGCCTTACCGCGCGGTTAAGGCGGAAATTAAAACCGTTGAGCCCGCCTATATTTTAAGCGGCGAAAACGACGCCGAAATCACAAGGGCAATAAAGGCGGTTTTAACTGCCGAAGAGCCTATATCTCTTCAATTCTTAACAGAACGCACGCTTTCGCTGTTCGGCATCGAAAAATCCGGCGTAAAACTTCAAAACAAACTTCGCGCTTTAATAGAAAGCTGTAATTTCCCGTCCGTTCAAATGCTCGGCAGCACTTATTATTTCAAGACGGATAAGTTCGGCGCGTTTGATAAGTGCCGCGTGGAGGAGGGAACGCAATTGCGCTCCAAGGAATCGGATTACACCCCGTTCGACGTAATTTCTATGATTAAGGGTATTTTGCTGAGCAAAGTAAGTATGTATCTCGACGAGCTTATCCCCGTTGTGTTAAAGGAACTTAAAGTCCCGCGCGCCACTGCGCAATTGTCGTCTTTCGTCCTTTCTTGCATAGATGAAGGCGTCAACCGCGGCTTATTCATCCGCTCCGTCTCCGACAGAATTTCTCTCGCCTGAAACGCATTCATACGTCTGTCATTCTTAGGCTTGCCGAAGAATCTTTTTGCGCATTGCAACGCAATTTCTTGCGCAAAAAACAGTCACAACAAAAAAGCCCGCGATTTACAATCGCGGGCTTTTAAATTATATTAAATTAATCTTCCAAACCTAATAAATCGGCAGGGTCTAAATCGAGTAGCGAACATAAATCTGCAAAAGTTGTAATCGACGGCATAATGTCGCCTTTAACATAATGCGCCACGCACGACGGTGAAACGGAAAGTTTTTCCGCAAGTTTCGTCTGCGAATATCCGCTTGTCTTAATTGCTTCTTTTATTCTCTTTTTAATCAGTTCCACATTTGCCATTTTAAACTTCAATCTGTCAGCCCTAACAAATAATCAGCAGAAACGTCTAAACACTCACACAAAAGATAAAGCGTTTCAATGCTCGGATAAGTTCTGCCCGCTTTAAAATTCGAAATATTTTGCCTTGTTGTATTGCAACATTTTGCAATTTCGCTCTGATTCAAATTGGAATATTTAAGGCATTCGTTAAACCTTTCAGTGAATTTCATAAAATAACTAATCTTCCAAACCGATAAGATAATCGGCAGAAACTTCAAAAAATTTTGCCAAAACAATAATGGCATTAATATTCGGCGTCCTTTCTCCGCTTTCCCAAAAAGAAATCGCACTCTTGCTCAAATTAGTAGCCTTTGCAAGTTCCACCTGTGTCAAATTTTTTTCGGTTCTCAGTTCTTTCAGCCTTTCCGCAAAAGTTTCCATAACTCAAATTATTCACAATTGTGGAAAATTTGCTTGACTTTCCACGTTCGTGGAATTATTATAATCATAAGGAGCAATTATATGAAATCAATAATAGAAGAAATTTATTTGAATAAGCAATGTGAAGAGGATACTGAAGAAACCGAAAATTACTGGAAGATACATAAAGAGGTAGAGGAAGTAATCGAGCGGATAAAAATTTTGTTGCCGCAAGCGCAAAAGGAACAAATTAACAAGCTTTATAATTTAATGTGCAGTCTCGGCAACGAGCGCGGACTTTACGCCTATAAACAGGGCTTTAAGGAAGGCGTCCTCATTGCTTTTGAGACATTTAATTCCTGACAAGCAAAAATCCCGCGGGGAACAACGTCTGTTCCCCGCGGGATTTTTATAGCGCTGAAATTTACAAATTTTCCAAAACGTCCGTCATATCGTAAAGTCCGGCGCTTTTGCCGCAAATCCATTTTGCCGCCTTAATTGCGCCCGCCGCAAACACTTTTTTAGACCGCGCCGAGTGCGAAATCGTTACAATTTCATCCTCGCCCGCAAACATAACCTCGTGCTCGCCCACAATCGTTCCGCCGCGCACTGCGTGTATTCCGATTTCGTTTCCGCGCTTTCCAACCGCGCCCTCGCGGCCGTTCAAATACGGTTTGCCCCCGTCGTATGCCGCGTTTACGCTCTCGGCAAGCATCAATGCCGTGCCCGAAGGCGCGTCAACCTTTTTATTGTGATGTCTTTCTATTATCTCTATGTCAAATTTCTCACCCAGCGTTTGCGCGGCTTCTTTAACCAGTTTTACAATCAGGTTCACGCCCAACGAAAAGTTCGCCGTTTTAAAAACCGCCGTCTTTTTCGCCGCGTCGTTTATCATTTTAATATGCTCGTCCGTGTACCCCGTCGCCGCCAACACCACGGGTTTTTTGTTTTTAACCGCCCACTCAAGCTCATCCTTCAAAACGGCGGGGGAGGAAAAGTCCACAACAACGTCCGCAGGTGTGCAAACGTCGCTAAACGAGGCATATACCGGCACTTTTACGCCTTCCGGAGCCCTTAAATCAACCCCGCAAACCACTTCCGTTTCGCCGTCCTCGGCGCAAATATTCAAAACGTTTCCGCCCATTGCGCCGCCTATTCCGCAAATTAAAATCTTTACCATACTTTTTTTAACCCCGCGTTATCAATCGCGTTCTGTAAAATCACCTTGTTTTTGTCCTCAAGCTCGCTAAGGGGCGAACGCGGCGTTCCCGCCTTAAATCCAAGCATATTATAGGCAGCCTTTACCGGTATGGGGTTCACTTCCAAAAAGCAAGCGTCTTCCAAAGGCAACAAAAAGTCCTGCACTTCGTTCGCTTCGTCAAGTTTACCATCCCTTACAAGGTTATACATCTTTTTAACAAGCGCGGGCGCAATGTTCGAGGTAACCGAAATTAATCCCGCTCCGCCTATGGCAAGCATTGGCAAATTCAAAAAGTCCTCGCCGGAATACAAATCCATTTTCCCGCGGATTCTTCGCATCGTCTCGCATACCTGCGCCATATTGCCGCTCGCTTCCTTTATTCCCGCCATATTAGGCAGCGTAGCCAGTTTTTCCGCCGTTTCGGGCAGTATGTTAACGGCAGTGCGCGAGGGCACGTTATAAGCGATTACGGGAATTTTAACCGCCGCGCAAACCGCTTTGTAATATTCAAAAAGTCCCGCCTGCGTGCATTTGTTATAATAGGGGGTAACCACCAGAACGCCGTCCGCACCCAGCTCTTCGGCGCGTTTCGAAGCCGCAACCGCTTTTGCAGTGTCGTTACTGCCCGTGCCTATTATAATTTTAATCCGCCCCGCGGCTTTTTTAACGGCGTATTTAATGGTTTCAACCTTTTCGTCCTCGGTCATTGTCGCGGGTTCGCCCGTCGTTCCCAAAACCACTAAAGCGTCGGTGCCGCCGTCAATCTGGTATTCAATCATCTTGCCGAACTCTTCAAAGTTCACGCCGCGTTTGTCAAAGGGCGTAATCATCGCCGTAATAATCCCGTTACAAAATCCAATCATTATAAACCTCTTTTTGTTTTCAAAATAACCGCGTACTCCCCGCGTATTTTAAATTACCCCGTATATATATTGTAATCAATTGCATTCGCAAATGTTCCGTTCTCAGTCAAAATACCCTTTCGCCGCAAGCAGTTCGGCAAGTAAAACCGCGCCGCCCGCCGCGCCCCGCAGAGTGTTGTGCGAAAATCCGATAAATTTGTAATCGAACAAATTATCCTCGCGGAGTCTCCCCGCGCAAACCGCCATTCCGTTTTCGGTATATCTGTCAAGCTTGGGCTGCGGGCGGTTGTCTTCCTCGAAATAGTGAATAAATTTAGCGGGGGCGGAGGGCAGTTTCAATGTCTGCGGTTCGCCGTAAAAATCTGCCCACGCCTTCAAAATTTCTTCCTTTGCCGGCTTTTTTTCAAACTTCACAAAGCACGCGGCCGTGTGCCCGTCCGAAACAGGCACCCTCACGCACTGCGCCGTGATAACGGGCGCCGCCGCGGGCACAATTTTTCCGTTTACAACCTCACCCCAGATTTTAAGCGGCTCCTTTTCGCTCTTTTCTTCCTCGCCGCCGATGTAGGGTATAACGTTATCCAAAATTTCGGGCATAGTCTCAAAAGTCTTGCCCGCGCCCGAAATCGCCTGATATGTGCACACAGCCGCGCTTACAATGCCGAATTTTTTCAAAGGGTGCAAAAGCGGCACGTAAGACTGAAGGGAGCAGTTGCTCTTAACCGCCACAAATCCGCGCTTCGTTCCAAGCCGTTTTCTCTGCGCGTTTATAACAAGCAGATGTTCCGCGTTTATTTCGGGAATAATCATCGGCACGTCGTCCGTAAAACGGTGCGCCGAATTGTTCGAAACTATCGGACACTCAAGCTTTGCATAGGACGTTTCAAGTTCCTTTATGTCGTCTTTCGGCATATTCACCGCGCAAAAGCAAAAATCAACCGATTTTGCAATGGTTTTCATATCCGCCGCCGCGTCCATAACCGTAACGTCCGCAAATTTTGCGGGCATAGGCTCGGCAAGATGCCACTTTTTAACGGCGTCCTTATATTTTTTGCCTGCCGAAGATGCCGAAGCCGCAAGGCAAGCAACCTCGAATTGCGGATGATTTTCCAAAAGCAGTAAAAATCTCTGCCCGACCATTCCGGTGGCGCCTATCACGCCCACCTTATATTTTTTTGAACTCATAATCACTCCTTAAAAAATAAAAAAGACAGCTCCGCGCTGTCTCCGAATTTGTCAAAAAACAATAAAAACGGCATTAGCGCAACACTAAAAGTGACAGTCGCAAGGGTATTAACCCGTGCGCCCGACGCAGGTTAAGGAAACCCGCATCTCGGCGGAGGCGCCCTTTTGCCGCAGCCTCATCGGAATTTCCCTTAAAAATTCCTTCGTCCACGGTTACTTTTGCCCGTCCGCTCCTCTGAATGCAAAAAGATGATAACACATAATTATTAAAAAGTAAACAGATTTCGCTGTTAAAATACGTAAACATAGTTTACATTTCTTCCCAAACCGCGCGCAAAAATTATTGACATCGCTTTTTTATTATAGTAAAATAATCAGGTACAATTATTTTGCGTACGGCTGTACGCGGAAATTCAATTAAATGAGCGCCTTAACGGCGCGGATGTGAGAAAGATATGAAGTCTTTAAAAATCAGATTAAGTATAATTTTGGCGCTTGCCGTAGCGTTTCTGGCGGCTTTGGGCGCGTTTTTCGGCACGGGCATGTTTGCCAGTGCGGACAGAGACACCACTGTGGACGGCTCGTCCACAACACTTTTCAACGCTTCTGCCGGCGCCGAACTCCGTGCGCACGAACAGTCCGGTAACGGCGATGAAAAAGAATATTATACTATGTTCGCCATCAAAGAAAAGGACGGCGTAATTTCTTATAAAAAGCATCTCGCGTACACCTGGTATCAGAACGTTGCAAAAACAACCGAAACGGAAGGCGAGGGCGAAGGCGCCGTCGAAAAAGAGGTGGAGGATATAAAAAATCCCGTCCGCGGCGATAAAGGCTATTTTAAAATGGAAGTCGGTTTCGAAACTCTCGACTTTGAAAGATTCGTAATAAAATTCGAAAGCCAGCAATATTACAAAACCAAGGATGAAAAAACTTCCAATTACGTTATATTCGTTCCCGCAACCGAAGACGGCAAAGTAAACGTAATAATAACCGATAATAAAAACGAAAAAAATCTCACGTCCGATACGGTTCTGGATAAAAACCGCATAAAGATAGAGTTTACCGAAAAAACTGCCGACGGCTACGCCGTAAAAGTTTCCGACGAAACCGCAGCCGTAACGGGCGCTTTCGTAAACGTCGGCGGCACCCATGCAAAATATACAACGACGTCTTCTCTTACGGTCGTTCCTCTTTCGTTCGAAGCGGAACTTAAAACCCCTGCCGAGGGGGAAAGCGCAAAACCCGCGCTTATGACTTTATACGAACTCAACGGACAGAGCTTCAAACTCAAATCCGCTTCCAAAGAGGACGACAACGATTACTATACCGGCACAACCGTAGTGGACAACACTCCTCCCGTGCTTTGTATCGACGGTAACGTTTCCTTCATAAAGAGCGGCGAACAGATTAAATTCAATTACACTGTAATAGACGTTCTCCAATCAAGCCCCAGCAGCACGCTTTCCTATTATATTCTTACCGAAAAGCAGGCTAAGGGAGAAGTCGAAAATTTTAATCCCGAAGATATGTCGGATAATAAACTTTTCACCGAAGTAACGTCGGGTACCGTACAGCGCGTAATTCCCCGCGTAGAACACTATGTTCCCCAAACGGCGGATTATAACACCCCTAAATTTGATGAAAACGTAAAGGTCACGGCGGCGGTCAAAGCGTTTATAAAGCTTACCGACTATTCCTATACGGGCGGTCAGTCAACTTATGTGCTTGTAGACTGGTATGCCGAACCCGACCTTCTCTTAACGATTGACGGCAAAAAATACCTCGCGGTAGCAAACGACGAAATCGGAGCAACGTTCAATTACAACGAAGAGGATTCTTCGGGTTCGGAAACTGTAATAAAGAGCAATCCGAACAGCGCGCAGTGGAAAGCGGTTGTAGAAGCTTACCAAAAAGAAGTAAACAAAGCGGCAAAAGGTTTAAAAGCAGGCAGCAAAAACTATTTCTATCTGCCCGCGTTTGACCATATCGAAGTTGCCGAAAACACTTACAGCAGTCTTTTATCCGATAAAATAACCGCATACGAAGACCTGTCCTTTTCCATATATTATAATAACGGTTCACAGCAGTCGCCGGTAACAGGCAAAAAATACAACGATTTGTCCATTCCCATCACCAAAGAAGGCGACTACGGTTTCACGATTTACGCTCAGGATGCGGCAAGCGGAAAGATGTATTATCTGGATGAACAGGGTGAAAAACAGGAATTTGCGTCAAGCGAAATCTGGGATTTGCGCGGGGATACCGATAAAAACGATTCCGGTATAAGCAAGAGCGATTACCTCCCCTGGTTTACGTTCCACGTAGGTGCGGCTCAGCTAAGTATAGAGGAGCCCAAGGAGCAGGATATAGCGTACGTCGATAATTCCAAGAGTGTCTCATTCGAAATTAACGGCGTTTCAGGTTCGTATACTTCAACTTACACGCTTTATCTTTTCGACAGTGCCGAATATTACAATTATGCCGAAGAAGCGTTGACGTACGAAAAGTTTATGGAATTAAAACAACAGCTTTTCGAAAACACTGCTTTTAAAGACGCAAACGGCAACGCGGTAAACAGCCGCAGATGGTTCGAAACGATTCAGATAACCTCCGGAAACAACAGTGTTGACGTGAACAGTGCGGATTATAAAAAGTACGAAGAATATAAGTGGGACGGTTCCGGTAGCTTTACTCCCAAAACCCCCAACACGTTCTATCTTGTAACATGCGAAGTTAAGGGAACCGACGGACAGGCGGATAAAGCTTATATGGGCATTGCCGCGGCTCCCAAAGTGCGTGATTTGGCCGGCGAAGACACCTGGGTACAGGACAATATGACTTCTGTCATTCTCCTTTGCATCGCGGGTGCGTCGCTTATCGGCATTGTGCTTCTTCTTGTAATCAAACCCAAGGATAAGGGCGACGTTGACGAGGGCTTTGAAACCGAACGGGTTAAAAAACCCCGCAAAACCAAAAAGTAATAATTAAATATTTCCGCAGCCGGAGCTTTATTAAAGCTCCGGCGCTTTTTTATAAAAAAATCCGCCGCTCCTGTTTCGGTTTTTCCACCGTTAAAAATTTTCTTTAAAAATTTCGTAATCTGCTTGACTTTGGCAACTTTGTATACTATTATAGTATTATCATATGAATATAACTTCATATGATATAAATAAACGGATAACCAAAAGGAGTATATATGAACGAAATAATTAAAAATAAAGTATGCGACGAAGAAGAATTGCATAAAGAGCGAATAAAGACCGCGCTCGAAGCAATGCCGTCCGAAGAGAACGTCAGGGAAATGGCGGAGCGCTTTAAAGCGCTTTCCGAAGCTTCGCGCCTCAGAATATTGCTCGCTCTTTCCGGCGGCGAGCTATGTGTCGAACACATTACCGAAGCTGTCGGCGGACTTCAGAGCGCCGTTTCACACCAACTCAAAACACTCAGGTTAAACAAAATCGTCAAGTGCAGAAGGGATGGCAAAAAAGTCCTTTATTCCGTTTCGGACGAGCACGTTCTCACAATGATAAGCGTTGCAAAGGAGCATCTGAACTGCAATGAGTAACGTAATCAAAATAAGCGGTCTCGATTGCGCCAACTGCGCGCGCGAGCTTGAAGAAGAATTGCAAAAAATAAAGGGAGTAATATCGGTAACCGTAGACTTTATGGCGCAGAAAGTTCACTGCGATTGCACGGACGCCGCGCTTGAAAAAGTCGTTTACTGTTGCGCTCACTTCGAAGAAGTAAAAGTGGAGGAAGTTATTCCCTCAAACCTGCCAGTCGAACCCGCCGTAAAATCCGATATTTGCGGACGTGACGACTGTGACTGCCATAATCATAGCCACGCGGACGAAATCGCGCAAACTCCGCGTGTATACGGCGAAAAAATCAAAATTGCAAACCTCTGTTGCGCCAACTGTGCGCGTGAACTGGAAGAAGAACTCAACAAAATCGAGGGCGTTTCTGCAACCGTCGATTTCATCAATATGCGCGTCTT
Organism: Christensenellaceae bacterium; assembly: GCA_948890655.1. Classification (GTDB taxonomy): domain Bacteria; phylum Bacillota; class Clostridia; order Christensenellales; family Borkfalkiaceae; genus Coproplasma. The sequence continues at coordinate 23,729 of CAQTYU010000008.1, forward strand.
ATTAAACGCACAAACTTCCGCCTCGCGTGAAAAGGCGGTTTACACCATAACACACTTCGAAGACGTAAAAATCGTTGACGGCAAAGCGCCGCAAAAAAACATAATTAAAACACATTTAAAGGACGTAATTTTAATTGCCGTTTCAATAGCGCTCTTCATCCCCGCGCTTGTTTTGCAACTTACCGGTACGACCGAAGAACTTGCAGGCAAAATTTCCGCATGGGTTCTTTACGGATTGTCCTATCTCGTAATCGGTCATCCGGTGCTTGTCAATACGGCGAAAAATATAGTTAAAGGCAAAATTTTCGACGAAAACTTTTTAATGACAATTGCCTCTATCGGTGCCATTGCTCTGGGTATATTCGCGGGCGACGGCTTTGTCGAAGGCGTTGCCGTTATGCTTTTGTATCAGATAGGCGAACTTTTACAGTCCGTTGCGGTCGGTTCTTCGCGCAATTCAATTTCCGCGCTTATGGACTTGAAAAGCGACTTTGCAACGCTTGTCGAAAACGGCGTTCAGCGCGTAATATCCCCCGACGAATTGCGTTTGGGCGACAAAATTTTAATTAAAGCCGGCGAAAAGGTACCCGTGGATTGCCGCGTAATAAACGGCGGAACTTCACTCGATATGAAGAGTTTAAACGGCGAGCCTCTCCCCCGCGACGTAAAAGAGGGCGACGAAATTCTTTCCGGCAGCATAAATCTTTCAAAGGTAATCGAAGCCGAGGTTATAAGAGAATACAAAAATTCCGCCGCGGCAAAAATTTTGGAGCTGGTCGAAAATTCCACGGCGAAAAAATCCAAACCCGAAAAGTTCATAACAAAGTTCGCAAAATATTACACGCCCGCAGTCTGCGTCGCGGCGGTAATCGTCGCTGCGCTCGTTCCCACGGTAATATGCGCCGTCTACGGCGTTTTCGGATGGGAAACGTATCAGACCTGGATATACAAAGCGCTCAACTTCCTCGTAATTTCGTGCCCTTGCGCTCTGGTAATATCCGTTCCGCTTTCCTACTTCGGCGGAATAGGCAGGTGCGCTAAATCGGGTATTTTGGTCAAAGGCTCCACGTGCCTTGACGAGCTTGCGCTTTCAACGGTTGCCGCTTTCGATAAAACCGGCACTCTCACCGAAGGTTCTTTCACAATAACCGGCTATACAGGCGAAAACGCTCTCGCCCTTGCCGCCGCGGCAGAAAAATTTTCGTCCCATCCCATAGCGGCGGCGTTTGCGGATATCCAAACGGAATACTCAGCGCAAAACGTCGAAGAAATCGCAGGCAAAGGTGTAAAATGTACTGTAAACGGCAAACTTCTTTTATGCGGCAACGCAAAACTTTTACAGGAAAACGACGTTGTTTTTACTCCTGTGCAAAGTGTGTCAACCCTCGTATACGTCGCGTTTAACGGCGTTTTCGAAGGCACGGTGCAAATTGACGACAAATTAAAGGACGGCGTAAAGGAAGCTATTCAAAATCTCAAACGCGGCGGCGTCACCCGCACCGTAATGCTTACCGGCGATTTGCCCGAACGCGCTGAAATTATCGCCGGCGAAGCGGGGCTCGACGGCTTTAAAGCCGGGCTTTTGCCGGGTGAAAAACTTACCGAAGCCGTTGAACTCAAAAAGAACGGAAAACTTATATACGTCGGCGACGGCGTCAACGACGCCCCCGTGATGACCGCGGCGGACTGCGCCGTGTCGATGGGTAAGGTCGGTTCCGGCGCGGCAATCGAAGCCAGCGACGTGGTTTTAGTGTCCGACAATATAGCGCTTCTCCCCAAGGGAAGAAAAATAGCCAAGGGCACGCGCAGAATAGTAGTCGAAAACATAACCGGTTCGCTTCTCGTCAAACTTGCAATTATGGCTCTCAGCATAGGGATTGCAGGCTTCCCGTTAATTATTTCGGTTGTGGCGGACGTGGGCGTAATGCTCCTTGCCGTTATAAACGCCATGCGTACGGCTTTAATAAAATAAATTTTCAAAAAATCCGACAAAATTCGGCAACCCCCTTTCAAATGGTTGCCGAATCTTTTATTTGGTGTTACAATGTGAAAAACAAGTGAAATCAAGCCCCTGCAGGGGCTTTTGCGGTTCACAAAACCGCAAAAATCACTTAATGAAAAATTATCTGGAGGTACTTTCGATGAGTAAAGAAACGGAAGACGAAATAGTTTCCGAACAGCCCGAAGTGCAGGCGGAGGCACAGGTTGCCGAAACCCCCGCGCCTGACGGAACTGTGGCGGAAGCGCAAAGCCCCCACAAGGGCTTTTGGGGCAAGGTTGACAACTGGTTCGGTATAACCAAGGCAAAGTCAAGCTACAAAACTGAAATAGTTGCGGGCTTAACGACTTTCATGGCAATGGTTTACATACTTATCGTAAACCCCAGCATGTTTATGAACATTATAGGCGATAACGTCGACATAGGTTTCGGGGCTTCATATATTGCTACCGCACTCGGCGCAATTGTCGGAACAATGCTTATGGCGTTCCTTGCAAAAATGCCTTTGGCGCAAGCTTCGGGTATGGGCGTTAACGCGTTTATAGTCTATACGTTGGTTTTGGGCGGTTCCGGTCTGACCTATGCAAACGCAATGGTGTTCACACTTTTAGACGGCGTAATATTCATTATTTTAACTGCAACCGGTTTAAGAAAGTATATTTTCAACGCTATTCCGGACGAAGTTAAAAAAGCCATAAGCGTAGGCTTAGGTTTGTTTATTGCCTATATAGGTTTTCAGAACGCAGGTTTTATCGTTAACGACGGCGCGACTTTAACCGACATTCTTTCGTTCAACGTTCTTAACCCCAACGACCCCAATTATCTCGCAACGGTAGGTATTATAACCGGCAATGCGTTCCTCGGACAGACTGCAGATTTCAGCGTGCGCGGTATGTTGCCCGCATTCATTATGATGGCGGGAGTTATCGCAATTGCGATTATGTCCAAAAAGAAAGTCAAGGGTGCGGTTTTATGGGGAATTTTAGGCTCCACGGCGCTTTACTATATTCTTGTGGGAATTGCTTACGGCTGCGGTAACGCGGCTGCGTCGGCAATATTCGGCGGAATAAAATTCGACAATCCTTTCTCTGCGTTCGCAAATTGGGGTACGGAATCTGCCGGTAAAGTTTTCTACGAAGGATTTGATTTCTCAACATATCTTGCCAATAATACGGTGGGTTCGCTTGTTTTGCTTGTTATAACAACCGCGCTTTCATTGTGCATGCTCGATATGTTCGATACTTTAGGCACTCTTTACGGCGCTTGCGAAAAGGGCAACCTTCTCGATAAAGATGGCAACCCCAAAAATATGAACAGGTGTATGCTTTGCGACGCAATCGCAACCACCACCGGCGCAATCGCGGGCACTTCCACGGTAACGACGTTCGTTGAATCCTCCGCAGGTGTTGCGGCGGGCGGCAAAACGGGCTTTACCGCTCTCATAACCGGTCTTTGTTTTGTAGTTGCAATGTTCTTAAGCCCCATAGCAAGGCTTATTCCTTCGGCGGCAACGGCAACGGCTCTCGTTTGGGTCGGCGTGCTTATGATGAGCTCGGTTACCAAAATCGAATGGACAAACCCTGTTGCGGCGCTTCCCGCGTTCCTCACCATCGCGGTTATGGCGTTCGGCTACGAAATTTCCTACGGTATCGGTATAGGTATAATTTCAAGCGTATTGTTAAGGGTTTGCACGGGCAAGATAAAGAGCATTTCCATAGTAACCTGGATAATCGCCGCATTCTTCCTTGCAACTTTCCTCTTAACCCACTAAATTAATAAACAATAACTGCGCCTCCTTTAATACAAAGGAGGCGCTTTTTACTGCTAATTTTGCAATTCTACTTAAATTCGACTGTATTCTATTGCGCAACCGCGCCAAAGTATTTAAAATATCAGGTATAAATAAGTTAACGGAGAATAAAAAATGAATACTTTCGGTGATTTTTTATACGAACTTCGCAAGGAAAAGGGCTTAACTCAGGCTGAGCTTGCAAAAATTCTAGGCGTAACCAACAAGGCCGTCTCCAAGTGGGAAACGGGAGAGGCAATGCCCGAAACTTCCCAGCTTGTTCCGATATCGCGTGTTTTCGGGGTGACCGTAGACGAACTGTTAAGCGGTGCGCGGTCGGAAACCGCCGAAGAAAAGTTAAACGGCGAAAGCATTAAATGCGAAATCAAAAGCCACGTCTTTACGCGCGGCAAGGACGAAGAGGTAAAAACCGTTGCCGAAAAAATCTGCGGAATAGTCTGCGGCGTTGTAATGTTTGCCTCGCTGTTAACGTATTTACTTCTCGGTGCAATTGCAAACCTTTGGCATCCTTACTGGGTAATCGTCCCGACCGGTGCGCTTGCGTGCGGAATAATAGGGGTAATCGGCGACGTTTGTAATCCGTTAAAGCGCGAAAAAAAGTTTTCAAAAGGTGAAAATCCTTACACGGGTTGCGCCTGCGCCGTAATAATGCTTTCGTGCGTAATCGTTTATTTGCTTGTTTCCGTAATTACCGGATTATGGCATCCGCTCTGGATAATCGTGGCGGCGGGTGGCGCAGTCTGTTTTGTAATCGGCGCCGCCGGCGATATAACAAACGGCAAAAAATAAAAACAACAGTGTTGCAATTTAAAATTTTAAAAGTTCCGGCAGATTATCTGCTTGGATTAGATGATTAGCAATAATTTCGCGCCCACGCTTGAAAAAGCGCGGGCGCTGTGTTATAATAAAAAAGCGTTAAAAAATAATCCAAACCGAGGTTTTACAGATGTTAGAAAAATACGTAAAAGCCGCCCGCCGTCTCGAAAAGGCGGACTTGGTCTTAAAAAACGCCGACTATCTCGACGTGTTCACCGGCACGATTAAAAAGGGCGATATCGCCGTCGTCGGTGAAAAAATAGTCGGCACTGGCGAATATTCGGGCAAGCAGGAAATCGACTGCACGGGTTTAACCGTCCTCCCCGGATATATCGACGGTCACGTTCATATCGAAAGTTCCCAGCTCTCCCCCGAAGAGTTCGCGTCGTTAATCGTTCCGCGTGGCACCACAACTATAATCGCCGACCCTCACGAAATTACAAACGTCTGCGGTATGGCGGGTTGCGAATACGTCGCCAAAGCCTCGCAAAACGTTCCTCTGGATGTAAAAATCCAGCTTCCTTCGTGCGTTCCCGCAACCCCGTTCGAAACGAGCGGCGCGGTCCTTAACGGTAAAGACATCGAAAAGAACATAAAAAACGACTACATTTTCGGCTTGGGCGAATTTATGAATTACCCCGGCTTAATCAATTGCGATACCGACACGCTCAAAAAGGCCGAAGCCGCCCACGCCGCGGGTAAAGTAATCGACGGTCACGCGCCCGCAATAAGCGGCTACGACTTAAACGGTTACCTCGCGTGCGGCGTTTCCACCGACCACGAGTGTGTAACAAAGGAAGAAATAGAAGAAAAAATTTCAAAGGGTATGTACGTGCATATCCGTCACGGCTCTTCCACGCAAAACCTCGGCAACGCAAAGTTTATAACCGATAAAAATATGCGCCGCTTTATCCTCTGTACCGACGACAGACACGCCGCCGACTTAAAGGAAAAGGGGCATTTGGACGACGCTTTAAGAAAGCTTGTCGCAAACGGCTTGGACCCCGTTACGGCCGTAATATGCGCCACTTTAAACGCCGCCGAGTGCTACAACTTAAAGTGGAGGGGCGGCGTCGCGCCGTTCTATCTTGCCGACTTGGTTGCGGTAGATAATCTTAAAAACTTCAACGCAAAATACGTAATAAAGAGCGGCAAGCTCGTTGCAAAAGACGGCAAACCCTTGTTCGATACCTCCAAACGCTACCTGCCCGCAAACGTCCTGAATACGGTTCATTTAAAAAAGCCCTTAACCGCCGGCGACTTTGTTTTAACGCTCAAAGGCACAAAGGCAAAGGCGATGACAATCGAACCGGGCGGCGTAGTCACCGGCTGTGAAACGGTGGAGGTGCAAAGCCTGAACGGCGACGTTATAGTAAAGGGCAACGACTTGTTAAAGTTAGCAGTTGTGGAAAGGCATAAATTGACGGGCAACATAGGCAAAGGTCTTTTCAAGGGCTACGGTTTCAAGGGCGGCGCTTTGGGCATAACAATTGCCCACGACTCGCACAATATTATTCTTATGGGCGACGATAACGAAGCGATGGCAAAGGCGGCAAACCGCTTAAAGGAAATAGGCGGAGGGATGGTAATAGTAAACTCGCAAACCGGCGAAATCCACTCTTTAACGCTGGATATAGGCGGGTTAATGTCCTCGCGTGATGCTGAAAGCCTGCAACGCGACAGCAAGGCGTTAATCGAACGCGCCTACTCCATGGGCGTCAATCGCAGCTTCGAAGCCTTTATGTCACTGGCGTTCTTATCCCTCGCGGTCATCCCCAAACTCAAACTCACCGACGCAGGGCTTTTCGACGTGGAAAAATTCGCTTTCACCGATATCAACGTTTAATTTATTAATACAGAATTAAAAGCGGCGGCGCAACACTTGCGCCGCCGCTCGCTGTTAACTCGTTTAACGTGTATATCACTATATATATATCGTTCATTAATCGTTGTATTCATTTAGTTAGCGGATTTTTCTGTAAATAAACAAATTTTGGCTTAAATCGTTGACTTTTAACCTGAACGGTTTAAAATTAAGTTGTTGCAATAATGCTTTATTTAAAGGAGATAAAAATGGTTTTATTTTACGGACCTGACGGCGACGCGGTTGAAAATCCCGACGAGGAGTTTCTTAAGGACATAATTTTCAATAAGGACGAGGATTTTTGGCAGGATGGCAGCGGTGATTCCTCTTTAGAAGTGGAAGGCTGTGACGAAGCACTCTTATTTTTTTATGACGAACCTTACGGTTTCTTCATTATGCGCCACCCCGATTACCTTGTTCCCTATGATGAAAACGGAAGTACCGAAACTGTTGAACACGACGTGGGCGGCGAGCCTATGGTTGTGCCTCAGTGCGCTTATGTCAACCGAAAAACAGCTTATAAAATCATAACCGATTACGTAAAAAACAAAAAATTTTCCGATTGTGTTGAATGGATTGACTTATACGACATAGATTTTGAAAACGATTTTTAAATTACCGCTCCCCCGAAATATCTTCGGGGGTTTTACTTTATTTTCCAAAATTTTCCCAAAAAACAAAAAAAACAATTTTACTTATCAAATTAAATATAGTACAATTAAAAGCGGGAAATAATCTTTAAAAGAGGAAGTATATGGGACTTATAAAATATATACTCGGCGCAGATTCGCGCAGCGCCTTAAAAAAGCTCAATAAAATGGCTTTAAAGGTAGAAGAACTCGATGAAAAATACGCGGCAATGTCCGACGAAGAATTAAAATCGCAAACGCAGATTCTCAAAAACCGCCTTGCGGGCGGTGAAACGCTTGACGACATAATGTACGATGCTTTCGCGGCTCTCCGTGAAGCAAGCTGGCGCGTTTTAAAGATGAAACACTTCCACGTGCAAATCGTCGGCGGTATCTGTCTGCATCAGGGCAGAATTGCCGAAATGAAAACGGGCGAAGGTAAAACTTTGGTTTCAACTCTTCCAGCATATTTAAACGCGCTCACCGGCAAAGGCGTGCACATAGTAACCGTCAACGATTATCTTGCAAAGCGCGACGCCGAGTGGATGGGCAAAGTCCACAAATTCATGGGCTTAACCGTCGGCGTGGTTGTGCCCGGTATGGACGATGATGAAAAACAGAAGTCGTATGCTTGCGATATAATTTACGCAACCAACAACGAACTCGGTTTCGATTATCTTAGGGATAACTTAAAAGCCTCCATCCCCGCAATGGTTCAGCGCGAACTCAATTACTGCATAATCGACGAGGTTGACTCTATCCTTATAGACGAAGCAAGAACCCCTCTTATCATTTCGGGGCGCGGCGGCGAAAGCTCTGTTCTTTACGAGCAGGTGGACAAGTTCGTCCGCACTCTCTCCGGCGGTTTCGACGACGATAAAAAGGACGCCGAAAAGAATGCGCCCTCGCGTAAAAAGAAAGAACTCTCCGAAAAGGAGCAGGAAGCGCAGAAAAAGCTCCAAGCAGTTCTCGAAGAAATGGAAAACTGGGATTATATAATCGACAGAAAGGAAAAATCGGTAACCATCACCGAAAAAGGCGCCGAAAAAGCCGAAAGATTTTTCAATATCAAAAACCTCGGCGATATCGAAAACGCCGAACTCAACCATCACATTCAGCAGGCGTTAAAGGCTCACGAATTATTCCATAACGGCGAAGAATATATCGTTTCGCAAGACGGTGAAATTTTAATCGTCGATGAGTTCACGGGTCGTGTACTGAACGGCAGAAGATATTCCGACGGACTTCATCAGGCAATCGAAGCCAAGGAAAAGGTAAAGGTAAAGGAAGAAAACAAAACCCACGCAACGGTAACTTTCCAAAACTATTTCCGTCTCTACAACAAGCTTGCGGGCATGACCGGTACGGCAATGACCGAAGAGGACGAATTCAGAACAATCTACTCTTTGGACGTAGTCCCCATTCCCACTAATCGCCCCGTGCAGAGAATTGACGAAGCGGATATGATTTATTCCACGGTAGAGGGCAAAAAGAAGGCGATAGTAAACGAAGTTGTCAAGCGCCACGAAAAAGGTCAGCCGATTCTTATCGGTACCGTAACCGTAGAAAAGTCCGAAGAAATTTCAAGATTGCTCCGCAGGAACGGCGTAAAACACAACATCTTAAACGCAAAGAACCATGAGCGCGAGGCGGAAATCGTCGCTCAGGCGGGCAGACTGAACGCCGTTACCATAGCTACCAACATGGCGGGGCGCGGTACCGACATTCTGCTCGGCGGCAACCCCGAATATCTCGCCAAAAAGCGCATGCGCGAAGAGGGCTACGACCACGAAATGGTAGAAGTGGCAATTTCCTATGCCGACAGGGAATTCACTCCCGAAGAGCAGACGGCGCGCAACAGATACGCCGAACTCTACAAAAATTACAAAGCCGAAACCGACGCGGAAAAACAGGAAGTAATCGCGGCGGGCGGTTTATGCATAATCGGTACCGAACGCCACGAATCTCGCCGTATCGACAACCAGCTCCGCGGACGTTCTGGACGTCAGGGTGACCCCGGCAGTTCCGTTTTCTTCATCTCGCTCGAAGACGATTTGGCAAAGCGTTTCGGCGGCGAAAATATGAAAAGACTTTACGAAGTCTTTAAAATCGACGACGACCAGTGTCTGCAATCCAAAATGCTTACGCGCAGTGTCGAAAACGCGCAAAAGGCAATCGAAGGCAGAAACTTCGGCATAAGAAAGCACACCCTTCAATACGACGAAGTAATGAACGAACAGCGTAAAACCATCTACGGCGAGCGTATGAAGGTCTTAAAAGGCGAAGACGTTCACGAGCAGATGCTCAAATATATCCCCGACTATATCGCAAAAATATTAAGCGAAACGGTCGATATTTCGGCAATGCCCGAAAAATGGGACGAGCTTTCGCTTAACGCTGCACTTCAACAAAAAGTCTATCCCGACGAATGCACTTTTGAAATCACGCGCGAAATGTTGGAACGTTGGGATTACGAAAAAGCGTTAAAGAAAATTTCAAAGGAAGTAATAAAAGCTTACGAGCAGAAAATAATTAACATTTCCGAAATGACGGAAGGTCAGGTTGACTACAAGCAGGTTGAGCGTAACGAACTTCTCCGCAGTGTGGACAGAAACTGGATTGACCACATAGACGCAATGGACCAGCTCAGAAAAGGCATAGGCTTGCGCGGCTACGCCCAGCAGGACCCCGTAATCGCCTACAAGCAGGAGGGTTACGACATGTTCGAGGAAATGATTGACAGGGTGCAGACCACAACTATTTCCCGCCTTTTAAAGGGCAGAATAGTAAGAGTAGAACCCCAGCGTCCGGCAATGCGTCCAATGCCTCAAACGGGTATGAATCCGGCAGTCGCGGCGCGTGCCGAAGAAATCGCCCGTCAGCGTGCGGCTGAACAGGCTGAACAGTCACCGCAACAGCAGAACAGCGGAACTCAACAGCCGCAGGAGAACCGCCCCGCGCCCGCGCAAACGGCAAACCTTCAGGGCAACGCTCCATTAATCGGTCAGGCGCCTCAGCCTCCCAAGGATTTGTTCACCAATATCGGCGGCAAGCAAATTCCTAAAACCGTACCCAAATCCGCAAAAGTCGGCAGAAACGACCCTTGTCCCTGCGGAAGCGGCAAAAAGTATAAAAATTGTTGCGGTAAAGTCTAACCGTATTTAAAAATTATTACGTTGCGGGTAAAAACCGCGCATTTACCCGCAGCCGCAATTTGCGCACGCCTGCGTCTCGGCGCGGATAAATTCCCGCAATTATATGCTTGTGCGCACAAAAATTGCTGGCAGAGGGCTGACAGCCCTGAAAATCACGAAATATTTTCGCCGCAGAATAGACGGAAATATTTGAGATAGGAAAATTATGTTTAAAGCTGACGATTACAGATTAAAACTCAAAACCCTTTCGGATACTTTGTCCGAGGCAAAATATGCGCTGGATATTGATAATCTCGGCTCCCGCCTTTCGGAATTAAAGGAAGAGCAGGAAAAACCCGAAGTCTGGCAGGATTTGGAAAAATCCAAAAAAATCGCGCGCGAAATTTCCGCCGTTGAAAATAAAATCGCCTCTTACGAAAGCGGCAAGTCGGCGCTTGCCGACGCTTCGGCGTTTATCGATTTAATTGAAGAGGCCGACGACGAAAGTTTAATTCCCGAACTTGAAAATATGATTTCCGTCGCTTCTGAAGATATCGAAAATATGCGTATCCGCGCGCTCCTTCGCGGCAAGTACGACGGAAACAACGCAATTTTAAACCTGCATGCCGGCGCGGGCGGCACCGAAGCCTGCGACTGGACGCAAATGCTTTACAGAATGTACAACCGCTACTGCGAACAGCAGGGCTTTAAAGTAACCGAACTCGACTTCGAGGACGGCGACGAGGCGGGCATAAAAAGCGTTTCGTTCAAAGTTGAGGGCGAAAACGTTTACGGTTTTTTAAAGGCGGAAAAGGGAGTGCACCGTCTGGTGCGTATTTCGCCTTTCGACAGCAACAAGCGCCGCCACACCTCGTTCGCTTCATTAGAGGTTATGCCGGAAATCGACGACGAAAATGAAGTCGAAATCAAGGACGAGGACATAAGAATCGACGTCTACCGTTCATCGGGCGCGGGCGGGCAAAAGGTTAACAAAACCGAAACCGCAATCCGCATTACGCACTTCCCCACCGGCATAGTGGTAACCTGCCAGAACGAAAGAAGCCAGCTCCAGAACAAAGCAATGGCTTTCGAATATCTCCGCGCAAAACTCATCGAAAGGCAAATTGCCGAGCGCGAAGCCGCCGACGCCGAAATTAAGGGTGAAATCAAAAAAATAGAGTGGGGCAGCCAGATAAGAAGTTACGTTTTCTGCCCTTACACACTCGTAAAAGACCACCGTACGGGTTTTGAAAATACCAACGTTCAGTCGGTTATGGACGGAGATATTCAGGGCTTTATAATCGACTATTTAAAGAAAACGGTCTGAAACGCACATAGTTTCTGCTGTCTTGAATTGCGCGCTTCCGCCCGCATATGTTTCACTACGCAAGTGTAAAAAACAACACTTGCCCCAAAACACACTTATAATTTCCCCGCATATGTACGACAAAACAACCTTCAAAATTAAAGAAAACCCCGTAATTCTGGGTTTGGAATCGAGTTGCGACGAAACTGCGGCCGCAATCATATGCGGCAGAACGCTTTTATCCAATCAAATCATTTCTTCCGCAACCGAACAGGCAAAATACGGCGGAGTCGTGCCGGAAATCGCCTCCCGCGCACATACCGAGGCAGTCGCAAATGTCGTTTCACGCACGTTAGCCGAAGCACATATGCGCACCGACGATATCGACGCAGTCGCGGTCACTTACGGCGCGGGGCTTTTGGGCGCTCTTCTCGTCGGGCTTTCGTTTGCAAAATCCTTCGCCTACGCTCTCAATATCCCTTTAATTGCGGTCAACCACATCCGCGGGCATATGGCGGCAAGTTATTTAATCGACAAAGAATTAAAACCTCCCTTTATCACCTTGCTTGCAAGCGGAGGTCACACCGCAATTCTTCACACCCAAACTCCTACAAAATTCAAGGTTTTGGGAGGAACCTGCGACGACGCCGCGGGCGAAGCCTTCGATAAAGTCGCACGCGTTCTGGGTTTAAGCTACCCGGGCGGGGTAAACGTCGAAAAGCTCGCGCTCGGCGGGCAAAACGTTGTTTCCCTTCCCAAGTGTTTAGTCAAAAATTCGCAGAATATGCAGTTTTCCTACAGCGGTTTAAAAACGGCGGTAATTAATTATTGCCACAATAAAGAGCAAAAGGGCGAAGAGGTTGATAAGGCAAACGTCGCCTGTTCCTTTCAGCACGCGGCAATCGACCCGCTCGTCAAAAAAACTGCGGAATGCGCAAAAAGGCTAAACGTTTCAACGGTAACCGCGGGCGGCGGAGTAATCGCCAACGGCTACCTGAGGGAACAGCTTTCAAGGGAGTGCGCGGCATACGGCTTAAAGCTCGTTCTGCCCGAAAAAAAATTCTGTACCGACAACGCGGCAATGATAGCGGCAGAAGGGCTGATTCAATATAATATAGGCAACTTTGCCGATTTGTCACTCAACGCCGCCGCGGCGATACCTTTAAAATAAAACGCATAAATACTTCACATAACGAAAAATTAAAACCTTTATTCCAAAGGAGTTCAAAATGTATAAAAAAGTTGACACTTCGCTTAATTTCGTCGAACGCGAAAAGGAAGTAATCGAATTCTGGAAGAAAAACAAAATCTTTGAACAGAGCGTTGAAAAAAACGAAAACGCCGAAGAATTTTCCTTTTACGACGGTCCCCCCACGGCAAACGGCAAGCCGCACGTCGGGCATATTTTAACAAGGGTTATGAAGGACATAATCCCCCGCTACCAGACAATGAAGGGCAAGCACGTTTTAAGAAAAGCGGGCTGGGATACCCACGGACTCCCCGTAGAGCTCGAAGTGGAAAAATCTTTGGGCTTGGACGGCAAACCGCAGATTGAAAGCTACGGTATAGAACCTTTTGTCAAAAAGTGTAAGGAATCCGTCTGGAAGTACAAAAACGAATGGGAAAAGATGTCCTCCCGCGTCGGCTACTGGGCGGATATGGACAACCCTTACGTAACTTACGACGACAACTATATCGAGTCGGAATGGTGGGCGTTAAAGCGCATGCACCAAAAAGGTTTACTTTACAAGGGGCACAAAATCGTTCCCTATTGTCCGCGTTGCGGCACCGCGCTCTCCTCGCACGAGGTGGCTCAGGGCTATAAAACGGTTAAGGAAAATTCCGCAATCGTCCGCTTCAAAGTCCGCGGAACTCAAAACGAATATATCCTCGCCTGGACGACCACGCCGTGGACGCTCCCTTCAAACGTTGCCCTCTGCGTCAATCCGGATGAAACTTACGTGCAGATTGAAACATATGGCGTTAAATACATATTGGCGGAAGCTCTTTTAAACAACTTTTTCGAATCCGATTATTACGTAACGGCAAAAATGTCGGGTAAAGAGCTTGAAGGTCTCGAATACGAACCCCTCTTCAAAGAAACCTCGGCTGAAATCAACCGCATAACTCCCGCAACCGCACAGGTAAAATCTCACTTTGTCGTGTGCGATAATTACGTAACGATGAGCGACGGTACCGGCGTCGTGCATATTGCTCCCGCTTTCGGTGAGGACGACTACAAGGTTGGCAAAAAATACGGTTTGCCCGTCGTTCAGCTTGTAAACGAGCGCGGCTGTTTCGATGAAAGATTCGAAAGATTAAACGGCGTATTCGCCAAAAAGGCAGATAAAACAATACTCGAATTGCTCGAAGAAAAAGGGCTTTTATTCAAAGTTCTGCCCTACGAGCACGACTATCCCCATTGCTGGCGTTGCGATACACCGCTCTTGTATTATGCGCGTTCCAGTTGGTTTATCGAGGTCACCAAGGTCAAGGATGAAATAATCGCCGCCAACCGCTCGGTCAACTGGATGCCCGAAAATATAAAAGAGGGCAGAATGGGCAACTTCCTCGAAAACGTAATCGACTGGGGCTTATCGCGCGACAGATACTGGGGCACTCCGTTGCCCGTCTGGGTATGTCCCGATTGCGGAGAGATTGAAGTAATAGGCAGCAAGCAGGAATTAAAGGAAAAATGCGGGCTTCCTATGGAAAGCGAAATCGAACTTCACCGTCCGTATCTGGATAATTTGACGTGCAAATGTCCCCGTTGCGGCGGTAAAATGAAACGCACTCCCGAAGTTATCGACTGCTGGTTCGATTCTGGCTCTATGCCTTTCGCGCAGTATCATTACCCGTTCGAAAATAAAGAAACGTTCGAAAAAACTTTCCCCGCCGACTTTATTTCCGAAGCTGTAGACCAGACTCGCGGCTGGTTCTACACTTTATTGGTAATCAATACAATTCTGTTTGGCAAAGCGCCTTTTAAAAACTGCATAGTTTTGGGACATGTCAACGATAAAAACGGTGTAAAAATGTCCAAACACAAGGGCAACGTCGTAGACCCGTGGACGGTTCTGGATAAGCAAGGCGCCGATGCAACCCGCTGGCAATTCTACACGGCTTCCGCCCCCTGGCTTCCTTCCCGCTTTGCCGAAGAAACCGTTTCCGAAGCTCAAAGAAAGTATATCGGCACGCTATGGAACACTTATGCGTTCTTCACGCTCTATGCCGAAATCGATAAATACAATCCCGCGGACTACGATTTAAAGGATTGCAAGCTTTCCTTAATGGATAAGTGGATTCTGGCAAAACTGAACACGCTTAAAGGATGCGTGGACAGCGAACTCGAAGAATATAAAATTTTCGAATCGGCCAGAAGAATTCAGGATTTTACCGACGTCCTGTCCAACTGGTACGTCCGCCGCGGGCGCGACAGATACTGGGGCTCCGAAATGACGGAAGACAAAGCCGCGGCGTATACAACGCTTTATACGGTTCTCGTAACCTTATCCAAGCTCACCGCGCCGTTCACTCCGTTCATTGCCGAAATGATTTATCGGAATCTCGTTGTAAACTTCTTTCCCGCCGCACCCGGTTCGGTACATTTGTGCAGTTTCCCGCAGTGGAACGAGGACGACGTCAACACCGACCTTGAAATAGCTATGGACGAAGTTTTACAAATAGTAAATCTCGGCAGAGCGGCAAGAAACGCCGGTAACCTCAAAAACCGCCAGCCCCTCTCAAAAATGTATGTCGTCTCCGAAAGGAAAATCGAACTTTCCGAAGAAGAGAAAAGCATAGTATTAGACGAGCTCAACGTAAAGGAATTTAAAGTAGCGGAAGACGCCGAGCTTTACATCAGCTACAAATTAAAGCCGCAGCTCAAAACACTCGGGCCCAAATACGGCAAACTTCTCGGTCGGATTTCGCAGTTTCTGGCAACCTGCAACGCAAAGGAAGTTGTAAGCGCAGTCAAAAACGACGGCTCCTATCAGATTCCCGATACGGAAATAATTCTCCTTTACGAGGATTTACAAATCTTTACCCAAAGCGCCAACGGCTATGTTGCCGCCGAAGATAACGGCGTAACCGTCGCTCTGGATACCGAACTCACCGAGGAGCTGATTTTGGAGGGAGTCGAAAGAGAGCTTGTCTCCAGAATTCAGAATATGAGAAAGGAAGCGGGCTACGAAGTTACCGACAGAATCGAAGTTTACTACAAGGCTGAAGGAAGAAGCTTAACCGTTTTACAGCGCGCAAGTTTTGCACCCGACGTCCTCGCGGAAAAAATCTCCGCAGGCGTTCCCGCAACCGCGCCTTCACTCGGCGGTTGGGGCGTTGTCGTCCTGCCGGATTCTTTCACCCGCGACCAGTCAATCAACGGCGAAAAAGTCACTTTAACTCTCTTAAAATGTGACCGTTAATTTTTAAAAAAAGCGCCGTTTTTTGGCAAAAAACATTCAAAAAACGGCGTTTTTTGAAAGGCAAAATGTCTGAAAATTCCATAAAAAGGTCTGATTTGTCCATATAAAAAACACAAAAAAATCAACCGCCGGAGGTTAAAAACCTCCGGCGGTATTTTTTCAGACAAGCTGTAATACATTATAAAAAGGTGAATTTATGACTGTATACGGCTTAAAAAAGGGCGAAAAAGCAACAATAACTTCCATTTCGTTCGGCGGCAGCGCCCGCGCAAGATTGTCGTCGTTGGGCGTAACCGAAGGCAAAACAATTAAAATTTTATCGTTTTCACTCTTCAAAAGTGCGGTTTTAATTTCGTGCGGCTTCGTAAGAATCGGCGTAAGAAAGGCGCTCGCAAATAGGATAGAGGTAAAAAAATGCGCTCAATAATACTAAAAAAGCCCAAAACAGACGAAAAAACCGTTCAAACCGTTAAAAAACGTGTGGTTTTGGCGGGCAATCCAAACGCCGGCAAAACCACTCTCTTCAACGCGCTCACAAAAAGCAACCTCCGTACGGGCAACTTTCACGGCGTAACCACCTCTCCCGCAAGGAAAACGGTGGATGGAATTTCTTATTCCGACGTTCCGGGTATGTATTCGTTTACTCCTTATTCCATGGAGGAACAGTCGGCGATAGACGAAATCAAGTCCGCCGATTTGGTAATCAACGTGGTTGACGCGTTAACGCTTGAAAACAGTTTAAATTTAACCCGCGCCATTATTGCGTCGAACGTTCCTGTAATCGTCTACGTAACCAAATCACAGGCGTTAAAAAAACGCGGAGGAAATATCGATTTTGATAAATTATCGTCGTTTTTGGGCGTTCCGGTAGTAAATTTTGCTCCTAAAACGTTAAAAAACAAATTAAACGGCGGCGAATTTAACAGAAATACAGAAAAAAGTAAAACCGCATTCAAATTTTCCGAATGCTATTCCGGAGGGAAAGAAGGCGCCTCAAAGATTGATAAACTCTTTTATAACCGTTTTTTTGCGCTTGCATTTTTTGTGCTTTCAATAACTTTTATGTTCTTTCTAGCGTTTCACCCTGCAATGCCGGGTGCGCTTTTAAAGGGACTGTGCGAAAAGTGGATATGTGACGATTTGTGCAATTTAATATGTGCGCATATGCAAAGCCGAGCGGTTATCTCGCTTGTTTCCGACGGCGTACTCGGCGGGGTGGGTTCGGTGCTGTCGTTTATTCCGCAACTTGCAATTTTATATCTTGTTCTCATTCTTTTGGATGAAAGCGGAATAACTTCTGCGCTTTCCTTTGCAACGGACGGACTGTTTGAAAAAGCTCACCTTTCGGGGCGCGCCGCGTTTTCTCTCGTTTCGGGTTTCGGCTGTACAGCCGCGGCAATACTCACCACCCGCGGTTATTCCACGGTTAGCGCGCAAAAGCGCACGGTTGCAATTCTGCCGTTTATCCCCTGCGGCGCAAAACTGCCCGTATTTTTAACCTTTTTGTCCCCGCTTTTCAAAAATCCCTTTCCCGTAATAACCTGCTTTTACTTTGCAGGGATTGCCGCGGCAATAATCGCTTCGGTCGTAATAAAAGGCGGCGGTGAGGGAATGCTTTCGGAAGTGACGCCCATAAGCTTGCCTTCGCTCAGGGCGGTGGCAATAAAGTTGCTTTTTCAGATTAAAAGCTTTATAATAAAAATTGCGGGGGTAATAACTGTTTTTTGCGTGCTTTCGTGGTTTTTTTCGCACTATTCTTTCGGTTTTGCATATGTCGAAGGGGAAGGCAGTATGCTTGCGGGAATAAGCCGTGCGGTAGTTCCGCTGTTTTATCCTATGGGGATATCCGACTGGCGGTTGGCGTATGCGGCGCTTTGCGGCTTTATCGCCAAGGAAAACGTTGCCGCAACAATCGCGCTGTTAATGCCGCTGGGTACCGGTTTAAACTTATCTGCAAGCCTTGCCATATGCACGTTCGTGCTGTTGTGCCCCGCATGTATTTCGGCGTTTTCGGCTTCCGTAAAGGAAGTAGGCGCAAAATTTACTTTAAAATGTTTTGCCGCACAGCTTTTGCTTGCCTTTTTGGGCGCGTATGTAATGCATTTGCTCACATTTTTTATATGAAAAAATTTACGGTCAAGGAAAACTCAACCTTAAAAACTTTTACCGATTCGGTTTATCCGCAGGGTTCGTTTTGCCTTGCCGCGCTTCTCCGCGCAAAGGACGTAAAGGTAAACGGCGTCCGCGTTTCAAAGGATATGCCGTTAAATACCGGCGACGAGGTAATTTATTACACAACTCCGAGGCAGGAGACTATGCCAAGCCACAACTTGGTTTACGAGGACCAAAACGTTTACGTTGCGGACAAGTTTTCGGGCGTTTCTTTTGAAGGGCTTTTGTCCGAACTTTGCGAAAAGGGCGATTTTTACGGAGTTCACCGTCTGGACAGAAACACGCAGGGTCTGATTATTTTTGCAAAAAACAAAGCGGCGGAAGAGGAGCTTTTAAGCGCTTTTGCGGAAAGAAGAGTTATTAAAACATATTTGGCGCTGTGTAAAAACAACTTCAAAAAAGAGCGCGAAACGCTTGTAAATTACCTTTTAAAGGATGAAAAGAGCGCAAAGGTAAAAATTTTTAACGCGGAAAAGCGGGGTACTGTTAAAATTATAACCGAGTATACAGTGGTTGAAACGCGGAATGACGTTGCGCTTGTAAGAATAACCTTGCACACGGGGAAAACTCACCAAATCCGTGCGCATACGGCTTTTATCGGTTGTCCTGTTTTGGGTGACGAAAAGTACGGAGACAGGGAATTAAACAAAAAATACGGCGTTAAAAGGCAATGCTTAATTTCTAAACAGCTCGGCTTTTGTCTTGATAAAAATTTGAAATATTTGAGCGGAAGACTGTTTTTAAGCACTTTTGATTTTTGATTAAGTGAGGAAAAGTTTGTGGAAAACAAAAGAATTGTTTTAGACGACGAAAACAAGGACTGGCGGGCGGTTTTGGATATATACGATACGGTTGCCGCGCTTTCGTTCGTTACAAAGCCGGGAGAAATCCCCGTTCAGGGGGATATTGACGAAGTTTTGGGTTGGGACGATATACCTACGGGCATATGGGATTTGACGTTGTTTGCCGACGACGGTTCGTTTTTGGTGGACTATGCCGACCGCACGCCCGAGGAAATAGAAGAATTTATGCCGGAGCTGATAAATTATTTTAAGGAGCTTTATGAAAAGAATAAAAAGAAGTTTGCAAAAGGTGTTAAAAGTACTTTGAAGGAGTACGGCGAGCTTTAAATTTTTTATAAAAACGCAAAAAATACGCCGCCCGCGGGTTTAAACCCGCGGGCGGCAGTTTATCAAAAACTGTTAAAAATTTATCTCTTATCAAGCGGGATATACGCGCGGCGTTCCTGAACGCATTCGTAAGCGGGGCGGATAATCTTGCCGCCGGAAACAAGTTCTTCCATACGGTGCGCGCTCCAGCCCGCTATGCGTGCTATGGCGAAAAGCGGCGTGTAAAGCGCTTCTGGCAGGTTGAGCATTGAATAGACGAAACCCGAATAAAAGTCCACGTTTGGATTAACGGGTTTATCCAGATTTTTTTGGTTGCAAATTATTTCGGAAGCCGCCGCCGCTACCGTTTCGTAAAGAGCAAATTCGTCCTCTCTGCCTTTGGCTTCGGCAAGCTTACCCGCATAAAGCTTTAATACCTCGGCGCGCGGGTCCGAAACGGTATAAACCGCGTGTCCCATACCGTAAACCAGACCGGTTCTGTCAAACGCTTTGCCGTTTAAAATTTTTGCCACATAGTCGTAAACTTTGGTTTTTGCAGAAGTTTTTACGTTTTTTCTTATGTTTTCGAACATCTGCATAACTTTTATGTTCGCGCCGCCGTGCTTGGGACCTTTTAAAGACCCGAGCGAAGCCGCTATGGAGGAGTAGGTATCCGTTCCAGTGGAGGTGGCGAGATGTGTTGTGAATGTTGAGGCGTTTCCGCCGCCGTGGTCGGCGTGAAGGGTTAAGCAAACGTCCAGAACCTTTGCCTCCAAATCGGTAAACGCGCTGTCTTTTCTTAACACGTGCAATACGTTCTGAGCCGTTGAATATTCGGAAACCGGTTTATGAATAACCAGAGAACCGTCGTCGGTGTTATAATAGCGGTAAGCGCGGTAGGAATACGCTGCGAGCATGGGTAGCTCGGCAATCAGCTGCAAGCTTTGGCGTAAAACGTTTGAAAGTGAAACGTTGTCCGGGTCCGGGTCGTAGCTGTACAGGTTAAGAACGCAACGTGCAAGCATATTCATCATGTCACTGGAAGGAGATTTCATTATGACGTCGCGCACGAAGTTTTTAGGCAGTTGCCTGAACTCCGAAAGCATTTCGTTGAATTCCGAAATTTCGTTCGTCGCGGGGAGCTTTCCGAAAAGCAGTAAATATACGGTTTCTTCGAATCCGAAACGGTTTTCTTCAACGCAGTGCCTTACAAGGTCTTTTACGTCGTAACCGCGGTAACATAAAACTCCGGGGACAGGTATTCTTTCGCCGTTTGCAATTTTCCAGGAAGTAACTTCTGAAATTTCGGTGAGTCCGCAAAGCACGCCAACGCCGTGTTTGTCCCTCAGTCCGCGCTTTACGTCGTATTTTTCATACATCTCCGATTCTATGTTGTTGTTCTTTTCGGCAAGGCGTGTAAGCTCCGAAATCTTGTGGGAATATTTAATTATAAGGTCTGCGTCGTTAAAATTCAAGAGGTTCTCCGTTAATTTATTTTATCAATAATAACACAAAAGTCCGCGCTTTGTCAAATGCGGACCGGTGAAATGTAGGTGTTATAATTGTGAGCGGGGGGAGCCTACTTGACTTTATTATAAATAATGTTTAAAATGTTTTCGGCGGCTTTTTTAAGTTTATAAATATATAAAGAGGTAATTTATGCAACAGGTTAAATTGTTAAGTTCGGACGGGGCTTTGAAATTTTCGCTTTCGGGAGAAATAGATTCCGCGACAAGCGAGGACTTTTACGCGCAGGTTTGCGCCGCCTACGGGCACGACAAAAAGGACGTTGTTTTTGACTGCGCCGCGCTGACTTTTATAGACAGTACGACTTTAGGGACGTTTGTTAAGATTCTTAAAAAACTTAAGACGGACGGATTCAATATGGTTTTGGAACACGTGCGCCCGAACGTAAAAAAACTGTTCGACATATGCGCACTTAATACTATTATGGAGTTTCGCGCATGAAGGAGTTTGAAGTTAAATTTAATCTTGCCGACAGCGAGTATATGACGGCTTTAAGGTTGGTTGCCGGAGCGGTTTGTAATGCTCACGGACTTGACGTTGATACTTTGGAAGATTTTAAGGTGTGCGTGACCGAGAGTGCGATTATACTCAAAAACTGCGGTTTTGAGAGCGCGAGAGTTGTATTTTGCGGGAAGGATAGCGCCGAATGTACCGTTACCGGTATCGGCGGCGCGCCTTGCGGCGGCGACAACGAACTTTCGCTCGCGCTTATTTCGGCGCTCGTTGGCGAGTGCGAAATTAAAAGGCGCGGCGAGATAATAGAAGAAGTGATTTTAAAGGTATGATGGACGAAAATCGTGCGGACGAACTCTTCCGAAAATACCGCGAAACAAAAGACGTTAGTATAAGGAACGAGCTTGTTGAGAATTATTTATATATAGCCGAAATTCTTGCCAAAAAATTTGCGGGCAGGGGCGTGGAGTACGATGATTTATATCAGGTGGCTTCGGAGGCGCTGATTGCGGGGGTGGAAAAATTCAACCCCGATTTGGGCAACCGTTTTACAACGTACATAACCCCCACGGTGACGGGACTTATTAAAAATTATTTCAGGGATTATTCGCGTGCGGTAAGATTGCCGCGGCGCGTTTACGCAGTTGCGGCGCGGGTGCGCGAGGAGACTGCGGAATTTTATAAAAAACACGGGGTAAAGCCCACTGTAAAACAGCTTGCCGAAATGCTGGGGTGTTCGGAGGAACTTGTTTTAGAATCTATGGAGTGCCGGACGCCGGTATCTTTAGACGCGCAGATTAAGGGCGAAAACGGTGAGCAGGATTCGCCGCTTTCGGCGGTTATTTCCGACGGGGGAACGGCTTTTGACGATTTCGAGGTTGCGGAATCGCTTAAGACAGAGCTTAAAAAGCTTGAGCCTACCGAACAGAAAGTTATATCATTAAGATATTTACAGGGTAAGTCGCAGGCTGAAGTCGGCAAAATTCTGGGCGTAAGTCAGATGTTTGTTTCGCGTGCGGAGAGGAAGATAGTTGAAAAATTAAAGGAAGCGCTGCTCTGATGATTACCTTTAAAGTTGACAATTTAAAGAATATGAATTCCGAGCTGAGAGCGTTTGCCGATTTTTTGAAATTGAACGCCATATGCGACGACGACGTTTTTGCCAGCAGGCTTGTTTCGTGCGAGCTGATTACAAACGTTATACGGCACGGCGGCGAGGCGGCGGAATTTAAGGGCGAACTGTTTGCGGACAGCATAGTGGTTACGGTTAAAGCAAAGAGTCTTGACGGACTTGATTTGATAACTTCTTTGCCAGACGTTTTTGCGGAGAGCGGCAGAGGACTTTACATCGTGCGGTGCTTCGGCGAAATAGAGGAGAGCGGTGAAGGGTTGAGAGTTTGCATAAAAAGGCATTAAAGCTTGCCTGCATTATGATTTGTTTGCTTATATAAAAAATTAAAGGCTTCCTTTAAGGAAGCCTTTTCGTTTGAGATTTTTATGATTTTACATAATATTGATTTGTTCGTAGAGTTTATTTAAAAGTCCGTCGGAAACGTAGTCGCGAATCTTTCCGAAGTAGATGAACACAGCCGAGAAGAATTTCTCGTTTTTGCCGCCGGGGATATACTGGGGAATGTTGGGGATGCTTACTACGTTGCGTTCTAAGAATACGTTGAAGAATTCCGTCTTTTCCGTGTTGGAAAGTTTGTTGATAAAGCTGTCCGTAGGACCGGTATAAACAACGTACGAAGTAGGTTGTTCTTCAGCCAAAGGAGCAGGTTCTGCAATTTCTTCCGTAACGGGAACATTTTTTGTTTCTTTAGCGGCTTTCTTTTCTTCGGCTTCTTTTTCCTTTGCGGCTTTCTTCTCTTCCTTTTCCAAACGTTTCTGTTCTTTTTTGGAAAGAGGTTTTTCCTCGTTTTCGGTTTCGCCGTCTTTGGTTTCCTTTTTAGCGTGAACCTTTTTCTTGTGTTTGCCGAAAATTACCGTGCGGATAATATTGATTACGAGCTGAATAATTGCAATTACGAGAAGTGCAATCATCATTATGTTGAGCGTCGTAACGCCTTCGACAAAGAAGGTCATTATAAACATTAAAAGTACTGCGAGAACTTCGAGAGAATATCTTACAAGATTGGTAATAAGCATAAACTTTTTGGTTCTTTTGCCTAAACCGAAGATATCGAGGAAGAGGTTGATTAATACTATTAATGCAACAGCAAGCGTTGCCACGTTAAGAATTATTGCGGTGATTTCGCCTTCAAGGGGATAAGCCTGCGAGAACAGAATGGTTAAGAATATTATGCCTTCGCCGCCGGCGCCGTAAAGACCGGTTGCAAGACTGCCGTCAAGGATTTCGCCGAGTGCGGGAATAAACGCCGCAACGGGATAAATCGTTGCAAATACGGCGAGCGCCGAAAGAAGGAAGAGTATGAACTTGATTAAGCCGGAACCTCTCTTGTAAACAAACGCCTGAACGATTAACATTAAAAGCGTGCCGCCGAATGCGATTAAAAGCGCATAGCTGAAACCGCTTGCTCCTTCGAGAAGAGCGTAATTTCTCATTTGGATAAGAACGAGAGTGAGAAGCGGGATGAGCGCAAGGCACTCGATTACGGACGCCGTTTTTAAAGCCGTGGCTTTTTTTCTGTTGCTTGCGATTACGGGAATCAGTCCGATAATCGCGGCTACGGTTACAAGCGAATAAATAAGAACGAGCGCGGCGCCGAGGTCAAAGCTGAAAAGTCCGCAGAAATTTACTGTGGACGAATAGTCCGTCAACGGAGCTCCAAAACCAAGGTCGATTCCGACAAGTTTCGTGATTGCGTCGGGAAGCTGGAAGGCCAGCATATTTTCGAGTACGAATCCTTCCGTATTCCCCAAAGGTATTAAAAGACCTGCAAGCAGGCAGATGAGCGCGATTACGTATGTAACGAGCGCCGCCCACTTGGAGGGTCTACGCGAGGAATTATTTTTCGTTTTTCCCATTTTGTTATCTCCAATCAAAATATTTATTCAAGCCGCGCAGCTGCGGTTTAATATCAAACGTAAATGTAAAAGCCATATTGGGCGAGCAATCGCCCGCAAAACGGAGGAAATACCTCTGCTTGTACAATGCTTATTCTATAACAATTATAATAAGTTGTCAAGATAAAAAAATAACTTTTTGTCTTAAAATGCTGTTTTTTTAAGCAACCGTTTATTTATTAAGATAAACTGTGCGTAGGACTTTTAAAGGCTCCGGCGGTTAAATCCGTTTGAAAATCGGACTGTTGATAATAAGTTTATGTAATTCTTAAAAATAAATACGGCGTGGAATTTTAATGTAAAAACAGGTATATAATTAAAATATGACTCTAAAATATTGAAATTACGCGCCTGTTCTGATATAATACGGGCGAGGTAATTTAAGATGCGGAACGGTTATTTTGAAGACGGTAACGACACGGAAAACTGCGTTGAACGGATTAAAAACGCTGATATATGCGGAGGGAACGGGTTTTTGGGCAATCCGGCAAGAGTAATAAACTTGGGTGAAATTGCCGCGTGTCTTTCGGGTTCACAGCGGGAAAAGTTTGTTTCAGGCTTCGATATGAAGGGTTTTGCCAAGATTTTTGAGGACGAAAGTATGATGACGACAGCCGAAACCTTTCTTTCGTGCGGGTTAAACGTATCGCTTGCGGCGCGCCGTCTTTATATGCACAGAAATACGCTGATTTACAGGCTGAATTCGTTAAAACGTAAAACCGGACTTGATTTGCGGGATTTCGATATGGCAGTTACGTTTGAAATACTGCATAAAATGTATCTTATTAAGTAAAAGTTTATTATATATCGGGGGCAAATGTTTTGGAAAACAAAGAAACAATAGTTAAAAACTCGGGACGAAAATTAAAAATTGCACTCAGCGCCGTGCTTGCCGCGGTTATTTTGTGCGGAGTGTTTTTTGCAGGGTTTTATACCCGAAAGTTTACACTGCCCGCAGAGGTCGATTCTTATGCCTGGGCTACCGAGGTAATTGAAAACAATTATTGCGGGGAGAGAAAGAAGGGAGATATCAAGCTGGATTTGGACGGTTACACGCCGGCGGAAGTTTCTTTGAAGGCGCTTGCTGGCACGCTGGACGATTATTCGGCATATTACACCGCAAAAGAGTACGCCGAGGTTTTAAAGGACAATTCCGGCGAGAAGAGCGGAGTGGGAGTAACCACTAATTTTATAAAGGACAGAGGCGCTTATGTTGTGGGCGTTTCGGGGAACTCGCCTGCGTTTAAAGAGAACGTGCAGACGGGCGACGTGTTCGTTGCGGGGCAGGCTGTCGGCGCGGAACGTGTTGAATTTAAATCGGCGGCGGATTTTTCGGGGTTTGTGAACGCGAGAGCTACCGGCGAAAAATTTACTCTCTTTACGGAAAACGGAAGTTACAATCTTTCAAAAGAAGAGTACGCCGCAAGCTATGCGGTTATGTATACTGCGACGGCGGAGTACGGCTTTTGTTACGGCGGCGACGAGGATTATTATTACAGGCTGACGACAAAGATGGATTTTTTGCCTTCCGACACAGCTTATATAAAACTTTCGCAGTTTTACGGTAATGCGGCAAACGAAGTGGGTTATCTGATTTCGAAATTCAACGAAGAGAATAAGAGCAAATTAATTTTGGATTTACGCAATAACGGAGGCGGGTACGTTTCGGTTATGCAGAATATGGCGGGCTATTTTCTTTCAGGAGGGGATTATTCGCGCGAGGCTATGATTGCGGAATATAAGAACGGCGGCAAAAGCGTGTTTGGATGGAGAAATTATCCTGCGGAATCGGCTTTGAAAGAAGAGACGGAAGTTTACGTTTTGGCAAATTCCAATACTGCCAGTGCTTCGGAGGCGCTTATCGGCGTATTAGTGAGCTACGGCGTGCTTGAATATGAAAATATAATACTTTCTAATTATACGGAAAATTATCTTAGTTGGGCAGGAGCCAACGCAAAAACCGAAAGGACGTATGGAAAGGGTATAATGCAGACTACGTTTAAAAACGATTTTACAGGCGAAGCGTTTAAACTGACGACGGCGCGGATTTTGTGGCCGAACGGAAAATGTATTCACAACGTCGGACTTACGCCGGCTGACGGATGCAGGACTGCGCCCGCCGACTGGACGGCGACGGCGAACGACGAAGAACTGAGGTTTGCCGTTAAAAATTACATGCAGTAAAGCGGAGGACGCGTTTACTGCGTGTTTAAACTGAATTCGATTTGAAAATGCCGTAAGGATAAGTAAAAAAGCAAGACCGGAAAATTTCCGGTCTTGCTTTTTTAAAACTGTAATTTATTTTCTGTTGTATAAACTTATCCGGTTGAAATTAAAGGCGCGGCTTTTGCGAGGTTGTTTGCAATTGTTGATTTCCTTTTCACTTTTTGCTATAATGATAATTACTCAAAGTAAATGCAGACGGCGGAGGTGAGCGAAATGTGCAATTCCCAACTTACAACATTCATTTCTGTTGCGGAAAGCGGCAGCTTTACCAAAGCCGCAGACGCATTATTTATCACGCCGCCTGCCGTTATAAGGTGTTGCTCATCCGCAAGAATTGGAATAAGTACATAGACGAGCTTCGGGAAGATTTGATTGCAAGCGGTGTAACGGTTGAAGATTTTGATATGTTTAACCTTAATGCTTATAATAGGGCGGCGCAGGAAAACGTACCTATTATTACCGTTGGCGGTTGGGAGGACGTACATCCGCTCTTAAAAATAATTCCTGCGGATTGGGAGTACCGAATTCCGTTCGGCATTTTATATTCGCCTACGCCGACGAAGCAAGTAAAAGACTTTATAAATACACTAATAAAAATCAGTAAGGAGTGATATTATGGGTAGGAAAATAGTACAGACGGCGGGAAGAAACGCGCTTGGAGAGTTTGCTCCCGAATTTGCGCATTATAACGACGACGTGCTTTTCGGAGAGAATTGGAACAATACCGACATAGACGTAAAGACGCGCTGTATAATAACGGTTGTTTCGCTTATGTCGCAGGGTATTTGCGACGGTTCGTTAAAACACCATTTGCAAAATATTTCAAAGGTCAAAGTTATCTTGCACCTATAAGCAAAGAACAAGTGCCTATCTATAACGTAACATTTGAGCCGAAGTGTCGCAATAATTGGCATATTCACAATGCAACCAAAGGAGGCGGTCAAATTCTTGTATGCGTAGGCGGAGAGGGGTATTATCAGGAATGGGATAAGCCTGCAATTAAAATGGAAGAGGGCGACGTTGTAAATATCCCCGTCGGCGTAAAGCATTGGCACGGCGCAGGCAAAGAAAAGTGGTTTTCACACCTTGCAATCGAAGTTCCCGCCGAAAACGGAAAGACGGAATGGCGCGAGCCCGTTTTTGATAAGGACTACGAAGAGGCGGTAAAATAAATAAAACAAAATAACAAAATTAAGGGCAGACGGTCAAACAACCGCCTGCCTTTTTTTGTATTAACTTCAAATAAATACGATAAACAAACTTGAAATTCCCTTTTGAATTAGATAGTGTTATACTGTTAATGTAAATAAAAAAGTTTTGAGGAATTAAGAAATGGAATACGTAACTTTGCGCAACGGAGTGAAAATGCCTAAGCTCGGATACGGAGTGTATCAGGTGTCGAAAGAGGAATGCGGGAGATGCGTTCTCGACGCTTTGAAAGTCGGATACCGTCATTTGGATACGGCGCAAAGTTATTTCAACGAATAAGAAGTGGGTAGTGCGATAGTAAAATCGGGTATTCCCCGTGAAGAAATTTTTTTGACCACGAAAGTATGGATAGAACACTACGGCTACAAGGAGACAAAGAAATCCGTATTTGAATCTTTGCGGAAATTGAAGAGCAATTATATCGACCTTGTGCTTTTGCACCAACCGTTCGGAGATTACTACGGCTCATGGCGTGCATTGGAAGATTTATATGCGCAGGGCATAATCCGTGCATTCGGTATTTCCAACTTCTATCCCGACAGAATGGTTGACCTTTGCAGCTTTGCAAGGATTGCGCCTAATCACGGCCATAGAAAGGATAAAAAGACGCTTATAGTCTATTTTACTGCCGAACGCGGCAATACCGAAAATTTGGCGAATTATATTCGCAGCCAAATCGGCGGGGATATTGTAAAATCGAAGCGGCTCAACCTTATACGGCGCAGGATTTGAATTACAGTATTCCTAATAATCGTCCCGAAGTCGAAAAGGCGGAAAACGCGCGTCCCGAAATTGCGCAAACTACATATGACAAGATAGATATCAGCGAATACGACACCGTATTTATCGGTTATCCGATTTGGTGGTGGACTGCGCCGATGATTGTCGGTACGTTTTTGGAACACTACGATTTGACAGGTTACGGTATTTATCCGTTTTCACAGTCGGCGTCTATGAATACTACGCAGTTTGACACTTCTATGGAGTTTGTGCGAGGCTGTGCGGTGGGGACTAACGTTCACGACGGACTGTTTGCGCGTGCATCAAGTACGACTGATATAAATGCATATTTGACTGCAAACGGTTTTATCGGTTAACGGAATATTTTTTAATACGGAAGTTGTGTTTAAAAGATTATAGCGGGGGCTTTACGGATTTAACTCTGCGTGTGGGGAAGAGTACGCAAACGAGAAAACCGCCTTCGGAACGGGTTATTTCAAGCGACAAATCGCCGTCGCACTCAAAATATTCTTCGGCAACACGCTTTATATCTTTTAAAAACAGACTGCGTGCAAAATCCGACATATCCTCTCTGTCGAGAGATATTACTTTGTTTGCATTCATATTCTTTCCCTCATCTTTCTTTTAATTGCGCCGCCGACTCCCGTGTAGCCGTTAAGTACGTTGCATACGTCCTGTTTTTTGCCTGAAATTGCAGCCGCGGCGAGCCTGAAAGCTTTTGCGGTTGTTTTTTTGCATTTTCCGCCGGAGAGTGATAAATCTTCGGGGATAACGGCTTTGAGCGGCAGGCGAAGGAGTGCGGAAATTTCTGCGGCGCCCATAATTTCGCCCGAAACTATCTGCCCGCCGTTGACGTTGTTGACGACGAGTCCTATTTCCCTGATTCCGCCGTCGGCAAGATTGGAACGGCAGACGTCGGCGCATTTGAGCGAGGGGAGATAAGGTTCCGTTACTATCAGCGCTTCGTTTGCAACGGATTTTGAAATTTTGTCTAACAGTATGTAGTCGAAAAGACCGTCAACGTCCGTAATTGCGCCGTCTGCAGCGGATAAATCGTATAGTCCGAGCGAAGGCATAAAACCAAGATTTTGAGATTTCGGGTGCGGGATTATGCACTGCTTTGCCCGACACGCGCCTCTTTGATAGTCCGCAAGAGTAAAAACCTGCATATTCTGCAATCCGCCCGCAAGCAACGCGCCGGCGCAAAGTCTGTCGCCGTCAACTATTAATGTGCGCTCGCCCGATTCTGCCAGAGCAAAGCCCAGCCCCACGGTAAAAGTGGTTACGCCGGTTCCGCCCTTTAAACTTGTGATGTAAATTTTTTTAGCCATAACCGTATGTTAGCGCCATTTATGTTGAAAATTCGGGCGGTTTTTTGGGAATAAGGGGAAAGAATTGCGAAAACATACAGCCGCCCGCGCTATTTAAGCGCGGACGGCTTTTGAATTAATCTTCTAAACCGAGTAAGTAATCGGCTGAAACTTCGAAATAATTTGCAAGCAAGGTTATGTAACTCGCCTTTGGTTCGTTTACTCCGCGTTCCCAATAATCAACCGCTTTTTGGCTTACGCCTATAGCTTTTCCGAGTTCGCGTTGTGAAATGCCGCGGTCGGTTCTCAATTCTTTTATTCTTGCACCAATCATAGTTATATATTACGAAGAAAACTTCTTAAATTGTTTGACAAAGAAGAAATCTTCTTATATGCTTTTATTGATATTTGAGGGTGCTATGAAAAATTCAAGGCGGGCGGGGGAAAAGTTTGACAGACTGAAAGACGAAGTGTGCGCGTTGATAGAAAATTGCGAGAGTAAATCGTTGAGGTTTGCGTTTGTTTGCGGGGCGAACGACGGAAACGGGGGAAGTAAGCGATTAAGACAAGATATAAAGTCGTTAAAGAGGATTAAAGCAGGTTTATTAAAATATTTAAAGGAAATAAGAAAACTTACGGCGCGGTACGAATAGGTTCCGCGCCGATTTTTTGCTGTTATTAAATTAAGGGCGCGGGCATAGATTATTATATGAAACTTTTGGAACAGATTTTGGGGGAACTGGGCGGGGATACGCTTAAAGCGTTTACCGTCGTGCCGGACTTCGGCGGATATTTCCGCGCGGTTAAGAGCGTTGCCGAATATTCGGAAGAGCGTATTGTTCTTCTGGCGGGGAAAAGAGTGATTACGCTTGAAGGCAAAAAGCTGGAAGTGGGAAAGTATTTCGAACAGGATATATTTATCAGAGGCGTTATTGAAAGTGTTAAAATCGAGAAGTGAAACGGCTGAATTTTCCGTTGTTTCTACTGCGGAAAGCGCGCTGAAAAAACTTAAAAAAGCGGAGATTGCCGTTTTTGACTGTAAAAAACGGGGCGCAGAGTTTGTTTTTAAGGTAAATAGGCAAGACGTTGAAAAAGTTTTTGCAATTTTCGGCAAAGCGTGTTATAATATACGTACCTTAAAAAAGCCTTTATCGGAAAGGATAATTTCGTTTTTTAAGTTGCGCGCGGGGCTTGTTGCAGGCGTGCTGGCGTTTGTTGCAATTGCATTTGTTTCGAATAATTTCGTGCTGAAAATAGAGGTGAGCGGAAGCGGAAAATACCTTGAGTCGGAAGTGCGTAAAATTGTTCTGGACGAGGGCGCGGGAGAATTTAAACCGTTTTCTTCGCTGAACGTTTCGGTGGCGACGGGTAGAATACTGGCGTTGCCGCAGGTTACGTTCTGCAACATCGAAAAGCGCGGAAGCGTGCTTGTGGTGGACGTGCAGACGGACGAGGAACATTACGGCGCCGCGGATTTGAAGGAACTGAAATCGGATTGCAACGGTACGGTTAAAAATATTGTAGCTATTTGCGGAACCGCCGCAGTTGCCGCGGGAGACTCCGTTAAAAAGGGCGACGTGCTCATTTACGCGCATATGCTTGCGGGCGAAGAACAGGTAAAATGCATTGCCGCCGGTTACGCCGAAATACTTTGTAAAGATACGCGCGAGTATTTTGCCGCCGAGGATAGCGAAGAGAATTTGAAGAATGCTTACGCTTCGCTTTTAATAGACGAAGAAGATATTGTTGAACGCGGTTATAAGATAAAACCGACGACCGACGGAATAATTTATGTAATGGATTTTACGTATTTGCATAAGTTAAGTATAAATTTAAGTTGAACGGCGGACGGGGAATTCTGCCTTAATAAGAGGAAAATGACGAGAAGCATAAAGAAGATAGACGCTGAAAATGCGGATATACTGCAGAGGGTATTGGGAACGTTTGACGAAAACTTAAACGTTTTAATGCATGAGCTGGACGTTATAATCCGCGTTGACGGCGTGGAGGTTGTGGTTACGGGAAGCGAGGACAAGGCGGCGCAGGCCGTTTCGGTTCTTGAAAACCTTTTAGTGCTTGCCGCAAACGGCGAGAGTGTGGACAAGGCCAGAACACAGTATTGCATTGCGCTTGCGAGGGAAGGAAAGGCGAACGACATTCAAAAACTTTCCTCCGGTACGGTTGCGATAACTTACCGCGGAAAACCCGTGAAGTGCAAGACGGTTGGACAGAGGCGGTATGTTGACGCAATAAAGAAAAATGCGGTTGTGTTAGGCATCGGTCCTGCGGGTACGGGTAAAACTTACCTTGCGGTTTGTCTTGCGGTTCAGGCTTATAAGCAAAAGCAGGTTGAACGCATTATTTTGACCCGCCCTGCGGTTGAAGCCGGAGAAAAGCTGGGATTTTTACCCGGAGATTTGCAGACAAAAGTGGACCCTTATCTGCGCCCCCTTTACGACGCGTTGCAGGAGTTTTTGGGGTTGGAGACTTACGCCAAGCTTATGGAGCGCGGAGCTATTGAAATTGCGCCGCTTGCCTATATGCGCGGCAGAACGCTTTCGAATGCGTTCATAATTCTCGACGAGGCGCAGAACGCGACGCGGGAACAGATGAAGATGTTTTTGACGCGTTTGGGCGACGGCAGTAAAATGGTTGTTACCGGAGACGTGACGCAAATAGATTTGCCTGACGGGAAGAAAAGCGGACTGAATCACGCGGCGGAAATATTAAAGGACGTCGACGGTATTAAGGTTGAATATCTTACGGCTAACGACGTTGTTCGCAATCCTTTGGTTACGAGCATAGTCAAAGCATACGAGGCGGATAGCCCCGGGAGGAAAAAGTTTGAAAACAAAACTGACGAAGAATGAAGTTTTTAAAAGTGTTTTAACTTTCATAATTGCCTATATAGTGCTTTTGCTGTTTATGCTTTTGATGATTACGATTAATCTCATAAACATTAACGGCGAGCACAATATTACGGTTGCGGAATTTATAGTCGAAAACACGCGCAGTGTTATTACCGTATGCGTTTCGACGGCGCTTTTGATGATTATAAATTACGTTTATTTCTTTTTTGAAAACAAAGCGGTTCTGGCAAGGTATTCGAGGATAATCGAAATTTATTTTGCAATTTATATTGCGTTGCTTATGTGCAACGTTTTGGGCAAATTCGTAAGTCCCACGGCAAGACCGCTGTTGTTTTTGCCGCTTATGCTTGCAATGTTTTTAAGAAGAAGGGACGCAATTTTCGTAAACTGTGAGTTTGCGCTTATTATATTTATTTTTAACAGGTTTTTAAACAGTACGGACGTTGCCGGCGGTTCCATCCCGATGATAGAAAGCTTTGCAAGCCTTTTGACTATTTTCTTTGTGGGAACTATCGGGATTTTTCTTTTGAAAAAGATTAAAACGCGTTTGGGCTGCATTGTGGTTGCGGTTTTGCTGTGCGTGCCCGCAATTGTCATAAACATTGTTATGCAGCTGACGCAGTACGTAGACACTATGGATAACAGACTTTTGGAAATAGTGATGTTTTCGGCGCTGGACTGCATTATGTCGGTGTTGCTGTTTATGATGCTTTTACCCATATTCGAGGCGTTATTTTCCGAGCTTACGCCCTTCAGGCTCAGGGAGCTTACTTCGGAAAATAATAAGCTGATGAGGAATTTAAAACTGAACGCACCCGGAACTTATAATCACAGCATAGTGGTTGCCCAGCTTGCGGAGGCGTGCGCTGGCGCCATAGGGGAGGATTCCGAACTTGCGCGGGCGGCAGCGTATTATCACGACGTGGGTAAGCTTAAAAACCCCGAAATGTTCGCCGAGAACCAGAACGAGTACGATTTGCATAAGGAGCTTACCCCCGAACTATCCGTCGATATCATCCGTTCGCACGCCAAAGACGGGGCGAAACTTATTAAGAAACACCGCTTACCCGAATTTTTTGCCGACGTTGCGGTGCAGCATCACGGCACGCTGCCCATAAAGTATTTTTACGCTAAGGCGCTTAAATTGAGCGACGGCGAACTGAACGCTGCGAATTACTCGTACACCGGTCCTACGCCTACGACGAAGATTGCGGCTATTATAATGATTGCGGACGCATCGGAGGCGGCTACGCGTTCTCTCCCCCAGCGGACTCCCGAAAAAGTGGAGGCGCTTGTAAGCAGTATCGTTGAAGAAAGGGTCAATCTTGACCAGTTTGCCGACTGTGACATCACACTGCGCGAGCTGAACGTGGTAACGCGCACGGTTGTAAACGAGCTGACTGGCGTTTATCATTCGCGCGTGCAGTACCCCAAACTGGTACTTTCGAAGAAAGGCAAAAACTGATTATGTTAAAGATATATTGCGACCAATTTGATTTTTCGGCGCTTGAAAAGGCGTTTGACGGAGAAACGGAAAGCGACTGCGTCCTTGCGGCGGAAATAGTTGTTACGGACGAGGAAGAAATAAGGCGTTTGAACTGCGAAACGCGCGGGGTGGATGCGGTTACGGACGTGCTTAGTTATCCTTCGCTTGATAATATAAGGGGGGTAACGCTTAAAAAAGCCGATTTCCCTATGGATTTGGATGAGGAAGGCAACCTGTTTTTGGGAAGCATTGCAATCTGCAAAAAACGCGCCGAAGAGCAGGCGGAAGAGTTTGGACACAGTTTTTTGAGGGAAGTCAATTACCTTGCGTGTCACGGAATGTGGCATCTTTTGGGTTACGACCATATGACCGACGGAGATAAGGCGGTTATGCGCGAACGCGAGGAGAAAGTAATGTCTAAGGCGGGGCTGAAGAGATGAAATCGGGGTTTATAGGAGTAATCGGGCGGGCGAACGCCGGCAAGAGCACGCTTGTTAACGTGCTTGTCGGAGAAAAGGTGGCAATCGTTTCGCCAAAGCCGCAGACGACGCGGAATTCAATAATGGGAGTTTTGACGACTGACGAACATCAGCTGGTTTTCGTGGATACCCCAGGCATTTACAAAAGCGGAAATTATTTGACCGACGTTATGCTAAAATCAACTGACGACGCCGCCAAGGACGTGGACTTTATTCTGTTTGTTCACGACGGTCATAGCGGGATATCCGACGGGGATATAGAACTGATGAAAAAGTATTCGTCAGGGCATATTCCTATGGCAATCGCGTATACGAAGATTGATATTATGCCCAAAGAGAACATTGCGCCTGACGTGAAAAAACTGTTTGACAGCGGGATAGAGTGCGACGTTTTGCCTGTTTCCGCAAGAAAATATACCAATATCCGCAAGCTGGAAAAATATCTTGCCGGCAAGATGCCGGAGGGCGGAAAGGTGATTGAAGACGATATAGTTTCGGACAAGAGTGAAAAATTTATGATTGCCGAAATTATGCGCGAAAAAATCCTTTTGAAATTCGACGACGAGGTGCCGCACGGCATTGCAATCGTAATCAACGAATTTAAAAAGCAAGAAAACGGCGTTTATGAAATTAACCTTGACATAGTTTGCGAAAAGCCAAACCATAAGGCTATATTAATCGGTAAACAGGGCAGGGCGATAAAGGAAGTTTCTGCGTTTGCCCGCCAGGGCATGGAAAAGTTTTTGGGTGCGAAGGTGTTCCTTACCACATATGTGCGGGTTGAGGAGGATTGGCGCAACCGCCCGGGGCTTGTGAAAGAAATGTTCATTGTTTAAAACGCATATATGCGTAGCATAACTTTGCTGCGTTCCGTGCCGCCTTCGGTCACATACTTAATTGTATGCTTCCTTGTCGGTACTCGCGCGCCTTGTTCTGCCCGCACACTGCGTTTTAGGGTAGCCGGCATCAGCTTCCGTAATAAGGCGTATTAAATTCGGGACGTATAATTACGTGATTACGGCACATTCTATTTTTAAGAGGTGTGCTATGAAAAAGGACAGAGACGCGGCGGAACTTGCCTGGAAGATGTTTGAAAAGACGGGTAACGTAAGTTATTATATGCTTTATAAACAGCTTGAAGGAAGAGAGTAAAACGCATATATTCGAATAGATTTGTTGTGTACCGTACAGCTTTCGGTGAAAAACTTCATTGTATGTTCGCTTGCCGGTACTCGCGTGCTTGGTTTTGCTTGTATCTATGCGTTTTAGATTACTAAGGCTATTTAATTTTTATGGAAGTTAAGGTTAACGGGGTTATACTGAGAGCCGCCGATTACAACGAAAACGACAAGATTATAACCCTTTTGACCGCCGAATCGGGGAAGATTACGGCGGCGGTAAAGGGCGTTAAAAAGGCGGGTGCAAAACTCAGGTTTGCCGCCCAGCCTTTTTGTTTTGCCGAATTTGTTCTGGCGCGGCGCGGAGAGAAATATACCGTCATAGGCGCCGCCGAAGCCGAGAGTTTTTACGATTTACGCACCGACGTGAACAAGTTTTATGCGGCGAGCGCCGCCGCAGAGGCCGCTTTGAATTTAACGTTTGAAGGAGACGGTGACAGGGAAATTTTGTACAAGCTTTTAAAGACGTTTTCGGAAATGTGCGGCGGTGACGAAAAGCAGGCGCTTATCGGATTTTTGACTTTTTCGTTAAGGCGTGCCGGGTACGGGCTGGCGCTTGACAATTGCGTTAAATGCGGCACTCCGCTTCTGGGCAGGGATAAGCTGAGGTTTGACTTTGACGCTGGCGCTTTCAGTTGCTATGACTGCGGAGAAGGCGCGGGGGCGAGCAGGGTAACTTATAACGTTTTTCGCAAGATTGACGGTAAAAATTTTGAAGAGGATTTTATAACTGCCGACGGTGAAAAGCGTGCTTTACGGCTTTTAAGGGAATATTTTTCGTACAAGCTTAATTTTGCGTTTAAAAGTTTGTCGGAATACATAAGGCTGATTTGAAAAATATTTGAGTGTTGCCATTTCCGTGCGGCGTTATAAGAAGTTAAACAAGTTTTAAGGAGAAAATAGAAGTTGTTTTCTTTGACGGAACAAAATAGAAATCGGGAAAAATAAAGTGCGGAGCGTTTGAAGAGGCGGAAAAGCTTTTAAGAGAGTGTGCTTTGAAGCCGCTTGCTATTTCGTTTTTTATTTATGAGAACAAGGGAAATTACTTCGCTTGAAGTCAAAATTAACGGAGAACTTGCAGCTTTGACCTTTTTTAGCAAGAAAGACGGCTAGGATTATATTATATTATATTATATAGATTGCGGCTACTAGAAGAATACGGCGGGTTTTGCTTGTGGTTGTCAATCGGCAGACATAAAGACAAGGTCAGATTTTTGAATGGCAAAGGGATGAAAACGGATTTCACAGAGGGTGAATTTGTCGTAACGCAGAACAGGCAATAGAATGCGTTAAGCGGCTTTTTGAAAGCCGTGATTTGCCCGCCCGCATAGAACGGGAAAGAATTTTATAATATTTGCGAATTAAAGCGGTCTGAATATTTTCGGTCCGCAATTTTTGTTTTTGATTGAAGCTGATTGAATTGTAAACGGTTCTGCGCCTGTTTTTATGCAATTAACTTACAAAATATAATAATAGTAAAAAATTTATTTTAATTGCTTGCTTAATTATGCGTTTTGTATTAAACTTAATTAAGTATTTAAATAACAATTTTTTTGGAGGAATTTTTAATGGCAAAGAAGTATTGCTACCTCTTTACAGAGGGTAATGCAAACATGAGAGAGCTTTTGGGCGGTAAGGGCGCAAACCTTGCGGAAATGACGAATATCGGGCTTCCCGTGCCTCAGGGATTTACGATTTCGACAGAAGCTTGCACGCAGTATTACGAGGACGGTCGCAGGATTAACGACGACATTCAGGCGGAAATTCTTTCTTATATAGACAAGATGGAAAAAATTTGCGGAAAGAAGTTCGGCGACAAGGAAAATCCACTGCTTGTTTCGGTGCGCTCGGGTGCGAGAGCTTCCATGCCCGGAATGATGGACACCATTTTGAACCTTGGACTTAATGAAGACGTAGTTAATACCATTGCCGCTAAATCGGGCAATCCCCGTTGGGCGTGGGACTGTTACAGAAGATTTATCCAGATGTTCTCCGACGTCGTTATGGAAGTCGGCAAGAAATATTTTGAAAAACTCATCGATGAAATGAAGGGAAAGAAGGGCGTAACGCAGGACGTAGAGCTTGATGCGAACGACCTTAAAGCTCTTGCTCACCAGTTTAAAGACGAGTATAAAAAGCAGCTTGGGAAAGAATTTCCCAACGACCCCAAGGAACAGCTTTTCGAGGCGGTTAAAGCCGTATTCCGTTCGTGGGACAATCCCCGCGCGAACATTTACCGTATGGACCACGACATACCTTACAGCTGGGGCACCGCGGTTAACGTGCAGATGATGGCTTTCGGCAACATGGGCGACAATTGCGGCACGGGCGTTGCATTCACGCGTAACCCCGCAACCGGCGAAAAGGGACTTATGGGCGAATTCC
Source organism: Christensenellaceae bacterium (assembly GCA_948890655.1). Classification (GTDB taxonomy): domain Bacteria; phylum Bacillota; class Clostridia; order Christensenellales; family Borkfalkiaceae; genus Coproplasma. Next base: position 61,886 of record CAQTYU010000008.1, read on the forward strand.
TCACCAATGCTCAGGGCGAAGACGTGGTTGCAGGCGTGCGCACTCCGATGCCCATTGCTAAAATGGCTGAAGTGTTCCCCGACGTTTATAAGCAGTTCCTTAAAGTTTGCGAAATTCTCGAAGACCATTACCGCGATATGCAGGATATGGAATTCACCGTTGAAAACGAAAAGCTTTATATGTTGCAGACGCGTAACGGCAAGCGTACCGCGGCTGCTGCGATTAAGATTGCGTGCGACCTCATCGACGAGGGTATGATAACCGAAGAGCAGGCTATAATGCAGATTGACGCTAAGTCGCTCGATATGCTGCTTCACCCCCAGTTTGACGCCAAGGCTTTGAAAGAAGCCGACAAGAACAACGTTGTGGGCAAGGGTATTGCGGCTTCTCCCGGCGCGGCGGCGGGCAGTATCGTGTTCACGGCCGAGGACGCGGTTATCGAAGGAAAGAAGGGCAAGAAGGTAGTTCTTGTACGCCTTGAAACTTCGCCCGAAGATATCGAAGGTATGAAGTTCGCGCAGGGTATTTTAACCGTTCGCGGCGGACAGACCTCGCATGCGGCGGTTGTTGCGCGCGGCATGGGAACCTGCTGCGTATCCGGATGCGGCGACATTAAGATGGACGAGGAAAACAAGTGCTTTACGCTTTCGGGCAAAGTTTATCACGAGGGCGACGGCATTTCTTTGGACGGTTCTACCGGTAACATTTACGACTGCCTTATTCCGACCGTTCCCGCAGACCCCAATTCTGGTTATTTCGGCAGAATTATGGAACTTGCCGACAAATATAAGGCGCTGGGCGTAAGAACCAACGCGGATACTCCCAAGGACGCAAAACAGGCGGCGGCGTTCGGTGCGCAGGGCATCGGTCTTTGCCGTACCGAGCATATGTTCTTCGACCCCGCTCGTATCGGCGCTTTCAGAGAAATGATTTGCTCCGACACGGTTGAGGAGAGAGAAGCGGCGCTCGCTAAAATCGAGCCTATGCAGCAGGCGGACTTTGAAGGCTTGATGGAAGCTTTGGAAGGTCAGCCCGTTACAATCCGTTTCCTTGACCCTCCTCTTCACGAGTTCGTTCCCACGGATGAGGAAGATATTGCGGCGCTTGCAAAGGCGCAGGGTAAGAGCGTTGCACAGATTAAGCAGATTATTTCCGACTTGCATGAATTTAACCCGATGATGGGACACAGAGGCTGCCGTCTTACGGTAACTTATCCCGAAATTGCCGTAATGCAGACTAAAGCGGTTATTAAGGCGGCGATTGCCGTTCAGAAGCGCCACAAAGGCTGGAAGGTTGTTCCCGAAATTATGATTCCCCTCGTAGGCGAGGTTAAGGAACTTAAATACGTTAAAGACGTTGTAGTTAAGACGGCGGACGCGGTTATTAAGGAAGCAAAAGCAAAGCTTAAATACGAAGTCGGCACTATGATTGAAATACCTCGCGCGGCGCTTACTGCGGACGACATTGCAAAGAACGCAGATTTCTTCTGCTTCGGTACCAACGACTTGACGCAGATGACGTTTGGTTTCTCGCGCGACGACGCAGGCAAATTCCTGCCTTCGTACTATGCGAACAAGATTTATGAAAGCGACCCGTTTGCCCGCCTTGACACCGTCGGCGTGGGCAAGCTTATGGAAACGGCTGTTAAGCTTGGCAAAAAGAGCAACAAAAAGCTGCACGTAGGCATTTGCGGCGAACATGGCGGAGACCCTTCGTCAATCGAGTTCTGCCACAAAATTGGTTTGAATTATGTTTCGTGCTCTCCCTACCGCGTGCCCATAGCGCGTCTTGCGGCTGCACAGGCGAATATTAAAAACCCGAGAAAGAAATAAGACATAAAAGCTATTTATAAAAACAATCGCTATGGATTATCCATAGCGATTGTTTTTATTTTAATTGTGTTAAAAGTTCGACATATCCGTTTAAGTCGTGATGCATATTTTTCATTCCTCTTTGTTTTAACATAGTGTATTCCCTGATTGTTTTTAAAAATTTAGAAGGTGTTTTCAATCCTATGTAGCAGAAAGCTTCGTTAATCAAAAGATGATTTAAGTATATGGTTTCTTGTTCATTTATAGTATGTATCGTAAACGTATAAGTATCATCTTGACTCATATTTTTTTCAACATCTATATCGGTTTTTATTTTATCGGCGTTTATATAAGTATTTATCGGCAAAGAAATATATTTCATTAAAATGGGGGAATATAACTGTGTTGTTTTAATAAATGTTTCCGGTTTAAGAAAATATAATTTCCATAAGGGTGAAACAAGCAAAATTGCGTAATCAGAAGATATCGGAAATAATTTGTAATTATCAATATAGCTTGTCTTGTTAGCTATCTCTTTACGGGCGGCTTCATCAAAATTATCTTTGCCGTAAAGTTTTTGCCCCATTGTTTTAGATAGTTTTATGTATTCTTGTTCGCGGTCGGGAGCAATTTTCATTGGTATTCTTTCCGCAACATAGCCTAAATCGTTTATACAAAATTCTTCGTTCGTTTTAACAATCATAGTAAAGCATTGATTAATTTCCAATGCGTTTTTTTTAATTCCTACCATATCGGTTTGCAACAATGATTTCCAATCATTATCCAAAATTGTCAACATTTCACGTTTCCAGAAATCTTCTTTACTTTCATTGCTTTCAATATTAAATTGACTTAATTCAAATGAATGTTTACGTGGTTTGATATAGCCTAATCTGTTCTTCGGAGTTCGGTACAATTGGAGCAAAAAGTATTTTCTTATAGTTTCTAATTCCGTTCGTGTAAAAGTTATAGTGTCTGATATGTTATTTTGTATTTTTCCCAAAATACAAGTCATAGGACATTCGATAACTTTTGCGAATTTGGTTTCCAATTCCTTAGTGTTGATATCTGTTGATAAGTCGTATAAATTTTTCTGATAGAAAGCTCTGTCGGTATTATAAAATCCGGCGTTGAAATTCAATAAATCAATTAAGCAAATCTTATATTTACCGTTATCGGCTTTAGTTGCAAAATTTTTTAATAATCTGTTTTGAATATAATGATTTCTGTCTTTCATAATAGATGCATTTAGATGATAACATACTTTAATAATGGATGCAATATTATTATAAAAATAATAAATCGCCCCGACGCTGAATGGTTAAGGCGTCGGGGCGACATTTTTATTCCGGCACTTTTAGGTGCCGGCCTGTTTGGGCTGGATAGGTTATTTCAATTTTTGGACATTCGTAAAAAGCATTTTTATCTATTACTGTTTCGCGTGAGCCTAAAATTACCGTTTGAAGATTTGTGCATTTAACAAACGTCATATTTTGTATTCGGGTTAAGCCGCTGCCGAGTGTTACGCTTTCAAGCAGAGTGCATCCGGCAAAAGCCATGGGGCTTATTGTGTGTACGATGTCAGGGATTTTTATTGATTTTAACATTTTGCAATTGCAGAATGCGTTTTTGCCTATTGATAAAAGACTTTCCGGCAGATTAATACCGGTTATGTTGCAGTTAATAAACGCCTCGTCTGCAATTACCGTCACCGGCTTTCCGCAATAAAGTGAGGGGACCACTACGTCCGTTTCCGTGCCGAGGTAATCTGTTATCTTGTAAGAGTCTGAGCCTTCGATAAGTGCAAATACCAGTCCTTCGGTAAACGTTTCCGGCGGGGCGGGCGACTTGTCGTAAACGGGACGGACTGTTAAATCTGTGAAGTTCAGTTCGTAATCTTCCCAACGTCCGTTTTCGTAACCCTCAAGCTCTGGAACGGGAGGTTCGCAAAGAGCTTCTTCGGTGGTTTCGACAGTATAAGTTGCAGTGCCGACCGTTTCACCGTTCAGATTGACGAAAGTTATCGTATATTCTAACGGAGTATATTCGGGGCGGACGGATGTTTCACTGCCGTAGAGCGCGTATGTACTCCAGTTACCCGTATAATAATCTTTTTGCGGGAATAGCGGGAAATTGCTTTCGATATCGCAAACGGAAGTGTAAACGGTATAGCTGAAAGTTTTTAAAATTTCTCCGTGTTCATCAAAAACTTTGAATTCATACGTAATCGGTGTATATACTGCGATAAATTCCGTATTGCCGTCCGTTTGGGATTTTTGAACCCATTCGCCGCTATGGTGCGGTTTTGAGGGGACTTCGGGAAACTCGATTTCGGATAAATCCGAATAATATTCGTATGTTGCGTAAACGCCTGAATCGTCTGAAAAAGTTGCCGTGTGTGAAATTGCTTTAAATTTTGCCTCAAGCGTTAAATCGCTTGTTACGGGCAGAGTAAAATCGTATTTTTCACCGTTCAGCATCCAGTGCTCGAACGTTCCGGCTTCAGTTGACGGTATGGTAAAGTTTTCGGCTGTCGCTCCGCTTTTTACATTTCTGATAGCGTACGTTTCGCCGTCAGCAGTGTACGTAACCGTGTGGTAAACCGGTTGTGGAGGTGAAACTTCTTCGGGGAGTTTTCCCGGCGTGGAAGAAACTGTTCCGTTAGAATCCTGTTCGGGAGGCGCCGTGGAGGCAGTGCTTCCGTTTCCGCAAGCGGAAAACGTAACCGCGCATGCAGCGACAGTGGTTACCGTTAATAAAAACGCAAAAAGTTTTTTCATTGAATTTCCTTAGTATATGCTAAGAATATACGACGGAACATGAAAAAACTTTTACATTTTGGTATATATTTATTGTTGTTTATTGTGTATTTTGTCGTAATATGTTATAATTTGTCGAAAAATGTCGTAAAAAATGTTGGTTATGTGTGTGTGCGGTTTTGTGCGCGGCGAGGCTGACGGACAAGCGGAGGAGGACGAATATGACTTTCAGACAAAAGTGGGCTTTGAAGGATTTTGTTTATACGCAAAACGCCGACGGTACGTTTAATATTCTTGCCGTTAAAGACCTGGGTATTCGCAGGGCGGAAATTCCTCGCGGCGTTGTAAAGATAGATGAAAAAGTATTTTTCTGCTGTGACGGATTGACTGACGTTGTTCTGCCCGAGGGATTGATTACGATAAGCGGACAGTCATTTGGAGAATGTGTAAATCTTAAAGCCGTTAAGCTTCCGTCTACATTGGAGAGAATAGGTCCGTACGCGTTTTGGAGATGCCGGAAACTGACCGAGTTGCGGATACCGGAAAGAATTTGTGAAATTTGCGACGCGGCATTCGAAGATTGCAGAAGTATAAAACGAGTTGAATTTTCAAACGGAATAGAGACTATCGGCGTAGGAGCTTTTTACGGATGTATATCTTTAAGCGAAGTATATTTGCCTGACGGAGTTAAGGACGTTGCCGCGGACGCGTTCAGGTCTTATTACGGCGGGCCGAAGATTGTTTCGGTGCCGAAAACATGTCGCATAGACGAGAGAGCTTTTTCGAAAGACTGTAAAATAATTTTAAGATAACGGCATCAGTAATCCACTCTGTCCACAAGCTTTTTGCCTCGCCACTTTGTGTTCGGTTTGTCAAGATACGCCGAGCCGTATACTTTGTAATTATCGTAGTTGACGGATAAATCTTCAGATAAAAAATCTTTTAAAATTTTCAGATTTTCGTCGATTTGACGGATTGGTTTGGTAAACGCACGGTATTCTTTGGGGAAGTTTTCGCGGATGCAGTTTAACCTTTCGACGGCGGAGGGGTGAGATTTTATTGCCAGAGGGGACTGCGGACAACAAATTTCCTGCGCAAATTCGGATAGCTCCAAAGATTTAAACCATAGTATTGCGCCGAAGACAAGATTGCGTTTTTCATTTTTTGCGTATAACGGACGTTTAACTGACTGGACGTCGGCTTCGAATTCGTGCTTTTGTAAAACGTTGTAGACAGGTTCTAAATATGACTTGCCGTTCAACGTAAGAACCGCCTTTTGGGCGGTTTTTTCATTTTTCAGATGTCCGCAAAGAAAATGTGAAAATTCATGCCCCGCAATGTACTGCAGTTCGTATTTAATGGGGGTAAAAACGGATTTTGCAATGTCGGCGGGTATTATTCCTCTCGGGTCAAGATAAAAGTCGAGAGATTCGTTGTTCATCATCGTTCTGAGAGCGATACGCAGGGAATTGAATTTTATATATTGCGGTACGACGGAATCCGGAAACAGCAGTGCAAGATTGCTGAACTCGGTAAAAAATTTTAAACTTGTATTTAAATTTATAAAAATTCCCCATTTCGAATCCTTAGATGCATAGCCGTTTACTTCGTCGGTAAAAATATCCCCGTATGTTATTTCGGCGCAACGCTCCGTATCGTCTTTTGAAAGACGGCTTAAAACGTTTTTATAATGCGTGCTGTCAAACGAGTCTTCAAACGATTTGTAGCCGTCGGATTGCGATTTTGCCCTATATACGCGATAGTAACGCGTATGGTCGGCTACAATATCCGCTCTTTTGCGAAGTAACTCGTCTTTTGCAGTTTGAGGATTTAAAATTCTGTCGATTTCTGTTTCCGTGCAGAATGAATGATACCAGATTCTGTCAAATCCGGGGAACGGTTTATCACCCATAAGTTTTAAGTCTCCCGAAACGTATTTTAATGAATTATAACATTAAGCGTAAATAAAATCAGCTTAAACGAATATTTTTTTAAAAAATTCGCTTAAGCTGTGACTGACGGGCTTGCGCTTTCAAATAATTAAGTAATCTTCCGTTGGCGTTACATTCACCGTATATTGCGCCCTGTTTTGTATTTTTAATAAATTTTTGTAGCCGGCGTTGGAAAGGTTCGGGTTTTTGTTTTTTGATTTGTATCGCATCAATTCGTACTCGCTGGTATAAAGAATTGAAATTCAAAAAATTACTACTCACCGTTCATCCTATTTCAAGGCGCTCAATATTTCACCGTCGACAACAAAACCGGCAGGGGACATATCGGCAATACGGCTCGTCCCGCGCCGGTCATAAGTTTCAGTTTTTTCATCCTGCGGCAATGTTCTTTATTTAATTCCGACCATAGAGAATTTTTTTGCGCGGGGCTCATCTTTGCGCGGTTAAGTCGTTTTGCCGTGCCGTCTATCCTGTCGAAGCACATCGCCTTTTGACGGCGTTTATATACCAAAACGTTTCGTCGTTTTGAGGTCTGTCTCGCTTTACAACGACCCGACGCTTATTTTCTTTATTGTGGTTTTCAGTCAGCCGCAATCGCAATGCTCTACGATTTTGGGCGCATAATATAAATTTCGGCAGATAATATTACGTTATGTCGGCAACAGATTTAAGCGGTTCTAAAAGCGGTTAGTTTAATTTATAAGTTGCGCTGTGCTTTTCCGTGCCGGTCATTACCGTAATTTTCATGTTATTATCCTGAAAAGCCTATTTTGATTTTATAAATAATGCAAATCAACCTGAAAAGCGGGGTAAAGATGCAACTGTAAAAAGTAGTCAACTACTAAAAATATAAAAAATCAGCCTAACCGAATATCTTTGTGAAATATTCGAATTAGACTGAGATTGGTGAAGCGGATTATTGCAAATAAGAATATAGTAATATTCAAGGTGAACAATACGGAATTATTCTGCCAAGTGGAATTGCCGCTGTCGGATTACCCGCTTTACGGCAAGCAAATAGCCGCAAGTTAATCTTGCGGCTTGTCGGTTGTCTTTTCGGTACTAATGGTTGTCATTGCCTCACGGTAAACGAGCCTTGACAGCTTTTTAGCTTGCTCATTATCGGGCGGTAATTCCGCATATATATTTTTGTCTTTATCGTCAAAATAAATGACAGTTAAGCCGTTTGGTATATTATTCATAAAAAATACTCCTTGATTTCCCACCCATACCCACCCTAAATGGTACAATAAGGCATAAAGAGTATTTTGTCATTTTTTATTGAATAATAGCCGTTTTTACATTAAACGCAAAAAATCACGTTACACGTTACGGGGTGGCGTAGGTAATACTATACGCCACTGCGGGCGGCTTCGCCGCCCGCAGATTGCCGTTTATACGTCAAAAGTGTGACAGTGTGACATAGTGGACTATAAAAGTAATACTAATGATTACTTATTATCGGGTGCTTTTTGCACACTGACTTTACCGTCCTTTACGGCGATAAGCATTTTGCCCTTACATTTCGGGCATAAGATTTCTATTGTTGAGCCGTCGCCCGCTTTTAATAATTTATACCCGCATTCGGGACATACAACATAATAGGTCATAAATTATTTCTCCAATTTCTAAATTAAATCATATTATATCTCTAACTCATATCCCTGTTTTTCACTATTCGATGATAAATCTTTGCCGTTAAAAAATATACAAACACATATATAAGAGAGAATGCGGCGAAACAGCCGAGCGTACAGAGCGCAAATAATTTTGTGTTCAAAAGGGCAAGCAAACTCATAATCTTATTTATCATAGGAAAAGCAAAAGCAACGTGAATTCCTGCCATTATTAAAGGCAAGAAAAACACCATAAGAATTTGTGTGTTAATAGACTTTTTAACTTCGGCATAACTCATTCCGACCTTTTGCATAATCTCAAAGCGTTTCTTATCTTCATAGCCTTCCGAAATCTGTTTGTAATAAATAATGAGAATAGCACCCATTAAAAAGAGAAGTCCGAGATATACGCCGAGAAAAAATATCCCACCGTAAAGACTCATAAATTCTTCGGCTTTAATAACGCGAATTGAATAGCGTGCGTTATAATTCTTTTCCTGCAACATAGACGAGAGCGCATCCGAAAAAACAATTTGCTGTTCTTTGGTATCCTTAAAATTCACCCCGTAACTAAACTGTATCGTCGGTGTATTTTCGCCATATTCGGCTTTATATTTTTGGTAGATCGCATTTAACGCAGTTTCGTCGGACACGACAAGATACATTCCGTCGGAGACTCCGGCGATATCGTTTGCCATTAAACCGTCTTTAACAAAGTTATCAACTTTCTCTTTTACAGTATAATTTGTATCAAAGATATTAACTGCTTCGTAATTGAATTTTATATTGCTTTCGCTTATTATAATTTCGTCGTTATCGAGCTGTTTTTGCGAGCCTGTAATGTCATTATACGTTTGCGCGGTAACAAACAATAATAATAACGGATTTGCGCCCGCTGATTTTTGAAGATTTATTTTGTTACCGTCGGAAAATGCCGCCAAAGGTAAATAATTGCATAGTATTTCTTGCTCTGTCGTCATACCGTTTTTTTCGATTTCCAAACGGATATCCGCCGTTAATGTGCTGTTGGCATTTTCGCTTACGTTTGCTTGCACAATTAAATCGTATGGGTATTTTTGTGCTATCATATCATTTCTGCCGAACATAAATGAGGTCGTCGCCGATATTGTAACAAGCAGCATTGTAGCGAGAATACATATACTTGCAAGTCCGACCGAGTTTTGTTTCATTCGATACGTCATACCGGAAACGCTTGTAAAATGGTTTGGCTTATAATAATACTTCTTGTTCTTTTTTAACACCTTCAAAAGCGCAATACTTCCTGCCGTAAAGAGAAAGTACGTTCCTATAATCACTAAAATGACGGCAATAAAAAATAATAAAACGGCGTCAACGGCGTCCTTTGTAAAAATAGCCAACGCATAGCCGGCAGCAAGCGTAATAATACCGAATATCGCCATTATATGCCGCGTTTTCGGTTCTTTTTCTCCCATATTATCACCCTTTAATAATTCGACGGGTTTTGATATGTTGATACGGATAAGAGAAAAGATATATATACCTGCAAAGATACACGCAAATAACAAAGTCGTAAACAGCGTTGACTTCCACGAAATATAAAAGCCCGCGCCGTAATTTGCGTGCAAAATACGCGAAATAATCAAATACATCAGCTTATCGAATAACATTCCTAACGCTATGCCGACTATAATTGAAAATAAGGCAATGTATAAAACTTCAAACAGCAAAACAATACCTAAATGCCTTTTCTCCATCCCGAGAACGTTAAATAGTCCGAATTCTTTTTGACGGCGTTTGATAACAAAACTGTTTGTATAAAACAGAAATATAACGGCAAATATCCCGACGATTACCGTCCCGAAATTCAAAGTATATTGAATTGTTTGACCGCCGTGCATTGCCGCAATACTCTCATTGGTGTAAAGAGAGTAAATCATATAAAACATCATAACCGTAATGATACAGGTCAATATATACGGCAAATATATTCTGCGGTTTTTCTTCAAATTTCCGAACGCAAGACGGGCATATAAGTTTTTAACCATTTTTTCGTTCCCCCGTAGCAAGCAATGTCAGCGTGTCCGAAATTTTGCAGTACAATTCTTCGTTATTGCTTTCACCGCGATAAATTTGGTGAAAAAGTCGTCCGTCTTTAATGAACAATATTCTTCCGGCACGGCTTGCCGCTTTCGTGGAATGCGTAACCATTAGAATTGTCTGACCGTTTTTATTGATTGTTTCAAACACATCCAAAAGGCTGTCGGTCGAGCGCGAGTCCAATGCGCCCGTCGGCTCGTCCGCAAGAATAAGTTTCGGATTTGTTATGATCGCCCGTGCGACAGCGGCGCGTTGCTTTTGCCCGCCCGAAACTTCATAAGGATATTTTTCCAAAATATCTTTAATGCCGAGTTCGGTCGCAATAGGGGCAAGACGATTTTCCATTTCTTCATAACTTTTTTTTGCAAGCACAAGCGGCAAGAAGATATTGTCTTTCAAAGAAAAAGTATCTAATAAATTAAATTCTTGAAAGACAAAACCGAGATTATCACGTCGAAATGCCGCAATTTCTTTTTCGCTAATGTTTGAAAGAAGTTTACCGTCTAAATCAACCGTTCCGTTTGTAGGCTTATCGAGTGCGGCGAGAATATTGAGCAGAGTTGTTTTGCCCGAACCCGATTCACCCATAATCGCAACGTATTCACCGCATTCAACCGAGAAAGTAACGTCGGAAAGAGCGGTAACCTGATTTCCGCCTAAACGTGAAGAATATACTTTACCTAAATTTTGTACCGATAAAAGAGCCAACTTAAACTACCTCCGAATTTTAAGATAATTTAATTTTATCAAAACAGCCGAAATAAACACAATTACACGGTGTTACATTTCGGCCGGAAGAAATGACATTTTCGTAAGGTCATTCAACTTTAAGATTATAAGTATTCGTATCAATATAAAACTTACTACCCGTTCCGATTTCGGAAGTAACGGAAAGTTTATGTGAGAGCTTGTCCGCCGCCCGACGGGATAAATATAATCCTATTCCCGTTGATTTTTTTTCGATTCTACCGTTATAACCCGTATAGCCTTTTTCAAAAATTCTCGGCAAATCTTCTTTTCTGATACCTATACCCGTATCTTCAATGATAATCACTTTGTTTTCTACGGTAATTGTAACGCTGCCTTTTTCGGTGTATTTGATTGCGTTGGATAAAAGTTGTTCGATTATGAAGGACAGCCATTTTTTGTCCGTAATAACTTTACAATTCGCCGGCGAATAATTTACTTTGATTTTTTTGCTTATAAAAAGCGGCGCATATTTTCTGACGGCTTCTTTTATAATTTCGTCTAAATCATAGGACTTAAACACCATATCCGTCATATCGTCCATTCGTAAATACCATAATGCCATTTCCACATACTGCTCTATTCGGAAAAGTTCTGCGGCAAGCGCACGACTTTCTTTCGTATCGGAGTTTTGCAGTATAAGCCCCATTGCCGAAATAGGCGTCTTTATTTGGTGCATCCACATAGTATAATACTCTAAATATTCCGAATGTTCTTTTTGTTTTTTGCTTATATCGTTTTTATATTGTTCTCTGATTTTTTCAATAACCGCATACAATTCCGCTTCCGTCAGATTTTGGGGAATAGGTAATTGCAAAGTCAGAGGGTAATTCAAGAGCCGAATACGCTCGAAATGCTTTTTACAATATAAATAAAAGTGTATCGCCACCAAAATGATTATAATGACAAAACACAGCGCAAATGCGTATAAAATCGCTTCAACCGCCATTTGATATAGATATGCAATCAACGCAAAAACAGCCGTAAAAACAAAAAGCAATGCTATTACGAATTTATATTGCCATAGATATTTCGGAATGAGTTTTAGTGCTTCCATAATTTTTTCTCACAGTTCAATGATATAGCCGCAACCGACTTTTGTTTTGATAAAATCGTCGATACCTAAATCTTCTAATTTCTTCCTAAGCCGCGTTACGTTTACCGTCAACGTATTTTCTTCGACATAATTATCGTCTTGCCACAATTTCATCATCAACGTATCGCGGCTTACGATTTTTCCCTTATTTACAAGCAATGTTTCCAATATACGAAATTCGTTTTTTGTAAGTTCAATACTCTTATCCCGATAAGAAAGAGTAAAATCGTTTAGGTTCAAAATTATGCCTTTATGTTCGAGAATGGAAATGCCGTTCGGCATATCGTATGTTCGTCTTAATATCGCTTGAATTTTGGCAAGAAGAACGCTTACGTTAAACGGTTTGGAAATGAAATCATCACCGCCCATATTGACAGCCATAACAATGTTCATATTATCGGAAGCCGACGATAAAAACACGATAGGTACGTTGGAAATTTTACGAATTTCTTTACACCAATAAAAGCCGTCATAAAACGGTAATATTAAATCAAGTAAAACAATGTGAGCATTGCACTCGGTAAACTCATTTGTAATATTTTTGAAATCCCGTGCTGTTATTACTTCAAAATCCCAATTTTCAAGGTGTTGCATAATTGATTTTGATATTATTTCGTCGTCTTCTACAAGTAAAATTTTATACATAAAGAACTCCCGATTTTGAAAGCATTACATATTTATTATACTGTAAATTGCGTTAAATAGCAAGAACCTGAAAGCGTCGAATGACGATAAGGGCGACAGTGTTCTGCTTCATTTAAGTTTCGACAAAATCATTAGTTTTATAACAACATAATCAAATAGAACGCCATATTTACCGTGATATAGTTATCGTGTATGATTATATTCTTTTCTATAAGAATTGCATAGTTTTGTTATTCGCTTGTGCTTACCGTCTGGGG
>CAQTYU010000009.1 GCA_948890655.1 Christensenellaceae bacterium
GACCGCTTCCGCTCGCCACGCTTCCTCGCCGTAGTACAAATACATTACCAGATTTATCAGCCAACCGCCGCCGATTTTACTCTGTACGTTTTCCTTTGGAAAAAAACGCTCTATATCGTCGAAACGGTTAGCCGACAGCAACACGGACAACAGGTCCCAATCCGTTGACATCATAGTGAGCCGTTCCAGCGTAGTAACGGTATACAACGCGTCGTCAAGATAACGCATGTCGTCTTCCTGTAACGCAAGCATTGCGCCGAGATACAGAAGATTATAGTCGACGCCGCCGAGCAGTCTGAGCCACATCTCGATCTGATATTCTTCGGATTTGTTGAAGAAATCGATATTGCGCCCGATTTGTTCGCGTTTAAAGCTGTCCAAGTCGAAATAATAATAGTTTTTATCACGTATTTCGTGATAAATCCCGACCAGCTTATCCTTTTCCTCTTTTGTCATAACGTCGCGTTTTTCTCCTTTATTACACATATAATTTCTGTTTTAAAATACTACCCGTTTTAGATGCTCAAACGACGGCATTTAAAGCCGACAACCGATAAATACAATCGCAAACACGTTATTTATTAGGTTGGCATTTTTACTTTAAAGACGTTACGCACGAAAAAATTGCCGCAAATTCGAGGCGGGCTTCGCCGAGCGCCTAACGAACTGAGTACCGAATGTATTATACGTTAATTGAATTATAGTATTTATATAAAATAAAATCAAATGAATTAAATAGCTTGCGCCACACGAATATTACGTTGCAGATTGCGGCGTGCGTTCCTCTTACGACGGTTGCGGGCAGAGCAGGTCATTCGCGCGTAAGTACCACGAGCGATATCTATTCCCACTTCATTAAGACGAGCGACGAGGCGGCGGCTGAGGCTTTGGAAGACATTTTCCTGCCCCGCGCGGCAAAGGGGTAATAAATGTATTTACCGCGATTAAGACGGATTGACACCGTGATTAAAGAAATGAAACAAGCCGACGGTAATACAGTCGTTTCGCGATTTTTTCTCACAAAGCTATTAAAAGAAGGCAAAATAACTCCGCTTAAATACGGCGATTCTTGGGTTATAAATATTGACGAGTTATACGGATTTATAAACGGTATGAAATTTGAGGACAAGTCATATATACCGCCCGTTAAACGCAACATACGAAAGAGTGGCGAGATATGGCGCACTTTTCAGGCCGAAGACCCCGATACAAAAATTCACAAATTCAACTTGCGGCTATTCGTTAAAGAACAAGGCATTTGGTATTTCGTCTCTTCGGTAGGGCATTGGGTAATTGATGCGGACGAGCTTATGTATAAGCTCAACCCGCGAGAGATTAATTGTAAGGTGGATATGCCGCGGTTGCCGTTGGCATGACGACACGGTGCGACGTTTCAGATATTTGCATTAAGATATACCCGTAACCATAAACATTGTGGAAAAAGCGTTGCAATCGGAAAGCGTATTCAAAGTCCAAAACGGACATAGATGGATTATCAACTACGACCAACTTGAAAATTAAGTTTACCGGCAAATAGGGCGCATATAAGCCGCAATAAAAGTTTACAGCGGGCAGAGAAATCTGTCCGCTGTATTTTACTGTTTGTTTAATTCGTTCGCTAAAAGAGTATAATCTTTCTTCCTATCATTACGCATATTGTATGCTTCAATAGAATTAATCACTCTATCTCTATTCTCAAAAGCAATACCTACCCGAGCTTCATTAAGAAACAAGGCGTTAATATATTCCACATCTGAACTATATATTTTTCTAACTCGATAAATAAATTTATCACTTTGAGCGTATGTCATTCCATTAGTATAATCATTTTTAGGTAATGCAATTAAATCACCTTTTATTTGCGAAAAGCTTTTCATTGCTTCAAGCATAGGATCGGCTGTTTCTTGCTTAAACATTATATGATTTAATAAAAGAAGTCTTGTTGCGGATAGCGGATACATACAATGCATATGTATATTGATATTCGGTTGTAAAGGAAATATCTCTAATGTGGGATACACATCTGAAATTAAAAATTCTCCGCCTCTTGCTTCAACAAAAGTCATATACATACCTTTTAGGTCATTAAAGAAATCGGTTTTAATTATTGGGTCGATAATTTTACTTTCTTCTATTTGTTTATATGTTCTACACTTGGATAATTCCTCAATTTCCATTTTCCATAAATTTTCAAAATTTTCATCTTTTTCATATTGTTTAAGAATAGCAAGAGTTGCGGGATCAAATCGTTTATCTTTGTATTGATTCATGCGCAAATCGGAACGAAAAGATAAAAGCGAAAGAAAAATTCTAAGTGATTCTAACTCGGTTCGAGATAATATTATCTCATTGGTTGATAACAGTTTTTCGTTTATAAGTTCCGCTATTTCTTTTTAAAAAACCGATAGCAAACTTTCTATTTGCGTGGGGTTTTCTTCATGATTTTCTTCATCGCGATACATATGCCAATTCATAAAGACACTACTGGGATTACGCTTTTCTAATTTATTTTGATTTATATCCCAATATGTCAGTTGTCCATTTTCATCAGTAAAATTACGCAAAATAAATTGCGGGATGTAATGATGCCGTTTTGCTTCGTTTTGTTCCATATGCCAGTCCTCTTATCGTTTATCCAGATTTATTATATCATGTTTATGTCTTGTTGTCTATAAGCTAAAACCGCAAGTTGAGTTTCAACTTACGGTTCGCTGGTGCACCCGGCGAGGCTCGAACTCACAACGTCGGCGTCGGAAGCCGAAATTTTATCCAGTTAGACTACGGGTGCATATTGTATTAAGTTTTGGTCTACAACGCCACCGATTGATACGGCAGGGTGTAGATTTGGGTGTAGATTTTTTTTGCGTTGTGTGTTTTGCGGGGAAAATCTACTTAAAACCGCAATATATAGTGGGATTTTTGTAAAATAGCCTTATCGCGTATTAGCGTCGGAGGCTATTGCTCTATCCATCTGAGCTACGGGTGCGTTTTATAATTGTTTGCGTTTTTACCCGCGTTTGAACGAATTTGCGTCTTTATCGTAAAAATATCCTATACCTTTAAGTTTTTCGACGACCTGCAAAGGCTCCGCGCCCTCGGCGGTGCAAAATTCCTTTAAACAGGAATATTCGTCGCGCAGTTTTGTGTTTACGTATGAAAGCAGAATATAATCGTCTTGCGGCAAACTCATAACGGCATTATACCACAAAACAAAATATTTGCAAATACTATTTAACCGTGTTATAATAATCGGGAAAATTTTTTTGAGGAACTTTTATGTCAACAAAAACCGTTGTGGTAGGAATGAGCGGCGGCGTGGATTCGTCGGTTGCGGCTTACATTTTAAAAGAGCAGGGGTTTAACGTTATAGGCCTTTTTATGTATAACTGGGAAGAGACGGGCGCCGGAGGCGCGTGCACTTCCGAAGAGGATTTTTCGGACGTGCGCCGTGTTTGCGCCGGTCTTGAAATACCTTATTACAGCGTTAATTTTGCGGCGCAATACCGCGAAAGAGTTTTTGCGCACTTCCTTAAAGAATACAGCGCTGGACGCACCCCGAATCCGGACGTTTTGTGCAACCGCGAAATTAAGTTCGGACCATTCCGCGAGTATGCGAAGAGTTTCGGCGCGGACTTTATTGCAACGGGACACTATTGCGGAATTTTGCACAAAAACGGGAGGCATAGTCTTTTAAAGGCGGCGGACGCAGGCAAGGACCAGACTTATTTTTTAAATCAGGTGCGCGAGGAGCAACTTGAAAACGTGCTCTTCCCCCTTGCGGATATGCAGAAGAGCGAGGTAAGGGAAATTGCCGAAAGAACGGGGCTTGCGACGGCCGAAAAGAAGGATTCGACGGGCATTTGCTTTATCGGCGAACGGAATTTCAGAAAATTTTTGCAAAATTACCTGCCGGCGCAACCCGGAAAGATAAAAACGATTGAAGGCGAAACCGTGGGCGAACACATAGGGCTGATGTATTACACGCTTGGACAGCGCAAGTGGCTTGACCTTGGCGGCAGGCGCGGTGAGGAAGGCAGATGGTTTGTGGTTAAAAAGGACCTGAAAAATAACGTTTTATATGTTTCGCACGGGGATGAAAGCCCGCTCTATTCGAAGGCTTGCAGGGTTTCGGGACTGAATTTTATTAACTTTACTCCTGAAAAGGAAGAACTGTGTACGGCGAAGTTCAGATACCGCCAGCCCGAACAAGCCGTTAAGCTGACTGTTGACGGCGGCGGGGCTTTGGTTGAGTTTGCAGAACCGCAACGGGCGGTAACAGAGGGGCAGTACGCTGTGTTTTATGATGAAACGCGTTGTCTCGGCGGGGGCGTTATAGAAGAGGTTTTTAAGTAAAACCTTGAAACGTAAGATTAAGTAAAAAACGTGCGGCGCGGACCGAAAAGTCCGCGCCGCTTAAATTTATTTAACAGCATTTTGCTGTAACCGTTTCAATTTATAAACCATAGCGGTAAAATGACAATAGCGTTTATAAATTATGGTTATGATAGTATTTTCTGAAAGATTAAAAGAACTTCGACTTGAAGCAAAAATGACACAACAGCAACTTGCCGAACTTTTACAAATAAAACAGCCGTCCTACGCTAGGTATGAAACCGGAAAACATGAGCCAAGCCTACAAACCGTTGCGGAAATTGCGCGCATTTTTGACGTAAGCTGCGATTATTTGCCGGGGTTAACCGATTATTAAATTATAATAAAATCCGCGGAGTGAAAATTCACTCCTCGGATTATTTTTTCGGTTACTTCTTTACGCAATTATTTTACTGCTTGTCGATAATGTCAAGAATTTCCGCAATCCTGTCCAAATCGTCGCGCGAATAATAATCTATGTAGATGCGCCCCTTCTTTTCCGTTCCTATTAACGAAACTTTCGTTCTGAACGTGAACCGCATTCTTTCGACCAGCTGTTTTAATTCGATAGACGCGAGCGCACGCTTTTTCTTTTTGCGCTCTTCTAAAATTTCGGGCGGGATATTGTAGGCGCGTACCTTTTTTTCAAGCTCACGCACGGAAACCTGACTTCTTACCGCCTCGTTTGCGAACTGCACCTGGTCCTCTGCGGGGAGCGGAACTATTGTCCTTGCGTGACCTGCGGAAAGCTTGCCCTCGGCTACGAGCATCATTACCTCGGGACAAAGATTTAAAAGCCTTAATGTGTTTGCAACCGCGGGGCGGGATTTGCCGATACGTTCAGCCAACTCGTCCTGAGTAAGTTTGTAATCGACCATAAGCTGTTTCATTGCCGTTGCCGCCTCGATAGGGTTAAGGTCTTCACGCTGAAGGTTTTCAATTAAGGAAATTTCTTTGATTTCCCTTGCCGAATACTTTCTGATGACGACCGGTATCGTATGTCTGCCGGCAAGTTTGCAGGCACGGTAACGCCTTTCTCCGGCGATTATCATATATGTACCGTCGCCGTTGTCGTTGACGACGATGGGCATAATTACGCCGTGTTTGAAAATGGAATCGGCAAGCTCTTTTAAAGCCTGTTCGTCAAAGTTTTTACGCGGCTGGTTGGGGTTTGCGGAAATTTTGTTAAGCGGCATTTCTTCCGCGTTTTTCCTTTCCTCCTCGGTGTATCCGAACGCACTTCTGTGCCCGAACGCCTGTTCGTACGCCGCTTCGGTATCCTGCATCAGTTCGCCCAAACCTTTTCCTAAACCTTTTTCCATGCTTTTACCTCTCTCACTTTTTACTTAAATCTATGTGATATCCCCCGTGCGTGCACGAAGAAAATAATATATCGCTGCCGTCCTTTTTCACAATTATGCTCATCTGCGGCTCAATTTCCATTTCGCCTTTTTCGGCTTTGAGAAAAACGCCGTTGAAGCCGGATAAAACGATTAAAAGCTCTTCTTTCGTCATTGCCGGGACAAAAACTCTTCTGCAAGCGCCTTATAAGCCCTTGCGCCCACGCATTTAGGGTCGTAAAGCATTACCGGCACTCCGTGACTGGGAGCTTCGGCAAGACGAACGTTTCGGGGTACGATTATTTCATAAAGTTTGTTTTTGAAGAATTTTTTGATTTCCGCGGTTATCTGCTTTGCTATTAAAGCTCTGCCGTCGTACATCGTAATGACAACGCCCTCAATCTGCAAGCGGGTATTCAAATGCTGGCGCACCATTGCAATAGTATTCATAAGCTGACTGACGCCTTCGAGTGCATAATACTCAGCCTGCATCGGGATAATGACCGAATCGGACGCTACCCAAGCGTTGATTGTAAGCAACCCCAATGACGGCGGGCAATCTATGAATATGTAATCGTAATCGTTTTTGACTGCGTCGAGCGCGTTTTTTAAAATATGCTCGCGGTTACGCTTATACACAAGGTCAACTTCCGCGCCCGTTAAGTCAACGTTTGCCGGCAATATGTCTAAAAGTTTGACCTGTGTGGGCAAAACATTATTCAGTACGGCATCGTCTTCGATTAATACATTATAGACGGATTTTTTTAGCGCGCTCTTTGAAAAGCCGAGTCCCGTTGTGGCATTGCCCTGGGAATCAATATCCACAAGCAACACGCGCTTACCGAATTCCGCGCAGTAAGCCGCCATATTAATTGCCGTTGTGGTTTTACCGACTCCGCCTTTTTTATTTGTAAATGATATTATCTTTCCCATATTCTTCCGTTGCCCCGCATATCTCTCAAATTTAAAACAAAAGTGCTATTGCCGCTACGATAAACGTAGCGGCAGTGTCATTAAATTAATCTTTATCGTCCGGCTTAGTTTCACGGGAAACATTTTCGTTATCCGTGTCTTTACCTTCACTTTCGGGAGCGGTTTTTGCGGAACCGCCGTTTGCCGTAGTTGCTGTTTCAGGTTCAGCCGTTTCGGCGGAAGATGAACCGTCTTTTTCAGCTTCGAACTTTTTGAACGGATTGTCGGAATGCTTTTGGTCCTGTTCGTCCATAAACTTCAGAACTTCGGCATAGCTCTTGCCTTCCATCAACATATCAACTTCTTCGGAATAGATAGTTTCGCGTTCGATTAAAATGCGAGCCATATTGTCAAGTACGCTGCGGTTTTCAGTCAAAAGCTTTACGGCACGGGAATGTGCGGCTTCGATTATTGCGTGCATCTCGTCGTCGATTGCCTTTGCAGTGTCGTCAGAATATGCATTGTGCGTTTCCATATCTTTGCCAAGAAATACGGTCTGCGAGTTGCTTCCATAGGTTACCAGCCCGAGTTTTTCACTCATACCCCACTCCGTAACCATACGTTTAGTCATTTCCGTTACGCGCTCCAAATCGTTTGACGCACCGGTTGTTATATCTTTGATAACTAATTCTTCGGCAACGCGCCCGCCGAGAGCCATACAGATAAAGTCAAGAATCTTGTTCTTCGTCATATGCGCGTCGTCGTTGTCGGGACGCGTCATAGTGTAACCTGCCGCATTGCCGCGGGGAATAATCGAAACTTCCTGTACGGGGTCGCATTCGGGGCAGAGCTTGGCAACGATTGCGTGACCCGCCTCGTGGTAAGCGGTTATACGCTTATCGCTTTCGGTTACTACGCGGCTCTTTTTCTGAGGACCCATCAGAACCTTATTTACACCCTCGTAAAGTTCGAGATTGCCTATAAATTTCTTATCTGCGCGAGCGGCAAGAATTGCGGCTTCATTTAAAAGGTTTGCAAGGTCGGCACCCGAAAAACCTGCGGTTATGCGGGCAACGGTTTTAAAGTTGACGTCGGTGGCAATAGGTTTGTTACGCGCGTGTACCTTTAATATTTGTTCTCTGCCTTTTACGTCGGGCAAGTTCACGAAAATCTGTCTGTCGAATCTGCCGGGACGCATTAACGCAGGGTCGAGAATGTCCGCACGGTTGGTTGCCGCCATAACAATTACGCCCTCGTTACTTTCGAAACCGTCCATCTGAACGAGAATCTGGTTTAAAGTTTGCTCTCTTTCGTCGTTACCGCCGCCGAGTCCCGCTCCGCGGTGTCTGCCGACTGCGTCTATTTCGTCGATAAAGATGATGCAAGGCTGGTTTTTCTTAGCCATATCAAATAGGTCGCGTACACGCGAGGCACCCACGCCGACATACATTTCAACGAAGTCGGAACCGGAAACCGAGAAGAACGGAACGCCTGCCTCGCCTGCAACAGCCTTTGCGAATAAGGTTTTACCTGTGCCCGGAGGGCCTACAAGCAAAACGCCTTTAGGGATACGCGCCCCCAAATCAGAGAATTTTTTAGGGTGGCGCAAGAATTCTACAACCTCGGCAAGTTCGACTTTTTCCTCTTCGGCGCCGGCAACATCGTCAAAGCGCACTTTAATATTAGTGGAAACCCTTGCCTTGGTTTTAGCAAAGCTCATAATCTTGCCGGAACCGCCCATCGAAGAGCGGATTATAAGGAAAAATACAACGCCTACGGCAACAATCATTAAAACGGAAAATACGGTAGAAACCCAGCTTCCCGCATTGGGGTTGCCGTGCTCGAGAACAACGCCGTAGCCTTGCCACGTTTTAAACGTTTCGGAATCCCAGCTCTCAACGCCGTAAGCCGAAGGACCGAAGCAATAATATCTGTCGCGCCCACTCGCATCCGCACCGGTATACTGGTATGCGTCCGTCTTTACTCTCCAAATTACCTTAAGCGCCACTTCGCTCGTTTTGCCGTTTGCATCGGTTACGTCGCGCACGATTTCATTCTTTTCGTTTACGCGGTAACCGCCGCCGAGTTCGGCATAGCTTCCGTTTGCGTCGGGCTTACCGTTTTCGTCATACTTTACAGTACTAACGATTTTGCCGTCCACAATGTGCGGAACTCTTTCACCCTTCTCGTCTAAGGTATAGAATTGCGCGTTTTCAACGTATCTTTCGAATTCGGTACGGGAAATTTGCTGTGCCCCGCCCATCAGGCTGCTGGTCGCCCAAATGACGATTACAGCAGCAACAAGCGCAACAAGTATCGCGCCCATTATAATTCTGCCTTTTTTGCTCAAAATACAACTCCTTTTATATAATTAGGAAATATTAAACCAATTTTAACACAGATTGCCGTAATTTACAAGTATTTACACCCCTAAAGTTTGTTTATCACTCAATTTTTATAATGTTTTCACTTTATTATTTTTTTTAAATTTTACCGGTTTTTTCTTAAAAAACCGATTAATTTTAACTGCGCCTATACTGTTTTACTGTTAAAAATTGTTTCATGTGGAACATTCTGGCAAATTTTTTCAGTAAATTATTGTTTCACGTGAAACGTGCTGCGCATAAAAAAGTACAATTGTGGATAAATTTTATGATTTTAACTATTTTACAGCGGATTTTTTGATGTATTCCTCGAATTTTCTGTTGACAGATATCCGCTAAATTTTGAAATTTTTCTTAAAATTATATTCAACATCACTATTTTGTGTTACTTTTGTGGATAAAATTCCTTAAACACCAAATCGGACAGCAATTTTGACCGAATTTGATTTGTGGAATTGTTATTGAAATGTGAATAAAAATGTTGATAAAAGCCCTTTAAAGCTTTTGAACGCAAAATAAAATTTATGCGTCATTCAAATTTTTTGCCCTTTGCGCTTAAAATACCGGCATGCGCTTTATTTATAGATTTAAGCAAAGCTGAACCGGCAACGTTTCCGGAATACGTTTTTCACAAAAAAATAATAAAGTAATTATAATTTAATGAGACGTTGGCAATAATTCCTACCGAGGTTTTTATGGACTATTCATTTAATTTGTATAACGCTATGGCGGCTGACGGGGTTTATTTGTCGCTGAAAAAAATTTTGGCAACTTCGGAAAATCCCCCTGTGGTTCTTTGCATAGGCAGTGATTTATCCGTCGGAGACAGTCTCGGCCCTGTTACCGGAACTAAAATAAAGGAAAAACTGAACGGATTGAACTGTTATATTTACGGAACGCTTGCAAAACCGATTACCGCTCACGAAGTTAAATATATGAATGATTTTCTGAGAGCAACTCACCCTCAGAGCCAGATTATTGCAATTGACGCGGCAGTCGGTCTCGCCGGAGACATCGGATTGATAAAGCTTGCAAAGCGGGCGATTAAGCCCGGAAGCGGGGCGAATAAAAAACTTTCGAAAGTCGGAGACGTTTCGATAATGGGAATTGTGGCCGAGCGTTCGATGTTTAATTATTCACTGTTTTCGGCAACGCGGCTGAACATAGTTTATAAAATGGCGGAAATTATATCGGAAGGAGTTTGTTCTTACATCTCAGAAAATCTGAAGAGCGGAGTATTTACAAATATAAAAACCGGCGCTTAATGATTTGGAGCGAATATCAAATAATCCGCAGATATACAAATGAGGAACTCAGCGTGTGAGAGGAGCGCTATTATACCAGGAGTACTTAATTAAACGAGAGGGCGCAAAGATTTAATCTTTGCGCCCTCTCGTTTAATTAATCGATTAAAGCCCTATAATTTTAAGTTCCTTTTTCCGCGCGTAATTTACGGTGTAGAAAGTTCCGCCTTCATCTTTTCTGAGAAAGTAAACCAAAACATTGCTGTTATCAACCATAAATCTGTCGCGTGCCTGCATACAACCGTTAAAATAGTGTGACGAAAGCAAAATCTGTTCGTCGCTGTTATCCAAAATTCGTTTATATCTGATTTTGTCATGCCCGGAATAGGAATCGCTTTGACCTTCGCACGGAACGCAGGCTATAAGTTTTACGTCATAATTTTTTTTTAATGAAATAACACATTCGGCGGCGGCAAGGTCGAAACCGACCGCCATACCGCAATAAAAAATTACGACGCCAGAAATTATTAAATTTTTAATTACTCTTTCAAGAAGTTCCGCATCAAAATCTTTAAGCTCGTAGCGGTGTCCGGTAAAAGCGCAACTTTTTATCATAATTCACCTTAAAGCGGTTTTTTTCTTTCCAATCCTCTGCCGCGCGGATACTTCAAAGGGGTGGCGCAAACTTTTTTTATAACAATTGCCGACCTTTTTCCGCAATTTTCAGGAAGGTCCAAACGAATAATTTTTTCAATCTTTCCGCCCAATACCTCAATTGCTTTTAAACTTTCATCAAGTTCTGCTTCACACTCGCCTTTATACGCAATAAAACTGCCTCCGACTTTTACGAAGGGCAAACAGTATTCGCATAAAGTGTTCAACTTTGCAACGGCGCGTGCGGTGGCAATATCGAATTTTTCACGCAAGTTTTCATTATGCGCCCCTTCCTCGGCGCGGATATTAAGAACTTTTACACCGACAAAACCCAATTTTTCCACAACCTTTTTAAGAAATTCACATTTTTTCCCCGTACTTTCGATTAAAGTGAACTTTAAATCATCCCTTACAATCTTTAAAGGAATGGATGGAAACCCTCCTCCGGAACCTATTTCAACAACGGCGGCACCGTTTAAAAAATTATTTTCAGGCAAAATACTGTCCAAAAAATGTTTTATATAAATCTCTTTTTCGTCAGTAATTGAAGTTAAATTATATTTTTCGTTATATTCAATCAGTAAATTTTTGAAAATTTCAAATTTTGCTTTATAGTTTTCATCCGAAAAATAACTGCTTAAAAAACCGTAATCCATACAAAAATAATATCATAATTTATTAACTTTTTCAACTCCTGAAGTTATTAACAATTAATAAAATAAGTGGATAACTCAACTTTTTTATGTATCAAATTTTTTTTGCGGCTTTTTTAAAAAATTTTAA
This sequence comes from Christensenellaceae bacterium, assembly GCA_948890655.1. Taxonomy (GTDB): domain Bacteria; phylum Bacillota; class Clostridia; order Christensenellales; family Borkfalkiaceae; genus Coproplasma. Next base: position 11,689 of record CAQTYU010000009.1, read on the forward strand.
GTTTTTTATTATCGGGGTTATGCACTTATTAAGAAACTATACACAAAAAAATTCACAAAACAATCAACATTCAAAGAGGTTGATTTTGTTGCATTTTAAAGGCTTTTAAGTTATTATATTAATGAAATAAATCTGTTTTGAAATTATATCAACAATTCCACACCACCTATTAATAATACTTCTTATATAATTTCTTAATTAAAAAATAATATAAAAGTTACACGGAGAAAAAATGAAAGTTGTATGTGAAGGTATCGATTTATCCGATTCCGTTTTAAAAGTAGTTAAAGCATGTTCTTCGAAAACCACTATTCCCGTTCTGGAATGCATTAAACTGACGGCAAGAAACGACGAGTTGAAACTTTCGGCAACGGACGGTGAAATATCTATATTGAAAACTATTAAAGCCGAAGTTTACGAAGAGGGAGATATTTGCGTACCGGGCAGGTATTTTGCAGATTTTATTAAAAAACTGGAAGGAGTGCAGATTACTCTTTCTTCCGACGGCAAAAAAATGGATATTGTTTACGCTGACAGTCAGACGAGTATGCAGGTTCTTTCGGCGGATGATTTTCCTAAAATAGATACTGAAATTAACGAGAGCAGTTTTAAGGTAAAGACTTCGGATTTAAAGAAATTTATTAGCGCCACTTCATTTTGCTGCGCAACGGACGATTCGCGTCCCATTTTAAAGGGCTGCCAGTTTTTGATAAACGGGGACGAAGTGTGCGTTACTTCGCTTGACGGATTCCGTCTTGCAACCATAAACGGTAAAGTAAGCGGCAGCGCCGGTAATATGGAAATAGTTTGCCCTGCGAGAACACTGAACGAAATCGAAAAAATGCTCCCCGACGGTAACGACGAAACGGAAATATTTATTCAGCGCGGAATTATTCTTGTAGCGGTGGAAAATACGGTTTTGACTTCGCGTCTTTACGGCGGAGATTTTATAAAGAAAGACAATATTATTCCCAAATCGTTTATAACGACTGTTACGGTTGAAAAGGATAAACTTAAAGCAAGCATAGAGCGTGCGGCTATTCTTGTAAGAAACGATAAGAACAGTTTGATTATTTTTGATATATCGGGTGACAAAATAGAAATTTCTTCCGCGTCGGAAATAGGTAACGTTCAGGAACCGGTAAAGGCGGAAACGGACGGTAAAGACGTAAGAATAGCTATGAATTCGAAGTTTATTATAGAGGCCGTGAATGCGTTGGAAGAGGAAAAAATTGTGCTTTCTTTCAACAACAGCGTACAGCCGTTTATTTGCCAGAACGAGAAAAACAAGGACAAGCTGTATTTAATTTTGCCAGTAAGGACAAGCAATAACGCTTGACTTTGAGAGTTTTTCCATTATATAATATGTAAGCTAAAATGCATATAGGCGGCGCATAACTTTGTTTACGCGTTGTTTGCATTTTTATTAAAGTTAAATATAAGTAATAAATCTTAAAAAGGAAAATGGATATGAAAAGAACTTATCAACCTAAAAAGAGACAGAGATCGAAAGTTCACGGTTTCAGAAAGAGAATGGCAACCACTGCAGGCAGAAAAGTTTTAAAGAGAAGAAGAAATAAAGGCAGAAAACACCTTACGGCGTAATAAGTGAACTATCTCAGGATAAAGAAAAACGCCGATTTTCAAAAGCTGTTTAAAAAGGGGAAAAAGGTATTTTCCCCTTATATAACGTTATTGTATTTTCCATCGCAAAAAACCGGTATGGGGGTGGCGGTTTCGAAAAAACACGGTAAAGCGGTTAAAAGAAACAGGATAAAAAGACTGTTACGCGCTGCTTTTAAAGAAACCTGCCCTGCGTTGAAAAATCCGTGTTCCTGTATTTTAATACCTAAAGTTGCGGAAGAATACAGTTTGAAAAGCTTTAAAAAAAGTTTGGTAATCTGTTTTAACAAGATAAACTCATGCGAAAATTAAGAGTTTTTAAGCGCAGGTATTTAAAGCCGGTTTTTAAAATGCTTTTTATGCGGCTTATCGTGTTTTATCAGAAAAATCTTTCCCGTCATACCTGTCTTTACGAACCCACGTGTTCGGAATATATGAAACGCTCGATTAATAACAAAGGCGTTATTCTCGGAATTTTATACGGTTGCTGGAGATTATTGCGCTGTAATCCCTTTTCCAAAGGCGGTTACAATCCGGCTCCCGAAAAATATTTCAGATTAAAATGGGTTCTGTAATAAATCAACGGAAATAAATTTATGGAAATTTCAACTCTCCTTGCGGTTTCGCAAAACTTTATAGATTTTGCCGTGGACAGTATACCTTCGGTTACTCTGAACTGGATAGGCAACCTTATAAAATGGTTGTTTGATTTATTTCAGGGCGTTTACGGCGGTGCGATTCTCGGAACGGTTATATTTACGCTTATTTTAAAGACGGTAACCAGCCCGATAGATATTTTCACCAGAATAAAGCAGAAAAAGCAGTCGCTTTTGATGAAGAGTATGCGTCCGCAGATGGAAAAACTGCAGAAACAGTACGCTAACGATAAAAATATGTACAGTCAGAAGGTTATGGAGCTTCAGAAAGCGCACGGTATAAACCCGCTTGGAGCATGCCTTCCGATGATAGTTTCAATCGTAATCTTTATGATTGTTATAGGCGCGTTTTCCACTTATTCGAACTTTGCAACGTTAACTACCTATAACAATATGGTAGGCGCATATAACGACAGTGTTGAAACTTATATTTACGCAACGTACGCCGAAGAAGAGGCTGTTTCTCTTTTGAATCTTGAAGAAGGACAGAAACCCGAAGAGATTAAACTTAATTTAAACGGCAAGGAATCAACATATTATCTGGTAAACGTTAAAAACGCCGGCACGGACAAGGATAACTTTTTAATAAGGGTAAGAAACACGGTAAATCCCGAAGGCGAAGCGGAACACCGCGAAAATTACTGGCTTGAAGAAGGCAGTTTTATGGTGGATTTCGATAACTTTTCCGCTTATCTTGCTTCGGTAGATTCTTCTTTTACCGCTGATAAGCAGACGGAATTCGCAGGATTTTCAGAGAGTAAAAAGTTTGAAAGAGTGGCTTCGTTCGTTCAGCTCAACGCAAGGTCGGCCGCGGCGGACAATTATCACGAAAACCGCGGGTTTTCGGCTTTCGGCTGGATAGGTAACGTTTGGTACGCCGATTCGATGTTGAATAAGGAAGTTCCCGATTTCAACAATTTCCAGTCTTCGATTTCGCGTGCCGTAGGCGCCGGAATGAGCACGACGTATGAGCCGAGCTATATAGAAGTTACTTATAATCTCGGAAACGGCATAGGCAATGAAATGAATACCTTTAACGGATATTTCGTGCTTGTAGTGCTTTCGGTAGGTACAATGTTCCTGCAACAGTTTATAACGATGCGGGCTCAAAAGGACGCTAACGAATTGAGCTCTGTTGACGGTTCAGCGGCAAAGACTAATAAATGGATGATGATTATGATGCCGATAATATTCGGCGTATTCTCGTTCTTCTATTCCGCCGCGTTTTCGGTTTATATGATAACGAGCAACGTTTATTCGCTTGCTATGACTTTGATTACGAATAAAATAGTGGACGTAAAGTTTGCAAAACATGGAGAAGCGTATCTTGCAAAGAAGAAAAAAAGCAGACAGCCGTCAACAACAAAGAGGTTCAGATAATGGAAGAAAACAACGTATTCACAGGAAAAACTCTTGACGAGGCAATTAATAACGGATTAATCGAATTGAGATTAACCCGTGACGAAGCTGAAATCACGGTGTTGGAAGAAGGAAAAAAGAAACTTTTCAGTTCGGTAAAAGCCAAAGTCAGGGTTACGAAAAAACGTTCCGACGGAAAAAAGGCACAGGATTTTATTGTGCAACTGCTTGAAATTATAGGGGTTAAGTCCGAATGCGAGGTTATTTCGGATGAAGATTCGCTTAATATCAATATAAAAACTTCGAACTCGGCAAGAGTTATCGGTAAGCGCGGCGACGTGCTGGACGCGATTCAGACTATTGCAGGAGCTTATACGAATATCGGCAAGGACGAATATAAAAAAGTTGTAGTTGACTGCGAAAATTACCGCGCTCAACGTGAACAGACTTTGAAGGAGCTTGCGTTAAAACTTGCTTCGAAGGCGATTGAAACGGGCAGAAAGATGACGCTTGAGCCTATGACGCCTTATGAAAGACGGATTATCCACGCAACCCTGATGGATAACGACCAGATTAAAACCGTTTCTGAGGGAAACGAACCGATGCGGTATATTGCCGTGATTCCAAACAATGCGAAGCCTTACGACAAGGGCATACGTTACGGTGAAAAGAGACCTCAGGGCAGAGATAGCCGTTTTGGAGGAAGAGAAGGAAGGGGCGGCCGCGACAGCCGTGGCGGCGGAAGAAGGGATTCGCGCGGAGGAGACAGGCGCTCTTCAGGCGGCGGCAAACCCAGAGGGAAAAAGGAAATTTATTTCGGCGCGTTCCTTGGAAACAGTAAAAGCGGTGAAACCGAAGTAAAAGAAAACCCCGCAAACGAAGAAGATAACAAGGATTAATATGTCGGTGCTTGAAAGCGATAAAATCGACGGCGTTGCGGTAAGCGGAGAAGATAAAGTTTTAAACCTGTTGATAACGGACCATCTTGATTTTAAAGATGAATACAAACATTTGTTGACTTTGCAGGAAAAAATCAACGCGTATCTTGGTTTTATCGAGGCGGAACAGTATCGTGAAATTTATCCGGACAGCGATATAGAAAGCTTTATTATAGAGATTCACTTTAAACATAAAATTACGGATAATTGCAGAAAGTTTATAAAAACGGTTAATAACCAAATTGGTGAAATTAACACAATCTGCATTATTGTTGAAAATTGAATTTATTTAAAAAAGATAAATATATTGATGGTTTTCGGCTAAACACATCATTAAAAAAACCGAGGAGATGCAAATTTTAAAGATTGCGGAAAGTCCTTGGAAACTTTCCGCTTTTTTTAAGCCGAAATTTACGAAAAACACTATGAAAAACTTTTTTACCACAAAAAGACTGTGCCGCGCGGGAGTTATCGCCGCACTGTACGTCGCACTCACCTATGCGTTCGGCGCCATAGCGTACAGCGGATTTTTGGAAATTCGTCCTGCCGAGGCGTTGACGATTTTGCCGCTGTTCTTTCCGGAGGCGGTGCCTGCCCTTTGGATAGGATGCATGCTTGCCAATCTCGGCTCGCAGTTCATTATGTACGACGTGCCGCTTGGCGGACTTGCAACTCTTGTAGCGGCGCTGTGCACCTACGGCGTTGGCAGACTGATTAAAAACCACGTTTTGAGAATGGCGGTAGGCGGAATTTTTCCCGTATTGGTAAACGCTTTTGTAATTCCTTTCGTCATTATTCTTTGCGGCGGCGCGGAAGGATTTGATACCACGGTTATTGCATACTGGACTTTCTTCGGTTCGCTTTGCGCAACGCAGGCGCTGTGGGTTTACGGACTCGGCTCGCTGCTTTATGCCGGTATTTACGGTTTGCAAAAGAAAGGGATATCTGTTTTTACGGATAAGCCGAAACGAACTTTGGAAGAGCCGGAGCATTCCGAACAAAATACGCAACAGTAACGGAAAATAAAACCCCGCTTAAAGTAAATGCTAAGCGGGGTTTATTATTATCGGTTCTTTCTTGATTTAAGTTTTTCCTTTATTTCTTTTATATGGTCGAGTATGTAGATTAGGTATCCGATTATAACGAAAATCGTGATTAAAATTATCAGCCAGGTAAAAAATCCGCCCCAGCCAAGGTTGTCTACGTTTAAAAAGAAATAGGGATAGACGACGGGCGTAGTTTCGTGGTTTACTATAGCGGAGCGGATAAGAATGAGCGCTACGTAAACCAGAGGCATAATAAGCGAGAGCAGAGGATAGGACCATTTTGTTTTGCCGTGTTCGTAAAACAGCACCCAGTCCAATATAAACATTATCGGCAGAATGAGGTGCAGGGTAAGATTACTTAATGACGTGAAATATTCAACGGGCGTTTTGTCCTTTGCAAGCAGAATGTTGTAGACAAGAAAGGTTACCGCAATCATAATCATACACATAAACTTGAAAGCGGGGGCGAGCGTGCAGGCGCCGTCTTCTTTTTTGTTTGCCGCTTTTACGGTGAACACAAGTGATGCAAACATAAAGCCTAAGCAGATATAATTGCTGAGATTTGTATAATAGACGTAAAAGTCGCTGTTGAACTCCGCATCGAAAAGCCCTAAGCTTGCCAAAAAGCCGATTACGCCCAGCGTGCAATAGATTGTTTGAAAAAGCAGTTGAACGTTTCTGTTTTTTATCATAACTGTCTCCTTGAAAAATCCGCCGTCGGTGACGGCGGATAACCTTGCGGATTATTTATTGGGAGTTTCGCTTTTTTTGCAGTTGTTTTTAAGTGTTTCAAGGCTCTGCCATAATTCGTTCGGAATTCTGTCCTTTATGGTGCCGTTGTAGTAACCTTCGAGTTCTTCGGCTTCCTTTGCCCACTTTTCATTGTCGACCGCGAGTATATCTTTAAGCGATTTCAAATCGAATTTCTTACCTTTGCAGATTTCGTAATCAAGTTCGGAAATGTCGATATCTTCCGCTTTGGGAACGTAACCGATAGCTGTTTCCTGTGCGTCTACGGTGCCATCGCAACGCTTTAAAATCCATTCGAGAACACGCATATTGTCGCCGAAGCCGGGCCACATAAAGTTGCCGTCTTTATCGGTGCGGAACCAGTTTACGTTGAAAATCTTGGGGGGATTGGCAATCTTTTTGCCCATATTTATCCAGTGTGCGAAGTAGTCGCCCATGTGGTAGCCCGTGAAAGGTTTCATTGCCATGGGGTCGTGGCGCAAAACGCCTACGGCGCCTGCCGCCGCAGCAGTTGTTTCGGACGACATCGCCGAACCTATGAACACTCCGTGGTTCCAGTCTCTTGCCTGATATACGAGAGGAGTGGTGCTTGCTCTTCTGCCGCCGAAGATTATAGCGGAAATGGGAACCGCCTCAAGAGAGCCGAATTTTTCGGAAATGCAGGGGCAGTTAGCCGCGGGAGCCGTGAAACGGCTGTTGGGGTGCGCCGCGCAGGTGGATTTGTCTTTTTTGTCGAACTTTGCGGGATTCCAGGGCTTGCCCGTCCAGTCGATGCAGTGTTCGGGAAGTTCCTTGGAAAGTCCTTCCCACCAAACCGTCATATCGTCGGTGTTGAGCGCGACGTTGGTGAAAATCGTACCCTTTTTGGTGGATTGAAGAGCGTTGTAGTTGCTGTGTTCGTTAGTGCCGGGAGCAACGCCGAAGAAACCGTTTTCGGGGTTTACAGCCCAAAGTCTGCCGTCTTCGCCAACGCGGAGCCACGCGATATCATCGCCGACCGTTTCAATCTTATATCCCTTGTCGCGGTAGTGCTTGGGGGGAATGAGCATTGCAAGGTTGGTTTTGCCGCAAGCGGAGGGGAAAGCCGCCGCAACGTATTTTTTGTCGCCGTCGGGGAAGGTTACGCCTAAAATAAGCATATGTTCCGCGAGCCAGCCTTCGTTTCTGCCGAGGTATGAAGCTATTCTGAGTGCAAAGCACTTTTTGCCTAAAAGCACGTTGCCGCCGTATGCGGAGTTAACCGAAATAATCGCGTTGTCCTCGGGGAAGTGCATAATATATCTCTTTTCCGCGTCTACGTCGCACTTTGCGTGGAAGCCTTTAATAAAATCTCCGTCCTTGCCCAAAGCGTCCAAAACGGTTTTGCCCACGCGGGTCATTATGTTCATATTGAGAACTACATAAATCGAGTCGGTTACTTCTATGCCGTATTTTGCAAATTCGCTGCCGACAACGCCCATGGAATAGGGAATAACGTACATCGTTCTGCCTTTCATAGAGCCGCGTGCGATTTCTGCGCAAAGCTCGTAAGCCTGCGAGGGCGCCATCCAGTAGTTGATGGGACCGGCGTCTTCCTTTTTGGTTGTACAGATAAAGGTTCTGTCCTCAACGCGCGCAACGTCGTTGACCTTGGTGCGGTGCAGGTAGCAGTCGGGAAGAAGGTCTTCGTTGAGTTTTATAAGTTCGCCGCTTTTAACCGCTTCTTCTTTTAATTTTTTGATTTGCGTTTCGCTGCCGTCAATCCAGACGATTTTATCGGGCTGTGCGAGTTCCGCGCTATCGTTTACAAAATCAAGAACTTTTTTGTTCTTTGTCAAGGCCATAGTTTGTTCTCCTTAAAAAAATCAAATTTCTTACAAATATCATTATACAAAATAAGTAAAAAAAAAGCAAATCAAATTATATATAATTTGGTATGTGCAATTCGTACAATTAAAGTGCGCAAAAAGTTTAAAATTTTACACAATATATCAATTTTTTCATATTGTATGCGCGTAATATAGATTATAGAATAATTTACGGGAACGGAATTATGGGCGGATTTATAAAAAATATTGCGGTTATAAAAGGGCTTAAAGACGGATTTTCGGTGGACGGAGGCGCTCTTTCGGGACTTGTTAAATGCGAGCGCTACGGTTCCGCTTTACGGGTAGAGGTAACTTATATTAATTTTGCGCCTCTTTCCGAGGGGCGGTACGTGACGGCAATATCCGACGGGACTGCTACGTTGATTGTGGAGGACGGATTTTTCGAGGGGAATTCTTCCGTGGATACTTCACAAGGGTTTGCCGCGCTTGTTTGTTATATAAACGGCAACGTTTCGCCCATAGCTTCGGCCGTGTGCGGGAATTTTCACGGCGAGGCGCTGGGGATAAGGGCAGAAGTGGAAAAGGCGGAACGGGTTGCTCCCGAAAAAAAACCGGAACCGAAAAAAAACGAAGAAAAGAAAAACAGTCCGCTTTATGAGGACGAGGCGATAGCGGAGGTTAATTATTATGAATTCGCACAAACTGATGAAGGCGGTGGGACTTTACGCAAAGATAAAAAGAAAGAAAAAAACGGGATTAAAACTTATGAAGATGAAGAGACTTCTGGCGCTTTCGAAGAAGAACAGGGCGGCTTAAGTCAGGAATGTGCCGCGGACGATTTCGGCAGCGGTAAAAAAACGGCGAAGAACGCAGGCGTGGCGGATTCGCCGATTGCGCGCGGCGGGTTTTACGACCGCGTAAAAAACGAGGTGGAAGGGCTTTTGAAAGTTTACCCCGCGGAGGAAGCGCTTGAAAAAACCGTTAAAAATTCAAAGTGGGTGAGGATAACCTACGACGGAGATAAGTTTTACGTTTTCGGCGTAATATACGGGGGGCAAACGCCGGAATACATATGTTACGGCGTGCCGACAGAGCAGAGTGAAACTCCGCCTGAAAGTATGCGCGGACTGGCTTCGTTTATTCCTGCTTCACCCAACGAAAGGCGCCGGGGATATTTTATAATGTATCAGGACGCGGCAACCGGAGCGAGTTTAAAAATAGATATGGAGTAAAAAATAAAGCGTAGGAGCATTTTATGCTCCTACGCTTTTTAAGCGGCGGGTTATTTAAGTCCTTTAAAGGGCTTGAACGCTATCAGCGAATATATGCAAAAGAGGGCGGAAACGCCGCATATTGCAAGGTAAACGCGTGGCAAAACGGTTATTCCAAAGCTTAAAATCTGCAAGAGGTTTACGCCGGAAAGAGCATATATACCCCCCAATATACCTAAAACAACAAGGTTTGCAACGCATAAATAGCATGTCAGTTTCATAACCATAGTATGGAACTAAATTGTAATATTATCCAGAACGAGTTTATCAAATTCGGGCTTTTCGGCAAAATCGCGCGGTAAAAAACGCACGGTACGGAATTTTGCGAAATTGATTATGTGCGTTTTCATAAGGATGGGCGTGGGGATATCAAGTTCTTCGCACACGTCCGCGAGGTAGTTGAAAAAATGCGAGTGTACGTATTTTTCGTCGTTTTCGTAAACCACTTGTTTTATTATTTTTTCTCCGACAATTATCTTGCCCCAAATTCTGAACATACTGAAATTATATTAAATTTCCTGCCGGTTGGCAAACGATTTGACACTTACTTAAAAAAAGTTTAAAATACTCAAAAACACGGAGGGAAATAATGGAAAAATTGAAAAAAGAAATTCTTGCCGTGCTAGCCGAAGATTCCCGTCTGAGCTACACGCAGATTGCCTGTTCGCTGCAGGCTGACGAAGCTGCGGTTAAAAAGTGCATACGCGAGATGGAAGCCGTAGGAATTTTAGTTAAATATACCGCAATTATAAACGCCGATTATCTTGACGACGACGCGGTTGAAGCGCTTATCGAAGTGAAAGTAACTCCCCAGCGGGGACACGGGTTCGATATGATTGCCGAAGAGGTCGCCGCGCATTCCGAAGTTCAGAACCTGTACCTTATGAGCGGGGCTTACGATTTGGCGGTAATTGTGCGCGGTAAGTCACTGCGTGAAGTTTCACGGTTCGTATCGGAAAAAATTTCAACTTACGACAGCGTAATTTCTACGGCTACTCATTTTATTCTGAAAAAATACAAGGTGGAGGGCGCGGTTATGCAAAAGCCTTCCGGTGGCGACAGGTTGAGCGTGCATGCTTAAAGCGGTGCGTTTTTGTGGATTGGGCGGCACATATGCCGCAGTTTTAAACGTTTTATGCGAAATTTCGTAAACAGACGCGCCGCGTCGCTTGAGCCGAGCGGCATAAGAAAATTTTTTGATATAGTGCAGAAGATGGAGGACGCGATTTCACTGGGCGTGGGCGAGCCGGATTTTGTTACGCCGTGGAACGTACGCGACGCGGCTATTCGTTCTTTGAGGCGCGGCTACACGCAGTATACGGGCAACCGCGGACTTTCGGAACTGAGGGAGCTTATTTCGCGCTATTTGAAGGAGCGGTTTTCGGTTGAGTACCCCGCCGAACGTACAATAGTTACGGTGGGGGCGAGCGAGGCGATTGATTTGGCGCTTCGCGCAACCTGTGAAGAAGGCGACGAGGTTCTGGTTCCCGACCCTTCCTACGTTTCGTACTCGCCGACGGTGGTTTTGGCGGGCGGAACGCCAGTTGCCGTTAAGTGCGTTGCCGAAAACGACTTTATTTTGACGCCCGAGGCGTTGGAAAAGGTTATTACGAAAAAGACCAAAATTTTGATTTTGCCGTACCCGAACAACCCGACGGGCGCAATTATGACAAAGGAGCAGTTGCAAGATATAGCTCCCGTTATTTTAAAGCACGATTTGCTTGTGATAAGCGACGAAATTTATGCCGAGCTGACTTACGGAGGTAAACATTTTTCGATAGCGGCGTTGCCGCAAATGAGCGAAAGGACGGTATATATAGGGGGGTTTTCGAAGGCTTTTGCTATGACGGGCTGGCGCGTGGGGTTTGTTTGCGCGCCGAAAGACGTGGACGAGGCGATGTTCAAAATCCACCAATACACTATTTTGTGTGCCCCGCAGACGAGCCAACGTGCAGCAATTTGCGCGTTGGACGAGGGTTTTGCCGACAATTTTTCAACCGTTGCTGAAATGCGCGGGGAGTATTCCCGCCGCGGCAGGTTTTTGGCGGGTTCCTTAAATAATTTGGGGCTTAATTGTTTTTTGCCGAAAGGTGCGTTTTACGTGTTTGCTTCGGTTGAAAAGACGGGACTGGACGGCGGGGAATTTGCGAACAGGTTATTAATGGAGCAAAAGGTTGCCGTGGTTCCGGGGAGCGCATTTGGTTCGGCGGGCAAAAATTTTGTGCGGTGTTCCTATGCATCGTCTATGAAACAGCTTGCGGAGGCGGTTGAAAGAATAGGCGAATTCGTGGCGGCGCACGCCGATAAATAATTGACAAATTCGGCGCGGGATTATATAATAGAAAAAGCGAGTTGGTGATTTTGCGGACGCAAAATCACTTTTACTTATATTTTTAAGAATTTTATTTGCCGAAGGGCAATATTTTAGGAGATTTTTTATGGCAGAACAACGTATTGTTATGACGGAAAAAAATTACGAAAAGCTGAAGCAGGAGCTGGAAACGCTTATTAAAGTAAAGCGTCCTGAAATTATCGAAAGGATTAAGGAAGCGCGCAGTCACGGCGACCTTTCGGAAAACGCCGAATACGACGCGGCGCGCGAGGAACAGCGTTCGAACGAAGGCAAAATTGCGGAGCTGGAATATAAAATTAAATACGCGGATATCCGCGAAGAGGTTTCTGATACGAGTTACGTACATTTGAACAGCGTTGTAACCGTTTACGACGACGATATGGACGAGGAAGTTACTTATACGATAACCTCGGTAACCGAAGCGGACGCAATGAACGATAAAATTTCGGTTGAATCGCCCGTAGGCGCGGCTCTTCTCAGAAAAAAAGTCGGGGATACGGTTAAAATAGACTGCCCCGACGGTGCATATTCGCTTAAAATAATTGCAATAAAATAAAGGGGAGCTATGGAAGAGAATAAGGTTCTTACGGCGGAAGAGGAAGAAAGAGAGCTTGCCGAGCAGGCGCGAATCCGCCGCGAAAAATTGCAGAAACTGACCGGAGAGGGGAACAGCCCTTTTGTTAAGGTAAAGTATAAAGTAACCGCGGCTTCGGAAAAAATAAAGGCTAACTTTGAAAAGTTTGAAGGAAAAAAAGTTTGCCTTGCGGGGAGACTTATGTCCCGCCGTATTATGGGTAAGGCGTCGTTTTGCCATATTCAGGACGGTTGTGGGCTGATTCAGCTTTACGTAAAGCGCGACGACGTGGGCGAGGAGGATTACGCTTCCTTTAAAAAGGACTATGATTTAGGCGATATCGTCGGCGTAAAAGGTTACGTCTTTAAAACACAGACGGGCGAAATTTCTATACATTGTTCGCACGTGGAAATGCTGACGAAGTGTCTTTTGCCGCTGCCAGAAAAACAGCACGGGTTAAAGGACACGGATATCCGCTACCGCAGAAGGGAGCTTGATTTAATCGTAAATCCCGAAGTTAAAAATACGTTTAAAAAGCGTTCGCAGATAATTTCGGCGGTAAGGGAATATTTGGACGGCGCAGGATTTTTGGAAGTGGATACTCCCGTTCTGAACACTATTGAAATAGGCGCGTCCGCCCGCCCCTTTAAAACCAGACACAACGCGCTGGATATCGATATGTATTTGCGCATCGAAACCGAGCTTTACTTAAAGAGGCTTATCGTGGGCGGGTTCGACCGCGTTTACGAGGTCGGGCGCATTTTCAGAAACGAGGGAATGGATGCTTTCCACAACCCCGAATTCACCACGGTAGAGTGCTATGCTTCTTATCTCGATTATTTCGATATGATGAATCTGGTCGAGAAAATGTATGCAAAGGTTGCAAAAAAAGTTTGCGGGACAACCGACGTAACCTATCAGGGTACTGAAATTCATCTCGGCGGCAAGTGGGAAAGGCTGACGATGAAAGACGCGGTTAAAAAGTACAGCGGCGCGGATTACGCCGACTGGGCTACAGACGAGGACGCGCGTGAATGCGCGGCGAAGTTGGGCGTTGAGGTCGAAGAGGGCGAGAGGGCTACTAAAGGACACGTTCTCATTGCGCTGTTCGACGCGTTTGTCGAGGACAAACTTGTTCAGCCCACGTTTATTTACGATTATCCTGTGGAAAATTCTCCGCTTGCAAAACGCAAGGAGGACGAACCGCTGTTTACTCAGAGGTTTGAATATTTTATTTGCGGACACGAGTTCGGCAACGCGTTTTCGGAGTTGAACGACCCCATAGACCAAAGACAGCGATTTGTTAAGCAGGTTGATGAAAAGCGCCGTCAGGAGCCGAAGTGCAACGCGCAGGTCGACGAGGATTTTGTAACCGCTTTGGAATACGGTTTGCCCCCTACGGGCGGACTGGGTTTCGGCATAGACAGGCTTGTAATGCTTTTGACCGACAGCGCGACGATTAGGGACGTGCTCTTATTCCCTACGATGAAACCCAAGAAATAAGGGCGCGGCTTATAAACTTCGCATAACGTTGTTGCGCTGTGCGCCGCCTCGGTTACATACTTCCGTGTATGCGCCCTCGGTGGTGCTCGTGCGCCTCGTCTTGCTTGTTTCTCTGCGTTTTAGATGAACTGTACCCGCGGGGAACATCGGCTCCCGCAATTTGCTTGTATCTCTGAGATTTGCGGTTGCGGGCGACGTTTACGCAATTAAATTAAAAATGTACGAATATTTTATTTACGAACAACTTAAAAAGTACGAGAGAGCAAACAAGAGCTTTCACGTGCCCGGGCATAAGGCGAGGGGGGATTTTAAATTGAAGTTTCCCGTTGCCGGAATTGACGTGACCGAACTTTCGTATTCCGATAATTTGTTTTGCCCAGCCGGAGTAATTGCGAATGCGCAACGCGACATTGCGCAGATTCTCGGCGCCAGAAAAAGTTATATAGTAACCGGAGGTTCGTCTTCGGGGGTGCTTACTATGCTTTACGTTGCCTCGAAACGTGGGAACAAGCTGATTGTGCCGCGAAACTCCCATCAGAGCGTGTGGAATGCTTGTAAGCTGTTCGGCGTAGAGCCGGTGATTGTGCAAGGAGAAGAAAAAGACGGGATAATACTTCCGCCGTCGCCCGAGCATATTGAAGGGCTTGTTGAAAACGACGTAAATATTGCGGGGATGATTGTCGCCCAGCCGGATTATTATGGAAACGAGGCTCCTTTGAGCGCCTATTATTCGATATTGCATTCTTATAACAGGTTGCTTATCGTCGACGGCGCGCACGGTTCGCACCTTGCCTTCGAACCGGAAAGAAAGGGATATGCCGGGGTGTACGCCGACATGTGGGTGGACGGAGTGCATAAATCGCTCCCCGTTTTAACTCAAGGCGCGGTGGTATCCGTTAACAACCAAAATCTTGTTTCCGAAGTGGAAGAGGCGCTTTGCTGTTTCAGAACTACTTCTCCGAGTTATCCCGTAATGGCTTCGGCGGAATACGGAATTAAATATATTGCAAATAATCCAAGGCTTGTTACGGAAGCGAAAGCGGCCGTAAAGACGTTTAAAGAAAAAGCGCACGGCTTTACTTTTTATCCGTCGGACGACTGGACGAAACTTATAATCGATTTTAAACCGCTTGGAATATCTTCGGACGCGGCGGCGGAATTTTTGGAAAAGAGGGGCGTATATGCCGAGCTTTCGGATGGAAGGTATCTTTTGTTTTATCTTTCTCCTATGACAAAACCGCGGGATTTAAGCGCCTTGAATCTTGCGCTGAACAGGTTGCGCGAAAATAAGAAGCTTGCGGGGTCGTATAAAGAAAGTTTGCCTTTCCCTAAAAATGAAAGGACTTACAGTTTTCAGTTTGCGCTAAAACACAAAAGAGAATATGTGCCGCTTAAAGACTCCGAGGGGAGAATGTGTGCGGTGAACGTTGGAATAACTCCGCCGTGCATACCCGTTGTTGCGGCGGGTGAAATAGTTTCTAAAGAGGCGGTTGCCGTGCTTTCAGGAGGTAAGAGTACTTTCGGAATTGTCGGCGGAAAGATACCGGTGGTAAAAAAATGAGAGGAAAATTTATTACTTTCGAGGGGTGCGAAGGTTCGGGCAAGAGTACTCAGTTGAAACTGCTTGCGGATTATCTTAACGGACTGGGCGTCGATTTTATTATGACGCGCGAGCCCGGCGGCAGTGAGATTTCGGAAGAGATAAGAAAAATAATATTAAATAAAAATTACGATAAGATGTGCGACGAGTGCGAAGCGCTTTTATATGCGGCGGCGCGTATACAGCATTTGCGCGAAAAAATTGCGCCCGCACTGGCGCGCGGGACGCTCGTTATATGCGACAGATATGTGGATTCATCGCTTGCATATCAGGGATATGCCCGCGGATTGGGTGCCGGATATGTTGAAGCTATCAATAGTTTTGCGCTTAAAGAGTTCTGCCCCGATTTGACGGTTTTTTTGGATATAAGCCCTGCGGCGGCGTTTGAAAGAAAGCACGGAGCGGACACGGACGACAGAATGGAAATGCAGGGGCTGGACTTTCACGAGGAAGTTTATAAGGGATATGCGCAATTAATGGGTAGATATGCGCGCATCTGTGCGGTGGATTGCAGCGGAAGTAAGTTTGAAACCGCTGAAAAGATAAAAAATCTTTTAAAAGAGAAGGGAATAATTTAAGGCGGCTTTTTGTGGAAACACTTTTAAAGAGTACAACCGCATATAAAATTCTTTACGGCGACAGGGAGTCGGGAAGGCTTTCGCACGCATATATGGTGCACTTTAGCGACGTAAGAAATTTAAAAGACGCTTTAAAGTTGTTTGCGCTGGAGTTTTTCGGGTGCGATAAAAACTCTTTAACGGGGCGCAGAATTTTAAACGGAAGTTTTTCCGATTGCAAATTTTATCCGCGTGAAGGCGACAAGCTGAACGTGGACGCCGCGGGTGAAATTGTTGCCGAAAGCGCAATGCGGCCCGGGGAGGGCGGCAAAAAACTGTTTGTTATATGCGGAATAGAAACGGCGTCGCCGCTTGTGCAGAATAAACTTTTAAAAACTTTGGAAGAACCGCAAAAAGACATACATTTTCTCTTGGGGGCAACAGCGCTGGCTCCCGTGCTTGAAACGGTTAAATCGCGCGTGAAGATGCTTGAAATTCCCGCATTTTCCGAAAGGGAAATTTTTGCGGCGTTGGAAAGAAACGGTCAAAACGCGTTGAATGCGGCGGCGGCAAAAAGTGCGAACGGGATTCTGGGCGCGGCACAGAATATGCTTGAAGGCGGGATATTCGAGGCGGTGTCGTCTGCGGCAAAGGAAATTTGCTTTAATTCAAGGCTTGGCGATATTGGTACGATTGCCGCCAAGTATGCGGATTTCAAATACAAGGAAGAACTGCTTGCCGAAATGCAGAGAATATATTTTTCGGCGCTTACAGAGGGCGGTGAGCTTGCTGAAATTATTGCAAAACCCGCGCTGATTTACGCTCTTGAAAAACTGAACGCGGCAAGCGCCGATTTAAAGTTCAACGCTTATTTTCACGGGCTGTTATACGACTTTATGCTTGAAGTCGCGGAGGAGAATAAAAAATGGCGAAAATTACAGGCATAACTTTTAAAGAGGGCGGAAAAGTTTATTACTTTTCGGCGTTGAAAGAAAAATGCGAAGTCGGCGCAGGGGTTATAGTTGAAACTTCGCGCGGAATGGAATACGGTATTGTAGTTATTCCGTATGCGGAGGTTGACGACGGACAGATAGTTTCGCCGTTAAAGCCTATTTTAAGACTTGCCACTGCCAGGGATGAGGAAATTCACCGCAAAAACCTTGAAAGAAAGGACGAGGCGTTGCAAATAGTTAAGGAGAAAGTGGAAAAGCTGGGGCTTGAAATGAAACTCATCGACTGTGAGTTTACCTTTGACGGCGCAAAGGCGGTGTTTTATTTTTCCGCGCCTGCAAGGGTGGATTTCAGGGAGCTTGTGAAGGAGCTTTCGTCGGTGTTCCGTATGCGCATAGAGATGCGGCAGGTGGGCATCCGCGACGAAATAAAAATACTCGGCGGACTTGCGCCGTGCGGCAGGGAGTGTTGCTGTTCGGGGTGTATGCCCGAAATTAAAAAAGTTTCGATTAAAATGGCAAAGAATCAGGGGCTTTCGTTAAATCCCGGCAAAATTTCGGGACTGTGCGGAAGACTTATGTGCTGTCTTTCGTATGAAAACGATTATTACGCCGAAGCGTTTAAGCAGATGCCCAAACTGGGTTCCGAAATTACCACGCCTGACGGCAAAGGCACGGTTGTAAACACCAATATGCTTAAAATGGTGGTGCGCGTAAAGATAGAGGACAAGCAAAAGGACGCGGTTTTATACAAAGATTATCCTCTGTGCGAGTTGAACGGCGGTTGCCCGTGCAGCGCCGAAACCGGCGAAGCCGATGCGGACGACGGAGAAGAAGCCGGTGAAACCGTTGCGGAAAGCGCGGGCGAAAAGGTTAATTTAACACAAAAACCCGAAGAAAGGGAGCGCCCTGCCGCAAGGATTAATTTTAACGGGCAAAGGCAGAAGAAGAACCGTGAAAACGGAGAAAACCGTGGCAAAAAGAATGCGGGCGGCAACCGTAACCGCGGTCAAAACGGCGGAGAAAAGCCCAAACAAAAGCCTGAAAACGTTGAAAAACAGCCGCAACCTGCACAGGGAGGCGAAAATGCACCTAAGCAGGGCGGAAAGAATTTCCGCGGGCGCAGGCGCTTTAATAAAAAACGCGATTGATTGTTTTTAAATTTATAAAGGAAAAACGACTGTCCTGAGATTTGACGGACGGTTGTTTTTTGGCTGGCGCAGATTTTTTAAAAGCCGAAAAACGTAAAAATTTTTAAAAACTCTTTACAGCGCAAATTTTGTGTGATATAATTTTTACGTATTAATTAATTGGAGGAAAATATGGCACACTATATATCCGACGAATGCGTAAGCTGCGGCGCGTGCTCCGGCACTTGCCCCGTTGAAGCTATTTCCGAGGGCGCAGACAAATACGTTGTAGACCCCGACGTTTGCATCGACTGCGGCGCGTGCGAGGACGTTTGCCCCACCGGAGCAATTCACCCCGCGGAGTAATTTAAACAAAAAATCAAAGAGCGGGCGGAGAACATCCTCCCGCTCTTTGTGTTATGCAACTTAGTATATTTTGCGCTAACGGCGCCGGTTCCCGACTTGTTCGGTATTTGCGTCTGTGTATACGCCCGCAAACGCGCGCGTCCGGTTTGCTTGTTTTCTGCATTTTTGATATAGTAAAATGGAAGCGTTTGTATTGCAATAGGTTTTAAATATGTTAAACGACGGAGAGGTACTCGAAGAGTTTTTCGGGGACAAAAAAATAATTCAGAACGTTAATTTATACCGTTTTACTTCGGACAGCATACTTTTATCAAAGTTTGCCAGGGCTAAGTTCAGGGACGACGTTGCCGACTTCTGTTCGGGGAGCGGCGTTGTCGGCTTTCATTTTCTGTGTATTAACCCGCAGATTAATTCGCTTACGTTATTCGAAATGCAACAAAAACTTGCGGATATGTCCCGCCGAACCGCAGAAATGAATAATTTTAACTGCCAAATAAACTGTTGCAAATTACAGGAAATAGGCAGGGAGTACGACGACGGGTTTTCGCTTATTTTATGCAATCCGCCTTACGAAAAAGGGGGCTTTGAAAACGCGAGTTTTGAAAAGGCGGTGTGCCGCAAAGAGATAACTTTGACATTAAAAGAAATTGCCGCGGTTGCGTTTAAAAAACTAAAATTCGGCGGGCGGCTGGCAATTTTAAACCGCGCGGATAGGGCGGCGGAATTGATTTATACATTAAAGGAGCACGGTCTGGAAGTAAAACGACTGCAATTTGTAAGCGGAACCGACGGCGCAAAACCTTACGTTGTAATGGCGGAGGCGGTTAAAGGCGGTAAAGCCGGAGTGGAAATTCTGCCTGCGATAGTGAACTGAAATGAAGAAGAATTACCTTAAAAGATTCGTATGGTATTATAAACCGCACCGTAAGCTGTTTGCAATAGATATGGTTTGCGCGTTTGTAATTTCGGTTTTTAACCTTGTTTATCCGTACGTAACCAAAGAAATAATAAATAATTTTGTGCCCAACAAACTGCTTTGGTACCTTTTGGCCGGATTGGGCAGTCTTTTGTTGTTGTATACAATAAAGGCGGTTTTAAATTTTGTTTTACAGTATTGGGGGCATCTTGTGGGCGTGCGGATGCAGGCCGATATGCGCCGCGAACTATTCGGACACCTTCAAAAGTTGCCGTTTTCTTACTTCGATAATAACAAAACGGGCGTTATAATGAGCCGTATGACAAACGACCTGTTTGAAATTTCGGAACTTGCTCACCACGGGCCCGAGGACGTGTTTTTATCTTTGGTAACCTTATTGGGAGCGTTTATTATGCTTGCCACGATAAACGTTTACCTTGTTTTAATAGTCTTTGCGTTTGTGCCGGTAATCGTGGTTTGCGCCGTTCTTTTAAGAAAAAGAATGAATAAAGCGTTTTCAGAGGTGCGTGTGGCGCAGGCGGAAATTAACGCCGATATAGAAAGCGCTGTGTCGGGCGTGCGAGTTTCCCGCGCGTACTGCGCCGAGGGGCACGAGGCGGAAAAGTTCGAAGAGGGGAACAGGCGGTTCGTCCGCGCAAAGAGCGGGCAGTATAAGGTGATGGGGCAGTTCTTTTCGTCCATGAATTTTTTTATGGACTTTTTATACTTTGCCGTTTTGCTTGCGGGCGGGCTGTTCTTTTATTATAATTTAATCAACGTCGGAGAGTTCACCGCGTTTGTATTGTACGTAACCACGCTCATAACCCCCATACGCACGCTCGTGAACATTTTTGAGCAGATTCACGACGGAATGACTGGTTTTAAACGCTTTTGCGACGTGATGGACGTGCCCGCGGAAACGGAGGGCGAGGATATAATAACGCCCGAAAAAATGGCGGGGGAAATAATTTTCGATAACGTGACGTTCGGTTACGGCGACGGAAAGAAAGTGATTGAAAACTTTTCAATGCGCGTGCCCGCGGGTAAGACCGTGGCGCTTGTCGGTCCTTCGGGCGGCGGAAAAACCACCGTATGCCATTTGATTCCGCGCTTTTACGAAACGGACGGCGGGCAGATAACCGTTGACGGAATTCCCGTAAACAAGCTCAGTCGGGCGTTTTTGAGAAAGAATATAGGAATCGTTCAGCAGGACGTGTTCCTTTTTAACGGAACTATTAAAGAAAACATTGCTTACGGCAATTTTGACGCGACGGACGAAGAAATTATCGAAGCCGCCGAAAAGGCGAATATACACGAATATATAATGAGTCTGCCGCAGGGCTATGAAACGTGCGTGGGGGAACGGGGCGTAAAGCTTTCGGGCGGGCAAAAACAGCGCGTTTCGATAGCGAGAGCTTTTTTAAAGAATCCGCCCGTGCTGATTTTGGACGAGGCGACTTCGGCTTTGGACAACGTGACGGAAATGGCGATTCAGCAGTCGCTTTTCAGACTTTCGGAAGGCAGAACCGTTTTGGTTGTGGCGCACCGGCTTTCTACCGTTAAAAACGCCGACGAGATTATGGTTGTAACCGCAAACGGCGTTGCAGAGCGCGGCACCCATGAAGAGCTTATGGCTCTGGGCGGGATTTACAAAGGCTTGTATGAATATCAATTCAAAATTTCTTAAAAATTAAATATAAACTTCGTTATGCTTTGTTGCGCTCCGCTTTTCTTCGGGTCGTTTAAGCTTTAGTAAAATCCCCTTGAAAATGCTCGCGCGCCTCGCCTAACTTGTTTCTATATTTTTATTTAGCGGGTTAATTATGGTTAATTTTGTGGCTACGCCAATAGGCAATTTAAAGGATATAAGTTTGCGCGCTTTGGAAGTTCTGCGCGGGGCGGACGTTATATTTTGCGAGGACACTCGGCATTCTTTAAAGCTGCTTTCGGCATACGATATTAAAAAGCCGCTTTTAAGCTGTCACAAATTCAACGAGCGCGAAGCCGCCGAAAAGATAATAAATTGTGCAAAAGAGGGCAAGGAAGTTGCAGTAATTTCTGACGCGGGGATGCCGGTAATTTCCGACCCCGGTAATGTTGTTTGCGGAGCTTTGAAGGAGGCGGGTTTAAGCTATACGGTTATTCCCGGGGCAAACGCGGCGCTTTCCGCGCTTGTTTTATCGGCGCTGTCTGCGGAAAAATTTGCGTTTTTGGGCTTTTTGCCGGACAAGGCGGGCGAGCGTAGAACACTGCTTGAAAAATATAAAAATTTAGACTTGACGCTTATATTCCACGTCGCTCCGCAGGACTTAGACCGCCATATATCATCGGTTTTTGAATGTTTCGGCGAAAGACGAGCCTGCGCCGTGCGAGAAATAACCAAAATCCACGAGGAGGCGGTTTGGTTTAATTTAAGCGGGGGGCTTGCCGGCGAAAAGCGAGGAGAATACGTTTTGATAGTTGAAGGCGCAAGCCGCGCGGAAAACCCCCTATGCTCGCTTTCGGAAAGGGAGCACGTTGCGCATTATATAAGCTGCGGTTACGACAAAAAGGAAGCGGTTAAGCTTGCCGCAAAGGACAGGGGCGTGCCCAAGTCGGAAATTTATAAGCTTACGCTCGATTTATGAAAGGAAATTTAAATTGTGAAGGGAATTTTAAACTTAAAGCTAATAGCCGTGCTTTTTGCCGCTTTTGCGGCTTTGGCGGTGAGCGGCGGCGCTAAGGCGGTTGCGGAAACAGCGGGCGGAGCGGTTTACGACGACTGCTATATAACCGCCGATGTAGGCGAAAATAAAGTAATTCACGTTGTGCAAAAGCTTAACGTGGGCTTTTGGGGCGGGGCGGAAAGCTACGAGCACCGCATCCCCGCAACGGGAAAAACGGGCGCGGGAAGAAAGTTTATTATTTCCGCCTTAAACTTTTCGGCGCGGACGGACGGGGTTGACACCGAAGCGACGTGCAGCCGCGAGGGAAGCTTGCATTTTATAAGTGTTTATCGCCCGCAAAAATCGCCGTTTTTAAGGTGGACGGAAGAAAACCAATTAACTTATGAAATAACGCTTGAATACGATTTGGATATGTCCGACGATATCGACGGCGAAAACGCGCTCGATTTTACCTTTTTCGGGGAATATACGGGGTGGCGGTTCATGCACGACGACGGCGGCGTTGCAAGGGTTTTTGTAACGGTAAATATGCCTAAGGAATTTAATTCTTCGGCGGCGCAGTTGTTTTTCGACAGCAGAAACGTGAGCGGAGATAGCAGCCTTTCCGTTTCGGGCACGGAAATTTCGTTCGTCAGCGATTTTTCAAACGTAAACGGCGGGTTTTTACGCGTCGGGCTTGACGACGGTTATTTTAAGTGTGAGCGTACGTTTTATTCGTTTTACTGGGTGTTTGTTGCTCTTTTTGCGGCACTCGTTGCGGCGGGCATAATTTTAACGGTTATTTACAGCCCGCGTAAGCCGCTTGAAACGGTGGAATTCGAGCCGCCGATTTTAAATCCTATGCACTTTTCGGCGTTCTGGCACGGTTACGCGCGGCGGCGCGACGTGTGCACCGTAATTTTGCAGTGGGCTAATCTCGGGTGCATAAAGCTGAAAAAGGACGGCGGGCGCGACCTTATCATAACTAAAATAAAGGACCTGCCGCAAACGGCAACCGACGCGGAAAAGCTGTATTTTTCGGCGTTGTTTTCGGAGGGCGGCGTTTACCGTTCGGCGGATATGAAAAAGCGTGAAAAACGCCGTCAGCGAAGGGCGGTGCGCTTTGCCGCGGGAAGTCTTGTGGACGAGTTCGGCGAGCCGGTGACTTATGCAAAAGGCGTTGAACGCGCAAAATTTTTCGTGAGATATATACCTGTTTTCACACTGGTGGTGCTGTTCACTTATTATATCATTCTTTCGCGGTATTTTGCGGGCATAGTGTTTTTGTATATGGCGGCGGCGGCGCTTATCGGCTTTACGAAATTTATTTTAAATGTTTCGGACGAAACGAAGGGTATGCGCAACAGGCGCAGAATTTTGTTTGCTTTTGGTTTGGGAATGGGAACGGGCATACCCGCGGGTTTCGGAATTATCGTTTATTTCGCCGCGGCGGAAATGTTTTTACCGCTGTACGATTATATATATTTAACGTATATTGCAATTGCGTGGGCTGCGGCGAGCGTTGCCGTTTTGCCGTCGTTCATCGGCAAGCGCACCGAAGAGGCGCAAAGGCTTTACGGCAAAATGAAGGGCTTTAAAAACTTTTTAAAGCTTGCAGAAGTAAAGCAAATGGAAGAGCTGATAAGCGAAAATCCCGACTATTATTTAAACGTTTTGCCTTATTGCATGATTATGGGGCTTTCTAAAAAGCTCGATAAAAAGACGGAATTTTTGCAGGCGCCCGAGTGGGCGGACGGATTCGAAGCAAAGCGGTTTGCGTCTTCGCTGTTCAGCTCGGTAAAACATTCGGTTATAACCCGAAAAGGGAGGAAAATTTATGAAAAAGAATAAAGACGCGAAGCCGTCGGAAGATAACAAAAAGATGACTATTTACGAATATGAGCAAAAGTATGCAAAAAGGCAGAATTTGCGCGGGGCGAGACTGGTTTTGAAATTGCTGGCCGCCGCACTAGGCGTACTTATTTTTGCAATGCTGTTTTTCGTTGTAAAAGATTTATGGGCAATACATATGTATGCCGGAATTGCCGGTACTGTGGTTGCGGTTATTTTGTTTATTTGTCTTTACATAGTGCCCCTCGTAAAAATAATGAAAACGGGGTATTTCGAGGTTAACGTAAACGCAAAAACGGCGCGCGCCGCGCAAAAGCACAACAAACGGGTGCGCCATGAAATTGCAGATAAAATAATAGAAGTGACATCCAAGGTAGAAGGCGTTGGATGGTATGATTCGCAGGTGGTGGGTGCGCTGGCAATTGCGGTGAATTCGGGCGACGAAGAGGGTATAAAGCTTTCTTTAACCGAGCTTTACACGGGTTCCGTTAAAAAATCCGCTAAAGCGCTTATTTCGAAAAGTTCGTTAAGATGCGCAACTTATTCGGCGCTTTCACAGTCGAATAAAGTGGATTCGCTATTGGTTGCATTTTTGAATTTGCAACTTGTAAAGGATTTGGTGTATTTATACGGATTCCGCCCGTCGGACGCAAAGCTTGTAAAAATTTTTGCAAGAGTTCTCCAAAATTCTTTAATCGCTTACGGTTTGGGGAGTGCAAAAATAGGCAACAGTATAGTTAAATCCATGGGTGACGCCGTGCGCAGTATTCCTCTTTTGGGGTCTGCGATTTCGGTTATAGTGGACTGTTCGGTTCAGGGGCTTACGAACGGCGTGTTATCGGCTGTTATAGGTTATCAGACGATAAAATATCTTAACGACGAATATAAATTGCAGGAAATTCTGGACGGCGTGGAAATAGCCGAAAACGAAGAGGAATTTAAGGAAACTTGCGCAGAGATTGAAAAAGAACTTAAAACCGGTAAAAGGAAATTGCAGCAGGCCGTATAAAATTCGGCTTTGGATTAACGCCGGTATATTATTAGATTAACGCTGTTTAAAGGAGATAAAATGGAAGATAAAGAGTTTTTGGAACTCGCCGAAAAACTTAGTATGGCGAGGGGGATGTCCGGTTACGAGGACGAAGTTGTTAAAATTGCGCAAGCATATTGCAAGGATTTTTGCACGTTCGAAGAAGACAGTATGCGCAATCTGTATATTTATCCCGATTACAACAAGGGCAACCGTCCGCTTGTAATGCTTGACGCGCATTCGGACGAGGTCGGGTTTATGGTGCAGGCAATCAAACCTGACGGTACTTTAAAATTTATTTCAGTGGGTGGCTGGCCAGAAAACACTTTGCCCTCGTCAAAGGTGCAGGTTTACACTAAAGCGGGATATATATCCGGGGTAATCACTGCAATTCCTCCTCATTTTATGACCGCCGAGCAACGCAATGCGCCTATAAGTATAAACAACCTGACAATCGACGTCGGGGCGGCAAGCGATAAAGAGACAAAGGAATTCGGCGTTGAAGTCGGCGCGCCCGTAGTCCCCAAAACGGAGTTCGAATACGACAAGCCGCACGGACTTCTGTTCGGTAAAGCGTTTGATGACAGGCTGGGTGTTCTGGCAACTCTTTTAACTTTAAAAAAATTGAAGAGCGAAAAATTGGA
Source organism: Christensenellaceae bacterium (assembly GCA_948890655.1). Taxonomy (GTDB): domain Bacteria; phylum Bacillota; class Clostridia; order Christensenellales; family Borkfalkiaceae; genus Coproplasma. Next base: position 37,259 of record CAQTYU010000009.1, read on the forward strand.
CGTGGACGTGGCGGGAGTTATTTCCACGCAGGAAGAAGTCGGTGAAAGAGGCATAACGGCGGTTATGGGGAGAATAAAGCCCGCGGCGGCAATTTGCTTTGAGGGGTGTCCTGCCGACGACACGTTTTCGCCGCAATATATGGTGCAGGACGCGTTGCGCGGAGGGGTAATGTTGCGTTATATGGACCGAACGGTAATATGCACGCCGCGGTTTACGGAGTTTTCGCGCGGGGTTGCCGCAAAGCATAATATAAAAGTGCAAATGGCGGTACGTTCCGGCGGCGGAAACAACGGGGCGTATATAATTTCGGCAAACGGAGGCACTCCGGTAATCGTTGCAGGCATACCGGTAAGGTATATTCATACTTTTAACTGCATTGCGGCAAAGGAAGACGTTGAAAGTGTGATTGCATTCGGAGTGGAAACGGTTAAAGCCTTAAATGAAAAAGTTATTAAAGGTTTTTAAAATACGATTGTGCGCCGCACAATAAAACCCCCGCATATATGCGGGGGTTTTTACGTTTTAATAAGTTGAGAAGTTACATTAAAGCTCTGCCCTGCGCGGTGCCTATTACCGTCAGTACTTCAACTTCATCGCCCGTGGTAGCGTCGATATAAATATAATATTCGCTGCCTTCGTATTCGCCGTTGAATTCATAGCATAAAACTTCTTTGTTTTCGACAGGAATAACGGCGAGTCTTGCGCCTTTAACGTTAAAGCCTTCGTGAAGTCTTGATTTTGCCTCGTTTTTTGAAAGAACTGCGTCATCGTCATCGATGTTGCGGTCGGTGTGGTTCAAAACATAGGAAAGCGCTTCGGCGCCGGTCACTATGCCGCGCTCTTCGCAAACCTTGACTTTGACCATATCGGAGTAATAAATCACGTCGTCGTCTTCGTATACGAAGTTAAGGTTGCAGGTAGTGCCGTTTTCGCTTGTCCAAACGGCTTTCATATCGTCGTAACCCAGACTTTCAAGGAAGTCTTCGGCAATGTCGATGCATCTTTTTACCGAGAAGTTTTTGTCGGAGCAATCCTTATAGCTGTTGAATTCAACTACTTTGCCGCCCTGCTTTGAAATCTGCGCGTACATTTCGCCGTCGTCAGTCTTTAACGAAACGTTGTAAACGGTGAGCTGTTCCGCGTTGGTTTCGCCCGTGCAGTTTGCCTCGGCAACGTTATAATCTTTAAAATATTTTTTTGCAAGATTTTCCGCCTCGGATGCGGTTATTTCCTTTAAGCCGTTCAAGTTTTTGGAAGACGCCTTTTTAATGTTTTCGGCAAAGGGTCCGTCGTTAATTTCCTTGGGGACTTCAACCGGATTGTTTTCAAGTTCGCCGAACGAAACGTAGAAAAGTCCGTCAGTCTTGCCGCGCATTGCCGCCAGAACGTCGCCCGTGCCTGCTTCGGATACGAGTTCGTTAATCGTCTGCTTTAACTGCGCGTTGGTTTTGTACATATATTCCAAGGTTGCAATCTGGCTGTCGGAAAGTTTTTTGCCTCCCGAAATCTGGCGGAGCATACCCTGAGCGCTGTCGCCCATCTTGTTGACGAAAGAGGTTACGTTTTGCGTAAACTGCGTTTCCACGGGAAGGCGCTCCAAAACCGTTTCAGCCATTTCGCTTTCGATTGCAATTTCGGATAAAAGTCTTACCTGTTCGGGCTGTGAGTTTGCAACGCGCGCCTTAGACAGATTTGCGTCGAGGTTGTCTACTATAGAGTTGAGCTCGTAAACGGATTCGGTGTGGGTTGAGGCGATTTCAGCCTGCATACCGTTCATGTTTATCCAGCCGTAAGTCGTCATGGTGCCGAGAGCGAGAGTGGTTACGCCCAAGGTGATAACCGCCGCAAGCCAGCCGCCGAAACCGGGCGCGTGGCGTTTGTCGTTGCGTTCCGCGCGCTTTTCCGCACGTACTTTTAAGCGGTGTTCGCGCTTTGCTTTTTTGTCTGCAAGAGCCGCTTCCTTTTTTGCTATGCGGGCTTCTCTTTTTGCATTGCGCTGTTCGGCAATTCGCTCCCTGCGCGCTTCCTTGCTTTCGTGTTTCAGCATATCGCGGCGTTCTTTGCGTTTTTCCTTGCGTTCGGCGCGCGCCTGCTTCATTGCGGCAATTCTGTCAAGACGTCTCTGTTTTGCCTCTAACTTTTTTTCAAGACGTTTTTGTTTCTTTTCAGCCCTTAATTTAGCCGCTTCAAGCTTTTTCTGAACTCTCATTTCTTTTCTCTGCTGTCTTTTAATTGCCCTTTCGGATTTAACGGGCTTTTTCTTTTTGGCGTTTTTATCTTTTTTTACCTGTTTTACCGGCTGCTTTTTTTCCGTTTTGGCGGTAGTGTGTTTAACCTGTTTTGCGGGCGCGGACTTTTTAACGCTCTTTTTGGTTGTGCTGCCGTTATCCGCAAGCGCTTCAGCCTTCTGTACGCCGCTTGATGATTCTTTCTTGTTCATTTATTTTCCCCCTTAAATAGCAAAAATGTGTTTACCGATAGTGGTTACCGTCTTTCTTCCGAAAATCCAGCTGCTTGTAGCCACCGCGGGGTTGTAATAATAAAGACAACCGTAAGTGGGGTCCCAGCCGTTCATTGCGTCCTGTGCCGCGTTCATAGCCGTTTTGTCGGGTTCGAGGTTAATCTGTCCGTCGGAAACTGCCGTAAACGCGCCTTTTTGGTAAATTACGCCGGAAATAGTGTTGGGGAATTTGGAAGATGCAACTCTGTTCAAAATAACGGCGCCGACCGCAACCTGTCCGGTGTAGCTTTCGCCGCGTGCTTCGGCGTAGATGCATTTTGCCAGCATATACAAATCGGAATTGGTGTATTGCGAGCCCTGATTACTCTGCGAGGGCTTTTTGTCGTTGTCGAGTACCTTTACCGAATCGTTCATACCAAGCGCTTCAAAGGTGCTTCTTCCCGCAATACCGTCGGGGGTCAAGCCGTTTTTGCGCTGAAAGTATTTAACCGCTTCCACGGTCTGCTTGCCGTAAACGCCGTCTACCGAACCGTTGTAATAGCCCCATTCTTTAAGGCGTCTTTGCAACTCCTTAACCTCGCCGCCGCTGGCGCCCTGCCTTAAAACGGCAGTCTGAACGTAGGGTGAAAGAGCGTATTCTTCGCTTGTATGTCCTGTGTTGAATACGGCGCCGACTGTTGCAACTGCAGCAACCGCAATAGCGGCAGCGCCCATTCTAAGTGCTTTTTTCATTTTTCCTCCTTAGCTCTGCCCTTTGCGGCGAGCGTGTTTTTGAATATGTGTCGGGCGGCATAATCCGCCTTTGCAATTATATTGAGTAAGTCGAAAAAAATTATGCAAATAATCTTTTAAGGCGCTTAATGGTTTGCGGTCAAGCTGTCAATGCGAAAACTTAAATATATACAGGGGGTAATTTATAAAATAATCCGTAAAATAAAAAAGCCTCCTTAAAAAGAAGGCTTTGTAAAAAGAGCGTTAATTAAAAAATTTATTTATTATATCATATATGGCCGAACGGTATTGCACCTGTGCCGTGCCCGCCGTAAAGCACAGAGGCGGGTAGATTACGCACCACCAGTTGTCGCCGGTGCCGGAACCGAGCTCTACGATTAAAGCGTCGTATAAGCCGGCTTCAAGAGTTGTATCACCGTAAACGCGTGTGGGAAATTCTTCGGTTCTGACCGAAGCGCGCGATTTGTAATCAAATCCGTTTTCCGCTAAAACTTTGTTCGCAACTTCTTCTATTTCGCCTAGTATGCCGCCTATAATTTTCATTGCGGCTTGCTTGTCGGTGCACTCCGCAGCGTAAGGAGTGATGAATTTAACTATTTCATCCTTAACCTTATATTTTACGTCCTGGTCAATCTGCTCGTTGGAGTTGGCGCGGACGTGAATTCTTAAATAATCCGCATTATTTTTGCCTTTATAAACTGCCGTTGAGGATACGGAAGGGTTGCCGCTTTGTTGGTTTTGCGAATATGTAACAAAAAGAATAGTTGCGCCGACGATTAATAAAACCGCTATACCTATAATTAAGTTTTTGATTTTCATAAGATGTGCTCCTTGTTTTGTTTACAAACCGTTTATTGCCGCAAATTAATTAATTTATACAGTCATTTAAAAGTTTTTATTTTTTGTTCATCTGTTTATTTGTTGATAATATTGACCTGGGTGCGGTATTATGTTATAATTTTTCTATGTTGTATTTGTCAGATTTCGAGTTTCCCGACGAGCAAACTGAATATGAGTTCAGGTGGGGGCTGTTAAATAAAAAAATGCACCGCTCATGCTACGATACGATTTATCCGTTTTTTATTCTTTCCGCACACGGGCTGAACAGGCTGGACTTTGAATCCGTTACCATACTGTACGGCGGTAACGGTTCGGGTAAAACTACCGTTTTGAACGTAATTGCAGAAAAACTTGGCGCAAAGAGAGATTCTCTTTATAACCGTTCTGATTTTTTTGAAGATTATACCGAGTTTTGTGCATACAATATGGAAAAGAAGACGGATACGGTCCGTATAATTACCAGCGACGACGTGTTTGATTTTATGTTGAACGTGCGCACTCTCAATAACGGTATCGACAAAAAGAGGGAAGAGTTATTCGATGAATATCTGACGGCGAAAAAATCCCTTTCCGAAGTTAAATCTTTTGACGATTACGAAAAACTGAAAAAAATTTGTGCGACGCGCAGAATGACGCAATCGCAATACGTCAGAAAAAATTTAATCAATAATGTCAGAGAGCATTCTAACGGTGAAAGCGCGTTTGCGTATTTCACCAATATCATTCGTGACTCAGGGCTTTATCTTTTGGACGAGCCTGAAAACAGCCTTTCTCCCGAACGTCAGTTGGAACTTTTGAAGTATTTGGAAGATAGTGCAAGATTTTTTGGATGTCAGTTTATTATAGCTACACATTCTCCTTTTCTACTGTCTATGCGCGGTGCAAAAATTTACGATTTGGACGAAGAAATTGCGGACGTTAAAAAATGGACCGAGCTGAAAAACGTTCGCGCTTATTATGATTTCTTCCTTATGCACAAAAAAGAATTTGATTGATGGGTATGGAGTAAGTTGTTTTCTGCGGATTAATGCTGCCTGTTTTGCCGATAATCTTTAAAGTTGTGCCAATAATTCTTTTTTTTACATACAATATATTGTGGTTAAAGTAATAGCCGTAAACAACGCTGTAAATTTTTTGTAAATTTATTATTTTTTTCTTAAAAACGCTTGATTTTTAGCTTTTAATTTGTTATATTAATTAAGCGTTTGGGAGCTTAGCTCAGTTGGGAGAGCAACTGCCCTACAAGCAGTGGGTCACAGGTTCGAGCCCTGTAGCTCCCACCAACGAAATAGTGCGGCAATTATGCGGGAGTGGCTCAGTGGTAGAGCGTCACCTTGCCAAGGTGAATGTCGCGGGTTCGAATCTCGTCTCCCGCTCCAATTAAAGCCCGCACTATTTTTTTATAAGGCGTCATAGCCAAGCGGTAAGGCAAGGGTCTGCAAAACCCTGATTCCCCAGTTCAAATCTGGGTGGCGCCTCCAAAAGTTCTGTAAAAGTGTTTACTTTTACAGAACTTTTTTGTTGCGGGAATTTCCCGCTTTTTTTATTTTTTTAAGCCAGTTTTTGGCGAGTATTAAAAAATTTTAAAAATTTATACGGCCGAACTATTGACATTGGCGGTTTTTCATATTATATTTGCTGCGCGAACGAATTTAAACAAATGTTTTTATTGCGGTTAAATAAAAGCGTGGATAATTTATGGGAACTAATGATTATATCGAATGAATTGAAAACGAATTTTTGAAATATTATGAAAAGTCGCCCAAAGAGCTGTGTGCGGAGTATGACGGTGATTAAAAATAATAGCGAAACCACGCCATATTGCGGGGGTAATTATGTTTTTATGCTGCCTTATAATCAATATGGTTTTTAGGGGTTGATAATATTTTCGTGCTTAATATATCATTCCGTATTTTAAAATACCATGAACATGTTTGGTAACAATGCGCCAAGCGGATTTATTATCTTCACTTGCGTGCCTCGCTTTATTGCGGTATATATCCTGCGCCCGCAAAATGCAATAGGTTAAAGTTATAAAACTTCAAACCGCATACGGCGTGCGGTTGCGCTTTTAATTCTTTTCAACGTCTTCGGGCGATTATATATAAAAAATTATTTTTGGAGGTTGTATGAAACACAACATCATAATACATAAAGACCTCTGCATAGAATTTGCGGAAGGAACTTTATTCAATCAGCACATTGCGGGTACAAAATCTTTGGTGGCCAAACTGGAAGGCTGGATGCTGGAAGAGGGGGCTTGTCTTTTTATCGCTTTTAAAAACGGAACGGACGAAGTTCCCCCTACGCTTATGGCTTTTGAGCCTAAAGAGGGAATTTATTATATGGACATTCCCCGTGCAGTTATATGCAAAAACGGCAACTGGCAGATGTGCGTTTATAAAAAACTGGATTGGGACGAAGAAACGAAGACTGCTTTGGCGGTGGAGGTTGGTAAAGCTAAAACTTTATACATGCCCGCAACCGTTTACGACGAAGAAGGGCACTGCATTACGGAATACGACGTTGCGAGCGCGGTGAACACGATATTAAGTTGCAGTGAACTTGCCGGAGAATTGAACGGACAAGCCCAAGACGCACGCGACGGTGCGGTTTTGGCGAAGAAGTCCGCAGAAAACGCGCAAGTTGCGGCGGAAACGGCTAAAGCAACTGCGGTACATTCGGCGGAAGAAGTTGCGGCGCAGGCGGAAATTGCTGCGAACAATGCAGTTGCTGCGGCAGACAGTGCCGCGGACGCCAGGGCGGCTTCGGTTACCGCGCGAACGGCGGCAGGGCAGGCGGAAAGCCATGAAAACAACACGCGTGAGATGCTGGCGAGGGCGATAAAGCAGGCTTCGGATGCGGCGGCTAGCGCGCAGACTGCGGAGGAAAAGGCGCGTCAGGCGGCGGAGTTGTTTGCAACGCATAGTATTAAAATCAATGCGGAGTTTGCCGCGGTTGAGGATTTGCCTGCTTTGGGGAATTCGCAAACTATTTATTTTATACCCAACGGCGATACCGGCGCGAACAGTTTTGATGAATACGTTTGGGTCGGAAGCAAATCAGGGTATGAAAAAATCGGTTCGACAGAGGCGGATTTGAGCGGATACGTTTCGAAGAACGGTTCCGAAATGACGGGCACCTTAAAAACGCCGAAAATTTGCGTGGATAAAATTGCGCGTAACAGCGCTGAAACTGTTTTGATTGAACCCAAGGTGGAATTTCATTCCGGTGTTAACGGTAAAAGTTCAATTAGAACGGAAAAAGAAATTATTACGCCTAAAATAAGTAACGGTGAAGGTGGGCCTATTTTGATAAGTGAAACGCAATTTAACGGTTCTGCTCGCTTTACGGCAACAGCGACTTTTGACGGGACATCAACTTTCAAAAATGTAAAGATTGAGTCTTTATATAATTCGTCGGTATCGGCAGATGCGATAGCTTTAAAAAGTTCACTTCGCGGTGATGGTTGTACTGATATAACTGATATTGATACGCTCGGTGTTAAATATGTTGATTTAGGACAACCAAACGGCATATCCGATTTAAAATTGTATGCGGATACTCAAAACAAATACGAACGTTCCGGCGACGGCAGCGGTAGCCATTTGGTAGTAAGAGCGGATAGCGGCGTAACGGTTACCGGGTCTGAATTTAATCAGTCCAATGAGATAAAATTTAATGTATTAGGAAAAGTTTTAGAAAACGGAGAAAGGGTTTATTCGCCAAATAACCCGCCGCCGGTTGACACGACGAAAGTTTCAAAGTCGGGAGACACGATTACTGGAAACTTGAATATTAATGCAAATGTAAAGGCTAATGCATTTTGTCAGAACGATAGCAATAAAGATTATGTCGAATTTTTAACAGGTAACGGGCAATCTTTTAAAATTAAAGGCTACAATAGAGAAGTTTATAATTTAGCACAGTTATTCAGCGAAGACCAAGTGAGAAGAGCGGCTTGGAACAGTTATGGAGTTGTTTCTTTTAGTAGAGAACAAAAAGAATCGGTAAGTTTAAGCGGTAATTCAACGGGAAATTATAAATTACTTTGCAATGTATGCGTAGACTCTCCGTCGTTATTGACAGTATTCGGCGTGGAGACTGCCCAACATGGTAGTTTACTTTTAACGTTGAATCAACCTCTTAGTGATGAGACTTGGGGTAATGAGAAAAATAACGGGGCAAACGTTTTGGCAAAGGCTGAAGGCGAGCAAGGATATTGGAGCAGACAATACCTTTGTTGTACAGTGTTAATACCTGCCATCTCAAGCGTACTTATTTGGGCGCGGTATATGGACAAAGTAAGATATACTTTACAACCCATTTTCAAGGAGAATTAAATGTACTATACTTTAAATAAAAATAATAAAATAACAGCGGCGGCGAATTACAAATTTCAACCTGATGCGGCTTATACGGATGAGGAGGTAGTTTATGATTATAACGGACAACTTGTCTTTAAACACGAGACGGAATCTGAAGAGTACAAAGCGGCGGCAAGCGTTCATGAAAAGCTAAAACGTAAAGAAGATTTGCGTTTTAGACGTGAGACGGAATGCTTTATGGTAATAAACCGCGGGAATTTATGGTACGAGACTTTAACCGCCGCGCAGAGGGATGAACTTAAAATGTGGTATGAGGCGTGGTTAAATATCACAAAAACACTTATTGTGCCCGTAAAGCCTGAATGGCTTAAGTGATAAAAGATATAAAAATAATACGGCGGAAACGCCGTATTATTTTTTTGTCATTCATTATAAAAAGTATAAGCGGTAAAAACTTGACATTGCAAAAGAAAATATGTAAAATAAATAAACAAACGCAAAGTTAGTGTATATAAAACTGAAAACTTAACAAAAATGTATGCTCGTGTGGTGGAATAGGCAGACGCAAGGGACTTAAAAACCGCTAACGCAGCAAAATTTGTTACTCCGCAACAACAATTGAATACAACTAACGCGCCGCTGTGGTGGAATAGGCAGACGCAAGGGACTTAAAATTTTTGGCAGAAAATAATTAACAGAAAATTAACATAAAAACTGAAAACTTAACAAAAACGCACGCTTGTGTGGTGGAATAGGCAGACGCAAGGGACTTAAAATCCCTCGGTAGAGATACCGTGCCGGTTCAAGTCCGGCCACAAGCACCATAGAAGTTGGTCTATAAGTCTTCTGACTTATAGACCACTTTTTTCGCATTTT
>CAQTYU010000010.1 GCA_948890655.1 Christensenellaceae bacterium
GCAAGCGGTTCGCCCGCCCTTCTGCCGTCGGGGGTGTTGCCCGTGTTTTTGCCGTAAACCACGTTTGAAGTTATCGTTAAAATCGACATCGTGGGCACGCTCCGGCGATAGGTGTAATGGCTTTTAATCTTGTTCATAAAAGTTTTTAAAAGCCATACGGCAAGTTCGTCCGCCCTGTCGTCGTTGTTACCGTATTTGGGGTAGTCGCCCACGATTTTATAATCGGTTACAAGCCCCTCTTCGTTTCTTACGGGGTAAACTTCGGCGTATTTAATTGCCGAAAGCGAGTCCGCCGCGCACGAAAGCCCCGCAACGCCGGTGGCAAAAAATCTTCTTACTTCGGTGTCATGCAGCGCCATTTCAAGCGCTTCGTAACTGTATTTGTCGTGCATATAGTGGATAAGGTTTAAAGTGTTAACATAAAGCCCCGCAAGCCAGTCCATCATATTCTCGTACTTATGCTTTACGTCCTCAAAATCTAATTTGCCGTCGCCCGAAACGGGAGCGAACTCGGGTGAAACCTGTAAAGGTTTGCCGGTAACTTTATCCTTTACACACTCGTCCTTGCCGCCGTTGATTGCATATAAAAGGCACTTTGCAAGGTTTGCCCTTGCGCCGAAGAACTGCATATCCTTGCCAACGCGCATTCCGCTTACACAGCAGGCGATTGCATAATCATCACCCATTTCGTGGCGCATCAAATCGTCGCTTTCGTATTGTATTGCCGACGTTTTAATGGAAAGCTTTGCGCAGTATGTCTTAAAACCTTCGGGCAAGCTCTTGCTCCACAAAACCGTTAAGTTGGGTTCGGGCGCGGGACCGAGATTTTCGAGCGTGTGAAGAATACGGAACGAAGTTTTAGTTACCAACGTTCTTCCGTCCACGCCCATACCGCCTATGGATTCGGTTACCCACGTGGGGTCGCCGGAAAAAAGCTCGTTATATTCGCGTATGCGCATAAATTTAACTATTCTCAGCTTCATTACAAAGTGGTCGATTAGCTCCTGCGCCTGCTTTTCGGTTAAAATCTTGCGGTCTAAATCTCTCTTTATATATATATCGAGGAAGGTGGAATTTCTGCCTATCGACATCGCCGCGCCGTTCTGGTCTTTGACTGCGGCAAGGTAACCGAAATAGAGCGCCTGAATTGCCTCCTGCGCGGTGTCGGCGGGTTTGGAAATATCACAGCCGTAAATTTCGGCAAGTTTTTTAAGGTTTTTCAGCGCTTTAATCTGTTCTGAAAGCTCTTCCCTGTCACGGATTTTGTCGGGCGTCATATCGCCGTCCTTCAAAAGCTTGTCCTTTTCCTTCTGCGCTATCAGATAATCCACGCCGTAAAGCGCAACCCTGCGGTAATCGCCAATTATTCTGCCCCTGCCGTACGTGTCGGGCAAACCCGTCAAAATGTGTGCGGAGCGTGCGCGGCGCATTTCGGGAGTATAAGCGTCGTAAACGCCGTCGTTGTGCGTCTTGCGGTATTTTGTAAAAATCTCCTTAACTTCGGGCGCAATTTCATAACCGTACATTGCAAGCGCGTCCGTTGACATACGTATGCCGCCAAAGGGCTGCAACGCGCGCTTAAAAGGTTCGTCGGTCTGAAGTCCGACTATTTTTTCAAGCTTTTTGTCTATATAACCCGCCCCGTGCGAGGTCAGCGAAGAAACTGTCTTCGTGTCGGCTTTTAAAACGCCCCCCGCCTTGCGCTCGTCCGCCGAAAGTTTTAATATTTCATCCCAAAGCTTAAGCGTAGCCTTGGTTGCGGGCGCTAAAAATTTTTCTCCGCCCGTATATGGGGTATAGTTGCGCTGAATAAAGTCGCGCACGTCCACTTCGTCGTTGCACCATTTGCCTTCGGTAAAACCTTCCCAAGCCTTAAATTGCATAATTCGTCTCCTGTTTTTTATCGTATTTAGTATTCGCCGTTTTGCGTAAATTAACCGTTTAAAATCCGCCGCGCGTTTGCTATGCGCTCTTTCGTCGGCGGCTTAACTCCCTTCAGCTCATAATTAAAGCCAAGTTTTTCGTATTTGACTTCGCCCATATTGTGATAGGGCAAAACCTCCACCTTTTTAACCGTTTTAAGCGTTTTTATTATTTCCTTTAATTTTAAAAGTTGTGCGTCGTCGTCCGTTATGCCGGGCACCAGAACATGCCTTATCCAGATATCCTTGCCGTTTTCCGAAAGAAAGCGCGCAAAGTTTAACGTATTATTTAATGAACCGCCGCAAAGTGCTCTATAACCTTCCCCGTCCGCGTGCTTTATATCCAAAAGCACCAAATCGGTAAACTTAATCAGTTCTTCGTGCGCCTTTACGCTCCTTTCGTTTCCGGCGTTAAACGTAACGCCTGAGGTGTCAACCGCCGTATGCACTCCCTCTTTTTTCAGGAGTTTAAAAAGCTCCGTCACAAATTCTATTTGCATTAACGGCTCGCCGCCCGAAACGGTTACGCCGCCGCTTTTTATATAGCTTTTGTACTTTAAAATTTCCTTTAAAACTTCTTCGGGTGTATAAGTTTTTCCGGCGGAAAACTCCCACGTGTCGGGATTGTGGCAATACTTGCAACGCAACGGACAACCCTGCATAAACGCCACAAAGCGTATTCCGGGTCCGTCCACCGTACCGAAACTTTCAAAAGAATGTATAAAGCCCTGCAAACCTGCCTCCTGTAACGGGAATAAAAAAGGACTATTATTTTGCGGATTTGCAAACAAATAGCCCAGACGAACGACGTTTTGCTGTCGCACGGTTTCCTCGCGGTTACCCGCACATTCGTCAGTCGCCGCCGACCTTTAAATTGGAACTTAATTATATCAAGCCGTTTTACATTTGTCAACGGTTTGAAACTAAATATTGTTTAAAAATTTTTTTCAAAACACAATATATTGTGTATATCATTAAACGGCAAAACAAAATAACCGAAGTTTCCGCAACCGTTGAAAACGCGCCGCCGGTTAAACAAACAAATAAATTATAAGTTAACCGCAAAACACGCGCTCTTTCAGCGCGGAATTTCATCGTTTTTTCTCCCGTCCGCTCTTGCGGACGCGCTTAAAACGTCGTGAACAAAACTAAAATTTTTATATGCAAATTATAAAGTATTAATTATGATTTGTCAATAATCCAAAAATATGCGCCCCGCGGTTTTTTCCCGCGGGGCGCACAGCTTGTTTTTAAAAATTACGTATTTGTACTAATCTGATAATCTTCCTTTAAAATAGCCGTTTTAACCTGCCCGAACATATATTTTTTCAAAGCCCAGCACGCCACATAAGCCGCTATAAACAAAAACGGGAAGATTATAGTCCAGCTTACGCCGGTGACGCTTAAAAAATTAGAATACATATAAGCGGAACCTACGCCGAGCATATTACTGAAAATTTTTACGTAAACTACATACAAAACTTCAAACATAATGCCGCTTACCATAAACGAAGCGGGCGAATAATATCTGCCGAAGCGCCTGCCCTTACCTTCCGCGGCGCGGGTTTTAATTTTATCGTATTGCGTTATGGCGTAAGTGTCCGCGTTCACTATGCCGAAACAGCTCTTAATAACGTCGGCAAGCAAACAGCATAAACCGATAGCAAGCATTATAACCGCAAAAATTTGAAAAATTCCGTAAATCATAAAAACACTGCTATATCCGTCCGCCGCGCCGCTTCCCGAACTTACCTCCGCAACTGCAGCCCCGCTGCCTATCAATCCGCTGAAAGCAAGTTTGATTTCGTCAAAAAAAGAAAATTCAACCGAAATAAGCAACGCGTCTATTTTAAAAATGGGCACAAACAACAATAAAACCGTGCCCACCAAAATACAAATGCCCGCGGCAATATTTAAAACGCACTGTTTTTTAAAACTTCCGCTGTACTTCAAATACTGACTGTTTGTTGCCGGCGTTGAAACCGTTTGCACTTCTTCCATAATTTTCTCCTCTGTAAATACATATTTAGTAAAATCAATGTTATAGGATTTTTTCCTATAAGTCAAGCGTTTTACAGTAATTTTTCCTATATTTAGAATGTATAATGATGGAGATAGCAAAAAAAGTCGGAAAAAATTTAAAAGAAGCACGGTTGGCAAAGGGGATAACACAAAAGCAAATCGCTACTGAATTGCACAAATACCAGTCCGATTACAGCGAATACGAAACCGGCAAAATTCAGCTTGATTATGAAAAGATAGTTTATCTTTGCAAACGGTTTGACATAACCCCGAACGACTTATTCGATTTTATTTAATAATAAATTTAAAACTCCGCCCCGCGCTATTCAGCGCGGGGCGGAGTTTTCATAAACTATTATATTACGGCACCCAAATCAATCCACAACCGCTCCAAACAAACGGGCTTACTTCTCTTTTACCGATATTTCGAATTTTTGTCCGTTATCGAACTTTATTTCAAGCTTTTTTTCGCTTGCTGTAAACGTTGCCGTATAATAATCTTTTAACAGCACTTTTAAATCCAACAGCATACTCGCTTCATCCACCCTCACTTCAAGGTTTTCCAATTCCTTTGCAAACAAATGCCCGCTCTTTTTCATTATTTACTTTCTCCTTTATTGATTAAATCCAATATTTTTGGTATTTTTACAATAAATAATATACCAAAGGCATTGGTCCGTCAAGTATTATGCCAAAAATTTTGGATATTATAAAGATATGAAAACAATCTGTTTCGCCGAAAATATCAGGCAACTCCGTCAGAGCAAAGGTTTAACACAAAAACAATTGGGTGCCCTGATTGGCGTTGACAAACGCACGGTAAGCGCATGGGAGAATAAAGTTTGCGAGCCGAATTATGCCACGCTTGCAAAAATTTGCGAAATCTTCGACGAAACTTTTGATAATATTTTAACTTAAAATAAAATTTACCGCCCCGCGGAGCTTTTGCTCCGCGGGGCGGTTTTTAATTATTTTAAAGTTTTAAGGGTTTGTCTTTTCCGAGCGGAAAACAAGTTCGCCGTCCTTCACTTCCACCGTTACCGTCTCACCCGGCAAAACGTGGTTTGCAAGAATTTCGTCCGAAAGTCTGTCTTCTACGCGCTTTTGCACCACGCGCTTTAAGGGGCGCGCGCCGTACATATCGTTATAGCCCTCGTCCAGAAGCATATTCATTGCCTCGTCCGAAATTTTTAAAGAAACGTTGCGCAGTTTAAGCCTTGCCGAAAGCGAATCGATTATTTTATAACAGATTTTGCCCGCCTCTTCCTTCGTTAGCTTACGGAAGACGATTATGTCATCAAGCCTGTTCAAAAATTCGGGTTTGAATTGCTCCTTCAACGCGTCGTTTATCGACTCTTTCATATTGTCGTAACCGTCCGAATGTTCGTCGCCGGAAGTAAACCCGAAGTTCGACATCTTTTTAATTTTAGACGCGCCAACGTTCGAAGTCATAATTATTATGGTATTTTTAAAGTTAATTACCCTGCCTTTGCTGTCCGTAAGTCTGCCGTCGTCAAGGATTTGAAGCAAAACGTTGAAAACGTCGGGATGCGCCTTTTCCACTTCGTCGAACAGCACCACGGAATAGGGCTTTCTTCTCACCCTTTCGGTTAACTGTCCTCCCGCGTTGTCGTCGTAACCAACGTATCCCGGGGGCGCGCCGATAAGTTTGGAAACGTTGTGCTTTTCCATAAACTCGGACATATCTATTCTTATCATAAGTTTTTCGTCGCCGAACATAGTTTCGGCAAGCGCTTTTGCAAGGTCGGTTTTACCTACGCCCGTAGGTCCGACGAAAATGAACGAGCCTATCGGCTTATCCGGTTCGTTTAAGCCTGCGCGGGCGCGGCGGATTGCACGCGCCACGGCGGAAACCGCTTCGTCCTGACCGATTATGCGTTTGTGCAGGTTCTCTTCCAGATGCAAAAGCTTTTCGCTCTCCTGCTCGGTGAGTTTAACAACAGGCACGCCCGTCCAGCCGCTCACGATTTCGGCAATGTCGTTCCCGCCGATTTCGGGCGAAGTCGTCAGCTTTTCACCCTTCCAGTCCGTAGTCAGTTTTTTGATTTTTTCCTGAACTTCTGCTATTTCGTCTACAAGTTTTTGCGCCTGGGTATAATTTTCACCCTTCGCCGCCTTGTTCTTTTCAATGTTCAGACGCTTTAATTTCTCTTCAAGCTCCTTCAATTCGTCGGGACTGTTCATTGCATTCAAACGCGAACGCGACGCCGCCTCGTCGATTAAATCTATGGCCTTGTCCGGTAAAAACCTGTCGGTTATATATCTGTCCGAAAGGGTCGCGGCGGCAATTATCGCCTCGTCGGTAATCACCACTTTGTGGTGCGCCTCGTATTTATCGCGCAGTCCTCTCAAAATTTCAATCGTGTCTTCAACCGTCGGTTCGTCCACCTGCACGGGCGTAAAGCGGCGCTCTAAAGCGGCGTCCTTTTCAATGTATTTTCTGTATTCTTCCAGCGTCGTCGCGCCTATCGTCTGCAATTCGCCGCGGGCAAGCATTGGTTTCAAAATGTTGGCGGCGTCCATATTGCCGTCCGAAGTCGCCCCGGCACCCACAATCTGGTGAATTTCATCTATAAACAGAATTACATTGCCGCTGTTTTTTATGGAATTTATTGCATTTTTAAGGCGTTCTTCAAAGTCGCCCCTGTATTTTGCGCCCGCAACCATTCCCGCCAAATCCAGCGAAAATACAATTTTGTTTTTTAAAAGTTCGGGAACTTCGTTCTTTATTATCGCCTGCGCAAGCCCCTCAACGACTGCCGACTTGCCCACTCCCGGTTCGCCAATAAGAACAGGATTGTTTTTCGTACGGCGCGAAAGCACCTGAATAATTTTGTCAATCTCTTTCTTTCTGCCTATAACCGGGTCGATTTTGCCCTCGCGCGCCTTTTGCGTGAGGTCGGTGCCGTAACTCAATACCGACTTGTCCAGCGAGGGCGAAGAGCGTGTTTCCTTTGATTTAGGCGGCGTTTTCTGCGCGTGCATACCGAACAATTCGGCGAAATTCTTCAACGGCGATTCTTCTTCCTCTTCATTGGGAACGCCGCCGTCCACCGCCATTTCCACAAATCCGCGCAAACGGTCCATATTTGCGCCTACTGCCTGCAAGATTCTCAGCGCAAAACAGTCGTTAAACGAGAGAATCGACAAAAGCATATGCTCGGTGCCGACAAGCGCGTCGTCGCCGCTCGAAGCAAACGCTATTTCTCTGGCGCGTTCTATCATATGTTTTGTGCGCGGCGTAAAGCCGGTTATATTCGAATTTTTATCTATAATCCTTTCAAAATAAGCACGGTAAGCCGCCTCGGAGACGCCGCTGGAAATAAGCAGCCTGTACGCCGTACATTCGGGGCAGTTAAGCATTGCAAAAACTATATGTTCGCTTCCTATATAGCTTATTCCGTAAATTCCGCAGGCCTGTTCGGCAATGGAAATTACCTGTTGCATATTATCGGTACAATTGTTCATAAATTCGTTTTCCATATCGGTTACCCCCTGTATATGTTTGAGTTTTATATGTTTGTCACTTGGAAATCTTTCTTAAAAATTTGCCCGTATACTGCGCGCGGTATACGTCGCGTTCCAACGGAGTAAGTTTTTTTGCGGCTGCCTCCATTATGTTCGAAGGCCGCATCTTTACTACAAGTTCGTCTATATTCGCAACGTTTTCGTTCTTAATATATCCCAGCGCCGCGCCCAGTTTTACGTTTGCAGCAAGCCTTATAAGTTCCTCCGTCGTAAGCTTTGCGCAGTTTAAAAGTATACCGTACGACCGCAGACATTCGTCCTGTATATCCAGTGCCGAAACTCCCGTCGCAAGCCTTTCTCTTTCCGTTTCCTCCAGCTTGCAGATTTTTAAAACCACCTCTTCCACTCCGCGCAGAATTTCGGTTTCAGTCACCCCAAGCGTCACTTCGTTACTTATCTGATAAGTATATCCCTCGGCGGCGCTGCCCTCGCCGTAAATACCGCGCACGGTGAGCCCAAGTCTTGCCACGCTCTTCATTATTCTCGGCATTACGCCGTTTATCGTAAGCGCGGGCAAAAACATCATAACCGAAGCCCTCAGCCCCGTACCCAGATTTGTTGGGCAGGCGGTTAAATAACCGAGCTGTTCGTCGAAAGCAAACTTCATAGTGCCGGATATACAACCGTCCACTTCCGACATTGTTTCGTATGCAAACTGTAAATCCAGCCCTTTTACTATGCACTGCTCGCGGAGGTGGTCCTCCTCGTTTATCATAACCGAAATACTTTCTTCATGGTTTATCAGCACTGCCGAACGCCGCCTGTTATTCAAAAGCGCCGGACTGATTAAATGATTTTCGATTAAAGACTGCGCCTCGTCTTCGGATATCCCGTCCATATAATGGAGCCTGAATTCTTCCAGCCTTGAAAGTCCCGAAGACGCCAGGCGGATTATTTCCTTTGCCTGCTTGTCGCTTTTTAAATGCGACGGAAACGGATAACCCTCTAAATTCCTTGCAAGACGTATACGCGTGGACATCACCGTACTGCACGTATTATCCATTGTTGCCGCCTCCGTAAATAGTTTTAGATATGGCGTATATGCGCCGGTTAAGCTCGTCTGCGTCGTTAAACCGCTTTTCGCGCAGGGCGGTTTCAAGTTGCTCCTGCAACGCCTTAAGACGGCGGTGAAGTCCGTGTTCGTCGCTGTTGGTTCCGGCTTTGCCTACGTGCTCGGTTTTTCCGTGAATTCTGCCTATTACCGGCAACAAGCTGTCCTTAAAAACGTCGTAACAACTTGCGCATCCCAAAAGCCCCGTACGCTCGTAATCCGAAAACGTAGTTCCGCACACAGGGCACCTCTTTGTATGCACAAGCGGCTCCCCCGTTATTTCGCCCAGAATGTCGCCTTTGGAATTGAGTTCTCCGAACATCGAAAGATAACAATCCGCGCAAAGATGGCTTTCAAATTTTTTATCGCCTATTATTACGACTCTGTTATGCGTAGCCGTGTTTTTTTTACAGTGTTGACAAAGCATATATTTTACCTTACTTTAATTATACTACAATTTCGGCGCCGGTAAACAAAAAAAGAGCCTAAGAGGGTTGATTTTTTTGTAATTTTTTATTGTATTAATAAAAAAATAATGTTATAATGATTTACGGCAAAAAAATGTCACGTAAAAATTTTGGAGGAATACGTAATGCAATATTCAAAAGACATTGAAAATATGATTTGCGTTGCCAAGGGCGTTTCGGGTAGATTCGAACACGGCCCCGCTCCCATTCCCGAAGAAGGGCTCTGGATTCAGGCAAAGGAAATCAAGGACATTAAAGGCTTTACGCACGGCATAGGCTGGTGCGCTCCCCAGCAGGGCGCCTGCAAACTAAGCCTCAACGTAAAAGACGGTATAATCGAAGAGGCGCTTGTCGAAACTATCGGTTGTTCGGGTATGACGCACTCGGCGGCAATGGCTTCCGAAATACTCCCCGGAAAAACTATTCTCGAAGCTCTCAACACCGACCTTGTCTGCGACGCAATAAACACGGCAATGCGCGAACTGTTTTTACAGATAGTTTACGGCAGAACCCAGTCGGCGTTTTCGGAAGACGGACTCACCATCGGCGCGGGACTTGAAGATTTGGGCAAGGGGCTCCGCTCTCAGGTCGGCACGATGTACGGCACGAAATTAAAGGGCGCAAGATATCTTGAAATGGCCGAAGGCTATGTTATTGCGCTTGCACTTGACAAAAACAACGAAATTTGCGGTTATAAGTTCGTATCCCTCGGCAAAATGACTGATTTTATAAAGAAAGGGCTTACCCCCAACGAAGCTTACGAAAAAGCTATCGGCACTTACGGAAGATATTCCAAAGAAAACGGCGCGGTTAAGCACATAGACCCCAGAACGGACAAGGAGGTTGACTGAGATGGCGCTTTTTGAAAGCTATGAAAGACGCGAAAAGAAAATTTTAGGCGTTTTAAAAGAATACGGCATTAAGTCGATTGAAGAATGTAAAGAAATTACCCTTAAAAAGGGCGTTGACGTAGACAAAATCGTGCGCGGCACACAGCCCATCTGTTTCGAAAACGCGGTGTGGGCTTACACTGTAGGCGCGGCTATCGCTATAAAGAGCGGTTGCAAAAAGGCTGCCGACGCGGCAACGAAAATCGGCGTGGGTCTGCAGAGTTTCTGCATTCCCGGCTCTGTTGCCGAAAACAGAAAAGTAGGTTTAGGTCACGGCAACCTCGGTTCTATGCTTCTTTCCGAAGAAACCGATTGTTTCTGTTTCCTTGCGGGACACGAATCGTTCGCGGCGGCGGAAGGCGCAATTAAAATTGCTGAAAATGCAAACAAGGTGCGCAAAAAGCCTTTGAGAGTTATTTTGAACGGACTCGGTAAAGACGCCGCTTATATTATTTCCAGAATTAACGGCTTTACGTATTGCAGAACGCAGTTCGACCCCTATGCAGAAACAGTTAAGGTTATCGACAGCGTGGCGTTCTCCGACGGACCCAGAGCAAAGGTTAAATGCTATGGCGCCGACAACGTGCCCGAAGGCGTTGCTATTATGAAGATGGAGCACGTTTCCGTTTCGATTACGGGCAACTCCACCAACCCCACCCGCTTCCAGCACCCCGTTGCGGGCACCTATAAAAAATGGTGCGTTGAAAACGGCGTTAAATATTTCTCGGTTGCGTCCGGCGGCGGTACGGGCAGAACTCTGCACCCCGACAACATGGCGGCCGGCCCTTCCTCTTACGGTATGACTGATACGATGGGCAGAATGCACTCCGACGCGCAGTTCGCAGGCTCTTCCTCCGTTCCCGCACACGTTGAAATGATGGGCTTAATCGGCATGGGCAACAACCCCATGGTCGGCGCAACGGTAGCAGTTGCGGTTGCCGTTCAGGAAGCAATGACGAAATAAGATAACACAAAATGTAGTTTTTATGTTCAATTTAATACAAAATATAGCGGTCTCGCAAGAGACCGCTTTTTTATACCGATGGTAACCATCGGATTGAAATACAACTAAAATGCAACATCAGTTCAACATTTGCCAAATTAAAACATTCCAATTTTTTACAGTTTGCAAAAGCAAAATTCCCAAGTTTCTTAATAGAATTAGGCAAACTTACACGTTTTAATTGAAAAGCGTATGTAAATCCGTTTGAAACTACTTCAGTAACGGAATATGTTTTACCGTCCATTTCAACAAAAGAAGGAATTACCGCTTTTGTCGCCGTTGATTTGTTAGTCATTCTTACCGCATATTCCGTATAAGCAACGTATTCTTAAATAGCCGGAATATTATTTGCGATTGTCATTTTATTAATTCGTCTACTAAAATAATAAAAAACAGTCAACTAAGACTGTTTTTTTTGTTTAAACTATTTTTTCAAAAATCGCAGACGCTCCTAAATACGATATAATATTTGTTTCGCACCGTTCTGCAGTTGTTACACCGTCAGACCACTTCACGAATTCATAGCCGTCATAAGGCACGGCAACTACAGTTAAACCGTCTTTGCCGCTTTCTACCTTCTGCGTCGTTTCCCCGTCTATATAACCGCCCTCTTTCGCAGAATATATTAACATTCGAGGCAATGTTATAATTTAAAATTTACACAAAAAAACAGGGCTTAATTTTAAGCCCTGCCTTTATATATTATTGTATTATAAAGTTAATTTGTTTCAAGATACACTTCAAGGTTTGTTGCCGCCTGAATATCCTGCTTGTTGCTTTCGTTTACAACGCCGAAAACAAGTTTAACAGTTACGCCGGAAGTTTCGGTAATATTAAGCTCTATGGCATTATCGCCCGCCGTTAAATTCTTTACAACGTTGTTTACGGTTATTCTTCCTGCTTTGGGTACGTTGTTGATGTGAAGCGTAACTTTATATGTAGCGCCCGCATTTTTACCGGGTATTTTATAGAATAACTGAGTATCGTACCAGTTGCCGGCATTGTTGCTGAACGTTATATTTGCAACGTCGTCCGTAACCGTACCCTTAAAAGAAACCCAGTCTTCCGTCCAATAAGTCCACACGCCCGTTTCTTTAAGCGCACCGGCCACGCCACTCGAATCCATATCATACGTTACGTGTTCGTTGTTAACAACAACGCTTGCATTTTGCGAAGTAGCTTCGGGAGCGGTAACATAATGCGCGTTAGCCGCGTTTGCAACAAGCTTGCCCGTATAGGTACCGTTGGGTTTTATCTTGCTCGTATCAATTTTTGTGCCGTTGGTAACCATTACGCCGCCAACCGAAACGCCGCTATCGTTATATAAATTAAGCGTATAGCTTCCCACACTGCCCGCAGGGTTGCCGTCGTTTATGGTTATTACGTTATCCGTAATACTGAAAGAAGGCGCAACAAGGTTTTCCTTTGCGGAAACTTCCCATACGAGATTGGAAAGAGTTATGTTGGCATTAGTAAGATTACATCCCACGCCCTCTACGCCCAACTGCATAGCAAACGCAGTGGCGGTATGGTCGTAATAAACCGTGCAATGATTTGCGCCTTCGTTAAGATGTAACACATATTTATTTACGGTAATGTCGCCGCCCATTGTTGTGTTTATATCAAAAGTCAGCTTATAATGCGTGCCGCCCTTCAAAGCGTTGCCCGCAGTGTCTTTATCGGCGGCGGTTGCGGTGTAAAATAACTGTACGTTATACCACCACGCCCCTTCTTCCACGCCGGTAGTCTGCAAGCTCACTACGCCGCTGTCGTAAGTTGCGTTTGCAACGTTGTTGAACTGGTTCCAATACACCCAAACGCCGGGGTTATCGTTGGAATTGTAATTACCGAACTGACCGTTCTCATCGCCCTTCTCAAGATTGTAAGCCGCGTCCTGTCCGCTTCCTATAACCACGGTAACTGTTTTGGAAACGTTGGAATGCTGGGCGCAGGTTGCCTTAATTACTACCGTACCGCTCGAAGCCAAAGCCGTCACCAAACCGTTTCCCGATACGGAAGCGATAAGCGGTTTACTGCTTTCCCAGGCAATATCGTGACCTCTCGACGAGGTTGCCGAAAGCTGTACGGTTGCGTCTTTACCGCTAATAGTAACATCCGACGAAACAGCGGACCCGTCTTTGGTAACTGTTATCGTTTCAGCCTCCAATACGTTTACGGTGCAAGTAGCAAAGTTTTCGCCCGACTTTGCGGTTATAACTGCCGTACCGATTTCAACCGCGCTTACGGTGCCCATTCTCTTTCCTGCCCCGCTGCCGGTTACCGTTACTTTCGATTCATCCGACGAAGTCCATATAACGTCCTCAGTTACAGGCGAAGTAACAAGCAACGGAGAATTTCCGTTTTTGTCTATCGAAAGCGTATACGCGTTCAGCGTCAGCCCGTTACTTTCACCGCCGCCCGAGCCGCCGTCTCCGCCGCCGCAGGCGGCAATAGAGAAAACCAAAACGAAAGAAAGCAACGCGCAAACCGTCGAAAAGAGTTTTCCCAGTCTGAATTTTTTCATAATATTTCCTCCTTAAAATATTTCGTTTGTTTCAGATTTAAAAATCAATCGTTTTTTAGTTCTGCACAGCGCCGTCCGGAGTTTCCAGAGAGCCGCCGTTGTTATCTGATTTGCCGCCCGCCGGCTTTGCAAAAGGCAAATACGGCAATGCCGTAAAAGCGATGCAAGCGACGATACCGAGCGCCAGAATAACGCTTGCGCCTATACACAAACCGTCAAGCAGAGCCGAATGAGGCGCGGGTTTTACTTTAATTCCTATCGCCGTCTGGTTGGTGTCGATATATGTGTAAAGAATATTCTTTACCGATTGGCGCGCCGCGTAAGCAACGTGTTTATCGTCAAGATTCAAAGCCGCCGCTTCCTGAAACGTACCGTTTAACCACAGGTCGTTACCTGCAAGCACGCCGGCTTCGTAATCGTTCATATATCCGTCTTTCATAAACCAGTCGGTTATAACGCTTCCTTTAAAACCCCATTCATTACGCAACACTCCCGTAAGAAGCGCGTAATTATAACCTGCCGCAACTCCGCCCACGTTATTGAACGCGCTCATCATTGCGTTAGCTTTCCCTTCTTTCACCGCTATTTCAAACGGACGGAGATAACTCTCTCTCA
The DNA here is from genome assembly GCA_948890655.1 of Christensenellaceae bacterium. Taxonomy (GTDB): domain Bacteria; phylum Bacillota; class Clostridia; order Christensenellales; family Borkfalkiaceae; genus Coproplasma. Next base: position 14,044 of record CAQTYU010000010.1, read on the forward strand.
ACGTCTGTTCCGTAAGCCAGGTATTAAGATGTTTGGGGTTCATTCCCGCTTCGCTTACGGCAAAATGTTTAAGATAGCAATATAAATTGTTGTCGTAAGCGCCGGTAATGGTGCTTGCCGCCAATTTGCCGCTCAATACGGCGTCCTCGCTGTAATATTCGTAGTTGCGCGAATTGTAAACCGAACGGTGAAGATTTGCGCCGGGACCGTACCAACCCTGAAAGCCTACTGATTTAGCGATTTTTGCCTGCGCCTCGCCTATCGAATACGCAATTTCCTTGCTGAAACTGCAACCGGTAAGCGACTCGCTGCAAAACAGAGTATATTGGTCGCTCTTTGCCTCCGTCACGTCGTCAACGCTGTTATTAAATCCGGCGGGGCCGTCTTTATCCCTGCAGAAATGCTTGCCGACGCTGTACAATGCAACGGTCTGAAAACCGCCCTTGCCGATAACGTCTTTCGTTTCAGCCTCGGTTATCTGGCTCAAAAGGGAATCCCAGAGCATAGAATTATAATCTTCCATCAGGAATTGAAGGATAACGCTGTTAAAATAAAGCGTTACGTCCGATTCCCCCTCGCCGTTAAGTGTGTTGAGCGAAACGCGCTCGATATTGCCGTTTTCGTCTTTAGAGCCGACGAGATACATATTAGCGTTCTGTCCGTACTGAACTCCCGCGTTTACTTTCGCTTCGTCGTATTCTTTCTTGCTCGCTTCTTTAATTTGGTTTAAAGACGGCGTACTGCCGCTCCGCGCCGCTTCAGTTTCGGGGAAATTCGCAAAGTGGTCCGCGCGGGAAAGATATGAAATGTTGCTGTCGCCGTCGGTTGGGCAATCGGCGTAAGCCGTACTACCTGTAAATTTATTTGCAACGGCTTTACCGGTAACGGGGTCGTTATTGAATTCGATAGCGCCCGCAGGGCTTACTTCTTTATAATCGCCGTTATCGCCCTTTACAGGCTCCTCGCGCATATATTCGTGCGCGTTCTTCATAACGGAAATTCTGTATATGCCGGGGTCAAGTTCATAACCGGTATGACTGCCGTTATTTTTGCCGTATGCGTCGTAAGACGCAAGGTCGTACGAAGTAAACTTAAGCGTAACCGTTTCCGATTGCCCCGGCTCTATAAGCGGCGTCTTTGCAAAGTCCAAAAGAACTCTCTCCGCCTTTTCCACTCCGCCGTTTGTATAGGGCGCGTGTCCGTAAAGCTGAACCACGTCCTTGCCCGCAACCGCACCCGTATTTGTAACGGTAACCGAAACCGAATACTCTCCGCCTTCGGTAAGCGTTAAAACTTTAGAAAAATCCGTCGTCCATTCAAATGTGGTATAAGAAAGTCCGTAACCGAACGGAAACTGCACTACTTTGTCATAAGAGGTGCCGCGCGCCTTGAAAAAGCCCTCCGCGTCGGCGGTTTCGTACCACTTATAACCAAAATAAATTCCTTCCTGATAAACCAAATCACTGCCGCTTTTAACTGCATTGAAGTATGTAGGGTCATAGCTCTGATAGTCGTAAGGCAGCGTGTCGGAAAGCCTTCCCGAAGGATTGACCGTACCGTTCATTATTTCCGGTATGGCAATCGCGCCCGACTGTCCGGGTATACCCGCAAAGATGCACGCCTTGATGCAGGAGTACTCTTCCAAAAAGCCGAGTTCGATATGGTTGCAAACGTTTAGAACAACCGTAACGTCGAACTTATACTCTTCCAACGCGGCGAACATAGCTTTTTCTTCGGCAGTCAGTTCAAGAAAGGCGCCGTCGGTATAGCCGTTAACAGATTTAAGCTCCTGCCCGCTTGCATTTTCCGCACCCCAGCGGCTGATAACCGCAACCGCAGTCTGCGAATATTGCTTTGCCTGGTTCATACGCTCGGCGGTATACCAGCTTGCGTCGGGATTTTTAAGACTTTCGGTAACGTCGGCTCCCGTGGTTCCGCCCTTTCTGTAGTCAGCGTCAAAATTGCTGAAATCGGTATAAGCTTCAGTAAGAACCGCGTTATATTCGATTTCCGCTTCCTTAAAAGCGTCGGTAAGGTCAAGCTTTATGCGGTCGTTACCGTCTCTGTCTTTATCGAGAATCGTTGCGCCGCCGCTGCCGCCGCCGGTAAGCAAAAATCCCCCGTCCGTCGCGCCCCAACCAAAAAGATTTACTTTCGAAAGATTGCGCAGGGGAAGATAGTTACCCTTGTTGTACAAAAGCACCATGCTTTCTTCGGCGGTTTCACGCACCACTTTATCAGCAGCCTCAAGCTCCGCAGACGAACCCGAAACGTCAACGCCGTCGCCCGCAAACACTCTGTGCAGAATAGGAAACATATTCGGAACAATGTTGACTACAGCAATTAAAACGGCGCAAAGCACCGCAACTACAGGCAAAGCAATAAGTTTAGCCTTACTGCGTTTAAATATTCTGTCAATATGTTTAGACATATTTAACCTGTCTCCTTTAATTTGAATATTGAAACAATTTATCCGTAAATTTAAAATCAGGCAAAAAAGTAAACGGGGCGGCGGCAAGACCGCCGCCCCGTCTGAAACGTCATATTCGGTAAATTACTCGATAACTATGTTGCTGAACGTAATATCGCCCTGAATATTGCTTGACGTATTACCAGCAACGTTAGCGCCGAATATTATCGCCACAGCCGTAATGTCCGCAATTTCCACTTCTTTGTCCACGCCTGCTTCGAGCTCATATTCTGTGCTGCCGATTGTGATAGTGCCTCCTTGAACGGAATTAACGGTCATCGTCATTTTCTTTCCCGCTTCGCCCTTATAGAACAGCTGGAAGCTCCAGGTATTTCCGACGTTGTTGGATATGCCTACGATATAAATCGAGTTGCCTTTCATATAGCATTCGGTAAAACTGCAAACAGAGTCCCAGGTCTGGTTCCAGTAGTACCAGGTGCTTGAACCTGCAGCAATATTTGCGTTTTCACCGTATGCAAGCGGAGTTTTTTCGTTGGACCATTCAAGAGACTCTGTCTGCGTGCTCCAACCGGAGTTAATAATCTTCGTCGAGCTGTTAACCGCTCTCAATCTTAAAACATACTGACCTGTGGGAATTGTCGAAAGGTTTACTTCCTCTCCGCTGACAACGTCGATAGTGTAAGCCGGAGTATCCGCTTCAGCGTTTGCAAACACGCCGAGCACGTATTTTTCCACGTTTGCAGAATCGTTTGCCTCATCGGTTATGGTAATAATTTTCGTATCCGCGTCATAGCCGAACGAGGGAGCTACAAGCTCTGCGTCCGCATTAGACTTTACAACGATGTCTTTAAACGCAAACATCAAATCGGTTCCGAAAACGGTATTTGCGCCGTCAACGCCGAACTGAACCGAAAGCGTCGCTCCGGTAAAGCCCTTTACCGAAATCTTATTTTCACCTTCAACCAACTCCTGTTTAGCGCCGTTTACGGTAATATTTGCAGCCACCGGCGAAACGATTGTAAGTGATATGTCGTGGTCCGTTCCCGCAGTTTTGTCTTTATAAAAAAGCTGAACGCTGTAAAACTGTCCCGAAGTCCAGGTATATTTAATTTGAGTTTCGTTGGTTTCCGCATAGTTCACGCAGGAAGATATAACGGCGTTGCCGTCGCCCGCCCAATAGCGCCAACCGCTTTCATACTCGTTTTCACCGCCGTTCGCAACCGCCGTAGGAGTTATAACCTTAATCCTAACGGTCGCCTTTACAGTGTCGCTTAACTTTGCGGTAATAACGGCTTCACCCGCCGCTATTGCGGTTACCTTGCCGCCGTCAACGGTTGCAACGCCGGTATTACTGCTCTCCCAGTTGATTGCGCCGCTTTCCGTAGTCTCCGCGGTGAAGTTAAGCTCTTCGTTGAGGTGTATATAAATCAAGTCCGTTCCTACCGCTTCGCCGTTCAGCTTTATGGTAATGCCTTCGTCTGAGGGATTGCCGCCCTGACCTACGGCTCTTACGGTAAGCGCGCAGGTTGCGGTTTTATCGCCCGCCTTTGCGGTTATCGTAGCCGTACCTTCCTTAACGCCAGTTACGGTGCAAAGCTTTTTGCCCGCGCCGCTGCCTGTTACCGCAGCTACGTCCGTTTTATCAACAGACCAGATTATTTCTTCCGTCTCGGCCGACGTAACCGATATAGTGGTTGTTTTGCCGACTTCGACTTCCGCGGTAGTTGCGCTGAGAGTAAGGCTATCCGTTTCGCCGCCTTCACCGCCTCCGCACGCAGTCAAGGAAAAAACAAGGACACACGCCATTAACGAACAGAGAACCGCCCAAAGTTTTCCCGTTTTAATCTTTTTCATCTTCTTTTATTCCTCCTTTTTTTATGAAAGCTGCCATCGCAGTAATCATCAGTAATTTTTTAAGCCTTCTTGTAAACTCTCACGTAGTCCACGTACATACTTGCAGAGTTAAACGAAGCGTCCGGCGCAACTCCCGCGTCGTAGCCCCCGCCCACGGCAAGATTTAAAATTATATAAAACGGCTGGTCGAACGGAGCCGATTCATTGCCCGCCGCCGCCTCGGAAAGCGAATACCAGTTATTGCTTGAAACGCGCATAACCTCCGTTCCGTCAACAATCCACGCAATGTAACTTGCAGTCCACTCAACGGCATAGGTATGCCACTGGTCTGTATTCGAAGAAAGCGTTTTCTGTCCGGTTATATACTTGCTCTGCCATGTGTCTGCGCTTACGGGACCGAAATGAAGCGTAGTGTCCACAACGTTGTTAAGCCTCCCCCTTGCCTCCATTATGTCAATTTCACCGTTATACGGCCAACCGCCGTACTTGTTGGTTATATTCGAATACGAATCAGGCTGAGGAAGCATCCAGAAAGCCGGCCACATTCCGTTACCCGTAGGAGTCTTTATCTTTGCCTCAAAGTAACCGTAAGTCCAGTTTGCCTTATCCCTCGTAAGAATTCTTCCCGACTTATAATCTTTGCCTTCCGTATGCTGCCTTGAAGCGGTAATCACAAGCGAACCGTCTTCAACCTTTACGGAATCCTGCGTATAATATTGGAGTTCTCCGTTGCCCCAGTCCCAGTTTTGCGTATCGAAACCGTGGTAAACGTCGCGCGTACCCGTCTGATATCCCCACTTGGATGAATCCAGCGAATTACCCGAAAATTCATCGTTCCACACAAGGTTATAACCGGGCTTTTGCGCCCCGTCGGGCACGTTTTCCGTAACGGTTATTTCGCAGCTTGCAAGCGCAGTACCCGTGTTTGCGGTAATCGTTGTCTTGCCCACGACGAGTGCGGTAACTTTACCGTCGGAAACCGCTGCAACGGTTTTGTTGGTGGAATCCCATATTATCTCGGCGCCGTCAATCGAAGATTCCGCAACCAGAGTAACCGAATTCCCAACCTCTAAACTTAAATTTGCAACCGAAAGCACAAGCGTTTCCGCATCCGGTTTGTCGGGCGGAGCAACAACGGGCGCGCTGTTAACTTTTATGGTGCAAATAGACATCACCGATTCGGTAGAAACCATTATAATGGCCTCACCTTTAGCCACGCCCTTAACAAGTCCGCCGTCAACCGTGGCAACCGCGATGTTGCTGGATTCCCACGTAACCGCGCTGCCGTCGGTTGAAACCGCCGAAAGCTGAACAGAATCCCCTACTGCAAGTGAAATTTCCGACTGCGAAATATAAACGGCAGGTTTCAAAGAATCGCCGTTACCGCCGGAACCGAACAGTCCGCATCCGCAAAGAGAAAACGTAAAGAACACTAATACTAAGCCGAATGCAATTTTTCTTAAATAATTAACTTTCATACGTCTCCATAAATTTTTTTAAGCTATTAATAGTTTTTTATTTACCTATGGAATAGGTAAATAAAGGGGTACCCCTTTATTTACCTATGGAATAGGTAAATAAAGGGGTACCCCTTTATTTTTTGCGCCGCTCCTTTACGGGCTTCTGCGCATTGAATATTAACTTTGCGTTTATAAATATATCACAGCAATTTTATAATTTCAAGCATTTTTTTAAATTTTTTGTAATTTGATAAAAATTTTTGTACGTTTCTGTCATCCCTCGTGAGAATACCGTTCCAAACTTTGAACTCTGTTTACGCTGTCCGCCGTCTCCCCCTCGCCGTTTATTATACTGCTTACAGCCGTATCGCGGTTGCCGCTCAGCCATACTGTAACCATATGGTAAAAATCTATTCCCGCAGTTTCGGGGCATACGATGGCGCTGTCAAGCGTCACAGCGGCGTCGCGGAGATACGAATATACGCCGAGCGCATACGCGGTGTGCGAAGTTACGCTATCCGAAACATAATAACTTGCATAACCGTTTATAACGCCGTCGGGCGACCAGCTTGCCGCGTCGGGGACGTCGTAAGGAAGCTCCGACTGATAAAAATAAGTAGTCCCGCCGTTGCCGTTCCATACAGTTTGATATTTTTGGAAATGCTCAACGAACAAACCGTAAAACGTAGCGTTGTCGCCGTTTATTATAATACCCGTGTCGGCTGTGTTTTTATTCCAACCGACTCCGTCCCAGTGGTCGGCGCGCCATATCCAGAAGTTGTCTCCAACAACGTTATTGCCGTTAATTTTAACGCAGACTTCAACCGAAGTATTTACTTCTTTTGCGCCGCCTACGCGAAAAAACAGGTCTGAAAGCACCGTATAGGTTGCCGGATTGCCCTCGTGCCCGTTCTCCGAACCGGCTTCGAGAAGAGTTTCGGTATGCTTGCCCGCGTCGAAAAGCACGCCGCCGATACAAATATCAGTCGTATCGGTTAACCGCATTAAAGTGTCGCTGTTCCCGTCCGAAGGACGAAGAGTGGCAAGCCCCAAACCGAGGACCACCGCGCCGCTCTCTACTCTCAGCGGCTCGTCAAGTTCGTATATCCCCGCCGTAAGTATCAAATTTTTGCCCTTCGAAAGCGCCGCGTTTATCGTTTCGGCGTCGTCTCTGTCGCTGCGCGCAACATAAAACTCATCAAGCGCCAAAAAACTTCCCAAAGACTTGTTTGTTCCGTTCCAGCTTACCCCGCCGGAATTTTTTTGAATATCGGGAACGAATACGCGGTAACCGTGCTCGTCGTCGAAAGTAAGAAAAGGCTTTTCACGCGTAACGCCGCTGCGTTCTATATTCGTGTAATTTTTGCCTGTACCCGTCCAGCTGTTTTGGGGTAAGCCTTCTCCATTCACTCCCACGAACGCCATATTCCACACGCCGCCCGTCCAGCCGCCGAAAGCCGAATTTCTTGAAAACCACTGTTGCTGCGAACCTGAATTCACATTGCCGTCCACCTTTGTATCGGCAAGAAATCCGCCCGAAGTAGAGCCGCTGCCCGAAAGGCTCAAATCGCCCTTCACGTGCACGCGTCTCAGGCTCGTAGCCTGCGATACCGACCACAGCATATTCCCGTCCACCGCCAAATTTTCAGCAGTTCGCCAAAAATTGCAGAGCGAAATTTCAGCGTCGGCGTTTATTTTCGATATAGTCACGTCGTCGGGCGACGTCCCCAACCCCGACAGCGAAGTGTAATACCCCATATCAACGTCCAAACCGTATTCGCCCGCTTTAAACAGAGCCGCAAACCTCTCTTCGCTGAATTCTCCGCGGGCGCGCCCGTCCGCACCCTCTTTCTTTCCGTCGGTTTTATTATAAAACGAATCCAAATCTTCCTGAATTTTTTCCGCGTCGTCCGTAGGCGCGTAAACAAACGTATTGTTTCCGAAAAGCTCCGTTTCAAAGCTGTAAGTTCCTATAATCTCGCTCTCGCCGTTCGCCTTAAACGCCGTTATTCTGTAATAAGAATCAACGTCGTCCGTCACGTACTCCGCGGCAGAATCGCCGCCGACGTAATCAAGATATTCGTAGTGCCCGTAACGCGAAGGCGCTTTTTCAATCGAATACCCGCTCGCGCCGTCGCATTTTTCCCAGCGCACGGTTGCCTTATCTCCGTCGATTGTAAAGTTAACCTTTACTTCACCGCCGCTGTCACCGTCTCCGCCGCCGCAAGCTGTCAGCCCAATTGCCAAAAGTGCTGCAACAGCCACCGCCGCCGTCTTTTTCAGTTTCATCTTTTTTCCTAAACCCTCCTTAATTTTTTGCATTTTCAGTTTATATCACGCTTTTCGCGTTGTCAAGACCGAATTTTTATTATATTTTCAAACCTGATACGCCTAAATATGCGCCTGCATTTTAAAGTTAAAAAATAACCGCGGAGAGCAGTCTGCCCTCCGCGGTTATTTTTGGAAAAAAATTAAAGAAACAATAAAGTTGTATCAAACGCCTGAATAAGCCGAAAAACCTCCGTCAATCGGCAAAACCACGCCCGTAATAAAGCCCGCAGCTTTATCCGAAACAAGGAACAGCACCGAACCGAGCAATTCGTCCGCTTCGCCGAATCTTCCCATCGGAGTCGCCGCAAGAATTTTACCCGTGCGCGCAGTGGGCGTACCGTCTGCGTTCCATAAAAGCGCGGCGTTCTGCTTTGTTGAAAAGAATCCGGGCGCAATCGCGTTCACGCGTATTCCAACCTTTGAAAAATGCACCGCAAGCCATTGCGTAAAGTTAGAAACCGCCGCCTTTGCTCCGCTGTATGCGGGAATTTTAGTAAGAGGGGTAAACGCGTTCATGCTTGAAACGTTTAACACGCTGCACCCCCCGCGTCCGAGCATATCCCTTGCGAATTCCTGCGTAGGTAAAAGCGTGCCCAGCATATTCAAATTGAACACGAACTCAACGCCGTCCTTATCCAAATCAAAAAACGATTTCGTATCGGCGTCCATATCGCCCTGCTCGTAATATTCCTTATCCGTCTGCGCCTTGGGGTTATTGCCTCCCGCGCCGTTTATTAAGATGTCGCATTTACCAAAGTCGGCAAGCACCTTTTTGTGGCACTCGGCCAGGCTGTCTCTTTCAAGCACGTTGGCCGCATAGCCCTTCGCAATCCCGCCGTCTTTTACTATTTCGTCCGCAAACTTCTGCGCCGCCTCTTCGTTTCTGTCCAAAAGCGCAACCTTGGCGCCGGCTGCGGCAAGCGCTTCCGCCATAATCGAACACAGCACTCCGCCCGCGCCCGTAACTACCGCCACTTTGCCCTTCAAATCAACCCCTAACGGCAATAATTCCTTTTTCATTCAAACAACCTCTTTATTTATTTTTTTGAACCGCTTCGAAAAGCCCGTTCAGATAAGCGGCGCCGAGCGCCCTGTCATAAAGCCCGTAACCGGGTTTTCCGTCCTCGCCCCAGATATTCCTGCCGTGGTCGGGGCGCACGTAACCGTCAAAACCCGCCTCAACAAGCGCCTTTACGATGCCGTATATGTCAAGATTTCCCGCGGACGTAAGATGCCCCGCCTCGGTAAAATCCTTGTCTCCGTTATACTTTAACTGCCTTATATGCGCAAAATAAATGCGTTTGGCGTACTTGTGCGCCATAGCCGCAAGGTCGTTGCCGCGCCCCGCGCCTAGCGAACCTGTGCAGAACGTAAATCCGTTGTGTTTATTTGGAACGGATTTAATCATTTTATCATAGCTTTCCGCACCGGTAATTATTCTCGGAAGCCCGAACATATCCCAGGGCGGGTCGTCGGGATGAATAGCCATATTTATGCCAGTTTCGTCGCACGCGGGCATAATTCCGTTTAAGAAATATACCAGATTCCCGAACAATTTTTCGTGGTTAACCCCCGAATATGCCTCAATTAACGCGTTTAATTCGTCCGTAGAATAGCTCTCGTCCCATCCGGGAAGATGCAGGTTTTTGGGGTCCAGACGCATAAGCTCTTCATGGCAGTATGAAAGCGAGTTGCTTCCGTCCTGCGCAACCGTCTTCAAATTTGTGCGCAGCCAGTCGAACACCGGCATAAAGTTATAACATATGCACTTTACTCCCGCTTTGCCCAAATTACGGATAGTTTGGGCATAGTTGGCTATCAATCCGTCTCTCGAAGGCTTTCCGAGCTTTATGTCTTCGTGAACGGGAACCGATTCTATCACCTCCATTTCAAGCCCTGCCTTATCGCAAAGCTCCTTAAGGCGCAAAATCTTGTCAAGCTCCCACACTTCGCCCACCGGCGTATCGTAAACGGCTGTTACAACCCCGCTCATATTGGGAATCTGTTTAATGTATTCAAGAGGAATACTGTCCTTTTCTCCGTACCAACGAAACGTCATTTTCATATTATTTTAGCCCCTCCTTTTTTTTATTCGAATTCTCCGCGGTTTCGTTATCAACGCCGACGGTAGGCTCCGCATTTCCTGCGGAAGTTACGTCGGCTTCGTTTGCCGCCGCCTCCGCAACAACTGCGTTTTCTTTGCTGTAAAGCGCTTTTATTTCATCCGTTCTGAACTCTTCGGGAATATCTATCGCGTTCGTCGAAGGATTGCCTGAAACCTTTTCGCGCTTTGTAAATATCTTGTTATAAATTTTGTCAAGGAAGTTTTCCTTTTCAACGATTACTTCACCCGTCTTTTTGTTTACGCGCGGTTTTTGTTTAAGCACGAACATATCGGGCACCTGGTCTATGGTCTGCCAGGTTTTCATCGCCTCTTCCATGCTCATTCCGCCGGTCACAGCCGCCTTTCTTACGGCGTTAACCGCCTGCACTTCCTGTAACTTTTTGCCCGAAAGTCCGTAGCGCGTCATACAGAACGTGGTCACAAGCCATGCCAGCATAGGAAGCACGCAGAAACAGATTATGCACGACAACTGCATACCGTCCATATAAGGCGTACTCTCGCCGGGCAATGCGTTAAGTCCGGGAACGATAGCGACTATAAACAACTGCAACAAAAGCGTTTGCAACGAAGAAATAAGTTTATCCACCAGCGAGAAAATAGTGCCCATTATGCCGGGAACGTATTTGCCCGAACGGTAAGTTTCATAATCGGTACAGTCCGCAACCATCGGAATGGTCAAGTTGTCGCAACAGTTAAACGCGCCGTAACCGCAACCGTACAGAATAATAAAGAATATCGTATAAGCGTTTATCGTTAAGTGGAAACCGCCCTCCGTTGAAAAGAGCGAAAGATGCGTTGCCGCGTTTGCGGGGTCGTAAATGCAAAGCATTATCAAAACGCCTATATAGAACAGAAACGCAAAAACCGTAAACTGCGCGACGCCGCGCTTTTGTCCCTTTCTTCCCGCCGTCTTGCTGCCCCACAGGAAGAAAATTCCCATAAACACAAAACACAGCGCATAGAACGGAATATATAAACCGTTATAATCGCCCATAAGGCATCCGTATAATAGGAACGCAACGGTACCGCTTGTCGCCACCGTGGAGGCAAGCTTATTCAGCCCCGACGAAAGCACCAGCCAGCGTATTTCTTTATTGCCCTTTATAATGCCGATATAATCCTTAATTTTAGCAGGTTCGCCGGCAACACCCCAGAATTCCGGTCTGTCCTTTTCCCATATAGCCGCAACCGCCATAATTGTATAAACAGCCGAAATCACAACCACGAACGGCACCATAATATTATAGAACTGCGCACCGTAAGCCGCTCCGCGTAAATATACGTAAGTCGATTCCGGATTAAGCGAATCGAGCACCGCCGTATATTTCGAAGCGTTCGCGCCGAGCTCGGCTATAATTTCGGCAACGGTTTTGCCGCCGTTTGCCGCAACTTCTTCATAAAATATAATGCCCTTCTGGCAAATCGCCTCGTTCGTTAAAACGCCGCCCGCCATAACGTTTACCAACACGATGGACCCTATCATTCCTATCATGTTCCATATAACGAACTGCGAACGCTGTTTGGGGTCGTTAGTCAGGCACGTCTGCCCCGCCTTTGTAACCGCGCACTGGCAGGTATAGCCCAGAACATAAATTATATAGCTTATGATGTACAGCACCCACTGCAACCAGATAACGCCGCTTGCAATCTGCGAAACGAGCATCATTAAAATTACTGAAAACGCAAGCATTGCGTTGCCGATAATCATAAAAGGACGGAACTTGCCGAGTTTTGTCTTGGTTTTATCCATCAGTCCGCCCAGAACAGGGTCGGTAACGCCGTCAAAAACACGCATAAGCGGCGCAAACAGACTGGCAAACGTACTTACGCCGATAGCAACAACGCTCGAAACGACAACGCCGCCTATCGCGCCGGCAGTGCTTCCCGTAAGCGCAAGCACCGCCCAGTAAACAAAATAATTGTAAAAAGCAAAATAAACGTTCGTCGCCGCATTATTGAACGGAAACAACGCAATCTGCCAGCCTTTAGCACGGTTTACCGCAACGTTGCCAACAGTACTCATTGTGCTTTACCCCCGAAAAAGTAAATTTTTTACATTTTACGTATCTATTTTACACCAGCGCATCAAATTTTTCAATTGCAGTTTTTTGCAACTGTATTGCATTTCTTCCACTAATAGTGTATAATGAGATTATGTTCAGTTTTGTATACAAAAATATTGATTTCGCGCACAAACTCGACGGTCACACCACGCCGTCAAGCGACTTTACAAAGCATATGCACGACCATTACGAACTTTTGTATCTTGTGCGCGGAAATATCGATTATACCATAGAATCGGAAACAAAACGGTTGTCGGCCGGCGAAATTTTATTAATGGCGCCGGGTATGCTCCACTTCGGCACGGTAGACCCCGCCGCGCCGTACGAACGCTACGTTTTAAAGTTCGCGGCAACCATTCTGCCCGAATTCCTGCTCAAAAAAATCGAAAACTTAAAATTTTGCGGAGCAGTTTCCAAATCCCGTGAGATGTTCGAAGAACTGGACGCCATTTACGAAAACTACAACGACGAAGAACGCAATCTTCTGATGCTGGCTTCGCTTGTACGCATATTAATCAGGGTTTACAAAAACGAAGTTCCCGCAATCAGCGGACAAATCCACAACAATGCAATTATTGCCGAAATAACCAAATATATAAACGCAAATCTTAAACGCCCCATCACTCTTGCCGATATCTGCAACGACCTGCATTTTTCCAAATCATACATAAGCAGTGAATTCAGCAAGGAAATGAAAACACCGGTTATGACGTACATAAAACACAAAAAGATAATTGCGGCGCACAGAAAAATAGCCGAAGGCAAAACAAAACTTTCCGACGTTGCCGAAGAATTCGGATTTCCGGAATACTCCACGTTTTACCGAAATTACAAAAAAATAATCGGCTACCCCCCGCAGGAAAGCAAAAATTAATTCAAAGACGATTTGCAATAAATCTGAACAACAACTGCAATTGAATTGCCGCCCGTTTAATGTTACAATAAATTATAATCGGGCGGTATAATTTTTAATACTTGACCGCAAAATGAAATTCGGGGGAATTAATATTGAAAACGATAACCAACATCAACTCAGGCTGGAAGTTTATATATTCCAAAGACGGCAGTGAAACCGAAGTCAACGTTCCGCACACCTGGAACGGCGACGACGGACAGGACGGCGGCAACGATTATTACCGCGGTACCTGCACCTATATCAAGCACATAAAAAAACCTGCATTTCCCGCGGACGGCGCAGTGTATCTCGAATTTAAAGGCGTAAACGCTTCGGCAAAGGTTTACGTAAACGGAAATCCCGCGGGCGGACACGACGGCGGCTATTCCGCCTTCCGTTGCAACATAACCGGTTTTTTAAAGGACGACAACGAAATTAAGGTCGAAGTTGACAATTCGGTAAACGACAGGGTTTATCCCCAGCGCGCCGATTTCACCTTTTACGGCGGCATATACAGGGACGTAAACCTCATATGCGCCGAAAAATGCCGTTTCGATTTGGATTATTTCGGGTGCAATCCCATAAAGATTGACGCCGCTGTAAACGGTGCCGACGGGCAGGTTACCGTAACTGCGTACGCGTCTAACGGCGGCGACGTAAAAATCGAAATTTTCGACGCCGACGCAAACAAAGTCGCCGAAATTGAAAACGGCGGCACGGCGGTTATTAAAAACGCGCACCTTTGGAACGGCGTAACCGACCCCTATCTTTACAAAGCGGTTGCAACGCTTTCCGAAAACGGCGAAAAAACCGACGAAGTAAGCGCAAACTTCGGCTTCCGCACCTATAAAGTCGACGCCAAAAAAGGTTTTTATTTAAACGGTAAGCTTTATCCCCTCCGCGGAGTCTGCCGCCATCAGGACAGACCGCACATAGGCAACGCTTTAACAAAGGCGGAACACGACGAGGATATGGCGCTCATAAAAGAAATCGGCGCCAACACTTTAAGGCTCGCCCACTACCAGCACGACGATTATTTTTATGATTTATGCGACAGAGCAGGACTTGTCGTCTGGGCTGAAATACCCTATATCTCGCGGCATATGTCGGGGGGTAACGAAAACGCGAAGAGCCAGATGAAAGAACTCGTATTACAGCAGTACAACCATCCCTCCATCGTTTTCTGGGGATTATCCAACGAAATAACAATGATGAAGACGAATAAAAAGGATATGCTTAAAACCCACAGGGAGCTTAACGACCTGTGCCATAAGCTCGACCCTTCGCGTCTTACCACACTCGCTTGCTTTGCAATGTGTTCTTTCGGCAATAAAACGGCGCATATAAGCGACGTAGTCAGCTGGAACCTCTATCTCGGCTGGTATGTTCCGGGGCTGTTCTTAAACGACGTCTGGCTCAAGCTGTTCCACACATTCTATCCCAAACGCGCGGTAGGCTATTCCGAATACGGCGCCGAAAGTATGCCCAATTTACACTCTGCAAAGCCAAAAAGATTCGACAATACCGAAGACTATCAGGTTGTTTACCACGCATATATGCTTGAGTTTTTCGCACGGCACCCCTATTTGTGGGGCACGCACGTGTGGAATATGTTCGACTTTGCCGCCGACGGCAGAAATCAGGGCGGCGAACCGGGAATGAACCACAAAGGACTGGTAACCTTCGACAGAAAAACTAAAAAGGACGCCTTCTACCTCTACAAAGCGTACTGGTCAAAAGAGCCCGTATTACATCTTTCGGGCAAGCGTTATAAAAACCGTACAGGCAAAAAGACTGAAATCACCGTTTTCTCCAACGTAGGAAAAGTAGAAATTTTTAACAACGGCAAACTTGTCGCAGCGCCCAAAGCGCAAAAGGGCGGCAAAGTTTATAAGTGCAGAATAAAACTCGAAGCCAAAAACGAAATCACGGTAAAAGCGGGCGGACTGACCGACGGCGCAACGTTTATCAAAGTCAAAAAACCCGACCCATCTTACAAGGTAACTTCCGGCAACAGCATGAGCTGGGAAAAGTAAATTTCGGGTCGAACACGCTTAATTGGTCTGCTTCTTTATCTTGCTTTAATTGCTTTGCTATGTACTCTTTTATTGCAGTAGTATTTTTACCTACTGTATCTACATAGTACCTCTTACACCAAAATTCACGGTTGCGGTATGCAAATTTCATATTGCCCCACTTTTGG
>CAQTYU010000011.1 GCA_948890655.1 Christensenellaceae bacterium
CTTACACCAAAATTCACGGTTGCGGTATGCAAATTTCATATTGCCCCACTTTTGGTATATCATTAGACTGCTCTTGCCTTTCAAATATCCCATAAATCCCGCAACGCTCATTTTGGGTGGTATGCTTACCAACATATGTATATGGTCTGGGCATATTTCTCCTTCTATCACTTCAATGCCCTTCCATTGGCATAGCGTTCGCAAGATTTCTCGTATTTCTATTCGTTTCTCTTCAAAAAATACTTTCCGCCTATATTTCGGTGCGAACACTATGTGATACTTGCAATTCCATTTCGTATGTGCTAAACTGTTTGTGATATTACTTTGCTCCGGCATTTTAATTATCCTCCGTTTGATTTTCTTCTTCTGCAACTGGCAGGTCGCAGTTTTATTATAATTCAAACGGAGTTTTTTGTCTTATTTATCGGCAATAGCCTCAATAGAACCCCGCCACTATGGCGGGGT
The DNA here is from genome assembly GCA_948890655.1 of Christensenellaceae bacterium. GTDB lineage: Bacteria > Bacillota > Clostridia > Christensenellales > Borkfalkiaceae > Coproplasma. The sequence goes on from CAQTYU010000011.1 coordinate 466, forward strand.
TTTCGTTTGCACGAAAAAAGCGCGTGCGTATGCAAAACCGCAACGCACGCGCTTAAAGTTAAGTTGTTACGTCTATTCGTCTCCGCCGTCTTTTCCGGCTTTCGCCGCTTCTTTTTCCGCCTTCTTAGCTTCGGCTTTCTGCTTTTTCGCAGCCTGCGCCGCCTCTTTCTTTTGCGCTTTTTCGGCAAGCTTCGCCTGATACTTGCCCTCTTCTTCTTCGTAGTTCAGCCCTTTCTTTTCGCACTTTACCTTTAGTTCGGCTCTGCGCGCCTCGTCTGCAAGCCTGTTCGCCTCTTCTTCCTCGCGGCGCAGCCTTTCTTCGGGCTCTATCCACTCTTCACCGTTTGCAAGCGCCTGCGCTTTCTGACGTTCAAGCACAATCTCCCTGTCGCCCTTAAGCAGTTTTTCAACGGTGAAGAACAGCATAAGCACAAAACAAGCGCCGTATGCAATCGTTTCAATCCATATAAAGCTTATCGTATTCGCCAAAACGTTCGAACCGCCCGAAATCGCGTTGAATATACCCGTCGCAATCGGCGTCGCCGCCGCCATTATCGAACTGTAAATCGACATCGTAAGCCCGTCGCAACGGTAACCGCGTTTCGCCTCGATATGGTCCAGAACGTCCGAAATAAGCGCCAGAATCATATAACACGCAGGCGAGGAACCAAAGCTCTTAAGCGCCACGCCGACAGCAACGGCGTAAAAATTATTGGGGAAAATTCCGGCAATCACGCCGCCGGCAACGCCTATTGCACAGCCTGCCAAAACGACTATTCTCTTTCCGAACTTAGCCGAAAGCGGCCATATGAAAGCCATTGCCACCGCCATAGGCACCGCGCCGAGAATATTAATTATCGCCATCGCGCCCGAACCGTCCGCACCGCCTATCGCGGTATTCGAAAACTGGTCCGTGCAGAAATAAGTAATTGAAAGGTTTTTAAACATTCCGCCGAACTGGAATAAAAGATAGAAAATTATAACTATCCACCAGAACCTGTCCGAAGCCACGGCTTTAAGCTGTCTTTTAACCGAAACTTTTTCCGCGGTCTGCACTTTTATGTGCAGGCTCTCCTCGGTAACCCTTTCACGCGTGAAATAATACTGCATTACCGTGAACAGGAACGTAACGATGCCTATCGCAATAAACGCAATCGTCCACGCCGTACGGTTCGGCGTATCCCAGCCACCCAAAAACCAGCTGATTATCATGGGGAATACCATTCCGCCCGCGCCCATAACGCCAACGCTCGCAAAGTTTGCAAACGAAGCCAAAAGTCCCCTTTGGTTGCTGTTCCTTGTCGAAACGGGCACAAGAGTACTGTTCGCGGTATTATAAAGCGGATATGCCACCGAATAATACAGGTTATAAGCTATTGCGGTTAAAACCATAGTCAAAACCGGCGTATCCGCGCCGTTGCCCATCGGCACCACAAACATTAAAATGCACGCAACACCCAAAAGCACCGAAGCAAGCAAAATCCACGGTCTTGCCTTGCCGGCCTTTGTTTTAGTGCGCTCGATAAGCTGCCCCGCAACAAGGTTTCCCGCAACAATCAGAATTGCCGATAAAAGCGGCAACAAAAATAAAAACGTCTTTATCGGTCCGTCCGGCAAAACCATCTTCAGTTCGCCGTTGACCATACCCTCCACTCTGTAATTTGCAAACAGAACGTCAGTCCAGTAACGGTTTAAAAAACTTGTAAAAATTCCGCTTGCCAGCAAAGCCCCAAACGGTCCCAAAAAGTAACCGAAAAGCATTTCCGGCAATTTTACGTTCGCAGACTTCACTTTTGTCGAAAAGAGCGCGTTTTCAAACAAACTTTTTTTAGCCATTAATTAAATCCCTCCGTAAAAAGCTTAAAAATATATTACGCCTCATTTAATTTTGTAACATTATAACATAAACTGTCAACAATTTCAACTCATTATCGCAAACTTTTTATTTTTTTGCATAAATTGCAAAAATAAGCGGGCGTCCGCAATTTCTTGCGTCCGCCCGCCTTTTAAGAAGGAAAAATGAATGAATAATGTTTTACTTTATGCAGGGTTCTTTTCAGCTTCCAAAAGCGCGTCAAAGTCCTGATTATAATAAACGTGACGCTTATCTCCCGAAGGTTTTAAAGCGGAGCTGAAATCCCAGCTGCTGTTTGTTAAGTTAATCGCATTGTACTGCTCTTCTGTGCCGCTATAATAAATATCCAAAGTTATATCACCTCCGGCAGAAAATGAACCGAATGCATCTTTAGCAATATTCTTCACAGATACAGGTATCCATACGGATTTAAGAGAACTGCAACCAAGGAAAGTCGAACCGTGTAAATCGGTAACGTTACCAAGAATCCTTACAGTCACAACGCCGCTGGAGCCAAACACGTTATCTCCTATGAAATTGCAGGATTTGGGAAGCGTTACGTCCGCCAACGCAGCACATCCAGCAAAAGCAACTCTTTCAATGGTAACCAGTTGAGTTTCGTCCAAATTTATAGTTGCAAGAATATCACAGCCGTTGAAAGCATAACCGCCTACAATCCTAACGCCTTCGCCCAATTTAACTGTCGTAAGATTCTTGCATTCTCTGAACGCGCTTGCGCCGATAACCGTAACATTATCACCGGTATAAATAGAAACAATATTAGCGCCCCTGTATTTCGTGCCGTTGTCCTGATATTCGGTGCTGAACGCGCCGTTGCCGTCCCAGCCGCCGCCGGAGTTTTTAACACCGCCGAGCAATTGCGTTACAGGAAGATAAATTCCTTCGTTCTCATCCATATAATATCCGGGGATATAAACGTCGGTCGAAGTTCTGTGTTCGCCGTCCTGTACTCTCATTTCATATACGGGGTCGCCATCTTCCGCCGCGTTGAACGGACCGTATTTGAGTCCGTAAGTCGCAACTTCAACAACGCACTTAGCTTCGAGTTCGCCGTCGCTTAAAACAAGCTCTGTTTTGCCCGCTTTAACCGCCGTCAAAGTCACCTTGCCGTCGGCGTAGGTTGCCGTTGCAATCTGCTCGTCGATATTGCAGGTCAAAGTTCCCTTACCCGTATAATCAACGTCAATCTGCAACTCTCTTATATCTTCGTAAATGCTTGCTTCGTTATAGCCGTCTTCGAGAATGGCAATTTCCTGAACTTCGAGTTTAACTTCAGCCTTGGTTACGGTTACGGTGCAGGTCTTGCTTGCGCCGCCGCAGGATACGGTAATAACGGAAGTGCCTTCCTTAACGCCGGTTACTGTTACAACCTTTCCGTTTACCGTAACGGTAGCGTTTGCGGGCGTACCCGAAGTTGCCTCTACCGCCGCGGTACTGCCGGTTACGGTTGCGGTAATAGTTACCGTCTCGCCCACTTCTACCGAAGCCGTTGTCTTGTCAAGTGTTAAAGATACTTCCGCGGGTTTGTCTTCGCCGCATTTCGTGCACTTGTTGTTGGTTCCCCAGGTGTGGTTTTCTTTTTCAGTCTTGTAATCGTCTTCCGAACACTCGCCGTGGTGCTGTGTCGCGCCGTCGCTCACATAGGTTAAATGAGCGTTATGGTCGTGACCGCCGTCGCCTCCGCAGGCTGTGAATGCGGCAACGCCGCTTACCGCAATTGCGCTCGTGCACAGAATTGCAAGCACTTTATTTAATTTTTTCATAAAATTTTTAACCTCCGTAATTTTTTTGTTTTGTTTTATGAAATAATATAAAGTTTTTAATTTATTTCCCTGCCGCCGTTGCCGCCGGCAGGGCTTTTAATTAAGTTTTGTTTTTACCCTTAATTCTCACCGTCGGGCGCGTCGCCGCCGGTCTTTTCGGGTTCGCCGTCGCTCTCGCCGGCTTTTGCCGCTTTCTTTCCGTTGCCGAAGTAACTCCATACTTCCATTCCCACAAAGAACGCAACGCTTATTCCGAACAGAACCGCAACCGCGGGATTTATTCTGTCGAGATAGTACTGCCATTCGGGCTGGAAAGTGATTATTCTGGTATTTTTCGACATACCGTTCATTGCGTTCGAATGAGCTACCGAGTAAAGCACGTTGTGAGTCGCGTTGCGCATTGCCCATACGACGTTCGCATATTCGCGCGTGTTGTACTTAGCCTCGTTGTTCTTCAGCACGCTCGCACCGCCCAAAGGCAAATCGTTGCCTGCAATCAGGCAGGATATAAGTTCCATATGTCCTTCCGAAGGCTTGCTAGCGTTATAAGGCATCCAGCTGTCCGTTACGTTATAACCTATCATTCCGAACTCACCGCGGAGCACCGTGTTCATAAACGGATGATGGGGAGCCGCCAGAGTACCCAAACGGTTCAGCGAAGTCATAACGCCCTGAACGCCGCCTTCTTCTATCGCAATCTGGAAAGGCTTTAAATAAACTTCCCTTATAGTCTGCTCGTTTGCCCAGCTGCTCATACCGATGCGCCCTGCCTCCTGCTCGTTGAGCATACAGTGCTTCATCATCATAAACGAGCCCTTTTCTTCCATACCGACGTTAATCTGCGAAACGCATTTGCCCATCAGAACGGGGTCTTCGCTGTAATAACCGTAGTTACGTCCGCCGTAAGGGCTGCGGTGAATGTTTCCGCCCGTGCCGTACAAACCGGAGTAACCCGCCCACAGGCAGTCCTCGCCCCATTGCAGACCGTATTCGTATAAAAGTTCGGGGTTGCGCGTTGCGGCAACAATGCCGTTGTCCACGTAAGCCGCGGGGTAAAGGTCCTTGTCGGGGTCTGCAAGCTTGTTTGCAAGTCCGCTCGAACCGAAAGAGTATGCGTTAATTACGCCGAGGTCCGAATCCTGGTCGGTGGTTTTGGGTTTGCTTATCGAATTTATCTCATACGTAAATCCATAAGCGTCGCTCAAAAATTCCGCCATTTCGGCGTAGGTCAGCTGGTTTAAAAGCTGTTCCCACTTTTCGTCGCCGTAAGGGATGTCAACTCTGTTGCCCTCTTCGTCCTGAATCATATCGATAAGCTGCCACGCCGTTTCGGTTGAACCCATAACCGGCAAATCTCCCGCTACCGCAAGAGCGTCCGGGTTGGGATTCATCGCCGCAAGCATTCCCGCCGTCATCGTCGGTCTGTAATAGCTGTCTGAAATCTGCGTTCCGTCGGCGTTAAATCCAAGTTTAACCGTACCCGACCAGTTGTTTCTGGTAATATAATTCAGTTTTTCTTTGTCGCCGGAATGTTCGTAAAGCTTCAAATCAACGTCGTCGAACCGGTTTGTTATATCCGTGCCGTTCGCCGATTTTGCATAAGCCTTATAAAGGTTGTCGCCGTCCCCTACGGTCACGGTTTTAACAAGGGCTTTGTCGCCTGCAACGGTTGCGCCGGAAATATCGGTCATACCCGTCTTTTCCTTGTCGGCAAGAATGTTGTTCACAGCGTCGTGCGCGTCGTGCCCCACAACAAAACGGTAATCGCCGTTTTCAACGATATAAGTCTTTTCACCGTAAGAATCATAGGACGCAAGTTCGCGCCTTGCAACGGTGAAATTAACCGTCTCGTCCGCGCCGCTTTCAAGCTTTGCGGTCTTTGCAAAATCCACAAGCTCTACCGAAGCCTTCTCTATGCCCTTTTCCTTGTCGTAATCGGTATAAGGCTTCTGTAAAAAGAGCTGAACGCTCTCCTTGCCGGCAACGCCGCCCGCATTCGTTACTTTAACCGAAATTTCAAAGTTATCGGTTTCGGCGTCGTAATTTATAGCCATATCCCCGTAATTGAAGTTCGTGTAAGAAAGTCCGTAACCGAAAGGATAGGCAACTACTTCGCCGTAATTGAACTCGCCCACTCCCGCGGTGCCGAGAATTTTATCCTCGTATCTTGTTTCCGTGTAACGGTAACCGGAATAAATTCCTTCCTGATAAACAACAGCCGCATAACCGGTATTGTTCGCGTAGGGATAAGCCGAATAAGGCGCGCCCGAGTTGCCGCTGTTAAAGCCGTAAGCGCCCCAGTTTGCAAGTACGGGATTGAGATAGTGGTTTTTCCAGAACGTATCCGAAAGCTTGCCCGAAGGATTCACGCTTCCCTTTAAAAGATTTGCAATACCTCTGGTGCCCGCGGAACCGGTCGAACCGGTGTAAAGCAGCGCGTCCACGCCGTACTTATCTTCAAAGTCGCACGCAACCTGATTTGTAGTGTTTAAAATCACGACGATTTTATCGAACGTTCCCTTATCCTTTTCGGCTTTAAGGTTCTGTAAAACGTCCTCTTCCTCTGCGGAAAGCAACAGATAGTTGCCGTTCTTTCCGTCGAAAACCGCATGCGAAGTATAGCGGCTTTCTCCAAGGTCTCTTAACTGCACGTCCGAAGCCTCGCCCGAAATACGCGAAACCACAAACACCGCGGTATTATATCCCGCCGCCGTCTTGCTTTCGGGCAGCGCCGACCAGGGCGCTTCGCCAATCGCATATACGTTTGCAAATCCTGTGTGTCCCATAACGGATTTTCTGCCGTAAGAACTGTTTGCATACCAGTTGTATAAGTCTTCGTTAACGTCTATGCCAGCGTCTTTGAACGCGTCTTTAAAGCTCACCGCGTCATTGCCCTTGCCCGACTCACGGTAACCGGATACAACCGATTTTGCCGAAGACGCCGAAAACAAACTTACCTTATCAGTCGAAGAAAGCGGCAAAGCGTTGTTTTCGTTTCTCAAAAGCACCGCGCCCTCTTCCATTGTCGTCTGGGTAAAGTCGATGCCCGCGCCTCTCACTTCCTTTACGGAAGAATATTCCGACTTGTAATAATCGTTATCCGTCGAAACTTCCCCGTTGTCGATATAAACTATGTTCGTTCCGCCGCCGCCCAGATAGGAAGTTATTACGCTCGCATTTGCGTTTGCAATCGTCGTTCCTACCGTCAGCACGCCGAAAGCCAGCGTAAACGTAAGCGCCATACCCTTTGATACGGGCAACAAAATTTTCTTTACTTTATTTTTCACGACTGCACCTCCGCTACTTCGGCAGGCTCAGGCTCCGCCGTCTTTTTACCGTCCTTCGAAATTTTAAAGAACGCCGCAACAAAACAGAGAACTATGTTCAGAATATAAGCCACAGCAACAAACCAGAAACCCGTTTCCAGTCCCTGAAGTCCGCCCTTAAACGCTACGTCGGCAACGTGGTAATAAACCGAATTTGCAAACATGCCCAAACCTGCAAGCATAAACGCAAATATAATCACCGCCGTATATCTTTCGGTGTACTTAAAAAACGCCGTTGCAAACGCCGCACAGCCCAAAAGGGGCAAAACGAAAGCGATTGTGCTGTAATATCTTCCCATTTCCATATCTTTATAAGCGGACAGATAAACAAACGCCGTTATAAACGAAAGTAAAACTACGGGCAAAAGCAGATAAAAACCTATCCAGCGGGATTTCAGATAATTCCACGCTTTCCTCAAAAAGCTCTTAACCTTATCCATTGTTAGCGCCCTCCGTAACGGTAATATTCATCGAAACTTTCTTTCCGCCGTACGAAACGGTAACTTTCGTATCGTCCGCAGTCAGAGGTCTGTCTCCGCAACTGAACTCCATATCTTCGATTCTCAGCGTTTTGCCCAGACAGTAGTCCGTGTACGTCGCGTAAATTTTCAATCCCGTCGGGTCGAAAATTTCGCCCGCGGTATACTCGGTTTTAACGGGCTGATTGTCGATGTCCAGCTTTGCAACCTCGCCGGCTATATAAAACTGTCCGGCAATTTCAATGCTCATTTTTTTGCCGAGTCTCGACGCGTTGTTGGGGTTGCTCACCTTAATAAACTGCGCCTGAACGTTTATATTACTGCGCGAAGTCGCCTTCACCGGCAAAACCTTTATTTCGCCGGGATTAACCGTAACGTTCGCCCACTCGTCGCCGTCTATGCTCCATTCTATTTTCAAGGGGTCCGTCGTCGTTGTAGTCGTATTCTTTATTACGTAAAAGACGTATCTCGTCTCGTTTACGTTAAAGGGAATATACAAAGGAAAACGCTGATACGCGCCTATGTTCGAAGAGTCAACCCACTCGTACTTATCCGCATAATATTTGGTGGGGTCAACCTTTCCCGTAGTAGTCTTTACATACCTGTAAGGGTCAAGCTCTATATAAGCGTTAGGGGTTACGCCCGCAAGGAACTCTATCATCGTATAAGGTCTTCCCGTTTCCTTATCGCCGTTGTCGTAACCGTAAGTTCCTCTGTAAGCGTCGCCCGAGCCTCCCTGCTGAGTCTTATTTATGTTGGGGGGAACGATTGCTCCGAGATGTTCGCCGGGAACGGCGTGTTCCTCGTGGCAAAGCGCGCATTTATACGTAACTTCGTAATCCCATATCGAGTCGGCGGTCTCTTTGCCGTCCTTAAGTCTCACGCCCAGACTGTCGCCCAGATTCGCGATTTCCGGCAACGTATGCCCGCTTAAAGGAAGCTGCTCCGCTTCTTCTATTTCATAAAGCCCGTCTTCTTCGTTATAAGCGAACAACTTGTTACACTTTTTACATTTATAAGAATACCCGTGGCCGTGCTCCAGACACGTCGAAGGTACCTTTTCTATTGTTTCAAGACTGTGGGCGCAATAGCCGCAACCCGTGGCTCCGGCAAATCCTACGGAAAGCGTAAGAATAGCCATTGCCGCTGCAACGATCTTTTTTAATTTGCTTTTCATTAAAGATCTCCTTATTTTTGTTTACGTTAATTTAATTTGTTTTCCCTTTCGGGCGGCGGCGCTTAAAATTAAGCACGCAGGTGCGGTGAAACGTTAATTCTTTTTTCCCTTTTCCTCCTTTTCCGCCCGCGGCGGATTATTTTAAGCGGCTTGCGCTTTTTAACAGACAATTTGTTTTCTTCGTGTGTGAAACACACGAAGAAGGGGTACCCCTTCAATTCGCCTATTTTATTTTTTCTTCAGCATATCAAACTTTGTCGAAAAATGTTTATACATTACATATTCTGTAATATTTTATACATTTTCTGCTATGCGCATAATAAAAAAGCGGCTGAAACGCATGTGCGTTTCAGCCGCTTTAAAAGCATATTATATTTTCAGCGGTATAACCACGCCAAGCGCAAAAATTCCGTCGTTCACCGCAAAGTTCACTGTGCCGCCGTATTTTTCCGCAACCGTCTTAATACTCTTCACTCCGTAACCGTGGTTTTGCCTCTCTTTCTTCGTCGTCTGAAGTTCTCCGTCGCGTATTTTCAACTCGCCGTCAAACGTGTTCTCGCACCTTATTATAACAAGCCCGTTATTCTTATAAACTGCAAGTTTAATAAGCTTCGCTTCCGTCGCGCTTCCGTCAAAGCTCTCAATCGCGTTGTCAAGCGCGTTTCCGAACAGCGAACAAATATCGATATCGCTCATAAAATTAAGCGCGTCGCCGTCCGCCACACAGGTAAACGTAATGCCCTTCTGCACGCACAGCACGCTCTTCGACATTAAAATAGTATTTAAAATTTCGTTGCCGGTGTCGTAAACTACTTCGTAAAGCCGCGTTTCGTTTTCGATTTCGTTAACAAGCTTTGCCGCCGCGTCCGTTCCCTTGTCGCGTATCAGCGCAACCTGATGCTTTAAATCGTGATAACGCCTGTTTACCGAATCTATCGCGTCCTTTGTAATGCAATACTGCTCGTATTGTCTTGCAAGCAGCAGTCTTATCTGCGTAAGCTCCGCCTCCGCGCTGCCCGCGTTTTTAATCTGACGGTTGCTGTATAAAAGCAGCAGTCCGCACAAATCCACAATAGTGCGGATATAAAATATTTCAAGAGCGTACTTGCTCGAAAGCGGCGTATTCCAGTGAATAAAACTTATATTGCTTATCAAAAACGCCGTAACCACTATCACCACCGCCGTAAACAGGTCCTTCAACGTAACCGAAACAAGTTTTCTGCGGTTATAATGCCGTTCGATAAAAAACAGAGCGGTAAAAATCGCGGCAAAAATAAACGCCGCAAACAACGCGTTTCCGGCAACCGAAGCCACCGCGGGAAAGTTCTGCGCAAAAAAGTAATAAAGCCACCACTCGGCGGAAGCCGCAAATTCCGCAACGATAAATGCCTGAACGCCCAGATAGCACGCAACTTTAACGTTTCTTTTAACCGTCAGCCATATAAAGCCGCACATCATCATAACCGCCAAAATCATACACGGTATCCAGAATCCTATCGGCAAAAGCTCGGCTATCAGATGATAAGCGGCAAATATCAAAAGAGCGGCGGCAACAAGCGCAACCGTCTGCACTTTGGAAAATCTTTTATCCGCAAAAACGATTACAACCACGCACGCAAGCCATTCGGCAACAGCCGTGTAAACGCGGGGTATATCCATCATTACTTCATCGGGCATACGTCAACCTCCGCAGTAAAAACCCGCAAGTCTTTCCATAAACTGCTTTTTGCGGGGACGGCTTATTTTAAGTTCGTGCCCGCCCACGTTCACCATATCGTCCTTTACGCCCTTAACCATCATAAGGTTTATCAGATACCCGCTGTTACAGCGGAAAAAATTATTTTTCTCCAAACGGCTCTCATAATCGCGCATCGTCCCAAAAATTTCATACTCCGCGTCCTTGGTGTGAAAGATAATCTTGTGCTTTACGCTCTCAACGTAAATAATCTCGCTCAGCGCCAGCCTTACGGAGTTGTTGCGCATCGAAATAAGAATGTATTCCTCTTTCTTTTTAGCAATCGACGCGGTAAATCTCTTTACCTCCGCGCTGAAAACCGCATAAGTCATCGGTTTTAAAATGTAATTGAACGCATGCACCTTATAACCGCCTATGGCGTACTGCGTGCAGTTCGTAACAAAAATAATTTCCACACGGTCGTCGAAATTTCTCAGATATTCCGCGGCTTTCATTCCGTCGAGCCTCTTCATCTGAATATCCATTAAAATCACGTCGTAACTGCACTGGTAATTTTCACAGATTTCGTCGCCGTCCGTAAATTTGCTTATCTTGAATCCCACGTCGGGGTTTTCGCTTTCATAGCGTTTAAAATACGCCGCAAGCCGCTGCATTTCCTCGGGGCTGTCCTCCACGATAGCAACGTTAAATATCATTTCGGTTTCCCTCCTTTAAAAGAAATGCGCAAAAATTTCCGCCGTAAAACCGGCTTCCTCTATTTTACCACTTTTATTTTGTTTTTTCAAGAGGTAAATTATGAAGTCCGCGCGGATTTTTAAAATATTTATTAATCCGCGCGGACTCACTTTGAGGAGAAAAATGAAAAATGTGTGTTTTAATTTATTTTGCTTTCTTAACCTTTTCCTTTGAACAGTAATAATGAAGCCCCTTAAAGAAGTGCCCGTTGAACATCAGCAAAAGCCCTTCCATCTTTCTGCGGCTCATCCTGCCGTATTTTGCAAGTCCGCGCACGGGCTGGTGCAAAACGCCCATAACCATAGTGTTGGCGTTTACCTTGTGCCCCGTCTTATAGCAGAAAGCAATCGCAAATCTTATTATTCCCGAAAAGGCTCTTCCCACCCAGCGGCGCGAATATCTCAAATCCGCAACCGTGCTGTTTTCGGTTATAACCATTCGTCTTTTCTTATAAAAATCGTAACCGGATTCCGGTATTTCACGGCCCAGAAGAACCGAAAACTCCTCGTCTTTTACGGCGCTCACTTTGCCGCTGTAATAAGAGGGCAGTTTTTCGGGAGAATACGGATACTGTTCCGTCGTGCCCCCGCGGGTTATTTCGCCTTCCAGTCTTACATCCGTACTGCTCGCGCCTATATAAATTTTATACTCCCCGCCTTCTGTTTCCCATTTATCCGTTAAAACGTTGAAATATCTGAAAGTTTTGTCGTCGAACGGAATATTTACCGTCACGCTCTCTCCCGCTTTTATAAAAACCTTTTTAAATCCTTTAAGTTCTTTGGCGGGGCGGAAAACTTTAGCGTTGTCTTTCCCAAGATAAAGCTGGGCAATCTCCGCGCCGTCAACTCCGCCGGTATTTTTAATTATGAACGAAACTCCGCCGTCCGATACGTTTAAACCTGAATATTCAAACGTAGTATACGAAAGTCCGTGCCCGAAAGGATACGCAACCTTTACGCCCGCAGTCGCAAAATATCTGTAACCTATGTAAATGCCTTCGCGGTATTCAACCGTCATCTCCTTTCCGGGGAAATGCGAAGCCGAAGCGCACGGGTCGTACGGCGAAGGGAAAGTTTCCGCAAGCTTGCCGCTCGGGTTCACTTTGCCTTCAAGCACGTCCCAAACGGCGCCCGCGCCCGCCTGCCCCGAAAGCCCCGCGTATACTATCGCGTTCGCCCTCTGAGCCCAGTCCGTGGTAACCGCGCTCCCGCACGAAAGCACCACAACCACTTTTTTACCCGTAGCCGTTACCGAGTGATACAACTCGGTCTGATTATAAGGCAGTTTTATGTGTTCCCTGTCAAGCCCTTCCACTTCGCTGAATTCGTCCAGTCCCATAAACAGCACCGCAACGTCCGATTCCTTTGCAAGCTTAACGGCTTTTTTAAGGAGTTTTTTATTTCTTTTGCCGTATCTTTCAAACCCCTTGCAATAGCCCGAAATCTTAACTCCGTTAGCCCTTATTTCGTTCAGAACGGTGTCCAGTCTGGTGGGGTTAACAACCGAAGACCCCGCCCCCTGATATCTGGGCTTATCCGCAAAGTCTCCTATTACGGCAACCTTCAAATCCTTATTCAAAGGCAGTACGCCGTCGTTTTTCAAAAGTACTATGCTCTCACGCGCGCACTCCCTCGCAAGAGCGTGGTGCGCCTCCTTGTCAAACGGCTTTCCCGCCTCGTGCGCAGTGGTCTTTTCAATCAGTTTCAAAACACGCGCCACACATTCGTCAACGTATTTTATATCTAAAGAACCGTTCTCCACGGCCTTAACTATATCGTCCGCGCCGTACCTGCACGCGGGCATTTCCAAATCGCTTCCCGCTTTTGTTGATGCAACCTTGTTGTTGCACCCCGCCCAGTCCGAAACCACAACGCCGTCAAATCCCCACTCCCCGCGGAGAATATCTTTGAGTAAATGCTCGTTTTCATCGGCGAACGTGCCGTTTATTTTATTGTAAGAAGACATTATCGCGTTCGCGCCGCCCTCTTTAACGGCTATTTCAAACGCGGTCAGATAAATTTCCCTCAGCGTCCTTTCGTCCACAACCGAATCCGAAACCATTCTGCGCTCTTCCTGACTGTTGCAGGCAAAATGCTTTACGCAGGCCGAAACGCCGCTCTTCTGTATGCCGCGTATGTACCCCGCCGCCATCTTTCCAGCAAGATAGGGGTCCTCCGAAAAGTATTCGAAGTTCCTTCCGCAGCGCGGATTTCTCTTCATGCACGCTCCGGGACCAAGCAGCATATTCACTCCCATCGACGCCGCCTCTTCGCCCAGCGCCTCTCCCAGTTTTTCGCCCAAAGCGTCGTCCCAGCTGTTCGCCATTGCCGCCGCCGTGGGAAAACACGTTGCGGGAATACTCGCGTTAAATCCAAGATGGTCGGCCTTTGCCGCCTGTTTCCTCAGTCCGTGAGGACCGTCCGACAAAAATAAAGAAGGTATCCCCTCTTCCGCAATATCAAGCGTCTCCCAAAAATCCTTTCCCGTCAACAGGTCGGCCTTTTGCCTTAAAGTCAGTCTTTCAATCGTTTTACTGTCCATTATTCTCCTCTTACAAGCAATATTTTTGGTAATTATAAATCTGCTCCCATTATAACGGCAAACAGCTGTTTTTCAATAATAATGACACAAATTGACGGTTTTTGTACACAAATTACAAAAATCCGCTCAATTCCCTCCGCCGTATGCGCGCTACCCGCGCGCAATTATTTGACAACACACAACGCAGATACTATAATTTGTAATAGAATTTTAATACGCTTTCGTTAAAAAAGGAGAATAATATGAAAACCGCAATAATGACCGACAGCAACAGCGGCATTACGCAAAGCCTCGCAAGGGAAATGGGAATCGAAGTCGTCCCCATGCCCGTCCTTATAGACGGAGAACTCTATTTCGAGGATTTAACCTTATCTCAGGAAAAATTTTACGAAAAGCTCGAAGCCGACGCTCAGGTTTCGACTTCACAGCCCAACCCCGTAGACGTCGGCGAATACTGGGCAAAAGCCTTAAAGGATAACGACGCCGTAATTTACATACCTATGTCCAGCGGACTTTCCGAAACCTGCCACACCCTTCAGCACTACGCGGCAACCGAACCGCAGTTCAAGGGCAAGGTCTACGTTGTGGATAACCAAAGAATTTCGATAACCCAGCGCCAGAGCGTAATCGACGCTATTAAAATGGCAAACGAAGGCAAACCCGCCGAAGAAATTTACGCCTTTTTAATGGACACAAAAATGCAGTCGAGCATTTACATAATGGTTGACACCCTCAAATATCTCAAAAAAGGCGGACGTCTCACCCCCGCCGTCGCCGCGATTGGCACGCTTTTAAAAATCAAGCCCGTTTTACAGATTCAGGGCGAAAAGTTAGACCAGTACGCAAAGGTAAGAAAACTTACCGACGCAAAGACCACTATGATAAACGCAATTAAAAAGGACGTGGAAACGCGTTTCAAACAGCTCCGCGCCGACGGCAAATTAACGCTTGCCGTTGCCCACACGCAAAACTTTACCGAAGCCGAAAAATTCCGCGAAGAGCTCAAAGCGGCGTTCCCCGATATCGGATTTTCTTATATCGACCCCCTGTCGTTAAGCGTTTCCTGCCACATAGGTCCGGGAGCGCTCGCCTGCGCCGTCTCCATAAAATACTAATCACCTCTGTCCTTTCAAAGGGCGGCAAAGCCGCATAATCTCCTTTGTCGCCGTATTGCAGATAAAAACAATAATAAAAAGCCGCCCGCGCAACACCTGCGCGGGCGGCTTTTTAAGTTACTTTATCTCGTCCACAGTTATTTTAAATTTCTGACCGTTGTTAAACCCTATCACAAGCCCCCTCTCGTCCACTGTAAACGTTGCGGTGTAATATTCTTTAATCAAAACTTTTAAATCCAACAGCAAACTCAAACTGTCAGTCCTACCGTCCAATGCTTCCACTCCGCTGTCCTTTACAAATATGTGATTTTGCTTTTTCATACAAAAACTCCTTTTTTATTTATATTATAGGTACCATTCTGTAAAATTGCAAGCGTTTAATTAAGTTAATGGGACATATTTTTAATAAAAAGGTGTTCGTATGCAGTTAACGGATTTTGCAGAAAGGCTGACAGAGCTTATTTATGAACGTAATATTGATTTGAAAACTTTTTCACAATCTTTGGATGTAAGCGCAAGCTGTATTTCACAGTACATTCACCGCGAAAGCCTTCCCACAGTTGACAACCTTATAAAAATAGCAAACTTTTTTAACTGCTCAACCGATTATCTTTTGGGGCGCGAAGAAGAAAATCTTCAACTGAAATTCAATCTTTGTCCGCCGTTTTCCGAGCAATTGAAATTTTTAAAAGATTACTTTAACTGTACGGCGTACAGCATTTATGTTGGCGCAGGAATTTCTAAAAGTCGTTACTTCGATTGGCAAAAAGGCAAAAGACAGCCCTCTCTCGACAACATAATAAAACTTGCCGAACATTTCGACCGCCGCGTCGATTTCATCCTCGGCAGAGAAACTTAAACAAAATCAGCAAGCCGCCCGCGCAACACCTGCGCGGGCGGCTTTTTAAGTTACTTT
>CAQTYU010000012.1 GCA_948890655.1 Christensenellaceae bacterium
TATTAACCTTCATTAATCTTATTGCCTTTCTTTGTACTTGCTTTTATCTTCTTCTTCTCTTCTCTATGCAGTTGTCAGACTTCATTTCTCAAAGTTAACTTGCCGTTTCACGCTCTTCACGTCTGCGGTTCGTCAAACTTCGATTTCACCGAAAAAAGTCGGCGGTTTTTGCTAAGTTTTACTTAGAAAAACATTGCTGTCTAAATCGACAGCTTTTATATCTTAACAAAATATTAAATCATTGTCAAGGGTTTTTGGAATAAAATTTAAAGAATTTTTTTAAAAAATTATATGGACAAATCAGACCTTTTTATGGAAATTTCAGACATTTTGCCTTTAAAAAAACGGCGCTTTTTTAACTTTTTTGCGCCGTTTTTTGCAATTTTTAAAATTTTACACAAACGTTTTAAGGCATTTAAAAGCGGCTTGTTACAGCCTTGACAAGGTCCGTTACGTCATAGCCGGACACGGGTGCGCCGGTTAAAATTACGTCTTTGGAAAAAACCACGTTTTTGAGTAAATTCACGGTTTCATCCGCCGCCGAACCGGCATTCGGGCAATCGGGGCACGCTAAGCAAATCTGTGAAACGGACTGCCCCATCGCCGCCGTAAACATACCGTAAGGATAGCCGGAGATGCGGACTTTGGATAGATTAAGAGAATATTTAATTTCAGGGAAACGTTCTTTGAGCCGCGCGTAAATCTGCGGGGAGGAAACCCCGTCGTTTTCAAGGCACGTTTCCGCGCCGTAGCGCGCGCAGAAAGCGGAAATTTCTTTAAGCGTTGCCGCGGTACTTTCCGCGTTGAAATCCGCGCCGAAAGGCGCGCCCTGCAAAACGAAACGTTTTGCGCCCAAAAGCTGCATAGAACGCATAAGCTGGTCGAGCCAGTAAAAGCCGTCGCCGCGGACGCGCCGCGAAGAGCAGAACAGCTGGTATTCGAAATTGGGGGCGTATGAACGGACCGAAACCGCGTTTAAGCCGGAAACTTCCGCCGCGAGCCGCTTGGAAAATTCGGGACGATATTCGTAAAATGTTTTAAACGCGATTTCCGCATTACACGGAAGAAGTGAAATTGTTTTTGCCGCGTCTTCGGTTTCACATCCGAAGCACGACGTTGAAATTGCCGTTATCATACATTCATTATATCATTACAATTACAAAAATCAATACGCATATAAAAATTCCCGCACCCTTGAGGCGCGGGAAAGTGAAAAACTAATCTTTATATAGCCGTTCTTCCGGTTGTAAGCGCACTGCTTTCCGACGCCGAGAACCGCGGCAAGTTCAACCTGATTTAAATTAAAAGAAAGCCTTGATATTTTAATTTTTTCATTCAACGTTACCCGATAAATCAGCTGGATTTCTTTACGGGGTTGCCGCCGGTTAAAAGAATCATTTTAGCGGCGTCGATTGAATATGCGTCTGCCACGACGGTTAAGCGTTTGTCTAACAGTCCGCGGGCAAGCACCTTTACGTAAGTTGCGTTTTTGGGGAACTTGGGAACGCGTTTTTTGATTTCTTCCAGCGTTACTTTTTCGTCGTTTTCGAAATAGCGGCTTAAGATATCGATATTTATAATTTCACACTTGGTTCTGTCGGACACCTCGTCGCTGACTTCGATTAACGCCTGCGCGATGTCGTCGTGAAGGAGTTCGTTTACTTCCTCCGCCTGTACGAAGTCGCGCGGTTTGAATACGTCGCCGCTCTGCGCGTCCTCTTCGGTTAACACCTTTACCAGTTTGCGCTCTATGAGCGGTTCGATTTCTTCGTAAGGGAGCTGCGGCACGTAATTCACTTCGTTGAAATCTTCGGATTTCCGGCGCCCGTCCATAACCGTTGCAATCAGTTCCTTTGCGTATTTAAGGCGCCTGTCGTTTTTGATGCGGTATAAGAGGGGAGTTTTTTCGTAAGCGAGGACTTCGGACTTGTCGTCGATTATATATTTGGTGTCGACGTAGTCGGCGGGATTGAGCGCGAGGAAAATACAGAGCTTTTTGCCGCGCATGGAAAGCCTTGCGTAGGTTTGCCTGCCGCAATAGAAAGTTTCGTACTTCCAGCTGACGCGGCATTTTATGCCGCTGTAAGACAACAGCTCGTTTTTGAGTACGGAATAATAATTTTTGCAGATATCGGAAGACTGAATGAGTTTTGCGGTATGACTTTTGTTGTATTTGATTATGATGTAACGAACGTGACCGTTTGCCATACGGGCGACCTGCCTTTGAGGCGCAACCTCCGTTTCGTCCTCTTCCTCGTCGTCATCGTCGTCGTCATCGTCCTCGTCCTCTTCTTCGGGCAGTTCAACCGTTTCCGCCTGCGCATTTTGTTCGGACGGCTGTTCTTCCGACTGCTGTACGGCGGTTGCCGGTTCGGAATTTTCGGAAGGAATTTGGTTTGAAATGACTGAAGGTTCGTTTGTGACGACAGGCTGTTCGGGCTGAGTTTCGTCCGCAGCCGCGGGAAGTTCGGAAGTTTTATTCCGCCTCTTTGTTATACTGAGATACACGGCGACTGCCACGCCGGATATCACGATTATTGCACACGCCGCGATTATTACGTAGAGCGCGGCCGGAGGAACGTCTAAAATTAAAGTTTTCATATGTCACCTACCTTGAACAGATAAGTTCATTATACAACCTTAATTTTGAAATTACAAGACTTTTGCAAACAATTAATAAAATACAATTTTTGCGCGTTTTTGCCTGCGCGGGAGCAATTAAGCATTGAATCCCTTATAAAAATTATATGCAGTTTATATGCGTTTGCAACGACTCCCGAATGTCGGGCGGGGCTATTGCCGCTATCGGTTTTAGGGGAAACTGCGGTTTTGCGGAAGCTGCGGGCGGAGCTTCCGCGGGCGCACTCCGCGCGTTTGCTGCCTTTGCCATCGTGCCGAGAGCGGCTATGTAAGAGGAAATTTCTTCGGCAGACCTGACGGCTTGTTTGAGTTCGCCGCTCAGATTTTGTCCGCCCATACTTTCGAGCACGGGGACGACTTCGTTTAAAATGGTTTGCGCGGAAGATTTGCCGCCGAGAAGAATTATTGCGAGAATTAACAGAAGTTGCATAAATTGTTTTCCTTGCATATTTTGTAATAACATTATATGCGGTTTTTTGAAAGGAGTTATTATGAACGATTTTAAAAACTACTCTTCGCAAGGCGGGCAGAACGGCGGGCAGCGGCAAAACAACGCCGGCGGTAACGCGGGTAACGGCGGCGCGGGCGGCGGCGAAAATAAAAAGCCCGCGGACGTGAACAACACCGTGGAGCTTGCAAAGATTTTAACCCGCGCTATGAGCGGAAAAAGCGAAACACAGATTTTACATACGATAATTTCGGAAGCCGAGCGCGGAAAGCGCGAGGGAACTTTAACCAATGCAGACCTTGACAACTTTTATGCGGCCCTCGCGCCGATGCTTGACGGAATGAAACGGAGAAAGCTGGGAGAAGTTATTGCGAGACTGAAAAAGATTTAAGCGGCGATAAAAAAACGCGGACCAAACGTCCGCGTTTTTTAATTAATCTTTACTTATCGTTTTGCCGTTATCGTCGCTGTGACCGGCGTAAGCTCCGTTTTCGTAGTAGTAATTTTTTCCGTCGGGGCTGTGAACCGTCTGTTCGCAACCGGCGTCGTTCGTAAAGGTTGCCGTATATTTGTGTGAATTTTCGTAAGAAGTTTTTTCAAAATCGCCGATAAGCGAAAAACTTGCGTAGTATTCGCCTATGGCGCCGAGATTACCTATATCGTAACCTTTGGGAATTGCTATCAGAACGCCGTTTTTCGAAATTACGAAATTGGGAGCGAACATTCCTATACCCATCATTAACGCCTGATAAGGTATGGTTAAAAACATAATGGGCAACTGCACCAGCGCGTCGAAAACCGCCGCGGCGGACGATACGTTAAATGCGTTTTTAAGCGCCTTTCTGTTTTCGCTTTCGAGCTTTCTGTTTATCTGACTGAAGCTGTCGGAATATCTTATAACCTTAGTTGCAATAAAGGAAAACAACACGTAGCCGACTAACAGGACAATCAACCCCGCGCTCATATCTTCAAGATATTGCATAAGCAATAAGCCTACGGCAACCGATAAAATGATACCCAGCAACGAAATTACGGCAAAAGGTCTGCTTTTAATTTTTTTGTACTTTACCCCCAAGCCTAATATGAGCAGTTCCTCCTGTGTTGCACTTTTTTTAAACGCCTTCCAATCTTTTTCATGAATAGATACGTCAGTTAAATCGAGTTTTTCCATGGTTCTCTCCTTTGTGAATATTGATAAATACATTATACATAGTTATAATATGTATGTCAAGTAATACACGGTAAAAATATTTAAAAAAACAATACACATACTTTAAAATAATGGTATGGATAAAAACTTTATTAAAGAACGCTATGCAAAAATTCGTTTGGCGCATAATATTTCCGCCCGTAAGCTGAGTTTGGAGCTTGGGCAGAGCACGGAGTATATTAATCAAATAGAAAACGGTAAAAATATGCCGTCGGTTGAGGGATTGATGAATTTTTGTAATTATTTTAATATTTCAATGGGAGAATTTTTTGAAGAGCAATTCAATTTCCCCGTTGAATATGCGGCAATTATTGAAGAACTTAATAAAATGGACGCAATAACAATCAAGCAAATTTATGAACTGTTAAAGACCATCAACAGATAAACAACCGCGCGGCAAGTTTCGCCGCGCGGTTGTTCGTTGCGCCGATTATATTTATTTTACAAAACGGACAAATACCTTTCGCCGCCGTCGGGGAATATCGTTACGATATTTTTGTTCTGAAATTCGGAACGCGACGCGAGCGCGGTTGCGGCGCACAGCGCGGCGCCTGAGGACACGCCGACGAATAGCCCCTCGGTTAACGCTATTTCCTTTTGCACACTGAAGGCGGACTCGTCGGAAACGGTTAAAACTCCGTCATATACGGCGGGGTTTAACACTTTTGGAATAAAACCCGCGCCTATGCCCTGTATTTTGTGGACGCCGCTTGCGCCGCCCGTGAGGACGGGCGACGAGGCGGGCTCGACGGCGTAAACCCTGATTTGCGGGTTTTGCGACTTTAAAAACGCGCCCGCGCCCGTTAAAGTACCGCCGGTGCCCACTCCCGCCACGAAAACGGCGATTTTACCGTTCGTTTGCGCGTAAATTTCGGGGCCGGTGGTTTTGAAATGTGCGGACGGATTTGCGGAATTTGTGAATTGCCCCGCGGATATTGCGCGTTTATCTTCGTTTAAAAGAGCGTTTGCCATATCTGCCGCGCCCTGCATGCCCAGTTTGCCGTTTGTTAAAATAACCGTGCCGCCGTAAGCCTTTATAAGTTTTACGCGCTCGGAACTTGCGGTTTCGGGCATAGTTAAAATAACTTTGTAGCCCTTTGCTCCTCCTATTGCGGCGAGAGCTATGCCGGTGTTGCCGGAGGTAGGCTCGATTATAGCGCCGCCTTCCTTCAATTTACCTTCGGCTTCGGCGGCTTTTATGAGAGCGGCGGCAACCCTGTCCTTTATGGAACCCGCGGGGTTGAACATTTCGAGCTTGGCGAAAATTTTTGCTTTGAGATTGCGCAGCCTGCAATAATTTTTAAGTTCGAAAAGAGGCGTACCCCCTATTAAACGCGTAATATTCACGGAGTAACGGAAATTTTGTTGATTGCGGAGACGAGCTGTTCACATTCATTTTGAGTGTTGAACGCCGACAGCGACACGCGGACAAGTCCGTCGCTTTTTAGAGCTTCGTGCATGAGCGGGGCGCAGTGCAGTCCGCCGCGGACGCAAATTCCCATTTCCGAAAGAGTGTGAGCGGCAAGTTCGGACTGAAGATTTTTAAAACCGATTGCAATCACACCGAACGGATTGGGGCGGGAATATAGCTTGATTCCGTTCATTCCGGAAAGTTTTTCACAGATATAAGCGGTCATTTTAAATGTCTTTTCGGCGTCTTTTTCCAAATTTTCGGAAAGATAAAGCGCGCCTTCGGCGAGAGAAATTATTGCGGGATAGGAAAGCGTGCCGCTTTCAAGTCTGTCGGGATAGAAGTTGGGCATGGCAAGATTGTGGCTTTCGCTGCCCGTGCCGCCGAAAGTTACGGGGTTTGGATTAAAACGCTCGGAAAAAATCAGCGCGCCGCTGCCCTGAATTCCGAGCATTCCTTTGTGCCCCGCCACGGCAAGAGCGTCGATACCGTTTTTTTGCATATCTATTTTAATATGTCCGCAGGCCTGTGCTCCGTCGCAAATTAAAAGACAACTTTCGGGTATGGAGCGGCTGACTTCGGCAATATCGGGGGCGGTACCCGTAACGTTGGACGCAAGGGTGATGATAACCGCCTTGGTCTTTTCGGTCACCATGCCGGTCAACGCGGGGACGTCGATTTCGTTTTTGTCGTTTAAAGGCGCGTACTTAACGGTTACTCCCCTGTCCTTTAAAAATTCAAGCGGACGCAGAACGGAGTTGTGTTCCGCAACGGTTGTAACCACCTCGTCGCCGCTATTTATTGTGCCGAGAATTGCTATGTTCAACGCTTCGGTGCAATTTTTTGTAAACACGACGCGCTCGTAACCGTAGCCGCCGAAAAATTCGGATAAAAGCTTGCGGCAGGCGTAAACGCGTTCTAAGCACGCAACCGATAGTTTGTGACCGCTTCTGCCCGGATTGGCGCAACATTTAAGCGCAGACACGACTGCGGAAATAACGTTGTCGGGCTTGAAGCCGCCTGTTGCGGCGTTATCAAAATATAGCATAAAAATTTGCTCCGTCATATTATGGTAGTAGTTTATTAAGACTAATATATTATACTAAGGTAGAGAAAATTTATGACAGAGGTGCTTGCCGTTTTCCGCTCGCGTGCGCAGGCGATTGATTGCAGTTCGCGGCTGAGAATCAACGGAATTGCCGCAGCCGTCGTTCCCACACCCAAAGAGGCCAACGTCGGGTGCGGACTTTCGGTTAAAATTCCGCAGAATATGCTTGCAAGGGCAAAAGCAATGATTGCGGGCGGAAAATATTCGGCATTTTACGGTTATTTTACTATGCAGGTGCTTTACGGCAAGGCATATATCGTAAGGATGTGAAAGCGCGGTTTTGCCTGCGGCGTTAAATTAATATATACATCTTTCGGACATAAAAGAGGACCGCCCGCGCTTTTTAAGCGCGGGTGGTTTTTAAAAAATAATAAAGTTACATATGAATTTTAATTTTTTATTTTAGCTTGTTGAACTTGTATAATTTCTCTGCCCACAAGCTCGTCCAAAGTAATTCCGTAAAAATCCGCAAGCCTGATACAGTCGTCTATTAAGGGTAAGTGCCTGCCGCTTTCATAATAACTAAGTTTTGGTTGGGAAACTCCCGTTGCCATAGCGACTTGTTTTTGCGTGTAACCGTTTACTTCCCTTTGATACTTTAACGCTTCTGAAATATTCATAGTTACATTATATTAATAAGTTTATATTTTTGCCTGATATATAAATAAGTTTATATTATTCTTATAAAGAAGTTAATAAAGTGTGAGGTGCTTATGCAAAAATCAATGATATTGGAGCTTGCGGGAAGCGGAAGCTGTTATACGGATGATATTTCGGTTATGGATAACGGGGAATATAAAAAGTGTTTAAAATAAGTTCAGGAAACGCTTGAGAAGTTTTGCGAGGGAATGACCGCGCAGGAAAAGCACGACGCTTTGTGGAAGTTTGAATTGGCGCAAGGCGGAATGGAGGCAATTACTGCAGACGAATATTTTAAGCAAGGCTTTAAGCTTGGGTTAATTCTTGCCGCGCAGAACTTTTTGGAATAAACGCCCGACTTGATTTTTGCGCAGGAAAGTGATATAATGGTTGTATGGATAACGTACAGAAGATTTTGGAGGGGCTGGAAATTTTGTACCCCGACGCAAAGCCCGCGCTTTTATATAATACGCCTTACGAGCTGCTGGTGGCGGTTATACTTTCGGCGCAATGCACTGACGAGCGGGTTAACAAAGTTACGGCGGTTTTATTTAAAGAGCATAATACGCCCGAAAAAATGCTTGAACTTACGCAGGAGGAGCTTGAAAAATACATATTTTCCTGCGGGTTTTACCACAACAAGGCCGCGCACATTCTGGCGGCCTCGCGCGATATATTAGAGAAATTCGGCGGCGAGGTGCCCTCCACTCTCGACGGGCTGAAAACGCTTGCGGGCGTGGGACAAAAGACGGCGAACGTGGTTTTTTCGGTTGCGTTCGGCGGTGACGCGATTGCGGTGGATACGCACGTTTTTCGCGTTTCTAACCGCCTTGGTATTGCCGAGGGAAAGACTCCAGCTAAGGTTGAAGAAGGTTTGCGGGCGGCTATTCCGCAGGAATTGTGGTCTAAGGCGCACCACTACCTTATTTGGCACGGGCGCAAAGTGTGCCATTCGCAACGCCCGGACTGCGGGAACTGCACTTTGAAAGATTTTTGTAAATACTACGTTTTAAAAAAGTAAGGCGGACACTGTTTAACAGTTAATTTTTATCGATTATATAAAAAAGCAATGCGCACGGAATTTCCGTGCGCACTTTTTGTTTCGAATTATTTTATTGAAATACAACGCTTGATTTTCCACGGTCCGGAAACAAGCAAGACAATGCAAACAGGTATTTTATGAAGGAACGTACAGGACGTACGCGCCTGATAAAAACCGGTGTTTAACAAAGAATTGCAAAGTTTAAAAGCCGTGCCGTATTATATGCGTTTTGTAATTAAAGAACCTTTACGATAGTGCCGGAGCCTACGGTTCTGCCGCCTTCGCGGATAGCGAAACGGAGCTTTTCTTCTACTGCTACGGGTTTGATGAGCTCAACGGTGATTTCTACGTTGTCGCCGGGCATAACCATTTCTACGCCTGCGGGAAGCTCGATGGAACCGGTTACGTCAGTCGTTCTGATGAAGAACTGAGGACGGTAGTGGTTGAAGAAAGGAGTGTGACGGCCGCCTTCGTCCGCTTTAAGAACGTAAACCTGAGCGGTGAACTTGGTAGCGGTTTTAACAGTGCCGGGCTTTGCAAGAACCTGTCCTTTTTCGATGCCCTTTCTGTCGATACCGCGGAGAAGCGCGCCTACGTTGAAGCCTGCGATAGCTTCGTCAACGCTCTTGTGGAACATTTCGAGACCGGTGATGGTCGTGCTGACGGGTTTTTCGATAAGTCCGACGATTTCAGCGGGGTCGCCTACGTGCGCGGTGCCTCTTTCTACTCTACCGGTTGCAACGGTGCCGCGGCCGGAGATGGTGAATACGTCTTCTACAGGAAGAAGGAAGGGTTTAGCCGTATCTCTTTCAGGAGTGGGGATAAAGCTGTCGATGGTGTCCATGAGGTCGAGAATGGGTTTGCATTCGTGAGCCGCAAGAACTTCTGCATCGGGGCAGCCGGAAGATGCTTTTTCAAGCGCCTTCAAAGCCGAACCTCTGATGATGGGGCTGTTTTTGAAACCCTGTGCTTCGAGAGTATCGGTGATTTCCATTTCAACGAGCTCCAAAAGTTCGGGGTCGTCCATCTGGTCGCACTTGTTAAGGAATACTACGATGTAGGGAACGCCTACCTGACGGGAAAGCAGAATGTGCTCTCTGGTCTGGGGCATGGGAC
>CAQTYU010000013.1 GCA_948890655.1 Christensenellaceae bacterium
CTCTTCCCTATTTGCCGCACAATGTAAACGGCGTCCTCTTCAATGGGCGTTACGTCCATTTTGCGCGTTTCCGAGAACCCCGCCGCCCGCTCCTCGGGCGTGAACTCGTCGCGCCCAAGAAGCTCGTCAACCGTAACTTCAAAGTAATTAGCTATAGCAATAAGCGTTTCACTTGTCGGCTCTGTTTTGCAATTTTCATAATCACTATATGTTTGTTGGCTGATATGTAAAATATTAGCTATTTGTTTTTGCGAAAGACCTAATTCTTTTCGCAGATTTTTTAAGTTTTTAAGCATTCTTACCTCCACTTTAAGTGAATTTTACAAGAAATTTCGGTAAAACACTTGCATTACAAATTAACTCGGTTTATAATGTGAACAATTACCGAATTATTCAGTAATAGAAACTCCGCTAACCACGGACGATAAGGAGCGACAATGAAAAATTTTATAAAAGGAGCAAATAAAAATGGCAAGAAGGACACAGAAAGGCATTAACAAAGGCTTGCTGGCAATTATCGGCGCAATCGTGCTGGTGGTTGTCGGTTGGCTTATCGGTTGGGGAGTTACGGGGCAAATTAACCCCGTGCAATGGTTTAAACAGCCCGCGCCCGTCGAAGACGACGATAAAAACAACGTTATTGACGGAAACTTAATTGAAAACGGCGTAGGACTTTTAAGCCGGCGTTTAAAGGCCTCGGAATACGCGGCGAACGGCGTTTCGGAAGAAGGCACCGAATCGGCGTATGTTCTTACGATAACCCGCACGCCCTCGGACAGCGACGTTACGAACTTTACGTGGGCGGGCGCGTTTGCAAACGCCAACAGTTCCTGGGCGAGCGGCAAGGCGTTAAACGATTATATAACCGTTACGCCCGCAAAGGATAATCTTTCGGCAACGGTAGTTTGCAAGCAAGCTTTCGGCGAACCGGTGCTCGTTACTGTTACTTACGACTTCAACACCGAAATAACCGCAACCCGCAAATTCGATTACGTTAAACGTGTTGAAGGGTTAACCGTTACCACCGCTCCATACTGGATAAACGCAAACTATGATTACGAAAGCAATGAGCATTACCCGGAATACACAGTAACTTACGGCGTGGGCACCGTTACTCCTACCGTTACTGTTACGCCTTGCAAAGAAGCTTGGTTTCAGCTTTCGGACGAAGCGTATAATTACATAACTTCGGCGGACAGCCCCGCTTATAAGTATTACGCAAAGGCTTTGGAACTCGTCAATAACGAAATTGTATTCACTAAAGAAAGTAATATTAAATACAAAGACGACAACCCAGACAACGGCGATTATTTTGATAACTGCTCCCCCGAAAACTTTTTTCAGGGATGGACTTATCAAAACCAAACGCATAGAGAAGCCCAAAAATATATAAGAGCGGCGTTTAAAATTTTAGCGGAAAACAAAACAAATCAATTCCGCTCGATTTTAAAGGCAACTTTTAAATACGGCGATTTTTACACAACAGAAATTACTGGCTATTCGGCGTGGACGAGCATTGACCCGAGTTATATAGAAACCTCGGTTTTGTCACTTTCCGGCATAACAATACCCGAAGGCGATTACGCGTTTTAAACGACTATGAAAAAAGTAGCATTAAACGCGCTAAAACATGCGGCGATTTTAATTTTAATATTAATTACCTCCTTGGGCGGCGCGTCTGTTTCGGCAGACGTTGCCGCTTTGCCGCGCTCTTTAAGCGTGGCGGCAAGCTACGACGAAAGCGACGTTATCGAGGACTTGCAAAACAGCACAATAAACGGCAAGCCCTTCGATTTAAAAAATTACAGCTTTAACCAAAAAGAAAGCTTGCGGGTTTTCTCGTTCGTGGAGTTCTGCTACTCCTTTTACGTAGACAAGCAAAGCGATTTCGGACTTTACGTTTACATATACAACCCGCAGGGCACGAAATTTATTTTAAACAGCTCGCAAAACAAAATCTCTCTCGGAGTTAACGACGGCGCGGAAACGTTCGATAAATACCCTTTACGGTTTTTAAGCTCCGGAAGCGACCCGAATTTTTCGGGGCTCTTCCTTAAATACAAAGTGCAGCTCACGGCCGCGCAAAAATTAGCATTGCTGGACAAGCTAAACTCAACCGAGCGCGTATACGAGGTCAGTGGCGTTGAGCTGTTGCAGGAAAAGGCGACCAACGCAACGGACTACGCCGCCACCGGCATAAAAGAGGACGGCGCGGAAGGCTCGGTTATTTACCGTTACCGCGGCTATGCGAGCGGTTGCGGCGCGGAAAGCTCCGCCGCTACTCTTGCCGTAACTCAGGAAGAAGGCGAGGTTTTGCGGCTTAACGTCAAGCACACCTCGTACAGAAAAAAGGGCGAAACCAACGGCAAGGACATTTTCACGCAAGACAGCTTAAACAGCGTTTATTTTGCGATTCCGAAAACGATTTCCAAGAAATACGGTTACCTTTCGGAAGTGCACGCGGAATGGCGCAACGCCGTAACCTCGTGGGGGCTTTGCACCGGTAACCGCGACGTTTACGAAGCTTTATATAAATACGTAGGGAAGCTTTCGGGGAGCTATAACGACGTGGGCCGCTACGAATACGCGGGCGGCTTATCCGATATAGGCTTTTCGCTTTTCGCCGATTACAAATACGCCGATTTATTCAACACTTCGGTTGACGTTTTACTATCCGGCTTAGCTTATAACCCTAATTTGCAATACGGCGATACAATTTCGGGAATGGGCAAAGACTTCATACAAAACAATATCTTACGGCAGTTAAACTGGCTTTTTTATGCGGGCGACAGCGCAAACGTTGCCGACCGCACCGTTATAAGTTCGGAAACGCTTTCGGAATGGTATAAAAAAGGCTTTTCGCAAGCCGTGGGCGCGGGCTACGACGGCGAAACGCTTGAAATCAAGGACGGCGTAAAGATTTATTCCGCCCTCTTCGATTACGTCGGCGCACTTAAAGATTACCACATTAAAGCCGAGGACGAACGCACGTTAATTTCGCAAAAATGGACTCAAAGCTTTTGGGACAAGCTTTTAGGAACGTACCAACCCGACGGCGCGGGCAAGCCTTCCGAAGATATCGAAGCCATACACGAAGTAACCGAAAATGATTTTTCGGCAGATAAAATTACGACGTGCGACAGGCTTTTTATATCCGCAACCGATTACGACGAATTTAAAGCGTTCTACAACGAAAACAAAGCCGAAAACAATATTTTCCTCTTACGCTTAGCCGTTACGGACTATAAGGCAATGGAAGTCGCCGAATGCAGATACGACCGTGTTTTAAGCTATTCCGGTGCAGTTCAGAAAATAATCGACACCAACGCTTATTTGTTTAAACAGAGCGTGTTTTTGGACTTCGATATTATCGACGTTACGTACTCGAACGGCAGGGTTTCAACCGTAATTCCCGTTGTAAGCAACCCGCTTGACATATTCCCCGAAGCCACGCCGCCCGTTATTACCACCGACGACAAAAAGCCTCTACCCTGGTGGACGATTGCTTTAATCGTTGTCGGCTGCATACTCGCCGTTATTTTAATAATCTACGTAATTTTTCCCATAACCCGAAAGGTCATTACCGCAGTTTTCAAAGCCGTTGGCAAAGCCTTCTATTACCTTTTCTATGGCTTTGGTTGGCTTATCTGCGCGCCCTTAAAGGGTATTGCGGCATTAATTAAAACGCGCAAGGTTAAGCGCAAAGCCCCCCGCGCAGATGCCCGCACTACTTCAAAGCCCAAAGGACGGCGTAAAAAATGAAGTTCTTTGTTATACTCGAAATTTTATTGATTACGGCGCGAATTACGCTTGAATTCTTCGAGCTCCCCGCCGCCGCGTATACGGCCTTAACGTGGGCGTGCGTGGTCGTAGGCGTTATTGCCGCCGTATTTATAGGCATTAGAATCTACAAAGATATTAAAAAGTAACCGCGCGTATGAATAATTTTATTCTTGACCCCGTAAGCGAACTTATTATTTTTTTCGGCGATTGCGGCGCGGGAAAATCCTCGCTTATGGTGCACTTTGCCGACAAGTATTTAAAAACCCAAGACGTACAACGTTGGGAATTATCCGAAAAGATTATCCGCGATTTAAACACACGCCGGAAAACGCCGCTTTCCTTCCCTTCAAAAACACCCGTTAGCACGAATCTTTCGCTAAAACTTAAAGACCGCAACGGCAATGAATTTATTCCGGCAACCGTTAAAGGAAAAAATATAGGCATTTCCAACGACAAAGAAACTTACAAATACCTTTTCCCCGCAAGTCTTCTGATAATCGACGAAGCCCACAACGAGTTTTGCTCGAAGGGCGGCGAGCTACCGAAAGGCCAGCGCGACTTTTTCAATAAACGCAGGCATAACCGGCTTAATATTTTACTTGCCGCCCCCCGCGCCGTTCTGATAAATAAAGACATCAGAAACACCGGCGCAAGGTTTATCGAAGTCAGAAAGCAAGCTCACGAAAAAGACCAATACAACAGAATACACAAAACAACGTGGTATTGCCGCGAATTTTTAGACAAAACCGCGCTCGAGGAATACTTAAGCACGGACGGACTAAGCGGCGCGTATGCCGAAACAACTTACGAGCATAACGGCAATATCTTCGATTTATACGACAGTTTCGCGTTCGTCGAAGATTTTATGCCGCCCGAAGGAGCCGATTTTGAAACATAAAAACGAACTTTTCATTTTAACCGAAGATATCGAAAAATTAAACGACCGCTATATAGAGCTACACAGAAAAATTAAAAACGCAACCGAAATATCCGAGACTCACTGCAACAGAATGTCCGAAGTATTGCTTGAAAAATATAACTTTGAAATCAAAGAGCTTTCCCTCGCCCGCAAAAAGGAATATTACACTCAACAAGCCGAAACCGAAGCGAGAAACAAAGAGCAAACGCCGTGGCGGCGCGGTTGGTGGTGGCGGTTAATCTTCCAAACCTTGACGAACCGAGCTCAAGATATAATTGAGGAGCGCGCCGCGCTTGAGGCCGAGGAGCTTTTCACAAATTCGGAAAACGAGCTCGATGCTCGAGCTAAAACCGTTTACGGTGATAATGTTAAAACTTTATCTAAACGCAAACGCAAAAAAGCGCTTAAACAATTCTTAAAATACAAACTACTTTTAGAAGGCGAGCCCGCCAAACCTAAAGAGCCCGAAAATAACGTTGCGCCGGAAAACGTAGCCGAACCCGTAAAGCTCGAGCTTAAACAACCCGAACCGAAAGAACCGGCACAAGCAGAACCGACAGAATCGCCTGCACCACGGGAACCCAACAAGAACGACAAGCAGAAGAACACGGCCGAGCCCGACAAGCTCGAGCTTAAACAGCCTAAGCCGCAGGAGCTCGACAATACACCGGCAGAAACGAAACCGGCAAAGGCACCACGGCCAAAGCCAGCCCAAAAGGCCGCGCCCAAAGCCGCGGAGCCCACACCAAATAATAATCAACTGCAAGGGCAAATGACGTTAGACGACGTACAAAGCCCCACTCCCCGCGCTGATGAGCGCGAGAACAACAAAATTTAAAATCAAGGGGTAAATTATGGCAGTTTTAAGCAAAATTATAAAAGTTTGGGTGTGCACTTGCGACAAGTGCGGGAAAAGTCAGGAAGTCGCACCGAGCGACGAAATTTACAACGGCGCGGCGGCTGTTCGCTCGATTGGTTGGAAGTTCGGCAAAGACCGTAGCGTTAAATGCGCGGAGTGCCGCTCTCGTGATTGGGACGACCATTATCAATATATAGCCGCATACAAGCAAGAAAAGAAAAACCGCGACGTTGCGGAGTAGTACGGCCACGAACTACACCGCGCCGGCATAAGTGGTACGGCCACGAACTACTTAAATCGAATACGAAATCAAGGATTAAATAATGGTAGCAACGGCAACGGAAAAACTTAATAATCATTTTTCCGTTGTTTCGGAAAAGTTGCTCGGCAAAAACGGCGCAAAACACTTCACGAACGGCGGCAAGAGGTTCCCCGCTTCGAAGATATTGTCGGCGGGGCTTTTGGCAACCCGCGCCGCCGTTCTGGGCGACGGATGCACCACTTCTTACGCCGATTTTAAAAACGAATTGGGCTACGTTCCCGCCACCACCGCCCGCAACGTCGCAGAGCTTACGCGCGGCGAGCTCTTCAAGCGCAACGGACAGTCTAAATATACGACAGCCTTTGACTTTGACGTTAAACACGGGTTACCAATATATCACTTTTTGAAAACCGAAGAATTTAACGGAAAGCGTTTAAGCGGAAACGCCGTTTTATTCGCTTCTAACCTTATCCGCCATTATTCCAATCCAGACCGCAAGCAAAAGTATTTCATCGGCGGCGAAAAACGCGTTGCAACGTTCCTAAACGTTGCCGAAAGCACCGCGCACGGCGTAATTAACGAGCTTTTACACGCTGATGTTATGTTGCGGTTTATGATGCACGACGGCAAGCTTACCGCGGGCAAGGGTATTAACGCCGATTATCCCACCGTTTACATTGTAAACGATAAAGTTATGAAACGCGTTGCGGATATCCATAAGCAAATACACAAGCAAAAGGCGCAAACGGAAGCCTTGAAGAAATTATTTACAGCAAAGCCAGAACCCGCCGCCCGCGCCGAGCTGAAAGACTCACGCCGTAAACGTAATTTAATCGAAGAATGGCAAAGCACGTTTGAGCTTTTGAAAAAAGCTGAGAACAGCGCGGAAACACTTGCGACAAGGTTTAAAGACGATTCAACTTTTAATCAATTAAAGCGCGACTACATAACCACCAACAGCAAAATTATTGAAACTACACTTCGAAACCACGGGCAAGACACGCCCGAGCTTGCCGAGCTCGAGCGGCAATTCGATTGCATATTATCCGACATTCTAAACTTCTTGCAGTCGCACAACGTACAACGCAAGAACTTGCCCAACGATTTACAGGCATTTATACGCGATTTAATACTTTCATAACAGGCGCGGAGCTCCCGCGCCTTATAGGCTTTGCAAAACGGCAAAAAACCGCCCTTTCGGGGGCGGTTTTCCTTTATCCGATAATTTTAAAATTGCCCCGTTTTGGGGCTATTTTCTTATTAAAAATTTCACCTCTCAATTATTATATTTTTCCGTGTAATTTTCCGAGGTCCGAAAATACAGTTTCCGAGAACCGAAACTTTAGTTTTCGAGGACTTATACTATTTTTCTATTGAATTTTTTAAGAAAAAAGACTTTACAGAAAAAACCGCGACGGTTTCCTTGTAATAACGGCTTACGCCGTATGCGGTACAAAACATTTGGAAGTGCTGCGCACACTTTAAAGCGGTTTAGAGTATGCGCCACCCCTTGAAATCGTGCAAGCGCGATATTCCCCTGCGAGGGGAATTTAAAGCGGCGATATTTTTCTGAAGCTTTTATGCGGAAGAGCTCGCCGCTCTTACTTTGCATTAATATGAAGAAATAAAGCCCGACACAAAGCAATGCTTTATTGTGTCGGGCTGTTTAGCTATTAATGGGAAGTCTTTCGGTGCAACGATGCTTGCGTTCTATGTAGCGCACCGCATTCAACTTGACTTCAATTTGTTATCCTGCTATAATAAAAGAACCGCCGTAAGGCGGGGTGCAACGGGGCGACCTGTGGCGGTTGGCACTTCCTTAAATAAGGGGGTGATTTTTATGAGTATGGAATACATATTGCTTTTGCTCGCGCTTTGCGGTCAAAGCGGCATTTCTTCCGTTACCGTTTCCAAAAATTCGGTTACTATTCGCATAAAAAAATAACCGCCCTCGGGTTCTTGGTGAGGACGATTATTTTTAATCTTACATAACTTAGGCTAACCGCCGCTTCGGTTTCGCCCTTGTTGTACTTTTATTATATGCAATCGCTTGACCGTTGTCAAGCCTTTTTTTAAAATAAGCCCGCAAGTGCGAGCTATAAGAACATAACAGGCTTTATTTTTTGCGGGGGCAAATTGGGGGCAAGTTTGAAAAACGGACTGTTTTAGACCAAAAAACCGCGTTTTTTTGCTGAAAAACACGCTTTTTTTAACCTCGCTAAAGGTCCGACTCCCGTCACCTGCTCCACTTTGTCACCCCGCGAATAGCGGGGTGCTT
>CAQTYU010000014.1 GCA_948890655.1 Christensenellaceae bacterium
CAGTGTAATACCTTCGTTCTGCTTCTCTCTTGGCATATTATTCTCCTTTTATTGCAGGGTCTTCTGTTCCGTTGGCTTTAAATGCCGCAGCGCGGTCACGACAGGTGGCGCATACGCCGCAAGGCTTTACGCCGCCCGAATAACAGCTCCATGTATACTTATACGGAACGCCGAGTTCAAGCCCCTTTTTTACAACCTGAGATTTGTTTAAGCTTACAAACGGCGCAATAATTTTAAGCTGTCCGCCGCTGCCCGTATAAATAGCTTCGCCCATCGCGGAATTGAACCTTTCACTGCAATCGGGATAGGCGTTGCCCGCCGCGTCGTCGCTGTGCGCGCCGTAATATATCGCCTCGCACCCGTGCGAAAGCGCCACGCTTGCCGCCGCCGAAAGAAACAGCCCGTTTCTGAAAGGAACGTAGGTTGAAACGGGTTTACCGCCCGTTGCCGAAAGCTGTTCCGCATAGCTTTGCATAGGTATATCGTTGGGTGAATCCGCTAAAAGCGAGCAGTCAGAGCCTTCGAATATGACCGAAAGGTCAAGCCGCTTTAAATCAACGCCGTAAAAGCCGGCAACCTTTTGCGCCGCGTCAAGCTCTTTACTGTGGGTCTGACCGTAGTAGACGGAAAGGGCTAAAACTTCCGCCGCGCCGTATTTTTCAACCGCCAGCCCAAGACACGTTGCGCTGTCCACGCCGCCACTTAATAAAACAAGTGCTTTCATACCCTGTCCCCCAAAAGCTTTTGCAGTGAAGCGTCGTCTTTAAACGCGCCGAAGTAAGTTTTTGTAATAGTTTTTGACGATACGTTTTTTATCCCGCGCGAGGTCATACAGCTGTGGCAGCCTTCTATCCTTACGCCGACGTCCGGAGATAAGGCCGCAAGCGAAATTATCTCGGCAATGTCCCGCCCAAGACGTTCCTGCAATTGCAGCCGTTTTGCCGCCATATCGCATATACGCGCGATTTTACTAAGTCCCAAAACCCTTCCGCGCGGAACGTACGCCACGTCTACTTTCATATCGTACATAAGCGCCATATGATGCTCGCAATAGCTGAACACGCTTATGTCCTTTATGACTACCGCGCCGCCGGAATTCGGGTCGGACGGAACCTCGAAGGTTTTTCCGAACATTTCCGCAATTTCGCGGTTGGTGTATTTTATACCTTCAAATGCTTCCTCGTACATTCTCGCAACGCGGGCGGGCGTTTCTCTCAGCCCTTCCCTGTCGGGGTCTTCGCCTATGGCGACCAATAACCCGCGGATATGTTTTTCTATTTCTTTAATATCCATACCTTCTCCTATACCCCGCGCTTATCGGGTTCCCAGATGATTTTATGCAACTGCAATTGCAGGCGCACGCCGTTAAGCTTGCGCTCCTTCATAAACTCCGCAATTTCCTCGGGACTGATTTTTCCGAACACGGGGCTGAAATAAACGCGGCACCTGTCCGTAAGTCCGTAGCCGTTTATAATCTCCTCCGCACGCACCAAATCGCGCTTATCCCCGACTACAAACTTGACCGCGTCCCGAAACGTAAGATAAGAAAAGTTTTCGGTCAGCATATGCTTTTCCATTCCGCTCGAAGGAAGCTTATAATCGGCGGTAACGGCGGGACGGGGCGACAGGGAAACGATATTTTTCAACGGCACGCTTCCGTTGGTTTCTATTTCAACTTCTGCGCCAGACGCGCCCAGCAATTCTATAAGGTGCGCAATATCCGCCTGCAAAAGCGGTTCGCCGCCCGTCAGGGTAACGTTTTTTACGCCCGTCGATTTAACGTATGCAGCAAGCTCTTCCGCAGAAGCAAGCTCGTATTTTACGTCGGCAGTATTTGCCCAGCGCGTGTCGCAATAGCCGCAATCAAGATTGCAGCCGCAAAACCGCAAGAATACGGCAAGCTCGCCGGCGCGCGGGCCTTCGCCGTTTATGCTTACAAACTTTTCGGCAACTTTAAAACAGCGCATATCACTCACCGTACACCGCGCAGTTTTCTGGCGACTCGTTCACCGTCACGCTGAAAACGGGGAAGCCCCTTTTGCAAAGGTCGGCATAAATATGCGCGGCAAAGTTTTCGGCAGTGGGTCTGAAATCCGTTTCAAACAAAGAAAACCCTTCTTCCTTAAGCGCGGCAAGGGTTGCAGGCTTAAGGGTGCTTTTTTCGTAAATAAGCGTATGGTCAAAGCCTTCCGCAAGCTCTTTTACCGCTTGCTTAAAATCGCCGAAGTCCAGCAGCATACCGCGCTTTTCGCCGTTGCTCTGCAATTTGCCACCGCATATCTTTACTTCAACAACCCAGTGGTGACCGTGAATGTTGGCGCACTTGCCGTTGTAGCCGTGAAGAAAGTGCGCGCTGTCAAAACAAGCCGAGGTTTTTAAATAATACATAAATCTCCCTTTGCGCAAAAAAATGCAGCCGCGACAAAACGACTGCACCCAAAAAGACTTTTCCCATTCAGATGCCCTGGTTTTGTTTTACGACAGGATGGCGCAAACGAACTGTCCGTTTAATTTGCTATATAATACCACGCCGCAACGCGTATGTCAACTCAACTAAAACGCTTACCCGCCGCATATTTGCAAAATGGCGGCAAACCGGCAAAACGCCCTGCGCAGATATAATTTTTTGCGCAGGGCGTTCTGTTTAATATGAATATTTTAAGCGTTAACCCATTCGTTAGAGGTAAATAAAATATTGCTGAACGTAACCTCCGTTCCAGGTGTTGCCCAAAGGCAAACGTATACATATTCGCTGTCGGATACGGCGAGGTCAAAGCCACTTACCACCGAATAGGAATAATTACCGATTTTGGCAGTAATAGATTGGCTTGACCTTGCCAATGTAAGCAAATACTCACTGTTTGCCGCAGGATAATCTACTTTGTTTGAAGAAGCTGCAAGAGAACCTCCGTTTCTTGCATATCCCATAACAGCTTTTGTTGACGTTCCGTAGCAGCCTGCCGTTACGTAATTACTGCTTACAACCTCCGTCGAATCGATGTAAATATCGTCACGCACCATCAAGCCGAAGCCCGCCTGATTACC
Source organism: Christensenellaceae bacterium (assembly GCA_948890655.1). GTDB lineage: Bacteria > Bacillota > Clostridia > Christensenellales > Borkfalkiaceae > Coproplasma. The sequence goes on from CAQTYU010000014.1 coordinate 3,046, forward strand.
GCCGAAGGAAACGACCTTTGCCGTTACCGATACCGAAAAAGCGGTTTTGAAGGGCACTTGAATAAATGCCGCCGCTATGCTGTCGTTAGTGCTTTCAACCTTGCCCTTGTTTGTAGTTTCTTTAACCATGAATGTAAGTCCGCCCTCTGTACTTTGAATTATCACATAGTTTGAGGACACGGTATTTTTACCGAGAACTGTTCCGTACCATTTATATTGCGCCTGCGCATTTGCCGTATCGCCGGTGGTGCCGTTTATATTCGTCCATATCTTTGAAGCGTCCTTATCGGGGTTAAACGGTTCTTTTTCCGGTATTTCGTAATTTGGATTTATTATCGCCGCTGCATTATCGGCATAGACAGGCTGTGCGATATTGGTTTTTATATTTGCCGCCAACGCAAGCTTTGACGATTTTACCGCATTTGCAATGTAATATGCGTTCATTTTGGCGCCGTATAAATTTGTATGCGTTGCATCTATACCCGTAGCCGTTTTTCCGTCTTACTTTCGTCAGCCCATTTTTCGCCGGTTGCCGCGTGGTACTTAGCCGCCACGTCATAGCCTGAGCTCTTATAATCGGTTTTAGTAATATCGGTAAGGTCAATGCGCGGCAGCCCCTCTTCTGTTGCCAAATCTCTGATTGCTTGCGCATTGTGCCTGTTTTGATTTTATCGTAATTGAGAAAACCCAACAGCGCATTATCGTCTTTATTACCGTCTATAACTTGCAAAAGGTCTAAAATCTCTTGCTCATAAACAAACTTTTTATGTCTTCCGTCTTTGGTTTTTCAGACCAACTGCGATTTAAACAGAGTGGAAAAAGCATATGTTACGCCGTTACTTTTAAGTTCTTCCAATCTCTTACGTGAAGATTCGTTTGGATTAAATGCGAACTTTACCATTTGAGGAAAACCGTAATAAGGGTTATCCCATTCTTTGTAATCGTCGTCTAAAACGTGTTCTCTATCCCACGCTTCTTGGTCTTGGACTATATCGGTAAACTGATAAAACGCAATTCTGTCTTCTTCACTGAATTCGCTACCCATTAAAATTTTGTACGGTGTTGATATTTAAGCCTTCTTTTAAACCTGACGTACGAAGGCAAGAACCGTCGCCGCAATCGCTCGTTTGTTTATTCAATCACCCGCCACAACGCGATTTCTGTTTTTGACTATTCTATACACTTGAAAAAGACGTTGGCTAATGCTATAATTTTTATATTATAAAATAACCGGTCGAAAATAATTCGATTAATGAAATAAGTAAAAGGGAAAATTTATGAAAGTTTTGGTTATAACGGGTAGTCCGCATAAAAACGGGACTTCGGCTCTTCTTGCCGAAAAGTTTATTCGGGGCGCAACCGAAGCGGGGCATACCGTTGTGCGCTTTGACGCGGGACAAAAACAAATACACCCTTGCATTGCGTGCGAAACATGCCACAACACAAGCAAGGGGTGCGTCTTTAATGATGGAATGGAAGAAGAGGTTAACAGGCACCTTGTTACGGCGGACGTAATTGCGTTTGTTTCTCCCGTTTATTACTACATGTTAACACCACAGATAGCGGCAGTTATAAGCAGATTTTACGAAAACGAAGCGGGGTTGCATATGACGCATAGAAAAGTACGGGCGGTGATGTTGCTCACTATGGCGGACGACACCGAAGAGTCGGCTTTGGGTGCGTTACAGACCTTCAAGGGAATAACGAATTATCTTGGTTGGCAAATTGCGGGCACCGTTGTCGGATTGAATTGCGAAACAGTGGAGACGTTGCAGAAAACGGACTATCAGGAACAAGCTTATAATCTGGGTAAGTCTTTATAAAAAACGAAGAAAATGACCGATGAGCAAATTGCAAAGACGGTTGTGGAATTTTTTCCTAAGTAAAAGGCTATGCGGCTGAAAACTCGTTATCGTAAAAAGAAAGAAATAGCGGGAACGTAAATTCGGAAAAATTATGAATAAAACGCAGTTGGAAAATTTGATTAAAAGAATGAACACTCCGTTTGAACCCGAAATCAAGGTTAGTCGGGAGATGGAGTCTTGGAAAGCAAGGCGTGAAGCGGAAAAATTAAGCGATACTGCATTATTGCCTGTATTGGAACAGATTATCGACGAGCACCGCGGCGAAAGCGACGGGGAACGTGAATTGCGTAGAGACGCTCGGTTTATATATGCAAAAATATTGAGTAATAATTTTGACGAAAAGGGTTTCTTGTTTTTATTAAACGAACTTTTTACCGAAACCGATTATTGGACTATCGAAAGTATATTAACAAACATTTGGTTTTTGGATATTCAGCAAGATACAAAACTATCGCCGCTTTTGAACTTTGCGGAAAATGCGAACCGTGAAAATTTGCAAACGGTTTTAAATATTTTAATCGAATATA
>CAQTYU010000015.1 GCA_948890655.1 Christensenellaceae bacterium
CGTCGGGCAGCGTTTTCTCGCGCTTGGCACGGCTGACGGCGTAGCACCGCCGGGGTTGTCCCAACACTTTCTCGTAATAGAACTTTATGGCGTTTATCCTCTGGTTCTGCTGGCAGGTGGATATTCCTTTCTCATTGATAAGAAAAACGAGATAGCCGTTTATCTCTTCGGGCGTAATCCGGTCGATGTCGCACCCCTCGAAGTATTCCTGAAAGTCCCTGAAATACGTTGTATATACCCGGACGGTATGGTCGCTGTAACGCACCTGCCGCAGTTTCTCCATGAAGCCCGGAGGCAGGTCTGTACGTGAGGGCTGCGTCGGCTTTGGTTTCGACTTTGGCGGAGATTCCTTTATTGCCGAATAGTCTATGAAAGCCTCGCCCACATAGCGGTCAAAGAAGTCGGTCAGAACAAATCCGTCGGCAGGGATATAGACCGTGCCGCCTTTGGCGACAGCTCCCGGCTCGTCCGACAGCCTCCTGCGTAGGGAGGCGTCGCCACCGTGGGCAACCGCTATGTAGTCACGCCCTTTCCATTCGGCAAAAGAGAGCGTGATGCGCCGTTTTGGATGATATGCGTCCATATATGTTTTTCATTTTCAAGAGGCATAATACCTCCAAATGCGAAATTACATAAATTCTGCCATAAAAACGAGGCTTTTACCCTGTTTTTTTTATTTCGCAATCAGCATTTTACAAAAAAACACCAACATTGCGCCTGCCAATGTCCTGTTCAATGGCTGTATTCTCCTTTTTTCATTATCTTCCCTCATATTGAGGGCTGGTATTTACTCGTTTACGCTTCACCATGCGTATCCGCTTTCGCCGCTACCTGAAAATGATGATACCTGTAAACAAAACCGCATGACACCATTCCGCGCTCCGGCTTTCTCCCATATAAGGAGACAGCCTCCGGAATACCGATACTCTCCCTGCCGTAGCTCTCTTTTTGTAGAATTAAAAAAGAGGGGAACAAGACTGTTCTCCTCTTTGTATTGTTTTTCCTCATATTGAAGGCTTATACTTCTTACGCTTCATCATGCGTCTCCGCTTTCGCCGTTACATACATCTGGTTACGGCTTGTAGGGTTTTCCGGCTCCGTCATTTTCAACACACCTGCGCCAAGCATCGGATTGATATAGACATTCATCACGTTTTTTCTGGCTTTGAGGTTCAAATACTGCATTATATCAAACAACGATTTCGGTTCGATGCAGAACTTCAAAATCTCCTCTTTTCTCAAATCTTGCTTATTGGGCTTTCTTAGGTTGTTTTCTTGGGTTGTTTTCTTGGGTTGTTTTCTTGGGTTGTTTTCTTGGGTTGTTTTCTTGTCGGTTTTTCCCCCCAGTTGCATGGTCAGCACCACGTAGTCCGGTCGCGTTTCCTCCGTAACGGTAGGAAGCGGCCAGCCCAACGACTGCCATCCGTTTACGATTTTATCCACGCCTGTAGCTACCACTTGAAAAGGGACCCAGGAAGAACATTTGAAAAGGGACCCAC
>CAQTYU010000016.1 GCA_948890655.1 Christensenellaceae bacterium
CCGCCGTTGTGCCATAGTTAAAGTCGTAATTAAGCGAGTAGGTCGCGCCGCATTTCAAGTACTCCGTATACGGGTCGGGCGATACGTTCACGCTGTCGGGAAAAGCCAGATAATCAACATTACAAGTCGCGGTCAAAGTATTGACCGAAACGATTTCCACCGTTATGCGCTCGGTGAAGAACAGCTCGCCGACAAGCTCGACCTGCACCGTAAGCGGGTTGTTCTCGTCCTGCGTAAGCTTAACGTGCGTGCTCGCGTTGCCGTCTTGGTCGGTTGCTGACCACGTTACGGAAGAATAGTACGCGTCCGCAGGCGTAAGCGTTGCCGTCAGCGTGCAGGTTTTTTGCTCGTTTGAATATGCGCCGTTAAAGACGGGCGCGCCCTTGGCTTTGGTACTGCTTAAAACCATACAGCCCGCTTCCTGCGGCAAGACCGCGATTTCATAGGTTTCAGGGGCTTTGCCCCAGCTGTTAAACCACGTGCGAACGTCTGCATTCGTGAACCACGACGACCCAACGCCGATAAGCGTTACAAGAACGCCCGCGACCGCGATTATAACGGCGCATAATATCGCCGTTATGTTTATTCCGCCTTTTTTGTACTTGCTTTTTGTCATATTTCTTTGCTCCTTTTTGTGAGCATTTTATCATAAAAAAGTGACCACGTCAATATTTTGGTCACTATAATGAGCAATTACTTTAAAAAGTTTTCCACTAAATTGTAGTATGTTACTCTTTTTATGAGGTAATTACTATGAAATTTTCACTTAAATTAAAAGAACTTCGCGAAAATCGCGGACTAACTCAGCGCGATTTAGCCCAAGCATTAAACATTAGTAAAGGTAGCGTTGGAATGTGGGAAAGCACTGACCGAATACCAAACTCAAAGCGATTACAGCAAATTGCAAATTACTTTAAAATTAGTATGGACGAGCTAATCGGGCGGGAAGATTTCACACCTGCCGAACGTGCAGCGGGATTATCTGAAACCCGCAAAATGAACGTAACCCCAATAGAAGAAGATTGTATTCACGTTTTACGGCAGATAGGGAAACGTTACGGCGAGCAAGCCCAGCGCGACTTTATTACAGTCGGCGAAAATATGCTGAAACTGAAATAACCAACGAAAAGCCGCTAAAAATTGCGGACAAATTCTAATTGAAAATGCCCACCGTCTGAATTACCCTTGCGCCTACACCCTTTGCGGTGAATACGTTTTCAAGGAGTTCAGACAATGGACAAACAAAAGATTTTGGAGCTTGCAAGCGCGTTATTGCTTGCAGGCGCAACGGGTAACAGCGCGGAAATTCAAAGCGTTTCCGCACAGCTTGCCAAGGTTCTGGGGGAGCCTTCGGCA